>CAXSGY010000011.1:0-146534 GCA_964237235.1 uncultured Pyrinomonadaceae bacterium
TGCAACACTTCGTTTCACGCTTGCAACAAAAAAATTGTTGTGATACACTGTTTCATAGATGAAACGAAGATGTTTTATCCGTAAGCAAATAGTAAGAATTACAACGATTTGCAGTTTTTTTAGAGGTAAAAAATATGACAGCGATAGCAATAGAAAAAAGTTCGACGGAAAAGCGCGACAAACGCGCGAAATCAATTGCGGCGATGGGTTTGGTCAATCGTGAGGGCGACAAATTTTTAGTTTCAACGCCTTCCTTGCGCGGCAAACAAACTTCGTATGAAGTTTGGCGCGATGAGACCGGCAAAATTCAATGCAATTGTTTGGAATTTGAAGAAGCGGCTGTCAGCGATGCGGGATTTCGATGCGAGCATATTTTGGCGGTGAAATACGCTTTGGTCGCCAGGAATACCGAGTCGGCAACGAAACAGCCTGTGCAGGTTGAACCTCAAATTGAGGTCAAACCGGCGCAGATTGTTGAAAAAGACACAAACGCAACTGAGTCGAGCGCGTCCACGCTTGGCGAACAGAAGGCGGACGAAGCGACGGAATTATTTTCGGTTACTGGACTAACCGAAACGCCAAACGATTCCGCGCCGAGTCATCTTGCGAACATACAAGGAGACAATCAAATGACACAGACGAATTTAAGAGAAGTCGAAAATTTCGTAATCGCCGAAGAAGCGGCGGCGAATGAAACGACCAACAATGTTCTGAATTTTTCGACCACTTTGCGCGAACTGCGTAAAAATGTTGACCCGGAATTGATCAAACAACGCGAAGGTTGGCGCGACCGCAACGGCAACACGCATTACGTTGATTACGTCGAATGGCACACGGTCGCCGACATTCTGGACGAAACCGCGTCGAACTGGTCGCATACAATCCGCGACATTAAACAATTCGGTGATATTTTCACCGTCACGGTCGCCATCACGATCAATGGCGTAACGCGCGAAGGCATCGGCACGGGAACGGCGGAAACCGAACTCGGCATTAAAAAAGCCGAACACGACGCGCTCAAACGCGCGGCGGTCAAATTCGGCATTGCCCGCGAGCTTTACAAAAAGGAATCGGACACCATCGAGCGCGAAGGCGCGGTTCCGACACCGACCAACGACGGTTTTCCCTCCAACCCGATTGCGCGCAGTCTCTCGGATTTGGTGACGGCGAAACAGCTCGGAATGATTCGCGCCATTGCCCGTGAAATCGGTGCCGATCCGGATGTCGAATGTCAGAACGTAATGCAGTGCAAAACCGACGAATTGTCGAAAAAAGCGGCATCCGGCTTGATTCAGCATCTTCAGGATTTGCAAAAAAACAACGAAGTCGCCCAGCCGCAGCCGATGCGCCGCGCGGGATAAATTTAATTACGGATTTGAAATTACGAATTACGAATATTTGAATTTATTCGAATTTGTGATTGACAATTCGTAGTTATAAAGGAGTTTTGAGTTGCGCTGACCGTCCTGCTTTCTCCAAAAGTCAGAAACTACCTCGCGCGCAACTCAAAACCTCATTAGTTTGAAATAATAAATCGGTTTTATAAAAAAGCGCGAATCTTTTGACGAAGTTTTCATCAGAGATTCGCGCTTTTTCTTTTTTAATTTGCAGGTAATTTCATTGAAAATCCTAAACTCCGTCGTGCAAAATAAATACTAATTCGGTTCAGAGTCAGAGTTGGGCTACTGCCCAACACATCCAAATTTCCCGAACAGCGAGCGGTAACCCGATACTGAACCATCAATTTTCGGTTTAGTATAATATCGCAGGAGTGCCTGGTTGACAGTGAATATCAAAGAAGAAATTGTTCGTTGATTATTTCATTTTTCGCGGAAAGCCGCGATAATGTGAAGGATGCGTTTTTTCGGATAAATTATGCGAACAAAAAATCAGTTTCGGTTGACAGCTTTTACTTTAGTTTTACTTTTTCTTAGCTTTTCAAATTTCGCCCAAACGTCTAATTCAAGCGTCAGCCGCGCTCACGCTCTCGACGTGCAGAATTATACGATTAGGACGAGTTTTGACCGTGCCGGAAAAATGGTTTTTGGTGATACGACCGTCCAGTTAAAACCGCTTAATGACGGATTTAAAGCGTTCGAGCTTGACGCGGCGGAAATGAATTTTGAATCGGTCAAACTCGAACCGGACAATACAAACGTTTCATTCAAAACGGCGGGCGAAAAAATTTTTCTGACGCTCGATAAAAACTATTCGCCGGACGCTTTGATCTCGATTCGGTTCAAGTATTCGATAAAAAAGCCAGAAAAAGGCATTTATTTTGTTGACGCGGAAACAGAGGGCGGAAAAACGACGCGCCACGCGCAGATTTGGACGCAGGGCGAAGCCGAGGAAGCTCGTTTCTGGTTTCCGTCTGATGACGCGCCGGACGATAAAGCGACGACCGAGCAATTTATTACGGTCGAAAAAGATGAAACCGCGATTGCCAACGGCGAATTGCTCGAAACAATCGAAAACGCCGACGGAACGAAAACTTTTCACTACAAAATGATTGTTCCGCATTCGACTTATCTGACATCGTTTGTCGTTGGGAACTATGTCAAAGTCAGCGATTCGTATAAAACGATTCCGCTCGGTTTTTATATGTATCCGGGACAGGAAGCCGTCGGGCGAAAAGTTTACGGCAAAACAAAGGAGATAATGCGCGTTTACGAAGAGCTGACCGGCGTTGATTTTCCGTATAAAAAATACGATCAGACAATCGTCGCCAATTTTAATTTCGGCGGAATGGAAAACATCACCGCGACGACGATGGCGGACACGGAAATTCTTTTTAATCCGCCGGATGTCGTCGAAGATTTAGTCTCGCACGAACTCGCCCATTCCTGGTTCGGCGATCTCGTCACGTGCAAAAACTGGTCGGAATTATGGCTTAACGAAGGCTTCGCGACGTTTATGGAAGCCGCGTATCGAGAGAAAATATACGGGCGCGAAGATTATCTGCGAAAGATAGGCGAAGACGTGGCACAGTTTTTCGTTGACGATGCGGTCAGTAAAAACCGTCATCCGCTTTATAATGTGACGGCGAATCCGAAAAACGACGGAATTTTCGACATAACGACGTATCAAAAAGGCGGCGCGGTCATTCACACCCTGCGCGAAACCGTCGGCACGGATAATTTCTGGAAGGCGATAAATCTTTACTTAAACCGCCATAAATTGGAAAACGTCGAAACGTCTGATTTACAAAAGGCGATGGAAGAAACCTCCGGAATGAAATTGGACTGGTTTTTCAAACAATGGATTTACGGCGCGGGTTATCCGAAATTAAACGTCAAACCGGTTTATAATGCGTCAACGAAGACTTTGAATTTAATCGTCACGCAGACGCAATCCGCCGATAAAATCACGCCTGAGGCATTTGTTTTGCCGTTGGATGTGGAAATTTCGACGGTTGGCGGAACGCAAACCGAAAAAATCGAAATAGAGAAACGAAGCGAAAATTTTGCCTTCAAGATTAACGGCAAACCGACAAAAATTATTTTTGACAAAGAGCAAAAAATTCCGCTCAAGTCGGTAAAATTACAGCCGGTTGGAAATGTTAAAGCAAAATCCAATCGTTCTTAATAAAGGATTTAGATTGATAATACAAAATAAAAACTCCGCGCAACGCACGCGGAGTTTTTTCTTTGAGAAGACTGGATGTCTTGTTTGATTTGTTGAAAAAAATCAAAAGGCACGAAGCACACGCAAAATCGCGCCAGTAACGGCAAAAATCTACAGTAACTTCTTCACCCACCTACGAGGTTAGCTGACGGGCTAGGAACGAAGAATAGTCCCCGCGATTTTTGGAAAAACCGCTTCGCCCCGTGTTTTGCGAATTGCTTCGTAAAACGTTTGGGTCCCCCGCGCCGCTTGCTTTAGCCAAACGACTTCGGCGATCAAGTTTTCAACAATCAATAATATAACACCGGAATTTTGATTTCGCAAGAAATAATTCGCTTTTTTTATTTCGCCGGAAATAATTGATAAAGCATAAGATAAACGATTACGCCGGTCGCCGAAACGTATAACCAGATCGGATAGGCGAATTTGACGATTTTTTTATGCGCCGCGAATTGTTTGGTCGCGGCGAAAAACATTGCCCGCAGAACCAACGGCAAAACTATCAGCGAAAGCCCGACGTGCGTAATTAAAAAGAAAAAATACACATAGCGAGCCGCGCCTTCGCCGTTAAATTTATTCGCCGGATTCGTCGCGTGATAAAGAACATAGCAGATTAGAAAAAATGCGCCTAAAACAAAAGCGAACGACATCGCGCCGCGATGCAAATGAACCCGGTTTGATTTAATAAAAATTAAACCGGCGATTAAAGCTAAGGTCGTGACCGCGTTGATGAAACCGATGATATGCGGAAGCGTTTTCGTCCATTCTCCCAAATCAATTTTATTCGGGAAAGCAAGCATCAAGGCGACCGCGACCGGGACGCTTATCGAAACCGCGTTGATTAAAACTCTCGATTTATTCGCTTGTTCAAACGTCGCCGTCGCCATAATTTACTTCCAGAATCCGAGTAGTAAAAACAAAACCAGCCAAAGTCCGTCCATCAAATGCCAATACCACGCGACGGCATTGACGATTTGTCCGCGTTTGATAATTTCGTCTTCAGAGGCGGTTGATTGCCAAACGCGCAAAACGACGTAACCGAGCGCGCAGATGCCGACGACGACGTGAACGATGTGAACGGCGGTTAAAATATAAAAAAATCCGGCGTAGGGGTTGCTCTCCATATAAACGCCCTGCCGAACGAGTTCAAGCCACGCCAGAAGCTGCGAGGCGATAAACATTCCGCCGAACGCGGTCGTGGCGAGAAACCATTTTTTCGCCTTCGGCTGATTATTCACGTTGACCGCACTCTGCGCGATTTTGTAAGTCAGGCTGCTCGCCAAGATTAAAACGGTGCTGATCCAAACCTGGATTGGCAGCGCAAACGGCTTCCATTCCAAAACGCCGTTGGTCGCAATGACGACATATGCGCTGATTAAGCCGCCGAACGTCATCAAAACAATCAAAAGCAAAAACCACATAGCGATTCGCAGTTTGTTCGACTGATACGGCTGCGCTTCTTCGATAAAATCATCGCTCGAATCTTCGCCGCCGCCATTGTTTCCGCCGCCGCCGCCGCGATTTCGATTGCCGTTGCCGCCGTTGGTCCCGCCGCTCAAACTCGCCCGCCGCCCGCGCTTCAACTCTTCAATGCTGGTTTCGATTGTTCCGACTTTCATAAAAATTTCAGGTTTCAGGTGTCAGATTTCAGGTTAAAAGGTTTCTACTTGTTTTAAAATCTCTTAACCTGAAATCTGACACCTGAAACCTATCTATGATTAAAAACCATTAAAGCGAAAATTATCGGCAGATATAGGACGGAAACGAGCAGAAGTTTGCGGGCTTGCTCGACGGTTTTGGCGCGGGCGGCTTTGATGCTGGCGATTAAAAACCAAAGCCCCAGAATACTCGCGCCGACCAAATAAACTAAGCCGGTCATTCCGAGAAAAAATGGCGCGAGACTGACCGGAAGCAGCAAAACCGTGAAAATCACGATTTGCCGCGCCGTGATTTTTCCCTGCGGCTCGATGACGGGCAACATTAAAATTCCGGCTTTCGCGTATTGCTCCCGATACATCCAGGCGATTGCCAGAAAGTGCGGAAATTGCCAAAGAAAAAGCATTGCGAACAAAACCCACGCGCCCAGGCTGATTTCATTCGCCGCCGCCGTAAAACCCATCAGAGGCGGCAGCGCGCCCGGAATCGCTCCGATGGCGGTCGAAGCCGACGTGCGCGTTTTAAGCGGCGTGTAAAGCAAAACGTAACCGACGATGACGATTATACCGAGTATCGCCGTCAAATAATTAACCAGAAACGCCAGATAAATTTCCGCGATCAAGCTCAGTGAAACGCCGAAAATCAAAGCTTCGGCGACGGTCAATTTTTGCGACGGCAAAGGTCGCGACGCGGTGCGTTCCATCAGCGCGTCGGTTTTTCTTTCCCAAACTTGATTCAAAGTCGCCACGCCGAACGCGAGCAGTGCGATGCCGATCATCGAGTTGACGAAGAGCGTAAAATCGAATCCTTTATCCGCGCCGAGATAAAAGCCCGCCGCCGCCGTCAGCACGAGCATAAAAGCGATGCGCGGTTTGGTCAGTTCGACATACGCCGCGAGCTTTTCGCGCAATCCGATTGCTTTTGTTTCTTGAATCTCTGCCGTGAACGCTTTCATTAATTTTTTTAGGGCAAACTTAATCGTTTGAAAAAGAATAACTTGGAAAAATAAATTCTCCAAATCCGCCGCCGCTAAATAAAACTTCTTTATATGAACAGCCGGGCTAATTTTTATTAATATGCTGATTTCTGCTGCTGGCGAAGCCGGCTGAACACAACGATGAATTTAAAGATTTCAAATATGCTTTAAACTTGAGTTTCGCTTAATATAACTTTTACCAAAATAAACCGGCTGGCGATGGGTTGAAAGAATATGAGACAAATTGATGATCTAGATTTGCCTAAGCGACATTCGCGGCTCGGCATCGCTTCAACCGTCATCGGCGGCTGTTTGCCGCTGATTGTAACGCTTCTGATTGTCTTATCTGTTGTTTTTACCAGTGATAGTGTCGAGAATACCGTCGGAAAAGATTTAAGCAAATCTTTGAGCGAAACATTTTCCATCGCTTTCTTCGTTGTCGGCTTGCTCGCGCCGCTGCTGCATTTAACCGGATTGATTTTCGGTTTGATCGGAGCGTTTTCAAAGAAAACTAAAAAGCTGTTTCCGATTCTGGGCATTATTTTGAATTTATTTTTCGGTCTGATCGGTGTCGGAATAATATTTTTTCTATTAACGAATACGGCGTGGACTGCATTTCGATAATCATAAATCGAAAACCAAACGCGAAGCGATTTTATCAGGCTCAACATATTTTAATTTCATTATTGATAAGTCAATCTTCCAAATTTGAAAGTTCGTTAGCGGCGGCGAGCGAATCGTTTTCTTCAGCCGCACGCTGACCGCGCAGAATATCCGCCGCGCCGCCGTAAGCGTCGGAAAACATTTGCCGTGCTTTCTTCACGGTCGTTTCGCCGGTCAAAGCAAAAGCAATTTCGTTCGGGCAATGCGGATCGCCGAAAGCCGCGTCGCCGCCGAATTCATCACGACCTTCGTGCTGAAATTTCGCGCTTTGATGATGAAGCTCCAATTCGAGATTCGTCCACGCAGCGTTGAATTTACGGCGCAGCGTCGAGTAATTCTCGTGCGTATAAAAAATCGTTTCCGAAGTTTCTATTTCGTTCGGCAGGCTGAGGTTGTTTTTCAGCCATTCGATTTTCGCTTCGTAAACTTCGCGCCGCTTAATCACCGTGCGCCAGCAAATAATCAAGGTTCCGTCGGCGAGCATTTCGGCGCGATACGGAGTTTCGGTGTTCGTAATAAAAAAATCCTTCGCTTTTTGTGAAACATCGTCGCCGCTTTTGTCCGCCCAATCAATCGCCTCTCGCATAAATTCTTCACTGACCGAATGCGGCGCGAAAGAGACGGCGAGATAATGGGTGAAACTTACCGAGGGCGCGCCATTAATCGTCGTGTTCGATTTCAAATACCATTCCCACCAGCAGAACTCGATGTTCGAGCCGGTTGCCGTCGTTAAATTTGTGCGGCAGCAATAAAGATTGTCGCTTCCCGCATCCAGACTTTCACGCACGTTCGGCGGTTCGTCTTTGGCAACATAAAGCGAATGCGTTTTGTAAAAATCCGCCATTTCGTTTTCGATTTTTCTACGGCGCAGAAAAAGCAGGGCGATAAAAACCGCAATTCCCAATAATCCGCAACAGCCGACATACGAAGCCATAAAAATTTTCCGAGCGAATAAATTCCGGCGAAAATCTATTTCCGATTAATTTATTTTTAATCCTTTTACGATTGCTTTTTCTGTAAATGCTTTTGTAGCCTAAAATTAGAAGCTATCTCAAAAATAAAAAATGCCAATATTGACCATATTTTTCTTTGCGCCCTTTGCGGCTTGGCGGGAAACAAACGATTTTTTCCCGCCAAGCCGCAAAGGGCGCAAAGTTGAAAAACTATTTTTGAGATGACTTCTATTCAATTTGTTCCCAAAAGCCCGAAGCACCTTCGATTCTTCCGATTAGTCGTCTATTTTTGTCATATAAATTATCACATCACCTAATCTTTCGCTCAGATGACAAACAAATCAGGCTAAGTTATTATTTTTATTCAGAACATTTTTCTTAAATTTTGTTGTAAAGAACCGAAAATGTCCGTCGCCGAAGAAACATTAAAAGACCGCGCCGCCAGGATTTCCAGAACGAAACAGGTATCAATCGTCAATCGTATTTTGGATTTTCTGAGTTCGGTGCGTTTCGGCGTGACTTTGCTGTGCGGTCTGGTTTTGCTTGCGCTCATCGGAATGCTTGTCGTTCAGCAGAACGTTAACGGCTTCGACGCATATTTCGCTTCGCGTACGCCGGCTGAAAAATACATCTACGGCGCGCTCGGCATTTTCGACATTTATCACAGCTGGTATTTTAACTTTCTGCTGCTGGTGCTTTCGCTGAATATTATTCTCGCCTCGATTGACCGCTTTCCGCGGGCTTTTTCATATATTCGCGCTCCGAAATGGACGGCGACGCGCGGCTGGCTGCTCAGGCAAAAACAAAACGCGATTTTGCATTCGACGGTAGATGAAAAGAAGCAAGCCGAACAAGTTAAAGAAGTCTTCAAAGCCAACGGTTTTAGCGCGAAAATTACCGAAGACGTAGACGTTTCATATGGAATAAACGCAGACGGCAGAAAGGATTTTTCGGCAATCGTCAGCCGGCGGCGGCTTTACGTTTTCGGCGAAAGCGGCAAATGGAATCGTTTGGGCGCATATCTCGTCCACGTTTTTCTGTTGACGCTTTTTCTCGGTCATTTCGTCGCGCTGCAAACCGGTTTCGATGCCGATATAAAACTGACAAACGAAACGAATCCGACGCTTTTAAATTACGCCAGGAGCGTCGGTGTCAATGCGTGGCAAAATAACGATACGATTGAGCTGATCCAATTTAATCTCGATCAGCAGGAACGCTTTAACGTCAAATTGCCGTTCACGATTACCTGCACCGACATCGAGCAGGATTTGATTGACCCGAACGGCTCGATTGAAATTAACAACACGCTCGACTGGCATACGCGCATCAAAATTGACGACCCGATTTACGGCGAAACCATCGCTGATGTCAGTTTGAATCGCCCGTTTGAATATCGCGGTTACCGTTTTTTTCAGGCGAGCGCGATTACGGTCGGCAGCGCGCGAATGATGACGCTCGAATTAACGCCGCAGAACGGCGGCGCGCCGGTTCAGGTCAATCTAGCCCGAAGCGGCGCGGCAAGTTTGCCCGACGGCACGAAAATCGAATACGAAGGATTTTTTCCCGATTTCATTTTGAATCAGGGCAAACCCGACACGCGCTCGGCGGATTTTAATAATCCGGCGGCGGTCGTCAATGTCACAACGCCAAACGGCGAGCAGAAAAGAGCTTATGCTTTCGGTAATAAACTGCCCGACAATATTCCAATCGGTGCGCCGGTCGCCGGTTACAAATGGCGTTTGAAGGATTTTCAAAAATCGCCGTTCGCGCACGTTTTATCAATCAAATACGACCCGTTCAATGCCGCGTTCATCGCGTGGTATATCGGCGGTTTCGGCTTAATCGGCGCGTTGATTTTCGTCTTTTTTCTTTCGCACAAACGAGTTTGGGCGTTGATTGACGATGAGAACAACGAAATCGTTCTAGGCGGTGACACGAACCGCAACGATCAGGGTTTTCAGGATAAATTTGCAAAAGTCGTCGCGGATTTGCGGCAGAAACAAATCGAATAATTTCGCAGTAAATTACAAAGTTATGCAAGAAATACGAGAAATTCCGAATGAAATTTTAATCGGCGAAAATGCTTCGGCGAAAAATGCGGCGGCGCATTGGAAATCGTATCTGCCCGCGGTTCTGGCAATCGGCGGCGGATTTCTGATGCTCGGTTTGCGTCTGCAAATCGGCGGCAATTTTATTTCCGACGGCGCGTTGATGATGCTCGCGCTCGCCTGTTATATTCTCGCCGCGCTGTTCCAGTTGACGAATCTCTACGCGCCGTCGGCGATGGCGCAGAAAATCGGTTTGTGGGGCGCGACGCTCGGCGTTTTCTTTAATCTTTCGAGCTGGCTCGTGCGCTGGGTGAACGCTTTCGACCACGAAATCGCGCTGCTTCGCGAAGGCGGAAATATGTCAACGCCCTGGATTTTCCGCTACATTCCGTTCGCCAATTTATATGATTTGAGCATCGCCTTCGCATTCGGCGCGGGCATTGCGACGCTGCTGGTCGCCAACCGGAAACACTTCCAATTTTTAAGCGCGTTCACTTTGCCGCTCGCCGCTTTGATTTTAACTTTGGCAAGATTTATCGGCGGCGAATTTATCAATCTTCCGCCGGTTCTCGATTCTTACTGGCGACCGATTCACGTCGGCGACGCTTCTTTAAGTTACGGTGTCGCGCTCGTCTGTTTCGCCGTCGCGGTGATTTATCTTTTGAAGGACGGCGTAAAAGTCGAAGCGATGGCGGTTTGGTCGAGCATTTTCGCCCTTTCCGTGATTGCGACGATCAGCAAATTTTCAGTTTTAACCGAATTTACATACCGCGCCGGACTTTTCGTGCCGGGCGCGCAGGGCGGCAAACCGTTTTCCGCGCCGTTTCGTCTCGACGTTCCGTATGTCGGCGAGACGCTCGTTTTATCGGCGATTTTACTGCTCGCCACCATCGTCGCGTTTTTGTTTTATCTTTATCAAAACAACGAAACGGCGAAAAAATTCGGGCATATCGCTTTGAAAGCCGCGTTCGCCGCGCAAATTTTGGCGATTGTTTTTCTCGTGTCGGGCGTTAAAAACGCAACGGAGATTTATTCGCATCTGCAAACGCAGTTAACAAAGAATCCGACGCAATTTGTTGTTGCCGGTAAAGAAATCGCTTCGCATCAGGGACTTTCGGCGCAGGAATTTTCCGCGCTCACACCGACTCAATTTGATTTGGCGGCGAAACAATATCTGCAATCGAACGGTCCGCAAATGTTTACGAGCTTAAATACGAATCCAGTCGAACTCGCCGGTTTGCTGACCGCGCTCGCCGGCACGTTTTTTGTGATTTTGTTCGCGTTTAAAACCGACAAACTGCGCGAGCGTCTGCCGTCGCGCGAGTTGCTCGACGGCTTGATGTATAAAACGGCGTGTCTCGCTTTTGCGGGTTTGGCGATGCTTTTAATTACCGGCGCGATTTGGGCAAACGAATCTTGGGGCAGACCGTGGGGCTTCGATTCAAAAGAAACCGGCGCATTGATCGCGTGGCTGACCTACGCCGGATTTTTGCATACGAGAATCTCGCGCGGCTGGACGGGGCGAAGCTCGGCTTATTTCGCCGTCGTCGCTTTTTTATTCGTCGTCTTTACGTATCTGGGCGTGAGCTATTTGCTGCCCGGTTTGCACAGTTACGCATAAAAATCGTGAATCGCTCTTCGCAAATAAAAAGATGCACGATTCACGATTCACAATTCCGATGCAAAAAAATATTCTTTACGCCATTATCGGTTTGCTTGCCGGTTTGCTTATCGGTTTTTTCGTCGCCAACAGCATCAACCGAAACGCGCAAATCGCCGTCACGCCTAACAATCAAACGAACGCGCCGTTTCAAAATCAGCAAATTCAAACGACCGTCGTTAAAGATCAACCGGCGCAGGGCGGAATGATTCCCGCCGTGCAGGAAACGCTCGACAAGGCGAAAGCCGCGCCGAACGATTTCGACGCGCAAATCAAAGCCGGAGATTTATACGCGCGAATCAAAAGTCTGGACAAAGCCGCCGAATTTTTCGAGAGGGCGCATCAAATAAAGCCGGAAGATTATCAAACAACCGTCAAAACCGGCAACGCTTATTTCGACGCGGGACAATTCGAGCAGGCGCAAAAATTTTATGAAGAAGCGTTGGCGAAAAAGCCCGACGATGTCAACGTCCGCACCGATTTGGGAATCACTTTCGTCGAACGCGCCAAACCGGATTTAGACCGCGCCATTAGAGAATTTCAAACTTCGCTGCAAACTAATCCGAAACACGAACAAACGCTCTACAATCTCGGAATCGCCTATATCGAAAAAGGTAATTTTGACGAAACGAATAAAATCATTTCTCAACTCGAAGCGACTAATCCGAATAGCCAATTGACCGAAAAATTGCGTGAAAAAATTCGATAAATCAGAAAAAAACGTGAAGGTGAAAAAGACTATAAGTTAAAAAGATGCCGCGATTGAAATCGCCGTTTTTGACTAGAAAAACTTTTTAATATTCTTAATTTTCCGCTTTTACTGAATCGTGGTTTTCTCGACATCGAGAATCGAATAACGTCCAATCGCGCCGTCTTTCGAGATGACGGTTAAAATTCCTTTGTCAACGCCGAATTTTAAAATCTCGCTCATCGGACGTTCGATTTTCGTGCCGTCTTTGAACAAAATTACAAGGCGAATATTTTCGAGCGCGGATGCCGGAACCGGTTGCGGCGCATTCGTTTTTTTTCGTTTCGCCGATTCCTTTTTGGCAATAATAGTTTCCTTTTCCGGTTTTTCTTCTTCAGATTTTACTTCAGTCTCCGGTTTCACGCTTTCAGTTGAATCCTTTTTAATTTCGATATTCGTTTTATCGTTATTCTTTTCTGCGGCGTTGTCGGTTGCGACATTCGCCGGACTAGTTTCGGACGATTTGATTTCCGCTGTTTTCGATTCTAATTCGCTCGAAGGTTTTTCTTCGGTTGGCGAAGGATTTTTGTCAATCGTGATGATAGTTGGGTTTTTCGTTTCAATTTCCGCCGGTTTCACTTTGTTCGTTTCACTTATAATCGTTTCGGCGACCGCCTTCGGCGGCGCGTCGCTTGAAGCTTTGTCCGGCTCGTTTTCAATCTTATTTTTATCTCTGATTTTGTCCTTTTTTCGTTTCCCGATTTGCGCCGTTGTCAGCGTTTGTTCGGCAGGTTTTTCGACGGCGATCGCTTTCGGAGTCGGTGCCGGTTTCGGTTTGACTTCGATAATCGTGCCGACCGAATTGACGCGAATGCCGGTTTCCTCATTCGATTTTACGGCTGGCGTTTTCGGTTCGGAATTGTCGGCGACCGCCTGCGAAGCGGCAAAACTGCCCGCGAATTTTACGCGAAAAGTCGCTGCATCATCGTTCGGCGAGCGTCCTTCGATTCGCAAAATCAAACGCACCGGCTGGCGCAGATAAACGACTCGTCCGGTTTCGCTGTCGGTGTCGTCGGCGTAAATCGTAATTTTCGTTAAAGGCTTCAAGTTGTCGGCGGTGAAAACGTCTATATCGCCGTTAAAATTGTTGGTCACGACATTGATAAAAACGTCGCCCTGCGTGCCGTCGAACGTGTAAAAATAAGCGGTCAGGCGCGAATCGCCGATGTCGCGCGCCGCGATTTTTCCGCTGATCTCGTTTGAGACAATCGGTGTCGGATAATTTTGATTGATTGACTGCGCGTTGACGAAAGAATTTGCGGCGAAA
This sequence comes from uncultured Pyrinomonadaceae bacterium, assembly GCA_964237235.1. Lineage (GTDB taxonomy): Bacteria > Acidobacteriota > Blastocatellia > Pyrinomonadales > Pyrinomonadaceae. Next base: position 13,596 of record CAXSGY010000011.1, read on the forward strand.
AAAAGACAAAGCCACAAGCCGACGAAAATAAAAATAAAATGCCGAATAAATTTTCGGGTGACGTTTTTCCGATTCGATATTTTTTCGTTCATCGCTTTTGTCCTTTTTTATCAATCCAGATGCGCGCCCGACGGCAAAATCCATCTTAGATACTCTGATGCGCCGCAAAAATATCTTCTCACAAAAATACTTGAAATGCATAAAAAATTATGAATCGAATGCTAAACGGCGCGTTGAAGGGAGTGCGGACGGAAGCGTCCGCCGACGGCGGCTTGGCGACGTTGTTCGATTGCCGATGCGCGACTCGATGGTAACGATGCGTCTCGCGCTTCCGCGCTCGATGCGGACGAGCCGTCCGCGCTCCCCGACAAAGTTTGTTATAATAAATTATCAATTATTTTATTAAATTATTTCGAGGTGAAACGTTATGCCTTCGACGGCGATTGTCAGCGGCGGTTTGTTAATTTTAATCGGCATTATCGGCTATGTTTTCAGCATTATTGACGGCACAAACGCGCCGACGGCGTTAATTCCGGCGGCGTTCGGTTTGCTTTTGGCGATTCTCGGTTTCGCGGCGAAATCGAACGAAAATTTACGCAAACATCTGATGCACGCGGCGGTCATTGTCGGACTGATCGGATTTATCGTTCCCCTAACCAGATTGATTCCGCAACTGAGTCAAATCAAAGTTTCGCTCGCCGTTTTGTCGCAGGCGGCGATGTCTCTGGTCTGTCTGGTTTTCGTCATTCTTTGCGTCAAATCATTCATTGACGCGCGCCGCAATCGCACGACGGAAATTTAGCGGTTTCTCAAAAATATATTCGTCTTTTTTTAAACCTTCGGTTTTTCGAAAAGGCTTGTAATCATACGACCGGCAGATTTATTTCGACCAGCAGACCCCGCTCGGTGTTGCGCGCCTTGATTGCGCCGTCGTGCGCCTGGACGGCGCGTTCGGCAATCGCCAAACCGAGACCGATGCCGCCGGTTTTTCGTTCGCGGGCGGCGTGGACGCGGTAGAATGGGCGAAATAATTTTTCGATCTCGTTTTCGGGAACGCCCGCGCCGAAATCTCTGACCGCAACGATGGCGGTTTTGTTTTGCTTTTTGAGCGACACTTCGACCGCAGTTTTTTCCGGCGTGTATTTGACGGCGTTTCGCAGAACATTCTCAATCGCGCTTCGCAAAAGCGTTTCGTTGCCGAAAACTTTCACTTCGTCTTTGTGCGTAATTTTCACTGATTTTTCATCTGCCTGCGCTTCAAAATCAGCGTCGGTGACGATTTGCTCGAACAATTTCGTCAAATTTATTTCGTGTTTCTCGAAATTTTCCGAACGGTTTTCGAGCTTTGAAAGCACGAGCAGCCGCGAAATCATTTCGTTCAGACGTTTCGATTCAATCTCGATGCGCTCGATAAAATTGCTCGTTTCCGGGTTGGCGCGACTGCGGGCAAGTTCGAGCGCGACGTTCAATCTGGCGAGCGGCGAGCGCAATTCGTGCGAGATGTCCTGCGTCAGACGCTTTTCCGAAGCGACGAGCGTTTCGATGCGCTCCGCCATATCGTCAAATTCGCGCGTCAGATCGCCGAGTTCGTCGCGCCGTTTAATTTCGAGCCTGGTGTGCAAATCGCCTCCGGCAAATTTTCTGGTCGCGCGGCGCAGTTTGACAATCGGTGACGAGAGATAGCTTGCCAGCGCGTAGCAAAGCAACCCGGCGGTCAGAATGACCGCGAGAATTTGGAAAAATTGGCGGGTTGATAAAAAGGCGGTGTCCGCGTCGCGCGGGCGTTCCCACTGCGTAACCAGAATGACCGGCTCGCCGCCGGCAAGCGCGGTTTTTTTGGCGATTAAATAATAATTTTCGCCGCGCTCGAATTCGGCTTCGTCGCTCGCCGCCGCTTTGTTTCTAACATCGCTCGTGTCCGATTGAATTTCGCTGCCGGCGATTTGTTCGCCGTTTTGCCGAAATAAACCGACGGCTTTCACGCGCTGAGAATTTTCCAGCCTCTTCAAAAAATCTTCCAAACCGTTTTTGCCTTCCGCGTCGAAAATCTGCGCGGCGGTCTGACTGTGAACCGTGATGGTTTCGCCCGCGAAAACCTGCCATTGGCGGACAATCGGTTCGTTCTGAAAAGTTCGCGTGACGAGCGTCAACGCGCCGACGATCAAAGCCATCGCCAGCCAAAACCACAGGAAGATTTTCAGAAAAAGACTCATTCGTTTTTAATCGGCTAAATGTTCGGCAAAGTATAAATATATCCGACCGACCTGATCGTTTTGATGCGTTCGCTGTCGTCGGCGCGACTGCCGAGCTTTTTTCGCAGATTGCTGACGTGCATATCGAGACTGCGGTCGAACGGCGAAAGTTTTCTTTCGAGAACCTTTTCGCTCAAATCCTCCTTCTTGACGACTTTTCCGGCGTGCCGCAGAAGTTCGGCTAATAAATCGAACTCGACCGAAGTCAAGTTTAAATCTTCGTCGTTCCGCATCGCCGAACGCGCGGAAATCTGCACTTCCACATCGTCAACCTGCAATTTATCAATCGTCGTTTCGTCAATTTCATTTTCGGTTTTGACGCGGCGCAAAATTGCCCGCAGACGCGCGACGAGTTCGCGCGGATTAAAAGGTTTCGGCAGATAATCGTCCGCGCCGTTTTCCAGACCGACGATGCGCTCCATATCGTCGCCGCGCGCGGTCAGCATCAAGACCGGAATTTTCGATTGGCGGCGAATGTCGCGCAACACGTCGAAGCCGTTTTTTTTCGGCAGCATTACGTCGAGCGTGATTAAATCGAAATCGTTTGACAAAGCCTTCTGCAAACCGCTCTCGCCATCGTGCGCGGTTTCGGTCTGAAAACCTTCGACCGTTAAATATTCGGAAACCAGCTCGCACAGTTCTTCGTCGTCGTCAATAATCAAAATTCGGCTCATAAGAATCAAAAAACTTTTTGCGCCATTGCTTCGGCGCGATTCCTCGTAATAAATGATTTTACCGCAAATCGTTCGCTTTGATGCGGGGTAAAACTGATTTAAGCCGGTTCTTGACATATCTTTGCAAACGCTGACCGACATTTTACATTCGTTTCCTCTGCAAATTCGTCTAATGTTGTGAACGCGAAATTTTAGTTCGCGGATTTTTTTAGAGCAAAGGAGCAATCAAAATGAAAAAATTTACTATCGGATTTTTAGTGTTCGCGCTGGTCGCCGTCAGCACCGTTTTCGCCATCGCGCAGAAAGGCAGCGGCGCAGGTTGGAAAGGCGGACGCGGTTTCGGACATCGCGGCGGTTTCGGGCGAATGGCGGAAAAACTTAATCTGACCGACGCGCAAAAAACGCAGGTCAAACAAATTAGCGAAGCGAGCCGCGCGAAAGTCAAACCGCTGATGGAAACAATGCGGGCGAATCATCAAAAACTGGACGAAGCGACCGCCAACGGTCAATTCGACGAAGCGAAAGTGACGGCAATCGCGCAGGAACAAGCCCAAACTTCAGCGCAGTTAACAGTCGAAAAAGAGCGCGTCAAAGCGCAGATTTTCCAAATCCTGACTCCCGAACAACAGGCGCAAGCCAAAGCGTTTAAAGAGCAGAAAGAGGAACGAATGAAACAACGCTTTGAACGAAGAAAGCAGATGAAAACGTCAACCGAAGACGCGATGTAATCAGCGCGTCAAATGGTTTGAGAGAAAAAGGCTTTGACGAGAATTCTCGCCAAAGCCTTTTTCAAATTCAACGGCTCTTCGATTTATTTGGTAAACTGATTTTTATATCGCTTGTAAATTATGCCGACCAACATTGTGCAAATCGAAGATGCGGAACGCGGCAAAACAATTTTGCGCGTCGAAGGCGAAATGTTTCAGGAAGACGCGCTTTTGCTCGAAAAAATCGCGCTCGAAATGCGCGGCGAAATCGGGAAAAATATCACGATTGACCTTGCCGAGCTGGATTTTTTAGACAGCGACAGCGCGCCGGTTTTGAAAAGATTAGCGGACAAACACCGTTTTGAAATCGAAGGATTAATGATATTTCTGCAAAAAGCGGTCGAAGAAAACGAACAGCGCAATGAAAATTAGAGAAATCGCCGAATTCTTAAACGCGGAATTTTCCGGCGACGGCGAAATTGAAATTCTCCGTGTTGCCGCTTTCGATAATGCGTCGGAAAATGAAATTTCCTTCGTCGAAAAAGTTGAAAATGTCCAAACTTCAAAGGCTTCGTGTCTGATTGTTCCCGAAAATTTCGACGCGCCGCTTCTCTGTTCATATATCAAAGTTAAAAATCCGAAACTCGCGTTCGCCAAAATCGCCGAAAAACTTCATCCGCGCGACTGGAAGAACGGCTGGCACGACACCGCGATTATTCACGAAAATTCCGACGTGCGCGCTTCTTTCGTCGGCGCGTCGGTCAGCATCGGCGAAAATTCTTACGTCGGCGAAACGTCGGAAATTCACGACGGCGTGCGAATCGGCAGAAATGTTTCGATTCAAAAAGGCTCGATTATTCATGCGAACTGCGTGATTTACGACAACGTTGAAATCGGTTACAACTGTGTGATTCACGCGGGCGCGATCATCGGCGCGGACGGTTTCGGCTATGTCCGCGACGGCGGACGCGGCTACGTTAAATTTCCGCAAATCGGCACGGTCGTCATCGAAGACAACGTGGAAATCGGCGCGAACTCGTGCATTGACCGCGGCGCGCTGGGCGAAACGAGAATCGGCGCAGGCACGAAAATAGACAACCTCGTGCAGATCGCGCACAACGTCCGAATCGGCAAGCGTGTCGTCATCGCCGCGCAAACCGGCATTTCCGGTTCGACCGTTATCGAAGACGATTGTGTGATCGGCGGACAAGTCGGAATGGGCGACCACGCACGGGTTTTGACCGGCGCGATTATCGGCTCGCAAGGCGGCGTTCTGCCCGGCAAAATCGTCCGCGCGGGCGTTTGGTGGGGAACGCCCGTCCAGCCGCTCGACGAATATAAACGCCAGAACGCGCACGTGAAAGGCTTGGCGCGTTTGAAGGATGAAATTAAAGAATTAAAAAAACAAATCGCCGGTTTGAAAAAGGAAAACGAATGAAAATCACGAAATATATTCACGCCTGTCTTTTGATTGAAAACGATTTCGACAAAATTCTTTTCGATCCGGGTTTGTTTACGTTTATTGAGGGAAAAGTCAAACCCTCGCAGTTTAAGGATTTGTCGGCGGTAATTTTAACGCATTGTCACCCGGATCATATTGACGACGATTCGCTGAAAAAAATTATCGAAAATAACGGCGGCGCGAAAATTTTCGCCAACGCGGAAATCAGGGAAAAGCTCGCCGTCAAAAATATCACAGTTGAAACGTTTGAAACGGGAACGCGCGAAGTCGGCGGCTTTAAAATCGAAGCCTTCGACGCGCCGCACGAAAAGATTCTCGCCGACGAAATTCCGCAAAACACGGCTTATGTTTTAAACGATGTTCTCGTTCATCCGGGCGATTCGCTTTCGGAAAACGTCTTGAAATTTGCGCGCACGAAAATTCTCGCGCTGCCGATGATGGCTCCGTGGGAAACCGAACCGCAGGCGTTCAAGTTTGCGAAACGAATGTCGCCCGAATTTGTCGTGCCGATTCACGACGGTTACGTCAAAGATTTTTTTCTCGAATCGCGTTATCTGGCGATGCAAAAATTTCTGAAACGCCAACGCATCGAGTTTCAATGGATGAGCGCGGCGGGCGACAAGTTTGAGATTTGAATAAAATAAATTCAAAAAAACTTATTAAAATATTCTGTCAATTAAATTCCTGTTCGTCGCGCTCGCCGTCATTTTCGGCGGCGCGTTGACGACTTTCGCGCAAATTGAACCTCCGATAGCCGGCGGTTATCAAAAAATCGAAGCGACCGACGCGAACGCCGTCTCCGCGGCGAAATTCGCCGCCAACGCCGAAGCGAAAAAGAAAAAGGCGCAAATCAAAATCGTTTCGATCAATCAAGCCGAACGGCAAATCGTCGCGGGGACGAATTTTCGTTTATGTTTGAAGACTGAGATTAAAGAGAAAAATAAAAATGCGTATTCCCAAATCGTGCAGGCGACGGTTTTTCAAAATCTTAAGCAAAAAATGTCTTTGGCGAAATGGGAAGAAAGCGACTGTTTTAAGGATATTCCGGAGCCGCCGAACGATTAATTTTCAGATCGAATAAAATTCATTTTTCTAACCAAATCGATACTAAAATTTTTCCCTTCGGAGCGCGGACGGCTCGTCCGCCTTTCGAGCGCGGGAAGCGCGAGACGCAGCATATTGATCAAGTCGCGTGAAGGCAGTCGAACAACGACGCTGTCGCTTCGGTCCGCGCTCCATTCACACGCCGTTTTTATTATTGACATATAACATCTAGCAAACAGTCGAAACTAATTTTTCCTCAAAAAATTCATAATAAATTCCGCCGCGCGTTTTGACGCGCCGCCTTTGCCGAGCGTGTCGGTTGCCCGTTGCAAATCTTCGCGCATTTTTTGATTGTTTTCCGGTTCGAGCAGACGGAAAAGCTCGGCGGCGAGCGTGTCGGGCGTGAAATCGTTTTGAATCAATTCTTTGGCGAGGCGTTTTTCGGCAATTAAATTTATTAACCCGAAATGTTCGACCGAGATGAGCGGACGCAATAATTTATAATTGAGCGCGGACGTTTTGTAAACGATGGCGAGCGGCGTATTGAGAATCGCCGTTTCAAGCGTCGCCGTGCCGCTCGTGACGGCGGCGATATCAGCCGCGCCGACGGCGTTCCACGTTTCACCGGCGACGACGCGCAAATTTTGCGGTACGCGTGATTTTTTTTGTCGCGCCGCTTCAATTTCCGCTTCGTGTTTCGCCGAGTTGAGCGCGATGACAAATTGTAAATCGGCATCTCTCGCTTCCATCAGCGCGGCGGTCTCCAACATCGGCGGCAGAATGCGCGAAATTTCCTTGTGACGGCTGCCCGCGAGCAAAGCGATAATCGGCTTGGCGGCATCGAGGTTATATTTGGCGCAAAACCCGGCTTTTGAAATTTCCGTATGAACTTCACGCGCCAGCGGATTGCCGACGTATTCGACGTGCGAAATTTTCTGCCGCGCATACCAGTTTTTTTCAAACGGCAAAATCGTCAGCAATAAATCAACGTATTTTTCAATCGTTTTGACGCGATGTTTGCGCCACGCCCAAAGTTGCGGCGAGATGTAATAAATGACTTTTACGTTTTGCTTTTTCAGCGATTTGGCGAGTTTGAGATTGAAATCGGGAAAGTCAACTAAAATTGCCGCGTCGGGTTTGCGCTCAATCGCCGCTTGTTTGAGATTTTGAAAGGCGTTCCAAAACATCGGCAGAGCGCGGGCGATTTCGGGTAAGCCGACGATTGACATATCATCGGCTTTAACGATTGTTTCAACCTGCGCGTCGCGCATCTTCGCACCGGTCGCGCCGAAAAAATCGAACGCCGTCGAAGGATAATTTTCGCGCAAGGCTCTGACGAGCTTCGCCGTGTGCGCGTCGCCCGACGCTTCGCCCGCGACAACCATCAGAGAGCATTTATCATTTATCATTTATCATTTATCATTTATCGTGTGAGTTACCGATTTTCGCTTACGAAAATTTATTGCTAAAGACAAAGACGCGAATCTGATAAATGATAAATGATAAATGATAAATGATAAATGATAAATGATAAGCGCAACGAAATGGCGGGTTTCGCGCATCAAATTGACAGATTTTCGCACAAAGCATCAATTATAATATTTACAACTGCTTGCCAGACGCATTTTTAACCTTTAAAATGCAATGTTTTGTGCCAAATAAAATTTTTACCTATTGAAATCTATTTTTGTCCGGCAATTTTTGGAGGAATTTGTGAAACTTCGCGTAATTTTTATTTTTTTAATCGCTTTTATTTTCAGCAGCTTTACGACAATTCAAGCGCAGGTTGATTCGGTCATCGGACAGTTAACCAATTCTTCGGTCGAATCGTTCGCGGGCGGCATCAGCGGCGACGGTCGCTTTGTCGTTTTTGAATCAACGGGCGACCTCGCCACCGAAAATCCGCGCAACTCCGACGGCAACAACGAAATTTTTATTTTCGATTACGCCCAGCGGCGTATCTTTCAAATCACCGACACGAAAAGTTTGCGAACCGACACGACCCTGACTTACGCTTCGACAAATATCAACGTTTTGATTGTCAACACGCATCCGACCATCAGCAACGACGGACGCTGGATCGCCTTCGGCTCGAACGCGACGACTTCTACGCCGACCGCGCCGAACAATACGAATCCGGGCAGTTTTAACGCCGAATCGTTTAATCCGGTCGCTCCGGCTACCACGCCGGCAAATCCTTTGCTCAGCGACGCGAATACGGAAATGTGGCTTTATCAAGTTCCTGCCGCTCCGGCGGCTAATTTATCTTCGGGCAGCGAAATTCCGGTCACCGATTTGAGCGCGGGAACGTTTACGCGCGTGACGAATTCCTTGCCGAGCCGCGTGCCGACCGCCGGTTCGACGACGGCTCTGCCCGCCATCGGCGACGACAACCGGGATGCGAGCTTGAGCGATAACGGAAACTTTCTCGCCTTTACCTCGAACCGCGATTTAGTGCCGACCGTTGGCAATGCTTCGCCGAACGCCAACGACGAAATTTTTACCTATTCGCGCACTTTATCCGCCGTCAGACAAATCACGCAAACCACGCGCGGCTCGATTACCGATCCGATTTACAACCAGATTCCCAGTATTTCCGGCAACGGAACGCGCGTCGCTTTTCAGAGCAACGGCGATAATCCAATTGTTGGAATGATCGGCGGCAACAATGCCGACCGCAGCGTCGAAGTTTTTTACGCCGATTTGGACGGCACGACCGGCGGCACAACCACGACGAGCGTCAAAAAGCAGGTCACAAAAACAACGCGCGTCAATCCGGGCGATGTTATAAATATCTTCAGCGTCGGGCGACGTATGAGCCGCGACGGGCGTTACATCGCGTTCGATTCTTACGCAACCGATTTGTCAACGGTCAACGGCGCAAATTCGACTTCGTTCGTGCTTTATTTATACGATGCAACGACCGACACGTTTAAACAAATTGGACCGCGCAGCGATGCCGACGCGACCGCCACGGGCGGCGACGTTGACCGTTTTCCGGGGTTTACCGATACGGATGCAAACGGCTCGCCCGCGACTCTGGTTTTTGAAACGCGCCTGAATTTAACCGCCGCCGGCACGGTTTCGGCGACCAATGACGGCGGATTAAATACCAATGTCGCGCGTCCGGCTCAGCTTTATTCATACCCGATAACGTCGGCTTCGCCGACTTTTACCCGCTTGACCTTGTTTCCGACCCCGACCAGTTTTATCGCTTCGACGCAGCCGATTCCGAGTAATTCTGTGCGGCGTATGACTTTCACGCTCGCCTTGACCGAAATCGGCACGGGCAATCCCGATCTCGCCAATGAAGCGTTTTATTATTTGCTTCCCGTGACCGACGCGCAGACCGCCGCAACTTTTAGCTTTGCGACCGGCGCAAGCCGTCAGCCCGTTTCGCCGGATGTTGTTCCGACTCCAAGCCCGACACCAACGCCGAGTCCTGTGCCGAGCGTCACGCCGACACCGCAAACGCCGTCCGCCGTGCAGGGTTTGTCGCCCGGTTCGTTGGCGATTCTCGATTTTTCGACCGGCGTAAATTCGCCGGTGGTCGCGCAGACGGCAGTCGGTTCGCTTTCGAGAAGCTTTACTTTGCCGATTGAATTGAGCGGTGTAACGCTTTCAATCAACGGCGCGGCGGCGGGTTTGAAATCGGTCGGTCAGCGGGAAATCATTTTCGTCGTGCCGCCCGGATTGCCGATAGTCAGCAGTGCGGCGACTGTTTATCCGGTCGTCGTTAACAACAACGGAACTGTTTTCCGCGGCTCGATTACGATTGTTCCCGCCAGACCCGACGTTTTCACTTTTTCGACGCTGCCCGCGCCGAACGGACGCGCTCGAATATTTAATGTGACGAACACAGTTTTTAGAACCGAGCCGTTCAACGTCACGACTTTAAAAATAAAAGGCGGACGGCGTGTGCCGACGATTTTGAGGTTATTTTTGACAGGAGTGGCGAATGTTCCGATTTCTTCGATCACCGTTCGCATCGGCAGCGTGACGATTACGCCAACTATCAACGCGGTTCCCGTTTTGCGCGAGCCGGGCGTTTATTCGATTGATTTCGCGTTGCCGCCCGAATTGCTCGGCGCGGGTGACGTGCCGGTGATAGTCAACGTCGGCGGCACGACTTATCAAAGCCGGCTTGACGACACCGCGCCGCGCTTCAGGATTTTGTAACGCGGACGATAATTTAACGATAAAAAAGCGGAATTCAATGTTCCGCTTTTTTATTTTTTAACCGTTTTGAAGCGATTCGTTTTCAGTTGAATTGTTGCGAATCCGCCTGTGTTATCGTATTCTTAGGTTTACCAAAATTTATTTATTAATCGAGATTATCAGCGGTTTTGTCGGTTTTAACAGTTTCTTACATTTAGTCAGAATTCTTTTTTAAAATTTTAATTCAGGAGCTTTTATAAAAAATTATGTCGTCAAGCGATGTCAAATCAGCAAAGGTCGCGCCGAAAATCTGGCGCAACGGTGAATTTATCGAATGGAACGATGCCCGCGTTCACGTGATGACGCACGCCATTCATTACGGTTCGAGCGTTTTTGAAGGAGTTCGCGCTTATCAGACAACCGAAGGACGCGGCACGGCAATTTTTCGCCTGACCGAGCATATTCAAAGGCTTCTGAATTCGGCGAAGGTTTATCGAATGGAGATGAATTTCACGCGCGAAGAGATTTGTCAGGCGGCAGTCGAACTCGTGCGAAACAGCGGAATGGACGAGTGTTACATTCGTCCGGTCGTGTTTCGCGGCTTAAACGAAGAAAAACCTTCATTCGGTGTCAATCCGTTTCCGTGTCCGATTGATTGCTATCTGGCGGCTTGGGATTGGGGCAAATATCTGGGCGAAGAAGCCCTGGAAAAAGGCGTTGAAGTTTGCGTTTCCAGTTGGACGCGCATTACTTCGAATTCGCTTCCGGCGGTCGCCAAAGCCGGCGCGAATTATATGAATTCCCAATTAATCAAAATGGAAGCGATTCTCAACGGATTTTCCGAAGGCATCGCGCTCGACGAACGCGGCTATGTCTCCGAAGGTTCGGGCGAAAATTTGTTTCTGGTCAATAACGGCAGATTGCTCACGCCGCCGCTCGGAGCTTCGATTCTGCCCGGCATCACGCGCGATTCGGTCATCAAAATCGCCCGCGAACTCGGCATCGCGGTCGAAGAAACGAATATTCAACGCGCCGCACTTTATCTCGCCGACGAATTATTTTTCACCGGCACCGCCGCCGAAATTACGCCGATCAGCAAAGTTGACCGCATCACCGTCGGCTCTGGTAAACGCGGCGAAATTACAAAGCAGATTCAAGATGCGTTTTTCGATGTCATCTACGGCAAACGCCCCGCGCCCGACAACGCGCCGTGGCTGACGTATGTCAACGAAGCAGGCGAAAAAAAAACGGCTAAAGTTTAACAAAAAATGACCGGAGCGCAGGCAATCTGCCTGCAATGAACGCGAAAACGACGCGAACCGCTGATAATGTTTGCTTTTACCAAGAGTCTTTTTCGCATCGCAGCGATGTTCAACACAAGCACTGATGCTTGCGCTCCAGTCTTTTAGTGAAGCCCGAACAAGCACAAATCGCCACAAAAAAAACGCCGCGATTCGTTCTCGAAACGATTGTTTTCGCGTGCGGCGCGGTTGTGATGATTTACGAAATCATCGGTTCGCGCATACTTTCGCCGTATATCGGCGCGTCAACCTATGTCTGGACGAGCTTGATCGGCGTAATTTTAGCCGCGCTCAGTTTGGGTTATTGGCTCGGCGGCAGAATCGCCGACCGGCGACCGGAAATTAAAATTTTAGCTTTGGTGCTGTTTCTGGCGGGCAGCGCGGTCGCGTTGACGATTTTAATTAAAGATTTATTTCTGTCCCTACTCGCGCAAGGAACTTTCGGGCTTGAAATTAAATCCATTATCGCCGCCGTTTTGCTGTTCGCTCCGGCGAGCGTTTTGTTCGGCTTCGTCACGCCATACGCAATCAAATTAAAAATGTCTTCGCTCGCCGATTCGGGCAAAACAGTCGGCAGATTTTACGCCCTCTCGACCGTCGGCAGCATTCTGGGGACATTTCTCGCCGGATTTTTTTTAATTCCTTTTGTCGGCAGCACTCGAACGCTTTACCTGATCGGCGCGACTTTGATCGGTCTGTCAATTTTGCTCGCGCCGTTTGCCGTTTCGCAGATTAATATCAGCGTTCTGATTTTGTTCGTTCTGGGCGTTGCGGTGAGCGAAGCTAAAATTTATTATTTGCGGCAGACGAACGATTTATACGATTTCGACACCGAATACAGCCGCGTGCAAATTTTTACGACCGTCGAAGCGAAAAGCCTGCGTCCTCTGCGCGCGCTCGCCGTTGATCCGTATTTCGTGCAGTCGGGAATGTTTCTCGATTCGGACGAACTCGCGTTTGATTATACGAGATATTATCATTTGATCCGATTTTTCAAGCCGGATTTCGAGAATGTTTTGATGATCGGCGGCGCGGGTTTTTCGTTTCCGAAGAATTACCTGGCGACGTATCCGAGCGCGCGAATGAGCGTCGTCGAAATTGATCCGCAGATGACCGTAATCGCCAAAAACTTTTTTCGTCTGACGGAAAATCCGCGCTTAAATGTTATTCACGAAGACGGCAGAATTTTTCTCAACCGCCCCGCCCCCGACGAATACGATGCCGTTTTGATAGACGCTTTCGGTTCGATGTTTTCCGTTCCCTTTCAATTAACGACGCTCGAAGCCGTTCGCGAAATCAGCAAAACCATAAAACCGAAGGGCGTGGTAATTTTCAATCTCGGAGGCGCGATTCGGGGCGATTCGAGCCGATTTTTACAAGCCGAACTCAACACTTATCGAAAAATTTTTCCGCGCGTCTATCTGTTTAAAGTCAACGCCGATTATGCGGACGAACGCCTGCAAAATTTGATAATCGTCGCCTGCAAAAACGAAAACGCCGCCGCTTTTCAAAGCGACGACGCGGAAATTAATAATCTTTTAAATCACCTTTACGAAAAAAATTCAGATTCCACAATCGCGCCGCTCACCGACGACCTCGCGCCGGTTGAATATTATAATTCGTCGGCGCAAAGCGCGTATCATAGATGAATGTTGCGCTATGAATGACAATTATTTTAAACCTCATCAACTTATTGAATCTATATCAGAAGCTATCTCAAAATAAATTTCGATGGTTCAGAGGCGCGCCTACTGCCCGACTTAATAATTTAGACAGTGCAATGTCGGGCAGTAGGCGCGCCTCTGAACCGTGTGACATTGGTATTTTTGAGATGACTTCTATTTGTTTTGTTGTTTCCCCGCTTAAAATTAACGAAGCCCTTGCCCGATCTGCTGTGTGCCGAACGCGCCGATGCCGTTTAATCTAAAGCTGAAAACGAAACGGTTTTCGGTTCGCACGCCGACGTTGAAGTTTGAATATTGCAGCGTTACCGAACAGCAATCGAAGGCATAACCGAGCGTCGCCAAAGAACTGATGAGCGGCGACGAGCGCGTCGCGCGGCGGTTTTCAAAATCGAAAAATAAAGACACGCCGCCGTAAAATCCGCGTTCGCGGTCGCCGACAAAAATTGAAGGACTGTATTGCGAACCGCGCAGCGTTCCCGCTTCCTTGCCGTTCGCGTCGTTGTATTTTCGCAGGGACGGAATCAAAGTGACGGCGCGCGTGTAATAGAAGGTTTGATAAATTTTCACGAGCGCGGAATTGTAGCCGATGCTCGCCGAAAAGTCGCGCAGCGCGCCGGTTTGCGTGTCTATGTCCAGCCGTGAATTTAAGAAGATCGTTTTCTGCGGGCGATACGTCGCGTCAATGTTGAGCGGCGAAAAACGGCGCGGAACGCCGCCGAACGTGTAAAAGGTCAAGGCGGAAATCGGCTCGATTTGATTGCGCCGTCCGGATGTCAGCGCGCCGCTGAAATTTTCGTCGAAAAAATATTTGCCGCGCACCGTCAACGTGAAAATTTCATACGGCTGAACCGACAGAGATTTTTTATTCGGGTCGGTATTTTCCCGTAAAAGTTTTTTCGCCTCGTCGGTCACGGCTTCGGTATAACGGCGCGTAAAAAATCGATTGGTCAGACCAAACTCAATCTCGTTCGTGTTCGTCTGCGTGTCTTCGTAATCGAAGCGAATGATTCGGTTGTAATTGTCCACGCCTTTGACGAGCCGATACGTCAGATACGGTTCGATGGTGTGACGAAAGCGCAGACCGCCGCCGGAACGGTAAAAGTTTTTCGCCAGCGCGACGGGACGAAAGTCCAATTCAAACTCGCCGTATTTTCGCAAAACATTCGTGCCGACGACCTGGCGCATATCGTTGAACGAATTTGAATACGAAGTCAGCCGCATTCCGCCGGTCGCGGTTAAAGTAAAATATTTAAAGTTGATCGGCAGAGTTAATTGCGGATGTATATCAAAACGCTGGGCGATTTTGCGCGTGTTGACCGGCTCGTTGCCGGTAATCTGCCGGTAAAGATTCGGATCGTCGGCTTCTTCGCGGCGCGAAATTCCTTCGAAGCTCGTCTTAAACGAAAAATAGACGTTCTTCAAAAAAGGCAGCTCGGACGGACGTTTATCAAAATTAACGCTCGGCAGATTGCGCGTTTTGATGCGGACGTTCGGAATCGAAATCACCTGCGAACGCGCCAAAAGATTCAGCGTGTAATCGTTCCAGCTTTTATTCAAGAAAACCTGCGAAACTTCAATCGGCGAAATAATTTGCTGGATGCCGTCGGAAAAAACCTGTCGAAACGCGAGGTTTGAAGTCAAGCGCACGTCGGCGACCGCCGTATAACCTTTCGGAAAATACTGCACGCCGTCGGCGTAAATCAAACTGCCGCCCTGGTCGGGATGGTCTGCATCTTTTTCGTGTCCGAAAATGCGGTCCTTGACGGCGTAAAAACCGAAGTCCAGATACGAGCGCGAATTGAACCGTGTGCGGAAGTCCGCGCCGTAGCCGAAGCCGCGCGCGCTGTAATAATCGCCGCGCAGCGTGACATCCGCCGAGCGACCGAGAGTTTGATAATAAGCGTTCGAGAGACGAAAACCTTTGTTGCCGGAGAAGCCGAACGTCGGCGTGAGAAAGCCCGATTGACGGTCGCGTTTTTTAATTGGAATCGAAGCATACGGCAACGGCAAAATCGGCACGTCCTTGACGCGAAATTTGGCGTTCGTCAATTTAACTTTGTCGTTCGGTTTGATGACGGCGCGGCTCGCCGTGAAGCTCCATTTCGGTTTGTTGTCTTCGCAGGCGGTGAATTTTCCGTTCGTAATGACAAATTCGTTTTCGCTGACGCGCTCGACGCGCTCCGCCGTAAAATACAAAACCGTGCCGTCGTTCGTTTGATTCGTAAAGCCGGTTGTTTCGACAAAATAACCGAGCTTTGTCCGGTAATTAAATTCGCCTCTCGAACCCGTAATGCGCTGGTCGTCGCCTTCGTCGAACACGACGCTGCCTTCGGCGACGATTAAATTTTCGGCTTCTCTGATCGTTACTTTATCGGCTTGCAGGCGATAATTTCCGAAACGCACGTCCACGTTTCCTTTATAAATGCCGACCCGTTTTCCCTCTTCGCCTTCTCCCGCCTGACTGTTCGCCGTAACTTCCAATTCGTCGTCGGCGAGATTCGGTTTTTTTATCGAAGGCTGCGTTCGTTTCGGAGCTTTAATGTCTTGTTCGGGCGCGACCGGATTGACGTTCGGCGTGTCGGTAATCGGATTGGCGATTTCTTTTTCCACCGGATTCGTTTGTTGCGCGTAAACGTTCGGCACACACAAAAACGCGAGCAACAAAACAGATTTGGCGGATTTTCTGAGATTCATTTGATTTACTGCAAGACAAATTTGATGCTATCACAAATTTTGATGAGTGCTAAGTGGCGAGTGGCGAGTGTTAAAGGATAAAATTTTTTAACTTACAGCTAAATTTCATTATGCGGAATTTGCTTTTTTTCTTAACACCCGGCGTTTAGCACTCGGCACTATTTACGGTTTACAATTAACTGATGAAATCAAATATTTTAGTTGTCGAAGACGAAGAATTGATGCGCTCGATTCTGCGACAATTGCTCGAAGACGAAAATTACAAAGTTTTCACCGCTGACAGCGCGGAGAACGCGCTCGAAATTTTTTCCGCCAACGACATCGCCGTTACTTTGACCGATATAAAAATGGCGGGAATGGACGGCATCGAACTGCTCGCGCAAATTAAAGCGATTGACGAAGAATCGCCGGTGATTATAATGACGGCGTATTCGTCCGTGGACTCGGCGATTGCCGCTCTTCGACGGGGCGCGTTCGACTACATCACTAAACCGTTCGTCAACGAAGATTTGCTGCAAACGGTTCGCAACGCCGTCCGCACGAAAGAGCTGTTTCGCGAAAATCGAAATTTGCGCCGCGAGATTTCGAGAAATTACAGTTTCGGGGAAATCATCGGCACGAGCGAAGAATTAAAAAGCGTTTTTCGCCTCGTCGAAAAAGTCGCCGACACGAGCGCGAGCGTTTTAATCGAAGGCGAATCGGGAACGGGTAAGGAATTAATCGCCAGAGCGATTCATTACAAAAGCCGTCGCGCCGCCCAACCGTTTCTCGCCGTCAATTGCGGCGCGCTGCCCGAATCACTTCTTGAATCAGAGCTTTTCGGTCACACGAAGGGCGCGTTCACCGGCGCGATTGCCGACAAAAAAGGCTTGTTTCGCTCGACCGGCGGCGGCACGCTCTTTCTCGATGAAATCGGCGAAATGCCGTCCGTCTTGCAGGTCAAACTTCTGCGCGCTTTGCAGGAACACGAAGTTACGCCGGTCGGTTCAAGCACGCCGGTTAAATTCGACGCGCGCATCATCGCCGCGACAAACAAAAATCTCGAAACCGAAGTCGCTGAAAACCGCTTCCGCGAAGATTTATTTTACCGTCTGAACGTTATCGAAATCACTCTGCCGCCGCTGCGCGCGCGCCGCGAAGACGTTCCGCTGCTGGCGAAATATTTCGTCGGCAAAATCGCCAAACAGCAAAACGCGCCGGAAAAATCAATCACGCCCGAAGCGATGTCCGTGCTAATCAATCACAAATGGACGGGCAACGTGCGCGAACTGGAAAACGCGATTGAACGATCTTTTATTTTAAGCAGCGACGAAATCGAATTGGAAAATCTGCCGCCGAAAATCCGCGCGGGCGCGAAAAATACTCTCGAAACGCGCGATTCTGAAAATTCGCGTCCGACGCTCGAAGACGTGGAACGCCGTTATATTTTGGAAATCTTAAAAGCAGTCGGCGAAGACAAATCCGCCGCCGCCGAAATTCTCGGCATAGACCTCTCGACGCTTTATCGAAAATTGAAAAGATATGAAGAAATTTAAGAATTATATTAGTCTGAAAAAATTATGAGCGTGGTCTTGAAATTAAAAAAACAAACTGAAATTTATTATCCCGAATCTGACGGAAAACCGATGGGCGAAACCGATCTTCACATATAAACGATCACTTATATTTATCAGGCTTTGGAAGCGTTTTTTATGTCGGCACAGGACGTTAAAGTTTTAGCCGATATAATGTTTTATTACGAAGAAGGAAATCCGCGCAAAGTTTTTTTCGCCCGATGTAATGGTCGTCAAAGGTGTCGGCAAATACCCGCGACGGAGTTTTAAGCTGTGGGAAGAAAAACAATTTCCGCAGGTCATTTTTGAAATTTCATCGCGCGGAACGTGGGGCGAAGACTTGAATAAAAAGTGGTTTTTGTATCAGCAATTCGGCGTGAAGGAATATTATATTTTCGACCCCGAATACGATTATCTGCCCGAACCGCTCGTCGCCTACCGCAACAAGCGCGGCGAACTCAAACAAACCGCCGTCAAAAATAATCGAATTTACAGCAAAGAATTAAACCTGGAAATCGTTGATACGGGCGCGGATTGGCGTTTTTTCAATCCTCAAATTAAGGAATACTTGAGAATTTATACGGAGTCCGAAATCGAAATCGCGTGCCTGCGCGAAGAGCTGAAAACATTAAAGTAATCCGTTAAATAAATATCACGGCTAAAATAATTCCAGAACAAAATAATTCGTGTCGTTGATCCGCGTCAAACGACCTTTGGTGTAAGGCGTTTGCAAAAAATCGTTCGCCGCATATTCAATGCCTTTCAGCGACGAATCGCCGGTTTCCTGACTTTTGGCGATCAGTTCCGGCGGAAACCAAACTTCGGGGTCAATATCGGCAGGGGCGGGCGTTTTGAGTTTTTGTGCGGCAGCGGCGATTTGCCTGGCGTTCGCTTCGTTAAATAAAAGCACGGCGACGAGTTTTTTGTCGGAAAAATCAAATTCGTAATAAGTCGCTTCATCGGGCGCGACGGACAATTTGATAATTTTGCCGAGTTCGTCAACGTCGTCCTTCGGAATGATATTAACGGGCGCGGATTTATTATAATTTTGATTGGCGGCGTTCGCGTTTCGATTTGCCGTCTCGTCTTCGGCGCACGCACTGAAAAATATCAGCAAAGCCAGAATCAAAATTGATTTCGCACGAAAAAGGCGCATCTCGTCATTGTAAAAATTCCGCCGCCGATTTGCAATCAAAGCGGTTAATTGACAAAGTTTCGCGGAATATTTAAACGGCTGAAATTTCTATGTTTGTGCTGCTCCGCATTCGCCCTTTTTTCATTTGGAATTTTCAACTCGGACGCTCTTTCCGCGTCGTTTTTTTTTGCCGTCAAACGCGCCAACAGCAAAGACAGTTTGATTCAACGTTAGTCGGAGTGCGGACGAGCAATTCGCGCTCCTATTTCGCACATTTTTATTCAATTCGTATTTAAAATCCGTCCTCCGATCATCGTAAATTTTACGTTTCCGTTTTCGCCGAGCGCGACTAAATCAGCGCGTTTGCCGATTTCGATTGAGCCGAAATCTTTTTCGATTCCTAAAACCCGCGCCGGATTTAAGCTCGCCATTCGGGAAATTTCGGCATCGGAAAATTTTAATTCGCGCATTTGTTTTACCGCGTCGAGCATCGTGATGACGCTGCCCGCGATGCTGCCGCGCTCGTTTCGGGTTTTGCCCTCACGGACGGAAACTTTTTCGCCCCAAAGTTTAAAATCTCCGTCGCCCAAACCGGTCGGCGCGATTGAATCGGAAATCAAAGAAACATTTTCCGCGCCTTTACTTTCGACTCCGAATCTTAAAATGCCGGGCGCGACGTGAACGCCGTCGGCAATAATGTCGAACGTCGTTTCATTTTTAGTCAAAGCCCAGCCGACCACGCCCGTTTCGCGGTGATGCAAGCCGGTCATCGCGTTGAAAAAATGCGTCAGATGCCGTGCGCCCGCGTCAAACGCCGCGTCCAAAGTTTCGACACCGGCGCGCGTATGTCCGATGGAAACAATCCAATTTTGTTTTATCAATTCATTAATTAGTTCGATGCCGTTTTCAACTTCGGGCGCAAGCGTCGTTAAATGAATTCCTTTTTTTAATTTCGGCAAATCGCTTATTTCATCGCCGTTTTTAAATGTCTTGAAAAACTTCGGACGCAGCGCGCCGCACATTTTTTCATTGGCAAAAACGCCTTCGTAATGCACGCCGACGATCTGCGCGATTGCTTCGTCGGCTTGCGTTTCCATCACTTCGTCAATCGTCGCGACGATTTTTTGATAATTTTCATCTGCGTCCGGCACGAACGTCGGCAGCCAAGCCGTTACGCCCTGCGTCGCCAAAAATTTTCCGACCTTCCGCAAATCGGCGGCGGTCGCCGTGTTGACATCAACGCCGACCGCGCCGTGATTATGGATGTCTATAAAACCTGAAAAAGTCTGTAAATTGGAAAGGTCAATGAATTCATCAGAATTTATTCCAGCTTCGCCTGTGATTATTTCTTTGACAATCGAATTTTCGATTAAAATGAATTCTTCTTTTTTCGGTAGGGAAACAAAATTTCTGCCGGAAATTTTCAAGTAAGTTTTATTCATAATTATTCTATGATGCCCGCAAACTCTGTAAATAAAAAAGTCGCGCCGTTGGATTTACGACGCGACAAATAATTTTTTAATCTGCGTTTGGATTAAAACAGGAACTTGATTCCGAGTTGTAATGTTCGCGGATCGCGCACCGCGCCGACAGTCCCGAACAGCGATGAGTTCGAGCTGACGCTTGAAAAGCCGGAGAAGTTCGTCGTGTTGAAAACATTGAACATTTCACCGCGCAACTGCAAATTCACCGATTCGGTAAATCTAAAGTTTTTCATCAGCGACAAATCAAGTCGGGACGTGCTTGGACCTTCGAGACCGCCGCGCGGAGTATTGCCGGGAACATTAGCGATGCCGGAAGTTGAAAAAAGAGTTTGGAACGCGCAACGATTATAGTAGTTGGCGACCGTATGCGTCGTATCCGCGGCGATGCCGCCCTGTGAAACCGTCGTTTGACAACGCGGATCGGGGTTGGCGGCAATCGGTCCGGCAGTGAACGGATCGGCATATTGAATCGGGCGCGGTCCGGCAGCCGACGCGCCGAGAAAACCGATACCCGCCGGATCATACGGGTTAGTCGTCGTGCTGAACGTCGCCGTAAACGGAATTCCGGTTTGATACGTGACAATTCCCGATGTCTGGAATCCGCCGAGCAGCGTTGCCAAAACTCCGCGCTCGCCTTTGAAGAACGGCAGTTCGTAAATAAAATTGGAGACGAAAACGTGCCGCCGGTCGAGCTGCGCCCGTCCGCTTTCCGCTTTAAAGTCGTAGGAATTTTGCGGAGCCGACGAACGGTCGGTCTGGCTGTTCGTCAGATTTTTAGCGAACGTATAAGCAATGTTAAGTTGCGACGCGCCGCTCAAACGCTGCGTCACGGCAACCTGCAAACTGTGATAGTTCGAGTCGAACGCCGGCAAAATCATATTGACCGCCGAATAACCGCGAAACGGTCTGATTTGCTGTAAAATCGTCGAGTTGGTCAGAGCGGTGTTCGGTGCCTGGCAGAAAGTCGTCGGAGTCGTTGACGCGCCGACCGCGCAACCCGTGCTTCCTAAGCTGATGGCGTAGCCGGGCTTGAGCAAGTTTATATCAACGATGCCGATTAAATTTGTTCCTTTGCTGCCGTAATAGCCAACATCAACCAAAGTGTTTTTGAAAAATTGATGCTGCACGTCGAGCGACCAATGCTGCATATACGGCGTTTTCCAATCCGTGTCTTCGCCGCGCACCGCAATCACGCCGAGCGTCGCCAGCGGGTTCGTGGCAAAGTTTTGACTGAGATTGACGTTCAACAAATTAGTCGTTTCCTGATACGGCGGATTGGAAATCAAATTCTGCTCGAAAATCCCGACGAGCGTTTGCTCGTGATAAATTCCGTAACCAACACGAATTGAAGTTCTGCCGTCGCCGAACGGGTCATAGGCCAGACCGACGCGCGGCGCAAAGTTTTTCTTCGGCGCGTCCACGACGTATTTGCCGTAAGGCGAAACGGTCGGCGCGCAACCGTTCGGCGCGGTTTGATAATTCTGCGAATTAACGATCAGTCCGTTACAAAAATTACCCGAACCGACGACGCGGTTGCCGCCGCCGTCAACGCGCGGTGCCGCCGCTGCATTATAAAGCTGCGGAACGAAATTGGTTAAAAGCCCGCCTTTATCATATGGCGAACCGAAGAACGAATAGCGCACGCCGTAATATAAAGTCAGATTTTTGCGGACGCGGAATTCGTCCTGCGCGTAGGCTTCAAAATTACGCTGAAAAAGATTAGCCGTGTAATCGGATTTCGCCTGTGAAAACGTCGCGTTCGTGCCGAGCAGGAAATTTGCAAAAGTCTGATACGTCGTCGGGTTGCCGCTGACGCAAGCTCCGGTTGCGGTTTGCTGCGTCGGAGCGCAGATCACTCCCTGACCGCTGGCGACGGCTGAGTTTGCCGTGTTATTAAATGTGCTGAAAATCCCTTCGTTATTGCCTGCCAGCGCATTTTCGTTTTTGCGGTATTTGGACAAAATCACGCCGTATTTCGTCGTATGGCTGCCGAAAATATAAGTTATATTTCCGCTGAAATCGTTTTTGTTTGAAAAGTTATTATACGGACCGAAGCCGGTGAACGCGCTGAAGCCGGTTCCCGTGATAGACGGAATACGGTCGCGCTGATTCGGATAGGCTAGATTGACGGGAACGCTGGTGATCGTGTTGGACAGCAAGCCGATGTTGCTGCTTAAAATCGCGCCGTAAGAATGCGTATAGCGTCCTTCGATAATCAAATTCGGGCGCAGCGTATAATCAGCCTGAACCGTGTGCGTTCGTCCGGGCGAATCGGTCTGCGTCGTCGCTACGCCGGGCAGTCCGGTGCCGTTTGAAAACAGCGAATTGGCTTCGAGCGTCGGAATTTTGTCGTTTTCAAAACGATAATAAGCGACTAACTTATCAGTAATTGTCGTATCAATTTTCAAAATTTCCTGGCGAAAATCGAACGTATTGCGCGTCGGAAAATTCAAAACAAAATTCGCGCCGTTCGGTTGCGGCAACTGACGATAGATATTCAGATAAGCCTGCGAAACCGGATTTATCGCCGCGCGCGAAGTCAGCGGTGTTCCGGCCGGAAGAATATTTTGACAGGTGCGCGAACTGGTGCTGACAATCGTTCCGGCTAAACAAATATCCACCGGAAAAATGCCGTTTCGCAAGTTTGCGTCCGGCACGGTTGAAGCGAGCGTCGGAAAACGTCGGTCTTTGCGCTGTTCTTCCGAAAAGAAAAAATATGTGCGCGGCACTTTACCGAACGCGCCGTCCTTCGGGTCGCGCTCGCCGAAGTTCAAAAAGTTAATCGGTCCGCCGAGGGTAAAGCCGTAGTTGTTGTAGCGAAACGGCGAACGCCGCGCTTTGCCGTTAGAATCCCGACCGAGCGGCGGATTAGCTGCCGCGTTGCCGAAAAAAGTATTGGCGTTAAATTTTTCGTTACGCACGAATTCAAAAAGCGAGCCGTGAAATTGATCGGTGCCGCTGCGCGTCACGATATTGACTTGTCCGCCGCCGCTTCTGCCCGATTCCGCCGGATAGAGCGAGCGCAAAACTTTGAATTCGCCGATTGAATCAACGCTCGGATATGCTTGAATCGTTAAATTCGAGCCGCGGTCGGTGATGTCCGCGCCGTCAACCGTGTATGTATTTTGACTGCTGCGCGAGCCGTTGACCGAGATGCTGACCGTGTTCGCCTGTCCGTCCGGGTTCGTCGTGCCGACGTAAACCTGATCGGACAAATTGCCTGAAACGCCCGGCGACAACGTAATCAACTGCACGAAATTGCGGTTGTTAATTGAAAGCTCGCGCACCTGATCGCCGTTAATCGTCGTGTCGGCGGTCGGTGTCGTCAAATTGACCGCGACGGCATCGGCTTCGACCGTCACGGTTTCGCTGATGCTTCCCGCCTCGAGCGCGAAATCAACCGAACGTCGCTGACCGATGTCAACTTTAATGTCCGTCTGCACCGCTTTCTTAAAGTTGGCGGATTCGGCACTGACCCGGTAAACGCCGCTCTGCAAATTCGGAGCGGAGAATTCTCCGTTTTCATTGGTTGTCAAAGTTCGCACAACCGCGTCGTTCTGACTCGGATTAATAATCATCACCGTCGCGCCGGAGACGACCGCGCCGGACGAATCACGCACCGTTCCGTTAATCGTCCCGGTCACGTCTTGGGCTGATGCCGAAGCAAGAAGGCATAAAACGAAAGCCGTCGCTGCGAACATCGTGAAAATCGTTTGTCGAAAATTACTTTTCATAGGGTTTCCTCTGGTTTCAAAAAATTAAAAGTTAAATTGCAAGCTATAAGAAAAATTTAGATTTTTGGAGAAAAGTTCAAAAATCCGTTATAGCTGATTTCACAAAATTTCGCGTCGGAATTTGTAAAATCAAACAAATCAAGGTTGTAACGAAAATTTAATATTTCAGGAAGTCGGCAAAGCCTGTAACCTGCTATTTATAAAGCAAATATAATGCCCGACGTTTCTTGAATTCGTCTAATTTCGGCTGCCACGCCTTTTCGATTTCGGCGGGCGCGTCGGCGCGTTTGACGCGGTCGAACGTTTCCTGATTGACGACGAGTTTGGAAGCCTTTTCGATTTTCCAATCGTTCGGATAAAGTTTCTGCAACGCGACGGCTAATTCGATGCCGACGCGCACCGGCTCGAATTGGTCACGATTCGTTACGATAAAATTTACTCCGCCGCAATCTTCGTCTTTGAAAATCGAAGCGGTCGGTTTGAATTTTACAGATACGAAGCGAACGCCGGGAAGGTTTCGCTCGTTCAGATACGCGGCGAGTTTGCGACCGTCAATATACGGCGCGCCGACGATTTCAAACGGCGTATCGGTGCCGCGACCGACCGACAGATTCGTATATTCCCAAAGACCGATGCCCGGATAAAGCGTCGCTTCGGTCAATGAGCGCATATTCGGCGAAGGATTTTTCCAAGTTTGATTCGTCTGGTCGAACCACATCCAGCGCGTCCAGTTTTCCATTTTAACGACGTGCAAATCGGCGTTGATTCGCTTTTCGGCGTTGAACATCTGCGCGATTTCGCCGATGGTCATTCCGTGTCTGACCGGCAGAGTGTGCGCGGCAACGAACGAAAATTTATCCTCGTCGGCGACCGCGCCCTCGACTTCCAAGCCGTTAATCGGATTCGGACGGTCTAAAACATAAACGGGTTTTTTCGCCTTCGCCGCTTCTTCCAGGACGTTTTGCAGCGTCGAAATATATGTGTAAAAGCGCGTTCCGATGTCCTGAATATCAAAAACAACCGCGTCCAAATCCTTCAACTGTTCGGGCTTCGGGCGACGAGTTTCGCCGTAGAGCGAATAAACGGGCAAGCCGGTTTTTTCGTCAATCGAATCGTTAATTTTCTCTTGATCGAGTTCGCCGCGAATGCCGTGTTCGGGCGAAAACAGCGCGACTAATTTGACGTTCGGCGCATTTTTCAAAACGTCAATCGTCGGAATGCCCAACACATCTCTGCCCGTTTGATTCGTTACTAAGCCGATTTTCAAACCGTCTAATTCTTTGAAATTATTTTTTTCGAGAACGTCTATTCCGTTTAGGACATTACTGCTTGCCGTTGCGGGATTTTTCAAAAGTATTAAATCCTTACTTCCCGGACCGCCGCCAATCGGCAAATTCCTTATGACTTCCGCTTGAGCATTATCTCTGAATTTCGGAATTTGCGCGGCGACTTGCGACCAGTAAATATCTTCTGCAAGACGTATCGCTTCGACCGGCGTGTCTTCGACAGCCGATGCCGCGATTGTCGCAACTTTAGCGCGCAGCGGCGTAACGTCGCCTTTGCCGTCGGGGTGAACGCGGTTCGACATAAATACGACGAACGTCTGCGTTACGCGGTCAATCCAAATCGAAGTTCCCGTAAAACCCGTATGCCCGAACGAGCCGAGCGGGAAAAGCTCGCCGCGATTCGACGAAAACGCGGTGTTGATGTCCCAGCCCAGCCCGCGCGTCGCGCCGTCTTCCGAAACGACAATCGGCGCGGTCATTCTGGCAATCGTCTGCGCCGACAAGACGCGCTTGCCGTCCAAAACGCCGCCGTTCAAAAGCATCTGACAAAATCTCGCCAAATCGTCAGCCGTCGAAAAAAGTCCGGCGTGTCCGGCAACGCCGCCCATCCGAAAAGCCGTCGGATCGTGAACTATTCCGCGCAAAATTTGATCGCCCGTTTTGTTGTCGCCTTCGTATTTTGAGCCGAGATAATTTTGTTGACCTTTGATATTTTCTGTCGGAGCGATTAACGGTATGATTTTCTGAAGGAGAGGTAATGCATAAATGAGGTCTCCTGCATTTTCTTTTCCTGAGCTAAAGAATCTCGAACTTTCCATCTGAATTTTACTGAAACTGTTTTCTTCCGCAAATTCAAATAAAAGTGAGTTGGAAACTCGCTGAACAATCTCGCCAAGCACAATAAAACCAATATCCGAATAAACAAACTTCGTTCCCGGCGCGGTGCGGAGTTTTTCTTTTTTCAACGCCGCGAGCATTCCGTCGCGTCCCGTCCATTTTTCCCGCAGATCGAAATCGGGCGCGAAGCCGGACGTGTGTGTTAATAATTGCTGAATCGTCACTTTTTTAACCGCTTCGTCTTCGATGTCGGGAATGAATTTGCCGATGGTGTCGTTCAGACGCAGTTTTCCCTGCTCGACAAGAATCATCACGCTCGTCGTCGTCGCCACGACCTTCGTCAAGCTCGCCACATCGAAAATCGTGTCAACCGTCATCTTCTCTGGCTGCGGCACAAGCGCGCGATTGCCGAACGCTTTGCGATAAACGATTTTCCCTTTGTGTCCGATGACCACAACCGCGCCCGGCAGTTTTTTGTCGGCGATGTCTTTTTCAACCAGCGCGTCAATCTGATTCAACTTCTCCGCCGACATTCCAACCGTCTGCGGCGCGGCGACGGGCAAGCCTTGAGAAAAAACCTGTAAAACATTTGCCGTGAATAAAAGAAGATTGACTAAAATCAAAATTTTGATTTTGGAAGATTTCGGACGGATTGCTTTACTCATAATTTTCAATCAAATAATACATTTCGATTGGCTAATTTACAAAATCTGTTGCTCGCCGGATTTTTCCGTGATATGTTTCCTATACCCCAAAAAAAACTTAGGAAAATTCTAATGGCATTTATCAAAAAAAGTGTCGGAAGAGATGGGGTGAATGACAAGGCTGACGTAGATACTATTGTTGAATTAATTCCTCAAGCGCAGACAAACTTCCCTTTTCTGTTACAACCGACCGTTAATAATCTTAACCAAACCGGAAACTTATTTTCCATCGGAGTTAATCAGGCGATTGAAGAATTCATCAGATACGCCGAGCGATTATATTCGATTCTTAAAATTCCCGACTCGCAAAGAAAAGGTTTGAACCAAACCACGATTTACCCAAGCGGGCTAAATTATCAGATTCTTCCAGCCTGCGCCGTTTGCGGCAATAGACCGCCGAATTTTACCGATTTTAATCAAAACCCGCTTCTGAAAAAGGCACTCGGTAATACTGTTTCTTATTCCGAGTTCAAACAGGCAATCGCTTTCGGTTCATCCTGTAACGATGCAGTCAATATACAATCAACGGCTGAGAAATTAGATGAATCAACGGTTGATCTTTTGAGAAGAAATCTGGTCAAACTTTACGCCAATCAAACATTCAAAACTTTTATTGAAGCAGTAATTGATGCTTTACCGAACGAGCCGCAACAAAGTTTGAGGCATTTGAATGCGAAAAAATATACAGGGACGATTTTAGAAAATTTCGACCGTGTGCGAAATGCGAAAGGATATTGGATAGATTTTGTGAAGGGAGCCGACGCATTTTACCAGCCCGGCAAAATCACTTTTAATCGTGCGGAATTCAAACCTGCCAGCACTGTCCCGCTCGCATTTATCGTTGACTCTAATGGAAAACCCAGCACCTCCATGTTTTCCGGTCATACAAAAAATTCTCAAGGCACCGAAGCTCTCAAAACAACTTTTACATTAGCCCACGAGTTAATTCACGGTTATTGGACACCAATAGATGTCGGAACAATTATGGATCACGATTATATGGATGATGCGACACAAGCAGCTTTAGCTAAATTAGAAATAAAATCTGCTATTCCATTTTATAGAGACCATTGGGCGCATTATTTTACAGCAGTTTTATATCAAGTATGTGGAAATATTAAATTATGAAAAAGTTTATCTGTATTTTTTTATTATTATTCTGGGTCGGGATTCAGCATAATACCGTGACCGCGCAGAATTGGAGAAAAATAATTCCTTTAATTTCAACTTGTGAAGATGTCAAAAAGACTTTCAATATCGAAAAATGCGAATATCCCATTACTAAACATGAAACTCCTGATTACAAAGTAGAAGTTGAACTCGCGGAAAAAAATTATTCTTCCGAGTGCGACTTGAATAGCGAATACAAAAACATCGCTAAAGGAACCGTTTTATCCGTCTATGTTAGAGGCGGTTCACTATTGAAAGAATTTGAACCCGATCTGAGCGGATACGAAGTTGAACAGGTTTATGATTTGCCGGACAATTTTATTTACAAAAACAAATCGAAAGGAATCGAGTTCGAGACGACGGGTGGCGACAAAGAAGTTGAAATGGTCTTCATTAATGTTACTTATCGCCCGTCGGCGGAAAATGCTGCGAAGTTCGGTTGCTCTTTGCAGTGGAAGGAGTTAAAACCATTTGTTTCACATTGTGATGATGTTAAAAGAATTTTCAAAATTGCTAAATGCACTTTTCCGACAACTGCAATTAAAACATCACGGTATAATTTGACCGTTAATTTCCCCGCCAATATCTGCGGCAAAAAATGTAGTTCAAAGACTGATTGTTGGAAAGTCAGTCGAGATACCATCGTTTCAATGACCGTTGAAAGTCCATTTGGTAGTGAGGATTTTACATTAAAAGATTTTGATTCTGTATGGGATACATATTTTGATTCTAAATGGGATACATCTTTTAAGGAGCCTGTTCCTTATTATCCTGATCTATCAAGATATACAAACGAAAAAAAGGGAATCGAGTTAGAAGCCTATAGATTTTCTAACCTGATTCATAAGCTGCGATTTTTCCCATCAGCAGAAGACAAAAAGAAATACAAATGTGGAAAATAAAATTATGAAAAAAACAATTTATCTTTTTTCATTTTTTTTTTTGCTTGGTGTTACAAACAGTATTGCGATAGCTCAAGAGTGGAAAAATTGGAAAAAGATAATTCCTTTGGTTTCAACTTGTGAAGAAATTAAAAAAATTTTCAATATCGAGAAATGCGAATATCCTTATACTGAGTTCGACAATTCTGAATGGCGAAGTCTTAAATTAGCGGAGAAAAATTATTCTGCCGAATGCGATATAAATACTAACTATAAAACTATTCCTAAAGGAACTATTTTATCCGTATCAATATTAAATATTGCCATTCCACTAAAAGATTTTGAACCCGATCTTAGCGGATATGAAATAGAACAGGTTTATGATTTACCGGGTTCATCCACTTATAAAAATAAAAAAACAGGTGTCGAATTTGAGGCTTTTAACTTAGAAGATGCGGAAAACACAATGATTATAGGAAGTATTACTTTGCACCCATCCGCAGAAAACACCGCAAAATTCGGATGTCCTTTGCAGTGGAAGGAGATAAAGCCTTTCGTCTCAAATTGCGAGGACCTTAAAAGAATTTTTAAAATCAATAAATGCACTTTTCCAACCACGAAGATTGAGACTGCGCGGTTTGATTTGACGGTTGATTTTCCAAAAAATGTCTGCGGCAAAAAATGCAATCCGAAAACTAATTGTTGGAAAGTCAGCAAAGATACGGTTTTATCAACGATGGTCGAACCAACCTATTTATCGGAAACAATAACACTGCGCGACTTTGGCAGCGATTGGCTATTTGTCAAAGAACCGCTTCCCCCTTATCTTGATATTTCAAAATATACGAACGCGGACAGCGGAATCGCGCTGGATGTCCACACCGACGGAAGTGTTGTCGGTAAAATATATTTTTTCCCTTCGCGTTCTGATGAGGAAAAATACAAATGTCGAAAATCGCGCAGATGATTTTCTCAACGACCGGCTTTTAATTCCTTTTCGCGTTCTTTAAAACTGTCTTTGCAAAGCTCGACGAATTCTTTGGCAATCGGCGAAAAATAACCGCCGCGCAGTCTGGCTAAACCTAAATCCCATTTGATTTCCGCGCCTTCGATGAGCCACGAAACGAGGCGTTTTTCGCGGATTTCCCTCGCCACGTTTTTCGCGCCGACGATGCCCACTCCCATTTTATTTTCGACCATCCGGTTAATCGCCTCCTGTCTGGAGAGTTCCATCATCACGTTCGGCTGGACGTTCGCCGCCGCGAAAAAAGCGTCAATCATCCGGCGCGTGTTGCCGCCTTTTTCGCCCAGAATCAGTTGCTCGCCCGCCAGGGTCGCCGCGCTGATAAATTTTTCTTTGGCGAGCGAATGCGAAGGGCTGGCGATGGCGACAATCTCATCGCTGAACAGCAAATCGGTTTGAATATTCGATGTTTCGACCGGCAAAGAAACGAACGCCATATCGAGGTCGCCGTGCAGAATTTTATCAACCAGCGACTGGCTCGTCCCGGAACTGACTTTGACTTCGGCGTTCGGAAACTTTGTCAGCAGTTTATCGAGAATCAAAGGAAGCTGCGCCGTATCGAACATCGCCGAAGCCGAACCGATGCGTAAGCGTCCGTGTTCAGCGCCGGCGATTTCGGCGATTTCGGCGAGCGCGGCGGAATATTCGCGCAGAATTTTTCGGGCGCGGTGCAGCAATAATTCGCCCGCTTCGGTCAAAATCACACGGCGCGGCGTGCGCGTGAAAAGCGGCACGCCGACCGATTCTTCGAGCTGCCGAATCTGCATCGAAATCGCCGCCTGCGTGATGTTCACCTGCCGCGCGCCAGCCGTGAAAGTTTTCGTCTCGGCGATTGCCAGAAACGCTTTTAGTTGTCTTATTTCCATAAAACCGCCTATGAAAAAATTGTTTTGGAGAATTGAAATTTCGGTTGCGAAATAATTATCAATTATCCGCAATCAATTATCAACTCTTATCGCTCGTATAAAATCTTTTAGTTTTCAATATATTTCGCGTGTCGCTAAGATAGAGTTGGCTCGATTGAAAAATTACCGTTCCGAAATGTCGAAATCTC
Source organism: uncultured Pyrinomonadaceae bacterium (assembly GCA_964237235.1). Taxonomy (GTDB): domain Bacteria; phylum Acidobacteriota; class Blastocatellia; order Pyrinomonadales; family Pyrinomonadaceae. The sequence continues at coordinate 44,435 of CAXSGY010000011.1, forward strand.
CTGTCAAAAAGTCCCGCCGCGCGAAATCGCACAATCTTTATTTAGGCGTTGACGGCGGCGGCACAAAAACTCACGCGGTTTTATTTAACGAAGAAAACCATTTAACCGGCGAAGGATTTTCCGGCGCGTCGAACCCACTGCGCGTCGGCGTGGAAACGGCTTTGACGAACATTTTTCAGGCGATTGACGCGGCGTGCGATGCGGCGAACAAAAGCCGCGGCGACATCGTTGCGGCGACGTTCGGTTTAGCCGGTGTCAGGCGCGGCGATTTGCGCCAACGTCTGCGCGAACGCATCGCCGACACGCTCGGTATCGGATTGGTCGAAGTTTTAACGGATGCGGAAATCGCGCTTTTCGGAACATCTCTGGGCAAGGCGGGCGTGGTCGTCATTGCCGGAACAGGTTCGGTTTGTTTAGGACGAAACGAAACGGGCGACACGGCGATTGCGGGCGGCTGGGGACCGATTGCGGGCGACGAAGGCGGCGGCATCACCATCGCCCGGCGCGGTTTGCAAGCCATCGCCAAAGCATTGGACGGACGCGGCGCGCCGACCGAATTGAGCGAAGCCGGAAAAATTTATTTTCGCGCGTCGTCGGCGGAAAACCTTTTGATTGCGATTTACGCGCCGCAGATGGACAACCAACGCATCGCCGGTTTCGCCAGATTCGTCGCCGAAACCGCGCGCGCGGGCGATGCGGTCGCCGCCAAAATTTTGCGCGAGGCAGGCGCGGAACTCGGCGCGGCGGTCAACGCGGTGATTGAAAAATTAAATTTGCAAAAACAAAAAATCCCCGTCGGAAATGTCGGCAGCATTTTTCGAGCGGGCAACTTAATCACGGGTTCGCTGATTCAAACGGTTCACAAGCTCGCGCCGAAAGCCTATTTAGCCGAACCGCTTTTGCAGCCCGGAAACGCGGCGGCGCGGATGGCTTTTGAGAGTTTTCACGCAAAATGATGATGAAAAAAATAATTTTGTTAATCTCAATATTCATAGCGTGCGCCGGTTTTTCTTTCGCCCAAAGCTCAGCTCGACAAAATGCGAAAGAGGAAACAGGTAAAACAGATTTAAAAGATTCGCCTGTCAAAATTCTCTACAAACCGAAAGCTGCTTATCCGAGTCAGGACGGCGGAACAATTTGTTTTACAGGCGTTGTGAGATTAAGGGTTACATTCTTGGACTCCGGTGAAATCGGAGAGATTTCCGTCGTCAGCGGATTGCCTTCCGGCGCAACTGAAAATGCTGTGGCGGCGGCGAAGAAGATAAAATTTATGCCGGCGAAAAAGGACGGAAAAAATATAATGTCCACAAAAGTTCTGGAATTTTCATTTAGTATTTTTTGAAATGGTTTCGATTACCGAACAGGAAAATCCGCGCACCGCGAACATTGACCGAGTTTCAACGCTCGAAGCGATTCGATTGATTAACGACGAAGATAAAACGATTGCGTTAGCTGTCGAGCGAGTTTTGCCAAAAGTCGCCGAAGCGATTGACCGCATCGTCGAAAGATTACAAAACGGCGGACGGCTTTTTTACGTCGGCACGGGAACGAGCGGACGACTCGGCGTTTTGGACGCGAGCGAAATTCCGCCGACGTTCGGTGTGTCTTACGATTTGATTCAAGGCGTAATCGCGGGCGGTTTCGACGCGCTTTACAAGGCGACCGAAGCGTCTGAGGACAACAAAGCAGCCGGGCGAACGGATTTGCAAAAACGCGATTTAAACGAAAAAGATTCGGTCATCGGCATCGCCGCGTCGGGCAGAACGCCTTATACAATCGGCGCGGTCGAATATGCGAAAAGTTTAGGCTGTTTCACGGCTTGCATCGCTTGCGTTCCGGATTCATTGCTGACGCAAACGGCAGAGACGGCGATTGTTCCAATCGTCGGCGCGGAGGCAATCGCCGGTTCTTCGAGAATGAAGGCGGGAACAGCGCAGAAAATGATTTTGAATATGATTTCGACCGCCGCGATGATTCGGCTCGGTTACGTCAAAGGCAATCGAATGACGAATGTCAAATCGTCGAACCAAAAATTAAAAGAACGCTCGCTGCGAATTTTAATGTCGGAAATTGATTTGGACGAATCGGCGGCGCGAAATTTAATGAACGAAGCGGGCGAAGATTTGCGCGTCGCTATCGTGATGAGCAAATCGAAAATTGATGCGGCAATGGCGCGGAAAGTTTTAGCCGAAAATGGTTTCGTCATCGAGCGTGCCGTCGCCGCTTTAAACGGCTGACTGTGGTTTGCCACAGTCGCGTTCTGTGTTTGGCGGCGTAAAAATAACGCAAAATTTATCGTTTAATTCGTTTATGTTAGCGGAGGCTACTAAAACACAATGGAATTAAACGGACACAAAAACAATTATTTATTAAACGGCGGAGTCGCTCTGGCGATTGGTTTGGTTTTATCTTCGGTCATTTTCGGCTGGTTTTACACAAAGTCGAAAAAAGGCGACGAAGCGATTACAGTCACGGGTTCGGCGAAAAAGCGTATCAAATCCGATCTCGTCACGTGGAGCGCGGGCGTGTCTTCGCAATCGGCGCAGTTATCCGAAGCCTACAAATCGCTTTCGGAAAATATTCCGCGCATCAAGCAGTATTTAATCAGTAAGGGCATCGCCGAAGATCAAATGACAATTTCTTCGATTTCCTCGACGACTCTGCATAAACAAGATGCGAACGGCGCGGAGTCATCGGAAATTACCGGCTATTCTTTGCGCCAGACGATTGATGTCCGCTCGAACGAAGTTAATAAAATCGAGCAAATCGCCCGCGAATCAACCGAGTTGATTAATCAGGGAATTTTAATCGAATCCGGTTCGCCGCAATATTTATTTACGGGTTTGGGCGATTTAAAAATCGAGATGCTCGGCGAAGCGGCGAAAGACGCGAAGATGCGCGCCGAACGCATCGCCAACAGCACCGGCAACAGCATCGGCGCAGTTCGTTCGGCTAAAATGGGTGTAATGCAAATTACCGCCGCCGATTCGACCGAAGTTTCCGACGCCGGAATAAGCGATACCTCTTCGATTGACAAAGATGTCACGGCGGTCGTCAACATCAGCTTCGCGGTTGATTAAATTTCCGCGATAAAATTCATTTATAGAAATTGCCGTCCGGCGAAGGATTGCTTATATTAGTAAGTAATTTGTTCGCCGGACGGTTTTTATTTTTACATCCTGTTAATTTTGCATTTCAATCGGCGCGATTTTTTCGCCCGATAAAAAGTTCGAGCATTAAAAAAATTTCGGCAAAAATTTCCAATAATAAATACTATGGGGTTTTCAACTCTCGATTATGCCGTTTTGCTGCTTTATTTAATCGGCATCACAATTTTCGGCGTGCTGTTCCGAACGTCGCAGAAAACCGTCAAGGATTATTTTGTCGGCGGCAAAAACATTCACTGGCTCGTCATCAGCCTTTCGATTGTGGCGACGGAAACCAGCACTCTGACGCTCGTCGGCGTGCCGGCAATCGCTTATTCAAAATACACACTGCCCGAACAGGGCGGAAATTTTACATATCTCCAAGTTGTTTTCGGCTATATTATCGCCCGTTTCATCATCAGCTTGATTTTTATTCCGGCGTATTTCAAGGGCGAGCTTTTGACGGCTTACAAACTGCTCGAAAACCGTTTCGGCGCGGCGACGAAGAATTTTGCCGCGTCGCTTTTTCTGATAATGCGGGCGTTGGCGGAAGGCGTGCGGATTTTTGCGGCATCCTTGGTTTTGACCGCCGTTTTGAGTTCTAGTTTGCCGGATTTTCCGAATTTGACGCTCTGGTCAATCGTTATCGTCGGCGTTCTGACGCTGATTTACACGTTTGAAGGCGGCATTGCGGCGGTGATTTGGACCGATTTAATTCAATTGATTATCTATATCGGCGGCTCGCTCGTCGCCGCTTATATGCTCGTGTCGTTAGTGCCGGGCGGTTTCAATGAAATCTTCGCGCAGGCGCAAGCCGCCGGAAAATTACAGATGTTTTCGTTCAAATTCGATCTGAGCCTGCCGTTCACATTCTGGGCGGGACTTCTGGGCGGAACTTTTCTGACGATGGCTTCGCACGGCACGGATCAATTGCTCGTGCAGCGTCTTTTCACCTGCAAAAATCAGCGCGACAGCCAGAAGGCTTTGATTTTTTCCGGCTTTGTCGTGCTGTTTCAGTTCGCGCTTTTTCTGACTATCGGCGTGATGCTTTACGCTTATTACCAGCATTTTCCGCTGACGGAAACGCTCGCCACGAACGACGAAATTTTTCCGAAATTTATCGTCCAGCGTCTGCCGCACGGCATTTCCGGTCTGGTCATCGCCGCGATTTTCGCCGCCGCGATGTCGAATTTGAGCGGCTCCTTAAATTCTCTGGCTTCGACGACGGTTTTAGATTTTTACAAACCGCTCATTAACCCGCACGCGAGCGACGAATCGCTGTTAAAATTATCGCGTTATTTGACGGCAGCGTGGGGCATAATTTTAATCGTCATCGCGTTTTTCGCGCGCAATTGGGGTTCGGTTTTCACCGTCGGTCTGACCATCGCTTCGATTGTTTACGGCACGATGCTGGGCGCGTTTCTGCTCGGCGTTTTGACGAAACGCGCCAACCAGATCGGCGTGGTCGCCGGAATGCTGGCATCTATTCTCGTTATGCTTTTCATCAAATTTCAAACGACCGTCGCCTGGACCTGGTATGTTTTGATCGGCACGCTTGTTTGTCTATTTGTCGGCTATTCGATTAGCCGCATTTTTCCGGTTCAAGCAAATGAAAATCTCGCCGAAGCTAATTTATCGAACTGAATTTAATTTTTTCCAATGAAATTTATCATCAATATCTTTTTAATTTTTTTACTGATTGGCGGCTCTTTTGCCAGCGCGATTCCGCAGAACAATGCGCGGCGGAAATTCGCCCCGTCGGAAAAGGATTTGAAATGGGCGGACAAACAATTGAAACGGATGTCGGTTGACGAAAAAATCGGGCAGCTTGTTCACATCGGCATTAACGCGCGCTATCTCAATCAAGACAGTCAGGAATTCAAAGAATTAAAACGGCAAATCGTCGAAAACAAGCTCGGCGGTATCGTGCTTTTCGGCGCGCCGATTTATGAAACCGTGATTCTCGTCAATCGTATGCAGGAAGCCGCCGTCACGCCGCTTTTAATTTCGATTGACGCGGAAACCGGCGTTGGAATGCGTTTTGCGGACGCGGAAAATTTTCCCTGGAATATGGCTATCGGCGCGACCGGCAATCCCGAATTTGCCCGGCGCGTCGGCGAAATTACCGGACGCGAAGCCCGCGCGCTCGGCATTATGCAAATTTACGCGCCGGTTTTGGATGTCAACAATAACGCCGACAATCCGGTGATCAACGTTCGCAGTTACGGCGAAAATCCGACGGATGTCGGACGGTTCGGCGCGGCGTTCGTCGAAGGTTTGCAAAGTCAAAACATCATTGCGACCGCCAAACATTTTCCCGGACACGGCGACACGGCAATTGATTCGCATCGCGGTTTGCCGATTATCAATTTGCCGCGAACGCGCCTCGATCAAGTCGAGCTGCCGCCGTTTCAGCAGGCGATCAACGCGGGCATCGGCTCGGTAATGGTCGCGCACATCGCTCTGCCGCAAATTGATCCGACGGAAATCAAGCCTTTGAAAAATTACATACAGGGCGATGCCGAAGACGGCGCGGAAATCGTCACGGAAAAAGCGACGATGCCGGCGACGCTTTCGCCCATCGTGCAGACGGAAATTTTGCGCAAGCAAATGAATTTTCAAGGCTTGATCGTCACCGACGCGATGAGTATGAGCGGTTTGACAATTTATTTTGACCAGGGCGAAGCCGCCGTCCGCGCCGTTCTCGCGGGCGCGGATATTTTGGAAAAACCGGCGGACGTTGACGCGACGATAAAAGGTTTAAAGGAAGCCGTCACGTCGGGCAGAATTTCGACGGAGAGGCTCGACCAATCGGTGCGCCGGATTCTCGCGTGGAAGTCGGAACTCGGTCTGGATAAAAATAAAATCACGTCGCTCGAACAAATTGACCGCATCGTCTCGGGCGAAGAATCGCGCCGCCTGTCCGATGAAATCGCCGAAAATGCCGTGACGCTCGTCAAAAAGGAAGCGGACGTTTTGCCGCTCAAAAAAGAGCAGAAGATTTTCGTTCTCGGCATCACCAACGGCGACGACCGCGCTTTCGCGGGCGGCTCTTTTTTAAGAGCGTTGCGGCAAGCCGGATATAAATTCGATTCGATAACTTTGGACGAACGCGCGACCGCCGAAGAAATCGCCGCAGCGCAAAAAAAAGCCAACGAAGCCGACATCGTTCTCGCCACGCTCGTCGGGCGCGTTCGTTCGGGCGCGAAAAATTCCGCCGGAATTCCCGACACGGGCGCGAACATTCTGCGCGAACTTCTGCAAACCGATAAACGAGTCATCGGTTTGAGCTTCGGCAATCCGTATTTGCTCAAAAATTTTCCCGGACTGAAAACATACATCGTCGCTTACGGCGATATGCCGAGCTTGCAGCGGGCGACGGCGCGAGCCGTGAGCGGCGGAATTGATTTCAAAGGTAAATTGCCGATTTCCCTGGGCGAAGATTATCCGCGCGGCACAGGAATCAAAAATTAAGCGAAGAACAAAATAATTTATTACCCGGCGGTTCAGAGTTTTTCCTGACTGAATTTCATCTGATCTTCCGCGCTGTTTAAAAACTCTGCGTAAACGTCGCCGTATAACGCTTCGCTTGATTCCGGCTTTTTCCAAAAATCGAGAGCTTTTGCGTAAGAATCGCGCGCCGAGTTCCAAAATGCGGCGGCATTTCCCTTCTGATTGGTAGCTTGTTTTTGAAGACAATTTCCCAGCTTAAATGCCGTAAACCCTTCGGCATAAACCAAATACGGATCGTCCGGGGCATCGGCTTTTTTAAATTCTTCAAAAGCGTTTCGATAAATATTCGCGGCTTTTGATGCGTCGCCTTGCAGAAGCTGCGCGTCGCCCCAAAACATTTTCGTGATAAATTTCATTCGCAAAGCGTCGGAATTTTCCGGGTCTTCTTTGATTAATTGTTCTTTTACAGCGAGCGATTTTTGAAAAAAATCAAACGATTTATCGAATGCGCCGCGTTTTGCATAAGCTCTGGCGACCGACTGTTGCGCGTCCGACAGATCGAAAATCGCGTTGGCATTCTCTGCGTCTTTTTCAACCGTTTTTTGCGTGTATTCAAGCAACTCCAGCAAAGTTTTCAAAGCCGCGTCGGACTCGCCGAGTTCATTTTGCGACAGAGACATATTCATTTTGTAAACATACAGACTGCGCGGAATGCGCGCGTCGTCGGGCGTTATCGAGCGGGCTTTTTCCGCCAGACCGATTGCTTTTTGAGCAAATCCGACGGCTTTTCTATAGAGCGGCGCGGCTAAATCATCACGCCGCAAATCGGTATAAAGATAACCCTGCAAATATAAATTGCCGCTGTATTCGCCGAGAATTCGAGCGTTCGAGCGCAGCAGCAGCGGATTCGCCGAATCTTTAGCGACGAGCGGCTCGATTAAGTTCAGAGCGCGCTGAAAATCTTCATAACCTTCGGCGAAAGATTTTCTGGTTTCGCTCTGCGAAATATAACTGTTGACGAGCCGCACCGTTTCCTTGGCATCGTCGGGATGCGCGGCGACGAATTTTTCGCTGAGAGCGAAAGCCTTTTCTGATAATTCTTCGGCTTGCTCGTCTGAATCGCGCAAAAGTAAATCGCGCAATTTGCCGTAAGCGTCGAGCAAATGGCTTTGCGATTCAGAATTTTGATCGTCTTCGGCGAGCGGTTCGAGCAGTGCGACGGCTTTTTGATAACTTTGTTTAGCGGCGGCGGTGTCGCCTAAATTCGCCTGAAACGCTTGTCCCTGCACGTCGCCGACGCGCAGATAAGCGGCGGCTAATTCATTTTTGAAGGTTTTATCGTCGCCCGCTTCGCTTGCCAGGCTGTCGAGATAATTGACCGCATCGCCCACCAATGTTTCGCGCACTTTCGTCGCGCCTTCGAGATTGGCGATTTCGTCGTGATACTTAAAAATAATGTTGTTCGCCAATTCTCTGACTTGTTTGAAACGCCGGTCGGTTTCCTGTTTTTGCTGTTCGGCAATCGCTCGTTGCCGTTCGGCGCGAACGGCTTGCCACGATGTCGCGGCGATGCCGCCGATTAAAGTCAGAAGAATTATCAAACCGGCGGCGACGGCGAAACGATTGCGGGCAATGAATTTTTCGGCGCGATAGGAAAACGTATCGGGGCGCGCGGTGACCGGCAACCCTTCTAGATGACGGCGTATGTCGTCGGAGAATTTTTCGATTGACGAATAGCGGCGGTCGGGTTCTTTTCTCAAGGCTTTGAGAATTATGTTGTCCAAATCGCCGCGCAAAGATTTGCTGTTGGTCGTTTGTCCTTTGTTTTTTGTTTTTTGTCCTTCGTTTTCGTTAGTCGCGTTTTGGTCAATCGGCGAGGGATGAAAAACGATTGACGAAGGACGCTTGGGTTCGGTTTCGATGACGGCGCGGGCAACTTCATCGAATCTTTTGTCGCCGATTTGATACGGCAGAGCATTGGTCAGCATCTCGAACAAAATTACGCCGAGGCTGTAAACGTCCGTCGCGGTCGAAACGGTTTCGCCCCTGAATTGTTCGGGCGATGCGTAATTCGGCGTAAGCATTCCCATTGACGTAACCGTGCCTTTCGCGTCAGTTTCCGGTTCGGTTTCGTCGAGCAGTTTCGAGATACCGAAATCGAGCAATTTCGGTTCTCCTTTTTCGTTGACGATAATATTCGACGGCTTCAAGTCACGATGCACGACGAGCCGCGAATGCGCGTAGGCGACGGCTTCACAGATTCGGCGAAACAGGCGCAGACGTTCGTTTAACGAAAGATTTTCGCGGTCGCAAAATTCGGTCAGATCAACGCCTTCGACAAATTCCATCGCCAGATACGGAACGCCTTCGGGCGACACGCCGACATCGAGCAGACGCGCGATATTCGGATGTTCGAGCGCGGCGAGAATTTCCTGTTCGCGCCGGAAACGCCTGAGAATAGCTTCCGAATCCGCGCCGTGCCGGATGATTTTCAAAGCGACGCGCTGCTTTAAATCCGTCCGTTCGGCGAGATAAACCGCGCCCATTCCGCCTTCGCCGATTTTGCGGACGATGCGGTAAATGCCGAATTGTTTTTCCAATGGCAAGCCGCCCGGCGGAATCAAAGATTTGCCGTCGAACAAAGTTTTCGCTTCCTGGTCTGCGACGAGCAGTTTTTCGACTTCGCGGCGCAATTCGTCGTCGTCGTTCGTCTGTTCGTCCAAAAACTTTTTGCGGTCGCTGCGCGGCATCTCGACCGCTTCGCCGAAAATTTCTTTAATCTTTTGCCATTTTTCAGGAATCATAAATTTGAAAAAAAATTTGAATCTGCAAGCGCGGAAACGCCGAATAAAAAATTGTTCGACGTTATAAATTTAAATTGCGAATTTGCCGTGCGAAAAAACCGGCGGAAAGAATTATTTTCTTCTACTCGGACTTCAATTGATCGTGCAGCCACGCTTTGGCGACGCGCCATTCGCGTTTGACGGTCGAATCGGACACGCCGGAAACTTCGGCGATTTCTTCGTTCGTTAAGCCGCCGAAAAATTTCAATTCGACGATTTTCGCCTGTTGCGGATCGAACTCGGCGAGCTTGTTTAACGCTTCGTCGAGCAAAACAAGATTGACATCTTCGCCCTTTGTAAAATCAATCATTTCGTCGAGGGCGAGTCTGGTTTGATTGCCGAAACGCTTGTCGGCGTTGCGTTTGACGGCGTGATTGACGAGAATGCGGCGCATCATTTCCGCCGCCAAACCGAAAAAATGCGCGCGGTTTTGCCACGTTTGCTTTTCCTGTTCGATCAGACGCAAATATGCTTCGTGAACGAGCGCGGTCGCTTGCAAAGTATGTTCGCTGCGTTCCGAGCGCAGACGGCTCGCCGCGAGCTTTCGCAGTTCGTCGTAAACCAACGGGAAAACCACATCGAGCGCGTCTTTGTTGCCCGCTTGAAATTGCTGTAGAAGTTGTGTAATGTTGCCCGAATCGTCGTTCATTATTGGGAATTTATCGAAGTTTACAACTTTATTTTAGACGGTTGAAATTTTTTTGCAATTTTTTTGCAATTAAGGTGACCCGTTTCGTTCATAAATTTTGCGTTATTGATTGAAGGCAATTAACGAATTGCCGACGAAGGTGATACGAAATGCCAATCGTTTTCGCCTTACATACAAGACAGTTTCAAAGCGCAATCTTGGGAGAACCCGCTTTGAAACGGCGGTTTGCCGCCGACCGGACTTTAACCCCTTTTAGTTCGGCGCGGCAAGCCGTTTTTTTTGTTTTAAAGTTCAGCGGTTCGATTCGGCGGAAAAAATAATTTTGTTATAATCTTTTTCAAATGAATCCGGCTTGGACAATCGAAACTTTTCTCGAAGTCAAAAATAAACAACTTTACGTTAACGGCGCGTCGGCAATCGAATTGGCGCGCGAATACGGCACGCCTCTGTTCGTTTTCTCGGAAGCGCGAATTCGCCGCAACATCGAACGCCTGCGCCGCGCCGAAAGCGTGATTGATTGCCGTCTGAAAATTTGTTATGCGGCGAAAGCCAATTCCAATATGGCGATTTTGCGCGCCGTTAAAAACGCGGGCAGCGATTTGGAAGTCAATTCGGGCGGCGAGCTTTGGAAGGCTCTGCAAATCGGTTTCGCGGGCGAGCAGATAATTTTTAACGGGACGAGCAAGGAAATCTGGGAAATCGAAGCGGCGATCAACCGCGAAATTTACGCGATTCAGATTGATTCGCTTTACGAATTGTCTTTGATCGAGGACGCGGCGCGGCGTTTAGGGAAACGCGCGAACGTTTCTTTGCGGCTCGTGCCGGAGATTGAAACGAACACGCATTCGGGTTTGCAGACCGCGCTTTTGACATCGAAATTCGGAATGATGCCCGACGAAGCGTTGACGGCTTTTCGGCATTATAAAAATTCGGAATTTTTGAATCTGCGCGGCGTTCATCTGCACATCGGTTCGCAAAATCCCGAATCCGCGCCGTATGCGGAAGCGTTCGCGCTGTTGTTCGCCAATCTTTTGAAAATTTACGAGGAAACCGGCATAAAACTTTCGCACATCAATCTCGGCGGCGGATTTCCCGTCAATTATCTGCGCGACGCTTCGCACGCGGAATTTTTTCCGGCTGGCGAGCGGCAAATGTTCGCCGCCGATTTTGAACCGGCGGACGCGATTCAAGCCGCGTGGGAAACGGTCAAAAAATCCGCCGAAGCCTCGAACGCGGCGCATCTTTTGGAAAATCTGACGCTGCTTTTAGAACCGGGCAGAAGCGTTATTTCCGATGCCGGAATTTGTCTCACGACCGTGCGGAACGTCAAACAAAGACCGATAAATACTGCAAATCTCGAAACCCAAACCGAGCCTGAAAACGAAGCACTTACCACTTACCACTCACCACTTACCACTGACTTCTGGCTTCTGACCGACGCGGGCTTTAACATTCTGCTTTCGATGGAAACCTACAAATGGTATTACCATCTGATTTCCGCCACGCGCGCTGACGAAGCGCACGATTTTCCATACAAACTCGCCGGACCTTTGTGCGACGGCGGCGACGTTTATTTCGACATCGAAGGCGCGAACCGTTTGCCCGATTACAGACTTCTGCCCGAAAAAATCGCGCCGAACGAAGTTTTGGCTTTGCTGAATTGCGGCGCGTATTCCATCGCACAAATGTTTCAATACAACGGCAGATTTTTGCCCGCCGTCGTTTTAATCAAAGAAAACGGCGAGCCGGAACTAATCAGAAAACGCGATGCTTTTGAAGATTTGGTCAACAATGACGTTTGGTAAGAACCAATTACGAATTTCAAATTACGAATCGGATTTTAAGTTCAATCCAAAATCCAAAATCCAAAATCCAAAATCCTAATGTCCCGAATACCAATCGTAGCCTTGTTCCGCCCAGTAATCGGCGGGGCGTTCATTTGTAAATTCGATGCGTCCGATGCGTTTTAATTGTTTGATGCCGTATTTGGTCGTCGTGACGAGTCGCAGAGGCGCGCCGTGTTCGAGCGTCAAAGGCTGCCCGTTCATTTCATACGCGAGCAAAGTTTGCGGGTGCAGAATGCTCTGCATATCCCAGCCGACGTAATATTCGCGGTCGGGCGTAACGAGCGAAACGTATTTCGTGTTTTCCGGCGGCGCGAATTTTCGGGCGAAGTCGGAAAAACGCGCGCCCGTCCAATTGATAATCTGACTCCAGCCTTCGATGCATTTCAGCTCGGTCGTCATCTCGACGCGCGGCAGAGATTTTATTTCGTCGAGCGTTAAAAGCAAACCGGCAACCGCCGGATTCGGCGCGGGCGGCGAATCCATTGTGCGCGGCGCGTTGTCTTCGCCTCCAAACGCGATGTTTGGCGAAAACTGTTGATAATTTTGCGCGTTCGCCACGCCGACGATTTGCAAACGCCAGCGGTCGAATTCGATTTCGCTCTCCAAACCGAGCATACCGTTCACGCGGTCGCCGGCGAGTTCCTTCGCAAATTCCGGCGCGAGATCGTTGTTGCCGAGAAAAGTCTGGCTCACGCTTTCGTTGAATCGAAAGCCTTTTTGAAAGATCGAAAAATTTTCCGGCTCGCGCAGCCAGCGATAGCCGAAAATTCCGGCGATTGCCGCCGCGCCGCCGACGAGAAACGAGCGGCGCGAACGTTTGAACATTTGCCGTTTGGCTTCTTCGTCGCTTAAAACGCCGCCTAATTCTCTTTTTTCGTTGAAGATGCGCGCCGTATTTTCTCCGTCGTCAACTTTTTCCGCCGGTTTCTCGGCTTCGAGTTCGCGCACTTTTTCGAGCAAAACTTCCGAGTCCTTTTCCTGCTTATTTTTGTCCATCGCGCTCATATTTTCGCTCCTTCGTTGTGAATTGATTCGGGTAGTTTATCCTTTAGATTGACCGCTTCGTAACCGTTGACCATCGAACGGAAATTGCCCCAACCGGCGAGCGCGACCTGTATGACGTGAACGACGAAAAACAAAACGAACAAAATCATCAACCAGAAATGTCCCCATCGCGCCCATTCGTAACCGCCCAGAAGAGAGGTCAGCCAGCTCAACTGTAAAGGTTTATAAATCGCCAAACCGGTGATTACCGAACCCGCGCCCATCAAAATCGTGCCGGTGTAGGCGATGCGCTGCGCGTCGTTGTATTTGCCCTGCGGCGGCAAATTTTTGACGATATGCAAATCGTGCAGCGTCACCAGCGCGGCGCGTTTGAACGAACCCGGAACCGGCAAAAGAGTGCGCCATTCGCCGGAAAAAATCAGATAAGCGACGTAAATCAAACCGTTGACGAGGAAAAACCACATAAAAAAGAAATGCAGCGAAAGTCCTTCGGCGAGGCGAAACGGCAGACCCAAAAATTCGAAAAATCCGTTCGGGAAAAAATGAAAAATTTCAACCCCGAAGATTTTGATTTGATAAATCGAATTCGCCCAGTAAATCATTAAACCGCTCCAGATCATCAACGACAGCAGCGGAAAATTTATCCAGTGCAGCCAGCGAATCGCCAGCGGATGTTTTTTTTCTAATTGTTTCGCCATATTTTTTTTCAGTTTGCGCCGAATAATTACATTTGGCAATTTATTACGCGCTCGTTTTTTCGATATGCCGCGCGACCGACGGCGCAATCGCTTCGGCGATAATCGCGTTATCCTTTTCCGGCAAATCGGATACGACAAAAACGGCGTGCTGACCGACGCGAAAACTCGCCACGCGCATCGTTTCAAACGTCTGCGTCGAAATTTGTTTGCTGTCTTCGACGGGCAAATCCGTGTCGGTTACGAGAACCGACACGCGGCGTTTTTGATATTGCAAAACGACGTGCGCGAAACGCCTTCCTTCAAAAACGCACGAATGCGATTCGAGCAGTTCGATTTTGCCGAGATTTTTTTCGCTCCGCTGCGCTTCGCGCAACGGCGCGATCACCACTTTATCGAGATTTTTATTGTATTTTTCGTATTTCAACGCCGCTTCGTCGAGCGTAATCGGATTTTCCTTCAAATGAAATTCGAGCGCGCAATTTTCGTGGTCGCCGACGGCGTGCCGCGTCATTTCCCGCCACGCAACTTGGACAGCCTGTATCAAATTTGTTTCAGCGGGCGTTTGAACCGCTGTTATCGTGTTTTGCGGTAGATTCGAATCCGCCGTGAGTGTCGGCGCGTTGGAACGATTCAGCCAAAAAAATCCGGCAAAAATTATTAATAAAACGCACATTGCCGCGCCCGCTAAAAGACGGTTGGCGGAAGCATTGCCGCTCTTTATTTTCTCCCAAAACGTCGGTCGCAAAGCCGTCTCACGCAGATTCGATTTCAGCCGCGCCGCGAATACCGGATTGATCTGAACGTCGGCGGAATTTTTGACCGCTGAGCGAACACGCGCCCGTAACTCGCGGCGGTCGGCGAGTTCGCTGCGGCACGAGGCACATTTTTCAAGATGCCGCAAAACGTCGTGATTCGTCTCGATCAACAGCTCGTCGCCGAGATACGAATCGAATATTTCCTTAAATTCCTGACAACTCATAAATTCCTTTTTAACCTTCGGCGGCGATGCCGAAGGTTCGCGCCAATCCGGTCAATTCCTGTCGCAACAATCTGCGCCCGCGGTGCAGCCGCGACATCACCGTTCCAATCGGCGCGTTCAGAAGCTCGGCGACTTCCTTATATGAAAATTCTTCGACATCGGTCAAAATCACGACTTCGCGGAACTGTTTCGGAAGACGCTCGAGTGCCTGCAAAACCTCCTCGTCGGTCAGATGTTCGGGAATCGACGGCTCAAACGCGACGGTTTGCGCGATTTGTTCTTCCGCGTCTTCGACTAATTTCAGCCGCCCCAATTTGTAGCGTCTTTTGCTGTTCAAATGATAAAGAATCGTCACCAGCCACGCGCGGCAATTCGTTTCGGGCTTATAACGGTGAAACGATTTCAAAGCCTCCGCGAAGGTTTCCTGCGTCAAGTCTTCGGCTTCAGTGACATCGCGCGTCAAATAATTCGCCACGCGAAAAACGTCCGGCATCAAAGGCAAAGCCTCCGCTTCAAACGCCGCCCATTCTTTTTCACGTTCCCTGCCGAAACCGAACATATTTAAAATCGCTTTGAATATTTCGCGCCCGTCAAACTTTATAATCTCGCATTTTAAGCATTATATTCCCGTTTGTCGAAAAAGAAATTAAATTTTTCGCACTGGAATAATTCGATTCAAGCGCGCATTTTGCCTGTAACGACGCGCGCATCGCGTTGCTGCAAAAATAAAATAAATTTGGAGATTGGAAAAATGAAAAAACTAAAAATGTGGTTCTTCTTCAGCGCGCTGCTGGCAGCCGCGTTAAATGTGAACGCGGCGGCGCAGGACAAAATGAGAAATGAAAAGACGGCGGAAAAACCGCTGGTCGTGCTGGTTCGGGCTGATCGGTGCGGCATTTAATTTTCTGTTTTTAATGAAGATCAAAGCATCCGCGCCTTGCATTGCTCACAACATCGAACGCTCGATCAGCGACTGTAGAATTCTCTTTTCCGCGTCGTCCAGATCGAAACCGAAACGCCTGTAAAAATCCGAAAGTTGCGCGAGCGCGGCGGCGCGGCTGCTTTCATCACGAATCTGCGCAATCGTTTCGAGATTTTCGTGTAAAAGTCGGCGCGCTTTTTCCGCATCGCCGTAGGAATTAAAACGCGCGGCGAGTTCGTTGAGAGCCGCTGAACGCGAAGCAAGCTGCGGAACGGTTTCGGCGAGCGTTTCGGCTTCGCGCAGAAGCGCGAGCGCGGCGGTTTTGTCTTCCGCATTATTTTTCACGTCGCTGACGGCGATGAGTGTAAACATTTTTTGCGCGTCGTCGCCGATGGCGTTGACTGTTTGGCGGGCGAGTTCGTCTTTATTTTGAAGAGCGCAAACCTGCGCGATTTGTTGCAGCGCGTTCGTTTGCGAGTTTTCGTCCGGAATTTCCTGCGCGATTTCAAGGGCGCGCTCATTGCGTCCGGTTTGCGCGTATTCGACGGCGATTGCCGCAAAAAGCGTGAAACGGGCGCGGCTGTCGCGGATTTCGTCGTCGCGCTGCGATTTTAAAATCGCGTAGGATTCTTCGAGCGTTTCCCGCGCTTCGTCCGCTTCGCCCTTGCGCCAAAATTCACGCGCGAAACCGAGCAGAGCGGTCGCAATCTGCGTTTTATCCGCGACCAAATCGAGCGTTCGGTCAGCGAGTTCGAGACTTCCCGCCTGCAAAAATCCGTGTGCGACGATTGCCAGAAAAGCGTCGCGGTGAACATTGTCTAACATTTCAGCGGCGGTTTTTGCTCGATCAAAAGTTTCAATCGCCTTGCCTTTGTCGCCCGCTTCGACAAAAAGATTGGCGATTTCGCAGAAAGCGCGAATCTTTTCTTCGGCGAATTCGATTTCGCCCGCCGTTTCGACCGCCTTGTCGAGCATCGGCGATGCTTTCATCGTTTTGCCTTTTTGCAAATCGAGCAGCGCGATGTTTTGAAAAGCGGCGACTCGTGCGTTCGCAAAATCAATTCGTTCGACGGTTCGCAACGCGGCGGACTCGTCGCCCGCGATGTTTTGCCGTGCGGCGATTTCGGCGTAAACAAAATCGGCGTGCGGCAAAGTATCGGCTATTTCGAGAGCCTTCGCAAAATCGCCTTTGACTGATTTTTGGACGGCGATTCGTTCGCGCGCCTGCGCCTGCGCGCCGGTGTCCTCAATGGATTCGACAAGCTGAAAAGCGTATTCGTCATCGTCAATCGCCGCGCATTTTTCCGCCACCTGAATAAGCAGCCGGTCGCGCGTAAACGGGTCTTCAATCGAATCGGCAAGCTCCGCCGCCACATCAACTTCCGACTGTTCGAGATAGCGCGGCACGATTTCCTTCAACGCTTCGGCGTGTCCGTCGGAGCTGCGAACATTGCCCGCCAAAAACGCCGCGCACGCCAGCATATCCTCACACGCTTTTTCGATTGTAATTTGTTGTTCCGACATAGTTTTTTAAAGTGGAAATGTGAAAGAGTGGAAATGTGGAAAAGTTTTTTGAAGACAGGTTACGGCTTTTAAATATGTTTCAAGCTTTCAATTTTCCTGCTTTTACACTCTTTCACTTTTTCACATTTCCACTTCTAAATGAACACGCGTCGCATCGAATCGGGCATCCAATCGTTGAGCGATTTTGAAACCGCGTCCGCGCCCGCGTCGCGCAATTGTTTGGCGGAAACCGTGTTGGTGATTCCGAGTGTTTTCAAACCGGCGGCTTTGCCCGCTTGAATTCCCTGCGGCGCGTCTTCGATGACCAGGCAATCCGAATGAATAATCGGATTGCTGCCGCGCGCCGTTCGCACCGCGTCAATCAAATTAAAACCTTTGTGATAACATTCAGGGTTCGGCTTGCACATCGAAACGTCTTCCGCGCTGACGATTGCCGAAAAATTCGAGCGCAGATTGATCGCTTCCAAAACGAATTCTATTTCCTCGCGCCGCGCCATCGAAACGATGCCGAGCGCAAAACTCTGCGACATTTTTTTGACGAAGTTTTCAACCCCGTCGAAAAGCGGAATTTCCTTTTCGACCATTGCACGCCATTTCGCTGTTTTCGCTGCGCGGATTTCATTGATTTTATCCACCGTGCAATTTTGTCCGGCGCGCTCGTAAGCCGCGCTCAAAAACGTTACGTCGTCCATTCCCATCGAACCGTAATATTGTTCTTCGGTTAAATCAATATTTTCGTCTGTTAATATTTCCTGATACGCTTTCATCTGCAACGGCTCGTCGTTGATAATCACGCCGTTAAAATCCATAAGAATTGCTTTTATCATTGAATTTTTAATCGTTCCCTTTTTTTAATAATTTCTGCTTGAGATTTTATAAAATTTTTAACATTTCGGCGATTGCGATTTTTCAATTACAAAAAATCGCCTGAAAATTTTATCGGCTTCCGGCAATTAATCCAAAAATTTCCGGTCGAACATATTGCCTTGATTCAAAATTCCGTTCGGGTCAAAGGATCTTTTAAGTTCCGCCATTTCATTTAAAAATCGCTCGCCGTATTGGACGTAAAGGTATTTCGATTTAAGTTTGCCGATGCCGTGTTCAGCCGAGATTGTGCCGCCGAGCATTACGCTTTGCGCGATAAAACGTCCGTAAAGATGTCTGGCTCGTTCGGCTTCCTGTTCGGTTTTCGGCAAAATATTCGCGTGCAGATGATTGTCGCCGATGTGTCCGAAAATGACGTAATCGAGATTGCTTTCGTTTAATTTTTGCTCGTAAAACCGCAGAAATGCAGCGAAATTCCCGTCCGGCACAGCCATATCGGTCCCGATTTTGCGCTGCCGGTTTTTGACGACTTTTTCATTGACGGAAACCGGCAAAGCGTGGCGAAATTCGCGCATTTTTTGTAAATCCCGCTCGCTCGTCGTAAACCACGAAGCGTCAATTTCCGCATCGTGTTTTTCAAGCAAATCGTTCCATTGCTCGAACAGTTCATCTTCGGTTTCGGCGGTCGTTTCCTGTTCAAAAAAAATCGCGCCGCGCATATTTTTCGGCGTTTCGGGAAATTTTTCCTTAATAAATTTCAGCGAATTTTGGTCGAAATATTCCAAAACCGTCGCGTCAATTCGGTTTTGGATTTTGAATTTTGGATTTTGGATTTCAATTAAATTTTCAGATTTGCAATTTGAAATTTGATTTCTCGCGTGAAAGGACATCGCTCTGGCTTCGGCGACGAAAGCGAGCAGATTCTTCTCGTCTTTGAAAAAAACGATTCCGCTCAAAGAGCTTTCCGGTTTTTTCAGCAAACTCAATTCGACTTCGGTGATAATTCCTAAAGTTCCTTCGCTGCCGGTAAATAAATCAATCGCGTCCAACGCGTTCGCCGTAAAATAACCGCTCGTATTTTTTCGCACGTCGGGCGGCGCGTAAGTCGGCAGCTTCGCTTTTATTTTCGCGCTGCTTGCCGTTTCGATTTCAATGAAATTATTTTCCGCGAAAATTTCGCCGCGCCGCAGATTGACGATTTCGCCGGTCGGCAAAACTATTTCCAAACGCCGCACGTAACGCCGCGTCGCGCCATATTTAAAGCTGCGCGCGCCGCTCGCGTTCGTCGCCACCGTGCCGCCGATCTGACAGCTCCATTCGGTCGGATCGGGTGGATAAAAAAGTTTCCGGGCTTCAACCGCCTTTTGCAAATCGGTCAACAAAACGCCGCTTTCGACGGTTGCGAAATCTTCGTTAATCTCTATTATCTTATTAAATTTTTCGAGCGAGACTAGCCAGCCGCCGAACGGAATCGCGCCGCCGACCGTTCCCGTGCGCGCACCGGAAACAGTGACGGGGATTTTTAGGGCGTTCGCTTCCTTTAAAATTTCCGCGATTTCTTCCTTCGTTTCGGGAATAAAAAGTTTCTCGGAAAATCCGCCTTGTAGATTGCTCGCGTCAATTAAATAATTTTCCAGTTCTTCGGTTTTGATAATCATAATTTTTTGAACGCGGATTGAGCGGATTTAGACGGATGATTTTAGAAGGTTTTTCAGCAAAACATCTTTCTGCACGTTTGGAGATAGATGTTTGTTTTCATTAGAAAAAAACCTTCTTTTAAAGTGCGGCTGTTTTCCGAAATTTAACAACAAACCAATTTCAATGTCGGTCGCCCTCAAATAATTTATTAACTGTGTTTCGTGTGCTTCAACTAAAAGCTTCCTTCGCTTTTATTTCAATAATCTCTTTGTTCTCCACTACTTAATCAGCTTCAAATTCGCCGATTATTTCTCTTTCATAAAACACATTTATCTCTTTTTTGGTCTCAACCTTCAAATCGGCTTTTTTTATTCTAACAACAACGCCTTGTGGTAAATTTTCTCTAAAATCCGTAGCCGAGCGCGTTATAAACTTTATAAAACAGTTTAATAATTTCGCCGGTCAGTTCTTCTTCAATCATATATTAAGCCATCCGACTTTATAAAAAATCGTTTCAATCGCCCTAAAAAATCCGCTCAAATTCGCCCAATCCGCGTTAAAAAAGTTTAACTCAACTCAATTTGCCTATCGCGCAAGTATTTTAACCTGTCGCGCAGTTCGGCAGCGCGTTCAAATTTCATTTCACGGGCGGCGAACCGCATATCGGCTTCGATCTGCGTAATGGTTTCCTTTAATTGTTTCGGCGAATATTCTTCAAAGGCATCGAGATTGAGCGGCACTTTGAAATAATCGGCTTCATACGCCGTCACCAAAGTCGCGTCAATGGATTTGATAATCGTCGTCGGCGTGATGTTGTGTTCGGTGTTGTATTCTTCCTGCAAAATTCTGCGCCGCGCCGTTTCGTCAATCGCCTTTCGCATTGAATCGGTGATTTTGTCGGCGTATAGAATCGCTTTGCCGTCGGCGTTGCGGGCGGCGCGACCGATGGTTTGAATCAAGCTGCGCTCGCTTCTCAAAAAACCTTCTTTATCCGCGTCCAAAATCGCCACCAGCGAAACTTCCGGCAAATCAAGCCCTTCGCGCAGAAGATTAATGCCGACCAAAACGTCGAATTCGCCGCGCCGCAAATCGCGCAAGATCTTTATCCGTTCGAGCGTTTCGATGTCCGAATGCAGATAATTCACTTTTACGCCGACTTCCAGAAAATATTCGGTCAAACTCTCCGACATTTTTTTCGTCAAAGTCGTGACCAGAACTCTCTCGTTGCGTTCGCTGCGTGTTCTGACTTCGTTCAACAAATCGTCAATCTGCCCGCGCACCGGGCGCACTTCGACAAGCGGGTCGAGCAAACCGGTCGGGCGTATAACCTGTTCGACGACTTCGCCGCCGGTTTTTTCCAGCTCGAAATTGCCGGGCGTGGCGGAAACGTAAATCGTCTGTCCGCGCCGCTCTTCAAATTCTTCAAATTTGAGCGGTCGGTTGTCCATCGCCGACGGCAGGCGAAAACCGTATTCGACCAGATTGCTTTTGCGCGAACGGTCGCCTTTATACATCGCGCCGATTTGCGAAACCGTCTGGTGCGATTCATCTATCACGATCAGCGTGTCTTTGTGCAGATAATCAAGCAAGGTGGGCGGCGGCGCGCCCGGCGGCTTGCCGGTCAGATGGCGCGAATAATTTTCGATGCCGCGACAAAAACCCATTTCCTTAATCATCTCCAAATCATACATCGTGCGCTGATGCAAACGCTGCGATTCGACGAGTTTTCCCTGTTTGATTAGTTCTTCTTCCCACCAGACAAGTTCTTTTTTAATCGTGTCAACGGCGCGTTTGACCGTCGGTTTCGACATAATATAATGCGTCTTCGGATAAATCGGCAGACGCGATTCGTGTTTTTGCAGAACTTCGCCGAGCAAAGGATCAATCGTATAAATCGCGTCCACTTCGTCGCCCCAGAATTCAAAACGGTAAGCGTTTTCCTGATACGAAGGGAAAAGCTCGACGACATCGCCGCGCACGCGAAACTTGCCGCGCTCGAATTCGATGTCGCCGCGTTCATACTGCAATTCGACTAATCGCTTAATAAAATCTTCCCTTTTCAGAGTTTGTCCGGACGTGACGAATTCCATCATTCCGTAATATGCGTCCGGGTCGCCGAGACCGTAAATGCACGAAACCGAAGCGACGACGATCACATCGCGCCGCTCAAAAAGCGAGCGCGTCGCCGCTTGTCTAAGCCGGTCAATTTCATCGTTGATCGTCGCTTCTTTTTCAATATACAAATCCGACGCGGGAACATACGCTTCGGGCTGGTAATAGTCGTAATAAGAAACGAAATATTCGACCGCGTTTTCGGGGAAAAAAGTTTTGAATTCCTGATAAAGTTGCGCCGCGAGCGTCTTATTATGCGCCAGAACGAGCGCGGGACGCTGCGTTTGTTCGATGACGTGCGCTATGGAAAAAGTTTTGCCCGATCCAGTTATTCCCAATAAAACCTGGTCTTTGGTGTGATTATTTAACTCGGAAACGATTTGTTCGATAGCCGCCGGCTGGTCGCCCTTCGGCTGATTTTCAGAAACGAGACGAAATTGCATTCTTTAATTTTATGATAAAAAACGCAAACAAAAAAGCACGTCGCGCTAAAAATTAAAATTATATTTTTCACAAATTCCAAGACGAATAAAAGCCCTCGAACAAAACACGAAATCTGAAAACCCGCCACGAAAAAATGCTCGTCCGAATGGCTGCTGAAACGCAAAAACGCCGCGAAACTTTCGTTCGGCTTCGCGGCGTTTTTCATAATTCAAGCTGAATGTTTAAGCCGTCACAAACCCCACTTCTTCGATGGTTTTATCAGCCTCTTCCTGTAGTTCAATCGGCAAAGTATTTTGTTCGAACATTAGGTAAAGCTCGTTGAGGGCGTTTTGATCTCTGGTAATTTTAATCGTATGCAGAATCGCCTTGCGGACGTTTAAGTTTTTATTATTTTCGAGCGCGCCGAAAATCCTTTTGGTTTCGCCCGCTTTAATCAGCAACGCCATCAGCGCAAACGCTTCATAGGCATATTTGCGTTCCGGGTGAACGAGCCGGTCAAATGACATATCAACAAAACCGCTTTCGACCGCCGCCTTCGCCGACTGCAATACCCGACCTTCGTCACCGACTTCCGTGATTCGCGCCCAGGCGTTGGCACGGTCTAAAGTCAATTTCGACAAACCGCGCGCCGCCGCCGCGCGAACTTCGCGGGTCGGGTCGGCGTTGGCGAGCAAAATCGTCTCAAAAACCGCTTCGTGATCGAAATCCGATAAAATCGTGACCGCCTTCGAGCGCAGACTCGAAGACAAATCGTAAAGCGCGGCTTGCGAAAGAGCTTCGACCGAGTTTTTGGTGCGGAAAGCCGCCAAAACCCGCAAAGTTAAATCGCGTATTTCTTCGTCTTCCTCGAATTCATCGTGCATCTGCTCGATGGCGTTCATCAACGATTCGTCGTTTGAAATCGGCAACTCGGCGAAAGGTCGGGCGGGTTCAAGCCGTTTGACCGAGAAAATCGGCAAATCTACGGCGGCTTTTTCGCTAATCTTCGCAGCGGTATTCGAATTTGAATTATGGTTTAATCCGGCTTCTTCCAATTTCGCCTCTGCCGTTTCGGGAACACTCGCGGTTTGCTGCAATTTTGAAGGACGTTTTCCCGGCGGTCTTGAAGTCGTTTTTTTACCGACTATTTTTTGATTTTTCCGAAGCCATTCGAGTTCCTTGTCCGCATCGAAATCGTTGCCATCGTTGGAGTTTTCTCTGGATTTATTCGTTTCCTTGGATTTGGCGGAAGCGTCGGCGGTTTTGGTTTTTTTGTTGTTCATCCACCAAAAAACCATTCCGATCAGCCCGAGAACCAAGATAAAGAGCGTCGCATACCACCAGGTGAAATCCTCCTTCGGCTGCGGCACAGACGCGGGACGCACGGGAACGACCTGCCCGAAAATCTCCGCTGTAGAAACGAGTAGAAAAACTGCGAAATATACGGATATAAATTTGATTTTTCCGGTAAACAATTTATTTTTCTTTGACATAGCCATTATTGATCTATAATTTTTTGTAAGCGATTGAAGATTAAGCAAATAGTGAGTTTTACGAACCGTTGAGGAATCGCACTCGTTATTATGCATCTTTTTTTTTCAAATGTCACTCGATTTTTAACATATTTTATTATTTTTAACATTTTTTGACAAAAGATTTTTCCCACTGCGATTTTTGGCGGTTTTGACCTTTACGATTTCTGATTTTCATAATAAAGTTTAGCTGATTCAAAATTGTTTCAAATCTTCCAATACACAAAAATATGTCTGCCGTAAAAACAGTTTCGGAAACGAATGCGACGAATTTACCGCTTATTCACCGCGGCAAAGCGCGCGATGTGTATCAGGTTGACGATGAAACGCTTCTGCTTGTCGCCACCGACCGGATTTCCGCTTTTGATTGCGTGATGCCGACGCAAATTCCGTATAAAGGCGCGATTTTAACGCAGCTCGCGGCGTTCTGGTTCGAGCGTTTGAAGGAGGGTGCCGGTAATCATTTAATCACCGCCGATTTCGAACGAATGCCCGAGTCGGTCAAACAAACCGAAGAGTTTCGAAATCGTTCAAGCTTAGTCAAAAAAACAACTGTTTTTCCGGTCGAATGCGTCGTTCGCGGCTATCTGGAAGGTTCGGGCTGGAAGGATTATCGGGCGACCGGCGAGATTTGCGGTCATCAATTGCCGGAAAATTTAAGACAGGGCGATAAGCTGCCGCATTCGATTTTTACGCCCGCGACCAAAGCGTCGAGCGGACACGACGAAAATATTTCCGAACGAGAATTTGCAAATATCGTCGGGCAGGAAACAGCCGAAACTTTAAAATCTTTGTCTCTGGAAATTTACCGACGGGCGAGCGAATATGCTTTGACGCGCGGCATAATTATCGCCGATACGAAATTTGAATTCGGAACGGATAAAGACGGACGTATTTTGCTGATTGACGAAATTTTAACGCCGGATTCTTCGAGATTCTGGTCGGCTGAATCTTACGCGCCGGGCAAAGCGCAGGCTTCGTTCGACAAACAATTCGTCCGCGATTATCTCGAAACGCTCGACTGGAACAAGCAGCCGCCCGCGCCCGCTCTGCCGCCGGAAATCGTCGCGGCGACGACCGAAAGGTATTTAGAGGCTTATCGAATTTTGACCGGAGAAAATATTTGAAAATTACGAATTACGAATTACGAATTACGAATTAAAAACACGTCGTAATTCGTAATTCGTAATTCGTAATTCGTAATTGATTATGCAGATCAGAACTCGTATGGAAATCTTGATCGAAGAGATGCTCGACGGGCAGATAATGCTCAACGAGGCGATTTCCGAATTTGAAAAACTTTATATTCAAAAAGCCTTGAAACGCTACTCGGAACATCTCTCGAACACGGCAAACGCGCTCGGTATTCATAGAAATACGCTTTCTAAACGAGTTACGACTTATCAAACGCCGCCGCCGACACCGAAACGGCTGCTCGCCAGACGCGCCAAAAAATAATTTTCTCGATTAAATCGAGATTTATTTTCGAGCGATCACGGTTGAAATATACCGGTAAACGAATGCTCGAATTTATTTGCTTTCAGTTGTCAGTCAACAATTATTCCGAAGTTTTCTCTTAACTGTCCCAAACAAAAACAGTTTAGAATCCATCTCAAAAATAAATTTCGATGGTTTAGCGGCGGGCAGTAGCACGCCGCTCCGTCGTCATTATTACGAACGGCGGGCAGTAGGCGCGCCGCTGAACCGCGCATTTTTTATTTTTGAGATAGATTCTACTTAAAAAGAATTTTTTTGTCGGACGCTTCCAAAATCTCGATTTTGTCGCCGACCTTCACCGTTTCGCCAACCGTTTCGGCAATCAAATTTTGCCCGAAAAGAATTTTCCTTTTTACGCTGCGCTTTGGAATTCGATAGCCCGCCAGAGTCTTTAAAGGCTCGACTCCTTGTTTTTCGCCGTTTTGCTGGTCAATCGTCGTCATTACGCAGCGTCCGCACGGCTTGACGGCGTGAAAAACCGCGTCGCCGATTCTGATCAATTTCCAATCGTCTTCGGCAAACGCCTCCGTGCCGGAAACGACGAAATTCGGACGAAAACGGTTCATCGGAACGGGCGTTGCGAGCCTTTTATTCAAGTCGTTTAAAGAGCTTTCGCCGATTATTAAAACCGGATAACCGTCAGCGAAACTGACGACATCGCCTTCGTGCGCCGCGTAAAAATAGCTCACGCGGCGGCGCGTTTCAAAGGGCATCAGCGCGAGTTTACATTTCGTCTGCAAAACGTCGGAAAACCATTCGTTCGTCGCGTCGTCGTAAATTTTTGCCCGGCAGCGACTGCTCCAAACTTTCACGCTCGCCGTTTCGTTCGTTTCCGGCGCGAACGGAATTACCTTTTCGCTCGAATTTTGCGAAACGCGCAAATCATCTTTGGCGATTTCAACTCGAATCGTCGCCATTTTCGGAAATTCGCGCTGCGTCAGAAACTTGTTCGTTTCATCAACCAACATCCATCGGCGGTCAAATTGCAGACCGCGCTCTTCGACCACAGAGCTTTTCAACGAAATTCCGCCGAGCGATTTAATCGGATAAATAATTATTTCGGATATGAACATACATATTTGACAATAGCATTATCAGATTTCTTGAAACATCTTTTGCAGACTTGACAAGTTAAACTATGTTTTCTATACTAGCACTCATTAACGGACAGTGCCAGAATTTTCAATTTCATCTCTGTTCGTTTGAATTTTAATAATAAAATAAACGATTTTAGAATCTCGAAAGGAGAATAAACGATTATGGCAACAACAATCAAACCATTGCACGACCGCGTAATTATACGGCGCGTTGACGAAAGCTCGGACAAAACCGCGGGTGGACTTTATATTCCCGACACGGCGAAAGAAAAACCGCAGGAAGGCGAAGTAATCGCCGTCGGCGCGGGCAAAGTTAAGGAAGACGGCTCGCGTCAGGCTTTGGATGTCAAAGCGGGCGACCGCGTTCTGTTCGGAAAATACAGCGGCTCGGAAATCAAAATTGACGGCGAAGAATTATTGATGATGCGCGAGGACGAAATTTTAGGAATTATCGAACGCGCTGGCGAAGCGGCTAAATAAGTTTCAAGTTCAAGGTTCAAAGTTCAAGGTTCAAGGTTGAAAAACCCGAAACCCGAAACCTTAAACCTGAAACCTGAAACTCCAAATTTAACAAAAGGAGTTAATAAAAAAACATTATGGCTAAACAAGTTATTCACGGTGAAGAATCACGCGCGGCGATTTTGCGCGGTGTCAACCAACTCGCCGATGCGGTGAAAGTTACTTTAGGACCGAAAGGTCGCAACGTCGTTATTGACAAGAAATTCGGCTCGCCGACGATCACCAAAGACGGCGTGACGGTCGCCAAAGAAATCGAATTGCAGGACACTTTGGAAAATATGGGCGCGCAGATGGTGCGCGAAGTCGCTTCGAAAACTTCGGACGTCGCCGGCGACGGCACAACGACTGCGACGGTTTTGGCGCAGGCGATTTTCAAAGAAGGCGTTCGCACGGTTGCCGCCGGCGCGAATCCGATGGCTCTCAAACGCGGCATTGAAAAAGCGGTCGCGGCGGTCGTCGAAGAAATTCATCGTCTCGCCAAACCGGTGCAGGGCGGCGACATCGCCAACGTCGGCAAAATTTCGGCGAACGGCGACGAAGAAATCGGCAAGCGCATCGCCGACGCGATGGATCAGGTCGGCAAAGACGGCGTGATTACCGTCGAAGAATCGAAAACGATGGACACGACCTTGGAAGTCGTCGAAGGAATGCAGTTTGACAGAGGCTATCTGTCGCCGTATTTCGTGACCGACCCGGAAAGAATGGAAGCCGTTCTCGACAATCCGTATATTTTAATTAACGAGAAAAAAGTTTCTTCGATGAAGGATTTGCTGCCGATTCTCGAACAGGTTGCCAAGCTCGGCAAACCGCTTTTGATTATCGCGGAAGACATCGAAGGCGAAGCTCTCGCCACTTTGGTCGTCAATAAATTGCGCGGAACTCTGAACGTCGCAGCGGTCAAAGCTCCAGGCTTCGGCGACCGTCGGAAAGCGATGCTCGAAGACATTGCGACGATGACCGGCGGACAAGTTATTTCCGAAGATATGGGCGTAAAACTCGAAGCCGTCACCGTTGACGATTTGGGACAAGCCTCGAAAATCACGATTGACAAAGACAACACGACCATCGTTGACGGCAAAGGCGACGATCAGGCGGTGGTCGGTCGCGTCAATACGATTCGCAAACAAATCGAAGATACGTCTTCGGATTACGACCGCGAAAAATTGCAGGAACGGCTGGCTAAATTAGTCGGCGGCGTAGCAATCATCAAAGTCGGCGCGGCGACCGAAACGGAAATGAAAGAGAAGAAAGCCCGCGTCGAAGATGCGATGCATGCGACCCGCGCGGCGGTCGAAGAAGGAATCGTCCCGGGCGGCGGTGTCGCACTGGTGCGCGCTTCCAAAGTTCTCGACGATTTCAAAACCGACGCGGAAGACCACGACGAGCAAATCGGTGTCACCATCGTCAAACGCGCGCTCGAAGAACCGCTTCGTCAAATCGCGCAGAATGCCGGAATGGAAGGCGCGGTCATCGTCGGCAAAGTCCGCGACGAAGACAGCGAAAACTATGGCTTCAACGCGGCGAGTGAAAAATTTGAAGATTTGGTCGCTGCCGGAGTCATTGATCCGGCAAAAGTGACGCGCACCGCGCTTCAAAACGCCGCTTCCATCGCGGGCTTAATGCTTACCACCGAAGCGATGATCGCCGACATCCCCGAAAAAGACGACCACGCTGCCGGCGGCGGAATGCACGGCGGAATGGGCGGTATGGGAATGGGAATGTAGTCCGATTTTGGATTTTAGATTTCGGATTTTGGATTTTCCAAAAAAAACAAAAAGGCTTCGTCTAAATTTAGGACGAAGCCTTTTTTGCAAAAGATGAATATCTACAAAAATTTTACGTCTGGAAGTTTTTTGTTTTTGATTTCTGTCATTTTTTGCTTAAAAAGTTTTACTTCTTCATCAGCCTTTTCGATGAAAAAAGCCTTAAATCTTGAGCGTAAATATCTCCGTATTGTTTCGATAACTGGTTGATATAAGTCATCATAAACTTTGCCGATTTCTGTCCGGTTGGGGTGTGATAAAAAACAACCATTTCTTTAAGCTCAGTTTCGGTGAATGTTTTATCGTAAAACTGGAAATTCAGTTCCTTGAACAGCTCTTCGGAATTATTTTTGTCTTCATTGAAATCCTGTAAATATTTCGTAATTCTGGCATTCGATTTAGAGGCGGATTGTTTTAATTCCAATCTTTGATTTTCATTAAGTTCTTTATCTTGGGAAATTAATTTTAAGAGGGTTTCCTCGAAATCAGATTCATTGAACTCTGTTTTCACACCAAGATTGAGAGTATTGGTTAATTCCATAACTTCCTGAATTAATGCCTTCTTGTCAGAAGAAACGGTTGCCTGCGCGAAGCCCGAACCAAAGCCCAACAAAGTTATCGCCAACAAAATCAAAAGCGTCCCGAAATTTAACTTTTTCATAAATCGTTTTTCCTCATTTCAGATAATGCAATTATAAAAGACGATTTTCAAGTTATTTTTTCGATTACAAATATGATAATTATAGCAAAATCATAATAGCGTATCTGGCAAATTGTGGAGGTTTTGCTTTACAAGCTCGGCTATTTTTTCTATCATTCTTTTGTTAATTCTATCCATTGCCGTTTCTTTCAAATTTTCAAAGCGAAACGATTGTCTACTTTTCAACTCTTACTTTTTACTGTGAAACTTTAGGTTTCACGACGCACGCAAGGAGAATCTAATAATGTCTTTCATAAATTTGCGACGTGCCGCGTTTACAGGCTTTTTTGTCGCGCTGTTGGCGATTGTCGGCTTTTTCGGACTGCGCGGAAATAAATCGGATGTATCGGTCGCCGCGCAGGAAAATCGCGCCGCCGATAAAGACACGCGTTTGAAAGTGGAAAACCCGGACGCTTTTCGGGCGAGCGCAATCTCGCAAACGCTTTCAGGGCTTTTTGCCGAAAAGGAAACTAATTTCGACGAACCGAGATTGTTGCCAAACCGCGTCGAAGCGTCGAAAACCTTGCGCGTGATTTTTAGTGCGACCGAAGAAAACTTATCGGGCGAAGAATTTACTTCACAAAACCCCGACGCTAATTTGCTAAAGCGCGGCGCGATGCGGGCGAGCAATCAACCGCTTGCGCGGCAACGGGCATTCGAGCTTTCAACGGTGCAGATTTTAATCGTTTCGACCGACGCTGAAAAGCGTATTTTATGGTGGGATTTGCAGCCCGATCCGCGTGTTTTTCACGCTGAAACAGCTGATGATAAAGGTGTTTTGAGCGGCGCAACCGTTTATCGACGAAACGCCGAAATGTTAATCAACTTCCCTGCCGCGCCGGAAATCGAAAAGCTGTATTTTTACTCGCCGAAGTGGAACGGCGAGAAATACGAT
Organism: uncultured Pyrinomonadaceae bacterium; assembly: GCA_964237235.1. GTDB lineage: Bacteria > Acidobacteriota > Blastocatellia > Pyrinomonadales > Pyrinomonadaceae. The sequence continues at coordinate 74,502 of CAXSGY010000011.1, forward strand.
TTAGAGTTAATCGGCAATTTGGATTTAAGCGACCGCGGACAAATCGAATAAATGGGAGAAGCGTTATGAAGTCGAATATCAAACTACAAATTTTCGCCGCGTTTTTCCTGCTTTTATTTGCCTTCAGTGCGGCGGCGCGCGCAGAAAATTTTCAAACTATCATCAGCAACGGCAGCCCGTCGAACCGCGTGGATATCGCCATCCTCGGCGACGGCTACACGGCGGCGGAAATGACAAAATATCAAACCGACGTTCAGCAATTTATTCAAAATGTGTTCGCGCAGGAGCCGTATAAAGAATATCAGCGTTATTATAACGTGCATCGCATAGATGTCGTCAGTAATCAATCGGGCGCGGATCATTCGGATCGAACGCCGCAGGTTTTCGTGGACACCGCGCTCGACGCGGCTTACAACTGTTCGAATATTCAGCGTCTTATTTGCGTCAACACGACGAAGGTTAATCAAGTCATCGCCCGAACTTTGCCGGCTTCGTATTTCGACGTGATTTTGATTCTCGTCAACGATGCCGAATACGGCGGTTCGGGCGGCAGCGTGGCGGTCGCTTCGACGCATCCCGCGGCGGTCGAAATTATTCTGCACGAAGTCGGACACAGTTTCGGTTTGCTGGCTGACGAATATGCGGGCGGCGGTCCGAGCTGCAACGCGAGCGTCGAGCCGTCGGAAGTCAACGCGACGCGGGCGGCGACGCGCGAAACGATTAAATGGAACTACTGGATTAACGCCGCTACGCCGATTCCGACGACGACCACGACCGCCGCCACGCCCGGTTTATATGTCGGGGCAAAATATTGCGACACGGGATTATATCGCCCGACCTATCAAAGCAAGATGAACGTTCTCGGCGTGCCGTTCGAGCAAATCAACACCGAACAGCACGTCAAGCGAATTTACAATTTCGTTTCGCCGATTGACGCGAGTTCGCCGACGGCGGGAAATATCACGTTGGCGACAAATCAGACGCAGACTTTTTCCGTCACTACGCCGCTTCCCTTCACGCATAATTTGACGATTAGCTGGTCGGTTGACAATCAAGCGCAGGCGAGCGGCGCGAATTTTACTTTAAATGCCGCGACGCTCGCGCCGGGCAGTCATACGGTCAGAGTCAATATCGCCGACCCGACCGCATTTGTGCGAAACGATCCGCAACAGCTTTTGACGGCGGCGCGCACCTGGAATGTTATCGTGCAAGCGTCAATTCGCGCGAAATTCGATTTTGACGGCGACGGCAAAGCCGATGTTTCCGTGTTTCGCCCGTCGAGCGGAAGCTGGTTTGTTCAACAATCAACCGCCGGTTTTACGGGAATGCAGTTCGGCGTTCCGACCGACAAAATTGTTCCCGCCGACTACGACGGCGACGGCAAAACCGACCTCGGGGTTTACCGCGACGGCGTTTGGTATCTGCAAAGAAGTCAACTCGGATTTACGGGCGTTTCTTTCGGACTTGCCGACGATGTTCCTGCGCCCGCCGACTTTGACGGTGACGGAAAAGCCGACACCGCGGTCTTTCGACCGTCGAACGGAACGTGGTATCTGCTTCAATCAACTAACGGATTTACGGGCGTTCAATTCGGTGCAAACGGCGACCGACCGGTTCCGGCGGATTTTGACGGCGACGGTAAAACGGATATTGCGGTTTATCGCGTGGGAAACTGGTATATCAACGGCTCGCAAAGCGGATTCGTCGGCGCGTCGTTCGGCATTTCGACCGATTTACCAGTTCCGGCAGATTACGACGGTGACGGCAAAGCCGACCTCGCCGTGTTTCGTCCGTCAGACGGCACCTGGTATTTACAGCGCAGTCAAGCCGGTTTTACAGGCGTGCAATTCGGCGCAGCAACCGATTTGCCGGCACCGGCGGATTTCGACGGCGACGGTAAAATCGATGTCGCGGTTTTCCGTGACGGCGTTTGGTATCTGAATCGTTCGACCGCCGGATTTACGGGCGTTCAATTCGGCGCGGTGGACGATAAACCGATTCCGAACGCTTTTGTGCGCTGATATATTTCAAATTCGGAAAAATTTGCGCCAAATCAGACGGCGCGAACTTTTCGCCTACTAAATTTATGAAAAAATTTTTATTGATTTTTGCCGCCGCGGTCGTTTGCGGCGCGTTCGTCAATCAATTTTGGTCGCCCGCCAAAGCGCAGAAAATTTCCGCGCCGGTTGCGCCGGCTGAAACCTTGAAAAACGAGACGTTCGACCAACTTATTACTTCCGCCCGGCAAAACGGCGCGACGCGGGTGATTGTCGGCTTAAACGCAAACTTTCAGCCGGAAGGCAATTTGTCGAAACTGTCGCAGACGGCGCAGCGCGAAAACATCAATCAGGTTCAAAACAATTTTCTCGACCGATTTCACACGGCGCGAATCACGGACGTGAAACAATTTGAATATATTCCATACGTCGCTTTTGAAACCGACGCGGAAACTTTAACGCGGATGCGCGACGACGCGCTGATTTCAAACGTCGAAGAAGACCGCGTGGGCGATGCCTCGCTCGCCGAAAGCACGCCGATTGTCGGCGCGACGACCGCCTGGGCGAGCGGATTTTCGGGCAGCGGGCAAATCGTCGCCGTTCTCGACAGCGGCGTTGATAAAAATCATACATTCTTAGCCGGCAAAGTCATTTCCGAAGCGTGTTATTCGTCAAATACCTCTTCCAGCACAAGCGTCTGTCCGGGCGGCGTAACCGCATCAACCGCTTCCGATTCAGGACTTCATTGTCCGACGACGGTCGAAGGCTGCGCGCACGGCACGAACGTCGCGGGCATCGCGGCGGGCAAAGGCACGGCATTCAGCGGCGTTGCCAAAGACGCAAATTTAATCGCCATTCAAATGTTTTCGCGCTTTGATTCGACCGCTTCGTGCGGCGGCACCGCGCCGTGCGGACGCTATTGGACTTCGGATTTAATTAAGGGTCTGGAGCGCGTCCGCACGCTCTCCAACACGATGAACAATATCGCCGCCGTTAATCTGAGCCTGCAAACCGGCGAGCAATACGTTTCCAGTTGTGACACGCAGCACGCGGCGACCAAGGCGGCGATTGATAATCTGCGCTCGGTCGGCATTGCGACGATTATTTGCGCCGGCAATTATTCTTACACCAACGCCCTGACCGCGCCCGCCTGCATTTCGACCGCCGTCAGCGTTGGCTCGACCGACGACGGCAGCCTCAACACCAACTTAAACGCGGTTTCAAATTTTTCCGACAGTTCGCCGCTTTTGCATCTGCTCGCGCCCGGACGCTGGATTTATTCTTCGATTCCCGACAATCAGTTTCAAAATTATTCGGGAACTTCGATGGCTGCGCCGCACGTCGCGGGCGCGTTCGCCATTCTGCGCCAGCGCAATCCGAACGCTTCGGTCGGTCAAATGCTCAACGCTCTAATTTACACCGGACAGCCGATTACCGATTCGCGCAACGGACTGGTCAAACCGCGCATTAAAATTGATGCCGCGCTCGTCTTTATCGCCAAACGCGCCGCCTTTGATTTTGACGGCGACGGCAAATCCGACCTCTCCGTCTTCCGACCCTCGAACGGCACCTGGTATATTCAACAATCAACCGACGGCTTCACCGGCGCGCAGTTCGGCGCGACGGGCGATAAAATCGTGCCGGCGGATTTCGACGGCGACGGCAAAACCGACCTCGCCGTTTATCGCGGCGGCGTTTGGTATGTGCAACGTTCTGCCTTCGGATTTGCCGCGGTTCAGTTCGGCACGGCGGACGATATTCCCGCGCCCGTTGACTTTAACGGCGACAACAAAGCCGAACTCGGCGTTTTCAGACCTTCGACCGGCTTTTGGTATTTTTATAATCTCGACAACGGACAGGCGAACGGCGTGCAATTCGGCGCGGCGGGCGATAAACCGGTGGCGGCGGATTTTGACGGCGACGGCAAAGCCGATGAAGCGGTTTATCGCGGCGGCGTTTGGTATCTGAACCGTTCGACGCTCGGCTATGCAAATTTGCAATTCGGCGACGCGAATGATATACCGGCTCCGGCGGATTTTGACGGCGACGGCAAAACTGACATTGCCGTCTTTCGTCCGTCAAACGGCACCTGGTATCTGCTGCCGTCAACGGGCGGATTCACAGGCGTTCAATTCGGCGCGGACGGCGACGTTCCCGTTCCCGCCGATTATGACGGCGACGGCAAAGCCGACCAGGCGATTTATCGCAGCGGTGTTTGGTATCTGAATCGTTCGGCGCAGGGATTTACCGGTTATCAGTTCGGTTTAGCGTCCGACAAACCGGCTCCGGGCGCGTTTATTCAATAATTTAGTCGCCGATTTTTAGTCAAAAAGGTTTCGCTGCAAATATAGCGAAACCTTTTTATTTCGGTGAATAATTCGCCCAAACAGACACTGGGGCAAATGCAGGAAGGTGATGCAATGAGATTATTCTATGGCGGCTATGTATCTATGTGTTTCAAGTTTTTTCTTAAACACATAGATGCATAGCCGCCCATAGTTTTTCGAATTCTCTAATTTTTGCCGGACACGGTTAAATCAAAATCTGCTCTGAAATTACAAATAATTAAACGGAAAACCGCGCCGGTTTTGTTTGATTTTGCCATACCAGAGGCACAGCGGATAAAGCAAAACGAGTCCGGCGAGCCACGCGGCGTAAACGACCCACAACGGAAAACCGGCTTCGGGCGGCGCGGTCGCCGAATCGGGGAAATTTTTGAAGAAATAATCAACCGGTTTGCCCGCCGCATAATTCAAAACAACGCCGAACGAATGTGCGGCGAACATTTGCAGAATGAAATAAAAGAGCGGAACGCGCCCGAATGTGATAAAAATTCGGCTGACGAAATTATCGGCGCGAACGCCGTCAATCAAAGCCAGAATCAGCATCGCCGGTCCGAGCGTCATCAACAAAAACAACAGCGACGGCGGATATTTGGTCGCATTCAGAAAATCCAGAAAAACGAAAACGGCATCGGTTTGGGTTGTGTAAAAATAGGTGATGACCGCACTTGCCGAAACGAAAAGAATCGTCAACGCCGCGCCGAGTTTGATTAAAATTTTACGCCGTCGCGCCGCCTCCCATTGATAAATCGTGCCGAGCGCGAAGCCCGCCGCCATCACGCCGATCCACGGAATCAAAGGATACGCGACAAATAATTTCGTGTCGCCGAACAGCGGCACAACGCCGGGCTGGTGCAGAAACAGCCATAGCTTTTGCCAGAAATCGGGCGCGGGCGTTCCGGCAAAGGCGACGGCGGGCGGAACTTTTATCGCGTCCAGCAAATTATGCAGCGCAATCAACGAGATGCCGGTGATGGCGACGGCGCGAACGGGCAGAAATATCAATCCGGCGAGAACGATCATCGAAACGCCGAAAACCCATATAACTTCCGCGTAACCGAGAAAGCCGTAATCGAGATTAAAAATCATTGCGAACCGCACGACGGTAAATTCCAGAAAAATCAGCCAAAGCCCGCGCGTCAGCAAAAATTTCGATAATTCGGCGCGGCTTTTTCCGCGCGCCATCTGTAGATAAATGCTTGTTCCGGCGAGAAAAACAAACGTCGGCGCGCAGAGGTGCGTAATCCAGCGCGTCAGAAAAAGCGTGACGTTCGTTTTCGACAAATCGGTCGGCGAAAATCGAAAAGCGTCGGCGTGGACGTATTCGCGCGTGTGGTCGAGCAGCATTATCAACATCACCAGACCGCGCAGAAAATCAATCGAATCGAGCCGCCGAAATGTTTGTCCGGAAAGTATATTCATAAGATTTGCGAGCAAAAAACTTCTAGAATTCTAAAAAAAGTTGAAACCGGACGGCTCTTTTTCGCATCAAAACGAACCGAATCCCTTAATTTGAACGAATGTTTTTTTATTTGGCAACGGAAATTCGATTGATTTCTCTTGTCGAATCCGTTTATTTTAACTAGAATTCTGTTTACCGGCAAAATCGCTTGCTAACCTGAACGAATTCAAGCATTTTTCAAAAAGAATTTCATTTTACAATTACAAAATTAAAAGGCGATTCGTTATTTATATTTAAAAGATTCGCCGTCCATCGAAAACATTTCATTTGCAAATATAGAAAATCCGTTTCGCATATCCGAGAAAAGTTTATGAAAAAAATATCGACAGTCTCAATCGCGCTTTTGTTATGCGCCGTGATCGGAAATTATTTTTGGACGACTTCCAAAGCGCAAAAAATTCCAACGCCCGCCGAATCGTTTAAGGAAGGATCGTTTGCCAAATTAATCGAGACTTCGGCGCGGCAAAGCGGCGCGGTGCGCGTCATCGTCGGATTGAATACGAATTTTAACCCCGAAGGCAACTTGCAGCGGTCGCAAATCGGCGAACAGCGTTTGAACATTAAAGAATCGCAGGAAACTTTTCTCAATCGTTTCGCTTCGATGCGCGTGGGAACGGTCACGAAATTCGAGTTTATTCCGTTCGTCGCCTTTGAAACCGACGCGGCGACGCTCGAACAGATGAAAGACGATCCGCAGATTGCGAGCATCGAAGAAGACGCGCTCGACCCTTTGAATCTGGCTGAAAGCACGCCGCTGGTCGGCGCGACGACGGCGTGGGCGAGCGGATTTTCGGGCAGCGGGCAAACCGTCGCCGTTTTAGACAGCGGCGTAAATAAAAACCATACTTTTCTGACCGGCAAGGTCGTTTCCGAAGCGTGTTATTCGTCAAATTTCGTTGATTCGAATGCGACCAGCGTCTGTCCCGGCGGCGTAACCGATTCAACAGCCGTTGATTCGGGTTTGAACTGCGATACGACGATCAGCGGCTGTCCGCACGGCACGCACGTCGCCGGAATCGTCGCGGGCAAAGGAAGCTCGTTCAGCGGCGTGGCGCGCGATGCCAACATTATCGCCATCCAAATTTTTTCGCGCATAGACAACGCGACCAGCTGCGGCACTACGCCGGTTCCGTGCGCTCTTTCATACGTTTCCGACCAAATTAAAGGACTCGAACGAGTTAAAGCATTAAGCTCGACAATGAACATCGCCTCGGTCAATATGAGCCTGGGCAGCGGACAATATGCGAATTTTTGCGACACGCAGCAAGCGGCGCGGAAGGCGGCGATTGACAATCTGCGCTCGGTCGGTGTGGCAACCGTCGTTTCGTCGGGCAACAGCGGTTATACGAGCGCGTTGGGCGCGCCGGCTTGCATTTCGAGCGCGATCAGCGTCGGCTCGGTCGGCGATGGCAGTTCGGGCGCGACGGTAGATCAGGTTTCCGGTTTTTCCAACAGCGCGACGTTTCTAAATTTGCTTGCTCCCGGACAATGGATTTTGTCTTCGGTCGCCAACGGAACTTCAAACACCACTTTTCAAAATTATTCGGGAACCTCGATGGCTGCGCCGCACGTCGCCGGGGCATTCGCCATTCTCAAACAGCGCAAGCCGGACGCGAGCGTGACCCAGATTCTCAACGCACTGGCTTCGACCGGAAAACCGATCAACGATACGCGCAACAGCGTGTCCAAACCGCGCATCAAAATTGACTCGGCTCTGAACGCGCTCGTCGCCAAACGCGCCGCGTATGATTTTGACGGCGACGGCAAATCCGACCTTTCCGTCTTCCGACCCTCGAACGGCACCTGGTATATTCAACAATCAACCGACGGTTTCACCGGAGCGCAATTCGGCGCGGCGGGCGATAAAATCGTTCCGGCGGATTTTGACGGCGACGGCAAAACCGACCTCGCCGTCTATCGCGGCGGAACCTGGTATCTGCAAAGAAGCACCGCCGGATTTGCCGGCGTTCAGTTCGGCACAGCAGGCGACATTCCCGACCCGGCGGATTTTAACGGCGACGGCAAAGCCGAACTCGCCGTCTTTCGTCCGTCGAACGGCACCTGGTATATGTTCGATTTAACGACCAATCAAACGAGCGGCGTGCAATTCGGCGCGGCGGGCGATAAACCGGTGGCGGCGGATTTTGACGGCGACGGCAAGACGGATGTCGCCGTGTTTCGTCCGAACGGCGGTTTTTGGTATATACAGCAATCAACCAACGGTTTTACGGGACTGCAATTCGGCGCGAGCGACGACAAACCGGCACCTGCCGATTACGACGGCGACGGCAAAGCCGATGTCGCCGTTTTTCGTCCGTCCGCGGGCGCGTGGTATATACAGCGCAGCCAACTCGGATTTACCGGTACGCAATTCGGCGTTTCGAGCGATTTACCCGCGCCCGCCGATTTCGACGGCGACGGTAAAACCGATCTCGCCGTTTATCGAAACGGAACGTGGTATCTTCAACAGTCAACCAACGGTTTTACGGGAATCACGTTCGGCGCGGCGAACGATATTCCCGCCCCGAACGCTCTCGTTCCGTAAAAGCAATCTAAATTCGCGCGAATTCGCAAAGGCTTCGTTTTCGATTGAGAACGAAGCCTTTTTATTTTCAGTCATTTTCGACGATTGTTCATTGTAGAAAAAACGCGGTTTACTTATAATCTGTATGTTGCTTCGGCAACTATTTCAAGCTAGGGAGTATTAAAAACTATGGCAGATAATAACAAATGCGCGCACGAATTATGTGTCTGCGCGAAGGGAACGAACTCTGATTATTGCAGCGAACATTGTCAGGAAGCGGTCGCACAGGATTTAACCGAACTCCGCTGTGACTGCGGTCATCAAGGCTGCGCTTAAATTGAAAAAGGCTTGGTTTTATTAGAACCGAGCCTTTTTAGAATCTATGTCGAAAATTATAGAAGCTTTTAGAAGCCATCTCAAAAATACTGATTCGTCTTAAATTCTACATTCTACATTCGGCATTTTTACCGGATAAAAAATGAGAATGAAGAATGCAAAATGTAAAATTCACGATTTTTGAGATGGCTTCTGGTTAAATAAGCGGTCTTCGACCGAAATAGATTTTTAGCATCAAACTGCGCGCACGCAAAAACCGCTCGCTTAATATTAAAAAATTATTTTTGATTTGAATTAATGTCGCTTCGAATATTTATTCAGGTAGCGATGGGCAATTAAAGCGACCCATATTTTTTCGTCGGTTAAATTTAATTCGGCGATTTCGGCGTTTTTCCAGATGTCCGCGAAAATTTCCTGCGCGGCTTTTTCGGCATCGTTTTCCGATTCGGTAAAATTCTTCGCCATCGCCCAAATCATTTCACCGTAAACGTCTATACATTCACGCGCCGCCGCTTTGTCAGCCAGAGCGATTCTCGATAACATCGAAGGCGATTTTTCCGCCGTTAATATTTTGTCTGACCGAAGCCGTCATAATTTTTCCTCGCTCGATTCAAATGTAACAGAAACTTAAATTGCCATTTTGCGATGCGCGAAAATTCGCAGAAGTCCGTTAATCGCCAGGAGTAAAACCATATAAGCACCAGTGTTTACGATTCGCTCCTCGTTTCGTTATTTTTCGCTTCCTCGCGTCCCTGCGGCGTATCGTTTGAATCAACACCGCCGACGATATCGCGGCTGTCAATGTCGCCTTTGCTTTCGTCGCCGCGCAGAATTTCCCTGACCATATCATCAGCCGGTTTGTTGGCTGATTCGGCGTTTAGCTCGTCCGCGTTCCAACCTTCTCGTTTGACGTTCGGCACGTCTTCTTGATTTTGCTTTTGCGGGTCGTTCATTTTGAACCTCGAAAATCTTTGGAGCTTTTTCGTCAATTTTCTATAAATCAGAAAGCAAACATACTAAAAAACTGCTCCAAATTTTAATACGTTTTATTGAAAATACCGCTTGATTGCTTTCCTCTGCCCATTAAATTTTTCCCGTATTGTCTGTCGAGCAAGCCTTCGCGTCATTAAAACGAAGTTTCAAACGTGCTGCTTCAGACCTCATCAATATTCGTGCCAACGCTTTTAGCCGTTTATAAAGGATTCCGGCGACGGTTCAACGATTGATTTTGATTTTCGTGTATCATAATAAAACAGCTTTATTGTATCGTATCAGAGAAAAGGCGGACAGAAGTCCGCCTTTTCTCTGATGATTAAATGAACCTGTTTTAACGATTAACATTGTTCGGACCTGAAGCGGTAATCGAAAATTCGCTTCCTTCGCCGAGTTCCACGTCGTCGCGTCCCTGCAAAATTACCGAACCCGCGCCCGCGCCCGCGCCGACACCCGCGCCGATTGCCGCGCCCGAACCGCCGCCGGCGACCGCGCCGATAATCGCGCCAATCGCCGCGCCGATTCCGGCTCTGGTTGCGGTTTTCGTCGTTTGATTATTGTCGCGCACCGTTCCTTCATTATTGACCGTAACTTTTTCGCCGCTCGGTAATTTTACTTCATTGACCACGCCGGCGAAACGGTATGTTTGACCGTTGCGAAGTCGAATCGTGTCGAATTCGAGCGAGACGTTCGCTCTGCCCGAAACTCTGCCCGAACGCTCGGTCGAAGCGACGCGTCCTTCGATAATCGCGCCGTCGTATTGCGAAGGCGATTTGACTTCCATCTGAAAACGGTCGCCGTTCTGACTGACTTTCGTCGAAATCGGCGTTCGCAAAACCGCTGTCATCGGCGTGTTATTGGCGATGATAAAATCATTGATGTTCGTATTTGTCGAACCCGTATTTTGATTGCCGTTAACCGACAAATCCGCCGTTTCACTGATTTTGTCGTAAACGCTCGCCACGGTGATCGTGTCGTTTTTATTTTCCAGATAGACGCGCCGCACGACTCTTAATTGCCCGTTGCCCAATTGATTAAAATTAACGTAAAAATCGTTTGTCCGGTCGCCTTCATAACTCAGAGCGATATTGTCGTAACCGGTCGTCGCTGTAATTTTCGTTGTGCGTCCGTTGTTGTTCGTCTCGGTGCGCGCCACGCCGTCGGCATCGAATGAAACCTGCGGCGAATTGCTCGAAGAAATCGTCACCTGTTTGCCGCTTTTTTGAATTGCCAGCGTGTCGGGCGAAGTCAGCCGTCTTTCCAGATTTCTTTTGATTCGATCCTGCTGGTTCGCTCCGTAACTCGAAACCGAGCGGTCAACGATGTCCGAGACATTATCGCTCTGGTCGGCATTTAAACGGTATGTTCCGGTTAATTTGGTGTCGAAATTTCCGTTCGCCGGATTTTGCCGGTTCCAATTCCAACTGACGTTGTAATAATTGGAAAGCGTGTCCAAATCGGCGCGGATTAAACGCCACTGGCTTTCGGCGTTGGCGGTCAGCCGATAATCGCGCATAAAACCGTCAATGTAATAAGCGCGGTTTAAAACGTCTTCGACATCTTTATTTGCCGAACGCCGCGCGTCGAAGTTTTGCTTCAACGAATCGGTCGCGTTTTCAAAATCGCTGATGTAATTCAAGATTTGGTTTTCGCTGCGCGTATTGTTTAAAACGCTCCGGTCGAGCGCGGTGTTGACTTCGTTTTTGTATGCGTCGGTGCGCGTTTCGAGCCGCGCTAAAAGCATTCTGACATTGTTGTCCGTAACGCGATACGGCTGCGTTCCGCCGCTATTATTCGCGCCGTTATTCGGATAAGTATTTGCGTTCTGATTTCCGCCGCCGTTCCAGTTCCAAGTGACATTGTAATAAGTTGCCAGCGTTCCCAAGTCGGTGCGAATCGTCGTCCAGGTGCGCTGCGTCGTCTGGTTGAAATTGGCGGTTTGCATAAACTGATTTAGATCGTTGGCACGATTCAGAACGCCTTCGACATCGGCGGAAGTCGAACGCCGCGCGTCGAAATTTTGATTCAGATTGTTGACTGCCGTTTCAAAATCAGCGATGTAATTGTTAAACGTGTCCTGATTACGATTAACCGAACCGCCGCGCCGCTGTCCATTGGCGGCTTGTTGTTTATAAATGTCCGTGTTTGTTTCGATGCGCGTCAGAATAGTTAGAACCTGACGGTCGGTGACGCGATACGGACGCGTCTGGGCGTTAACAATATTAAAAGGTAAAATTGTTCCCAGAAACAGCAATAAAGAGAAAAAACTAAATATAATTTTTTTCATAATAATTCTCCAAAAATTTTATTGAACTTATCGGGAGAGTAAAAAATGATAAGCATTTACGCGCTCGAAAGTGTGCAAGCGTTATGCCAGAAACCACAAAAATGTTTTAACACAAACTTCCGCAACTACTTACACTCGCGTTAAATTTATCCGTTATTATTTTTTTGAGGTTACTTCAAGACGATTCGCAATGTTCCGATACGAAATCGTGTGGGATATTTCGTCGTTTCGAGAATTCATCTAAGACCAAGATATTGATGTTTGCAAATAAAAATACGTGATTAATCTCTCAAGCCGCGCATCTTCGGAGCGTGTCGAGCGACCCGGCAGTCGAGCGCAAAATAAATTTAGTGCTTGACGGGAACTTTTATCGTAAATTTCGAGCCTTTTCCCACGCCTTCGCTCAGAGCCTCAATCGTTCCGCGGTGCAAACGAATGATGTGATTTGAAATCGTCAAGCCGAGTCCCAATCCTCCTGAACTGCGCGTCGTCGAGCTGTCCGCCTGCGTGAATCGTTCAAAAACGCGCGGCAGAAATTCAGGACTGATGCCGATGCCGTTGTCTTTGACCATCAAGTTTATCGCTCCGTCGCGCTCTAAAACGCTCGTTTCAATTTTTCCGCCCGACTGCGTAAATTTGACGGCGTTTATCAAAATATGATGAATGGCGAGCTTGATTTTGTCTCCGTCACCGAGAACAAGATGACCGTTCAAAAAATTGCTTTTGAGAAATTCGATGCTTTTTTCGCGCGCGGCAAACTCTATCTCGGAAAAAACGTTTTCAAAAACCTCGGAGAAATTAACGTCTTTTCCTTCGAGCGAGAATGTTCCGGCGACGATTTGCGAATAATCAAGCAGCTGTTCGACCAAATTTGTTTGCGAGCGCAGATTTTTTTCGATTTTTTCGAGCGCGAGCTTTTTTGTATTGTCAGCCAGATCGTCGGTTTTCAGAATTCTAATCCAACCGGCAATCGAATTAAGCGGCGTGCGAAGCTCGTGCGAAACGACGGAGATAAATTCATCCTTCGTATTGTTCGCCTGTTCCGCCGAAAGACGCGCCATCTGCTCATTTTCCAATAAACTTTGTTTTTGCTTTTCCGATTCGGACAATTCGGCGGCGATTTTTTGCAGTTTGATGCGCGCCGAAGTTTCCCAATAAGTCATTCCGAAAAGCAGAAAACTGCCCAGGATACCGGCGAGAAAAATAAACGGTGTCCAGCCCAAACTGGATTGTGCGATGAACGCGGGCATCGAATCGTAACGAATAATCCATTTTCTGCCGGCGACGCTCAAATCGTTCTGCGCCGTGTAATTTTCATTCATACCGTCCGCGACCGAAGAGTTTTCCGCTCCGCCGGTTTGCGCCAGCAAATTTTCCGCGCTTGCCTGTTCGTCGAAAATTTTCAGAGCGATGTCGGAGGCGAATTTGTCGGTGTGAATTTCCGTCAAAAAATCGCTCGCCCGAAACGGACTGTAAATATAACCGACGATGTTTTTCTCTCTTTCTTCGAGCGTCGCCGGTAGTTTTCTGTTTTTGTAAATTGGCAAAACGATTAGAAATCCGGCGTTGTCGCCGTCGGTCGCATCCTGCGATAAATTTATTTTCGCGCTGCTCGCCGCCTCGCCCGAATCGCGCGCTTTTTCCAGAGCTTCGTGCCGGCGCGGCTCACTGTCCAAATCTAAACCAATTTCTTTTTGATTGCGCTCAGTCATCGGTTCAAAATAAGCGACGATGTCAAAAGAATTTTTACCGCCGGCAGACGGAAAATCAAAATTAGAATAACCTTCGTCGCGCATTTTTTTTATCAACGCTTCGCTTTCGGCAGATTTGACGACTTTCGCATAACCAATGCCCTGCGCACCCGCATAATTTTCCTGTAACTCGAGGCTTTTAACGAATTCGGCGAAATCAGCGCGAGTAATTTCATTATCAGACTCAAAAAATCCGCGTCCGCCTTTGAGCAGGGCGACATATAAATTTATCTTATTTTCGATTGCCAGATGTATGCGTTTAACTTCACTGTTGAATCGGAGCGCGTCCTTATTTTTCGCGCTCTGGTAAAAACTATATGTGATACCGATTGTCAGAAAAATAGAAACTGCCAGCACCGTAAACGGAAATCCGGCTGTTTTATCGTTTCTCCCAAAATTGGTAAGTGATTTCGACACAATTTACCCGTTCGTCTTTAATTCAGAGAGCTTTTGGGGAAAGCCGACTGTTACCTTATAAATTCGATCTCAGAGCAAACTATGTGCCGTTTTATCGCCTGCCGTATTTCCGGCGGGAATTTTGAGTTATTCCGGAGATTTTTATCTGGAATTTAGAAAATGCCGCATAATCGTTCGGTTTTCGTATGATATTATTTTTTATAAACGTCTTGCTTTATTGCATTTAATCTTTTCGACGGGTTTCTCTTAAAAGTCGAATCGGTTTTTCTTTGGTAAGAACATCAATACAAATAACAATTTGCAACAATTCCGCGCGTTTTCGACATCTGGCATTTGTTTTGCAACGACGCGCCAGCGAGACCACCTTGTATTTTGCATTTAGGAGATTTGAAAAAATGGCTGATGACAATAGTACGGGCAATAATTTGATTTGGGCAATTACAACTTTACTAATTGTGGCGATTATTGCCGGAGCATTATATTACAGCGGATTTTTAGGCGGAACGAAAAAGGAAAAAATTGATATAAACGTTTCCGCCCCTGCCGTCAACAAGTAAGATTAACAACAAGCGAATCATTATTTTAAAAATGCGGCAGCCGACTGAAGTGGCGACTGGAGCGAGAGGCATCTCTGCCCGCATTGAGCATCCCTTCGGTGCAAAATAATGCGCTTTATTATTTTTCAGGCGGAGTTTAATCGAACGGACGGTTCGCGATTTCGCGCTCAATGCCCGAAGGGTTGCTTCTTGATCTAATCTGCAATCCCGCATTGCTTTCGACAATTGATTTGCATAATAAAGAAAAGCGGTGCGAAACGGATGTTTATCCACGCTCGCTGTTTTAGTTTTGGTTTTGAGTTTTGAGTTATTCTATATTGTGCCTTTTTATCATTCCGTAAAGGCGCGGGCGGTAAAGCCCGAGAAGATTGGCAGCCGCTTGTTTGTTGCCGTTCGTGCGTTTTAAGGCGGCGACGACAACGCCGCTTTCGAGCGAGTTGAAAACGTCGCGCTGTTCGTCGCCGTCATTCGGTTCGGGCAGTTTTTCGACGATAAATTTTCCGATTTCCGTAAACAATTCGTCGGTCGTCAAATTGTCTATATTGATTAAACCGTTGCCGCCCGTGACGTTTATGCCGGACGACGGCGACGTTTCGCGGCTCGCGCTTCTGTTAATGCTCTCCAGAGAAATTCTATTATCGAGATTTTTCGGAATATTCAATTCAGTAATTTTTCCGCCTTTGCTTAACAAAATCGCCCGTTCGATGACGTGCTGCAATTCGCGGACGTTTCCGCGCCAGTTGTAATTAAGCATCTGTTCATAAGCGCGCTCGGAAAATTCGCTGTCGAGACGTTTGTATTTGTCCGCGTAAATTTCCAGAAAATGCTCGGCGAGCATCGGCACGTCTTCCATACGCTCGCGCAGCGGCGGGATTTTTATTTCGATGGTATTAATTCGATAATATAAATCTTCGCGCAGATTGCCGTCCTGAATCGCCTCGAAAGGACTGCGGTTCGTCGAAGAAATCAAGCGAAAATCAACCGTCTGCGGTTTGTCGTCGCCGACCCGGTAATAAATTCTTTCCTGCAAAACGCGCAATAACTTCGGCTGCAAACTCATCGGCATTTCGCCGATTTCGTCGAGCAGAAGACTGCCGCCGTTCGCGCGCGAGAGAAAGCCTTCCTTGTCGCTGGTCGCGCCGGTGAACGAGCCTTTGCGGTGTCCGAAAAGCTCCGACTCGATTAAATCCTTCGGCAGAGCCGAGCAATTTAATTTAACGAAAGGCTTTTTCGAGCGGTGACTTTTGTAATGAATCGCGTTGGCAATCACTTCTTTGCCGGTTCCCGATTCGCCCAGAATCAAAATGTTCGCGTCGGATTCGGCGACCGATTCGATGATTTCGTAAACGTCCTGCATCGAACGACTGCCGCCGATTACGCCTTCATACGACGTGCGCGAAGAAAGTTTGCCGCGCAATTCTTTAAGCTCGGCGAGATTTATTTTGCGCTCGACCGCCTTTTCGATTTTCAGCAGAAGCTCTTCAAACTCAATCGGTTTTCTTTGAAAATCGAACGCGCCGACTTTAATCGCTTCAATCGCATTTTCGTTTGAATCGTGTCCGGTCACCATTATAATCTCGGTTTCCGGTGAAATCGCCTTTGAACGCCGAACCATTTCCATCCCGTTGATATCGGGCAGATCGAGGTCGGTTAAAATGATATCGAATTCACTTTCGCCAACTAATTTTAATGCCGTTTCGCCGCGCTCCGCCGTCGTTACGTCGAATCCTTCGGAATTCAACTGAAACTTCATCAGCTCGAGAGTCGCCACATCGTCATCAATTACAAGCGCCCTATATGCCATATTTTTGCTAAATGATTTTACCAATTGCGTCTGGTTTCCGGCGAATCGGTTTTTTCTAATTGTATCAAAACAAAGTAAATTTAAGAATTCGGCACAAAGTGTTTCGGGAAAAGCCTCCGCTGCAAGCCGTCGTTTTTCATAAATGTCCGTTCGATTCCGGTATGGAAATTTTCATTGCGACTCTAAAATCATACACACGATTTGTAATCGTCCGGTCTATTCCGGGCTGATTGAAAAACCAGTGAAAATTTGTATTAAAATAATACTGAATTTGCGTTTCTTAAATCTTAAATTTTTCGTAGATTATCACTTAAATCAAGCAAATTGCGCCTTTCAATTTTTAGGCACGAAAATTGATAAAACACAACCACAGACAAACAGAATGAACGCTCCGGTTTTGCGGGCGGGAAATGCGTTGAAAAATTTGAATTGAAAAGGAGATAATTTTATGTTGGAGACGATTATTGTAATTCTGGTAGTTCTCTGGTTATTGGGATTTGTAACCAGCACGGCGGGCAGTTTAATTCACTTGCTTCTTGTCGTCGCTCTGGTGGTTTTGATAATTCGTTTAGTGACGGGCAGAAAAGCCGTCTAGCTTACAAAAATATTTAGTTGACCGGCTACAGTTTTTTGATAAGTCAGAATTTTTGCCGAATGCCTCGACTGATTTTAATGTCGGGGCTTTCTTATTTTGAGATAAATCCGCGTTTTATTATAATATTGAAACGTATTACTTAAAATTCCTTTTAAGACTGATAAGAATATGAAAACCGTTTCAGCCGCTGAAAATGATGCTTTCACGCTCGATAAAATGAATGCCGACATTTTTAAAAACGTCTTTGCGTTTTTCGGCACGCTCACCGCCGACGGAATCGTTCTCAGCCTCGAAGGAAAAATTTTTGAACGTGCCGTGACCGACCCGAAACTTTTAATCAATCAAAAATTTTCGGAGACCGTCTACTGGCAAGCGTCGGAGTTTACCGCCGGAATTTTAGACAATTCGATTGCCGAAGCCGCCAAAGGCGTGAAGTCGAAAAGCCTGCTCGAATTTCGCGTCGGCGCGGGCGAGATAATCGTTATCGAACTTTACCTGCATCCTTTGAACGAAAGCAAACTGATATTTTTCTGCGCTCAGGAAGTAACTGCCCGCGAGAGGGAAATCGAATATTACAAAGAACGCAGCGAGCAGCTTTTGTTCGCCGCCGAAAATTCCGACACGGGTTTGTGGTTCTGGGATTTGAAGGAAGATAAATTTTTCTCCACGCCGAAATGCAACGAGCTGTTTGATTTCGCGCCGAGCGATGTTCCGACGTTCAATTCGTTTTTGAAAATTGTTCACCCGGAAGATGTCGGCAAGGTCGAAGCCGCGCTGCACGAATCGCAAATTAACGGCAAAGAATACAACGCCGAGTTTCGCGTTCTTCATTCGGACGGAAACGTTCATTGGCTGGCGGCGCGCGGCAAAACTTTTCTTGACAGCAGGGGAAATCCGAAAAATATGATGGGCGTGGTGCGGAAAATCACCGACAAAAAAATTGCCAACGAAGAACTTTCGAGAATTTACGACCTCGAAAAGAAAGCCCGCAACGAAGCCGAAGAAGCCAACCGCGCCAAAGATTTTTTTCTCGCCGTCGTTTCGCACGAGCTGCGCTCGCCGCTGAACGCTATTTTAGGTTGGACGAAAATTTTACTGAACAAAAATCCGGACGAAGCGACGCGGCAGAGTGCGCTCGAAACAATCGAAAAAAGCGCGCGTTCGCAAGCCAAGTTGATTGACGATCTGGTTGATTCGGCGCGCGTCGCCTCGGGCAGACTGCGGCTCGAGCTGCGTCCTCTGAATCTTTACGAAACTGTCAAAACCGTTTACAACGCACAGTTTCCGGCTGCCGAATCAAGAAACATCAGACTCAATTTCACCGCCGACCGCGAAGAAATCTCGGTTTTCGGCGATACGATTCGCCTCCAGCAAATTTTTTCCAATATTTTGTCGAACGCGCTGAAATTCACATCCGACGGCGGGCATATTGACATCGAAATCAAAACCGGCGCGACGGACGTTAAAGTTACTTTTAGGGATAACGGTCAAGGCATCAGCAACGATTCGCTGCCTAATATTTTCCGCCAATTCCAGCAAGGCGACAATAATGCGAACCGTCATCAAAGCGGTTTGGGACTCGGTTTATCTATCGTCAGAATTTTAACCGAAAAACACGAAGGACGAGTCGAGGTCGAAAGCGACGGCACGGGACACGGTTCGACATTCATCGTCACCCTACCCTTGTCCGGTTCCAGAACCGATTCGGTAATCGCGGAAGAAGAAAAAATCGAGCCGAAAAAAGTTAAGCCGTTGACGGGCGTAAATATCTTAATCGTTGAAGACGACAACGATTCGCGCGAAGTTTTGCATCTTTTCTTAGAGCAAAGCGGCGCGACCGTGAAAAGCGCGGATTCGGCGCAAAACGCGATGCAAATCTTACGCGATTCGAAGAACGGTTTGCCCGACATTATCGTTTCGGATTTAGCGATGCCCGACGAAGACGGCTATTCGCTGATTGCCCGCATCAGAAAACTTTCCGCCGTTGAAGGCGGAGAGATTCCGGCTTTGGCGTTGAGCGCGTTCGCTTCAAACGACAACAAACAAAAAGCCTTCGATGCTGGTTTTCATAAATATCACACCAAACCGTTTGAACCCGACGGCATCATCGAAGAAATTCGCCAACTGGTTAATAATTAGTGGTAAACGGTAAGTGGTAAATGTTAGATTTTAAGTTCAACATTTACCACTTACCGTTTACCACTACTTACAGTCGGCTTCCCTTTCTGACCAAATCAAGAAAATCGCTACGGTAGTTTTTCAAATCGTTGCCGAGCGAGCTTTCGGCGAGATTCTGCACGCTTCCGAAGTTTGCAGAGCCTTTGTAACGGGAATTTCTCAGAAGCATTCCGAATTCAGCGACCGCCGCGGCGAAGCGCAGATTGTCTGAAGCGGTTTCGATGGCGTTGCCGCGGTCAAGCACACCTTGCGTCAGCAATTTGCTCGTCGAATCCGACGGCTCTTTGTAGCGCAATTTGACGGTCAAAAGCTCCTCGTTAAAATCGGTATCCGACGGTGCGACCTGCGAATATTTCAATTCGATGCCGTCGTTTTCAACCGCTTGTCCGGCGGGAACGATTTCATACAAAGCCGTCACCGAATGTCCCGCGCCGATGTCGCCCGCGTCCTTCTGGTCGTCATTAAAATCGCGGTTCGCCAAAAGGCGATTTTCATAACCGATCAGGCGATAACCCGCGACGCGCGCCGGATTGAATTCGACTTGGATTTTCACGTCTTTGGCAATCGTATAGAGCGTTCCGGCGGCTTGTTCGCCGAGAGCTTTGCGGGCTTCTTCCTGCGAATCAATGTATGCGTAATTGCCGTTTCCTTTATCGGCGAGCTTTTCCATCATCGAATCGTTCGTGTTGCCCGTGCCGAAACCCAAAACCGAAAGAAAAATTCCCGTGCGGCGTTTTGCTTCGATTAAATTGACAAGTTCCGAGTCGTTTTGCAGCCCGACGTTAAAATCGCCGTCGGTCGCCAAAATCACGCGGTTGTTGCCGCCCTGTATAAAATTGTCGAGCGCGACGCGATAGGCGAGCTGAATTCCCTGCCCGCCGTTGGTCGAACCGCCCGCCTCGAGCCGGTTCAACGCCGACAAAATCTCGCCGCGATTGTTCGTCGAATCTAAAACCAAACCGCTTCTGCCCGCATATGCGACAATCGCCACGCGGTCTCTGGTCGTCAACTGATTCGCCAAAATCTTTAGCGCGTCCTTCAAAAGCGGCAATTTTCTGGAGTCGTTCATCGAACCGGAAACGTCCACCAAAAAAACCAGATTCGACGGCGGCACATCATCGAGCGAAACGCGCTTGCCCTGCAAACCGATGGAGACGATTTTGTGTTGCCTGTTCCACGGCGCGGACGCGACTTCCGTATTAACCGAAAACGGCTGATTCCCAATCGGCTGCGGATAATCGTATTCAAAATAATTAATCAATTCTTCGATGCGAACTGCGTCCTTCGGCGGCATCTGCCCGTCGTTCAGATAGCGGCGCACATTGGCATAAGAAGCCGTATCAACGTCTATCGAAAACGTCGAAAGCGGCGCGCGTTTCGCATCGAGAAACGGATTTTCCGAAATCTCCGCATAGCGTTCGCCGCTCGTTTGCTTTTCATCAAACTCTCGGTCGCTTCTCTTTGCCTCCTCCGGCGCATTCATCGTCGAACTATTTGACGACGACATCGAATTTGAACTTATCGTCGGTTGTGCCGAATAAGCCACATCTTCCGTCTTCGGTGTTCCGCTCGCGCGGTTTGAATTTGAAACCGTCGAACTCGAACTGCAACCCGACGCGATCAATACAAAAATAAACAAGCCTACCCAAATCTTTTTCATAAATTTTTCCTCTCAAAGAAAATAAAAAGCCCGTCTTTCCTAAAAACTTCGTAACTTTTCAAAGTAGAACGAAGCGGAAAGACGGACTTGCGAATTTTTTGAACAATTTTTCGGAAATTTATTTGCCGTAATCAATGGTTACCGCAAAGGCTTTGCTTGCGTCAAAGGCGAAAGGAGAGTTTGCTCCGTCCGATATTACATTACCTCGATACTTTTCGGCAATCAAATATTGATTCGCTTTAGGAAAAGTCTTCAGCATTTTACCGATTTCGGTTTGCGGAGACACTTCAAATTCGCCGGATGAATCTTGACAATAAAAAGTCAGATATTCTTGAACTCCGCTCTCGCTTTCGACAAACCAATGCAAAGCCTTTAATTTATGCGAATCAAACGAATCCAATTTCCAAACAAGCGTTTTCGATTTCGTGTTATAAACTGCTTGCACGACCGACTGCTTATATTCGTTTTGAATTACAGACGACTTTTCCGCTTGAGAAATGTATGATGGCTTTAAAACTTGCGAAATCTTAAGCGGACTGAAAAAAGCAAAACCTGCCGCTGTGATGGCGATAATAAAACTAAAAAACGTCAAACCGATAATGTGTTTTTTCATAATTTTTACTACTCCTCGAAAAGCTATAAACACAAGAACGAGCATAAACGATTCGCTTGCGCGGATTCAAGATTTTTTTTGATCGGAGCGCAGTCATCTTGGCTGCAATGTTCATTGCTTCTATGCGAAACGCGCTTTGATTTTTCGCAAGGTGAATTTAATTGAACGGCTTGTCGCGCTTTCGCGCTCAATGCAAACAAGATGCCTGCGCTCCATTCATTCTTCATATTTTTCTTTGTGTTCCTTCAACATCTTTTGATACGTCGCGTCGTTTTTCGCCAGATAGTATTTTTCCGAAAAAATTCGCGCGCTCTCGGCTTTTTCCTCGTCAATTTTTTCGACTGGAATAATTTCGCGCGTTCCCTTTTTATATTTTCTGCCGCTCGGATGGTTGGCGTAACGTCTGGCTCGCGTAATGCCCATCTGCAAAAACTTCCGCGCCATATCCATTCCGACGAAATCTTTTTGCTTTTTATAATCCAAAAACATTTCGTAAATTTTCGCAGAAGATTCACGCGCGATTTCCGGCGTTTTAAATCGCCAATGACCAACGATCTCGCTTCTATAAGGTTCAACCATCAGAACGCCCTGTTCGCCCTTGCCGACGCGATAAAACTCTGGATTTTTTCGCAAATCTAGATTTTTGTAATCGAGCGAATAATCAAATTTTGCAGTCATTTAAAAATTTTGCCACGAATTACACGAATAATACGAATTAATTTTCCGAAAGATTTAATTCGTGTTATTCGTGTAATTCGTGGCTAAAAATCTTATGCTTGCCGAATCCATTTCCAAACTTCGGGAATCGTCGCCTTTTTGCCATACATCAGCATTCCGACGCGATAAACCCTTGCGGCGAGCCAGACGAGAACAGCGATTGCCGCGCCGTTCAAAAGAATCGCCACGGCGATTTGCCAGAACGGCGGAGTTTCGGCGATTATCCGCACAGGCATCGTAATCGGCGCGAAAAACGGCGCGATGGAAACCCAGAATGCGAGCGGCGAATTCGGATCGCGGATGACCGTAAAGCTCATATAAAATCCGACGACCAGCGCGGCGACCGGAATCATCGCAAATTGCCCGCCTTCCTGCACGGTCGTGACCATCGAACCGATCAGCGCGTAAATCGTCGCGTAGATGAAAAAGCCTAAAATAAAGAAAATGAAAAAATATAGAACGGTCAAAGGCGTGATGTCGGGAATCGAAATATTCATTCCCGCCGCGTTCATATTCGCCAAACCGATGCCGGCTAAAACGAGCGCGGAAACTATCCAGATCGCCAGCTGCGTCAAGCCCGCCAAGCCAACGCCGACGAGCTTGCCCATCATTAATTCAAACGGTTTCGCCGACGAGAAAAGTATCTCGGCGATGCGCGTTTCCTTTTCCTCAATGACCGCCGCCATTATCTGCTGACCGTAAATCAGCAATGTTAAATAAATCATTAAACCGATAATAAAAGCTGCGGCAAACGCGCTGTCCGAATCTTTTTCGCCGCCGCGCTCGTCAACTTTTTTCACGGAAAAATCCACGTCTTTGCTGAAATCCTTGAGTTGCGCCTCGCTGATTTTCGCGTCCGCCAGCCGCTGCGAGCGGACGGCTTCGTTGAGCGCGTTTTTTAAAGTTTCATTGGCAACAAAATCGCCGGATTTGCGCGAAAAAAATTCATATTTCGCGTCCGCCGCTTCAAAATCCTGCGGAATTATTAAGTAAGCGTCTATTTCCTTTTCGGTAATTTTGCCGTTCAGTTCGCGCCGGATTTGTTCGAGCGGTTTCGCGTCCGGCGCGTAATCTTCAAAAACAAAACTTTCCTTGATTTGTTTCGCGCTCTGTTTCATTTGATCTTCGCGCGAAGCGGTCAAATCCTTTAACGCTTCGTCGCGCGTCTTTTCCTTTGTTTCCTGTTCGTTCAACAGATTTTCCCTGACGCGCCCGCCGACTTTGCCCGATTGGTCAACGATCACCAGCCGCGTCGGTTCGCCTTTGATCGAAAATAAAAGCGCGGGAACGACCGCAAATCCCGCCGCGATGAGCGGAAATAAAACCGTGGCGATTAAAAACGTCCATTTGAGAACGATTTTTTTATATTCGTGTTTGACGACCGCTAAAAATTTACGCATTTGTTTCACTTACCTTTTCGATAAAAATATCATTAAGACTCGGCTCGATTTGTTCAAATTTTGAAATCACCGCGCCGCTCTCAATTAGTCTTCTCAATAAAATTTGCGCGTCGCCGTCGCCGGCTAACTCGATTTCTTTTTCGTCGGCGTGTTCGACGATTTTCGCCACGAGCGATTTATCTTTCAACACTTCGTCGCCGCCCGCCGCGCGCAAGGCGATTAGATTTTTGCTGAAACTTTGCTTGACTTCGCGGATCGTTCCGCCGATGACTTTGCGCGATTTGTTGATGAGAATAATGTCGTCGCACAAACGTTCGGCGGTGGACATCAGATGCGTCGAAAAAATTATCGTCTTGCCGCGCGCCTTTAATTCGGCGACGACTTCAATCATAAATTCGACGTTGACCGGATCGAGACCGGAAAAAGGTTCATCAAGTATCAGCAAATCGGGATCGTGCAGAACGGTCGAGATAAATTGAATTTTCTGCGACATTCCTTTCGACAAATCGGTCGTTTTTTTCGTTTTCCACTTCGACAAATCCATCCGCCCGAGCCAGGCATCAATGCGTTTATCGGCTTCGGCTTGCGCGATGTTTTTCAGCGCGGCGAAATAGCGCAGCTGATCAACGATTTTCATTTTTTTATACAATCCGCGCTCTTCCGGCAAATAACCGATACGGTTTTGCGCTTCGTTGGAAACGGGTGCGCCGAACAATTCGATTTTGCCTTCGTCGGGCGCGGTGATGCCGACAATCATCCGAATCGTCGTTGTTTTGCCCGCGCCGTTCGGACCTAAAAATCCGAAAACTCTGCCCGCGCGCACGTCGAACGAAAGGTCTCTGACCGCCGTAAAACCGTCATAATGTTTCGAGACGTTTTCGACGCGTAGTGTTATATTGTTTTCATTCATCGTTTAGCCGCAACTATCAATAAAATTTCGCAAATTGAAAAACTTAGTGTAATTTACATTTACGCAGGTTTTAAATTTTAGTTCGGGAGATTTAATCAAATGAAAATCGCTTATTGGATTGTAACGGGACTTTTGTGTTTAATGATGCTGGCTTCGGCGGCAATAGAAATTTTTTCGTTCGGCGAATCCGTCAAGATGCTCAACGCTCTCGGTTTTCCGCTTTATATCGCCTACGTTCTGCCGGTGACGAAAATTTTGGGCGTGGCTGCGATTCTGAGCAAATATTCCAAAACCTTAAAAGAATGGGCTTACGCCGGATTTTTTTTCGACTTTACGCTCGCGGCTCTGGCACATTATTTTTCCGGCGTGCCAAGCCCGATTGCCGCCGTCGTCGCGCTTGTTCTCTTGCTGACTTCTTATTTTCTCGACCGTAAGGTTTATGGTTAAAATTTATTGAATACATCCTTATCTATTTTAATATATGGAAATTTTTGTTCATCGTAAAGGCGAACCGAATATCGAAGAGGGATTCACCGTGGCGGATTTGCCGCAGCTTCTGGCGGTTGAAACGAACGTCGTCTGGGTTGATTTGGAAAAACCAACCGCCGAAGACGAAAAAATTTTGACGGATGTTTTTAATTTTCATCCGCTCACCATCGAAGATGCGCGCGAGACGCGCAACCAGCCGAAGGTCGAAGGTTTTCCCGATTATCTTTTTTTTATCTTTCACGGCGTAAAGGTCGAAGCGACGACGGCTTTGAATTTTGTTTTGAAGGAACTCGACGGTTATCTCGGAAAAAATTACGTCGTGACCTATCATCACGAAAATTTTCACAGCATTGATACGGTCAAACAACAGATTCGTTCGAGTCCGTTCGTCTGCTCGCGCGGCGCGGATTATCTGCTGCATCAAATTCTCGACAAATTGGTTGATTTGTATATGCCGGTCGTTGACGATTTTGACGAATCTATCAACAAACTCGAAAACCGCGTGTTCCGCAGCCGCCAGACGAATACCGAAGTGCTGGCGGACATTATGAACTTGAAGCGCAGCGTCGCGCGCCTGCGGCGCGTCAGCACTAAACAGCTGCAATCGCTTTACCGTCTGGCGCACGGCGAATTTCCGTTGATAGACCAAAAAACTCTCCCGTTTTTCCGCGACGTTCAGGATCATCTGCAAAGAATTTCCGACTTGTCGGAAAGCTACCGCGATTTGGTTTCGGGGCTTTTGGACATCCATCTGAGCGTCGTCGCCAACAAAACCAACGACGTGATGAAGCTGCTCGCGGTTTTTTCGGCGATAATGCTGCCGCTCTCGTTGATTGCCGGAATTTACGGAATGAATTTCGACAATATGCCCGAGCTTCATTCGCGCAACGGATATTATTTAACGATGCTTCTGATGGCAATTATCGCCGTCATTTTGATGATTTATTTCTGGCGAAAAGGCTGGATTTTTCAAAAGTCGGATAGCTTTGAGCCGGCTGACGAGGAAGAAGATTAATCGAATCGAGCTTCCGAAAGTCATTTAAATAAGATAAGAATCGTCGTTAAGCGAGCGATTTTTGAACGCGCTCAACTCAGCCAATTCAAATTTCCGCGATGAGATTTTTCGCTTGCGCGTCGCCTTCGATTAAACATTCGCGGCAGCCGATGATTTCGCCTTCGATATCTGATTTGTTGAATGTTTCGACGAGCGAGTCGCCCGGCAAAACGTGAATCTTCATAAACTTAATTTTACGGCATAAAGCAACGCCAACAAACCGCCGCCGTAAACACCGGCTAAAATATCGTCGGCGCAGATGCCGATTCCGGCAGGCAAATTTTGCAGCGAATCAATCGGATACGGTTTCCAAATGTCGAATAAACGAAACAATAAAAATCCGGCGAGGATAAAATACCAATGCAGATCGAACGGCACGAACATAAACACCAGAAGCTGTCCGATTACCTCGTCAACGACGACTTTTTGCGGGTCTTTATTTTGAAAAATTCGCGCCGCGCGGCTCGAAACCCAGACGCTGAGAAGACAAAAAGCGATAAAAACCAAAATATTTATCGCGTTAATCCAAGCCGTTATTTGTTCGGCGTTCCAGCCTTTGTGTAATAAATAAATTCCGGCGGTCGTTTCGATTTGCCAAACGGCGAGATAAATCGCCACACCGACCAGAGAACCGAAAGTTCCCGGCGCGAGCGGCAGATAGCCGACTCCGCACGTGGCGGCGGCAAGCGCGAAATAATCGAGAAGATTTTTTCGTTCAAGCGATTTTTCGGCTGAGTCGTTCGCTTCGGCGGCAGATGAAATGCTGCTTATATTTTCAGAATTCGGCATCGGAAATTTATTCTACACGATTTTTGAAACGAATTGGTTGCGGCGCATAAAATCTTCCGAAGCGCATTCGCTTCGCGTCGCAAAATTTGAGGAATTCCAAATCGGGTTTACCAAAATTTCGCTTTATTTCTCTTTAATTTGCAAATAACGGTCAATCGCCGGATTGTCTATTTTTTGAACGATGCCGCTCGACCAGCGAATTTCGATTGATTTGAGGCTCGTCGCGTCGCCCAACCCGACGAGAATTCTCGAATCGTTCGCCGACAGATAACTGCCCGCATTGCTCGCGTCGAAAATTTGTTTTTTATCGTCCGCTGCCGTGACAATCACGCGCGATCCTTCACCGTGCGGCGCAGATTTGTCGCCGCGCAGATCAATGCCGAGCCAGTGATTTTTTGTGCCGTTGTTTCGCAAAATAACCGGCGCGCCGTCGGTTTGCGAAATCACGATGTCCGTGTCGCCGTCGCTGTCCAAATCGCCGATTGCCAAGCCGCGCGCCGCCAAATCAACCTTGAAAATCTCGCCCGCCGCGAACGAAATATTCTGAAAGCCTTTTTCCGTGTTTCGCATCAAAAGCGGTGCTTGTTTGTATTTCAAAAATGAGGAAGTTTTGACAATCGTATCGAGAACGTGACCTTGCGCGACAAAAATGTCACGCCGTCCGTCATTGTCTGCGTCGAGAAATTTAATGCCCCAGCCCGTTCCGAGAATCGAAATCTGCGCGATGCCGCTCGACTGTGTAACGTAATCGAAATTCATATCGCCCATATTGCGGTAAAGCGGATAAGTTTCATTCGAGAGCGCGGTGATGATGACATCCGGTTTGCCGTCGCCGTCGTAATCGGCAGCGTCAATTCCCATTCCGGCAAAGCGTCTGCCTTTTTCGTCAAACGCGACACCGGCGGGCAAAGCCGTCTCTTCAAAAGTGCCGTCGCCCTGATTGCGAAAAAGCTGCTGTTCGATGCTGTCGTTGGCGACGAAAATGTCGGTCCAGCCGTCGCCGTCAAAATCGGCGAACGCCACGCCCAAAGCCTTGCTTTTCGCTTCACTGATTTTTGATTTGAGGCTCGCGTCTTCAAACGTGCCGTCGCTTTTCTGATGAAGCAAAACGTCGGTCGAAGGCTTGAAATTATCCGGGTGACAATAAGCGCGATAACCGGGGCGCGAATCGCCGCAAAAAATATTTCCCTTTTCAAAATCCCATTCGACATAGCGACCGATGAAAATATCGAGCCGCCCGTCTCTGTCGTAATCGAAAAAACCCGCGCTCGTCGCCCAGCCGTCAACGTTGATTCCCGCCTTTTTGGTCGCGTCCGTAAAAGTGCCGTTGCCGTTGTTGCGATAAAGCGTCGCGCCGCCGTAACGCGTCACCAGTAAATCCGCAAAGCCGTCGCGGTCATAATCGCCGACCGCCGCGCCGAACGAAAAACCTTCGCCCTTCACGCCCGCTTTTTCGGTTACGTCCTCGAACGAGCCGTCCGGTTTTTGATGATACAGACGATTCCAATACTTCGCGTCCGTCTTGCTCATCGTTTTTCCCTTCGGCATCGGATCGGAAATTTCCGCGCCGTTCGTGAAAAAAATATCGAGCCGCCCGTCGTTGTCGTAATCAATCAAGGCAACGCCCGCGCCCATCGTTTCGGGCAGATATTTAATCGAAGTCGGCGAAGCATAATGACGAAAATTTATTCCGGTTTGCGCGGTAATGTCCGTGAAAGTTACGGGCGAAGGAAATTGCGGCGCGCTGGTCGCCGGTCGTTCGATTTCGAGCGACGAATATGATTTTCCCGTAACATTTGGTGTCGGGGTCGGTGTTTGCGCCGTCGCTCCGCTGACGATTAAAATCAACACAACCGAAAATTTTGTAATTCGTAAAAGCATCTGTATCCAAAAATAATCCGCCATTTATGCGATTGGTAAAATTATGCCGAATAAAAATCAGCGGCAAATCCCGTTTGGAATTCTTCTTTTATAAACCGGCAATTCTTTTTTCGACCGGATCAATCGAGGGCAAATCATTCACCGGTTTGTCCAGATAAAAATACACGCAGCTCGACCAATCGTCGGAACGCTCAAATTTTCCGTCCTTTGATAAATCCTTCGGCTTTTGTCCGGGACCGGCTTCGATTATTTGACGTTTATTATAAATTAAATTTCCGCGGCTGTGCGGCGCGAGATAGCCGATCTGCTGCATCGTGATGCGCGCGTCTTTGTAAAAATAAATCGGGTCAACGACGTGATAACGGTAAAAACACCAGCGAAAGAAGCGTTCGTCGGCGACGGGCGAACCGGCGTAGAGATTATTAAATTGTCCCTGCCCCCAAGCCGTGCCGATATAATCTTCGGTTCCCGTTCCGGCAATCGTCGGATTAGTCGTATCGCCGTCGAGATACATTTTTATCTCGCCTTCGCCCCACCACGTATTTGCGTATTCGTTCGTGTTGACGATCACGCCGACGTTCGCGCCGAGATAGCGACCTTTGCCGGTAATCTTCGGCAGAATTTCGTAATCCTTCTGAATCATCGTCGGATTTTCGCGGCGATAATGCGCGTGAAAATAAAGCATATTCGCCGGATGCCGGTCGCCGAGCGTGTAATCAACGTCATAAAAAAGCTCGCCCAAATCCGCTTTACTTTCGTTGACCAAAACGATTTTCATTCCGGTTTTGAACGGCATCGGAATAAAACAATTAAAACTTCTGCCTTCCGGGTCGGAGAAAAACGCCGATTGAAACGGGACTTTCATTCCCAGACCGATACCGAAAAAATCGCCGACCGGCGCGCTGACCGCCGGTTTCGCCGCGCCGTCCCAATACATTTCGATTTTATAACTGCGAAGCTGTTGCGGCGTGCGGTCAGGGAAAGTCATCCAGATGCGGCGCACGGTTCCGCTCGTGCCGTTTGCTTCGGCTAAAATTCTCGATTCACCGGCTTTAATCGGGACGGTTGCCGCGCCTTTGCGCCCGCCGTTCGCCCGCCCGCCTTTGCCTTTTTCGCCCGTCGGATTTTCGCCGCTCGCCATTCTCGATTCCACGCCCGTCGGCATTTCGTAAATGTTTTGAGCAAAAGAGATTTGCGCCGCTGTCAGCAAAATCAAAAAAACTATTGCCGAATTTGATAACTTTGATTTCATTTATTGAGTTGCGTTTTTTAAGAAATTATTTTCACAAATCACACGAGGAAGCACTAATTTCCCGTAGCGATTTTTGTGTCTTCTTTAATGTTCTTTCGTGTGATTTGCGGACAGCAAAAAAAACGTCAAAACGCGCCCGCTCAATACGCGAAAGATCGATAAATTTCTTCGCCTTCTGCGCTTTCGAGCGTTTCGACGATTCGATTAAACCGGAGCATTTTTTGCGATTCGGGCGACAAATTTGCCCATACGCGGCGCGGGATTTTTATTGAAACTTCCGGGCGAAAAAGCCATTTGCGGCTGTAACCGATGACGACCATCGGGCGCGGCTCAACGGTTTTATTCGGCGTTCCGCGATGCAGCCCGCGCACGTCGCGAATCATCACGTCGCCGAGTTTCATTTCAACCGCTTCGATTTTAGCCGCGCCCGTTTCGAGCATTTTTAAGCCTTTTTCCTTTGCCAAACAATGCGTTTCGCGCACGACTTCAAACGCGCCGTTTTCCGTCGTGACATCAACGAGCGGAAAATTTACCGCCAGTTGAAACGCCGGAGTTTCCGCTTCCGATTCGGGGAAAAGCGGCGGCGCATCGCGGTGAATTTCCTGATAATCCGAACCTAAAAGCGGCGTGTCGGTGGCCAGCTGGCACATCATGAAGTCCGCGCCGACCAGATTTTCGACAATCGCCAAAACGTCCGCGTCGGCAAAAATCGTTTCGTCGGCGAATGTATTTTCAAACGGCAAAGTAACGTAATAACGATTCGCGCCGCGATTTTCAATTTGTCCCTGACTTTCGATATGCGCCTGCAAAAGCGGCGCGAATTTCTCGCGCCATTCGATTAATTTATCTGCCGGAAATTGTCCGCTCAAAACGCAAAAACCGTCGCGCTTGACTTCGTTCGCAAATTGCTCGATCTTCGCTCTATCGTACTTATTCTTTCGCATAAAATTTAACGAACCCGCGTCAGGCGGTTTTGCAAAATAACGACGGCAAGCAAAATTCCCCCGCGCAAAACGAGCTGCCACCACGGGCTGATTTGTCCTTCGAGATTGAAAATGTTGAAAATCACGCCAAGCAGCAGAACGCCGTAAAGCGTTGAAATCAAACTGCCTTTGCCGCCTGTTAAAAGCGTTCCGCCGACGACGACCGCTGCGATTGCGTCGAGTTCGCGCCCGACTCCTTCGACCGGCGAACCCGTGTTTAAACGCGAAGCCAGAATCACGCCCGCGAGTCCGGCAAGCAATCCGCTGATCGTATAAACCAGAATAGTGACGCGATTGATATTCAAGCCCATCAAACGCGCCGCTTCATCGTTGTCGCCGAGCGCGAAAACGTGTCGTCCGAAGCGCGTGTAATTCAAAACAACCCAGAAAACCGCATACGCCAAAATTAAGATGACAATCGGGACGGGCAAAAATCCGAACAGCTCGCCCTGTCCGAGCCAGGTAAAATCGGTCGCTTCCGCCGGAATCCTGACGTTTTTTTCGTTCGTCAGCGCGAGCGTCAATCCGCGCGCCGCAATCATCATTCCGAGCGTGACGATAAACGGTTGAATTCTGGCTTTGGCGATAATTACGCCGTTAATCAAACCGAGAAAAGCGGTCGCGGCGACGGCGGCAATCAGCGCAATAACAATTCCTTTATCGGCGAGAAATGCGGCGATCACACCCGCGAACGCCAGCAGAGAGCCGACCGACAAATCAATGCCGCCCGTCAAAATCACAAACGTCATTCCGACGGCGATAATGCCGAGCATCGAATTTTGCCGCAGAACGTTGAGCAGATTTTCCGGCATTAGAAACGCTTCGTAACGCGCCGTCGCTAAAATGCAGACCAACACGAGCAAAATCAACGCGCCCTGTTTTTGGACAAACGTGCCGAAACGGGCGCGGAAATCGCGTTCCTGCGTCTGGTTTAATTCGTCTATTGTCGGTGCTTGTTCCATATTTTATCCCATAACCGCAAGCAATTTTCTAGTGCTTTTTCGTCCGCGAAGTCTACAAAGGAAATCGAGAAAATAACAACTCTCTTATTCGCGTCGTTGCGTGTGATTTGTGGATAGAATTCTTTAAGAAACTGTCCACAAATCACACGCAACGACACAAAATAAAGCACGAAATTATTACTGCGGTTGAGAGCAGTTTCTTAATTTTTAATTTTGTTCAACTTTCAGCCAATCGAATTTCGCTTTCGGATTTTCCGTTTTGCCGGCGTAAATAAGCGCGACTCGCGCCTCTTCGATATAACCGGCGGCGATTGATTCGCCTATTTTCGTCCAGTTGCTGCCGTCTGTTCCGTAAAAAAAATTGTAGGTTTCGCCGTCTTTAACGACCATTTGCAAGTAAACCTGCGAACCGCTGAACGCGGTTTCGCCGTTTGTTCGCTGATTATTATTTTCGCGCCGCCAACTATAAACTTTTCCGTTTTCGACGCTGATGCCGACGGCGTTGCCGCGCCAGCTGTAGCCGGAAAGTCCGACGCGCTCGCCGCTTAATGAAACAAATTTAATCAAAGTGGTTGCCGTATAATTACCCGAAACCGTGCGTTCGGCAACAAGGGCTTCGGGTTCGTTTTCGGATTTGCCGTCTGAAATTTTCAAAAAGCCGTTGTCGGTAATTTGCCTTTGCGAATTGTTAAACGGAAATTGCCAAACCGGATCAAGGTACGAATCGGAAAACATATCCGCGAAAATTTTTTGAAAATTCTGCGTATAATTTTTGAACGGCGCGGCGGCGGCGGCGGACGCGCCTTTGCCGTCGTTAATCGTCGCCCAGCCGTCCGCAAATTTCACTTCGTCGAGCA
The DNA here is from genome assembly GCA_964237235.1 of uncultured Pyrinomonadaceae bacterium. Taxonomy (GTDB): domain Bacteria; phylum Acidobacteriota; class Blastocatellia; order Pyrinomonadales; family Pyrinomonadaceae. Next base: position 107,312 of record CAXSGY010000011.1, read on the forward strand.
GAGCCTCGCGCCCGATGTTAAAGCCCTGCGAACCTTTGCGATAAGCGTGATACAGCAGAAAATCGCGGTTGTCGGCACTCGAAACGATGCTGCCGTGACCCGGACACTGCCACGTTTCGTTGGCGGGCAAAATCGGATTCGCCGGATTTTTTTCCCATTTGCCGAGCAGCGTTTTCGAGCGCGCCACGCCGAGCGCGTAATTACAGCTGCGCCCGCAGCAGGCGTTTCCGGAATAGAATAAATAAAAATATCCGTTGCGCCGCAGAATATACGCGCCTTCGATTACGCCGCCTTCCCACGGTTCGGTGTTGCGAAAAAGTTTTGCCGGCTTGCCGAGCAGTTTCGTGCCGCTCTCGTCCAATTCCTGCGCGTAAAGCCAGGTCGGTTGCCGGCGGTCGTTGCCGTCTTCCTTCCAAATCAAATACGGTTTGCCGTTTTCGTCGCGCGTGAAATCAGGATCGAGCGAGCCGATTTCCTGGCAGACGAGCGGACCTCTATCGGTATAAATTCCGTCGGGCTTGTCGGCGGTTGCCACGGCGACGCAGAGCGTGCCTTTTTTATTTTTCCCTTCGTCGCGCCGCGCCGTGTAATAAACGAAAAATCTGCCTTTGTCCTGCGTAATTTCCGGCGCCCAGAGGTCGCCTTTTGCCCACGCCGGTTTTTGTTTAAAAACCGCGCCGACCGTTTGCCAGTTAATCAAATCTTTAGAATGCAGAATCGGAAAACCCGGCAGCCAGTCGCCCGTCGTCGCCGTCGCGTAAAAATCATCGCCGACGCGAATAATTGACGGATCGGGAAAATCGCCCGGAATGACCGGATTTTTGTATATCTGCGCCTGCGCGTTAAAAGCGAAGAAAAGTATCCACAGATAAACACACATGGACACAGATTTTTTTAAAGTTTGAAGTTTGAAATCTGAAATCTGAAATCTGAAATCTACAACTCGAAATTTGAAATTTGAAATCTTAAATCCAAAATTCAAAACCCGAAATCCTTTTCTGTATCTGTGTGTATCTGTGAAAATTTCTGGTTTCATATCTTTAATTGCTTCTCAAAGGTTGCGTATTTAAAGTTTTACAAGCGTCCTTTTTTTCGTGTTTTTTCGTGACTATCGCGGACAGCTTCTTAAAAAACCTTTCCACTAATCACACGAAACGACACGAAAAAGAAACACGAAACGACTTAATTTGGTAATCGCCGAAAATTTTAATTCATTTTCGGACGCTGGATGTAAACCGCAAGCAAAATAATCGCCGCTTTGATGACGAGCGAGTATGAAAATTTGATGCCGTTCATATTAAAGCTCGTCGTGATAATCTGCATTATCAACGCGCCGATAACCGTGCCGATAACCGTCGCGCGTCCGCCCGTGAGAGCCGTGCCGCCGACGACCGTCGCCGCAATCGCGTCGAGTTCGATGCCGTCGCCGACCTTCGATGCGTCGGACGCGCCCAAACGCGCCGTGTAAATCAATCCGGCGAGCGCGGCTAAAAATCCGCTCAACGCATACACCGAAATCTTCGTCCAGTTGACGCGCACGCCCGACAAACGCGCCGCGTTTTCGTTGCCGCCGACGGCGACGATATAGCGTCCGAAAATTGTCGAGCGTAAAAAGAAAATAGCGAACGCGATTGCCGCGACGAGCAGAATTATTTGAAACGGAATGCCCGCAATTTCGCCTTTGCCGAGATACTCAAACGCGTCGTTACTGAATGGAATCAACTGTCCGCCGTTGCTGATGACCTGCGCGATGCCGCGACCGGCAATCAAAACCGCGAGCGTGATAATAATCGGCTGAATTTTAAAGCCCGCGATTAACGCTCCGCTTATCGCGCCGACTAATAAACCGACTATTAAACCTGCAATAATCGCCGCGCCCGCGCCGTAGTCGAGCGAAACAGCCGCGACCGCCGAAGCAATCGCCATCACTGAGCCGACCGACAAATCAATGCCGCCCGTCGCAATCACAAACGTCATTCCGATTGCCACCAACATCGTCGGCGTAACCTGTACGAGGATATTTCGGAAATTACCCGCGTCGGCAAAATTCGACGTGAAAATGAGGTTAATGACAAGCAGTAAAATGAGCGCGGCGAGTGCGCCGTAAGTCGGCGCGTAATCGGCAATTTTGAAGTCTTTATTTTTAACTGTCGCTTCCGCCATAAAAATTATTTTTTAACGCCGATGATAAATATAATCGTTCAATTTTTAAAGATTAACTTTGTAACAGGTGATAGTTGATAACTGATAGATGATAGATTTTATCGTCCGTCATCTTCAATCTTTCATCTAGATCGAATCGTTGCGTATACCTGCCAATGATTATTCGTTTTCAAATCCTTTTCTGCATCCGCTTTTATCCGGCGTTCATCTGCGGTTAATTTCGGCTTTAACTTGTCAGCCGTTTAATCAATTCGGTTTCCTCGCGCAAATAAGGCGTTCCGTCAGTGCGGAAAACATCGTGAAACCAAATCCACGGTTGATATTCGATATACGGATGCTCCCACGAATCCCAGGGAAAATTCGTCTGCGATTTGCCCTGCACAAAACCCCAGTTGATTGCGCCGACGTTATATTTTTTGGCAACCGGCAAATCGCCGACGAACGTCGAACCGCGCGGTCGCGCCATATATTCGCTGCAAATAATTGGACGGTTATAACGCTGTAGTTGTTTGATTATTTTCTCGAACAGCGCGGCATCGTCATAATTGTGAAAAGTAATGACATCCGACATTTCAAGCTGAATTTTTTCGGTCGCCGTTAATTTATCGTCCGCCGAATAATCGCCTTTCCAAACGCCCGAAGTGAGCGGCTGTTCGGGATTAACGGAATGCGCCCAGTCAAAAACCTGCGGCAGAAGTTTGTTGACGATTTCGACTTTATTTTTCGGGTCTTGTTTGGCGTATTCGTTGCCGTTTTGATTGTCCGGTTCGTTCCAGACATCCCACGCGGCGATGCGTCTGTCTTTGGCGAAACTGCCGACAATATCTTTGACGTATTTTTCCAGCCGCGCATATTCTGCCGGATTTTCCAGAGCCATCGCGCCCGGCGACTGCACCCAGCCGGAGTTGTGAATTCCGGGCATCGGCGCGCGCTGTTTGCCGATTTTCGGATTCGGGTCCCAGACCGAATCGAAAATTACGAGCATCGGTTTGATGTGGTGTTTCGCGCAAATTTGCAGAAACTGTTCGAGGCGTTTTTTGAAGCTCGCCTTGTCCTGCTCATACGCCAGATCGTGCAGAAAAACGCGCATCGTGTTCATTCCGATTGACTGCGCCCAGCCGAGTTCGAGGTCAATTCGTTTCGGGTCGAAAGTGTCGGCTTGCCACATTTCAAGCGGATTAATCGCCGACGCGGGAACGAAATTCGAGCCGACGAGCCAGCCCTGTTTCGCATACCAATCCTTCGCTTTTTGTTCCGTCCATTTTCCCTGTGCGAAAACGCCCGCCGCGCACAAGACAAAAATGATTGATTGAGCGAAAAGCAGGCGCGAAATTTTTGATATTTTATTCATTTTAATTTTCTATAAATAAATTTTGTAAAATTATTTATAAACCGGATTTTTTTTGTCATCAAAGATGAAGGAGCCCGAATTTTCTTTGTCATCGAAGATGACTAACAACATAGCGTAGGGTGAAACCCTACGAATATGGTCAAATTCAATCGCTCGCCGAAGGTGAGCAACAATCAACATTCGGTTTTTCGTCGCTAAAAGTGACGAAAAACCTCGCATCGTCAACGTAGTAGGGTTTCACCCTACGCTATGTTGTCAGTCGCCTTTGGCGACGAAATCCGGTTTTCGCGGGCAGAGTTTCCCTCCGCCATCGCGTTGATAATCGCGTCCTGCGAAATTTCCGATTTGTGCAGTTCGGCGACGAGTTCGCCGTCGCGCATCACGACGACGCGCGAGCTGCCTTCGACCAATTCCTCGAGTTCGCTTGAAATCATCAATACGCCCAAACCTTCGTTCGCCAGCTCGTTGACGAGCTTTTGAATTTCGCCTTTCGCGCCGATGTCTATGCCGCGCGTCGGTTCGTCCAACAGCAAAAATTTCGGATTTTTGCAGAGCCACCGCGCCAGCAAAACCTTCTGCTGATTGCCGCCGGAAAGCTCGCGGATTTTCTGGTCTGCGCTCGACGCTTTGATGCCGAGCCGCTTCATATATTTATCGACAATCGCGTCCTGTTTCGCGCGGCTCACGATGCCCGCGCTCGTCAATGCCGGAAGAGCAGCCAGCGTCATATTTTCCCTGACCGACCATTCGGGAATGATGCCTTCGGCTTTGCGGTCTTCGGATAAAAAAGCGATTCCGGCGTTAATCGCGTCGCTCGGCGAACTCAAATTTAAAGGCTTGCCGTCGAGATAAACTTTGCCGCCGTCAACTTTGTCCGCGCCGAACACAGCGCGGGCGACATCTGTGCGCCCCGAACCTAAAAGTCCAGCCATTCCGAGAATTTCGCGGTGTCCGGCTTGAAGCGAAACGTTTTTCAAACGCCGTCCGCGATTTAAATTTTCGGTCTTCAAAAGCGGAACCGATTCGTGAGTTTCCCGATGTTCGCCGAACGCCGTCGCGCCTTTTTTCTCCAATTCTTCGCGCTGTTTGCCGAGCATCATACAAATTAAATCAATGCGTTCGAGTCCCGCCAAATCGCGCGTCCCGACTAATTTGCCGTCGCGCAAAACCGTCACTTTGTCGCAGACCGCATACAGTTCGTCGAAGCGGTGCGAGATATAGACAATTGCCGTTCCCTGTTCCTTCAAGCGGCGAATCACCTCGTATAAAATTCCGACTTCCTTTTCGGTCAAGCTGCTCGTCGGCTCGTCCAAAACCAGAACTTTTGCGCCCAAAGAAACGCCTCTCGCAATTGCAATCATCTGCCGCAGAGCGATATTCAAGCTGCCGAGTTCGGCTTTCGGATTGATGTTCAAACCGAGATTTCGCAGAAGCTCGCCCGCCTCGCGGTTCATTTTCGCCCAATCCACAAAACCGAATTTGCGCGGCTCGCCCCCCAGATAAATATTTTCGGCGACTGTTCGATACATCAGCAGATTGACTTCCTGATAAACGGCGACGACACCGGCGCGATTCGCGTCTTCGGGCGAACGAAAATTGACCGGCTGACCTTCGAGAAAAACCTCGCCGCCGTCGCGCAGATACGCGCCGGTCAACACTTTAATCAAAGTAGATTTCCCCGCGCCGTTTTCGCCGACGAGCGAATGCACTTCGCCTCTTTCAAGCGTCAAATCAACGCCGTCGAGCGCGGCAACGCCGGAAAAAACCTTTCTGATATTCTGCATCCGCAAAAGCGGTTCGTTATTCATAAAATGGGGACTGGAAAATGGAAAATGGAAAATGGAAAATGAAACGGTTTTAATTTTCCATTTTTAATTTTCCATTTTCCACTGTTTTAATACGCTTCGGCGGCGAATTGTCCGGCGTTTGCCGTGTCGAAAAATCTATCCGAATTAATAATTTTCGGCGGAATTTGTTCGCCCTTCAAAAGTTTTTCATACGTGTCGAAAGCGATCGGACCGAAGCGCGGATTGCATTCGACCGTGACGTTCATATCGCCCGACTGAATCGCTTCGAGCGCGCTTTTTTGTCCGTCAACCGACACGACTTTGACATCTTTGCCCGGATTCATTCCGGCGGCTTTCAACGCCTGAATCGCGCCGAGAGCCATTTCGTCGTTGTGCGTGTAAACGACCGTGATGTTTTTGCCGTTCGCCTGAATCAAATTTTCCATCACCTTCTGTCCTTCGGCGCGCGTAAAATTGGCAGGCTGCGAAGCGAGAACTTTGATGTCGGGACTCGATTTAATCGCGTCCATAAATCCCTGATTGCGGTCACGCGCGACGGACGCACCCGCCGTGCCTTCAAGAATAATCACGCCGGCTTTGCCGTTCGTATTTTTGACGACCCATTCGCCGACCTTCTGCCCTTCTTCGATAAAATTCGAGCCGATAAAAGTGATGTAATCTTCGCCGACTTTTCCGGCGGCTTCGCGGTCAATCAGGAAAACGGGAATCTTCGCTTCTTTGGCTTTTTGCAGAGTGGCTTCGAGACCTTCAAATTCGCGCGGCGCGAGGAAAATCGCTGAAACGCGGCGGGCAATTAAATCTTCCAGATCGGAAACCTGTTTCGAGGTTTGCCCTTGCGCGTCGGTCAGGACGAGTTCGTAACCGCGCTTTGCCGCCTCATCGCGCATCGAAGCGGTTTCGGCGATGCGCCACGGACCGTTGTTTTCCATCTGCGAAAAGCCGACGATTTTTTTGCCGCCGCTCGTCCCGCCGTTGTTTGCCGAATTGCTGCCGCCCGCCGGTTTGCGCTCACATCCGAAAGCAAAAGCGACGATCAAAATTGTGATTAAGCTGAAAATTCTCTGTTTCATAAATTTAAAAGTTCGTGATTTTGTGTGATATTTCTGATTTTTTTTCGTTTGCGAATCACACTAAAATTACCGGATTTTTTCGTGTTTCTTTTTGTGATTAATAAATAGATTTTTTATTTCGACGGCGTGATTCGCAAAAATCCGAAGCGCGCCGAAGCGTTCGCCGCGCCGCCCGTGTAGAGCGCGACGCGCACGCCTCTATCCCAGGGCGGCAGAAATGCGCCGTCCACTTCCGCGCCGATTTCCGTTTCCTTCATTCCGTCGGCTAAGGCTGAAAATCGAAATAAATGTCCGTCCCGCGCCGTCATTGTCAGCAAAACCGATTTTGGAGATTTAGAATTGAACGGAACGGCGGCGAGCGTTTCCTGTTTGTTTTGAACGCGCCGCCATAAAATTAATTGTCCGTCTTTGATGCCCGCGCCGAGCGCGTTTTCATTGTCGCCATAGGCGGAAATTCCGGCAATCGCGCCTTTCGCCTGCTTGTCGAAATCAATCTGAGTTTGCGCCGCGTAATCGCCCACGGTCGTCGAGCGCGCCATAATCGCGCCGATTTCATTCGCGCTTTGCGAAGCGTTCGGCGACAAAACCAGAAAGCCTTTTTCGAGGCGGTAATTCGGCACGTTATTTTGCTGCCAGACCCAGCCAAAATTTAGGTTTCGCGTTTTGAAATCATCGAAAAAATTATATTCGGCGTTGCGTTCGGCGATTCCCAAAGGCGAAGCGGATTGTTTGCTCGGACCTTTGCCGTCGTTAATCGTCGCCCAGCCGTCGGCAAATTTCACTTCATCGAGTAACGCCTGCCGTCCGACGTAAACCGTATCCTTCGGATCGTAAGCGTGATACAACAGCCACGTTTTGCCGCTCTTATCGGCGACAATCGTGCCGTGTCCGGGACATTTCCAATCGTCGTTGCCCTTCAAAATCGGATTCGCCGGACTTTTTTCCCACGTTCCTAAAAGCGTTTTTGAACGCGCCACGCCGAGCGCGTATTTACATTCGCGCCCGCAGCAGGCGTTGCCCGAATAAAAAAGATAAAACCAGCCGTCGCGCCGGACGATATACGCGCCTTCGACCAGATTTCCTTCCCAGGTGTTCGGATCGTTTCGCAAAAGCTCGTGTTTTTCGCCGATTAATTTGTAATTTTTATCATCAAGTTCTTGCGCCCAGAGCGGTGTCGGTTTTTGGACGCTGTTGCCATCTTCTTTCCATACGACGAACAATTTTCCGTTTTCGTCGCGAATCGGAAACGGATCAATCGAACCCGCGTCCAGACACGACAACGCGCCGTGATCCGTATAAGGTCCCGTCGGTTTGGCGGCGGTGGCGACGGCGACGCAAAGATTCGCCCCTTTCTTTCGCGCCACGTAAAAAACGTAGAATTTTCCTTTGTCCTGCCAGATTTCCGGCGCCCAATAATTACCGACCGACCATTCGGGTCTTTTGGGAAAAACCTCGCCGACGATTTCCCAGTTGACCAAATCCGTCGAATGCAAAATAGGAAATTCGGGCGACCATTCGGAAGAGGTCGCCGTCGCATAAAAATCCGCGCCGACGCGAATAATTGACGGGTCTGGATAATCTCCGGCGATGACCGGATTTGTGAAAAATGCTTTTTTCTGCGCCGCGCCGTTCGTAATTGAGAAGAGCGCGAATAAAATCAACCACGCAAATTTGACGGTCAAATAAATTGCCTGTTTTCCCGTTTTCGATTTCAAATTTTCTTTTTTTATCACCAAACCTTACCTCATTTAGACAGCTTGCCTTTGCCTTTTATTTAATTTTCCGCGCTCCTCATTCGCGGGCTGAATACGCGCCGGAGCGGTTGATTGGCGGATTATCAAATTTGTCGGGATTTTGATCTCCGTGCCTTCTTCACGCGGATTATCGAGCGCGTTAAATAACATTTCAACCGCTCTTCGACCGAGTTCGTTGCGCGGCAAGCTGACCGTCGTCAACGCCGGTTTGGTCAACGCCGCAAAATCAATATCGTCGAAACCGATGACGGAAATATCCGCCGGAACTTTCAAACCCGCTGATTCGAATTCATTGATCGCGCCGATGGCTGTCAAATCGTTGGCGGCGACGACCGCCGTCGGCAGATTGTCGGCTTGCGTCATCAAAATTTCGTGCGCGGCGCGGCGACCGCCTTCGATTTTGAAATTGCCGTAGAAAATCAATTCGGGTATTTCGGGAAAAAGCTGTTTCATCGCCCTCTGAAACGCTTCGAGCCGCCGCCGCGAAGAACGTATGTCAATGCGCCCGCTGATAAAAGCGATGCGCCGGTGTCCGAGCGCGACCAGGTGCAAAATCGCCTGTTCGATTCCCGCTTCATAATCAACCTGTAAATTGCTCATCTGTTTTCCCGTTTTGCCGACATCGAGAAAAACCACCGGGACTTCGCGCCGCGCCAGTTCGTCAATTAATTCCTTGCTCATTTCCGAAGTCATCACCGCGACCCCGGCGACGTTGCGTTCAATCAATCGCCGCACATACTTTGAAGCACGTTCGGTTTCATAATTGGTATTCGACAAAAGCGTTTCAAATCCGCGCTCGAACGCCGCCTCTTCAATTGCTTTGACCAAATCGGGAAAGAACGGATTGGCAATGTCCGAGATGACCAACCCGATAATTTTCGTTCTGCCCGATGCCAAACCCCTGGCGTGCGCGTTCGGATAATAACGACACTGTTCAATCGCTTTGACAACCCGGGCGCGAACTTTGTCGGAAACAAAACGGGTGTTATTGATAACGTGCGAAACGGTTGCAATTGAAACTCCCGCTTCACGGGCGACTTCCTTGATGCTGCTCATAGTCTTGGGGGACTCCGAAAAATTAAATGAAAAATCACATCATTATATCGCATTAAATTTCAAAAGTTTCTTCGCTCGCGCCGGCACTTGCTTCCGAAACTAAAATCGCCGGTTTGATTTCAGTCAGACGTTGATATTCGCTCCTGATTTTTTCCTTAAATCGTCCGAGATTTTTTCGCTCGACCAGATTGACGGTCGAACCGCCGAAACCGCCGCCGGTCATTCGCGCGCCCAGCACGCCGTCGGTATTCTGGGCAATTTCAACCATCAAATCGAGTTCGCGGCAGCTCACTTCGTAATCGTTTTTGAGGCTCGCGTGCGATTGCCACATCAAGCGTCCGAACTCGCTCAAATCGTTTTTTCTTAACGCTTCGCCCGCCCGCAAAACGCGCACGTTTTCCGAAACAATATGCCGGGCGCGGCGGCAGATAGTGTCGGGCAACTCGTCTCGATATTTTTCAAAATCCTCTTGGCTCACATCGCGCAGGTTCTTAATCGCGGGCAGAAATTTTTTCAAAATTTTGACGCTCTCATCGCATTCGGCGCGGCGCGTGTTATATTCGCTCGTCGCCAACTCGTGCTTGACGTTCGTGTCGCAGACGACGACGGCGACATCTTTGGTGTCAAGCGGCACGTTTTCAAATTCGAGCGAACGGCAATCGAGAAGGAGCGCGTGCTTGGCTCTGGCGTTGGCTGAAACAAATTGGTCCATAATGCCGACCTTCGCGCCGACAAATTCGTGTTCGCATTGCTGTCCGATTTTCGCCAGCGTCGCGCGGTCAACTGATTTGCCGATTGTTTCGCTTAACGCCAGACCGACCGCCGTCTCTAAAGCGGCTGACGAAGAAAGTCCCGCGCCGGTCGGCACGTTTGATTGAATCAGCAAATTCGCGCCGTTTAATTTGCCGCTCGTTCGCTCTAAAATCCGCGCCACGCCTTCGATATAATTGAGCCAGAAGCCTTTAATTTTTTGCGCCGGCTGATCCAGATCGAACTCCGCCGATTCTTCAAAATTGACCGAAAAAGCGCGGATTTTGCGGTCTTTGCGCGGCGCGACGGCGACCGCCGTTTCTTTATCAATCGCCATCGGAAGAACGAATCCGTCGTTGTAATCGGTGTGTTCGCCGATTAAATTTACTCTGCCCGGCGCGCGAAAAACGCGCGCCGCGCCGCCGTAGATTTCCGCAAATTTTTCCCGTAATTTTCTCGCGTCAATCATCGTTTTTTCGCCCACGCGACCGGCTCGATCAATTCGCGCAATTCCGCCGCTTTTTCTTCCGCCAAAGTGTCGTTAATAAACATTCCCGCCGCCGCTTCGCTGCCCGCCAGATATTTCAATTTCGTCGCCGTCCGCAGCGGCGGATAAAATTCGATGTGAAAGCGAAAATAATCGCGCACTACGCCGTCGGTCGGCGATTGCGCGAGCGACATAATATACGGAAACGACACGTCGAAAATTTTATCGAACGCCGCCAAAATCTGTTTCAAAATTTCGGCGAGCGCGATTCGTTCGGCTTCGTTGAAACCGTTCAAATCGCCGACATCGCGCTTCGCCGTGACGTGCGTTTCATACGGGTAACGCGCAAAAAACGGGATGTAGGCGATAAACGAATCGTTTTCGGCGACGATGCGCCGACCGTCTTTTTTTTCGGCGGCGATGATCGCGTCGAATAAATTTTCGCCGGTTTGCGCCTTATATTTTTCGGCTTGTTCGAGCTGCGTTTTGATTTTCGGCGGCACAAACGGATAAGCATAAATCTGTCCGTGCGGATGATGCAGCGTGACACCGATGGCTTCGCCTTTATTCTCGAAAATAAAGACGTATTTGACGAACGGAAGCGCGGACAACTCATTGAATCTGTCCGTCCAAACCTGTATCAATTTATAAATCTGTTCGACCGGCTCGTTCGCCAAAGTCGAATCGTGATTCGGCGTGTAAACGACGACTTCGCACTGCCCGAAGCTTTTTTCGACCGGATAAAAATCACTGCCCGCGATTGCCGGTTCGGGCGGCTGCGGACTGAGGCTCGGAAACTGATTTTCAAAAACAACGATGTCGTAAACGCTTTCCGGAATTTCAGTCGGAAAACCGCCTTTTTTGGTCGGACACAGCGGACAGAAATCGGCGGGCGGCAGAAAAGTCCGGTTCTGCCGGTGCGTCGCCGTCGCCAGCCATTCGCCCAAAAGCGGATTCCACCTGAGTTCAGACATTTATCTCTTCCTCTTCAACCGTCGAATTTTGCGCCCGCGCTTCGGGCAATTCCGCTTCGCCGCCGTCGCCCGAATCGTCTGCATCATCGAATGTGTAATAAATCAAGTAACGCTTGCCGTCCGCCATCTTGACGCGCCGCTTTTTGAGAGTGCCGATAATAGAGGTACTTTCGCTTTTCATTTCCGGCATAATTTTCCTGATTTTATTGTTTAGCCGTTACTACACGCGCCGAACTCCAATTATTTTCCGACGAACCATAACCGTAGAGCATTACGCGAAACGACTTCGGCATATTTTTAATCGTCGTTGTCAAACCGATTTGTGCATCAGCGGGTTTACCGTCTGCACTGTTAATGACGAACAGAAATTCATCGCCGCGGCGAACAATCGAAAGATAAGGATTTTTCATTTTTGTAGCGAGTTTTTTATTGTCGAGCCGCTCGCCCTGCCCGTCGCGCACGACCCACGCTTCAAACCCGCCTTCGCTGGTCAAGCCCCATTCCACGCGGTTGCGTCCCGAACCGTCGAAAAGAATCGTTAAGTTAGCGAATCCCAACACCGAATTGCTGTCGCCCGCTTCGGGGTAGCTTGCTCCGACTTTTGCAACCTGTGCTTCGACAATAAATTTGTCACCTGTAAAAGACTGTTTGGAGCGAATTCCGGCGCGCGTTTTGTTCGCGCTTCGCAGACGCAGTTCGCCGTCTTTGACTTCGAGTTTGCCGCCGCTGCCGCCTTCGAAAGTAAATTTTTCCCATTTTGTTTCGTCGAGTTTAGCGGCGGAAAAATCATCTTTCCATTCTTCAAACTGCGGCGCAGGTGTCGGTTGCTGCGCGAAAAGTGTGCGCGTCGCTCCAATTAATAAAACAAGCGAAAGCGCGAAAATAAAATTCTTTTTCATTTCTTTTTCCCCTCTTAAAATTTTGTATCTACCAAACGTCTCACAATATTGGCGCGCTCTTCTTTGGTTTGGCTCTCGAGCGAGACGTTTAACTCCTTAAATTTAGCAAGCGTCGCCTTCGATTTCTCAGGCATCTTGAGACGTGCGTAAACCAGTCCGAGTTGATAGAGAGCTTCAGCTGCCTTTGGCGCGATTTCAACGGCGTGTTCGAGTGTCGAGCGCGCTTCCTCCCAACGTCCCTGGCGCGTGTAAAATAATCCGAGAAGCGCATAGGCGGTCGCCAATTTCGGCTCCAGTTCAATGGCACGTTTCAATTCGCGCTCAACTCGTTCGGACGAGGGATTTTGCGTTTTCAAAAGCGTGTCAGCGATCAAATAACGAATAACCGCGTTTTTTTCGTCATAACTGAGAGCCTTTTCGTAAATTTCTACGGCTTGGTCAAATTTTCCCTGCTCAGCAAAAATTGTCGCCAAATAACCAAGTGCCGCAGTTGTTCGCGGCTCTATCGCTAAAACACTTTCAAAACTGGACTTCGCTTCGCTCGATTTGCGAACATCATATTGCGCTATGCCGAGCAACATCCGCAGACGCGCCGATTTCGGAAATTTCTGGATGGCTTCGGCAAGTCGTATCGCCGCCGCCGCCGGAGCTTTGGAATCAATTAAAAGAAAACCGTAACGCACTCGATAGGATTCATTATCCTCATCTTTTTCGATAGCCAGGCGCATTGCTGGAATCGCATTTTCCGGATAGCCTGCCGCCTGGTAAACGTCGGCGAGGGCGGCGTATATTCTGGCATCAGTGAGTCCTCTGGCAACTGCCGATTCGAGCAATTTTCCCGCCGCCAAATTATTCTTCTGCTTTTCGTATACTTCCGATAAAGCGGCTAAAGCCCCAATATTATCTGTATCCATGGAAAGCACAAATTCCAATTCTCTACTCGCTTCCGCCAATAGATTTTTTTTCAAAAGCAGCTCGCCCAAGCTTGCATCCTTAATCGGCACGGGAGCGGCGAAATAAGCTTTAAATTCTTCCGCGGCGCGCGTTGTTTCATTAAGCTGAAGCGAAATTATAACCAAAGCCCTGAGGATTTCTGCGTCCGGCGCGATTTGTCTTGCTTTTTCAAATAATTCCCACGCCGCTGACAGATTCGCTTCGTCAAATCTGATTTGCGCCAGATTAACGAGTGCGCTGCGCTGATTCGGATTTATTCTTAAGGATACTGAAAACTCTTTTGCCGCTTCCGCTTTTTTATTCAAACGCAGTAAAATCGCGCCATAATTATTACGCGTTTCCGCTACATTAGGAGCGATTTTCGCCGCCGCCGAAAAAAATTTTTCCGCCGCAACGGGATTGTCTTGTTTGTCAGCCGTTATGCCCGCCAGCGTTTGCGCGTCTAAGTTGCGCGGCTCTTTTAAAAGAATGTTCTGTAGAATTTCGGCGGCGCGAGTTAAATCCTCCGATGCTAAAGCTGCTGATGCCTGCGCCAGCATTTCGCCGCTCGATTCATTTTGCTTGGGATTTCTTTTAGCCTGCGCCGGCATTGACGAAATAAAAAAACTCAAACAGAGAAAAAGTCCGGCACTCCTATAAAATATGCTCGGAACTATCCTTTGAACTCGCTTTTGTCGCCGATAAAACATTTTCTCTTTTTGAAAGAACGGCGCAGAAAAGCTTCTATAAAAACAGTTCCGCGCCGGTTGATTAAATCGTTTATCGAGATTTAAAAAATTATTCTCGCCCGAAATTGAATTACTCTATTTCCCGCTTCATTCAGTCTCGGAGTAAATCCTTCAGCTCCGAAATTTGAATTCAGGTTAATGGTTCCGGTTCCGCCGTTTTGCTGACCGAGAAAAGTATCGGGCGGCAAATAAAGCGGCTGATTAAAGACATTAAAGAACTCGGCTCCGACCTCGAAAACCACTGTCTCGGTGATGCGCGTTTTTTTCAAAATGCTCATATCCGCTGTAAAAAACCGGTCGGAGCGAAAATCCGTATTAACCAGCGGAGCCGTTCCGAAAAATCTGGTCGGGTCTGAGTAATATGCCGCGTAAGCCGGATTCGCCGCACCATTCAGCAAAAAGGCGGGTGCATCGTCATAGCCGGGCGGCGCGGAGAAAGCTGCCGGATTCAAAACGAAAAATCTGCCCGGAATCGCTCCGTTGACATCGCCCGGAACCGCTGTCCGCTGACTTCGAGCGAGCGGCTGTCCGGTCAAATTCGGTCGCAATCTGCCAAAGATTCCCGCGAGTTCCAGAAAACCGTTGGGTTCCGGGTCAAGCGAGAAAATCAGCGGCGTTCCCTGTTGGATGCGGAAAATTCCCGAAACCTGGAATCCGCCGAAAACGCGGTCAACGACATTGCCGACCGTACCGCCGTAATTAAGAAACGGTTTTCCTTTTCCAAATGGCAGTTCCGCCAAAAAGTTAGTTACAAAAACGTGCGGCGAATTGGTTGGAGAAATCGTTTTTAAACCTTTAAGGTCATACGGATTCTGCAGAACGCCGTCGAGTGGCGAGCCGCCTAAAATATCTTCGGAAGCATTTGTTACAAGCCTTGAAAAGGTGTATGACGCGCCGAATTGAAAGCCTTGCGCAAAACGGCGGTCAATTTTTATCTGAAGCGCGTTGTATTCGCTCACGCCCTCGCTTTCCAAAATATCCGTTATTCGTCCGTATTGCGGAAACGGACGAATCGCCTGCGCTACCGTATCGTTAAAACCCTGATAAACCGCGTTGCCGTTTGCCGGAATAGCCACCCCGATACTGGAGGCATATGCTCTTTGAGCCGCGGTTACGGAATTGATATTCGTCCGCAAAATTTCGTTGCCAAGTTTAAGTTGATTAAGCGTCAGCGCGTTCGGTCGTCCGAAATTCGACCGCAGACGGTCGGCGCGGTGTCCGATGTAGCCGATTGAACCGACCAACTTAAACGGCAATTCTCTTTGCAGGTCAAAAGAATACTGTAGCGTTCGTCCGGTGCGAAAGCCGTTTCCGAATTGCCCGAAAGCCAAAATCGGAACGCCTAAATTGCCGACAAATTGACTGTTCGGGTCGGTTGCCGGAATACTCGGAAAACTTGATAAAAAGAATCGCGAATTCCGCCCGTCCGGCGTAAATAATTGTCCCGTTGTATTGTAGCCGATAGTTCCGGTATTGATGTCGCCGCCGCCGTTCGTGCCGTAAAGAACCGGCGCGTAATAAAGCCCGATGCCGGCGCGCAACACGGTTTTATCGTTAAGGGCATATGCTGCGCCGATACGCGGACCGATATTCGAGCGGTCGCTTTTTGCAAGCGTTCGCTGCTCTGCCTGCAAACCGCCTTGCCCACCTGCACCGACCAACGCGCCTGGACGGTTGATTGCCGTATTGACGACATCCGGGTCGAATCCGCGAAAACGGTCATTTGCTTCGGTTCGCAAACCTGGCAAATCGTAACGTAGTCCGACATTCAAGGTCAGTTTTTGATTGAGTTTTATATCGTCTTGGATGAAATAGCTCTGCGTTAGCTGACGAAAAGCCGGGTCAATCGAATTATTCGAGTTGAACGCGAATTCGGTCGCGCCCGTAATCAAGCTGGCAATCGGATAACCGCCGTTCGGATCATCATCGCGCGTCGTTTGGTCATTGCGAAAATTGAACGAACCGCCCGGATCGATTTTTTGCCGAACGTTAAATTGGGCGATACGCACGTTTGCGCCGACCTTAAAAGTATTTCGCCCGCGCACGTAAGTTACGAAATCGCCGAATTCGAGCGTGCCGTCACGAATATCATCCGTAAAAAATGACGAACCGATATTTTGGACGTTGCGCGGGTCGTTTCCGCCATAGCCGGGAAAGGCAATGCGCGGAAATGCCGAATTCTGCGTAGCGTTCACTGGAAGTCCGAGCGATGAAGTATTAAACGGGTCGGTCGTATTGCTGTTGGCGACATCAAAAAACGTGTAACCGACATTAAAATGATTAAGGAGATTCGAGGAAATGTTGTAATCGTGTTGAATACGCGCGACATTCGATTTAAACACTTGCCCGAATACGTCCTGATTTGTAAAAGGAAGCGGTAGAATCGGGAACGCCCCGGCGAGTCTTACCGTGTCCCGACGCGAGAAACTAACGTTCAGAAGTTGTTTGCTCGTGACGACAAAATCAGTTTTGATCGTGTATTGATTAGTATCCGTAGGACGTAAACCGTTGGAATCATAGTTATTGAAAATGCCCGGACGCGTCGGCAGCGGAAATCTTTGCAAAATAGCTAACCCAGCCGGATCAATTGCCGAGGCGGGAATAATATTTCCCGCGAAAGCCTGTCGCGTCCCGGATGGCTGACGAGGATTATAAATAATAACCGGCAGCCCGCCGTTAATTCGCGCGACGTTCGGGTCGCTGGTATTTAACAATTCGCTAAAATCGCCGTTTCGCATTCTCAAGGTCGGTACGGTTATGGTTGTATTCGCACCTTGCCGCAGACGATAACCTTCATACAGAAAAAAGAAAAACGCGCGGTCTTTGAAGCCGCGAAGAAAACCGCCGTCATTGCCCTCACCGAAGTTCGGAATATAAATCGGACCGCCGACGTTAAAACCGTAGTTATTCCGATTGTCGCGGTTACGACAATCGCTTCTGGTCGGAGCGCAGCGGGCATTGGTATCAATATCGGCGGCGTTAAATTTCTCGTTTCGCAAATAATCGTAGCCTTCGCCGTGAAATTCATTTGTGCCGGACTTTAAGCTAAAGCTAACGATACCGCCTGATGAATTTCCGAATTCCGCCGAATAGCTGCTGGTTGAAATCGTAAATTCTTTAAAGGCGTTCGGACTCGGCGCGGTTTCACTAAAAAACGTGCCGTTCTGCGTTCGCCGGACACTTGCTCCGTCAATTAAGATTTCAGTCCCGGAAGCCTGCCCGCCGCTGACTCTGAACTTTGAAGTATTATTACTGCCATCGTTGGCAGCCGAGCTGACATTACTATCCAGAAAAATAAAAGACAAAGGGGTTCGTCCGTCAGACTCGCCGCCGGTCAAAAGCGGCAATTCTCTAACCTGTTGTTCGGATACTGTGGACTGGCGAACGGGCGTATCGCTGTTGAGTGTTACGGCTTCGGCGTTGACCGTAACAACATTGCCCGTAACTTCTCCGATCTCCAATTTAACCGTTAGCGATTGTATTCCCTGCACATCAACTTTGACGTTTTCCACATTCGCGCGATTAAAACCTGTCGCTTCAATAGATATTTGATAAAGCCCGGCTTTTAGTTCTGGGAAAACAAATATTCCGGTTTCATTTGTTGTAGTTTCCCGCGTGTCATTTCGGTCAATGCTGGTCGCCGTAACCTTCGCACCGGAAATTACCGCCTCATTCGGGTCCGTAACCGTACCGCGAATTGTTCCGCGATCACTCTGACCATTGATAAATGTTGCACAGGCGAACATTATCAATATCAACTTATAAACAGATAATTTGAGATGCCTCATTTTTTGCTCCTTCGTCAAGATATGCTTAAATTTTAATATATAGCTGTAAACGAATTTTCTGCTTGCCTTTCTGATAAACGCGGCGCAAATAATCGTTCTGATCACATCTTGTTCAGAACGAACGGTTTAGCTTTCAAACAAAACAACCTGAAAATTTGCTGATTGATTAAATGTTTGCGTAAACGCTTAACTGAAATAAATTATTAACATATATTTAAAGTTGATGTCAATGAATTTCCTATAAGTTTAACGTTTGACGGTCAGATAATCGCGCAAAATTTTCCAAAAGTTCTTTTCTGCAACAAAATCCTATATTACAGTTTGTTTTTCAATTGCCGGACTTGAGCGTGTTCAAAGCATTCAAAGTTTTTACGCTCTTTACGGTTTGTAATTTTTCGTTTTTTTTCGTGGACAATTATTCCTTTATTCGCAAAAATCATTTTGATGATATTGAAGGCGGACGTACCGCATTTCCCCAATTAGAAAATTTGTCGCTCATCCGAAAAATCAATTTTCCGCCCGCCGCGATTTCCGAATGTTTTAACCAGGCGCGTTCCAGAGATTTGCCGTCGAGCGTCGCACTTTGTATGTATTTGTTTACCGTTGAAGTATTTACGGCTTCGATGATAAACTTGCGATTGTTTCCCAAATCTATCGTCGAGCGCGTAAAAATCGGGCTGACGATGTAATAAAAATCCTGTCCGGCGTTCGGATATATTCCTATCGCGTTCCAGACGAACCACGAAGACATCGTTCCCGCGTCGTCGTTTCCGGGCAAACCGGCGCGACCCGTTCGATATTCTTTCTGCATAATTTCGCGCACTCTTTCCTGCGTTTTGTCGGCGCGTCCGGCGTGAATATAAAGAAACGCGGCAAGTAAATCGGGTTCGTTGACATGCGTGTAAAGTCCTTCTTTTTTGAGCGTCGAAGTTCCCTCCGAGAAAAAATTGTCGAGCCAAGTTACGAACTTTTCGTCGCCGCCCGTTTGTTTCAGTAAAGCGTTTACGTCGTGCGGAACATAAGTCGAATATTGATAAGCCGAGCCTTCATAATACGGCGCGCTCATCCACGTAAACTGCGGCGCGTCGAGCATATAAAGTTTCGTTTTATCGAAGGGTTTCATCCATTCGCCGTTTTCCTGTTTCGGGCGAATTGATTTTGTTTCGTCGTCCCACAAATTCATCCAGTTTTGCGAACGCTTGAGATATTTCTGATAATCGGCAATTTTCCCTAAACCTTTGGCGACCTGCGCGATACAAAAATCGTCGTATGCATATTCGACCGTGCGCGAAGCCGAGCGTTCGTATTTCATCGAAAGATAACCGCGCGTGTTGTATTCGCCGAGTTCGCGTCCTTCGTAAGCTGAACGAGGGCTGTCCGTTTCGGCGTTTTTAATCATCGCCTGATAAGCGGTTTCATAATCAATTCCTTTCAAGTTTTTAACGAACGCGTCGGCGATTAAAACGTCGGCGTTCGAGCCGCCCTGAATCATTCCGTTCGCGCCCGCAATGCGCGCGTCAGCCATCCAACCCGTGTGTTTATATGTGTCAACAAGCGACCGCACAATATCGCGCTGGCGTTCCGGCTGAATTAAAGTCAGCAGCGGATGAACGGTGCGAAACGTATCCCAGATCGCGTAGAAATCTTCATAATGCGGCTCGTCGGACTGCCACCAGGCGTTTTCGCCCGAAACGTCGTGCGGCATATATTGTGAACGGTAAAGCGCGGTGTAAAAAATTTGTTTTTGTTCGTTCGTGCCGCCCTCGACTTTAATTTTCGCCAAAGCGTTTTCCCACAAATTTTCCGCGCGGCGATGAATTTCGTCGAAATCCGCGTTTGCGGTTTCGGCTTTGATATTTTGAAAAGCCTTTTCCGCACTGATAAACGACACGCCGATTTTTATTTCGACAACTTGATTTTCGTTCGCGTCAAAAGTCGCATACGCGCCCGCGCCCGTCTGTTCGCCCGTGACGTTTTTCGTGTTCGGATAAACTTCGCCGTCGCGCCACGTTCCACTTGCTTTGAAATTTCTCGAAAATTCGGCGGAAAAATGCAAAGTGTAAGGCGCGGGATTCCAGCCGCCGATAAAATTTCCGGTGCCTTCGATGCGGTTCGGCGCGACGATTCGCGTCGTCGTCGAAATCGGTCTCTGCCGTCTGCCCGAACCGCCGCCGGTGAAAATTATCGCGCCGGTGTCTATTAAAATCTGCGCTTTGTCGGTCTTCGGAAAAGTATAACGATGCGCGGCGACGAGGCGCGTCGTCGTTAATTCGGCTTTGACGTTCGGTTTGGTTAAAACAACCGTGTAATAACCGGGCGCGGCTGATTCGTCGGTTTTGTCGGACGCGAAATTTTTCGCGTCAATCTCGCCGGTTTCGGGAGTCACGCGAAAATTTCCGTATTTGCTTTCGCCGCCCGTGCCGGAAACGTGCGTGTTTGAAAATCCGATAATCGGTTTGTCGGATTCATAACCGGAAGTGTCGAATCTGAAATTCGGATTCGGCACGACATCAGGACTCGGATTCGCAAAACCGAACGGCACCGCCGCGCCCGGCACGGTGTTGCCGTCGCGGTCTGCGCCGACGAACGGGTCAACATACGAAACGAGTTTAGATTGATTTTGAGCAAACAGAAATGTTTGATTAACAAATAAAACGCATAACAGCAAAGCTGTGATTTCTTTAAATTTGCGTTTCAAATCAAACGAATCGTCACATAGTTTTTCCGATTTCATATATTATTTCGGCTTTGAAAAAACTGTCCGCGAATCACACGAAAAACACTAAACTTTCGTTTTTCTTTTGTGGTTTTTCCGCGCATTTCGCGTTTGGATTCTTCAATTCATCTTCTCGAAAATTATTCTGTAAACATCAAATCCAAGACCACTCGATTTTTCGTTTTTGTCGACGATTTTAAACATCACGCGGTTCGCGCCTTCGGCTAAATCGAGTTCGCCCATCAAAATTTCCGGCGTTTTTTTGCGCTCGGCGGAATACAAATCAGCCGCGTCGCCCTGCGAAACTTCGTTTTTGAAAAGCTGAACTTTCCCTTGCGTCGGTCCGGCAATCGCCTGCACGAAAACTTTATATTTTCCCGACTGCGGCATTTCGCAAATGAAGGAAATATAATGCGGACCGAAAACTTCGCGTCCCGTCGCGCGAAACTGCAAATGGCGCAAATCTTCGCCGCCGATTTTGTTATCGTCTTTCGCCAGCGTCGAATTATTCCACGAAAACGCATAAATCGGTGTCGTCCAGCCGGGCGTAAAAACGACTCGCGTCGGGTCATTAACTTTTCGTTCGGCAAGCGGCGCGAGGCTCAGATTTGCCGGACGATTTTCCGAATAAAAAAACGTAACTGAAGCGTAATCGGTCGGAAATTTATTGCCTGTCGGACCGTGTTCGATGGTTTGGCGAATGCTTTTTTGATAAGCGTATGCGTCGTTGATAAAAAATCTGTAACCGCCGACGCGGGCTAAATAGCGTTTGAAATCGAGGCAGCCGCTCAAAGGCAGCGAAACGCGGTCCGCCCAGCGACCGGGAACGTCGTACCAACCGCCGTTGAAAAAATCTTCAGAACCGGTGCCGTGAATTGTCGTTTCGCCGTCAATCGTCGTTTCGTCGTCGCCCTCGAAAAATTCGGTGACCGCGCCCGGATCGGTTCCCTGCGCCTGTAAAAGCACGCCGACCAGATGACCGCGCCCGTTCGTATCGAGAAAAGTATACGGCACGCCGTTTTTCGTCAAATTTTCCCTGCGCCAGACGGCGTAGAGCTTTCCTTCATCTTTGCGTTTGCCCTCGTCGGTGAATTTTATTTTCGCGCCGACATCAATCGCGCCGCTCATTTTTTCGCTGGCGAGTTCGATTTTTATTGATTTATCGAACGGCATCGGTAAGTATGCGTAATCGGTATTTTCGTTTGTGCCGACAAGCAGCGATTTCATCGCCGGTTGTCCCCAGGCGTAGCCGAAAAAATCTCCGACCGGAACGGCGATTGACGGCGCGGTCTCGCCGTCGTAATAAACTTTCAAAATCACGTCGCGCTCTTTTCCCGCAAACGCCGCTGCCGGACTGATTTTTAATCCGACGATTCTGCCCGCTTTTTTCGATTCGTAAACGGTCAGAGATTTTCCCGCCGCGAGCGAGCCGTTAAAATCTTTCGTCTGAATTTTTGAAGCGTCGGACGCGGCGTAATTGCTGACATCTGCGCCCGTCAAGTTAATAAATTTCTGCGCGTTCGCCAAATCGTCTTTGAATTTCTGCGAAGCATTTGAGTTATAAGATTCGATTTTTGAATCGTCCGCAAATGTCGCATAGTTGATTTGATAAAAATTAAAATTCTGCGCCTTGACGACGATTTTCAAGGATTTTTGATATTCGAGCGGAACGTATGTGTAAAAACCGCCCGCGCCGATGCCCGAAACGGGCGCGAGAAACGGAAAAACTTTGCCGCTGAACAGATCGGAAAATTTGACGCTGATGCGCGGCGCGGTTTCGCCGTCGAAATAAAATTCCGTAACATCGTCCGAAGGTGTCGGTGTCCAGATGCGCGTCACCGCGCCCGGACCTTTGAGATCAGCAATGACCAAACCGCCCGCTTCTTTTCTGACGAACGAATAAGTTCCGGCGAATCCGTCGTTGTTGCCGCCGGTGCGGTCATAGCTTGAAACCGAGCCGGTTTTTACTGGTTGTTTGAACTGCGGTAATAAATCGAGCCGCGACAATCGTTCGACGGCGGACGGATTTTGACCGTAGAAATATTGAACGTTGATAATTAAAAGCGTAAAAAAAATTGATAAAGTTCGTTTCATATTATTTGCATCTTTAATTTTTCTATCCACGAATCACACGAAAAGACACGAAATTTTTAGCGTTGTTTCGGGTAATTCGCGGACAATAAAATTATTTGCCCTGTAAAACTCTCACCTCAAAACCGAGCGCGCGGGAAAGCGCGATCATTTCCTCGAAAATATCGCCATACGCGACGGCGACGTGATTCGATAAATAATGCGCCATCAAAGTTTCCTGCGAGATTTTCATATCCGCCACCATCAGAGGCCACTCGCGCGTCGTGCCGTTCCACCATTCGT
The DNA here is from genome assembly GCA_964237235.1 of uncultured Pyrinomonadaceae bacterium. GTDB lineage: Bacteria > Acidobacteriota > Blastocatellia > Pyrinomonadales > Pyrinomonadaceae. Next base: position 130,183 of record CAXSGY010000011.1, read on the forward strand.
CTCGTATTTCAGGCGGAAGCTGGACGACCTCGCCGCGTCCGATGTCCATCCAGAGTTTGTTGTTTTTGATATACGAACGCGCCCAGGTCATTGCGCCCGCCAAGCTTTCGCCCGCGAACGTGCCGCCGGAAATCGGAAAATATTCCGACGGCTGGCGATACGAATGAACGCCCGAAAGCGTGTCCGGATTATGGTTAAAGGCAAACGCGCCGCACGAACCGGAATTTAATAAAACCCACAAAAACCGGTCTTCGTATTTCGCGCCCCAGCGCACGTCGTGAAACATTACCGCTTGATGTAAATTTTTTAATTTCAAAAGCCGCTTCATCATTTCCATCGGCACGGCGTTGCCCTGATCGGCTTCGGTCGAGCAGACAATCGTATCGCCGTTTGATTCGGGACGGCAGACGGAATTTAACAGACCTTCGGCGAAATCCGACGGCGGACGCGAATCAATCAAGCCGAGTTGATACTGCCAACCGATACAGTCGGCTTTATATTCTTCGGTCAAATCAAGCACGGCAAGATAATCGCGGAGCTGTTCGCGGGTTGCGTTTTCATTAAAATCTTTCGCATTTTCTTCGCCGTAATGAAAGGTTACGCCCTTATCTTTAATGAATTTTAGCGCGTCGTCAATGCGTTTTTCGGCAATCGTTTTGCCGCGTTCGATAATCCACGCCTGATCAATTTTGTGTTCGGTAAAGCCGTGCGGATTCAAAAGGCGATGACCGAAATAGCCATTGATCATTCCCATCGAAGTATCGCCGAGCATCATAATTAGAATGCGGCGATTTTTAATTTCATCGGCGATTTGCGCGGCGATTTTTTCGGCTTCGGCGGAAACAGAAACGTCTTTGACGATTTCATCTTCGGCGTATTTAATTTCGCCTTTGTCGCACCATTCTTCGAGCCGCCGCATAAATGTTTCATCCGCGCTCCAGTCCGCGCTTTCCGTCCAGACGCGCGAGAATTTGCGGTTCAGACTTTCCAGACACGCGCCCGTGTTGAGCAGTCCGACGAGTCCGGGAAACTGACCGGAAAAATTACTGGCGAGCAGCAGCGGATTGTCTTTGCCGACCACGCCGTCGGTCGTGTGCGGACCGAAAAGCCAGTGGACGCAAACGCCGATGATCGGATCGTCAACGTGTCCGATTCGTTCAATCGCTTCGTGCGGTTTTGTAATAAAACCGTCAATCGTGTATGGCTCTCTCCCGAGTTTTTTGAGCGCGTTTTCAAGTTGCCGAGTTGTTTCCAAAACGGTCGAACGCGCATATTCGTTCGGCTTCGGGCGCGAATCTCCGGGATGAAATATTGCAATTTTTTTCGACATATCTTTTTGAAACCACAGATGAACACAGATAATTTTTTAACAGGGATAAAGAGGATGAATAGGGATAAAAACCAAATCAAAGTTGACTTTAAAAATCCCTTTCATCCTCTTTATCCCTGTTGATTTCACCTTTTTATCCGCGTTCATCTGTGAAAATCTGTGGTTAAAATTTCTTCTATTGCCCGACAAACTGCGCGGCGTTGTCTTTGATAATGCGCTGTGTTTGCAGCGTCAATTTTTTCGGCACATCCTGTTTATTCATAATTTTGACGGCGGTTTCGATGGCTTCTTTGCCGCAGTTCGGATAAAGAAACGTCGCGTTGATTTTGCCGTCCTCGACCGATTTCGCACCACCTTCTGCGCCGGGAAGACCGTCAATGCCGATGATTTTCAAATTGTTGGCGCGGTTCATCGAAGTCGCTGCCAAATATGCGCCCATCGCCATCGGGTCGTTGTGCGCGTAAACCAGATCAACTTTTTCGTTGGCGCGAAACGCGGCTTCCGCCTGTTCGCGTCCTTTGTCGCGCAGCCAGTCGGCGACCGGATCGGCGACGATTTTGATGTCGGGATATTTGGCAATCGCTTCGTGAAAACCTTCGCTCCGATCAATCGCCGGAGTTGAACCGGGCAAGCCTTTGATTTCGACGACCGAGCCTTTTTTACCTAAAATTTCTGCCGCATATTCGCCCGCCGCTTTACCGATTTCTTTGTTATCTGCGCCGATAAATGTCGTATAAGTATCACCTTCGATATTCCTGTCCAGAATAATTACGGGAATTCCGCTGTCATAAACTTTTTTGACTATCCCCGTCAAAGGCTTTGCTTCATTCGGCGAAATAATCAGTAGATCAACGCGCTGACGCAAAAAATTTTCGACATCGGCGACCTGTTTCGCGTTGTCCTGCTGCGCGTCGGCGTAGATAACTTCGAGTTCGGGATGCTTCGCCGCTTCCTTCATCAAAGTATCGTCCATCCAGGTGCGCCACGGCTCGGCTTTGTTCGCCTGCGAAAATCCGATGACGAATTTATTGCTTTTCGCGCCGCCGCAATTATTGACGAAAAGAAAAGCCGCCAAAACTAAAATGAGCAAAAGTATTTTATTTTTCATAACATTAAATTATTTTTTATCCACGAATCACACGAAGCTAGACGAATCAAAAACATTATTTTTTTTCGTGCTTTCTCGTGTAATTCGTGGATAGAGATTTCATAAATCTATTTCTTTCTTTGCAGTAAAACCGCGCCGACGATAATCACGCCTTTGATAATCAACTGCAAATTCGCGTCAATGTTGTTCAAGCCCAAAATGTTGTTAATAATGCCGATAATCAACGTTCCGGCGAGGGTTCCGATGACCGTTCCCATTCCGCCGGAAAGTGCCGTGCCGCCGATGACGACCGCCGCAATCGCGTCGAGTTCATACGCCACGCCGTCGTTCGGATTGCCCTGTTCGAGCTGCGCGGCGTGAATAATTCCGGCGAGCGCGGCAAGCAGACTGCAAATCGAAAATACGCCGAATTTTACCAAATTAACATTAACGCCCGACAGACGGCTTGCGGTTTCGTTGCTGCCGACGGCGTGAACGTATCGCCCGAATCTGGTTTTGTTCAAAATTACCCAGGCAACGGCAACGGTCGCCAAAAAAAACAGCGCGGGAACGGGAACGAAATTGCCGATCTTTTCACCGAACAACGAAAAACTCTGCGGTGCGCCGCCTTCGCCGTAACCAATTTCCACGCCTGAACCGCTCGACACGACTCTGGCTAAACCACGCGCCGCCGACATCATCGCCAGCGTCACGATAAACGATTGAATTCTGCCTTTCGTGATGACGAGCGCGTTAATCGCGCCAATTAAAAGTCCGGCGAACAACCCCGCAATCACCGTTTCGGGCGTTCCGTAACCGCCGCGCATCAGCATCACGGCGGAAAGCGTCGCCGCGAACGCCAGCACCGAACCCACCGACAAATCAATGCCCGCCGCCAAAATTACGAATGTCATTCCGACCGCTAAAATTCCGCGTTCCGAAACCTGCCGCAGAATGTCGGTCAAGTTTCCCGGATTCAAAAAAATCAATTCGCCGCGACGAACGGGCGAAAAAACACACGCCAGAATGACGACCGCGATCAAGCCGATGAAAACCTGCAATTGGCTGATTTGCAAACCCAAAATTTTACGATTCCCGAAAGCGTTGAAACGCTCACGAAATCCGGGCTTGTCCGCCGATGGTTGCGAGTTCAATGATTTTTTCCTCCGTTGCGTTTTCGCGGGCGAGTTCGCCGGTAAATTCGCCTTCGCGCAAAACTAAAATGCGGTCGCTCAACGCGAGCAGCTCCGGCAGTTCGCTCGAAACAACCAAAATGCCGATGCCCGTCAGAGCCAATTCTTCAACTATGCGATAAATTTCCGCTTTGCCTTTGATGTCAATTCCTTTTGTCGGCTCGTCCAACAAAAGAACGCGCGGCTTGGTCAAAAGCCATTTCGCCAGCACGATTTTCTGCTGATTGCCGCCGCTCAAATTGACCGTCGCGGCGGCGACTGAGGGAGTTTTGATCGCCAGTTTTTCTATCCATTCACGCGCCGTGACGCTTTGCGCTTTTTCGTCGAGAAAACCGAGTTTCGTAAAATTTTTCAACTCCGGCAAAGTAATATTGCTCGAAACGTCCATTCCGAGAATCAAGCCCTGTCCTTTGCGGTCTTCGCTGACAAGCGCGATGCCGTTACGAATTGCATCCGGCGGATTTTTGACGGACATTTGTTTGCCGTCAAGCAAAATTTTCGTGTCTTTCGTCGAAGGCAAAACGCCGAACAGACTTTCTAAAATTTCCGTCCGTCCTGCGCCCATCAAACCGGCGATGCCGAGAATTTCGCCCCGATGCAAAGTGAAATTCAAATCGTTCAACTTGCGCCTTCCGCGAGCGTCACGCGTTTCAGAACTGAGATTTTCGACGCGCAGTAATTCACGCTTTTCCGTCGGCGGTTTTTCGGCGCGCAGATGCGTGATTTTACGCCCGACTATCATTTTCACCAGATCGGTCGGCGAAGTTTCCGCCGCCGCTTTATGCCCGATAAACTGCCCGTCGCGCAAAACCGTAAATTCATCGGCGATGGTTAAAAGCTCGTCCATTTTGTGCGAGATATAAACGATTGCCGTGCCTTCCGCCGTCAATGTGCGAATCACTCTAAATAGTTTTTCGACATCGGAAGCGGCAAGCGCGGTCGTCGGTTCGTCCATAATCAAAATTTGCGTATTCAGCGAAAGAGCTTTGGCGATTTCGATAATTTGCTGATCGCTGATTTTCAGATTTGCAACCTGCGTTTCGACATCGAGCGCGTGTCCCAACCGTAAAAGCAAAGCCTGCGCGTCGCGCCGCATTTTCGCTTTGTCAACGAATCCGAATTTCGACGGTTCGCGCCCCAGAAAAATATTTTCGGCAACCGACAGCGCGGGAACGAGATTTAATTCCTGATGAATAATCGCAATCCCTTTTTCTTCCGCCGCCTGCGGAGTATCAAATTTTGCAGTCTTTCCGTCAACCAAAATTTCGCCCGAATCCGGCTGATAAACGCCCGAAAGAATTTTCATCAGCGTAGATTTTCCCGCGCCGTTTTCGCCGACCACCGCGTGAACTTTTCCGGCGTAAACTTCAAGCTCCACGCCGTCGAGCGCGATCACGCCGGTAAATCGTTTGCCGATATTTCGGGCTGCTAAAATCGGATTTTGCGCGAATTCTTTCATTCCTAAATCAAAGAATTTGAAACCACAGATTTTCACAGATGAACACGGATAAGAAAAAGATATTTTGATTAATTTTAATCCGTCTTTAAAAATCTGTGTCTATTCTGTGAAAATCTGTGGTTACATTTGTTTTTTCTCATTCATAATCTTCCGATATTCCCGCTGATGCTCATACATCAATTTAAAAACCCGATATTTCCGCTCGTGAAAATCTTTATTCGCCAAATTCGGCGCGATCACTTCCGCCGTCGGACTCATCGCGGTCATCGCTTCGATAATCGAGACGTGTTTCCCAGCCGCGACCGCCGCCAGAATTGCCGCGCCGAGCATCACGCTTTCCGATTCGTGCGCGACGAGAATTTCGACCGCGCAAACGTCGGCGTGTTCCTGCATCCAAAGCGGATTTTTCGTGCCGCCGCCCGAAGCGTGGATGCGCCGTATATCGTAGCCATTTTCGTTTAATGCTTCAATGATTTGGCGCGTCCCGTAAGCGATTGCCTGAATCGTCGCCAAATACATTTTCGCTAAACTTTCAAACGATGCGTCGAGCGTTAAACCCGTCCACATTCCTTTTGCATAAGAGTCGGCGCGCGGACTGCGGTTGCCGTTAAAATCAGGAAGAATATGTAAATCGGCAGTCAATTCCGCGCCCGTTTCGTTTCGCATTTCCGTGACCTTAATATTCAAAAGCTCATAAATCGTCAAACTGCTTTCGAGCGCGTCTTTGTAAAGTTGCGGAGCGTAAGAGTGATTTTCAATCACGAAATCGAGCAGTGCGCCGGTCGCCGATTGACCGCCCTCGGCAAGCCACATTTCCGGCAGCATCGCGCCGAAATACGGTCCCCAAACGCCGGACACGAATCTTGGTTCGGGCGCGGTTGCCATATGGCACGAAGAAGTTCCGCCGATCAGCGCGAGCGTCTTTTCGATTTGTTCTTGATTTGAGGATTCACCCGCCCGCGTCATTCCGAGCGAACCCAATCCGCCGGCGTGCGCGTCAATAATGCCGACACCGACAACCGTGTTTTCGTTCAATCCAAGCTCGTCCGCCGCTTTTTTCGTCAACGTTCCGGCAGGCGTTCCCATCGGGCGAATATTTTCGCCGATGCGATTCGGCTCGAACAAATCGGATAAATTTATTTGGTCGAAAAAACTTTTATCCCAACCGTTTTCGTGTCCGAGATACGTCCATTTGCAGACGACCGTGCAGAGGCTTCGCACGTCATTGCGCGTCGCTTCGTAAACCAGAAAATCCACCAAATCAAAAAATCTGCGCGTGCGTTTCCACGTTTCCGGCAAATTTTCCTTGATCCATTTTAGTTTCGGCGGCTCTTGTTCGGGCGAGATTTTGCCGCCGACATAATCTAAAACGCGGTGCTTTGTTTGATTGATTTCGTCCGCCTGTTTGACGGCGCGGTGATCCATCCAAACGATAATATTTTTTTCGTCGTCGCCGTCAAAATCAATTGTTACCGGCTCGTCGGTTTCGTCCAGTGCGACCAGCGAACAAGTCGCGTCGAAACTGATGCCCGCGATTTTTTCTTTGTCAATTCCGCTTTTGCTTAAACAGTCCTTGACCGATTGGCAGACGCTTCGCCAGATATTTTTTGAGGACTGCTCGACGTAATCCGGCGCGGGGCGAAAAATCTGAATCGGATGCGCGGCGGACGCAATTAATTTGCCGTCGAGATCGAAAAGCCCGGCGCGCGCGCTGCCCGTTCCGACATCAATGCCGAAAACAAATTCCGTTTTTTCGTCAATTAAATCCGTCAAATTTAACCGTCCTCGGCATTAAGCCGCTTTTAGAAAATCAGGATTTACTGCATCGAATTCTACGGATTATTAGAACTCCGCGAATCGTATTTTTACTTTATTTGGTCTGTTCGTTAAAGAATATGTAAACGATTACAGAGTAATATCAGAAAAAGTTCGGTTAGTCAATAATTTTGTTTCGATAATATATTCCAAAAGAAAATTATTTTTGATAATTTTGATCAAAAACACTCTCCGCGAATCGCACAATGAACTGCCAAATAACAGCTCGCAAATTTTCTTTAAATATTTTTCGTAATTTGTGAATAATACGGAAAAATATCTTTGACTTAATCGCGCTGCTCTATTACAAGTTTAACAGGCAAATTTAAGGAGAAAATTTTCAAGATGAAAAAAAGCCGCTCGAAAACGGCGCACAAAGTCTTCGCTCCGACGATTAAACAGGTTGCCGCCCGCGCCGGTGTTTCGACGGCGACCGTTTCGCGCCTTTTGTCGGGCGGCAACTATCTCAGCAAGGAATCGAAAAGCCGTATCGAGCAGGCGATGGAAGAGCTGAACTATCAGCCGAATCGAATCGCCAGAAATTTGCGGACGCGCACGGCGAAAACCGTCGGCGTAATTTTATCCGACATCAGAAATCCTTTTTTTACGAGCCTCGTGCGCGGCATCGAAGACGCGATGCAAAAATCCGGCTACACGCTTTTTCTGTGCAATAGCGATGAAGACCCGGAAAAAGAATTGCTTTATCTGAAAACTCTGCGTGAGGAAGGAGTCGCCGGAATCGTTCTCGCCACCAGCCAAACCAGTTTGAGCGGCTGTCGCCGTTTAATCGGCGAACAGTTGCCGCTGGTCGCCGTTGACCGTTTTCCGGGCGGACTCGATATTGATTCGGTCGTCGTGACGAACGTCGCGGGCGCGAGGTCCGCCGCGCAATATCTGCTTGATTTAGGACACGAACGCATCGGTTTGATTAACGGTCCGAAAAACAACATCAACTCGATTGAAAGACAGCGCGGTTATGAAGAGGCTTTTCAATCGCGCAATTTAAAGTTAAAAAAACAGTTAATCAGATACACGGATTTTAAGCCGGAAGGCGGTTATCAAGCGATGCGAAAATTGCTCGAACTAAAAAATCCGCCGACGGCGATTTTTGCCGCCAACAGTATGCTCGCGCTCGGCGCGTTGCAGGTTATTAACGAACAGCATTTATCAATTCCGGCGGATATTTCCTTTATTTGTTTTGACGACGCGCTCTGGACGACGGCTTTTCATCCGCCGATTACCGCCGTCGCGCAGCCGACGTATGAATTAGGGACTTTAGCCGCGAAATTTCTGCTCGACCGAATGCTCAATCCGGATGCCGAAATCAATCAAATCGCGTTGGTAACCGAATTGATCGTGCGCGGATCGTGCGCGAAATTTGCGCGTCTATCTAAGGTTTAAGTTTGTCCGGTTGGGAGCGCAGGCATCCTGCCTGCCCGTTCGCGCCAAAGGCAAGAACGCAATGCGCTGCCGCATTTATTCGACTTGCGGGACCACCCGCCAACAAAATACATCTGTTCTTGCCTTAGACAAACACCCTTTACGGGCAGGATTTACGCACTCGTCTAGCCGAAGAAATGAAATTGACATCTGAAACGATGAGCGCGTTGCGTTACACCAAGTTGCGTAAAAATATGAGAAAGAATTAGCCGCGGATGAACGAGAATAAACGCTGATTAGTTAAGACAAATCAGCGTTTATTCGCGATAAAAACAGCTTCCTTGTATTCACGCAAGCTGGTATTAAAATTGAAGCGGATAATTTAATTTATTGTCGGAAGTTTCTCCGAAATCAAATTATAATTTCACCAATCAAATCATAATTATGTGCTTCGGAAATACGGACGTTATAAAATTCGCCGACACGCGGCTGGAAATTTTCGGGCATATCGTTGATTAAAATATAACCGTCAATTTCCTGCGCCTGCCCTTCGAGCCGCGCCTGAAAAAGCAAATCCGATTCGGGCGACAAACCTTCAAACAGCACGCGAAATTCTTTGCCGATTTTTTGCCGGTTTTTGAGTTTGGAAATTTTTGCCTGCTCCTTCATCAAACTCGCGCGACGTTGTTTGGCGGTTTTCCGGTCAACTTTGTCCGGCAAATGGAAAGCCGCCGTGCCTTCTTCGTCGGAATATGTAAAAACGCCGACGTTATCGAATTCACAGTTGCGAACGAACTGCATCAATTCTTCAAAATCCGCTTCGGTTTCGCCCGGAAAGCCGGTGATAAACGTCGTGCGAATCGTGATGCCGGGAACTTTTTCGCGCACGCGGGCGATAAGTTTTTCCAAACTTTCACGGGTTCCGCCGCGCTTCATCAATTTCAAAACATTGCGCGAGCCGTGTTGCAGCGGCATATCGAGATATTTGACGGCTTTCGGCGTTTCACGAATTGCGTTTAAAAATTCGTCGGAGATGTGCGTCGGATACGCATACATCACGCGAATCCATTCCAAATCTTCGACTTCACCGAGCGCGCGAATCAATTTGGCAAGCGCGTCGCGTTCGCCCAAATCTTCGCCGAAGCGCGAAGAATCCTGCGCGATTAGAACGATTTCCTTCACGCCCTGTTTCGCTAAATCTGCGGCTTCCTTCAAAATCGAACCGAATCTTCTGGAACGAAACGAGCCGCGCATTCCGGGAATCGAACAAAAAGCGCACGGACGGTCGCAGCCTTCGGCGATTTTAATAAACGCCGTGTGCGATTCGGTCGCGCGAAATCTGGGCGTGTCGAAATCGTAAAGATACGTCGCGCTTTTGCCGCCGATTCGATTCAGCGGCAACTTCTTAAAATTAATTTCATCATTCGCCGCTTCTAAAATTCTCCCGATTTCGTTCGTGCCGATAAATGCGTCAACTTCGGGCAGCTCTTTTATCAAATCGTCCCGGTATCTTTCGACCAAACAACCGGCAATAACGACGCGCTTCGTCACGCCGTCACGTTTCGCGCCGGTCGCTTCGAGAATCGCTTCGATTGATTCCTGTTTCGCCGATTCGATAAAACCGCAAGTATTGACGACAACCGTTTCCGCTTCTGCGGCGTCATTCGTAATTTCATAGCCAGCCGCTTTTAACTGTCCCATCATTACTTCCGAATCGACGAGATTTTTCGGGCAGCCAAGACTGACGAATCCAACTTTTTTCATTTTTTTAATTTTTGTATTTACTATGAAATTACTTTTCAGTTAATTCGTTTATGCGTGATAAATTTTCTCTGTCCGAATCAAAACACTGAGTGCAAATACTAAACATCCAATTGTTATACCAATTCTTTCAGACCTAATATCAATTACTTTATAATCAATGAAAAATTTCTTGCTTATTCGCTCCGGTTATCCAAAATAATACCAGCAGTAAACACTTCACAATAAATAAAACTGCGCCCCCTATGATAGCCGAAGCAAAAAACATTATTGCAAATTCATATATAAAGCCACTAACAAGGAATAATACACATATGCAAATAATTAAAAGCGGAATCAGAATGATTGAACTAAAAACTTCTGTGAGGATTTTTTTAGTTTTAGGAAGAATGGACATTTACTTTACATTTTCTCAATAAACTCTTCTGCTAATTGTTTTGCTTCATTAAGTTTATCCCTATTGTTCAAATATTTGCCATTAATGTTAACAAACCACGCTCCAGAATCTTCATTTTGGGAAATGATAAAAGTATATTTCTCGTATTTAGCCCAATTTTCACCGTTCGGTTCGATATTCCAGTTTAATTTTTTTCATATTTGCTATAAACTTAGAAACAATTATATAGCCACTATCAAGTTCTAAATATATAAAGTTATATTGACTTTTCTTCTAATCTTTTTAACCAATTCTCAATTTCTTTTGCTTCATCACTCGACAAATTCTTTTCACCGAAACGCACGCGATTATATTTTTCCGTGATGCGAACGGCTTCAGGCATATTTAAGGCAAAGGCGAACTCCAAAGGCGTTTGATGCGCGGCGCGTCTAAAACCTTTGCCCGCCAAAACTTTTTGCATACGCTCGTAAAATTCGATGATCGTCGCGTCGTTTTTGCGCTTGAGCCACGCATATATCCTTTGCCAGATTTCGAGTTTTTTGATTCGACGGTAAAGCCAAACGAATAAAACTATTCCGACGACCGCCGCCGCCAGATAACCGGCGCCGAAAGCGATGGCTTGTAAGCTTGATTGTAAACCCTTGTCGCCGCGCGCTTCCTGCCACCAATTTGAAAGGCGGTTCTGCATTTCGTTGAGCCACACGGAAGTTTTCGATTGATAATCGGCGAAATTGTTTTTGAACGAACGCATCAGCGAACGCTGTTCCTGATTGTCGTAAGAAACGAAATATTGAATCCAGAAAGTTTCAAGGGCTTCGATATATTTATTGAAAGTGCCAGCGATGCCCGTCGAGTTCGCGCCGTCGATTTGTCCGGCGAAAGGTGTCGGATCGAACGTAATCCAAGATTTTTCGCCGGGAAAATAAACTTCGACCCACGAATGCGCGTCTTTGTCTTTGATGATGAAAACGCCCGCCGTTTCGTTATATTCGCCTTGCTGAAAACCGTTGACGATGCGTGTGGCGATGCCTTGCGTGCGAAGCATTATTGCCATCGCCGACGCGAAATACTCGCAATGACCTTCGCGCACGCGAAACAGAAAGTCGGCGAGTGGCTGGTCGCCGGTCGCTTTTAAATCAAGCGTGTAACCGAGATTATTTTGTAGATAATATTCGACCGCTTTTGCCTTGTCGTAACGATTCGTATATTTCTCGGTGATTTGCGCGGCGAGCTGGGCGATTCTTTCGTCGAATTTTTCGGGCAGCTGCAGATATTTTTTTTCGTCCGTTTGATAAAGTTTATTATCGGCGCGCAGCTCGGCAACGGACGGCTGCGAGGTGTCCGAATAAACTTTATAACTCAGACGCTCGGAATTTTCGCGTTGAACATTAAGCGCGCCTTCGGAATCTTTTCTGATATTTAATACGTTTGCCTGAATCGAAATCGGGCGTGAAAGCGCAAATAATATCGGCGTGCTAACCGGTTCGAGGTAAATCGTCTGAATCGTTAAGCTATCCTGATCGGCGGCGTAACCGAAGCGAAAATTCCCCCGCTCGCCTTTGTTATCGGCATCAAATAATTCATTTCCGGATTTTTTCCAGAGTTTGTTATCAAACTCGTCGAGCGCAACACCGCGCCATTTTAGCGAATTGGGTATTTTAGAATTTGAATTCTCAATCGGACTTTCGATTCGGGCGCGCATCACGACTTGATCGCTCTGCTTGAGCCGTCCGATTTCGCCGAGATTAACTGAACTCGAAAATCCGGTCAATCCAGAACCGCCGTTGCCGCCGCCGCCCACCCCTGCGCCGCCAACTCTTGGAAGCGCGAAAAATAAAGGCGCAGCAAAAATTATAATTGAAATGAGCAGCGTAAAAGCCGTCGTCGAAACGCGGGCAATCGGGATTTTTGGCAAATTGTGGAATCTATCTTCCGCTTCTTTTTTGACTGTTTTACTTTGATTAATCGAGCGCGAGGTTTTTCTAATCTCAAAAGCGACGATTGCGCAAATCGTCACCAGCAAATATAAGATTAGCGAAGCGAGATAAAATGGGCTGATGCTGATTCCCGCCGCGAGCAGAACTTCAAAAAATGCCATCAAATAGAGAAAAAGCCAATCTCTATCGGACTTTCTTTGCAAAAGCTTGATCGCGGCAAGCACCAAAATCATTTTGGCGAGCATTCCGGCAATTTCAGCCGCATTCATTCCTCCAATGCCGATGATTTTATACCTACCGAGATAAAACAGCGGAACAACGACGAAAACTGCAATTGTTCCTAATCTTTCAGAAATTTGCCAGCGCGAATTTTCTAAAAACCAAGCGGTAATTAAAACCGAAACAAACAATAAAACAGAAATTGTTTCGATGCCGCCCGAAACGAGCAGAGTTAAAAACCCGCAAAAAACGACGGCATAAGAAATTATTTTAAAAAATCGGTCGAAATTCATTGATAGTTGAGTAAACTGATTCGCCAGATTTGATTATAACTTTTGGGTTATTTGTTGTCTAAATTTTTCTTTCGCGCAAAAATAAAAAGCTCGTTTGGATTCGAGAGGGCTTTTTGTTGAAATTAAATTCGGCAATTTCCCCCACAAATGCTTAAAAACTAAAGAGCAATTTATGCAACAACGCTACAGGTAATCAAATAACCAAATGGAAACGGGTATAAGTTTGACGCGGGAGAAAAGTTGCGTTAATGTAAAAGCCTCTAAGCTCCTGACACCAAGAAGTTTTGCGGTATAAAAAAGCTGGCTGATTCTTTAAAAACCAGCATCTTAATTTTCTAAATACCTCGAATTTTCTGTCCGCCTGCTTAGAATGTTACTTTTCGAAATCTACACTAAGGAAAAACATTAAAATATGAAAAAGTGGACTACTCTTGCACTCGTATTTTGTTTTTGTGCATTGGTATTTGGCACATTAACTTGGAAACTAAACACTTCTTCTGGAATCACTATCTCGGAAGCATATTCTCAGAAGATCAGAAACGGACTGGCGGAAATAAAGCTGCCGACAAAGAATGATACAGCCTCGATAAATGATGCCCCCGATCGTCTCTCGAATTTTATCCGTTATCGTTCCGGCGTTGAACTTAGCGAGTCTAACAAAAATATTTTGCGAGCCGCAGAGCAAAATGCTTGGGATAATTCAAAAAGGGTGGATGCGGCTGCTCTTACTCAAATCATTTCTGACATTGCGATTGAAAGAATTCCTAAAACGGGCGATGCGGAAATTACTGCCTTGACGGATTCATTGCGCGGATTTGATGCTCCCGGTCTGCCGGCAGATTTTCAAAAGAGTCGCAGTAGGTTGGTCAAACTACGCGCCAGCGGAATCGTCAATATGCCCGCTGACGATTTTAAATTGGAACTGACAAAACTTCGAGATGGCGGAATTCAAAGTAGGATTGCCAAAAATCTGATTTATGTTTCATTAACGAATGAGGTAAACCGGTGTGTTAATACTTTAAGACAAGCCGACCCCAAATTTTTTGGCGGAACTCAATCGCGCATGACACCAGCACAAGCGTTGCTCGTTACGTATGCGGTCGTTGCGGATGATGCACTGACTAATAATCAAGCTGAATTAGCACAAAAAATGCAAGATATGCAGCAGTTGAACTCCAAAGTTGTCCAAGGAGATTTTCCAAGTTCGTACGGGCAAAAGGCGTTCGGCGACAACGGCTATCTTTATAGTTCTCCGACAAGCATTCTCCTCAACGACGCATCTGTTGAACGTCTCTTGACACTTATTCAAGAAAGGGGGAATTGAAAAGATATGAAAAACTTTTATCTCTAGATATTTCTCGCGTCAGTCCTGTTAATCACCTCTTGCAGAGAAGATGCTGCTCCAGCTCCAGAAACAGGTCATTGTACAAATGTTTCTGTTTTTCTTCCTGAAGGCACAGTTTATAGTGTTAATGGTCCAGATGGTCGAATAAGTGCAGTAGCACCAGCAGGTGGGGTGACAGTCAGTAACTGTGTAACCATAGCACAATAAGCCTTTTTATTGTAGCTAGTTGTAATTTAGGAAACTCTTGTGCTAATCAAAGGTTTAACTGCCAGCTGCGCATCAGTTGTCGCGGCTGGCAGTTAAACTCACACTCAGCGGTTAGACACGACTTAATAAAATCAAAAGATCTGAACCTCGGAGATGAAAAATGAAACATATTCTTTTTAATTCAGTTGCTATTTGCTTTGTGCTTTTTCTTTTCGCTTGCAAAAGCTCTGAAAAACCTGAAACTATTGTTTTTCGAGATTTTAATTTAGACGCAACCGTTGAAAAGATGAATGTTGCACAACTGAAACAGGAAACAGGCGGGAACAGCGATCCAACTGTTATCAATTTCACTAACGAATGTCTCCGCAGCTTTGAAATTGAATATTTAGTTGACGAACAAAACAGTGAACAGTTTAATGAAACGGTTTTTCCAATGAGCTGAAAACAGAGATCGCAGAACAAATCAAAGATGCGGGCGTTCAGAAGAATTTCGCCGCGCAAGTCGGCGGTAGTCTTTATATTAATTATTGGACGGAGGAAAACACAGGTTCGTTTGAAGTCATCGATATGAAAGTTGAAAAAAACAAATATAAGTTATGGTGCTTAGTACGAGAAAGAGTACAAATTGAAAGCGACAACTAAAGCAAAGAGTGAATATGTGAAGAACGCGCCCAACAAGCAAAAGCACCATCGCCAGATATACCTTAAGCTTGGCTTTAAACTCAGAAACGACCCGTTCATCTTGAACGAGTCGTTTCTTAAAATTAAATCCGGCAACTTCCTACTTTCCCACACCTGAAAGATGCAGTATCATCGGCTCTAGCAGGCTTAACTTCCGTGTTCGAGATGGGAACGGGTGTGACCCTGCCGATAAAATCACCGGAAAACTGTAAAATATCAAAATGACAACTGAAAAATAAATAATCTTGACAAATTGCGATTTGAACGTAAAATTTGCTAGTCAACAAATTTTATGGTCAAGCCTTGGGACTATTAGTGCTGGTCAACTAAACATATTACTATGCTTACATCTCCAGTCTATCAACGTGGTAGTCTTCCACGAGTCTCACTGGCAGAATTAATCTTAGGTCTGGCTTCACGCTTAGATGCATTCAGCGTTTATCCATGCTCGACATAGCTACCGTGCGATGCCGCTGGCGCGACAACACGTACACTAGAGGTCAACCCAACCCGGTCCTCTCGTACTAAGGTCAGATTCCTTCAATTCTGCTGCGCCCACACCAGATAGGGACCGAACTGTCTCGCGACGTTCTGAACCCAGCTCACGTACCACTTTAATCGGCGAACAGCCGAACCCTTGGGACCTTCTTCAGCCCCAGGATGTGATGAGCCGACATCGAGGTGCCAAACCCTGCCGTCGATGTGAACTCTTGGGCAGGATCAGCCTGTTATCCCCGGCGTACCTTTTATCCGTTGAGCGACGGCACTTCCATAAGCGACCGCCGGATCACTAACTCCTACTTTCGTACCTGCTCGACGTGTATGTCTCGCAGTTAAGCTGGCTTATGCGTTTACACTCTACGGCTGATTTCCAAACAGCCTGAGCCAACCTTCGAGCGCCTCCGTTACTCTTTAGGAGGCGACCGCCCCAGTCAAACTACCCGCCTGATAATGTCCCTGAACCGGATAACGGTTCGAGGTTAGAGTTCAAACAAATAAAGGATGGTATCTCACCGTTGGCTCCGCCAAGCCCAAAAGCCTGACATCAAAGCCTCCCATCTATCCTGCGCATTATTTGCCCGAAATCACTATCAAGTTGTAGTCAAGGTGCACGGGGTCTTTCCGTCTTGATGCGGGAAACCGGCATCTTCACCGGTACTACAAGTTCGCTGTGTCCCTCGTTAAGACAGCTTCCAGATCGTTACGCCATTCGTGCAGGTCGGAACTTACCCGACAAGGAATTTCGCT
>CAXSGY010000012.1:0-144327 GCA_964237235.1 uncultured Pyrinomonadaceae bacterium
GAAAACTTTCATTTGCCTTGCTTTTGTTAGTTTTCTACTCTTGATTCACATAAATTATCGAAACTATCCGGGCGACGGAGACATTGCAAACGCCTGTTTTGGATTTGTCCAAATGTGATTTGAGAGATTTGATGAAACAAGTCTGTCAAATGAAATGGCTGACGGAACTCAATCTGGCGCATTGTCACATTGACATTCTGCCCGGTGAATTCGGGAATTTGATTAATCTGACCAAACTGAATTTGTCGGAAAATCAACTGTCCGGTTTGCCGGAATCATTCATTAATTTGACGCGCCTGCAATTCTTAAATTTAACCCGCGCCGGTTATGAATTCAGACTTTCCGCGCCGCTCGAGCAATTCGTCAATCAAATATCGGAAGTTATTTGGGAGGATAAACCGCCGCCCGTTTCCGTGGCGGCGTATATCGCTTTTTCGGATTCCGACAGCCCGAATCTGTGGCTCGAATGGATCAAGGACGCACTGAAACTTTACAACGACGCTTTTAATATGGAAGAGCGTGGCGGCAACGGAAAAGAATCGCGCGCCAGAGCCGATCAGGAAATCGGCGGGATTTTCGCGCAGTTTTATGAAATGAAGGAAATATTCCCCGAATTTTACGACGATTTTAAGGAACGACGGTTTTATGAGTCAAATCGTGAATCGGAAAAAACGATTGAAGGCAATCCGTTCCGACTGCCGACCAGAGACGACGATGAATGGCTCGTCAATTTTTCAATTTCGAGAGATGATTTGCCGCCGCTGCATTTGATTGACGAAATCTCGCGCGGTCGCCGAATTTTTGCGATTAACACCGAAACCCGGCAAAAGTCGGAAGTGTTTTGGGGCGGTTACGGCGGCGTTACCGTTTCGAATACGCCTTACGAGGCGGACGATTATTATTTCGCCGATTGCGAAGCGACGCTTTTACAAGCGGGCGAAGAACGATTCTATGTGCGAATCGAGGAAGACGGCTGGGGCGGAACTAATAACAAATGGTTCGTCAGCGAAGACGGCGGCGCGGTTTGGCACAATCAGCCGAATTTGACCTTTCAATGGCTGGAAAATAATTATCGCCGTTGGCGCGAACTGAGCTATCTCGCGCGCCGCAAGAAAAATTGACAAAAACAATTTGCCGTTAAACTTCTGAGAAGCATAATTTACAAGTTCCGAATTTCTTCCTTAACCTGATTCTTAAGCGGGCAAAAGCGCAGCCTCAAATAGCTGACCTTTGCCCTTTCCTCCGTTTTTACTTAACATCAATACTATATGAACGAAATTGAAGATTTCTCTGACAAAATCGGGGAAGCCGAATTTAACGATTCGCAAATGAGCATTCCGCCGGAACTGCCCGTGCTGCCTCTGCGCGATATTGTCATTTATCCGTTTATGATTGTGCCGCTCTTTATTTCACGCGATAAATCAATCCGCGCGGTTGACGAGGCTTTGAGCCAAAACCGGATGATTTTTCTCGTCTCGCAGAAGGATTTGGACAAGGAAGAACCGGCGCAGGAAGATTTATACAAAGTCGGCACGGTCGCCGTGATTATGCGAATGTTGAAATTGCCCGACGGCAGAATTCGCATTTTGATTCAAGGCTTGAGCCGCGCCCGCGTCGAATCAATCAACGCCGGACACGATTACGTCAGAGGCAGTCTCGTCCCGATTCCCGAACCGTTGCCGCCGACCAATTCGCTGGAAGTCGAAGCTCTGATTCGCAACGTCCGCGCTTCGATGGAACGCGCCGCCAATTTAGGCAAAAACATCTCGCCGGAAGTTTTGGCGATTATCGCCAACCTGGACGACGCGGGTCGCTTAGCCGATTTGTCGGCATCGAATCTCGAATTAAAAGTCGAGGACGCGCAAAGCGTTTTAGACATTTTCGATCCGACTCTCAGATTGAGGCGCGTCAACGATTTATTGAGCAAGGAAATTGACGTTTTGACCGTTCAGCAGGAAATCAACACGCAGGCGCGCGCCGATATTGACCGCTCGCAGCGCGAATATTTTTTGCGCCAGCAATTAAAGGCGATTCAGTCGGAACTCGGCGAGGGGAACGAGCTTTTCGAGGAAGTCGAACAATACCGCGACAAAATCTTAAAAGCGAAAATGCCCGCGCACGCCGAAGAAGAAGCGCTGCGGCAGTTGAAAAAACTCGAGCGAATGCACCCGGACACGGCGGAAACGGCGACTTTGCGAAACTGGCTCGACATTATGACCGATTTGCCCTGGTCAATTTCGTCGAAGGACAACCTGAATCTGAAAAAAGCCGAACGGATTCTGGACGAAGACCATTACGGGCTTGAGCGCGTCAAGGAAAGAATTATCGAAGCTCTGGCGGTTCGCAAACTTTTGGAAAAACCGAAAGGCTCGATTTTATGTCTCGTCGGACCGCCGGGCGTTGGTAAAACTTCGCTCGGACGCTCGATTGCCCGCGCCTTAAATCGAAAATTCGTGCGCCTTTCCTTGGGCGGTTTGCACGACGAAGCGGAAATTCGCGGACACCGCCGCACCTACGTCGGCGCGATGCCGGGCAGAATTATCCAAGCGATTCAGCAGGCGGAAACGATAAATCCGCTGATTATGCTCGACGAAATTGATAAAGTCGGCGCGGATTTTCGCGGTGATCCGTCGAGTGCGCTGCTGGAAGTTCTCGACCCGGAACAAAATTCGACGTTCCGCGACAATTATCTGAACTTAACATTCGATTTGTCGAACGCGATGTTTATGACGACGGCGAACGTTCTGGACACGATTCAGCCCGCTCTGCGCGATAGAATGGAAATTATCCAGCTTTCCGGCTACACCGAAGAGGAAAAGCTCGAAATCGCCCGGCGGCATCTCGTTCCGAAACAAGTCGAAGAAAACGGTTTGGACAAACCGGACGTTAAATTCGACCGCAAAGCCTTACAAAAAATCGTCGGCGAATACACGCAGGAAGCAGGACTTCGGCAATTAGAAAGGGAAATCGGCAAAATTTGCCGCAAAGTCGCCCGCCGGAAAGCCGAACTCGAAACGGATTTTGAAGAAGTTAGAGTAACGGCGAGCAACATCATAGATTTTTTGCGCGCGCCGAAGATTTTTCCCGAAACCGCGCTCAAAAAAGACGAAATCGGCACGGTGACCGGCTTGGCTTGGACGGCGGTCGGCGGCGATATTTTGTTTATCGAAGCCTTAAAAACCAAAGGCAAAGGCAAGCTGCAATTAACCGGACAGCTCGGCGAAGTAATGCAGGAATCGGCGCAGGCGGCGTTTTCGTTCGCCAAGGCGCGCGCCGCCGAACTCGGCATCGAAGACGAC
This sequence comes from uncultured Pyrinomonadaceae bacterium, assembly GCA_964237235.1. Taxonomy (GTDB): domain Bacteria; phylum Acidobacteriota; class Blastocatellia; order Pyrinomonadales; family Pyrinomonadaceae. The sequence goes on from CAXSGY010000012.1 coordinate 3,300, forward strand.
GCTTTCGAGAAATACGACATACACATACATCTGCCCGAAGGCGCGATTCCGAAGGACGGACCTTCCGCCGGAATCACTCTGGCGACCGCCATTGTCTCGGTTTTAGCGCAGCGTGCCGTGCGAAAAGACGTGGCGATGACCGGCGAAATCACTTTAAGGGGCAACGTGCTGCCCGTCGGCGGAGTCAAAGAAAAATTGCTGGCAGCGAGACGGGCGCGCATTAAAACGGTGATTCTGCCCGCGCCGAACCGCCGCGATTTAGAGGATTTACCTCGGGAAGTTCGCAATGATTTGAACTTTATATTCGTTGAACACGTGCGCGAAGTTTTCCGCGAGGCTTTGCGCGACCGAACGCCGACCGCTCCGAAGGCAAAGGCGCGGACGGCGAAATAGAAAGACTGAAATGGTTTGGAAAACATCGTTTATTTTGCGCCGGCTGGCTTTAAATGGTATTTTAAGAGTAGCGTTCCGCATCGGGAAAAATAATCAAGGAACAATTTAAGCAACTTTTTCTGACGTTCAGGCGTTAGAAATTATAATAATTTTTATATCAATTAGGTCGTTTTTTAACGATTCGCCCTAACCCCGAAATTTTAACAGGAGTATAGACGAACTTAATGAAAACACGCCTTTATAAGGTTTTTAGCTTTACCGCATTTTTATTCTTAATATCGAATTCCTTCGTGTTCGGACAAGTTACCGATTCGACCGCGAGCGGCAGAACCGACGCGAAAACGCCGGAAACCGCGCAAGCCGAAGCTCGTTTTAATCAAATTACACAGGACGCGGGCAAACTTTTCAAAGAAGGTTTGTTCAATATGCAGGACAATCGCCGTCCGCAAGCCGGCGAAAAATTTGATAAAGCCGTCGAAGTTTTCCTGATGTCGGGCATCAACGTCAGCCGCAGCCCGAAGCTGCAAAGTTGTTACAATCAACTAATTGAAACCGTTTATCGAATGGAATTTCCTTCGAACGCGCAGCAACCGCAAATCAGAAGTCTTTCAGCGACGTGCGGCTGGTCGATTGAAAACGATTTGGCGGATAAGATCGCCAAGCTCGTCTTAACCGCGCCCGTTGAAACGAACGGTGTCGGGGCGGTCTTGACGGTCGGCGGAACGGTCGCGCAAGTCGCGCCGACGCAGGGCTTTAATGAGCAAAAATTCGAGCCTTCGCCGCTCGACGATCTGGCAAAGCTCGAACTTACGCCCGAAGAACAACAGGTTGACAGCAATCCAATCGCGCAGCAGCAATATCAATATATTCAATACGCCGTCGCCAACAAATCGCTCGGATTCAGCTTTCAGGTTCATCCGATGATTCAGCAGTTCGTTAATTATTATCGCGGTCGCGGCAGAGCGACGATGGAAACAGGGCTGTATCGTTCGGGAATGTTTATGCGAATGGCGCGGCGGATTTTTCGCGAAGAAGGTGTGCCGGAAAACGTCGCGTGGCTCGGACAGGTCGAAAGCGCGTGGAAACCGCAGGCGATGTCGTGGGCGGCGGCTTCGGGTCTCTGGCAGTTTGTTCCGGGAACCGGCGTGCGCTTCGGACTTCGCAAAACGGCGCAGATTGACGAACGCAACAGCTTTGAAAAAGCGACGAAAGCCTCGGCGCAATACTTAAAATTCCTTGCCAATCGCTACGGCGGAAACTGGGAACTGGCGATGGCAGCCTACAATTCCGGCGAAGGCAACGTTGACCGCGCGATTCGTCGCGCCGGTGTCGCTAATTTCTGGGTCGCATACCCGTATCTGCCGCAGGAAACGCGCAATTACGTGCCGAACATTTTAGCGACGATTTTGATCGCCAATAATCCGAATCAATACGGCTTCGGTCAAGTGCGTCCCGCGCCGCAATTGATGTATGACCAGATTCGCGTTCCGGCTTCGACCAATTTGAGCATTCTGGCGCAGGCTTCGGACACGACGGTCGAATATCTGCGTTATTTGAACCCGGAGCTTCGCACGAACGTGTCGCCGAACGAACCGTATATTATTCGCGTTCCGCCCGGCAAAGCGAACGAAGTTGTCGCGGTATTCAGAAAACTGCCGAAGGCGAGCGTCAACACGGCGAGCATCACCAAAACGGCGGCGGGCGAAAGCTGGCAGAACATCTCGAACCGCACCGGCGTTTCGGTTGAGGAATTGCAGGCGGCAAATGCCGGAAAAGCATTACCCGTCGGTAAAATAATCGTGCCGCAGGGCAATCGCGTTCAAAATACGAGCTATACACGCCCGACTACGCCGACCGCGCTGGTCAGAGCTACAGGCGTGCGCGTCGTCAAAGCCAAAACCGGCGACACGGTGGCGACGCTCGCTTCGCGCGAAGGCGTTTCGGCGGTCGAACTCGCTAAATACAACGGGCTTCTGCCGACTTCGATTTTAGCCGCCGGACGCGAAATCAAAATTCCGCAATAATCTGATAAATTCTATTTATTAAACGAAAAAGGCTGACGATTTCAAAATCGTCAGCCTTTTTCATTTTGAGAAAATAAGAGTGACGTAGAATTTGAAGAACTCAGCCGAAAATTTTTGTCTTGAACTGTTCACTATTCGCTATTAACTATTCGCTGTCAAAAAAGTGAACTTGTTTTAACAGTGAAAAATTAATAGCGAATAGTGAACAGTTTACCGCACAATAAAACGAGATTTTCAAATTTTACACAAAGACCCGCCAATTATTTAGTTCTTCGTCAATTCAACGCCCGTGGCGACAAAGGCGACTTCGGTGACTGTGCCGTCTTTATTGATATTGTCAAACTTCGCGCCGTCTTCGTTCATTAAATGATCAACTTCTTCCTTGCTCAAAGTTTTGACCGACACAATGCCTTCGGCTTTGGCGTTCAAACCGGCGGCATCGAGCGGAATAAAAAAGGCGTGATCTTTGAACTTAACGCGCACCGATTTCGCTTCTTTGCTCGGCGCGAGTTCCATCCAGCAGCCTTCCATTTTGCACGAACGTACGATTACGCCCGCGACTTGGACGGTTTTTCCGCTATATTTGTCGGGATTTTCTAAAACTTTCGCCAGCGAGACCTTTTCCGCTTTTGCCGACAAAGACGCGCCGCGCGTCATTTTGCCGTTCGCGTCGAAATTCGCCGTTTTGTCCGCGTCGGTCGGCTTCATCTCGTCCATTTTTTCCTGTCCGAAGCCCACGCCCGCCAACGCCAGAGTCAAAATTCCTAAACCTAAAAAATTTTTCATCATAAACTAAACTCCAGTAAATTTGTGCTGCGGAAATTATAGCAAAAAAATCGCCGTTTGAAATTCTACCAGCCCGTTATCAAAAGATTGCGGGCAGATTTTAAGCTGATTTTTTGATACTTCGCATAAGCCGCCGCCGCGCAATTGCGAATCTGTTCGTCGGTTTCACCGTTTATCCAGCCGTCGAGCGCGTCGTGCAGAATATACGCCTCGGGAGCCATCAGATTCGATGTCCAGAGCAATGGATGTGCGCCGGTTTTCTGGAGCGGTCTAAAGAAATAACCGCGGCTCGCGCAGGCTAGAATTATCGCTTCGCGTTGGCCGTCGTCTTTTTTCGTCGGCGAATTTTCCAAACTGAAATCCATCAAGCCGTCGTGTCCGACGAAGGCGACGAGATTTGCGCCGCCGAAGATTTGCAGCGACGATTTTTGCGAGTCAAGCGTTACGTCTTCAAATTTTTCGCCTGCCGCAGCGGAAAGAAAATCGTTGATTGTTTCCTTCATTTTGCTGCCGCGATATGCGTCGGCGACCAGGTAAACATCAGCGGTATTGTGTTTGAAAACGATTCTTTGCAAAACATTCGCCTGCGGATTTTCGATTTGCGCGATTTTTCGCCAATTTGCGCTTTTCTCGAAAAAAGTTTTCACGCCGAACGCCGCGCCCCAGTAAAGATTTTTCGCCGCGTCTTCGCCGTTGCCCAAAAAAGCCGGAACCGGCACAATGCCCTGATTTTCGTTGTCGCACAGCGCGACCAATACGTGAATGACCTTACCCGGATTTTGCTTTCTGGAGACAACTTCGATTTTCGGCGCGGGTGTCGGCGATGATTCGATGTTCGGATTAATCGTTTGAGCTTTCGCGCAGCCGGCAAGATAGAAAACTGAAATTAAAAGCACGGCGTAAAATAATTTGTTTGACATCATAAAACTCATCTTCCAAACTGATTTTGGACGAATTATAGCAATGAACGAAAATCGAATCCAGATAATCGGAATTTCCCTGACCGTCGTTTACGCAATTTTTATCGCGTGGCTTTACGTTACCGCGCCGAAATCGTTGGGCGAATTGCCGATTAAAGCCCAGACGACGATTGAAAACGTCACGACGAAAACGCAAGTCGCCATCGGAACTTACGAAGTTGACCGCGCAAAGTTCGATGACGGATTAAAGGCGTTTCGCGCCGATAATTTCGTCGCGGCGCGTGATTTTTTCCAAAGAGCCGATTCGGAAAGCCGCGACGCGCGAACGCAATTTTACATCGCTTACAGCTTTTACCGGCAGGGTTTCGGCAAAATTTACAACGACGACGCGCTGTTCAAACAAGGTTTGGAACAGACAAATCGCGTTATCGCGCTCGACAAAAACTTCAAATCCGGTGATGAAACTCTGCAAATGAAAACGCCCGCCGAACTGAAAAATGAACTTGAAGAAGGCTTGAAAGTTACGGCAAGCGATTTTAACCCGCTCAAAGTTTTGCGCGAAAGAAAATAGTTTATGACAACGGAAAACTCAAACATTAAAAGCGAAAAAAACGATTTTGTCGAGACGGATTTTATTGACGGAGATTTCCTTGAAATTCCGTTAAGCGAAACCGCCGCGCACGTCAGCGAAGAATTAACCAAACTTTCACCGAAAACTAAAAGTCGCAAGCCAGAAACCAAAAACCAGATTTTCTATTTGCAATACATCGTTCTGCCGTCAATTTTTTTAACCGTCGCTTTGCTCGGCGGTCTGCGGCTCGGGCAAGCGGGCAGCGATTTTATTTTTCTTAAACCCGCGCTTATCTGTTTGATTTTCGCGGTGATTCTGCTCGTTTTATTTTTTCGCGCGGGTTTATTAAAGATCGAAGGCTGGTTTTCAGAAAATTTTTCAACCGTGCGAAACGTCGCCAATGCTTCGATTTTATTCGCGCTTTTTTTCGCGTCAGTGCAGATTTTTAATGCGCTTTTGCCGGAAAAAGGCTTGCCGTTCTGGGTGTTCGCGTTTTGTTTTTTCTGGACGCTCTGGAACAATCTATTCGCCGAATTTCAAGGCAGACGGCTTTTGCAAAGTCTGGGCAGCGTTTTCGCGCTCGCCTTCGTCGCTAAATATCTGATTCTGGCGTATTTGACCGCGCCGGCGAATGAAAGCTGGTGGCGCGCAATTCTGGAAAATCCGACGCAGGAATTTTTCACGTATCTGTTCGATTTGCCGCGCTTTGCCAAAGGAACCGGCTACATCCAGTTTTTCACGGTGATTTTATATCTGTTCGGATTGTTTCTGTTGCCGCAAAAGTCAGAACCGCCTGCGTCAGCGGACAGTCGGGCTGACTTATTGTAGAACGATAAAGGCTCGTTGAAGATAAATGGTCATATTTCCGGCTGCCGCGGTTAGCCGTCCGCTGACGCAGAGGGTTCTGACTAAAACAAATCCTCGTTGAGTTTTTCTTCCGAAAGAATTTCGTAGAGATTCGCCGCCGCGTCTTTGGCGACTTGTTTTTTGTCGGGAACTTCCAAAACCTTCACGCGCGTTCGACGGTTGCCTTTTTTAATTTCAATTTCGTCGCCCGTTTTGATTTCGCGCGACGATTTCGCCTTCAAATCGTTGACTTTCACTTGATTGGCATCACAAAATTGCTGCGCTAAACTGCGGCGCGGAATCAAACGGCTGACTTTTAAAAATAAATCGAGGCGCATTTTTGTTGATGGTAAATGGTAAACGGTAAGTGGTAAATGTTTGGTTTTTCCATTTACCACTTACCGTTTACCATTTACCACTCAAAAAATTATTTCTCGCTTTTCTTAACTTCAGCCTTGCGGTCGTCGGCGTAGAGAACCGGCGAAACCAGCGGGCGGTAAGTTTCGTTGATTTTGATGTAGGCATCGGCGCGGAGCGTCGTCATATATTTTTTCCGCTCGTCGGGAATGCGTTCAATGGTAATGGCTTTTCGCACTTCCTGCTCGTCAAAAAACGATTCGCTGCTGGCGTTCGCCCGCGCGTCAACGTGCAGAATTTCGATGCCTTCGGATAATTCAATCGGTTCGGAAACGCCGCCGACCTTGACGTTTTTCAAAGGCTCGGCAAATGTTTTGTCCAAATCTTTAGCATTAAGCATCGGAATTTTTCCTTTGCTCTGCTTCGCGTCGGGACGGTCGGAATTTTCTTCGACGAGCTTGGCAAAATCCGCGCCGCCGCGCGCCTGCGTAACAATCTGTTTGGCTTTATCGCGCACCGCCGCTTCGTCGCGTCCGGCGAAGCTCAGAAAAATTTCGCTGATCGTAATCGTTTCCGGCTTGGTAAATTTCGCTTTGTTGGCTTCGTAATAAGATTTGATATCCTTGCTGGTCAAAGCGTTATAAACTTTGCCGTCAACTTCGCGCTGCATAACCATATCTCTGGTATACTGCCGGCGCATATTTTCGCGCAAATCCTGCGGGTCAACGTTGTTCTCTTCCATCGCCTTATACAGCGCGTCGAGCGTTTTGATTTTCTCCTGTTTCATAATTTCCAGAAACCTTTGGTTGACCTGCGCTTCGACTTCGGCTTCGAGACCGTTAATTTCCTTGCCTTTTTGCAGAATTAATTCTTCGTTAATGATATTGGCGATTAATTCGCCCTGTTTGCCCTCGATTTGCGATTTGGCATCTTCGGGCGTTTTGCCTTCCTTGACAAACGAATCAATCGCGCCGCTCATCTCGCGCTTGACCTGCGAGAGCGTAATCACGCTGTCGTTGACCTGCGCGACCACTTCGTCAATCACGCGCGCTTCGCTTTCCTGGGCGAACGCCGCCGGAACCGTCAAAATAAACAGGGCAATTAAAAAAATTGCGGAGCGAATATGTGTCACTTTTGTACTCCTTAAAAATCTTAAAAACTTAAATGAAATATATTAAATTTATTGAATGGTTTGTGCAACTTGCAGATTTTGATGCCGAAAAAACCGTTCGAGTTTGTCCGGCGTTTTAAATCGGGAATAAAAAACGATTCAAACTTTTAAAGTAATAACGGCTTTTTCCCGCAAAAGCGTGCTTCACAAATGAAAAAACTTTGTCCAAACTGCCGTCTGACCAACTTCGCCCACGCGCCGGAATGCGTCCGCTGCCGGTTTTCATTGGTCGAAACGTCAAATTCAGCAAATAAGGCTGACAATGCGCCCTCGAAATCGAAATTTTGGCGGCGGGCAGCGATTTGCGTCGCGGTTTGCATTCTGACGCTGTTCGGATTTTATCTTTCGATGCTTTTGACCGCCGCAAAGCTCAAATACGAAGAAAAACAACAAATTTGGGCAGCCGTAAAGGTATTGGAGGAAAAAGGTTTCGACCGCGAGACTTTTCTCCTTAAATATCTGACGAGCTTTCGCGCCAACGATAACTGGCTGAACGCTTCGACGCGGCTCGAAAACGCCTACGCGGCGACGAATTTTCCGTTCGAGATAATGACCGTTTACCCGGATTTTTTCACCTACGCGCTCGACGACACCGAACGCGCCGCAATTTTGCTGCACGAAGCGCAGCACTTAAAGGGCGCGGACGAAAAAGAAGCCTACGAATTCGTCTGGCGCAACCGCCGAAAACTCGGCTGGACCGGGGAAAAATACGGAAACTCGGTCGTCTGGCGCAACGTCCGCCGCCAGACTCAGGAATTCGCGCCGAATCTTTTCGCCTGCGACCAAAATGTAGCTGCCGACTGCACAGAACAATAAAGTGAAAAAGTGAAAATGTGGAAAAGTGAAAAAGTTGGCAGCAAAACGGGTGACCTCTTCACTTTTCCACATTTTCACTTTTCCACATTTTCACTTTCAGTAACATTTCCCGAAACTTGATTTCGTCGTCGAAAATCATCTCGCTTTCGGCGACGAAGCAGGGCAGCTCGATTTTTAAGTTCGTCAATTTAATGGCATCTTTGGCGGTCGTTAAAAGAATTTTCGCGCCGCATTCAACGGCTTTGTTTGTAATGCTTTCAATGTCTCGGAGCGTGTAAAAATGATGATCGGGAAATTTTCGCGCGGCGGCGACGTTGAAATTTTCCTGCTTTAACTGCGCGAAAAAATTGTTCGGATTACCGAGCGCGCAAAAGGCGAAGGCTTTTAGTTGGCGTTGACTTTTCGCGCTTTCCGCGTTTCGCGGCGTTCTCGATTCTTCGTTTTTCAACGCTTTCGGCTGGAAGTCCTCTAAACGAATCAATCGCGAAATGCGATTTTTCGTCACAAAAATCGGACAGCGCGAATTATATTTAGAAATTTCCAGCCTTAAATCGGAAATGTTTTCCGCCAGATTCGCGCGGCTGACGACAATCGCATCGGCGCGCTTTAAGTTGGCGAGCGGTTCGCGCAAAATGCCGAACGGTAAAGTCTTTCCGTTGCCGAACGGATTCGTCGCGTCAATTAAAACGATGTCCAAATCGCGCCGCGCACGGCGGTGCTGAAAAGCGTCGTCCAAAACAAACACGGTAGTTTGAAACGTTTCACGCGCCCATTTTCCCGCCGCAACGCGGTTTGCATCGGCTATCACGACGGCTTTTCCCAAAAGTCGGCGGGCAAGCTCCGAAGGCTCGTCGCCGGCTTGTTTCGCGTCAATTAAAATTTGTTCGCCGTCAGAAACAACGGCTCTCGTTTTCGCGTTTTCGCGTCCGTAACCGCGCGTCAAGACGCAAACTCGCGCGCCTTCGCCTGCCAGCATTTCGGCGATCAACGCGACGAGCGGCGTTTTTCCCGTGCCGCCGACGGTAATATTCCCGACGCTAAACGTCGGAACGCCGAGCGAAACAGATTTAAAGATTTCTTTTTCGTAAAGCGCGTTGCGGAAATTCGTAATCGCGCCGTAAATACCGGAAATCATATTGAAAAATGGAAAACGGAAAATGAAAAATTAAATTCTAAACCATTTTCCATTTTCCGTTTTCCATTTTTCATTTGTTTTTGTTCGTCGCCTGAATCACGCGTTCAAGCTTAACTTGCGCCGAATGACTGTCAATGCTTTTTTCGGCGAGGCGGGCAGCTTGAATCGGCTTGTCGGCAAAGCCGCCGACGAGCAGCGCGGCGGCGGCGTTTAAGATGATGAGCGAACGCGCTTCGTCACGGCGGCGGCTGTCGAGAACTTCGCTGATGATTTTCGCGCTTTGTTCGGGCGTGTCGGCTTTTAAATGCTCGATATTGGCGCGGTGCAAGCCGAAATCTTCGGGAGAAAGCCTGAAGAATCTGATTTTGTTGGCGTAAACTTCGGCGACTAATGTATCGCCCGCCAATGTAAATTCGTCCAAACCGTCGGTGCCGTGAACGACCCACGCGGTTTCCGTACCGAGCAGCGCGAGTGCCTGCGCCATCGGTTCGATTAAGGATTTATGCCACACGCCGACGATTTGTTTCGGCGCGCTCGCCGGATTTGACAGAACGCCTAAGAGATTCAAACAACTGCGGATGCCGAGATTGCTGCGAATCGTGCCGACGCGCTTTAACGCCGGATGAAATTTCGGCGCGAACATAAAACCGATGCCCGCGCCGTCCAGACAAGTTTTCGCTGTCTCCGGCTCGCCCGACACTTTAACTCCAAGTTTCGCAAGCACTTCCGCGCTTCCCGTAGTACTTAAAACGGCGCGGCTGACGTGTTTGGCGACCGGCAAGCCCGCGCCCGCGATGACGAACGCGGCGGCGGTCGAGACGTTGAAAGTCTTCGCCGGACTCGAACCGGTTCCGGCGGTGTCTATAAAATTAAGATGACGCGTTTTAAATTTAACGGCTTTTTCCCGCACAACGCGCGTCATTCCGGCAAGCTCGACGAAGGTTTCGCCTTTGGCGGTCAGAGCGGCTAACGCGCCGGCGATTTGCTGCGGATAAGTATCAGCGTCGGTTAGAATGCGGAAAAATTCCGCCGCTTCTTCAAACGACAAATCTTCGCCGCGCACGAGGCGATTCAGAAACGGGTAGAGCGGCGTGTCTGCTTTCGGATTGGTGGCGGCGGTCGGCGCATCGAGCAGCCATTTTGTTTTCGGTGTCAGCATATTTCGGTCGTAAATCGTGAATTGTGAAACGTGAATCGTTATTTATCAAAAATAGTTTTAAAGATTGAGTTTTTGCGAACAAGAGAATCTAAGCGGAGAAATCTTCAACACGTTTCCTTTAGATACTATCTCAAATGTTTAGAAAGTTTTGCAAGAGTTTTTTGCCAGCGGGTGTCAGGATTGATTCGGGGTGAAACTGTACGCCTTCGATTTTGTAAGTTTTATGCCGCATCGCCATAATCAAACCGTCGGGCGACGCGGCGGAAATTTCCAGACATTCGGGCAAAGATTCGCGCTCGACGATCAGCGAATGATAACGTCCGGCTTGGAAATTGTTTTCGACGTTTTTGAAGATGGTTTTGCCGTCGTGCGCGATTTCGACCGGCTTGCCGTGAACCGGAAACGGCGCGCGCACGACGCGTCCGCCGAAAAATTGTCCGATTGCCTGATGTCCGAGACATACGCCGAAAATCGGCAGTTTCGTGCCGAATTTCTCCAAAACTTCGAGCGAAACGCCTGCGTCGTCGGGCGTTCCCGGTCCGGGCGAAATCAAGATTTTATCCGGTTTGATCCCGGTTTCGATTTCGTCGAGCGAAACTTCATCGTTGCGCCGAATAATCATCTCCGCGCCGAGTTCGCCTAGATACTGCACGAGGTTATAAGTGAACGAATCGTAATTGTCTATGACGAGAAGCATTCTTAAATTCCAGATTTCAGATTGCGGATTTTAGGTTTCAATTCCAGATTCCGAATCCTGAATTCACAATCGAAAGTTAAATGTTATAATCTAATCTGTCCAAGTCTTTTAGATAAACTTGGACTTTCAAATTTTAAACTATCAGATTTTCCCGCAAAACGGTTAAAGCCGCGAAACGAAAATCCGGAATTTGGAATTTGGAATCTGGAATCTTTTATGAGCAAACGCGATTATTACGAAATTTTAGAAATTACACGAACCGCCACCGACACGGAAATCAAGACGGCATACCGCAAACTGGCGATTAAATATCACCCGGACAAAAACCCGGACGATCACACGGCGGAGGAAAAATTTAAGGAAGCGGCGGAAGCCTACGCAATTTTGTCCGACGCGCAAAAACGTGCTTCCTATGACCGTTTCGGACATCAGGGAGTCGGCGCGGGCGCGGGCGGCGCGGGTTTTTCCAATATCGAAGACATTTTCGACCTTTTCAACTTCGGCGATATGTTCGGCGGTCAAAGCCGCACGTCGAGCCGCACGGCAGCCCAGCGCGGCGCGGATTTGCGCTATGATTTAGAAATAACTTTAGAAGAAGCCGCGCTCGGCAAAGAAGAAAAATTGGTGATTCCGCGCCTCGAACGATGCGACGAATGCGACGGCAAAGGAACGGAAAAGGGAACCGAGCCGCAAAGCTGCGACACCTGCAAAGGCAGCGGGCAGACGCGCTATCAGCAGGGCTTTTTCTCGGTGATGCGAACTTGCCCGACGTGCGGCGGGCGCGGACAAATTATCAAAAATCCGTGCAAAAAATGTCGCGGCGCGGGACGCATCGAAAAAGAAAAAACGCTCGAAATAAAAATTCCGGCGGGCGTTGAAACCGGCTCGCGTCTGCGAGTCAACGGCGAAGGCGAAGCGGGCGCGAACGGCGGACAGCAGGGCGATTTATTCGTCGTCATTCACGTCGCCGAACACGAAACGTTTGAACGACAGGGCGCGAATCTTTATTCCGCCGCGCCGGTTACGTTTGCCCAAGCCGCGTTGGGAGCGGAGATCAAAGTCAAAACGCTCGACGGCGAAGAAGAGTTAAAAATTCCGGCGGGAACGCAGACCGGCACGGTTTTTCGCGTCAGATCCAAAGGAATGCCCGCGCTCGGCGGCAAAGGTCGCGGCGATTTGTTCGTCGCCGTCACTTTGATTACGCCGAAATCTCTCACCAAAGAACAGCGCAAAATACTGGAACAACTCGCCGAAATCGAAGACGTGGATTTTCAGGACGAAAGTTTTATGGATAAGGTGCGGAATATTTTCGGCTGATTGTTATTTCTATCTTTGGCAATTTTTCCCGGCTTGCTTTGTAGGTCAAAAGCAAGCCTTCGATAATTAAAATAGTTGAGGCGAGAATAACAATATTGATAAAGCCAATAGTCGAGTCTCCTCTGATTGACGCAACTATGTGCAGATATTGGAGAAGTAAGATTACAAATGAGGCGATTCCGGCAATTAACTTCAAAATTCCGAAAACGGTTTTTGCCGGACTTAAATAAGTAACCGCTTGCAATATCAAAAATGCCGTGATTATTTCTAAGGACGCTATCAGGGGCAATAAACTTTTCCAGATGTTGATTGAAATTTTCAGGAATTCAAGCCCGAACAATAACAAGAATAAATTACTGCCGAAGGCTGCCGGAAAGATGATATTTTTTCCTCTAATGTCGAAAAAACTGAAAATAACGGCTGCAAACAAAAATACACAAGCGCAAATCATCGGATAAAAGAAAAAATCGGTGAGAATAATATAAATAGATTTCGTATTAGAAAGCAGCATTGCCGACATTAATGCAAAAATAATTCCGACAAATATAAACGACAACCAACACATCAATTTTCTCGGAAAATTAAAAACCGTCCAACCGATTGTCATCAGTAAACTTATGATAATTGCGCTGATTATAAATTCTTCCATTGGTTTTTGCTCTTTCAGTCGAAGGAAACTGTGCGTTAAAATGGAACAACAAACACCTCCGGCAGGTTAATCAGCATAACTTTAAGACAATTCTTTTTTGCTCGAAGTCAGACCTATCAGCGAAATGCCGATCAGCAAATATGAAATAACTATCAGGTAAGCCGCCGTTCCCAAGTGAAAATATGGTTTGTAGAGGGTCGCATCTTGATAAAAACCAAAAGCCAGAATCGGAACGGCGAGTAAAATAAAGACGCTCCCCGTTCGCAGGAAATATCTTGTCGCTTTCCGCTTTATCGTCTGCTTCCATATTTTACGAATCAGGAAAATCGAGATTACAATCGTCAGCCAGCCGATTGACAGCGGTATCGAGCGGACAACTTTTTTGACGGCTTGATGTAAATAATCTTCATATCTGTAGACATCCCTTTCATCGGTATATTTGGAAGGATACTTGATTACATTGGCGAGTTCGTTTGTCTCGAACAAAGGATCGAGAACTATCTGTGCGTGTCTGAGTAGAGCCGGTTCCCAAACTTTCACTTCGCTGCCGTCGCTGCCTAATGTCATTTGACTCGGAATCGTATTTCCGAAAAAAGACAAAACAAACAGCAAAACTCCCAAAAGATAAATTGACAGATAAATTTTTCTCATAATTCAAAAATACGACTTTACGCCGCTAAAATGGAACGACAAACACATCCGGCGGATTAAGCCGCGTCACTTTGATGTCGGAATAAACCAGAAAATCGCCGCCTTTATTATGAGTCTTGCGCCATTCATTAAGGCTGTCGTTAGTTACCAATCCAACACCATCTTTCCAATATCCTAGAGGCTGGTCTTTACAACCATTGCATCCCGGATAGTAATAAGGTGTGTCGTCATTAAGAAAATCGTATGTCTCTTTGGCATAAACCCCGACTTCCTCAACCGTTACCTCAATGCCGTTCGGCGTATATTTCGCTTCGCCTTTGATCGCTAGATGAAGATTAAAATCCTTAATCGCTGCCGTCAGTCCGTCTGGTTTCAAATAAGCCGCCAAACTGTTTCGAGTAACGTCTCTATGCTGAACATAAACCTCTTCAATCGCAACGACATTTGATGAAGTTAAATCGCCGAATTTAATCGCTCTTTCCCGATTCGCCTGAACTCGTGTGGTTATTCCTATTCTCGCAAGCATTTTGCCAATCGCGGCTTTAGCAAATGGGGTAAGCCACATTTTGTTGTTTATCAGCTCATTATATGCAGGTTCTGCCCAATCAGTATTTAAAACCAAATTCATACGTCACAACATTCAAAACCGGCGGTCCGAAATTGTTCGGCACGTCTTTAAGATTGGCGGGACGAGTATTGGCGGGTCGCCGTTGCCATTCCTCCATTAAAATCGCGCCTTCGTTCCATCCGTTTGAGCGCATTATGCGCGGAATCCAAGTGATGTCAGGCTTTGTCGCCGGTTCTTCTAATGCCGGAACAAGTCCTAATCCTTGCCGTGAAATCGGTGCTTCGCGTCCCGTGCCGAGTTCGCCGCCGCGATAGATGAAATCCTGTTGCCATCTGGCTAATTCTATTTTTGTTAAATCGTCTATCGAACTTTCGGAGAAAACCTGACCTTTGACATTTTTGAGTTCCCGGATTTGTATCTTTTTGCCGCGACGTGCCAAAGCGCGGGCAGACGGATTTTCGTTTAAAAGCTGCCGAAAGAGGAAAAAATTGAAATCGCTTGTTTCAACTTTAGTGACATTACCACGCGGCGTGCGCGGCGTTGGATCACTGCCCTCTTTCCAACTTCTATCGGCGACGGCGGGATATTGGGCGAGCAGCGCATCGGCGAAAATCCGTTGTTCGGTGAACGGCAAGCCGCTTTCTTCGGCGGCTTTTATCAAAACCCGTCGCACAAATTCAATAACGGGTCATTAGCTTGAAAAGGAATTTTAACAACATCAGGAATATCATTCATTTGAGTAATAAAAAGTTGCCGTGATTAAAACGCATCCCTCTTAAGGAGTGTCGTATGTGATAAAACCGGGCTTGGTGTGCGCCAAACAAATTATTTTGAGTATCGAGATTTTATAAGGTATTTCGGGGAAAAGTCAACAAATTTATTTTCGGTTTGTTTACGTCGCAAAAAATTGACTTAATTTGCCGTATAAGATTAATTTGAGTCAATTTTAGTCTTTACACAAAAGAATCCGGCTGATTCGATTTCAGCCGGATTTTAGATTTATAAATTTTGCAGCTTTGCTTTGACGGTTTCGCTGACGAGCTTGCCGTCGGCTGATTTGCCGGCGAGTTTGGCTTGAGCGGCTTTCATCACCGCGCCCATTTCTTTGATTGAAGACGCGCCGGTTTCCTGAACGGCTTCGCTGACGGCTTGTTCGATTTCCTCTTTTGACGCGGCTTGCGGCAGATATTCCTGCAATACGTCGAGTTCGGCTTTTTCCTTCGCCGCCATTTCGTCGCGTCCGGCTTTCTCGAATTGTTCAATCGAATCTTTGCGCTGATTGACGAGCTTTTGCAGGACTTTCGCGCTTTCGTCGTCGCTCAATTCGTAATCCGCGCTTTTTTTGTTCGCTTCGTTCATCAAAGCGGCTTTTGCCATTCGCAGAACCGATAGACGGTCTGCGTCCTTCGCCTTCATCGCGGCGGTTATGTCGCCGGTTATTTTATCTTTCAAACTCATATTCATTTATCATTTATCATTTATCATTTATCATAAAGCTGAAATCAAACTCGAAAATTTTTGTAATTCAAAATTGAAAGTTATGACATTTATCAGCCAGGAAAATGATAAATGATAAACGATAAATGACAAATGTAAAATGGCGTTTTGGAATAATCGCGGCATACGTCGTCGCTTTGTTCGGGCTGTATCCGCAGTTTGCGTTGTGGGCGGAGCGCGGCGCGGATTGGAACGGCACGTTTGCCTCGAACGATCTGGACGAACCGGCGTATGCCGCTTATTTGCAGGCGTTGATTGACGGCAGACCGCGCCGCAACGATCCGTATTCGGGACGCGACGAAGCGGCGGACGCTCCGCAGCCCGAATCTATTTTTTCGATTCAATTTCTCACGCCGCTCGCCGTTTCGATTCCGGCGCGGCTTTTCGGTTTGAACGCTTCGCAGGCGTTTATCGTTCTGTCGGCGTTAGCGAGTTTTTTGACGGCGTTGATGTTGTTCTGGCTGATCGCGCAAATTACCGGCGATAACCGGTTTGCCGCCGTCGGCGTTTTAATCGTGATGTTCGGCGGCGCGCTCGCTTCGGGCAACGGTGCGATTAACGAAGTTTTCGGCGGTCCGGCGGCTTATCCGTTTCTGCCGTTTTTGCGCCGCTATATTCCGGCGGTCGCGTTCCCGTTTTTCTTCGCGTTGTTCGGTTTCGTCTGGCTCGCGCTGAAAAGCCAAATTCCGCGAACAAAAATATCTGCGTCAATCTGCGCCGCTTTGTGTTTCGGATTTCTGGTTTTTTCGTATTTTTATTTGTGGACGACCGCCGCCGCTTTTTTGTTTGCGATTAGTTTTTTGTGGATCATTGTGCGACCGGAAAATTGGAAAACGGATTTGCGCTATCTGATTTTGATTGACGCGCTCGCGTTTTTATTTTTGATTCCTTACGCTTTTTTGCTTTCAAAACGCGCCGCCTCGACCGACGCGATTCAGCTTCTCGTTTTAACGCACGCGCCGGATTTTTTTCGTTTTCCGGCGATTGTCTGTTACGTGCTGATCGCGTTTTTGACGGCGGCGATTTTATTTAAATTTATCAAAATCAAACAAAATGCGACGATTTTCGCCGTCGCTTTCGCCGTCGTGCCGTTCGTGGTTTTCAATCAGCAAATCGTTACGGGACGTTCGCTGCAGCCGTTTCATTACGAATTTTACGTCGTCAATTATCTGGTCGCGCTGGTCTTTGTTTTGACGCTTTTCTTTTTTTTGAAACAAATCCGCCAGCCGAAAATTTACGCGGCGACGTTGATTGGTTTAAGTTTGACGGCGGCGGCTTGGGGTTATGTGGAAGTAAAATTGACGACGCGGTTTTTGATTTTGTGGAACGTCGCCCGCGACGAAGCGATGCCGGTTGACAAACGCCTGCGCGAACTCGCTGAAGAAAACGAAACGCTTTACGGAAAGCGCGCCGTCACGCTCAATTTCGATTACATTCAAGCCGATAATCAGCCGGTCGTCGCACCGCAGGCGGTTTTGTGGGCGCGGCACCAGCACGTTTTCGCCGGTGTCGGCTGGGAAGAAAACAAAACGCGCTTTTATCAAATGCTTTACTACAGCGGGCGCGATGCCGAATGGCTCAGACAGGATTTCCGAAAAAGCGACATCGAAGCGTATATGGCTTTGTTCGGTTGGGACAGATTTAACGCGCGGCTTTCGGTCAACGCCAGACCTTTGACCGCCGTTGAAATCGAGGAAGGCGTAAAAATTTACGACGATTATTACAAAAATTTCGGCTTCGAGCAGGCGACAAATCCTTTAATCTCTCTGGTCATTGTGCCGAACGACACGGACGTTGATTTATCGAATTTACAACGTTGGTATAATCTCGACGCGGGCGAAAATCTCGGCGCATATAAGCTCTACAAAGCGACACTCAAACCGCGCTAAGATTTAATTAACCGGGAATGAAGAGAATAGAAGGGACTTTCAGCGATGTTTCAAGTAATTCTTAAATTCCTTTTCATTCTCTTTATCCTCGGTTAATTAATTTCCGTCAAAAAAAACCGCCCGAAAAAGGCGGTTAAAATTATATTACTTATTAAAATTATAAAAACTAGGTTTACGCTGCCGCGAGCAGATCGTTCGACGTTTCCGCGAACACTCTTCTGCCGTTTAAAGCGTCGTCAATAATTTCACGAACGGCTGATGCGTCCGGGTTAACGTCCATCCGGGCGCACGCCCGCAGATGTCTGATAATTCCTTCCGCCGCAATTTCCATCGGCGCGCCGCTTAATTTAGCGAAGCGACGGGCTTGTATGTGATCAATCTGCAAGATTCGATCCTGCAAAGTTATTTGTTTAGCTGCTGTTGCCACTCTTATTCTCCTCACCTTATGAATTTTTGTCCCCATTTTCCTTCTCTAAACGCGCCGTTAGCTGACGGCGAATTTTTCGCAAAAAAGTCAAAAAGCCATAAAAAACATGTAACTTTTAGTTGAAATCGGCAACGGGTAAGTTGCTAACTAAAACGAACGCGCGCGGCTTTTGACTCAATGGAATATGAGTTTAACAAAGAATTTACAATTTGTCACCATTTTTTTTTGGCGGTCGAACAAAATTTATGCGAAACGTTGAATTAAAGAAAAAAGACCCGCCAATCCGAAGATTCGCGGGTCTTAAAATCAATCCTTGAAAGCCGACGCGGTTTATTTTCCGCCGACGGCATCTTTCATAGATTTACCGAGACGGAATTTAACGGTCGTCTTCGCCGGAATTTTGATCGTGTCGCCGGTCGCTGGATTGCGTCCTTCACGCGCTTTGCGCGTCGCTTTGACCAATTTTCCGAAGCCCGGAAGTGTAAATTCTCCGTTCTTTTTCACTTCGCTGGTCGCCATCGCCGCCAGAGTGTTGAAAAATTCCTTGACATCCGCTTTTTTGATTCCCGATTTATCAGCCAACTGGTTGATAATGTCCGTCTGTGTCATACGCTTTGCTGCAACTGCCATAATTAGATTTGTCCTCCAAAATAAATTGATTGTGCTGTAAAATACTACTTAATTGAACATATTTGCTTGCCAAAATGCAAACGCTAAAAGAGCTAAAAAATCCCACCAATTTAAAATTGCAATTGGTCGGGGCGAGATGATTCGAACATCCGACCTCTCGGTCCCAAACCGAGCGCACTACCAGGCTGTGCTACGCCCCGAGATTTCATTCACGTTTCATACAAGAAACACTTTCAAATGCCGAATTTTACAGGCGAAAAACGCAATAGTCAACCGAGAGAAGCGTAAAAGCCGCGTAAATACTGAATTATTTTCGCCACTGCCCGCGCGCGATGGCTGATTTGCCGCTTTACCGCGCCGGAAAGCTCGCCGAACGTTTCGGAAAAACCGTCGGGAATAAAAATCGGATCATAGCCGAAACCGTGTCCGCCTTTTGCTGCAAACGCGATTTGCCCGTCGCAAAAGCCTTCGGCGACAAATTTAATCTCGCCCGTTTCATCGGCAACCGCCGTCGCGCAAACGAATCTGGCGCGGCGATTTTCTTCGCCTCTTTCATTTAGTTCGCGCAATAATTTTTCAATTCGTTCCGCGTCAGTCACATTCGCGCCCGCATATCTGGCTGAAAAAACGCCGGGCGCGTTATTCAACGCCGCGACTTCCAAACCCGAATCATCCGCCAACGCCCAAACATTCGTTTCCCGCGCGTAATAACGCGCCTTCAAAGCAGCGTTCTCAACAAACGTCGCGCCTGTTTCTTCCGGCTCGAACACATTTACAAACTCGCTCAAGTCCGAAATTTGCAAAGGCAAACTTGCCGTTAACTCTTTCAGCTCTTTTATTTTTCCCGCGTTTTTGGTGGCGATTAAAATTCTCTCCATAATCTTTTGCGCGCTTATACATACTTTTAAGACAATTCGATAATCGGGTAAAATTATAAAATGAAATCACAGATTACCATAAATTTTTTGACGAATGCGCCGCTCGCAGACCACTAATTACGAATATGACGCGAAGCTGAATCTGATGGGTTCGACGAACGGATTAACTAATGCAGGCGGCAATCTTACATCTACAGGCGAGTTACGATTCGTTCGGTAATTCGGCGAGCAATCTTTCGATAACCGAATCAATACACAGGCAGAGAATTGAAGCCGTTGCGAAATTTGTAGAAATTATCAGAGTCTGAAAAGACTTTTCCCGTAAAAACACTTTTTTCTTGCACAAACAAGCTATTTCAAGGTATAAATTAAGTAGCGGATAAATTTCCGCCTGCGTTTTGTTACCTGCCGACGAAATTTTTTAAGAGGAAAAACCTGCCTTGGACGCTGTTATCGAATCAACCACAACTTTCAATCCGCCGAATTTGTCTGACGAAAATGTTTTTGCGGACGACGCGGCTGCCGCTTTGCCGGTCGGCGATGCTGACGAATTGATTTTTGAAATCGGTTTGTGGCTGTCGGGATTGGAGAGTTTTTTAAACGTCCGCAATCATTCGTTTGCCGAAGACAGTCGCGCCAAAGCGCACCGGCGCGATTGGGCGATGGAATTCAGCCTGACGCATTCGACGCTTCTGCGCTGCTCGCGGCTCACGTTTCAGCTCGGCAAATTGATTAAGGACGAAGATTCTTCGGAAGAATTGGATTTCGATTTCGAGATAGATTCGTTTGCCAAGAAAACCGAATTCACCGTTGACGAAGTTTACACGCTGGCGATGGTTTTGAAGGATTGCATCGCGCTCAACGAAGCACTTTTACGCGCCGCACCTTTGAAATTCGGCGAGTGGTCGGCGTGGAGCAGTTTGTTGGCGGAAAAGTTCAAATCGGTTGACGTTTTTTGCAAATTGGTCGAATCGGCGGAGAAAAAGAGCGAGGAATTTTTGCCCGGCGAACTGAAAACGCTTCTGCAAACTAAATCTTTGCCGCTTGCGCTCGAATATGATTTGAAGCTCGTGTTGCCGCGTTTCGCAAAGATTTTGAAATGGCTGAGCGTCGTTGACAAAATGCTCAAAAACGATGAGCCTCTGAAGCCTTCGCTGCTGATTTTCGCGCGTGTTTACGAGCAGATTCAGGAAATGATGAGCTTTGTCAACAATCGCCTTTTGCGCTTTTCGAACGACGAAGACGCGGTGTTCGGCTCGCTCGACGGCGCGGCTTACACGGCTTCCATCGAGCTTCGCAAAGTTTACCAGCACGAACTCGCCGGACTCGCCGAGATTCGCCAAACGCCGCTCGTTTATGCCCGCACGGAAACCGCTTTTTCGCTGCTCAACGACAGCTTTCAGCAAACGCTCGTTAATTTCGCGCAGCTTATCGAGCCGAACGTCGAGCCGACGAAACTGTTTCCGAATTTTCAGAGCAAGCTCAAACAATCCCTCGCTTTGCGCCAGAATTTATGGCAGATTTTCCAGACCGTCCAAAAATCAGAACAAAACCCGGATAAAAATCAGCTCGAAACTCTGCACCGGCATCTGACCGATTTTCTCAACAGCTCGCTGCATTTTCTGTTTTATAAAGATATGGAAACCGTCGAGCGTTTTATCGAAGAAGTTTTGGTGACGACCGACAAAAAAGATTTAGTCCCGATTCTGCACCGCTTCGGAGCTTACCTCGAAACGCTTTTCGGACAGGTTAATATGCGTGCCGCGCTCGCCGATTATCCGTTTGAACGGTGATGGTAAAAAATGGAGAACGGAAAGTGGAAAATGGAAAATAGTCAATACAAAATTTTCCATTTTCCACTTTCCGTTCTCCATTTCTAAGCTGTGATGATGACGGCTTTAGTGCCGGTCAATTCGGAAAAATCCTTTGTAAAAATGGTATCTACGCGGCGGCGTTTGATTTTCTGGACGGTTTCGACAATATCCTGTGTCGAGACGAAACCGTCTTCGACGTGCGCGATTGCCCAGTGCGGAATTTGCGCGGCGGCGTGCAGCGTTTCTTCTAAAAGCCGCAGATATTGCGATTTGGTTTCGATGGACGCGCCGAGTTTGCCGGCGTTCGCCGTTTCGGTGTCCTGCCAGAAATCGTCTGCGCCGCGCAGCCATTCTTCGCGCCACGATTTCGCGCCGGAACGCCCGCGCTGATTTTGATTGTGCGCGGGCGGCAGCCGCAGAAACATCAAATCCGAAAAACTTTCGGCGAGAAATTCGTTAATCGGTTTGTTGTAACAATTATTATTTTGCCCGTTGTTGAACGGTTCGGGCAGAACGCTCCACAATCTCCGGTAAACGGCGGAGAGCGGCTGGCGCAATTCCAGAGTTTCTTCGGTAAACGACAAAACATAATCGCCGACGCTCATGGCGAGGCTGAGCGCGATTGATTTGGCGACCGGCGACGCGAGCTTTTCGGCGTTTTGGCGCACATTGTCAAACCACCACGCATCGGTTTCGCCGAACCAGTTGCGCAGCGCGGCGTTTTGCAGACGATAGCGCGGCACATAGACATCTTCCAGAACGACTTCGATTTCGTCGTTCGACAATTTTTCGGCGTTGTTCTGAATCGCGGCGACGGCTTTCGTCCACACCGATTGCAGCGGATCGTTCGCCAGAACACGCGCGTTCCAGCGTTTGAGATACGCGCCGAGCGCGGGTTCGCCGGTGAACGGCAAAACAATCGAAGCGAATTTCAAACGCCGCAGAACATTCAGCTCAAAAGCCAGCCAGCCGCCCGGCGCGTTTATCGGTTTTGCATACATATTTCTAGAATTGCGTCTGGAAAATCACGGTTTCGTCTTCGGCTTGCTCGATTTGATTTTCGACTTCCGCGCCGGAAGAGTTTTCAGCTTCAACAACCGTTTCGAGCGCGAGAAACGCTTTGACGATGCGCGCGTCGAATTCGACGGCGGACCATTCGATTAAATATTTTTTCGCTTCCGCGTCACTTACCGCTGCCCGATACGGGCGGTCGGCGGTCATCGCCGCGTATGTGTCGGCGACGCGCAAAATCCTTGCGGCGAGCGGAATTTGTTCCTGTTCGAGCGCGTCCGGGTAACCCGCGCCGTTCCACCATTCGTGATGCCAGCGGACAAGCAGCTGGACGGCACGGTTCAGCCCGCGTTTCGCCACTTCCTGTTCGCCGATGACGGCGTGTCTCTGCATATCAATCCGCTCGGCTTCGCGCAAAAGCCGGTTGCTTTTGATATATTCGCGGTTCATCGCCATCTCGCCGATGTCGTGAAGCAGCGCGGCTTGACGCAGCGAAAGACAATCGTGCGCGGCGAGATAAAAGGCGTGCGCGAGCCGTTCGGAAATCGCGGCGACACGCGTCGCGTGCGGATTTTCATACGCTTCGGACGCATCAATCGCGTGGGCGATTTCCAACACCTGCTCGTCGAGTTCGGATTCTTTGGCAGACAAATTTTTCATAAAATCGCCGTTTATAAATCGCGCGTCGAAGTCGAAAAATCGAAGCGCGCACAATTATAATCCCGCCAATAATTTAACTATTTTTTCCCGAGACTGTCGAGCAACGCTTTGGCTTCGCTGTTGTTCGGCGCAATCGCTAAAAGCCGGTTTAATTCGCCTTCGGCGCGTTTGCGAAGACCGACCTGGATGAAAAATTCCGCCAGCATAATGCGATAATCGGCGTTCTCGCCGTCGAGTTTGACGGCGGTTTGCAGCTCGGCTTCGGCTTTATGCCGCTGTTTGTTGTCCGCCGCGAGAGCCTTGCCGTAATAGGCGTGATAACGCGCGTTGCCTTTGTCGAAATAAACGGCGCGGGCGAGAAACGCTTCGGCGGCGGACGGATTTTCCTCCATCAAATAATCGAAACCCTGCTCGAAATTGAGCGCGGCTTGTTCGATTTGCTGCTCTCGAAGCGAGTCTTCGTTCGACTTTTTATTCGCCGCCGTCGCCATTGCCGCCTGCTCTTTGCGTCCGGCTAATTCCTTGCGGATTTTAAAATCGTAAGTTTCGCGCGACGATTCGTGTTTAAGCGTTTCATAAGCGCGGGCAATTTCCGAAAAAGCGTGTTGAATGCGCTGAAGCAAAGCCGCGTCCGCCTGTTTATAAAACAAATCGGGGTGAAAACGCTTGGCGAGCGCGAAATAATTGCGCTTGATTTCCGTAACGGCGGATTCGGGCGGAAGGTCGAAAATTTCGTAAAAATCCGTCGCGTTCTCGATTCGTTCGAGATATTCTTCGAGCGAAATTTCCTTTTTGTCCGTTGCCGTTTCTTCCGTCGCTTCAGCATTTTGCGCCGCGCCCGTTTCTGCGATTGTTTTTTGATTTTCGGCAGCTGAAGTTTCCGTCTGTTTCGGCGGTTCGACAATCGGTTTGGCTTCTTCTTTTTTAACGCTCAACTTGGCGGATAAAATCGCTTCGGTTTGTTTTTCGGAAAAAGCCGAATGCCTGTGCGGGCGGGCGACGAAGCCGCCGAGCCAGAGCGCGTAGAGAATCTGAATGGTTTCGTCTGCGGGCAAACCGCTTAGACTTTCGATTTCTTCGACGGTCAGCGCGGCGTTTTCAAATCTCGAAAAAACAAACGATTCGCGCGGCGAAAGGTTGACGTTCGACGGCATTCGCGGCGCCGCCCGCAAACTTTCGGTCGGATTCTTAAAGCGGCGAACGGTTTCGGCGACGAGGGAATTTCTGGCGTATTCGATTAAAAAACGATGCGGATTCGTCTCGACGCGAATGCCGCTTTTGATGCGGACGAGCGGGCTGAACGTCCATTCGCCGTCGCGCCATTCGGCGGCGGTTTGCAAAATCTCGTCCATCGAACGCGAAAAATGCCGGTCAATTTCCGCTTTTTCCAACAAATTTTCTTTGGACAGATTTTCTCTCAAAGCCAAATCGTTCGTGTAGTCGGGAATTGCTGCCAGCTGCTCTCCAGAAAATTTTTCGGCTTGCCGGAGCGTTTCGAAAAGACGGTGCTGGCGCGCGTTTGAAGCGACGAAAACGATTTCGCCGTTCTGAAAATAAACGATAATTTTATGCGCTTCGCGCCCGAGCCGCAAAGAGCCGTTAAATTCCTTGTCGGCGATTTCGCAAAGCAGCTCGGCGAGCGGATTTGTTCGCAAACTGCCGCTGAATTCAAGATTGTTCGGCGATTCCATCGGAAAATTTAAGGGCAAGTAAAATTGAAATGCATTGAGCGCGAAAGTCCTTACGCCTTTTTATGATAACAAATTCGTCTTTGAAAGGTTAAGCAAAAAGTACAGGGTTACGGCTTCAGCCGTGGAAACCGCGTTCTTCACTCGACGCAACGATTCAGCTTGCAGCGTAAATTCGCGCCTGAAAACGTAAATCCGAACATTATTTTTTATATTTTTTCGTTGTTCCAAAAACTTTCGCGACGCGCCCGAATCGGATTATTTTTGGCGCGTTCGATTTGTTTGCGGCGCAATTTTAATTCTTCGTCTTTTTGCCGCCGCCGTTCGTCGCCGCTGGCGGGCGGCTTGCCGCGTTCGCCCCAGTAAAATTTTATCGTCACCGAAGCCAGCGCGAGCGTTCCGAGCAAAGTCAAAAGAAGAACCACGACAATCATCCAGACGAAACTCGACATCAGAAAATTATAACAATTTCGGCGTAAAATTTGTCATCGCGCCGCCGCCGGATTTACCATTAAAAAATGCTTCACGATTTTCAGCTTGCCGGGCAAAGAATGCGTCTCTGGCAGCGCGCGGGCGAATCTTACGAACACGTTTTGATGAAGGCTCTCGGCTTTGCGATGTTCGTCGGCGAATATCCGAATCTGGAAATCGAACAACGCGTCGGCTTGCGCTATAAACCGGATTTAATCGTTCAGACGGGGACGCGCGATTTTGAATTCTGGGGCGAATGCGGAGCGAATGCGCTTCGCAAAACCGTTTGGATTTTAAAGCACACGCGCACGAAAACGCTCGTTTTATTTAAAATCAGCGTCAACCACGCGCAGTTAATCGAACAACTGCGCAAGGAAATTCCGGCGAAATATCGCTCGAAAAATCGTCTGCGGCTGATAAATTTCGTTTCCGGCATCGTAAAATTGACAGAATCCAAACAAATTGCGAAAGTTTCTCAAGATTGGTTTACCGAATTTAAAATCTGAGAGCTTACCCGGTAATTGAAAAAGAGAAATACCGCCTTTTTTCGGGAACGCGGATTTGACGGATTAAGCGGATTAAAACGAATCATATTTAGTTTTTGTCCGCTCGGATCCGCTCGATCTGCCAAATCCGCGTTCAAATTTCGGCGAATTTCGGATTTTCTAAAAGGCTCTTAAAAATCTAAAAAATGGAAACTCCGACGATTCACATCCGCGAAGTCGAAACAATCGAAGAATTGCGGGGCTGCGTCGAATTGCAGCAAAAGGTTTTCGCCGTGCCGGATTTGGAAACCTCCCCGGTGCGTCATTTAATCGTTACGAAATACGCGGGCGGCTTTACGCTGGGAGCGTTTGACGGCGGGCGAATAATCGGCTTCGTTCTATCCGTGCCGATGTTCAAAGGCGCGGAACGCGCGTTTTATTCGCATATGACGGCGGTTGACCGGGCGTATCAAAATCACGGCATCGGCGCGCAATTAAAATGGGCGCAACGCGCAAGAGCGTTACAGGAAAACGTCGAATATGTGAAATGGACTTTTCAGCCGGCGCAGGCGCGCAACGCTTTTTTTAATCTCGAAAGATTAGGCGCGACGATTAAAACTTATCAGCCGAACTTTTACGGCACGGATTATCTTTCTTCACCGAAATCAGGCATTGACAGCGACCGCCTTTTCGCCGAATGGCAGCTCAATGCGCCGAAAGTCACCGCGCTCGCGGACGGCGAAATTTTCGTCGAAACCGAAGAGGTCGTGCGCCGCGTCGAAATTCCGAACGACTGGAACAAATTAATCGCCGAAAACGCTGCCGCCGCGCGTGCCGAACAAAAACGAATCAAGGAAGAATTTCAACGTGCCTTCGCCGACAATTTGATTTGCAAGAGTTTTGAACGAAGCGAAACCAAACCGGCGTATTTGCTTTACGTAAATCAATAAAAATTTTTCGTCGAAAGGAGCGCGGACGGCTCGTCCGCCAACGAGCGCGAGCAAAGTTGTTCGATTAGAATTGCGCGTCTCGACGGCAACGGGCGTGTTCCGCGCCGAAACGCTTTCCTGGGAATTCTACACGAACGAAAAATTATTTCAACGATTCGAGGGAAAAATCTTCGCGCAAAGCCGGCAACCGGTCGAAACGGCATCGGCGAATTTACGCGTTGATTTTCGGTTATACCGCAGTTATACTTTTGATTATGAAAACAGCCATTTCAGTTCCGAACGACGTGTTTGAACTAAGCGAAAAATTAGCGAAAAAGCTGAAGGTCTCGCGCAGTCAAGTTTTTGCGATGGGCGTGAAAAAATTGAGCGAAGAATACGATGAGGAAGACCTTATTGCCCGCATTAATGCGGTTTGCGATGGAGTTGACACTTCGCTCGACCCGGCAATCCGACGATATCAAAGCCGCGTCATCAAACGGGAAAAATGGTAATCGAACGCGGACAAATCTGGTGGGCGGATTTAGGCGAACCGCGCGGTTCGAGTCCGGGTTTTGAACATCCGATTGTCATTATTCAATCGGATTTCTTCAATCGAACGCGAATAAATACATTTGTCGCCGCCACAATTACGACCAATCAAAGACTTGCAAAAATGCCGGGAAATCTTCTGCTGTCGCCGCGCGCCAGCGGTTTACAGGAAGAATCTGTAGTGAACGTAACGCAAATGTTTACAGTGGATCGAGAAGATTTGTTTGAATACGTCGGCATACTTTCCGAACGCAAAATGGAGCAGATCGAAAAAGGTTTGCGTCTTGTCCTTTCTTTATGAATCTTTTTGAACACGCCGAAAACGATTTGCAAATTGAAATCGAAAAGTTACGCGCTGAAATCAACCGGCATAACGAGCTTTATTATCAAAAGAGCCAGCCGGAAATCGCCGACGCGGAATTTGATGCGCTGCTTGTAAAATTAAAAACGCTCGAAGACGAAAATCCGCAATTTATCACGCCCGACAGCCCGACGCAGAGAGTCGGCGGCAAGGCGGAAGGTTTTAAGCCGTTCGTTCACCGCGTGCCGTTGATGAGTCTTGATAATTCGTATGATTTGGCGGATTTGAAAGCGTTCGACGAACGCTGTCGAAAATTGGCGGACGGGCGCGAATTCGATTACGTCGCGGAATTGAAAATTGACGGTTTGAGCGTCGCGCTGCATTACGAAAACGGCGTTCTCGTCGCGGGCGCGACGCGCGGCGACGGCACCATCGGCGACGATGTTTTATCGAACGTTAAAATGATACGTTCCGTTCCGCTCAAATTAAACGGCGCGTTTCCCGAACGAGTCGAAGTGCGCGGCGAAGTTTTTTTATCGCGTTCGCGGTTTCAAAAAATTAACGCCGAGCTTGAAATGCAGGGCGAAAAAACTTTCGCCAATCCGCGCAACTGCGCTTCGGGAACGCTGCGTTTGCTCGATTCGAGCGTCGTCAAATCGCGCGGTCTGGACATTTTTCCGTATGATTTATTGGCGGGAGCGCAAAAGATGTTTCCGACGCATTGGGAAATTTTCGCGTGGCTCGAAGCGAAAAATTTTCACACGAATCCGAACCGCGCGCTGTGTGCAAA
Organism: uncultured Pyrinomonadaceae bacterium; assembly: GCA_964237235.1. Classification (GTDB taxonomy): domain Bacteria; phylum Acidobacteriota; class Blastocatellia; order Pyrinomonadales; family Pyrinomonadaceae. The sequence continues at coordinate 31,379 of CAXSGY010000012.1, forward strand.
TTTCGACGAACTCGCCGCGTTCGTCGCGCAAATGCAAACGGTCAGAGATTCGCTCGATTACGAAATTGACGGCGTGGTCGTCAAAGTAAATCAGACGAGATTACAGGAAGAATTCGGCGCGACGACGAAAGCTCCGCGCTGGGCGATTGCCTACAAATATCCGGCGATGCAGGCGACGACGCGGCTCGAAGCGATTCATATACAGGTCGGGCGCACCGGCTCGCTCACGCCGGTCGCGTATCTGACACCGGTTTTGCTCGCCGGAACCGTCGTTTCACGCGCTTCGGTGCATAACGAAGACGAAATCAAACGCCTCGATTTGAAAATCGGCGATTGGGTTTTAATCGAAAAATCGGGCGAAATTATTCCGCAGATTTTGCAGGTCATCGAATCGAAACGCGACGGCACGGAAATCGAATACGAATTTCCGAAAACTTGCCCGGTCTGCGATTTTCCGGCGATTCGTCCGCCGGGCGAAGCCGTCACGCGCTGCTCAAACGAAGATTGTCCGGCGAAAATAAAGGCGCGAATTCTATATTTCGCGGCGCGAAAGGCAATGGACATCGAAGGCTTGGGCGATGTCCTGGTCGAAACGCTGGTTGATTCGGGCAGAGTCAAAACCGTCGCCGACCTTTACGATTTGACGATTGAAGAAATCGCCGCCCTCGAACGCAAAGCCGAAAAGTCGGCGACGAAATTGATCGAACAAATCGAAAATTCAAAAGAGCGCGGCTTGCAGAGACTGCTTTACGGTTTGGACATCAGACACGTCGGCGAACGCTACGCGAAAATTTTGGCGCGGCATTTCCGAACAATCGGAAATCTCGCAAATGCGACCGTCGAAGAACTCGACGCGATTCACGAAATCGGTCTCGCCGTCGCCGTCTCGGTTCATAATTTTTTTCAGAATCCGCGCAATCAAGCGGTTGTCGAAAGATTAAAAATTGCGGGCGTGAAAATAGAAACGGGCGGCGACGCGATGATTGCGAACGAAAATTTCACGGGCAAAACTTTTGTTCTAACCGGCAAGCTCGAACAATTTACACGCGACGACGCGGCGAAATTAATCGAAGAACGCGGCGGGCGCGTTTCGTCAACGGTCAGCAAAAAAACCGATTTTGTCGTCGCCGGTGCGGACGCGGGATCAAAATTGACGAAAGCCGAAAGTTTGGGCGTAGAGGTTTTGAGCGAAGACGCATTTAAGGAAATAATCGGCTAGAAAATGTCTGTCATTGAAGGAAAATCAATGCTCGAAGTTTTGCGCGATTTCGTTCAAAAAGCGAAACGCGCTGAATTTTCCTATATGATTACGGGTTCGTTCGCGATGAGTGCCTACGGCGAAATCCGTTTTACGCGCGATATTGATATTGTCGTCGAACTCGAACCCCGAAACATCGAGCGATTTTTTGAAATTTTCGCCGAAGATTATTACGTCAGCAAAAATGCCGTCAGCCGCGCCGTCGAAAACGGTTCGATGTTCAATCTGATTCATCTGCAAAAAGCCGTCAAAATTGATTGTATCATTCTCAAAGATGACGAATTTGAAAAACTGAAATTTGAACGACGGCGCGAAACGCATATCGGCGAATGCAAATTTTGGACGATTACGAAAGAAGATTTGATAATTTCCAAGTTGAATTGGGCGAAAAATTCGCTGTCGGAAATGCAAATCAAGGATATTGCAAACCTTTCGGCAAACGATTACGAGGTCGAATATGTAAAAAACTGGATCGAATGCCTCAAACTCGAAAACGTCTGGCGCGAAGTTTCAAAATGGAAGACACAACACCTGAAATAAAACAAAAATTCTACGAAATTTTGATGTCGCGCACGGAAGAGGAAAGATTCGTGATGTGCGCCGAAATGTTTGAATCGGCAAAGGAAATTATCATTTCGCAGCTTCCGCCGGAATTGTCCGAAAACAGGCGCAATCAACTGATTTGCGAAAAATTATACGGCGAAAATTTTCGTGATTTGTAATTGATTATTTCATTCCCGGAATTTTTCGCATAACTTTGCTGACGATTGCTTTTGCTTCTTTGACCTGCAATAAAGTCGCCGTCAAAAAATAAGTCGCGCCGTAGGGAACGGTCACGAGCAACGCGATAAAAATCGGGTGCAGAGATGCGCCGATTAACAGTTTGACCGCCCAGCCGATGCCTGCGCCGATGATCGCCGCCGTCCAGAGCTTGGCGGTGAAAATGACGGGAAGTCCGGTTTTGCCGATTTTGCGATTGAGCGAACGGCGGAGAAGCAAAAATTCGACCCAACCCGCGATGCCCGCCGTTAAGGTTAAGCCGACCGTTCCCCATTGAATTTCCAGTCCGAACATCGGCGGAATATAAAGCGCGCCGAACCAGCCTAAAATCGTCGTTAAACAGACGCGAATGACCGCGAATTTCAAAGGCGTGCGCGTGTCCTTCAAAGCGTAAAAAGTCGAAGAATAAAGCCTGCCGAGCGTCGAAGCCATTAAACCGACCGACGCGCCGGCGAGCGTTCCCCAAACCAGCAAAACATCGCGGTCGCCGAATTTTCCGGTTTTGTAAACCGAAGCCGCCAGCACGTCGCCGAACGCCAGAAACGCCATCGACGAAGGCACGATAAAAACCGCGATGCGTTTTAATCCGGCATCGAGACGCTCGCGCAATTGCGAAGAAATTTCCTCGTTGCTGCCAATCGCGCTCGCCATCGCGGGCAGTTCCGCCGCCGAAATCGACATTCCGAACAGGCTGACCGGCAAAGTGTAAAGACTCTGCGAATACTGCAAAAGCGAAGTCGGACCGTCGCCCAAAAAACTCGCGATAATCGCGTCAACATACGCGCTGATCTGCACCACGCCGCGGCTGACGAAAACGGGAAAGAAATTTTTAATGACCGTGCGAACGTTTTCCGAAGCGAAATCGAAAACGGGTTTGATGTTTTTGATTAAAATATAAACCGTCGGAAGCTGTACCAAAAATTGCAGCGCGCTGCCGACGACCGAACCCCAAGCCGTGATTTCCGCCAGCTTGTTTTGCTCGACGCTTTTGCCGAAAATAACCAGCGCGGCGATGATCGCGCAATTCCAGATAACCGGCGCGGTGTATGACAGAAAAAATTTGCGGTGACTGTTCAAAATGCCCAGACACCACGCCGAAAGCACGAGCAAGCCCGCGCCGGGAAACAATATTTTGACGAGCAAAATCGTCATTTCGCGCTTTTCGCCTTCAAATCCGGGCGCGATAAAACCGATTAAATAAGGCGTTAGAAGCACGCCGAGCAAAACCAGAATCGAAGTGACGAGCGCGAGCAAAGTCAAAACCGCGTTCGCCACGCGGTTCGCCTGTTCGTCGTCGCCTTTGGCAATCAATCCGGCATAAACCGGAATCAAGGACGCTGACAATGCGCCTTCACCGAAGACGTTTTGCAGAAAATTCGGAATCCTGAACGCCGCGTTGAAAACGTCCGCCGCCGCCGAAGTCCCGAAATAATATGCGAAAATTCTTTGCCGCAAAACGCCGATCACGCGGCTGATTAAGATCCCCGCGCCGACCAGAAAAGCGTGTCTGGTCGTGCTTTCGTCGCGCTTCGGCGGCGAAGACGATAAACCGTCAATCTTTTGTTGAGTCTTTAATTCTTCCTTTGAAACTTCGAGAGGTTCTTCGGATTGTTCTTTTATTTGCTCGGTGCTGTTCATCGGCGGTTAAAATAAAATTCTGAATTCAAACGCAAAAGTTTGCAATATCAACGCGGAAAAGTAAAATGAGCGGATGCGTTATTTTTTGTCGTTAAATTCGACAATTCGCTCAAATTTTGGTTAGTGAAATCCGAAAAAGAAACGCATCGCCGCGCCGTGGAATGTTTAAATTCTCAAAATTTAGTTCGGGATTGCAAGATTTATTAAGCGTTTAATTAAAGCCTTGGAGTTTTCCGAATTGGATTTTGCCGGACAATTTGATAAAATCGCGCTTTGTCCGGTCCGAGCAGCGAAAGTTTAATAGAATAAATAATCTTCAGAAATAAGTAGGAAATAATAAGATGTTAAAGTTTTTCAGCCGTATGGAAAGAACGCGCAACGTCGTTCTTTTGATTTTCGCCATTTTGATGGTGGTCAGCCTCGTGGTTTTTTACGCGCCGCGTCAGAACGACACGCAGAATAATCTGACGCACGACGAACAGGCGGTCGCCAAGGTCGGGCGCGAGCAGATAACCGTTGCCGATTTAGCGATTCAGAAGGAAAATTCGAGCCGCGGACGGCAAGCTCCGCCGAGCAAGGACTTGCTCGATAGAATGATTAACGAGCGAATGGTGCGGCTCGAAACCGAACGCCTCGGCTTGCGTCCGACCGACGCGGAAGTCGCCACATTTATCCGCCAGCAAAACAAATCAACCGACGGAACGCCGTTCGACCAGAAGCGTTACGAGCAGAACGTCGCGGAAATGTATGGCAGCGTGACGAAGTTCGAGCAGTCAATCCGCGACCAGCTGAGCGCGCAAAAGCTCGGCAATTTTCTGACGGCGGGCGTAACCGTTTCCGAACAGGAAATTTTGGCTGATTATCAGCGCAAAAACACGAAATTCGATTTAACCTACGTTCCCGTCAGCAGTGCCGATTTAGCGCAAACCATCAAACCGTCGGACGATGAATTGAAAACGTATTTCGACCAGCACAAGCAGGATTATTACATCAGCGCGCCGCAGAAAAAAATTCGATATATTTTCGTCAGCACTTCGAAAATCGGCGAAAAATTGCCTGTCTCCGACGAAGAATTGAAAGCCGAATACGAAAAAGTTCCCGAAGACAAAAAGCAAGCCGGCGTGCAGGGACAGCAAATCGTTCTCAGAATTCCGAAACCGGAACTCGAACAGCAGATTCAAACCAAAGCCAACGAAATTTATTCGCAGGCGACCAAAGACGGCAAAACCGTTTCGCAGGAAGCGTTTACGCAGCTTGTTAACGGTTATTCGGAAGATGCGGCAAGCAAAGCGAAGGGCGGCGCGCTCGCCGGACTGGTCAAGGAAAACAAGCAAAATCCGAACGATCCGTATCAAAGACTTTTGACGATGCAGCCGGGCGACGTGACCGAGCCGATCAAGTTTGAAAACCGTTATTTCATTCTGCGCCGCGGCGAAACGGTGCCGAAAACCTTTGAAGACGCGAAGAAGGAACTCGAAGTTTCGCTCAGAAACCGCAAAGGTTATTCGGTCGCCGCCGAACTCGCGCAGAAAATTGACGAGCGTTTGAAGGAAACCAAAGACGTGCAGAAAACCGCGCAGGAATTCGCCGCGCAGGCGAATATGAGCGCGGCTGAAATGGTGCGCGAAACCGGATTCGTCAAACCGGGCGACACAGTTGAAAATGTCGGCAATTCGCCGCAGTTCGAGCAGGGCATCGCCGATTTGAACAACCCGAACGATGTCGGCGAAAAAACGCCGATTCAAAACGGCTTTGCGATTCCGCTGCTCGTCGAAAAACGCGACCCGCGCGATGCCGAATTCGCCGAGGTCAAGGACAAAGTAGCCGAAGCGTTAAAGATTGATCAGGCGCGAACGAAGGTTGAAGAGGTAGCCAAGCAAATCGCCGCCGGCGCGAGCAACGCAAGCGGACTCGCCGCCGCGGCGCAGAGCAAAGGCTTAAAGGCGCAGGACGCGAAGACTTTCACCTTGGGTTCGCCGCTCGGTCAAGGTCCGAGCGCGGCGACGAGCCAACCGTTGGAAGACGCGATTTTCGCGCTCAAGGCGGGCGAGACGACGAAAACGCCGGTTCAAATCGGCGATAATTGGTATGTCGTCGGCGTAAACAGCCGCGAAGACGCGAAAACGGAAGATTTCGCCAAAGAGCGCGACAATCTGATCGAACAAAAAACGACCGAAAAGCGCGGACAGATTTTTACCGATTATCTCGCCGCCACGCGCCGCGATTTGGAAGCCAAAAACGATATTAAAATCTATCCGGACGCGCTTGCAAAGCTCGATAAGGACGACGACACGAACACGGACGCGGACGCTCCCGCTGGTTCGCAGCAGCTTCCGCCGGAACTGCAAAAACAACTGCAAGAGCAAATTCAAAATCAACAAAAGAAACAAATCACGATTCCGGCATCGAATAAGTAATTGCTGAAAAGCTGAACAAAAAAAGCGTCGCGCGGTTGACCGCGCGACGCTTTTTTTGTTCAGCTTTTCTTTAAGTTATATTGCAGGCTCAATGAAAGAAGAACCAGTAAGTAACCCCTGCCCAAAATATCAGATTGACACCCGAAATAATTAAGCCGGTTCTCTGCATTTTATCATCGCTTCCGCCTCGATTATCTTGCTTGCCATACATCAGCATCGCCACCAGAACTCCGGTGACGACCCACGCGAACAGACGAATTCCCAAACTAAGAAACATCGCGTTACCCGGCAACTTGTCTTCCGGCTTGAGATGATATTCCTCGTGCATATTAAGTCCCAAAACGCCTAAGGCATTCGTAACCTGAATAATCGTTAAGATAATCGTCAAAATGATTGCGATGATTGCGGCAATCGGCGGCGAGTTGCGCGAAACCGAGTCGTTCGCTACTTCGCTGGAAACATGCCGCAGATTGCTGTGCGAATAGCTGTAGCCGAAATAAACGACTAAGCCAATACTCATCCAGTCAATCAGCCGCAGCCAAGTATCAAACGGCAGACTGTTCATCAAATAAGCTGCCGAAACGACCGTCGCAATCGGAATAAACGGCGAAAGCGGCACTTTGAACGGACGGTTCAGATTCGGATTCGACGAACGCAGAATGATGATTCCCGTGCCGACGATGACGAACGCGAACAGCGTTCCGATACTGACCAATTCACCGAGCAGACTGATCGGAACGATTCCGGCTAAAATCGCCACAATCGTTCCGGTCAAAGCCGTCGTAATGTGCGGCGTTTGATATTTCGGATGAATTTTCGATGCCCACGCCGGAAGCAAGCCGTCTTTCGCCATCGAATAGAAAACGCGCGGCTGTCCCATCACCATCACGACCATCGTCGAACTCAAGCCGAGAACCGCGCCGACTTTAATAATCGTCGGGAAAACCGCCAGAACCGTTCCCATCGTCGTTCCCTTAGCCTGTTGCAGAGCCGCGTCAATAGCGACGGCAATCGGCGCGGCGGCATTGGTCAACTGATGATAATCAACCAAGCCGACCATAATTCCGGCAACCAAAATATACAATACCGTGCAGACCGCGAGCGAACCGAGAATGCCAATCGGCATATCTTTTTGCGGATTTCTCGCTTCCTGCGCCGCTGTCGAAACTGCATCGAAACCGATGTAGGCAAAAAAGATAACCGCCGCGCCGGTAACGACTCCACTGAAACCAAACGGCATAAATTCCGCGCAGCCGGGACTTCCCGCCGCACAACTGATTCCGAGATTATTCGGGTTGACATAACCGATGCCCGCGATAATAAAAAGAACGACGACTAGAATTTTAACGAGAACGATAATCGAATTGAAACTCGCCGATTCTTTGATTCCTTTGATTAAAAGCAGCGTTACTGCGATGGCAATTAACACTCCGGGAAGATTGACGATGCCGTGAACCGTGCTGCCGTCCGCCAGCGTAATCGTTTCAAAAGGTCCTTTGCTGAGAGCCAGCGGAAAATTTATACCAAGCGTGTCCCTGAAAAGACTGACGACATAACCCGACCAGCCGACGGCAACGGTTGCCGCTCCGAAAGCGTATTCGAGAATCAAATCCCAACCGATAATCCACGCGACGAATTCGCCCAAAGTTCCGTAGCCGTAAGCGTAAGCCGAACCGGAAATCGGAACGCTCGCCGCAAATTCCGAGTAGCACAGAGCGGCGAACGCGCTGACAATTCCGGCGAGAATCATCGAAATAACAACAGCCGGTCCGGCGTGTTTTCCGGCGGCTTGTCCGGTTAAAACGAAAATTCCCGTGCCGATAATCGCGCCGATACCGAGCATCGTCAAGTCCAATGAACTCAGCGTCTTCTTTAAAGTGTGTTCGCCGGTTTCCTGGGCTTCGGCGATGATTTTTTCAATTGATTTAGTCGCAAAAAGTGACATCTAAAATCCTCCTCAAAATTATGATTGCTGTTTTTGTCCGAAACTTTTCCAAATAAAATAAACCGGAACGCCGGAGAGCGCGATTGCCAAGCCCGGCAGAGACGTTTGCGGTTTGTAAAATAATAAAACCAAAGTGATAACCGTTGCCACCGCGATATAAACGATTGGCACAAACGGATAACCGAACGCGCGATACGGACGCGGCGCGTCGGGGCGTTTTTTTCTTAAAATAAAAAGACCGATAATCGTTAAAATATAAAATATCAGCACGGCGAACACGACGTAATCAAGCAGTGCGCCGTAAAGATTGCCGTAATCTTCATATCCGTCAGGCAGCATTTTCCCCGAACGGGTGCGCGGCAAAACCAGAAGGCAAGACCAGACGCACTGTAAAATCAAAGCAAACGCCGGAACGTGGTTTTTGTTGAGTTTGGCGGTTGATTTGAAAAACAAATCGTCCTGCGCCATTGCGTAGTAAACGCGCGCGCCTGCCAGAATCAAACCGTTGTTGCAGCCGAAGGTCGAAATAATAATCGCAATCGCCATCACGACTCCGCCACCCGCGCCGAAAATCGTCTGCAATGCCAAAGTTCCAACCCTATCTTCGGGCGCATTTTGAATTTGCGACAAAGAAAGCGTCGCCAGATATGCAAAATTCGCCAGGATATAAAGCGAAATTACCAAACCCGTGCCGAGCGCGAGCGACAGAGGAATATTTCTTTGCGGATTCTTAACTTCGCCCGCCGTAAATGTAATGTTGTTCCAGGCATCCGACGAAAATAATGATCCGACCTGCGCGACGCAGAACACGACGACGAGCGCGAGCAAACCGCCGTTGACAGAAACTTCGGGCAGAAAGGCGAAATCCGGCTTAATAATCGCGGCGTTCTGCGGCGTAAACAGGTTCGCCCAATTCGCCGAAAAGGTTCCCGCCGCGCCGCCGACGAAAATTCCTAAAACGATTAAAATTATCAAAGATAAGGTTTTCGCCGACGTGAACAGATTCTGAATCAATTTGCCGAGCTTTAAGCCCTGCATATTCAGAATCGTCAAAAAGATAATCAAAGCGACGGCGACGGCTTGCTGAACGGATAATGATACGGCATAACCGCTCGTTAGGTTTATCGGCGGAACGATCCACGCGGTCGGCGAAATCGCGGGCAACAAAACGCCCAAAAATCTCGCAAACGCCACGCCGACCGCCGCAATCGTTCCCGTCTGAATCACCAGAAAAAGCGTCCAGCCGTAAAGAAAACCCCAGAGCGGCGAATAACTTTCGCGCAGATAAACGTATTGTCCGCCCGCCTTCGGCATCATCGCGGCGAGTTCGCCGTAACTCAAGGCGGCGAAAATTGTCAAAATTCCCGTGATGATCCAGGTCAGAAGAAGTCCGCCCGCCGAACCCGTCTGGCGCGCGATGTCGGCGGAGACGATAAAAATGCCCGAACCGATCATCGAACCGGCGACGATCATCGTCGAATCGAGCAAGCCCAAACCGCGTATAAAACCTTCTTTTGTTTCCGTCTGTCCGGCAACGTCGGCTGTCATAATTTGTTTGTGCAATCGGGGGAACTTCGATCTAAAAACTTAAAGTTCCAGTCAAATTATAAAAAAGTAAAATTCAGAAGTTGGCGAGATAATCTTTTGAGCTATTATACTTTTATTAGCAAAACTGTCGAGTAATTTTGTTGCTTTTTTATCAAATAAACTTTTTATGCCTGAAAAAACAAACGCTTTGGGCGATATGCCAAAGGAAGATTTTCGCCGCTTCGGATATGAAATCGTTGATTGGATCGCCGATTATTACGACCGCATCGAAACTTTTCCCGTGCTTTCGCAAAATCAGCCGGACGATTTGAAAAACGCTCTGCCCGAATCCGCGCCGAGAACGGGCGAAGATTTCGCGGACGTTTTAGCCGATGTCGAACGATTGATTCTGCCCGCCGTGACGCATTGGAATCATCCGAATTTTCACGGGCTTTTTTCGACTTCGACGAGTTCCATCGGGTTGTTCGGCGATATGTTCGCCTCAGCCTTCGATATGAAGGCGATGCTCTGGCGCACCTCCCCGGCTTCGACCGAACTCGAACCGGTCGTTCTCGATTGGCTCAGGCAAATGATGAATCTGCCCGCGGATTTTAAGGGAATAATTTACGATACCGCTTCGATTTCAACGTTGCACGCGCTGGCGATGGCGCGTGAAAAACTGAATCTGGGAATCCGCGAAAACGGAATGAGCGGGCGAACCGATCTGCCGCTTCTGCGCGTTTACTGTTCGGAGCAAACGCACAGCTCGATTGACAAAGCCGTAATTCTGCTCGGACTCGGACAAAAATCGCTCGTGAAAATTCCGACCAACGAACGCTTTGAAATGGACACGGAAAAACTGCGCGAAGCGATCTACGAAGACAAGATGCGCGGGTTTTTGCCGATGTGCGCGATTCCGACCGTCGGCACGACTTCGAGTTCGAGCGTTGACGACGTAAACCGCGTCGCCGACATCTGCGAGCGCAACGACATCTTTCTGCACGTTGATGCCGCTTACGCCGGCAGCGCGGCAATCGTGCCGGAATTTCAACATTATTTTCGCGGAATGGAACGCGCCGATTCAATCGTGACGAATCCGCACAAATGGCTTTTCACGCCGTTCGATCTGTCGGTTTTGTATGTCAGGGATTTGGATTTACTAAAACAAACTTTTTCGCTCGTCGCCGAATATTTAAAGGTTTCCGAAACTGTTACCAATCAGATGGATTACGGCATTCAGCTCGGTCGGCGTTTTCGTAGCTTGAAACTCTGGTTCGTAATGCGTTATTTCGGGCAGGAAGGTTTGATTGCGCGTTTGCGCGAACATTGTCGTCTGGCGCGTCTGTTTGCGAACTGGGTTGACGATTCGCCGGATTTTGAAATGCTCGCCCCCGTGCCGTTCGCGCTCTGCTGCTTTCGCGCCGCTCCGAAAACGACGGAAGATTTGGACGCTTTGAACGAAAAAATTATGAACGATATCAACGCTTCGGGCGAAGCGTATTTGTCGCACACGAAATTGAACGGAAAATTTACTTTGCGGCTTTCGGTCGGCAGCATCAGAGTCGAAGAAAGACATCTGCGAAAAGTCTGGAATCTTTTGAACGAAAAATTAAACGATCATTCGCGCAGCGAAACCTAAAGAAAAAATGGCTATCAAATTACGCAAATCAACGCCGAATTCGGCGCGTTTTCGGAGCGCGGACGGCTCGTCCGCATTCGAGCGCGAAAGCGCGAGACCAACCGTTATCATCAAGTCGCGCGATAGCAATCGAACAACGTCGCTATCGCTCTTTTGGCAGACGAATTGTCCGCGCTCCGGCAACGAAAAATTTATTATTGGTTCACATAAATCATTCCGGCAGAAAAATCGTTTCGCGGCAATAAAACATTTGCTGTGCGTTTTAACGATTCTTCTTGCATCTCATTCGATAATCAAAGCCGAATGGAAATCAATCGGCAACGTCGCGCGCGTCGTTGAACAAAAATTGAATTACGCGATTTTGCAAACGACGAGCGGCGCGAAAGTTCGGGTTGAATTTTTCGATGCGAACGTCGTCCGTGTCCGCGTCGCACCGAAAGGCGTTTTCGAGCGGGATTTTTCCTACGCTTTCGATTCATTGCAGCCATATCTGCCGACCTTGGTGACGTTTTCGCAGACGGCGCGGGAAATTGTTTTGACTAATTTTGAAAACGCCAAAATCGTCGTCGGCAAAAAGCCTTTTTCCGTGACGATTTTCGACGCGAACGGCGACCAAATCGCGGCGGACGATAAAACGCAGGCGGTCGCTTTCGATACGGCGACGGGCGAAATAAAAACGACGAAGATGCGGCGCGGCGAAACCGAAACTTATTACGGCTTCGGCGAAAAAGCGTTTGCCGGAACGTCGCGCCACGGGCAGTATATCGTCAACTGGAACACCGACACGTTCGCTTATCCCGTCGGTCTCGACCCGATTTATCAAACGATTCCGTTTTTCTACGCGCTCAGAAACGGCAAGGCTTACGGCGTTTTTTTCAACAACACTTTTCGCTCGTTTTTCGATATGGGCAAAACCGATCCGGCGAAATATTCGTTCGGCGCGAGCGGCGGCGAACTCGATTATTTCGTTTTCACCGGCGGCAAAGAGCGCAGTCCGAAACGAATTTTACAAGATTACGCGCGGCTGACCGGCAAAACGCCGCTGCCGCCGCTGTGGGCGTTGGGCAATCAGCAATCGCGCTGGTCTTACTCGCCCGAAGCGCGCGTTCGGGAAATCGCCGGTAATTTCCGTCGGCGAAAAATTCCGTGCGACGTGCTTTATCTCGACATTGATTATATGAACGGCTACCGCGTTTTCACCTGGGACAAAACGCGCTTTCCGAATCCGCAAAAAATGATTTCCGATTTGGCGGGCGACGGATTCAAAACCGTTTTAATCGTTGATCCGGGCGTGAAAAAAGACGAAAATTATTCGACTTACACCGACGGTCAACGGCAGAAAGTTTTCGTCAAAAATCCAAACGGCAGCGAATTTAACGCGAGCGTTTGGGCGGGCAATTCGGCGTTTCCCGATTTCACCGATCCGAAGGCGCGCGAATGGTTCGGCGCGCAATATAAAAATCACATCGCGGAAGGCGTTGCCGGATTTTGGAACGATATGAACGAACCGGCGACTTTTCTCAACGACCAATCCGCCAAGCCCGGAATTTATCATCATCCGGGCAAAACTTTTCCCGTTGACACGCCGCAGACCGGCGACGGTTTGCCCGATTCGCACCGCCGTTACCACAACGTCTATGGAATGCAGATGGCGCGTTCGACGTTTGAAGGTGTCAAGCGACTGCGACCGGAGAAACGACCGTTCGTTTTAACCCGCGCCGGATTCGCGGGCGTTCAGCGGTTTTCAGCGATTTGGACCGGCGACAACGTGGCGAGTTGGGATCATCTCGCGCTGACGATTCCGATGCTGACTAATTTGAGCGTGTCGGGCGTGCCGTTCGTCGGCGCGGATGTCGGCGGATTTGCCGGAATGCCGAGCGGTGAATTGTATGCGCGCTGGCTCGAAGCCGCGTCGTTCACGCCGTTTTTCCGTTCGCATTCGGAAATCAGCCAGCCGAACAAAGAACCCTGGGAATACGGCGCGGATTTTGAAAAGATAAATCGCCAAACAATCGAATTGCGCTATCAATTTTTGCCATATCTGTATACGCTTTTCTACGAACACGAAAAGACGGGCGAACCAGTAATGCGTCCGCTCTGGTATGAATATGCGAACGATGAAGAAACTTATCTGAATGACGACGAATATCTGCTCGGCAAAGATTTGCTGGTCGCGCCGATTCTCAGAGAAGGTCAGCGCAAACGCAACGTTTATTTTCCGAAGGGCGACGATTGGCGCGATTTTCAAACCGGCGAAATTTATACGGGCGGCACGACCAAAGAAATCATTGCGCCGGTTGAAAAACTGCCGCTGTTTGTCCGCGTCGGCGCGGTAATTCCGACGCAGCCGGTCGTTCAAAACACGACCGAAATGCCGAAGGTTGATTTGACCCTAAACGTCGTCGCCGGAATCGCGCCGAATAAAACGGAAACATCGGAAATTTTCCAGGATGCGGGCGACGGCTACGGTTACCGGCAAAACGAAGCCCGCGAAATAAAAATCGAATATTCCATGGGCATTCTGCGTCTCAGTCGAACGGGAAATTTTCAAGGACAAAAAATAAAATATCTGCAAATCATCGGGCTTGATAAACGCCCGAACGAAATTTTGATTGACGGCGCAAAAGCGGCGAAGGATATGGATTTCGACGAAAAGACAAAACGTTTGCGAATCGAATTGCCGAACGACGACATCAAAGAAATCAAGTTGAATCGCTAAAGTTGATTCACGGAAATTATTAAAATTATGAAAAACATTATCTTTATCTGCGCGCTATTCGTTTTTAGCGGAGCAAACGTTTTCGCGCAAAATTCCGCGCCCTCGAAAATAGTCGCCAAACCCGCCGAAAATTTTACGCGCGAAAAATTCGACCCGGCAAAAAATCCGAACGACGATTTGCAGACGGCGATAACGAACGCGACCAAAGAGAACAAACGAATCGTTCTCGATGTCGGCGGCGAATGGTGCGGCTGGTGCATTCATATGGACAAATTTCTCGCGCTGAACGCGGATTTAAAAACGCTGCGCGACGAAAGTTTCGTCTGGGTTAAAGTAAATATGAGCGAGGAAAACGAAAACAAGGAATTTCTGGCGAAATATCCGGAAATCAAAGGCTATCCGCATCTTTTCGTTCTGGACAAAGACGGCACGCTTTTGAAGTCGAAGGACACCTCGGAACTCGAAGAAGGCAAAACTTACGATCTGCAAAAGTTTACCGATTTTTTGAAGGAATACGCGCCTGCCAAAACGAGCGCGGCAAAATAAATGCTGTTCGTCAAAGAATCAATTATCAAAGCCGCGCCCGAACGGGTTTTCGCTTTCCACGAACTTGAAGACGCTTTCGAGCGTTTGATTCCGCCGTGGGAGAACGCAAAAATTTTGCAGAAAGCCGACATTTCAAAAATCGGCTCACGGGCAATTATCGAGATGAATGTTCTGGGAATTTTTCCGGCGAAATGGATCGCCGAACATACGAAATACGAGCCGCCCAAAATGTTTGAAGACGTGCAGATTTCGGGACCTTTCAAAAGTTGGCGGCACGATCACATCATCAAGCCGCACAAATCAGGCGCGATTTTGCGCGACGAAGTTCATTACGAACCGCCGTTCTGGTTTTTCGGCAAATTAGCCGCGCCCGTCGTCATCGTTCCGAAGCTCGAAAAAATGTTTGCTTATCGTCACGAAGTTACGCGAAAATGGAGTGAATCGAAATTTGATGTTTGAGATTTCAAGGTTGAAATTGAAATGACGGCGAGATTTTTGAATTTGAAATCTAACGCCTGAAATCTGAAATCAAAATCTGGAATTTGAAATTATGTTGACGCATATCGTTTGTTGGAAATACAAATTGGAAATTGATGAAACGACGCGCGAAGAGCATCGCGCAAAGCTGCGAAATCTGCCGAACATCATTCCGAATATTTTAAGTTTCAGCGTCGGCGCGGACGTTTTGCATCTCGAGCGTTCGTTCGATACGGGTTTGGTGGCGACCTATGCAGACCGCGCCGCGCTCGACGATTACGACGCACATCCGGCGCACAAAGAAGTGCAAATGCTCGGCAGGAAAATCGCCGAAAAAGTCGTCTCGGTTGATTTTGTCAGTGAGCAGTTAATTTGAAAACTGCTCACCGCTCACTGTTTACTGTAATGAAACTTTGGAAAAAAATCTTACTAATTTTGCTCGCCGTTCTTTTGCTGGCGCAGATTCCGTTTATCTACAACCGTTATCAATTCGGTCAACTGCACGATAAAATTCTCGCTTTGCAAACGCAAAAAATCGAAAATCCGAACTCGAATTATCGAGATTACAAAGGCATCATCCACGTACACACTTCAATCGGCGGACACAGTACCGGCACGTTCGATGAATTGATTGACGGCGCGGCGAAGAACGAACTCGATTTCGTCGTGATGACCGAACACACGACCGATTTGTATGATACTTCCGCGCTGACCTTGAAGGGAAAAACCGGCAATGTTTTATACGTCAACGGGCAGGAAGTCGAAACGGCGACCGACCGATTTTTGCTCGCGCCCGGCAGCGCGGATGCCGGACGAATGAACCGCGTCGCGGCGATTGATTTTTTGGATCAAATGCACAGGGAAAACAGGCTCGCGTTCGTTACATACCCGGAAAAACAACAGGATTGGAACGAAAATTTCGACGGCGTGGAAGTTTTCTCTTTGCACACGAACGCCAAAAAAATGAATCCGTTTTTCGTTTTTTTCGATGCTCTCTGGTCGTATCACGCTTATCCCGAACTCGTTCTGGATAAATATTTCGAGCGTCCCGACGCGAATCTGCAAAAATACGACGAGATTACACAGACGAAAAAATCGACGCTGTTTGCCGGCGCGGACGCGCATTCAAACATCGGCTTTCACCTGCTTGGCGACGACGCGGGCAACAAAATTATCAATCTCAAAATTGACCGTTACGAGACGATTTTCCGCGCGATGCGAACGCACGTTCTGCTCGAAAAAAATCAGCCGTTCACCGAAGAAACGCTTTTGCAAGCCTTGAAAAACGGACGTTGCTTCATCGGCATTGACAGTTTAAGCGACACGAAAAATTTTCTTTTTACAGCGGAAAACGGCGCGGAAACGAAAACAATGGGCGACGAAATAAATCTGACGGAAAACTCGAGTCTAAAAATATTTTCGCCGCAAGTTGCCCGCATCGTCATCTTCAAAAACGGCGCGCGAATCTTCGAGCAGCGGGACGCGGCGCAAATTAATTTGCCGGTCAGGGAAAAGGGAACTTACCGCGCCGAGATTTATCTCGACGCGCTCGGTTCGCCGTTCGATAAAATGCCCTGGATAATTTCCAATCCGATTTACGTCAGATAAAATATTTCGCAAAACAAAAATCCGCGCGGCGAAAAGCGGCGCGCACGAAGCATTTTAGAAAATTCTAAACGACGATTATTTTATCGTTCAGGTCGGGAATCTTTGATAAATCAAGCAGTTCGCGCGAGTCGGGCGTGATTAATTCGCGCGGGGTCGGTTCGCGCCGCCAGTAACGCGCGAACATCGCCGTGCCTTGTTCGCACGTCTCGATAAAATTTATCAAATAACGAAAATCGGCGTGAAAAAAGCGCGTGTAATCCGAATCCATTTCGCCGTCCAGATTCGGTTCGACGGCGGCAATCAACGCTCTGCCGATTTCGGCGGCTTCGCGTTCGTGGTCGTAGATGAGCTGAATTTCTTCGACCGTTAAATTTTGCCTGACGCGCAAAACGAGTTCGTTGGCGCGATTAACGCGCGCGGTTTTGTTCGTCAACTGCGTCAGGTGTCCGAACAGATGCGCGATTGTAAACCAGAGCGCGAACGCGGGCGCGACGTTCGGGTAAAGAATAATCGTGCGGTTTTCAAAAATGCCGACAAAGCGGGCGTGATCGGCAGCCGAAAAATCGTCAACCACTTTGACTCCGAGCATTTCGACCCGCGCTTTTAACTTTTCCAGAGACGGCGCGACTTGCGCGCCCGTCGGCAATCCGCTTAAATCATTTTCATCGGTCATCGCGTTTTATGATACGTCAAAAATTTTTCCATTAAAAGCGCGATGAAACTTAGATAATCGAGCAAAATTATTTTTAAGAAAAAGTTAGCCACGAATAAACACGAATAAATTTAAAAAATAATTCGTGTTTATTCGTGTTATTCGTGGCTAAAAATTTTAAGTTTATTTTGCAGGATTATTTAATCTTCGAGCAGCTTCAAAGAAATCGGCAGCGGCGCGCCTTTGGTTTGCAGGAGAACCTTGAACTCGCAGCCTTCAAGTGCGGGTTCGATTGCCTGCGAAAGATTTTCGACTTCGCTTTCGAGACCTAAAAATCTAAATAGTAATTTTGTTACGCCGGTTTCTAATTCCTTGCTCAGAGTAAAATTGACGATTAATTTTTTGCCGGTCTGCAAATTTGTCAGGCGGTTGCTGCCGATGGTTTTTATTTCAACCGGCGGCTCCGTTCCGTGGCGGCGAAACGTGTATGATTTATATTTCAGATACGCGCCGTGCGAATTGCTCGTCGTATCTTCAACCAAATCGCTCATATCGGTTGCGTCGTTGCCGGGCGAAAAAAGTTCGGTAAAATCGCCTGCGCCTTTGTAATTTTCCAGAAGGGGCGCGATTGCCTTGTAAAAAGGCGTGAGCGAAGTTTCGGGTTTGACGGTGCCGTGTTGAAGCGAGCTGAAATATTCGCTCGTTTCCGGCGAAGCGACATTAAAGTACTGGTTGATTTGCTTTTGAAATTCTTCCGCCGTCACCGATTCGATTTCGCCGTTTGAGTCCGCGACGAAAAAAAAGAAATGATTTTCCGCAGTGGTTTCCGTGCCGCTCCAAACAGTCGTCCTGGCTGTTTCGGGCGCGAAAATTTTCGTGTAAGAATCAAGCACGACATAGCGCGAACCGTCGCTGTTGCCCGCACGCCACGCCGCGCCGTAAACTTTTCGATAAATTTTTTCCAGATAAATTTCCAACAGATTTTCGCCCGCCAGCCAATCGGACGGCACGCGGCAGAAAAAATTACAAGTGTAGGCGGCGTTGGCGACAAAACCCGACGGCAGCATTAAACCGTCTTTGACCTGCACGATTAAAGTCTCGATTGTCAAAGGTTTTTGCGCTTCGCCGCTCGATTCTTCCATTTTTTCCAGATGTTCTTTAATCGGACGCAGTTGTTTGAGCGGCACGAAAAATCCGTCGCTTTGCGCGTCGGAATTAAACCAGATCCCGTGAACGCCGTCGGCGATAAATTGTTCGAGGTAACCGATGATATTTTCAATCGGAATATCCAAGATTAAAACTTCGCCGCGTTCGTCGGTCAGATTATTTTCCTTTGCAAAGCGGTGTAAACGATCCGCGTCGGTAAAGGCGCGAATCATATATTGCCCGTCGGCGTAGTGCGCGTTCGAGGCGACGTAAGGCGTGACGTTCGGAAATTCGCCGCGGGCAATAAAATTCCATTTCGGAAGAGCGAACGCCGCTTTGTAAAGACGATTCAAATCTTCCGTCGTCGCATTCGGTTTCATCGTCGCGCGGCATAAAGCGTCAAAATCTGCATCAATCAACATAAAATTATTCGCGCCGTTTTTCGGTTCGCGTCTATTATTATAATTTCCGCGCCGATTTCAAAATCGAGATTTCCTTGTTTTGAAAAAATTTACACCGGCGAAAAAATCGAATGCGCTTGATTTCAGATTTCGACGAAGTTTTCAGTGCGATTTTTCGGCGAGCAGATCAATCATTTGCAGCGGCGGCTCGGTCGGCGACCAAAAGCGGGCAATCCAGAACCACTGCATCAATCCCAGAACGAATAAGAATACCGTGCTGAGATAAACGCCTTCGGTTGAAAACAAATTGATGCCGAGATAACGATTTGCCAGAACGACGATTGGCACGGCGAAAAGGCTGCACGGCAGCGATAAAATCATTGCCGAAGCGTTGAGCGCGAGGATCGTATTTTGCAGCGTCGGCGATTCATAACCGAACCACACAAAAATCGTCAACGTCATCGAAACGACGGCGGCGGTCAGCCAGATATATTTCAAATTAGATTTGATATTCATTTTTTTCCTCCTTAGAATTTCGTATTTGTATAGACTCCGATTTCAAAGATTTGTTCCCGCGATTGGCAAATTTTTCGCACAAAGAAAAATGCCGCCTTCGATAAAAGCGGCATTTACTTTTTTCGCATTTCGATTTTACAAATTACGGCATTTCCAGACGATTTTTCTTTTCAAATTTGACCTGTTTGAAATTCGTCCCCGTCCATTCCAGATAATAAATTCCGCACGACGATTTTTTCGATGCGAGAGCGTCGCCGCCTTTAAAACCATTCAGAACGAACAGACGACTGTCGGCTTTGTAAACAATCGGTTCGGCATCGTCGGGCAAATCGCAGAAACCAAAAATCGCACCGGCGAGTTCGGCAGGGAAGAACACTTTGCCGTTGCGCGCGTCAATAATCGCGGTTTCCGAACAATTCGTTCCGCAGCCCCAATTAGCAACGATAAAATGTCCGGCGAAATTTACGCCTTCCTTCGCCACGTTTCGCAAATTCGTGCGATACGTTCGAGCGTTTTTGTTGCTTTGTAAATTAATGCGGACGTTTTTAAACGTCTCGACTTGAGCGGCGTAACGCGCGAACGGCGGCGCGTTCGACTGGGCAAAATTAACCGCCGCGAGCGCGAGTATAAACGCCGTCAAAAACAGATATTTGATTTTCATAAAATTTTACTTCTTCAAAGTTTTCCGGTTTGTTTTCGTTTTAATTCTTCATTGATAAAATCTTTTTCAGCGAGCTGCTCGTTTCTTCGTTGCCGGGAAAAAAGATGTCGCCGATTTTCCAGTTTTTGGTTTTGTCCTGTTCGAGCCGGTAGAGAACGGTAATAGTCGCCGCGTTTTTGTCCTGCGCGGCGAAAAGTTTGAAACTGACCGGCACATCGGCGATTTGCCGATTGCCTTCGCCGTATTCGGGTTTGCCGATTTTAAATTGGCTCGCGTCCGCGCGGTCGCCGCCGTTCGTCGCATACGGCACATTGAAATCGAGATTGCAGATGCCGCCGTTTTTCACCTGACAAAGTGCGTCTTTCCAAATTAAATTCGCCAATTCTTTTGCAAAAAAGCGGTCAACCAGCGCGCGGTTTTTCGTTTGAAAAAACGGACCTTTATCGGCATCGTGCGCCGTGTATAAATTTTTTACAACCGCGTCGGGCGCGATAATCGTCGTCGCCCTTTTTTTCGTTTGCGCGAAATTTATCGAGCCGAACGTCAAAAGACAGACGGCGAACAGAGCAATTTTAATTTTCATAAGTTAATGTATTTTGATTGTTTCGGTTAATAATCGGAGTTTGGCAAACGAATCGCGGGGCACATCGGATTCGGAAACGAAATCGCTGAATTAAATAAACTTTTCGCGCCCTTGCTTCGCCGGAAATTTTCAATAACACCGCCTAAGATTATCACAGAACAAACGGCATTGGCTATAAATTTCCGTTCGCGTTTCGTTTGTCGCATTTCGCGTTTCTTCGCACCGATTTCGTGTTTTTTACAAACAGCCGCCGTGCTATAATTTTCTCGAAAACTTGTCTTCCAAAAGTAAATTTATGACAACAGACATTTTAACAGGCACGGTCAAAGGTCCGGGCGAGATGCCGCACGAATATCTTTTGATGGTAAAATGTTAAATTGTGAGGAGAATTTTTATGAGTTCAACAACACAAAATATGTCTCAGGCGCAAATTCTCGATGCCGTCAAACAATTGCCGACTAATGAACTGGAAGATTTTGTTAATCAGGTGTTGGTTTTCCGGGCGGGAAAGCGGGCAGGTAATTTATCAAACACCGAAACTCGACTAATCAAAAACATCTATCGAAAATTTCCAGCGGAAAAGGCATTTCTTTTAAAGGAACTGCGGACAAAATTAACGGCAGCGGATTTGAGCGAAAACGAATACGAAAATTTGGCGGCGTTGAGCGATTCGCTCGAAGAGTTTCACGCGCGACGAATGAAGAATTTGGTAGAGTTGGCAAAGATTCGCGGTCTCGGTTTGGAAGCGGTAATGACGCAGCTCGGCATCCGATTTCCCGACTATGATTGATTCCAAATATGTTCCCGTCAAATTGCGAAATCTGGTGGTGAAACGCGCGAACTTTATTTGCGAATACTGCCGAAGCCCCGAAGATTTCTCCGCCGAATCTTTTGCTGTCGAACATATTTTTCCAAGATCATTGGGCGGAAAAACCGTCGAAGAAAACCTCGCATTCGCCTGTTTGGGTTGTAATTCGCATAAGGCAACGAAAACAAAGGCGATTGATCCGGTCGGCGAAATCAACGTCGCTTTATTCGATCCCCGCGTCCAAAATTGGAGCGAACATTTTACTTGGAACAACGATTACACGGAAATTATCGGACTAACTTCGACTGGCAGAGCGACGGTCGAGGCTTTGAAACTCAACCGCAAAGGCGTAAAAAATCTTCGCTGGGTTTTATTTACGGTCGGCAAACATCCGCCGGAGGAAAATTAATTTATGGACATTTTAACAGGCACGGTCAAAGGTCCGGGCGAGATGCCGCACGAATATCTTTTCATCACCAAAGACAATAAACGAACGCGCATCGGCGAATTCGTTTATTACACGGCGCGGGACGGCGACGAAACGCGGCAAATTATCGGCACGATCAAAAGCAGAAAGCTCGTCAGAAATCTGCCCGACGCGTTTTTGTCCGACCCGAACACGCCGCCCGCGCTCGTTTCGTCTTTGATCGGCTTGAACGGCGACGCTTGCGAAATTTACGAAATCACGGTCGAGACAATCGGCTTTTTCGACAAAACCGTCAACGATTTTAACAATCCGCGCATTCCGCCGAATCCGGGCGACGCGATTTATCTCGCCTCTTCGGAAACTTTATCGCAGATGCTTTCGCCGAAAAAAAATGCCGACATCGGTTCGGCGCATATCGGAAGTTTGCTCACCAGAAAAAAAGGCGAAGTTCCGGTCGTGCTTTCGATCAAAGATGTCGTTTCAACTCACTTAGCGATTTTGGCTTCGACCGGTTCGGGAAAATCATACACGGCGGGCGTTCTGGTCGAAGAATTGATGAACCAATACAATCGCGCCGCCGTTTTGATTGTTGACCCGCACGGCGAATATCACACAATGAGTTCGATTATGGGCGACGCGCAATTTTTCGGCGCGGACGGCTATAAGCCCGAAGTCAAAATCTTTACGCCCGACAAAATCAAAGTTCGATTTTCGACTCTGACCGAAGCCGACGTGAAATATCTTTTGCCCGAAGGCACGTCCGACAAAATGGCGCATTTTTTGTCGCAAGCCTATTCGAGTTTGCGCGAACGCCTGAAAGCCGAACACCGCGCCGAACACACCTACGCTTATCACGATTTGCGCGATGAAGTTAATAAACAAAAATTCGGCGACGAGAAAAAGGGTTCGAGCGACGGCGGCAATGTTTCTTCGATTGACGGGCTTTTGTGGCGAATGGATTCGCGCTTCGGCAAACCCGACAGCATTTTCACCGCGCAGGATCACATCGAACTCAACGAACTTTTCAAACCCGGACGCTGCACGATTCTGGATTTATCCGACATCGAACAGCACGAACAGCAAGTCATCGTCGGCACTTTACTGCGCCGCGCCAACAAAGCCCGAATGATGATGACGCGCGGTGAGCAGCCGAAGGAACGCGGAGATTTCGTTAATTATCCCGTGTTCGCGCTGCTTGAAGAAGCGCACCGTTTCGCGCCCGCCGGAGCGAGCGTCGTTTCGACCAATATTTTGAAACAAATTTTATCTGAAGGCAGAAAATTCGGAGTCGGCATCGGCTTAATCACGCAGCGTCCGGGCAAGTTGGATCAGGACGTTCTCTCGCAATGTATGACGCAAATCATTATGCGAATCGTCAACCCGATTGACCAGCAAACCGTCGCCCAATCGGTTGAAGGCGCGGGACGCGCGATGCTCGCCGAACTGCCCGCCCTAACCAAAGGTCAAGCCGTCATCTCTGGTGTCGGCATCAACACGCCCGTGATGTGCCGCATTCGTTCGAGATTAACCGCGCACGGCGGCGAAACCTTCGACGCGCCCGAAGAATGGATGAACTGGCATTCGCCGGATTCGCAGGAAAAACGTGAACAGGACAATGCGCCTTATTTGAAGCCGAGTTCGGACAAAAAACCTGAAAAGATTGGGAATATTAGAATTTGAGCGGTGAATTATGAAGAAAGTATTTTTACAAATTTTATTTGGATTATTTGCAACGCTTGCAGTTTTTTCGCAGGAAAGCAACCTCAAACCGATTGATGAGTTTGGTGAAATATATCTTGATGAATTTAGATTTCGGATTGAGTCTGCCGGACGCGAGTTAGAAAAAACACCAAACTCCAAAGTTCTTGTCAGAATTTATGGAGGCAATAAAAGAGGCTTTGCACAACCATATATTTACGGTTCATTAATAAAATCCGTCTGGAAAAATTATCTAAAAATTCCTTCTGAAAAACTTTCTATCCAGTTTTGTAACGTCAATAATGAAACTCTTCTGATGAGGTATTATTTGGCGCAGGCAAATGCCAGGCTTGATACTTGTGAAGAAAATCTAAAGATGCCGCAGGAATCTGTTTTATTTGAAACTTCGTTTTTTGATGTTACAGATTTCTCAGTTGCCAGAATTGATTTTGATTCGATTGAAAATGATTATCCTTCGATTGAAGGCACGCGAGGAAATTATTCTGAATTTGCTCAAAACATTTTGAAAAAGCTTCTGAAAAATTCTCCTGAAAGTAGAGTTTACATTATCGGTTATCTCAATACTAATTTTGAAACTGATAATGATAACAAAGTGATTGCAAAAAATCTTGGCAATTTGGACAAGAAATCTCGCTTAAATAAAATGTTTCAAGCTATGCGTAGAGAATTTCTCAAAAACGGCTTTTCAAGTTCGCAAATAAAGACGATTGACGGCGAATATGTCAAAAATAACGGAAGAAGATTAGAATTTTGGTTCGTTCCGAAAGGCGGAGAAATTCCAAAGCCGAAACCTGATTATATTGTGAGAAAAAATCGAAAATAAAATTCAATCTTCGACGCGCCGACCGAATGAGTAAACTGATATTTTT
The DNA here is from genome assembly GCA_964237235.1 of uncultured Pyrinomonadaceae bacterium. Classification (GTDB taxonomy): domain Bacteria; phylum Acidobacteriota; class Blastocatellia; order Pyrinomonadales; family Pyrinomonadaceae. Next base: position 55,715 of record CAXSGY010000012.1, read on the forward strand.
ACGCTCGCCGGTTCAATCGAAAGTCAAATTGATAAAGGCGAATCCGCAAACGACAAAACCGGCGAATTATTTGAGTGGCGGAAAATTTTGAATCGTTAATTAAATTATCAAATGCCAAATGCTAAAAGTTTAAATTACAAAACGCTGCTCGTTTTCGCGCCCGTATTGATTTTAATCGGAATTTTGGGTTTTGTCGTGCCGCCGGAAAAATCTTTGACCAGCGGCGCGACGGCTTATAATTTTCTTCATCTTTTTTTCGGCGCAATCGGTTTGTGTCTGCTTTTTTTGCGAAACGAAAAATACATTCGCGCCTTTAACATCGGGTTTGGTTTGATTGATTTGTATCAGGCGTTGGCGAACTTTGCCGGTAATTTTCCGCAGGAATATTTTCGTTGGACGCGCGTTGACGACGTTCTGCATATCGTCATCGGCGCGGCTCTGGTTTTTATCGGCATTTACGGTTTTCGCAGGCGATTCTAGCCGATTTCAAATCTCTCCGAAATTTATTGTCACAAAAAACTTCGGCGCGGTGTTTTGATTATGAACGCGCTTTGAAAAAGCGAAAATCAAAAACAATTTCGGGGGAATTTTAATCAATAATGAACAAGAATTTATTTGCGAAACGATTTCTAAGTTTCGGTTTTTTATCAGCAGCGATACTCTGCCTGTCGGCGATCATCAATTTCGGTCAGGACAAAGCCGAAACCAAAACGAAGGACCGAGAATTTTGTCAAAATTATAATTATTCCGACGACAATAAAGCGTCATACAAGGAAACGCGCGAAGTTACGATTCCGGCGGGCGAATTAAATGTTGACGGAAAACGCAACGGCGGCATTCGCGTGCGCGGCGAAAATCGTTCGGATATTTTGATTCGCGCCTGCGTGCAGACGACCGGCGCAACCGACGAAGAAGCCCGCGCCGCCGCTAAAAACATCCGCATCGAAACCGGCGGAACTGTTCAGGCGATTGGCACGGACGACGAAAAACACTCTGCCGTTTCGTATGAAATTCTCGTTCCGCGCAGCACGAATATGAATCTGACCGCGCACAACGGCGGCATCAGCGTCGCTTCGGTCGAAGGCGCGATTGAATTTCAAACGATGAACGGCGGCGTGAATCTGAAAGATGTCGCGGGCAGCGTCAAAGGCAGAACGACGAACGGCGGCGTGAACGTCGCTTTGACCGGAAACGCGTGGCGCGGCAGCGGTCTCGACGTGCAGACGACGAACGGCGGCGTGAATCTGCAAATGAGCGAAAATTATGCGGCGCGCATCGAAACCGGCACGGTCAACGGCGGTTTCCGCAGCGATATCAGCGGCTTGAGCGTTCCGGCTGACGACGAAAACGGCAGACGGCGCGACAAGCGAATTTCGACCGATTTAAACGGCGGCGGCGGCGCGACGATTCGCGTCATCACGACGAACGGCGGAATTCGCATCAATTCGACGGCGGATAAAACGATGTGAAAAAGTGGAAAAGTGGAAAAGTGGAGAAAACAAAAAATGTTAAGAGCGATTTGTTCTTAACATTTTTTATTTTCTGGTGAAATCGGATTTCCCGCCCGTTTTCAAAACCAACTGAATTTCCGTAATTTGAATATCCTTCTGCACCGCTTTGCACATATCGTAAACGGTCAGCGCGGCGACGGCGACGGCGGTCAACGCTTCCATCTCAACGCCGGTTTGCGAAGCGGTTTTCGCTTCGGCTTCGAGATAAACGCCGTCGGTTTTTATCTCGGCTTTGACATCAACTTTCGACAGATTGATTTGATGACACAGCGGAATTAAATTCGCGGTTTGCTTCGCCGCCATAATTCCGGCGACGCGGGCAATTTCGAGCGGATCGCCTTTCGGATTTTGGTTCGACTTTAAAGTCTCAATCGTCGCCGCCGACAGCAAAACCTTCGCCGACGCGACGGCTCGCCGCGCGGTTGATTTTTTCGCGGAAACGTCAACCATTTTAATTTTTCCCTGATCGTCAAAATGCGAAAGCTTGCTCATAAATTTACGTCGAAAGTCATTTTAATTTACGACAAAAAGAATATTTCGGCGGCTGCGCCCGCTTCCAAGTTTTTTCCCTGCGGCACAAAAACCAGCGCATCGGCGCGCGCAAATTGGATGAAATTAGATGAGCCGTTAAAGCGCAACGATTCAATAATCAGCGCGCCTTTTTCATTCGTCGCGACCGAGGCGGGCAGAACCGAATCGCGCTCTTTCGCCGCTTTGATTCGGCTTTGCGCGACGGCAAAACCTTTTTTTAGTCCGAAATTTTTCGACCGCTGCATTTGCAAAATCGCGCTTCTCGCAAACAAGTAAAACGTCACGGCGGACGACACAGGGTTGCCCGGCAAACCGAAAATCAAACAATTTTTGCGCTTGCCGAAAACCGTCGGCTTGCCGGGTTTGAGAGAAACGCGCTCGAAAAAAATCTCCGCGCCGAGTTCGCGCAGAACAAGTTTTGTAAAATCGTAATCGCCGACCGAAACACCGCCCGTCGTGATTAAAACGTCGGATGTTTCGAGCGCGTTTTCAATCTCGTCGCGCAAACTTTTTACGTCGTCTTTAACGAGCGGCAAAATCGAAACGTCGGCGAATGCGGCGGCAAACGCGCCGAGCATTACGGAATTTGAATTGCGAATTTGATCGCGTTCGGGTTTGGCGGAAATTTCGACAATCTCGCTGCCCGTCGAAAGAATCGAAACGCGCGGTTTTCGGCAGACTTTTATCTTCGCGTAACCGAACGCGGCAATCGCGGCAATCATCTGTTCGGTAACAATCTCGCCTTTGTCAAAAATCTTCGCGCCGCGTTTTATTTCCGAAGCAAAACCGTTGATATTTTCGCCTTTTTTCACCGCTTCCAAAATTTCGACAACGCCGTCCTCTTCTTTCGTTGATTCGATTTTTTGCACGGCATCCGCGCCCGTCGGCACGCGTGCGCCGGTCATAATTCTGATTGTTTCGCCGGACTTTAATTTTTCATCGAAGCCTTTTCCCGCCACCGATTCGCCGATGATTCGCAAACGCGCCGGAACGCTTTTTAAATCCTTCGATTGAACGGCGAAACCGTCCATCTGCGAGCGGTCGAACGGCGGCAAATCCATATCGGCTTTCACCGTTTCCGCCAGAACTCGATTGACCGCGCCGCTCAAATCTATCGTCTCGGATTCAAGCGTAAAAGTTTCGCGCTCGATAATTTTCAATGCTTCGTAAATCGAAATCATATATCAGCGTGTTCGATGACCTCTCGATATGTTTTTCAGTCCAAAGGCATCGCGTGCTGCACTGTTTATTCAGAAAAGCGATTTCGCTTCGGGATTTTTCGCGCAAATTTCCGCAAAATGTTAAAATGCTATTAGTTTACAGAATTTTACTATATCAAAAATTTTAGAGAGGACGTTTATAAAACAGTGATTGATTTTGAACTTTCGGAAGAACATCTGGCGTTGCAGAAAACCGTCAGGGAATTTTGCGCGGGCGAGGTCGCGCCGTTTATTAAAGAGTGGGACGAAAAGGCGCATTTTGAGCGCGGCGTTTTCGACAAAATGGCGGAGCTTGGGCTTTTGGGCGTGTGCATTCCCGAACAATACGGCGGCGCGGGTTTTGATTATATTTCGCTCGGTTTGGTCTGTGAAGAACTCGAAGCATGCGACACTTTTTTGCGCGTGGCGATGAGCGTTCACGTCGGGCTTAATTCTTTATCGCTTTTGACTTGGGGAACCGAAGAACAGAAGCAGAAATATCTCGTGCCGCAGGCGAAGGGCGAAAAGTTGGCGACGTTCGGGTTGACCGAACCGAACGCGGGAAGCGATGTAGTCGGGATGCGTTCATATGCTAAAAAAGACGGCGACGAATGGATTTTGAACGGCGAGAAAATGTGGATTTCTCTGGGCGATGTCGCCGATCATTTTTTGTTTTTCTGTTGGACTGATTTGGAAAAACAGAAAAAGCGCGATCATTCGGGAATAAGCTGTTTTATCGTCGAACGCGCGATGCAGGGATTTTCTTCCGGGACGCTGCACGGCAAACTCGGAATCAAGGCGGGCAACACCGGCTATTTTTCGCTGCAAGACGTGCGCGTTCCGCAGGCGAATATGCTGGGCGAAGAAGACGAAGGTTTCAAGATTGCGATGTTTAGTTTAGAAAACGGTCGCTACACGGTCGCATCGGGCGCGACCGGCGTGATCAGAGCGAGCCGCGACGCTTCGGTCGCTTACGCGAACACGCGCGAAGTGCAGGGGCAGACGATTGCTAATTTTCAATTAGTCAAACAAAAAATCGCCGATATGGAAGCCGATTATGAAATGTGTCATTTGCTCTGGCTGAAATGCGGTTCTTTGAAAAACGAAGGCAAGCCGTCGGCGAAAGCGGCAAGTTTAGCGAAATGGCAAGCGACGATCCGGAGCGAAACCGCCGCTTCGATGGCGATTGAGGTTCACGGCGCGAACGGTTACACGAACGATTATCCGGTCGAAAGATATTTGCGAAACTGCAAAGCCGCCATCATCTATGAAGGCACGCGCGACATCCATACGTTGATGCAGGCGGATTGGGCGTTAGGTTTGAAAAAAGAACCGAAGGCACGAGTTTCTTTGCCCGCTTATAAATCTTCGGACGCGAAGGAAGCGAAAGCGTAATTTGTTGTTTTTTATAGAAAGATGAAAGCCGAAGGAAATTAAAATCTTTCGGCTTTTTTATCATTCGCGCGAAATTATTTCGCCGAATTCGCCGGCGCGTTCGTGCGCGGAATGTCCTGCAAAGCCAGACTGTCTTTCGGCGAAGCGAACTTCCATTCGCCGTTTTCTCTGACGAATTTATTCGGTGTCCAATTTCCCAAACTGCCGCCTTTGATTTCGGCGACGGCGGAATCGCCTTCGATTTTTTCGTTGCGAATTTCGCGTTTTTCGTTCAAAGGTTCTTCGGCTTCGAGCAGGTAGGCGAGCAAAGTTTTCTTTTCGGATTTCGCTTCGTCCTCAAAATATTTTACCGCCGATTGCGAAAGAAATCGTTTCACGCCCGCTTCGTCTTTTTTATTCAAGGCATCGTAATAACCGCTCAAAACCGGCGCGAGCGTCGGCGCGTTATTGTTTAACGGCGCGTCGGGCTTTTTGGTGGTCGCCAAAGGATTATTCGCATTCGCGTTCGCGTTTGATGCATTTGCGTTCGCGGGTTTGGCGTTCGTCGGTTGGGTCGCGTTTTCCGCTGTGCCGCCGCAGTTGATTATAAAAATTGCTAAAAGTAAAAATAAAAAATATCGCATTTGGTTCGCTCCGAAAAAGTTAAATATATTAAAATTAACGAGTATAAAACATTCGACCGAGATGAACAAAACTTATCGCATCGAAACGCGCCGCGTTTTTTTATTACAAAATCTTCCCGAACCTTTGACGCGGGCAAGTCGGCATTTGCAAATCTTCGACAATTACATCGAAAACACGCGCCTGCGCCTGCGTTCCGTTCGTTCGCCCGAAACAAAAGAATGGCAATGGATTTTGCAGCAGCGCGAACCGCTCGAAAATTTATCGAGCTGGAAAATTTCCGAAATCTTTTTGAACGAAATCGAGCATCAACAATTTGAAATTTTCGAGGGCAGGGAAATCAAAAAAAACGAGCGCGCCGAAACGAACGAAATTCGCAAAAATCGCTACTTTTACAAATTCAGCGGCAAACAAATCGAAATTGATATGTTTCTCGGCGCGCTTTGGGGATTGATTCTCGCAAGCGTTTATTTTGCGAACGAAGAAGAAGCGAATGCGTTTGAAACACCGCCGCCCGCCGTTTCGGAAGTGACGAACGAACGATTTTTTCTCGGCGAAAATCTCCTCGGAAAAATTTTCGCCGATGTGAGAGAGAAAATGAAAAACTAAAAACTAAAAGTGAAAAACTAAAAACTAAATACAAAGTTTACTTTTCACTTTTAGTTTTTAGTTTTTTACTTTAAGAAATTCCCGCCGTTAAATCTTCAAAATCTTCGATTGACGGCAATTCCGATAAATCTCTTAAGCCGAACTGAATCAAAAAATCCTTCGACGTGCCGTATTGCATCGGTCGTCCGACGGTTTCCTTTCTGCCTTTGGCGACGATCAGTTTTTTATCGAGCAGCGTCTTGATCGCCGAAGCCGACTGCACGCCGCGAATTTCTAAAATTTCCGGCACGGTCGCCGGTTGTTTGTAGGCGATGACGGCGAGCGTCTCGAGCGCGGCTAAAGACAATTTCGCGTTCGGGCGCGTTTTTAAAAACCGCCGGATTTCTTCGTGATATTCGGTGCGCGTGCCGAGCTGCCAGCCGCCCGCGATTTCTCTGATTTGCAGACCGCTGCTTCTTTGTTCGTATTCCCGCGCCAATTCTTCGATTGCCGCCTGCACGATTTCGCGGTCTTCGTCCAAAACTTCGGAGAGCGTTTTCACGTTGATCGGTTCGTCGGCGACGAATATCAGAGCTTCGACGATGGAGATTATCTCGCCGATGCCGCGCGTCTGTTTTTCTTCAATTTGCGTTGCTGCTTCTTCCATCTGAAAAAAAATTAATCAAAGATTATCATATCGCGGCGAAAAGTTTTCATCGTTTGAAGTCAAAATAGTTTTTTTCGGATTCACACTTTTCTCAAAATCACTTCGCCGAAGGTTTTGTTCTGCGTCAAAAAAATCGCGTCGGTTCTGACGAGTTCCAGCACGGCGATGAAGGCGAGGACGAGTTCCTGCCGGCTGCGCGTCTGCTCGAAAATTTCCGTTAAATTTACTTCGCCGAGTTGAAATATCTTCGTTCTGATTTGTTTGAGCATTTCCGCGAGACTCATTTCCTCGCGCTCGATTTCCATCTGAATTTCTACTTTGCGGCGGGCGAGAATTTTTTGAAAAACGCCTAAAAGATCGAACACCGTCGCGTTCGTTTCCGTGTTGTTATCGTCGGTTTCGATTTGCCCGCGCCCGAAGACGGCTTGCTCGACCGTGTTTTTTTCGTAGAGCATCTCCGCCGCGTTTTTAAATTTTTGATGTTCGAGCAGGCGGTCAACCAATTCCTGGCGCGGGTCTTCGATTTCTTCATCGGGCGCGTCGAAAACTTCGCGCGGCAGAAGCATCTTCGATTTAATCTCGATCAACGTCGCCGCCATCACCAGAAAATCCGCCGCCAGCGCAATGTCGAGCGATTTCATAACGCGAATATATTTCAGATATTCGTCGGTGATGCGCGCAATCGGAATGTCGAAAATATTCGCCTGTTCCTGTTTGATGAGAAACAACAAAAGGTCGAGCGGACCGGAAAATTCGCCCAAATTTAATTTTATATCTTCGCGCGGCTCGGCAAAAATGCGCGGCTCGACCGTTTCAAAATCGAAGGTTAATTGTTCCGGGGCAGTTTGTTCCATTGATTATTCAAGACTTCTCTATTCTGTCGGTCGGCGACGAAGGCGGCAAGCAGCCAGAGGAAAATCAACAAATTAATTCCCAAAACTCCGACGATGTTGATTACATATAAACTGCTGCTGTGCATTGCAGTAGCTGTTGAAAGTAGAAACCAAAAGCCGTATAAAAATTGCAGTATCAGTAATCTGACCCAGTAAAAACGGCTGAAGGAATAAGGCAAAAGCACCGCTAAGACGACCGAGTTTTCGATCAGAAATAAAATGACGATGCTTTGCAAATCGCCTTCCATATTTCGTCCGTATAATTTAGAGCCGGTCAATCCCGAATCACGCGGCACAAACGGATTGATAAAATAATAATTGCGATACATCCAGAGAACAACCGGCAATATCAAACAAAGAAAACTGCCGATCAGCGCGAGCTTAAAAAATCCGTGCCGCAAATTAAAAAACTTCCAATCAAGCTGAGGTTCAGCGTTTAATTTCGCGGACATAAATTATGTAGTCAATTTTCGGCGGCTCAATATTTTCTTCGCGCATTTTTAAGATAATACTGCCGCGATGAATCGAAGAATGAAGAAGAACGTGCGTCAAAATCTCGCGGAACGTATTTTTGTGAGAGATGCCTTCGCTCGTTTTATAGGCGGCAAATTGTCCGAGTCCTTCATCGTCAAATTGTTTTAATAACAGTTCAAATTTTCGCGCCGTTTCCCGCGCCAAATTTCCGCATTCTTCCAACGATAAATTTTGCCAGAAATTAAAACCCGTTGAATCTTTGCCGTAAAGCCGCTCGTAATATTCGGCTTCGGTGACGAGCAGATGCGCTAAAATTTCGCGCGACCGTTCGCTGCCGTTAAATTTCAGCGCAACGATAATCCGCCGGTTCGCCCAATCGTTATAATCAAAAAGTTGTCGTAAATGTTCGACGGTTTCCATTTCTCTAAAGTGAAACAGTATCAAAGTGAAAATCTGAAAAAGAAAGGCACGAATTTTTGAAAAATCAGAGCTTTTTCACTCTTTCACTCTTTCACTTTTTCACTTTTAATCTTCCTCAGCGTGATTTTTTAAATCTTCCAGACTGACGACTTTCAGAGCCGATTCGTGACAGGATTCAAGAACGACCTGCGGCGCAACGCCGTGTTCGAGAGCCTCGCGCCAGCGTAGAACGCACAGACACCATTTATCGCCGTCCGCGAGTCCGGGAAAGGCAAATTCCGGTCGCGGCGTTGATAAATCGTTGCCGACGGCTTTTGAAAATTTCAGAAATTCGTCGGTGACGCGCACGCAAACCGTGTGTCTGCCCGTATCGTCCGCGCCCGTCCGGCAAAATCCGTCGCGGTAAAATCCGGTCAAAGGTTTCAGACAGCAGCATTTTAATTCCGTGCCTAAAACATTTTTCGGTTTCGGACGATGCCCGTTGCCATTGCCGTTTCCGTTTGTGTGACTCATAAATTTTATTTCGCGGAATTTATCAATTCGAGCGCGTGTCCGATTTCTTCAAAAGTCCGCGCAATTTTCTGCGGTCGAAGGTTCGGTAAAATAATCAGCCTTCGCATAATCAACGACGTTTTTCGCCGGTATTTATTCAAATTGCGATAAATCGCGCAAATCGGTTTTTCGTAAACTGTAATCTTGCGTGACATATTTTGAAATAACCACATAGGAACACAGTTCGCATAGAAAATCAAAAATAGAAAACTATGCGAACTATGTTCCTATGTGGTTAGAAACCTAAATCATCTCGCCAATCCGCGTTTCAGTTAAGTTCTCCGATTCCTCAAAGGTGAAAATTCTCGATTTCGTAATAAACCGCACGCCCAAAGGAATTTCCAGCGAAAAAGACGCGCCGCGTCCGGGCGTGACATCAATCGTCAATTCCGTATGTTTGAAAAACTCAAACTGATCGCGTCCCATCCAAAAATCGCAACCGTCAATTTCGCCGAGCCAAACGTCCGCCGCGCCGACCAGAAAATCGCCGTCCGCATAACACATCGGCGAAGAACCGTCGCAGCATCCGCCCGATTGATGAAACATCAATTTGCCGTTTCGAGCGCGAATTTGTTCAATTACTTTTTTCGCTTCATCGGTTACTTTTACCCGCGGAATGTTGTTCATATTATTCTCCGGCTTCGCCCGCGTCAACAATCATTTCGAGAGCCGCGATCAATAAACTGCTTTCGAGATTTTCGACTTTCAACCAGTCGAATTTGCTGCCGAATTCGCGCTCGACTTCCGGCGGAATCATCACCGAATCAAAAAGCTTCGATAAAAGCGCGTTTGGAATAACCCGTAATCCGCGCCGCTTGTCCGAGCGAAACGCGCTCCGTTTCATACAATTTCACGGCAAGCAAGTCTGCGCTTCGTCCTTAGTCAAATTCGACGGTAATTCCAATGTTGGTTCAATAGTATTCGACATAATTTTCAACTGTCATAATTTTAACATCGTTCTTTTGATTCTCGGTAAAAGAGTTTAGCTTCATTCGTTTTATGTTCAAAAAATCAATGATAAAATAAATTTAATATGCCCGCGAGAGATAAATTTCACGATGTTGTCAGAACCGCGCTCATCAAAGACGGCTGGATAATTACGGATGATCCGCTCACTTTGAAATTCGGCAAAACCGAACTCTATATTGATTTAGGCGCAAAGAAAGTTCTCGCGGCGGAAAAAGAAGGAGAGAAAATTGCGGTCGAGATCAAGAGTTTTATCGGCAAGTCAATTATCGCCGAAACTCAGGATGCTATCGGGCAATTTATTATGTATCGTGAGGTTTTGAGCGATTACGAATCCGACCGGATTTTGTTTCTGGCAATTTCGGATGATGTGCTTGAAAATGATTTTAGCGACGAATTGAGAAATTTAGTTTTGGAGCGTTTGAAGATCAAGATTCTGGTTTACAATATCGAAAAAGAGGTAATAATAAAATGGCTGATTTAGAAAAATATCGCGCGTTTATCAAAGAACTCATTCTTGACCGTTCAAAAAACAGATACGCCAACAGCACTCTGGAAAAAAAGCCCGTTTTCGATACAGAAAGAGATCGTTATTTGCTGATGGTCACGGGTTTTGAAGGAATCAAAAGACACGATTACGCCCTGATTGATGTCGAAATCCGCAACGGAAAATTCTGGATTCACTACGACGGTCTCGAAGACGGCGTTGCCGCCTATCTTCTGGAAAAAGGCGTGCCGAAACAAGATATTGTCCTCGCTTTTTACTCGCCCGAAAAACGTAAATTAACCGAATTTGCTGTTGCCTGATGGGAAATTTTCATTCAAGCGTTTTTGATTATTCAATCAATTCTTTACTGCCGAATTACAAAAAGGATGAGCTATTTGAGCATTTTGAGGATTTCCTAAACCGCCATCTTCTTTTCTTTGCTTGTGGTCAAAAGTCATTGAGTTTGTATGTATTCTTGATTTACAGATTTTACATCTTAATGCTTTATCCAAAGCCTCAGTTATAAATACAGCCGACTTTGTTTCGTTTGAGAAAACATTTGAAGAAATTGAAGAATCTTCAAACTCATCTGCCTTAATGAATTTGTATTCATCCTTTAACAAAACATTTTTAATCGCTTGATCTTTTTCTACATTTTGAAGTTCAGCCATAAGATGTTTGTAAAAATTCTTGATATGCGGAATTGCATTTGAAGAACTTCTATAATTCCTTAAAATCTGTTGAACAACATAATCATAATCTAGCAGCAAATCTTCAAATTTTTCACGGATAAAGATAAAATCTTTCAGCTTGTTTTTTTGTTCTAACTCCATCACAAAGTCAGCAATTGCAAAAAATGAAGCTGTTTTATGTCTGCCACTTCTAGAATAAAAATAAACTGCCGGATGCAAACCCAAAGATGATGGGTGAGTGCTGTTAATTAAATTGGCAATTTTTCTGCTCCTTTTCAAAAACTCCACTGTTGAGTTTCCGTCATTATCTTCTACTAATTTATCATCAGATTTGACATTATTCACGAGATTAACAAATTCAAATATAAGCAAAGGACTTTGATTTGAATAGCCTTTTCCGCCAATCGGTAAATCTAGAGTTTTAACGGGATTTTTGAGTTTTGGTAGAAAAAACACTTCGTTTACTTCTTTTGCCAATCTTTCAATTTCAGTAATATTTTGCTCTGTGAATTTTGCCCAATATTGATGCCCTTTGCCGCCTTTAATAATTGCTCTTGAGGAAATGCCGTTTGGTTTCTTTCTTGATTTGATAAGTTTTAATTCAGTCGGGTCAATTTTTGCGGCTTGCTGATTTATTTTGAAGAATGATGCTTCAGCGACATCGGCATCGCCTTCAACCCATTGAAGTTGAACAGCAATTGCTCCTAGATTTTTTGCCTTTGATGCTATCTCAGGTTTAACTTTTTCAGGAAATTTAAGACCTAGTTGATAATCTGTATACTTACCAACTTCTTTTTCAATTATCTTTTTTGTTTTGGTCGCAATTTCTATTTGTTCTTCTGGAATCAAACCGTCGAAAATTAGCTTAGAAATTGCACCGTCGCCGTAATCATCATTTATCCAAGCGATTAGCGAACTAACTCTGTGAGAACCATCAATTACAAAATTGTAACCGCTTTTACTTCTCCATAAAATCACAGCAGGAATAAGTTCACCATTTAGAAAACTTTTTATAAGTTCACAAACCTTTTCTGGTGTCCATTCATTTGTTTCACGCTGAAAGTCAGGTTTTCTGAGAGTTAGATAAAAGAAATCATCTTCTCTCAAATCCGAGATAGAGAATGATTCTTTTTTCTTTGCAGAATTTTGAGATTCATCTATGTCAAAATCTTCGCGTGGTAAGAGTGCGTCTAAATAAACTTTAGCCATATTTTCAACTTACTTTAATATAATTTTTCATTCAAATAAAACATCATCTCGAAAACGAAGCGAATAAATAATCCAAAACGGTATTCGCAGAAAATTGGTCATAAACTAAGAGGAGGATAAACGCAAATCATAAAAATCTGCGTTCATCCTTCATCATTCACACTTCATCCTTTAAAAGAATCCCATCGCTTTCTTATCATAAGAAATCAACATATTTTTGTTGTTGCGGTAATGATCGAGCATTGTCTTGTGGTTTTCGCTCGAATTTATAAACCTTCAATTCTACTTTCGACGGCAAGTAATTGAGGAAGTTTATTTTCGGGCTTGTCCAAATAAAAATAAGCGCAGCTCGACCAATCATCTTCGCGCTCGAACAATTCAAAAGGTTTCAGTTGAGTTTTATCCATCTCGACCAGGTTTGCTCCCGCTTTATACAGCGGAGCGTTCCCGGCGGCTAATGATTCGATGTCTTTCGGCAAAATAATGCCGATCTGCTGGATCGTTACGCGGACATCGCGGCGAAAATAAATCGGGTCGGGAATGTGGTAACGGTAAAAACCATAACGCATTTTTTCCTCGTCGGCTATCAGACATCCCTGATAAAGATTGGCATATTTCCCCAATTCCCAGCCCGTGCCGATATAATCTTCCGCGCCGGTTCCGCCGAGAGTCGAGTTTATCGTGTCGCCGTCGAGAAAAACTTTGACTTCGCCTTCGCCCCACCAGGTTTTCAGATATTGTTTTTGATTAACGATCACGCCGACATTGACTCCGAGAAAGCGTCCCTTTCCCTCTATTTTGGGAAGCAGTTCGTAATCCTTCCGCATTTTGGTTGGATTTTCACGATTAAAATAAGCGTGAAAATATAAAGCGTCGGCTCCGTGTTTGTCGCCGAGCGTGTAATTTACGTCATAATATAACGCCCGCAAATCGGTCTTGGTTTCGTTGGTGATAACCAATTTCATCCCTTTCTTAAAAGGCATCGGAACAAAGCAATTAAAACTTCTTCCTTCGGGACTTGAAAACAAAGCCGATTCAAAAGTTCCAGTCTGTCCGAGTCCCATTCCGAAAAAATCTCCGAGCGGCGCGCTGACTGCCGGAGTTCTCGCGCCGTCCCAATAAAAATCGAGCCGCAACCCGCGCAGCATTTGCGGGCTACGGTTATTTATCGTCATCCAAATTCGTCTGATCGTGCCGCTCGTGCCGGAAACTTCCGCCAAAATGCGCCGTTCGCCCGCTTTCAAAGGAAAAAACGGCGAACCTTTGCGCCCGCCGTTCGTCAGCGCGGCATTTCCTTTTTCTCCTTTCGGATTTTCAGGACTCGCCCAGCGTGTTTCGACATCGGCGGGAATCTTATACAAATCCTGTGCATTAATTATCTGAACTAAAATCAATGCAGCAAAGAAAGTTTGCAATACTTTAGAAAGCATTTTCGCACCGCCGTTAATTTTTTAGAATGGAAAAATATCTGCAAATCGGGGAAAATGAATTTTCCCCCGATTTGCAGACGATTTTAATTATTAAAAGAATCCCATCGCCTTCTTATCATAAGAAATCAACATATTTTTATTGTTGCGATAATGGTCGAGCATCATTTTGTGGTTCTCGCGTCCGAAGCCGGATTTTTTGTAGCCGCCGAACGGGGCGTGCGCCGGGTAATTGTGATAGCAGTTGACCCAGACGCGACCGGCTTTGATGGCGCGCGGGACTTGGTAAAGCTGGTGCGCGTCGCGCGTCCAAACGCCTGCGCCTAAGCCGTAGAGCGTGTCGTTGGCGATTTCGATGGCTTCCGTTTCGTCTTTGAAGGTTGTCACAGATGAAACGGGACCGAAGATTTCTTCCTGGAAAACGCGCATTTTATTATGACCTTTGAGCAGCGTCGGCTGGACGTAAAAGCCGTCTTCCACGCCTTCGTTTTTCTGCGCTTCGCCGCCGGTTAAGACTTCCGCGCCTTCGTCTCTGCCGATCTGGATATAATTCATAATTTTTTCGTATTGATCCTGACTCGCCTGCGCGCCGATCATCGTTGACGGGTCGAGCGGATGTCCCATTTTGATCGCTTTCGTGCGCTCGACGACGCGCTCGATGAATTTGTCGGCGATTGATTCCTGCACTAAAATACGTGACGGACAAGTGCAGACTTCGCCTTGATTCAAAGCAAAAAGTGCCGCGCCTTCCAGACATTTATCAAAGAAATCGTCGTCCGCGTCCATCACGCTTTCAAAGAAAATATTCGGCGATTTGCCGCCGAGTTCGAGCGTCACGGGAATCAGGTTTTGCGAGGCGTATTGCATAATTAAACGCCCGGTCGTCGTCTCGCCCGTGAACGCGACTTTCGCCACTCTTTCGGAAGTCGCCAGCGGTTTTCCGGCTTCGGGACCAAAACCGTTGACGATGTTCAAAACTCCGGGCGGCAAAATGTCCTGAATCAATTCCATCAAAACCATTATCGAAGCCGGTGTTTGTTCAGCCGGTTTGACGACGGTGCAGTTTCCGGCAGCAAGCGCGGGCGCGATTTTCCACGTCGCCATCAGCAGCGGAAAATTCCAGGGGATAATCTGCGCGACCACGCCCAAAGGTTCGTGAATATTAATCGAAACCGTGTTTTGATCGAGTTCCGTCGCTTCGCCCGTTTCGGCGCGAATCACGCCCGCAAAATAGCGAAAGTGGTCAACCGCGAGCGGCAAATCCGCGGCAAGCGTTTCCCGAATCGGCTTGCCGTTGTCCCATGTTTCGGCGCGGGCGAGCATCTCCAGATTTTCTTCGATGCGGTCGGCGATTTTCCATAAAAGATTGCTGCGTGTCGTCGCCGAAGAATTATTCCATTCGGGCGCGGCTTTATGCGCCGCGTCTAACGCCAACTCAATATCTTCGGCGGTCGAACGCGCCACTTTGGTAAACGCTTTGCCGTCCACCGGCGAAATCACGTCGAAATATTCGCCGCCACGCGGGGGGACAAATTCGCCGCCGATAAAATTTTCGTATTGCTCTTTGAATTTCGGAATGTCGTATGACTTTGCGCTTTGTGCCATTATTTTTTCTCCTTGAAACAGTTTTGCGCCGAAAAGAATTTTTCAGCGTTTGAATTAAAATTTGGTGAAATTGATTTTAGCATTTTCAAGATATTAATTCATAAATTCAGCGGTTTATCGAAAAGCCGTAAAAATTCGTTTTCAATGTTAGGCGGTGATTACCGGAAATTTTGCGTGTCCGACCTCGGCTTTGAAGATTAACAACAGCGCGAGAAGAAAACTTTGGGATTGGAAACGCTCTCGCAATTTGCGGAAAAAAAACTTTGTGCTACTATTCCGCCTGCATAGCTTTCATTGCTTAAATCAGCTCACAAAAGCCTCCTTCGGTTTGCCGATGTGCAGATGCTGAAATTTTGATTCGCCGCTTTCCGCTCCATCGCCGGTATGCCGGCGTTCGCGGCATTTATAACCGCCGCAAAAACAGACCCGACGGAAGACATAATGAAATATAAAAACATCAGAGAAGAAGAATTAAAAAACAAGGTTGCGGCTGACTGGTTCAGAGACTTTGACGCGACGGAAATTTTAGGAAATATTGATTTCACGGTTTTTCCTAAACAGGACAATTTGTTCGGCAAAACGCCTCTGCTGTGGGCGGAAGCGAAAACGGGCGACTTCGATATTCCGAGAATGTTCGTGCAGCTCATTTTAACAATCGGAAAGGCGCGCACGTTTGACAAAACATTGCCGCCCGCGTTTCTCGGTGTTTTCGACTTCAAAAAAATCGCTTTTGTTCCATACATCAACATTCAGGACATTTTTTACCTCAACGATTTTAATTGGAATGTCGCGCCGAGCAATCACGACACCAAAGAATTCAAGTTAATCAAAGACCGCATCGAATCCGCGCTTAAACAGCACACTTACATTTACGATTATCAAACGGACGAAAAAGATTTAAAGACGTTTATCGCCAACAACATCGCCAAAGCGACCGAAGCGAGCAAGATAAAAATTGATAAAAACAACTTTATCCCGATTTATCTGCGCTGGCTTGAAATCGTCAAACCGATCATTGACGTAAAGTGGGACGAACTTAAAACGGCGAGTATTTTAGACAGCGATTTTTATCTGGCAGACCTTTTTGTTGACGACAAGGACACGCAGAAAATCGAGGACGACACGACGATCCGCGACAATCTTTTCGTCATCTACGAAAATCAAGGCTACAAGATTGCGAAGGAAGACATCGGGCAAATGTTCGATGCGACCATCAGCATCCGAAACAAAGAAGCCTATCGCCAATTTTGGAAACGCTATAAACGTCCGCCGATCAAAGAATTTCAAGACTACATTATCGAGCGTCGGGATTTACTCGTTCCGCAGGACATCAGAGAACGCAAAGGCGCGTTTTTTACGCCGCGCAAATGGGTCGAGCTTTCGCAAAAATATCTGGCTGACGCGCTGGGCGAAAACTGGCAGGACGAATACTACATTTGGGACTGTGCCGCCGGCACGGGCAATCTGCTGGCGGGTTTAACCAACAAATACAACATCTGGGCAAGCACACTCGATCAGGCGGATGTCAACGTAATGCACGAACGCATCAATCACGGCGCAAATCTGCTCGACACACACGTTTTTCAATTCGACTTTTTGAACGATGATTTTTCCAAACTGCCGCAAAGTCTGCAAGACATCATCAATGACGACGAAAAACGCAAAAAACTTGTCATTTACATCAATCCGCCTTATGCGGAAGCCGGAAACTCTAAACAGCGAACAGGAACAGGAGAAAACAAAGCAAATACAGCAATCGGCAATAAAACACACGAGAGATACAAAGGCAAAATTGGGAAAGCGAGTAACGAACTTTTCACACAGTTTCTTACCAGAATTTATGCTGAAATCCCTAACAGCAAGATTGCAAATTTTTCAACTTTAAAAAATTTGCAATCTTCAAATTTTAAGGATTTCCGAGATTTCTTTCGAGCGAAACTCGAAAGGCTTTTTTTAGTTCCAGCCGACACTTTCGATAATGTAAATGGAAAATTTCCAATAGGTTTTTTCATCTTTGATACAGCAATAAATGAAAAATTTGAATTTGCTTTAACTGATATTTTTAGCAGAGAAGCAGACTTCATCGGGAACAAACGCATTTATTGTTACGACGACTATTTTTTTATAAATAAATGGATTGTGAGATACAAAAACAGAGACTTCAATAAAATATGCACTCTTGTAACTGACGTTGGAGATTTTCAAAACCAAAACCAAGTTTATCTTTTCAATAGTCCTGAATCAGTAAAAGGGCATAAAGTAATTATTGACGTGAACTTGAAGAATATAATACCAATCTGTGTTTATTATTCTGTTCGTCATTGTATCAAAGCAACTTGGCTGAACGACCGCGATCAGTTCTTATTTCCAAATGACAATTGGAAAACAGACACAGAATTCCAAAATGATTGTTTGGCATTTACGCTCTTCGATAACAGCAACAACATTTCCGTAAGATTCGGCGTAAATCATTGGATTCCGTTCACCGAACAGGAAGTAAACGCTCAGGAAAAGCTTGCCAGCAATTTTATGACCGACTTCATCAACGGGAAATTGACAGCTGAACAATCCGGCGGCGTGTTGTTTGACGAAAACGCTAAAATTAATATCTACAACAACCAGCCGAGACAATTTTCAGACGAAGCGGCGGCAGTTTTTAACGCCGGACGTGAGCTTTGGAAATACTACCATCAACAAAAAGGCGCGAACGTCAATGCAAATTTGTATGACATCAGAGAATATTTTCAGGGACGCAACGACCAAGGAAGAATGAACTCACGAAGCGATGACGAAACTTATACAAAACTGATCGGCGATTTGCGGGGAAAACTACATTTTCTGGCTGACAAAATAACACCGAAAATTTACGAGTATGAATTTTTGAAAGAATAAATGCCGCTGACGAAAAATGTCGAACCTGCGACGCGCGTAAAAACTTTTCCGTCAACCGGAGAAATCACGTCGAAATATTCGCCGCCCTTCGGCGCGACAAATTCGCCGCTGATAAAATTATTATACTGTTCCTTGAATTTCGGAATGTCATATGATTTTGCTTGCTGTGCCATAGAATTTTTTCGCTCCTCGTTTAAAGTCAGATTTTTAGCCGAATAAAATGTTCGGCGGTTGGAAATAGAATCTTTGGTGAAATTGATTTTAGCATTAATCTTCGGAAATTAATCGTTTTCTGACTACGGAAGCATAAATAAGTCCCATCAATAATGCCGGAATCGTGCCGAAAAACATCACCCAAAATAAAGGTCTGATGATGTAAGCTTCGAAATTGTAAGAACCACTGCCCGCCGTGAGAAAACCTATCTCGAGCTGCCTGCCAGACACGACATTAATAGGCTGAACCAGGCTACGCTCATACCTGTCAAGCGTATTATCCACAAGCGGTTTTTAAAACGGATAATTAAAAGTCCGGCGACGGCACCAAAAAAGGCGGCGGCGACGTATAACGCGACGACGGCGACGATAATCGCGCCTGAAATACCCTGAACGATTGCCGGACCGGCACCGAGTAACGCCAAAAGAATTGACGCGGCGACGATGCCGAAAGTAGCGAAATTTACTGCCCAAAAAGCGGTAACGGCGGAATGTGGATTTTCATTTGACGGCATTTGTTTGAGGATACGCTCTGACATAATTTAACTCGCTGCGCCGACGATGCCCGATTTGGCGTAAACGTCGCGCAGGGTTTCACGCGCAATCGCGCGCGCCTTTTCCGCGCCGGTTTTGAGAATAATTTTTAAATCTGCGTCCGTGTAATTTTTGACTCGTTCCTGAAACGGCTTTAAAAATTCGATGACCGCGGCGGCGATTTCGGTTTTGAGATGTCCGTAACCTTTGCCCGCGAAATCGGCTTCGCATTGTTCGACGGATTTTCCGGTCATCAGTTGATATATCGTCAAAAGATTGGTGATTGCCGGGCGCGCTTCGTCGAATTTAATTTCCGTTCCCGAATCGGTCACCGCCTTTTTGAACTTCTTCAAAATCGTGTCGGCATCGTCCAATAAAAAGATCGCGCCCGCCGGATTTTCGTCCGATTTCGACATTTTTTTCAAAGGCTCCTGCAGCGATTGAATTTTCGCGCCGACGGGCGGAATAAACGGTTCGGGAACGACAAAAATTTCGCCGAAATCGCGGTTAAAACGAATCGCCAAATCTCTGCATAATTCGAGATGCTGTTTCTGGTCTTGTCCGACCGGCACGAGGTTGGTTTGATATAAAAGAATATCCGCCGCCATCAAAACCGGATAAGCGAAAAGCCCGACCCCCGAACGCTCCGTGTTGCCTTTGCCTTTGTCTTTGAACTGCGTCATTCGTTCAAGCTCGCCCATTCGGGCAAGGCACGACAAAATCCACGTCAGCTCGGCGTGTTCGGCGACATCCGATTGAATAAAAACGGTCGAGACTTCCGGGTCAATGCCCGAAGCGAGATAAATCCGCGCCAAATCGAGAGTTTTCTGCTTTAAGATTTCAGGATTTTGCGGCAGAGTCAGAGCGTGCATATTGACGATGCAGAAAAAACTTTCGTATTCGTTCTGCAGCGCGACCCAATTTTTCAACGCGCCGAGATAATTGCCGATGTGAAGTTCGCCGGTCGGCTGCGCGCCGCTGAAGATTCTTTTTTTCATATTTTCTATTGAAGAATAGCAATTAAAGCATACAGAAACGGTTTAAAAACAAAACTGAAAACTCCGAAATAAATCAATGCCATTAAAATCAAAAATCCGTATTGCTCAAACAGACTGAAAATCGGCTCAAGGCTCGCGGGCAGAAATGTCGAAAGAATTTTGCTTCCGTCGAGGGGCGGAAACGGCAGTAAATTAAAAACGAAAAGCGACAAATTTAAAATCATCATATAACCGACAAAAATCGCCAGCGGATTATCGCTCGCGCCAAAAAACGATTCGATGCCGAAGCCCTGCGACATCATTATTTTCGCCAGAACAATGCCAATGGTCAGTAAAATTAAATTTGCCAAAACTCCCGCGATGGAAACCATCACGTTACCCCATGTATAATTTGTCCACTTGCGCGGATTAACCGGAGTTGGTTTGCCCCAACCAATCAGCGGAATTGCGCCCAATGCGCCGCCTATCGCGCCGAATAGGAATGAAATTATCGGAATCAGAAGCGTTCCAATCGGGTCGGTGTGCGCGATTGGATTTAAGGTTACGCGCCCGAGCAAATAAGCCGTATCGTCGCCAAATTTATGAGACATCCAGGCGTGTCCGGCTTCGTGCGCGGAAATCGCCAAAAGCAGAACGACCATATAAATCAAAAGGTGGCTAACCAAATTTAGTAAATTAATATCGCCCATTATTACTCCATAATTTTTACACGGAACTGAAAATATTTTACTTGAATCCGTGAATGATCTAAAACAGTCTAAAGAAACTAATAAATGTTGTTTTTGCAAATAAATTGTGCCATTCTTTTATCTCAAAAGAAAATCAGAGACGAAAAATTTTGATGCCGGACGCGAACCCGTTTCGATTGCCAATTGAACGAACCGACAGACATCTTCGGATAATATTATTTCAAATATGCGGAAACATATCGTTTGCATCGCCACTTATTTCAAGGGCAATGAGTTTTTTGAAGAATGCCAGGAGCGCGGCTGGCAGGTCACGCTCGTCACGCACGAAAGTTTGCTCGACGAGCCTTGGGCGTGGGCGAGCATCAGCCAGGTTAAATATGCGAGCGGCGGCGCAAAGCCCGAAGATTACGTGCGGATCGTCACCAACATCGCCGGAACGCAACCGGTTGACCGCGTGGTCGGCATTGACGAATTCGACGTTTTGACCGCCGCCAAAACGCGCGAGCATTTACAGTTGGACGGAATGAGCAGCTCGTTCGCGCTGCGCTTCCGCGACAAACTCCGAATGCGAACGATGGCGAGCGCGGCGAATTTGCCGTGTCCCGAATTCGTCGGCGCGTTTAATCCCGTGGCAATCAACGAGTTTTTAGACGCGGTTCCCGCGCCCTGGATTATCAAGCCGCGCACCGAAGTCAACGCGTTCGGCATTCGCAAATGCCACACGAAAGATGAAGTTTGGGAGACTTTAAATAATCTCGATGCGCGGAACACCTGGCGCGACCATCCGTCGCAGTTTTTAATTGAAAGATTCGTCGAAGGCAAAGTTTTTCACGTTGATTCGGTCGTCGCCAAAGGTCGCATCGTCGCCGGCGGCGTGAGCGAATACGGCGTGCCGCCGCTCGAAGTTTCGCACCAGGGCGGCGTTTTCACGACCGGCATCGTGCCGTATAAATCGAAGGAGCGCAGGGCATTGGAGAAATTGAACAGAGAGCTTCTGAAAAAATTTGAATACGACCGCGGCATCGCGCACGCCGAATTTCTGCAGAGCGAACAAGACGGAAAATTTTATCTGCTCGAAGTCGCGGCGCGCGTCGGCGGCGCGTATATCGCCGACGTTCTCGAACAGGCGACCGGAATGAGCCTCTGGCGCGAATGGGCGAAGCTCGAAACCGCCGCGCCGGAAAATCCGTATCAGCCGCCGAAGCTCCGACAGGATTACGCGGCGGTCGCGCTCTGTCTGGCAAATCAGGAAAAGCCGGACACTTCGCATTACACCGAGCCGGAAATCGTCTATCGCGTCAGCAAACCGAACCACGTCGGCTTGATTTTTCATTCGCCGCGCCGCGAACGAATCGAAGAACTCGTCAACGCTTACACGGAACGAATGGCGCAGGATTTTCTCGCCGTCGTGCCGATCAAAGAACGCCACGATGCCTGAGGAAAAAATCGAAAAAAGGAAATACGGTTTGGCTGTCGCCGCCGGACTTTTATTCATCTTCGCGGCTTGGTTCGCGTCGCTCGCGCTGTATTTGCGAAATTCGCTATTGAATTATCAACCCGCGCCGAACGAACCGCAGGAAGGCGATATGGTTTCGGTTTTTCTGATGCAATTTTTATTTGTTTCCGCCGTTCTCTTTTCGTTCGCCTCGCTTTATACGCTCGTCGTTTTTCTCGTGCGCCGCCGGAGAAATCAGACGTGACGGTTTGAACGCGCCTCGTCCAAATCGAAAAAAAATCATAAGATAAAAATTCACCTGCTTATATGACTTCCGACACTGCTTTGCCAAACGATGCGCCCGCCGTTTTAGAACACGATTTAAAGCCTTTTTTTCCAGAATTACTAAAGTTTGAATCAACGGCGGAAATGGAAAAATCTGCCGTTTACCAAAAAATAAAATCCGAAGCCGAAAGAATCTTAAATGCCGTCGTGCAGGAAAATTTCTCCGAAAATCCAAAGTCCAAAGTCCAAAATCCAAAATCCGTCTCGGCTCTGGCGTGGAACATCGAGCGCGGCAATCGCTTCGACGGCATTGTTCACGCGCTCGAAATGAATCCGCAGTTGAAGGACAAGGATTTGCTGCTTTTGACCGAACTCGATTTCGGAATGGCGCGCAGCGGCAACCGTTTTGTCGCGCGCGATCTGGCGCGAAAATTGAAATTGAATTACGCCTTCGCGCCCGTCTATATCGCGCTGCAAAAGGGCAGCGGCGTAGAAGCCGATGCAACGGGCGAAAACCGCGAATCACTGCACGGCTTGGCGATGTTTTCGAAATTTCCGTTAAAAAACGTCCACGCCGTTCCGCTGCCGAACGGCAAAGATAAAATGTGGGGCAAGGAAAAACGACTCGGCTATTTGCGCGCGCTCGTCGCCGACATCGAACATCCGCACGGCGATTTTCGCGCCGTCACCGTTCATCTCGACGCACATTCTTCGCGCCGACACCGCCGTCTGCAAATGAAAGTCATTCTCGATCATCTGGCAACTTTAAAAGATTTGCCGACCCTTATCGGCGGCGATTGGAACACGACGACTTACAATGCGCAAACCGCCAATCACGCCATCGCCGGATATTTTCGCCGCGTGTTGATGGGGGTCAAAAACGTCGTCAAAAATCACTACCCGCATCCCGACCGTTATTTTGAGAAAAATCTTTTCCGCGAACTCGAAACGCACGGTTTCGATTATCGAAGCCTCAACGAAACCGGCGCGGGAACGCTGCATTACGACGTGGAAAACGCCGCTTACAATACGAATCTGAGCGACTGGGTGCCGCAGTGGTGTTTTCCGTTTATCTTCTGGGCGGCGCGGCGCGTCGGCGGGCGCGTTTCCGCCAGACTTGATTGGTTCGCCGGAAGGAAAATTACAGCCGTCGGCGAACCGCAAACCGTCGGCAATTTAGTTGACGCGGAAAACGTTCCGCTCTCCGACCACGACGCGATAACGGTGGATTTTAAATTAATCGGAGGTCAATCATTTGAAACGTCGAAGAAATAATTAACGAGGATGAAGAGGATGAGAAGGATAAGGCAAAAAACAAAAATTATCTTCAAAATCTCTGTCTGTCATATTATTCCCGTTGATTTCTTCTTCAAAAAAAACGGACTTCAAAAGTTTTTTACGCTTTTGAAGTCCAAGGAAAGGAATATGAAATTGACTTGCATTCATTAAAGATTCAAAGGCGCGCGTCTTCCAATTTTTCCTTCGCAATTTTTTCCGATTCTTCGCGGACGTGAATTAATTTATCGCCGACCGCGATGGTAATAACCCAAATCAAGCCGACGACAAAACCCGCCAGAACATCGCTCGGATAATGAACACCGAGATAAATTCTGGAAATGCCAATCGTCGAAATTAAAAGCGCGGCGGAAACCCAGATAACGATTTTCAGCCAAATCTTTTCGGTGCGCGCCGCCAAAATCGCCGCCAACGAGCCGTAAAAACAAAACGAGCCGAGCGAATGTCCGCTTGGAAAACTGTAAGAGCCTGGCAAAATCGTCTCGAAAAAAGGTTCGGGACGCGCGCGCCGGAAAGCGAGTTTCAGGAGCGAGATTAAAAGACTCGAACCGACGGTCGTGATGGCGAAAAGAAGCGCGCCGCGCCGGTATTTTCGCAAATAAAGCCAGACGACGATGATTGCGCCGAGCGCGAGCAGAAACGCGGTCGAACCGACGAAACTCGCCAAATGCATCGCCGAGGTCAGAGCGGGAGACGCGAGTTCGTGAATTGAATTGCGAATCGTTTCGTCAAAGCGCGCCGTGTCGCCTTCGAGCATTTCGTCCGCCAGCCAGCCGAAAAAAAACAGAGCGGCGACGGCGGCGAGCAAGCCCGCGAACAGCAGCGAACCGAGCGCGAGCCGCAGACTGCCGAAAAATTTGATAAAGCGGCGCAGAATATTATTGATTACGAGCATCATCTAAAAGTCTAAAGGCAAATCTAAATTCGTGAAAATTCAAAGCCGCAACGATTTTAACGATTTTTTGGCGCGGCAAAAAATCTTGTGATATTTTAATTAAGTCAGACCTTGTGTTTTAACTCAAATTTTGAACGAGAATTTCAATGAAAAATCAACAGAAGTCGCGCCTTTTACAATTAACCGACGAATATCTGCGTCTTGAAAAAAAACTGCATTTGGGCGGCGGCGCGGAGAAAATCGAGAAGATTCATAAGCAGGGAAAATTGACTGCGCGGGAAAGAATCGATTTGTTGTTTGACGCGGATGAATATCAACAGGAAATCGGTTTGCTCGTCGCTTACGACGAATATAAAGGACAAGCTCCGGCGGCGGCAGTCGTGACTTCGATTGGAAAGATTCACGGGCGCGAATGCGTCGTCGTGGCGAACGATGCGACGATTAAGGCGGGCGCATGGTATCCCGAAACGATTAAGAAAATTTTGCGCGCGCAGGAAATTGCGATGCGAAACCGCGTGCCGATTGTTTATCTCGTTGATTCGGCGGGTGTAAATTTGCCGTATCAGGGCGGCGTGTTTCCCGGTCAATACGGGGCGGCGAGAATTTTTTATTACAACAGCTTGATGCGGCGTTATCTGAAAGTTCCGCAGATCGCCGCCGTGATGGGAATGTGCGTCGCGGGCGGCGCGTATCTGCCCGCGTTGTCGGACGTGATTCTGATGGTCGAAAACACTTCGTTTATGGGTTTGGGCGGCGCGAATCTCGTCAAGGGCGCGACCGGGCAAACGATTGATAACGAAACTTTGGGCGGCGCGCTGACGCATAACGCGATTTCCGGCGTGGCGCATTTTCGCACGAAAGATGAAAAGGAATGCATCGAAAAAATTCGCGCGCTCATCGCCGAATTGCCGAAAAAAGAAGAAACCAGAGTTTCGATAATCGAAGCGAAAAGCGCGAAGAACAAACCGGAAAAACTTTACGAAATTTTGCCCGAAGACCATCGTGCGCCGTATGATATGCGCGAAGTTTTGAATTGTTTTTTAGACGCGGGCGAACTCGACGAATTTCAAGCCGACTATGCCAAAGAGATGATTTGCGGCACGGCGCGAATCAACGGAATTTTGTGCGGCATCATCGCCAATTCGCGCGGAATGACAAAGGGCAAACCGGGCAAACCGCCAAAATTCGGCGGCATCGTTTACACCGAATCGGCGGAGAAAACGGCATATTTTATTGAAAACTGCAATCGTCACGGAACGCCGATTCTGTTCGTGCAGGACGTTTCCGGCTTTATGGTCGGGGCGGAAGCCGAACATTCGGGCATTATCAGAGCGGGCGCGCGATTTGTTGAAGCGATGGCGACCGCCGTTGTGCCGAAAATCGTTTTGACCGTCAATCACGCTTCGGGCGCAGGTTATTACGCGATGGCCGGACAAGGCTTCGACCCCGATTTTATTTTCAGTTTGCCGACCGGCAGAATGGGCGTGATGGAAGGCGATTCGGCGGCGCAGGCGATTTTTGGCACGCAAATCGAAAAGCTCAAAAAAGAAGGCAGGGAAGTTGACGCGGCGACGGCTGACGAGATGAAAAAGGTCAGAGAAACTTACGACCGCGAACTCGACGCGAAACACGCGGCGGCGCGCGGTCTGCTCGACGCGATCATCGCGCCCGAAGCGTTGCGCGCCGCGCTTGTTTTAGCTTTGCAAACTTGTTTGAATACAAATCAGCCGCACCTCGGCGCGTTCGTTTTGCCGCCTGTGATTTAAAGTTTTATCGAGCCGCGGGTTCGGGTTTTGAAAATGAAAAGCCGTTAATAGTATGCTATTGACGGTTTTTTATTTCCAATTGGAAAAAAATGAAATTATGAAATTCACACCCGAAACATTTTTAGCCAAACTGCCTTTGCCCGCCGACGATAAATGGTTGAACGGCGTTTCTTTTACGACCGCTTTCAGACGAGGTCAGGTCAGTTTGGAATTCTTCGCGCCGCGCGTCAAAGATTACCAGACGTTTCACGAAGAAGACGAATTTTATTTTATCGTCAGCGGCAAAGGAACGCTTCTAATCGAAACCGAACGATTTGAATGCGCGGCGGGCGACGCTTTTTTCGTTCCCGCCAAAGCCGAACACCGCTTTGAAAATTTCTCCGAAGATTTTGCGACGTGGGCAATTTTCTTTTCCGTCAAAGAGGAAAAATAATGTATGGAACGAATCGGCGCGTATCGAAGACAGGACAACGCCTGGATTATCAGTTGTTATTTCAATTCGCAAAAATATCAAAGCCGGCGGCATAACTTTAACGTTTTTTACGATCAACTCCAGCGTTCGGGCGTTAATTTTTTAATCGCCGAATGTGCGTTCGGCGCGGACGATTTTGAATTGCCCGCGAGCAAAAACATCATCAGGATGCGCTCGAAACATCCGCTCTGGCAGAAGGAAGCGATGCTCAACAATCTCGTCAAACGCCTGCCGCCGTGCGAATACGTCTTTTGGCTCGATGCGGATGTGTTGTTTACAAATCCCGATTGGCTGGTCGAAGCGGTCGAAGTGTTAAAAACAAAAACGATTTGCCAGCCTTTTTCAATCGCCGTCCGATTAGAGAAAGACGAAGCCGCGCCCGCGTTCGATGTCGGCGCGAATCTCGCTAAAATTGATTCGCCGAATCCGCGTCCCGCCGAGAAAACTCTCTGGCGTTCGTTCGCTTATAATTTCGTCGAAAATCCTCTGCTGGCGAACAGCCCGATTTTTGACGTTCACGGGCATACCGGCTTTGCCTGGGGCGCGCGGCGCGAAATTCTCGAACGAGTTCCGCTTTTCGACAAAGCCATCGCCGGAACCGCCGACCATATCATCGCGCACGCCGCCGCCGGGCAAATTCCGAATCAGTGCGTCGAACGCGCCTTTACCGATTCCAAAACAAAAGAAGCCGTTTACAGCTGGTCAAGGCAATTCAGCGCGGCGACCGGAAATAAACTCGATTATGTTTCCGGCGAGCTTTGGCATCTCTGGCACGGCGATTTGGAAAACCGTCAATATCTTTCCCGCACGCGCGAATTGAGCCGGATGAAATTTGATTTGGACGACGATTTGGAATTAAACGACGACGATTTATACGAAGTCAGAGAAAATCGCGGCGGCATCATTTCGTGGATTACCGATTATTTTTTCGCGCGCCGCGAAGACGAAACGACTGTTTCCGATTCTCCGGCGCGAAGCGATGCGTCCGCCGCGACGGACGCGCCTTCGTCCCGGGAAAATTACGTTGCGGAAAACGCGCCGACGGGCGACGGCGCGGATTTCGCGGGCGGCGGCGCGGGCGGCAGCTGGGAAAATTATTCTTAACTAAAATCAAAAAAACTAAAATTTAAATTAATTCTAAATCTTTCATTCTTCATTCTAAATTCTTTCGCGTAAAAACCAATTTTTATCGAAATAAAATTTTCAATGAAGAATGGAAAATGAAAAAATCGTTGACGAAAGCGGCTGATAAAATTTTACTCGAACGACGCGGCGACGCGGAAATCGTGCGATTCAACCGACCGCGCGAGCGCAATCCGCTGTCCGTCGAAGTTTTGCAAAGACTCGACGCAATTCTCGACGCGGCTTTTGCAAATCCTGAAATCGAAAAAATAATTTTCACGGGCAGCGAAGACGTTTTCGCTTCCGGCGCGAACTTAAATGAAATCGCCGCGCTCGATGAAACAACAGCCGCAGCGTTCGGTCTGCGCGGGCAAACGCTGATGCAAAAGATTTATCGCGCCGAGAAATTATGCGTCGCAGCAATCAACGGATTTTGTTTCGGCGGCGCGTTGGATTTGGCGATGTCCTGCCAAAAGCGCGTCGCTTCTTCATCAGCGTCGTTTTCACATCCGGGCGCGAATCTCGGCATTATGACGGGTTGGGGCGGAACGCAGTTATTGCCGCGTTTGGTCGGCGAAGCGAAAGCGTTGGAAATGTTTCTGACGGCGAAACGTGTTTCAGCCGAAGAAGCGTTGCGAATCGGATTGATTGACGTTATCAGCGCGAATTCGCTTGCCGACGCTCTCAAAATCGGCAGCGGAAACTGATTTAAGAATTATTCGTCTCCGAAAGATTAGTTATATCTCGATCTCGATGAGGAACACGGATCCGATTCCTTTGTTACGCCGTCAACGAAATAACAATCAACCGCCTCATAGTGACCGTTCAGCATTTTGTAATATCTTATATCACGAGAATCGTCGCCCGCGCCGCTCTCGGCAACCAATTTGATCAGATCGAAATTGTTCCGGTTCGCGCTCGTTAAAATCTCTATTCGCGGAACTTTCGGTTCGTCGGGATTACCCTCGATGCTGAAAATCGAATCCCATTGCTCGTCTTTGCGAATAAAAACATTTAATGATTCGATTTCGCCGTCGATTTCTCCGTGCGAAAGAATGATTCGTTCGGCAGTCCCGTCGTGATTGAAATCAAATTCCGCCGTTTTGATCTTATATTTACTAAACTTTTTTAACTCTTCTTCGATGCTGACATCGGGATTCAGCTGTTTTGAGAATTCAGGATCAAACGGTCCGACTTTTTTGATAATGTCCAACGGCTGAGTGTCGAGCGTCGTTGCCCGCATCTTCGCATAATCGAATTTGGCAACCGTATAATCGGCTTCATTGACCGGCTGCCGCTCGATAACCGGCGTTGGTTTAGGAGTTTCTAAAGTCAGACTTTTGTTGACCGCCGTCTGATTGACGACGTTTCCCGGAGGTGAATTTGAATTAATGCTTTGACTATGTGTTCGGTTGCAGCCAGCCGCTAAAAACATTAAGCCTGCGAATAATAAAATACTTTTCATAAATTTTATCCTTAACGAACGGAAAGTTTGGAAGAAGCGTCGAATCCGGTCTTTACCAATTGTTGAGTAACAAATAAGTAAATGTTTTCTGATTGGCTTTGGCAGCATTCGCCAAAATCTTCTTAAATTCCTCAAAATCCGTAAGTTTCATCGTTTGACAGCCAGCCGACCAAGTATTTACTTTTTGACCCGGTCCGTATGCGCGGTGAATATACATCTCGTAGTTTTCATACATTGCGTTTTGTTCTTTGAAAATGGTCTGTGTTTTTTCGTATCAATCATCTGGCATAAATAAATTCTCCGGTAAGATTTTTTATTATACCAAAGCCGATTGCCGTTCAATAAATTTGTTTTAATCGCCGGCGCGACTGCCGGGATTCGATAACTCTTTCAAACGGCGTGAAATCTGCGATCTTGTAAAAACGATAGGCACAAATTAGCCGGCAAATTTTTTCGCCGTTTTCTTATCAAAGCTCAATATGAATAAATTTGTTCTCGGTTTAGCATTTATGTTTCTAATCGGTGAAACGAGTTTCCGCAGCTAATGCCTTGAAGATAAAATTAATTGACCGCATCGTTGACGATCCGCTGACCGCCGCCCTTGCCGAAAAACGAAGCGCGAAATAAGAAAGCCGAACCTTACCGTCCGGCTTTCACGCTTATAGATTAAGAAAAAGAAAAGTTAATGAGAATTAAAATTCGCCACCGGATAATCACCGTTCTGCCCCCAGGGTTGAACTCCTAACGCTCCGTCAATTGATCTTCTCCAGTAAAACGAAGATTGTCCGGCAGTCGCGCTCGGTCGCCAGACGGCAACGTCGGTCGCGCCGTCACCGTCATAATCGCCCTGCGTTGGGTAATCCGTCGCCGACAAACCAAACGAATACGCCTGAAGCGCGCCGTTCGTGCTGTTGCGAATATACCAGAAAATACTTCCGCCCGAACCGCGTATGACGGCAACGTCGGTTTTACAATCGTTGTCATAATAACCCGGCACAATCACATCGGTCGGCGTTCCCCAAACAAAGCTTGCGAAACCGGCGGTTGATTGATTGATCAGAAAAACCGCGCTTCCGCTCCCGGCATTGCGCTGCACGGCGAAATCATATTTACCGTCGCCGTCGTAATCGCCCGGCGCGGGGAAGTCTCCATTCGATCCCCATTGAACAACGACGACTTGTCCGGCAGAAGGTCCGCTGCTGGCTTTATAAGCCCAGAAACTCTGCGCCCCCGCCGTCACTCCGGCACGATAAATAGCCGGGTCGGTGATACCGTCGCCCGTGTAATCGCCGACGACGCTCGGGTTGTCGCCCGTCGTCCCGAAGTCCAAGCCGAGAAACGTGTTTGTCTGGCTTCGCAAAATATAATAATAGGCTTGCGCTCCCGACCGCCAGACGGCAATGTCGGATTTGCCGTCGCCGTCGAAATCACCGGGAACGAAATAATCGCCCGCAATGCCGAAAGGCGTGGCGACAAAGCCGCCGTTGAGCGAAGTTCTCGTAAACCAGGTTAATTGCCCGTTGTTGCCGCCGCCCGTGTTGCGGACGACGTTAGGATCGGTTTTGCCGTCGCCATCGAAATCGAGCGGTCGCTTTGCCGTCGGACATCCGGCGGTCGGCGCGTCAGCTAAATCTTCGCCGAACGTTTCAGCGTTCAAAGACAGAGCAAAAAATAATGCCAATGCTCCGAGACAAACGTTTTTCACGTTCGATAAATTTATCGAATAATTTTTTTTCATAATTTTGGGGTTTGACTTTTAAGTTTGGTAAAACAACTCGAAAGAAAAAGAAGTATAAAGCAAGGATTTTGCCTTACAAATATTAAAAATAATTAAATGCATCCGATTACCAGAATTTATAAAATCATCATTATTTGCCGTCTAAGACAATTTCGGTCATCGGGCTGGATAAAATGAGCCGGGAAGTTGATTCGATTGATTCGATTGCAAACTTCCGAATCGTTTCGACATCAAAATCGCTTATGAAAAAATTTGTGATCGGCTTAACGCTGGCGAAACTCGCCTTGATTTCTGTGTTTCTAATCGCCGCCTGTCAAACGGCGCAGTTATCATCGTTTGATGGCGCGACGGCAACCGCCACGCCAACACCTTCCGGCAATCAACCGAACGACAATATCAATCGTCCGGTGAGCGAGCCTTACACGGGCGATTTATCAATTTTTGAAGATGAAAACCGCGCGAAAAATTTGCAGATTGACCGCGTGATGGACATCTTGAAAATCGCGGAAGGCAAAGCGGTCGCCGACATCGGCGCGGGCGGCGGCTGGTTTACCGTGCGGGCGGCGAAACGGGTCGGCGCGGGCGGAAAAGTGTTCGCCGTCGAAATCAGTCAGGACGATTTGAATTACATCGCCGCGCGCGCCAAACGCGAAAACTTCGGCAATATTCAAACCGTTCTCGGCACCGAAGACAACCCGAAACTGCCCGACAATTCGATTGATGCGGTATTAATCTTAAAAACTTATCACGAAATCGGACAACCGATTAAGGTAATGAAAAATCTCAAAAAATCGCTCAAAAAAGACGCGCTCGTCGGCATCATCGACCGCAACGGCAACGGCGACGATCACGGCATCAAAAAGGAAACGGTCATCGAAGAATTAAAACGCGCCGGTTTTGCGCTAAAAGAAGAATTTGATTTTACGAAAGCCGACGGTCAGGATTATTTTCTCGTTTTCCGGCAGGAAAATTAAGCGTCGGGATCGGATAAATTCTTTTTCGAATCACTCGGAAACAGCGGCTTGAAGCTGTTTCCGACCGTTGTAAACATTTTTGCCTGGCGACGGTGATGAAAAAAAACAGCCACCGCGAAAAATATAATACCCGTCAAAGCGCAAATATAGATACTTGCCGACGAAACGAATTTACAAAGCAGACCGGCAAAAGCACCGACTAAGATACTATTGATAATGCCGACCATTCCCGAACCGGTCAATAAAAATTGCCAAGCGTCTTTTTTGACAATCGCGTTATCCAAAATCCAAGGCACATCGTCGTTCACAGGTTCGGTGAAATACTTTCTCATCTCCGGCGCGAGTTCGGCGTAAAAATGCCTGATGCGGGCGATTTCCACGCCGTATAACCAATCTTCGAGCGCGGTCTGTAAAACTCTCTCGAAAGTCACCGTGCCGAGAAAGATCAGAGACGGAAAAAGCACCAAGCCGAACACGAAAAACGCTTCGCTCATTCCCGAAGCCTGCCCGATAAACGCGAGCGCGACGACCGCGCTCGACACCGCGCCGATAAAAAGCGACGCGCGACCGTTCGATTCGGTGATGGTCGCCGCCCGCGCCGTCCGCAAAGTAAATTGCTCGGTCGTCATAAACAGCAGAATCCGATCAATTGTCGCTTTTTCTTTTTCTTCGCTCATCAGTTTTCGCTTTTTCCTTTCAGGTAAAATCAGCCGAAACGCGGAAAACGGAAGATCGGAAATAACTTTTCCCGAATCTTCCGTTTCTATCTTATAAATTACGGCAGGCTTTTTTCAAAACGAATCGAAAAAAGATTTCGCCGGTGCGGATTAAATTTTTTTCGGCTCGACTTTCTTGCGCGTCAAGCCGGATTTACGAGCCGATTTGCGAACATAGCCCAATGCTTCGTAAAGAGCCGAATCGTCGCCGAATTCAGGATCGGCGAGAACGCCATTTTTAATCATTTCGCACATTCGCATCGTCGCGGCATCGGCGATATCGCGCGCGGCTTCCTGTTGTCTTTTCTGTTCGTCAATCTGCGCGAGTATTTCGCGCGGCGCATGGCTTTCTTCGGTCTGCGCCTCGAAAGCGGTCAAGGTCACGCCGCCGAATGTTTTGGTCGGCGCGAGCGTTCTCAGAGCATTTAAAAAACGATTGTATTTGATTTCATTTTCTCTCGGTGTGTCTGCCATATTTTTTAGTGTAGAAGTTCCCGCGAACGATTTTAGACAATCTAATCTGAGCTTTAACGGGTAAAACAAAGCGTGTCGGCGAACACGAAAACGATTAGTGAAATTGTTCGCGGGAGTAAAATAATCGTCGTCGTGTTGCAACAAATTAAATATGAATTTATTTTGTTCGTTTTGTCAATAAATTCTTCATTAACAAAAGACGAACGACAAAAAGAGCAGATAAAATCAATGAAATTTGCCTTCGGATTATTCAATACCGAGTCAATATTATAAAATTCCGGCTTAGTATTTATTGATACCGACGCGGAATTTATAAATTCCGTGTCGGTTTTTATTAATACCAACTTAAGATTTATAAATACTAAAACGAAAATTTAGAATCTGAAGACAGAATTTATTTATACTTTGTCAATCGTCACCGCATTCGAGACTTTTGCCGTCAAATAGTTTTTATCCAATTCATCCGACGATAATAAAATTGCCGAAATGCGCCGCGCCGTATCGCGCACTTCATTGACTTCGGCTAATGTCAAAGCGCGTCCGAGCAAATCAGTTTCACGATACGAAAGCCATTTTTTAATCACCTGATAACCGCCGATGGTATATTCCCAAACGTTGCGCGGCACGTTGCGCCAAAAGGCGGAATCGTTGAGATAAACGTCAAAGGTCGTCACGCCGAGCATTTCTTTAATTTTCTCAAGCGATAGATCAAGTTGTTCGGCGGCGTTTGTTAAAGCGGCAATTTCCGCTTCCGTATAATCGCGTTCGATAAATTTGCCTTTCGCGGGCATTGTTACGCCGCCTTTGCCCGCGTGTCCCCAACCCGCCGTCACCGCAAAATCTTCCGGCTGTAATTGTCCGCCCGTAACGTGCGCCAATGCGCCGATTGAAGCGAAAGGCGCGTTTAATTTCCCGTTCGTAACCGAAGCAACGCCCGTTTCCGTATCGAGCAGCGCGGCAATGCGTTTACCCAATTCCGCCGAGCTTTGTAAATCTTCGAGCTTCGCGGGCAAAGGAATACGCGGAAAATTTTGCCGCAGCGCGCTTGCGTGTTCCGTCCGGTAAGCGTTTGAATGCAAGACGGCAAGCGCGTGAAAAAACAAATCCGGCGCGTCGGCTGAAACGTCTTGCAGATATTTTGCCGCCAGTTCGCTCAAATTCGGCTGAATCGCCGCGCCATCATCGAAAAGATTTTGTTTGGTTGATTTAAGATAAAGCGGAAAAAAATTGGATAAACCATTTCCAAAGTTATCAGCCAAGTTCCTGACGAATAATCCTCTATCGAATTTTAGCATTGGATGTTTTTGGCGTGCCTCAATCCACAAATTACCTTTAAATATTTGTAAGAAATAGTCGGAACGTTTTTCATCAAGCAATTTTGTTTCGCCTTCCCAATAAAGCCAGCGTGTATCGAACGGACGATAGGCATATCGAACGATGTTTTCAGGTTTAAAACCGCGCTTGACCAGATATTGTCTTATCTCGCGCGGTTTAAATCTATCTGATTCTTTCATTATACTTGGCGCGATACGTTTCACTTCGTCATCGCTGATGTTCGCGTCAAAATATATTTCCATTCGCTTCAACAATGATTCTTTATCGGTTGAAACAAGAAATTCATCACGGCTTGTTTTAACGCCGGGAAAAGAAACAGGAAAAAATTCGGGAAGCATTGCCCAAGTAAAATAAGATTCGTTGGCAGGTGTCGCTTCAAATATTAAACCTAGATTTAACTGCGGCTCGAATGTGTGATAAGGAAAATCTTCCGGCATTGACAATGCGTGTCCTAAATCTTCGCGCTTTGTCTTGCCCCAAAAATTTCTGATATTGACGGTTCTCGTGTTTTCGTGTTTCTCCCTTCGCAGAAATGTCGCTACTGCCGTTCCGACTTGTATGCCTTCTTTGTTCCATTGTGTTGAAAAAACGCTTGGGTCGGGTTTGCCGTCCGGCGTGAGTTTGCCCGTTTTATATTTATCGCCATTCAGATTATCAATCCATATTTTATCGAACTCTTCGATTAACCTTTCGCGCATTCCCGTATGCGATAAACCTTCGAGCCAGGAGTAATTGGAGATGAAACTTATCACGCCTTGTTTGGAAATTTCGGCGATCTTTCTTTCCGCCATTCGATAAAATCTAACGTATAAATCGTTTAAGCCTTGACCTTGCGGCGCGGGCGCAAGTTTTGTCGTGCGGTATGCGTTGCTCAAATCGCGTTCTTCTTCCATTGCGACGCTCGCATAACCGTTATAAGGCGGATTGCCGAGAATGACGATGATTTTTTCTTTTTGTTTGACGGCATCGGCGCGGTCGCGCTCTTCTTGCAATTCGGGAAACAGCAATTTTTGCTTTTCCTCTTTCGGCGGCTCCCAACCGGTCAAAGCATTCGTTAAATAAATGGCGGCGCGCTCGTCTTTTAAGTCCGTGCCGAGCGTTTGCAAGAACAAACCAATTTGCAGATGCGCGACGACGAACGGCGCGGGCAGTATTTCAAATCCGAATATCCTTTTCGTGACGGCTTCGCGCAATGTTGCGCCGATTACCGCATCGTCGCCGCGTTCTTTTAAAGTTTCGGCGATGTGTCGTAAAACTTCGACGAGATATGCGCCCGTTCCGCAGCACGGATCGAGTATATAAACATTTTCGTCCGCGAGTCCGTCGGGCAAATTCAATTCTTCTTTCAAAACGACATCCACGCGGGCGACCATATACCGCACGATTTCTTCGGGCGTATACCAAACGCCGAGTTGTTTGCGGAGTTCCGCGTCGAAGTTTTCGAGAAAAGGCTCGTAAAAATACTGAACGGCGTGCGATTCGGAAAACTTCGTGAAAAATTCCTGTTTAATAATACGATTGAGAACTTTGTTCGTGCGGTCGAGCAATTCGACAAGCCCGAGATTTTCGAGCTTGGTCGGTTCGGCGACCTGATAATAAAGAGCGCGGATCATCGGAACTTTCAGTTCATAGACCGCCGTTCGCCAATCGAAGGTAGTATCGCCGGCGTGTTTCTTCGACCATAAAACCCACGCCGAGAAAACGCCGTAAAAAAGCGTCTGAATCAATGTGGAACGAAAGAAATGCTCGCCTTCCGCGCCGCGAAAGGCGATGCCCAACGCTTCTTCCATCGTTTTTCGTAGAGATTCGAGCGCGGATAAATCTTTCGCTTTCTCAACGCGCTCTTTCGCTTCACGCGCATACGAAGCCAGAAACCACGCGACATCTTCCGGTTTGGTCAAAGGCACGGCGTGAAGAAAAACCCTTTTGATAAATTCATCGAACGCCGTTTCAAATTTAGCGGCAAAGGCATTGGCATCGGCGCGAACTTCCCGCCAAAAGTCGCTTTCGGTTTCGGCGAAAGAAAAGCGTTCGAGCTGTTCGGCTTTGCCGTTTGCGTCTTTGCCGATTAAGAGAAAATCGCGGTAATTTGTTACTAAAACCGCGCCGTAATGATCGAGATATTTATTGACCTGCGCGGTCTGCGCGATTTTCAAAACATCGTCTTACGTTGATTTGATTTCCGCGCAGCCGCGTTCGGGCAGTTGTCCGTCACGCGGCTTATCGTCGCCTTTCTGAAACTGCGCCGCCGTGAAAAAGCCCGCGTCGGGAATGCCCGCGCCTTTATTTTTTAAATTGATAACGCAGCGAACGCGCGGCTTGAGTTCTTTGCCGTAAGCATTCGCCATTGATTCAAAAGCCGAGTAATAAGAAGTTTCTTTGACGGCTGAACCCGTATTATAAATATCGCGCAAATCTTTAAAGTATTGAGCAAGTGCAGTCATTATTAATTTTTTAATTGCTTTCTTTCTATATCGTAAAGACTATCTGAAATGTAATTTGAAAAATCAAGCAATGCGACCGGTTTACCGGAATAATTTTTAATCAATCTCGGCGCGGATAAAATAAATTATTTTTTATCCTTGACGAGTCGCGCGTATTCGATGGCTTGGTTGATGGTCAGAATGTTTTCCGATTTGGGAAATTCTTTTTTTACCGCGTCGAGATATTTCAAGGCTTCCGTTTCCTTGCCGAGCCGGGCGTAGCTGATGGCGAGTATCGAGAGAGCCGTTTCGCGGTTGCGGGTTGCCGGGTAATCTTTCAGATAATCGGTTAAGGGCGCGACGGCTTCCGCGTAGTTTTGCGCGAGGTAATAATTGGCGGCGATGTTATAAGCGATGCGTTCCTTTTGCGCGGCATCGTTTTTCAGCGCGTCGGTTTTCAGGGCGCGTTTATAATAATCGTTGGCGAGCGTCACCATTTTCGATTTGGCGTAAAAGTCGGCGATGACGAGCAGCGATTGGCTGTCGTTCCGGTCGAGTTCGAGTTTTTCGTAGGCATCTTTCAACAGCGAAAAATCTTTCGGCATTTCGCTGAGGATTTGATTTAATTCTCTGGCATTTTTATCGCCGAATCCGCGCCGGAAAGTTATCTGATTGCCGAGCGGATCGGCGACGACGACGTAAGGCAGCCCGATGATGCGGTATTTATTAACCAAACTTTTCTGAACATCGTAATCTACTTTGACGGCGACGAACGATTTCATCGCTTCGACGACTTCGGGCAGAGTCCAAAAAGTCCGCTCCATCTCTCTGCACGGCTTGCACCAGACGGCTGTGAAATCAAGAAGCATCGGGCGATAGGTTTCACGCGCCAGAGTTTGCGCCTGTTTGAAATCCGTTGACCAATTGATTTGATTTTCCTGCGCCGACGCGCCGGAAACGATTGCCGTCAGCAATGTAAAAACAAAAATTAAGTTCTTCATAAAGAAACTCGCTCCAAATTTACAATCTAATCAAATTGATTTTAAGGATACCGAACCGGATTCCGCCGTTTTCGACCGATTGATCTTCTGAAGCAATACGAAAAGCGCGGCGCGTCCGACGTTTTAGTATAAACCCGTGACGGATAAAAAAGCGATTAATGCGAAAACTCCGTATTTGGCGGCTTTTCGCATCTGGCACGACCATTGCTATTAGTCGGGCGGAGGCTTTATTTTATGAAATCAAACACAATCAAAAATACGTTAAAGGGAATCGGTTTAAGCGCGTTTATGGCATTCGGATTAATCGCTTTTTCGAACGTTGAAGCAAAAGCGCAATATCAAAACCGCGACGACCGACAGGACAGACGCAACGACGATCAGAACAGGCGCGATGACCGCGGCGACCGCAACGATGACCGTTATGACCGGAATGATGATCGCGGCGACCGCAACAACGACCGTTACGACCGCAACCGCAACAATCTGTATCGCGTTGCTAGAGACAACGGTTTCCGCGACGGGCAGAATGAAGCCCGCGGCAACCGACGCGACCGTGACCGCAGAGATCCGCAAAGATCGAATGAATATCGAAAGGCGACCAACGGATATTATTCGGGATTAGGCAAAAAGGATGCCTACAAGGACGCTTATCGTCAGGCGTTTCTGCAAGGCTACGATTCCGCTTTTAACCGCAACGGTCGAGGCGGACGGAATAATAACGGCTACTAAAAGGTTTGATTCGTAAAATTTTTGAACCGAGAGGAAAAGACCGAACGGGCAAGTTCGGTCTTTTTATTTGTTTAAAAATCGGCTGATTCCCGTTTTGCAATCGTCGGTCATCCGCGCGATTGTATTGATATCAACGCCCGCCGCCAGCGCCGTTTCAAAATCGAGCGCGTCCATTTGATATAAAAGCCGTTTCGACAAAACGACCGCCGAACGCGAAACCGTTTTATAAACGGAAACGTAATCCGCTACCCGTTCTTCAAATTCTTCCGCCGCGAAAACTTCGTTGATTAAACCGAAATTTTTCGCCGTCGCCGCGTCGAATTCAAAGCCTTGCGTGGCAAGCGCGAAGGCGCGTTTCTCCGAGACGTTTCTTCTCAGAATCGCCATCACTATCGCCGGCACGAAGCCGATTTTTACTTCCGGGTAACCGAAGCGCGCCGTGTCGGTCGCCAGAACCAGATCGCAGGCGGTCGCCAATCCGCAGCCGCCCGCCAATGCCCGCCCCCGGACGGCGGCGACGACGGGAATTTTGACAGTTCTGATAACGGAAAACAGCTCGCGCAGATTGTCCGCGTCGTCCAGGTTTTCCAGCACGTTGCTTTCCGAGATTTTTTGCAGCGCGGACAAATCCGCGCCCGAACAAAAATCCTTGCCCGCGCCTTTGACGACGACGGCGCGCAGCGATTCGTCTTGATCCGCGTCGCGCAAAGCCGCCTTCAAATCGTTGATCAGCGCATCGTTCAAAGCGTTGCGCTTGTCGGGTCGGTTGAGCGTGATGGTTAAAATCGAATCGGCGACGGCAGTTAAAATTTCAGACATTTTCTTTGGAAGTTTTGACGGCAGCGGTCAGCATTTTGATTAATTCAACGCAGTCTTCGTTGATTGATTGATATGGTTTCTCGTCTAAAAAACCGCCTTCGCGCAAAATTAAAAGCCAGAATTCGGTTTCCGAAGCCTTTTTGAGCGCGATCAGCATATCGTTAATAAAAGATTGTTTGGAATCGGCGTTCGTCGCGTCTTTGATGAATTTGGCGACGTGCGTTCCCGACAGCAAAATCTGTTTGCTGAGAACGAATTCGCTTTTTTCTTCGGACAGATAACGCGCGAGCTTGACGACGCGCAGGGCGAATTTAATTGATTTGTCCAGGACAAGGCTTTTGCTCATAAGTTTGTTCGCTTTTTTGACAGTTGACAGTTGATAGTTGACAGCGGACAGTTATCGACTGTCAACTGTCAACTGTCCGCTGCTAAAAAGGGAAATAAAGTCTTGAAGTCAATAATCTCCATCTAAAACATCCGCGCTGCCCGATCAATTTCCGCCGCGAAATTTTCGATTGTTTGGGCAGTAATTTTTATCTGGCTTTCGGCTTCCGTCCAGTTGCGCTGCTCAATCGCTTCGCGCACACCCGGCAGCGTTTTCACGCCGTAACCGGTGTAAAATCCGGGCGCGTAAATTTGATGTTTGAACCAGTCGCGGCGCGGCAGTCCGTTTGCCGAAGTCAGCGCGCGTTCGGATTTCATCAAAATTTGGTCGAGCTGCATTTGCTGCGCGGGCGACGCGATTGTTTTCGACGCTTTCTGATAATTGTTCGCGCTTGTTTGAAGTTTCGTTAAAGCGTTTTGCAGCGGCGCGAAATTTATAAGCGGCACGTCCGCCTTCGGCTTCGGCAAAACGAAAAATTCTGTCGGGTCCTGCGCCGCGCGCAGCGTTCCGTCAGCGATCATTTGATTCATTTGTTTGGTTTCATCGCGCATCTGGTCGGCGAGCGCGTTGATTTCCTTGATATAAACTCCGATGGTTTCAGCGAAATTTGTAAATTCAAACGGCAAAACGTCCGCGTCGGCAAAGCGCAGCGTCATCCGTCCGGCGGTTTGCGCTAGCGCGATGCCGTAGTCGAAGTTGGGATCGCCGAAGCGCGTGTAATGCGCGAACGAATCGTAAATCGAATGGTAAGAGCCGCCGCCGTCTTCGCCGCCGTAACCTAAATTCAACGAAGCGATGCCGAGATGTTGCAGAAACGGCGTAAAATCCGAACCCGAACCGAGCGCACCGATGCGCCAATCGGCACGTTCTCTGATTTCCTTTTTCGCGGTCGGCGAGCCGTTGACCATCTGCGCCGCCCGCAAACGTTTTTCGACGGTGAGTTTCGTTTGCGGATCAGAGACATCTCTGGACACTTCGTTGACGAATTTTTCGAGTGTGTGCGAGCCGCCGACTCCCAAAAATCCGCGCCCGTTCGAATCGGAATTGATATAGACGACCGCCTTTTCCTTTAGCTCGTCGGCGTGCGTTTCCGCCCATTCGGTCGAACCGAGCAGTCCCGGTTCTTCGCCGTCCCACGCGCAGAAAACGATTGTCCGTTTCGGTCGCCAACCCGACTTTGCCAATTCACCGATGACGCGCGCTTCTTCGAGTTCGGCGACCAATCCCGATAAAGGATCGTCCGCGCCGTTGACCCAGGCATCGTGATGATTGCCGCGCATAATCCATTCGTCGGGACGTTCCGCGCCCGGCATTTTCGCAATCACGTCGTATAAAGGTTTCGTGTCCCAATTAAAAGCGAGTTTCAGATGAACGCGGGTTTTGTCGGTTCCGCCGAAATGATATGTGATCGGCAATGCGCCGCGCCACGCCGACGGCACGACCGCGCCTTCGAGACTGCGAAGCAATGGAAGCGCGTCCGCATAGGAAATCGGCATTACCGGAATTTTCGTAATCGTCGGCGCGTCGCGGCGTTCAAGCCGTTTCGCATCCTTCGTCGCGCCCGTGCCGGGCGTTAAAGGATCGCCGGGAAACAGCGGCATATCGGCGACCGAGCCGCGCTGCGCGCCGTTTTCGCTGCGATACGCGCCCTTCGGATAAACGTCGCCCTGGAAAAATCCGTCGTCGCGCGGGTCCGAATAAATCAAACAGCCGATTGCGCCGTGTTCGGCGGCGACCTTCGGCTTGATGCCGCGCCAAGAGCCGCCGTAACGCGCGATGACGATTTTGCCGCGCACGTCAACGCCGCGCTTTTCTAATTCTTCGTAATCCGCCGGAACGCCATAATTGACGTAAACGAGCGGCGCGGTGACATCGCCGTCAATCGAATATGCGTTATAAGTCGGCAGCTGTTCTTTAATTTGGGCGGTCGTCGCATCTTCCTTCAATGGCGGCTCGACTAATTTGGCGCGAAATTTGACGGGCGCGAGCATCTCCAAAACGCGCGTTTTCGGAGTCGGAAACAAAACGTCGAACGATTCGATGTTTGCGTCGTAGCCCCACGATTTGAAAAGCTGGAGCATAAACTCGGCGTTTTCCTTATCGAATAATGATCCGACGTGATGCGGTCGCGCCGACATTTTTCGCATCCAATCGCGCAAATTCGCCGTCTTCAGCGAAGCGTCGAATCGTCGTTCGAGCGATTTTTGATCGGCTGACGAATCGGCACCGAATCCCATTAAAGAAGGATTGACGGTTTGCCCGAAAATCAACGAAGCGGACACGCAAAAAAATAAAATGCCGGATACAAATTGGCGCATAGAATATTCCTCTGAAATTTAATTTTGGAATGCCTTTCGGAAATGCTTAAATTTTCAGACGACGCGCTGAAAATGTCAATCTATGTGTGAGAATTTGACTGGAAACTATCTCAAAAATAAAAATCTACGGTTCAGAGGCGCGCC
Organism: uncultured Pyrinomonadaceae bacterium; assembly: GCA_964237235.1. GTDB lineage: Bacteria > Acidobacteriota > Blastocatellia > Pyrinomonadales > Pyrinomonadaceae. The sequence continues at coordinate 98,070 of CAXSGY010000012.1, forward strand.
TACTGCCCGCCGTTCGCAATAAATTTCGAGCGAGGGCGGACAGTAGGCGCGCCTCTGAACCATCGAAAAATATTTTTGAGATAACTTCTAGTTTAAGTCGGAAACAAATTTTGCCCAAAAATCAGGAGTTAAGTTATGTTCGGATTCTGCCTCTTTTTACTGTGTCAAGATATTCATAATAATTGTCCGGCGAGTTTACAAATAAGCTGAATGCGGCAATGTCCGTTTGATTTTGCAGTCCGAGCTGTCGAAGCATTTCTTCGGCAACATATTTTGGAACGTCCGTCGTTGCTCGCGGAACTTTAATCGGTGGCAACGCCCTCTGCGTGTTCGGATTCTCTGGCGGTGGATTTTTTTGAGCGGGTGGCATTGAAGCATCTCCGTTGTGAATTTGGGGTGCGAAAATTCTATCATTGCTGACGGGCAGAAGCCGGATTTTTAAAAGCCGATTAAATTTTCCGGATGATTTTCGATGAAACTTTGCTTTGGATCGGTCGAAGCGCGCTCGAAAGCTCGAAACTCACGTTCGGAATCGGCGGTTTCAACGACTGAAATCTTCGGCTAAAAATTCGCGCAGAGAATCGGTAACAACGTCGGACGCTTCGTTGTTTACCCAATGTCCGCTGTCCGGAATGCGGACTTCGGAAAACGGCGCGTCAACCGCTTCGCCGACTCGTTCGACGGTTGCGGGCAGCACGGCGAAGTCCTTTTCGCCGTAGATGAAAAGCGTCGGAACGCGGATTTTATCTTCGGGATTCGCTTTTGTAAAAATGCGGCTCCAGAGATTGGCGCGGTAATAATTTAAAAGCGAACTCAGATGAGCGGTTTCGCGCCACGATTTTTTATATTCGGCGATGTCCGCGTCGGTGAAAACGCCCCGATTCGCCGTCGAAGTTTTCAGGCTGTTCGCCAAAAGCGCGTAATCGTTGCGCGTTAAAAGCCATTCGGGTAAAAACGGAATCTGCACGAAGAACATATACCAGCTCGCGCGAAGTTGTTTGAACGTCTGATTTTTTTGCCAGACGGACATCGGCGGAATTTGCATCGCGCAGAGTTTGGAAACATATTCGGGATGCGTCTGCGCCGTCGCCCACGCGATTGACGCGCCCCAATCGTGTCCGACGACCGCCGCTTTTTCAAATCCCAAATGGCGAATCAAACCGCACACGTCGTCAACGAGCTTTTCGATTTTGTAATCTTCGATTTTTCCCGGTTTGTCCGACAAATTATAACCGCGCAAATCCGGCGCGACGATTGTATATTCGTCGCTTAAGGCTTCGATTTGTCTGCGCCACGAATACCAGAACTCTGGAAAACCGTGCAGCAGCAGAACGAGTTTCGCGCCGCTTCCGGCACGCGCGTAATGAATTTTTACCGCGCCGATTTGCGCGTATTCAAATTTAATTTCACTCATCTAAAACCCCAAATTTTTCGCTTCGTCGTCGGAAACTTCGATTTTCATTCTAAGCAGCGCGGTCGAAAAAGTTTTCCCTTGCGCGTCGGTCATCAAAGATAAAGTTCCGCCGCCGCCTAACGATTCGTGCAGCAGAAAATTCAACGCCTTTAAATTCGGCAGTTCAAAGCGTTCTACGTCGCCTTTGACCATCGCGCCGAAATGCGCTTTGACCGCTTCCGCCGTGACGCGTTCAACGAGCAGCGGGTAAAATTCGTCTTTGAGCGCGATGACACCGACGTTTGCCGTGTCGCCTTTGTCGCCCGAACGCGCGTGCGCCAGCTTTGTTAATTCGATTTTCATAAATGTTTGTCGTGCAGATTGAAAAAATAAAACGCCGTGATCGCAAGCGAATGCGTAATTTTTCCGCTTTCGATCAGCTGTCTAATATCGGCGAGCGGAAACAATTTCGTGACGACGTTTTCGTGTTCGTCAAAATCGGTTTCGCCTTTTTTTTCGCAGTCGAAGGCGGCGAAATGATGAATCCAATTATTCTGAATCGCCGGATTCGGGCGCGATTTTCCGAGCGCGACGAATTCTTTCGAAGAATAACCGGTTTCTTCCAGAAGTTCGCGCCGCGCCGCCGTCTCCGCCGACTCGTTTTCGTCAACCATTCCGCCCGGAATTTCCAGAATTGTTTCTTCGATGCCGTGCCGAAATTGTTCGATCAAAACGATTTCGTCTTTGTTCGTTAAAGCGATGACGTTGACCCAATCGGGATTTTCGGTGACGAAAAAAGACGACTGCGTGCCGTCGGATGCGCGCTCGCACAAATCTTCACGAACAGTAAAAACGCGGCAGTCGGCGATTTGTTTCGATTCGACGCGCTTCCAGATTTCGATTTCTTCGCTCATATTTCGTTTGTATTTTGAATGACTTTATTATTAGAAATGTGATTCAATAATAAATCAAGTATCCGAATTTTAAGGGAAAAAGTTTATGAATAAAAAAATAATTTTTATCGCCGCTTTCGCTTTGCTGGCGAATGTCTATGCGTCCGCGCAAACGCCGACACCGACACCGGACTCGATGACAATGCCGATGTCCGCGCCGACACCGGCGAATTTGGACACGATTTTGAACGAAGCCGCCAAACAGACCGCGTTTTATCAGGAAACATTCAAAAATCTGCTGGCGACCGAAACGAAAACTTTTGAGAAATATGACAAGCAGGAAGAAATCAAAAATCAAACCGTTATTAAATCAATTTTTCTGGTTTATCAATCCGCTAAAGATGCGAGTAAAACTTTCGAACTGCGAAACGCTTTAAAGGTTGACGACAAACCGCTTCCCGACAGTCAGGCGCGGGCGGAGAAGTTTCTGGAAGAATTGAAAAAAACCGACAACACGCAAAAGGAATTGGAGAAAATCGAAAAGGAAAACGGACGTTTCGACCCGACTTTGGAAATCAGCGGCTTTACGCTTTTTCAGGGAATCGCGCTGGCAGGAAATCTGCGACCCGTTTTTGAATTCAAACTGCTCGAACCGGAAGCCGCTTCCGACGGCGATGCGTATGTCGTGAGCTATCGGCAAACGAAAAAAAGTCCGTTCATCATCATTGACGGAAAAAGTGGTCAAACCGCAGGTCTGAGCGCGGTTTATAACACGGATATTCCCGACGCTCTCAAGAAAAACGACGTTTTTCTGCGCGGGAAATTGTGGATTGACAAACAGACTTTTCAAATCCGCCGCGAGGAAAGGGAATTAGTAATTCAAACCGCCGAACCAATCGTCGCCTTTAAAACGGTTTTTGAATATCAGCCGAGCCAATACGAGATTTTCGTGCCGAAAAAAATTACGTTCACGGAAAATCGTTTGAAGAAAATCTCAAAAGCCGATAATTTTGTCGCGACCAAAGAAATAATCGCCACCTTCGATTATTCGGAATTCAAAAAAACCGACACCGACGTGCGGCTTTTGGACGAGAACTAAAATCGGCGAAATAAAATGCGTGAAAAAGAAAGGCTTTCAAAAACTTGAAAGCCTTTTTTAGAGCGGATTCAAGACAGATATTTGGAATGAGATTTTTCTCTATGTCTCTATGTTTCTATGTGTTTCGAGATTTTTCTTAAACACATAGAAACATAGAGACATAGAGTTTTTAAGATGCTTCGGTTTCTGGCTGACAGCTACTCAAAATCTGCTTTTGGTTTTACGCTTCGATGATTTCGACATTTGTTTCGATCAATTCTTTCGGAATCAGCGCGGGAAAATACGCCATAATTTCTTCCACCTTCGGGCGACCGCCCGCGAATCCCGTCACTGACGGCGGACCGGTCAAAATCAGCGGCGCGATTTCTTTGGTAAATCTTTCGACATCGGCTTTGTTCTGCCCGCGCACGCCGACGCGCAATTGAACTTCGGGAATGTCGCCGCGCGGTTCGCCCGCCAACGCGCCGTGCGTCGCGCTGACACCGACGAATTCGGTCAAAATCGTGTCGAATTTCAATCCCAATTTATCGAGTCGCGCCCGCAAAATTCGGTCGGCGGCTTTAGCTTTTTCAAAAGCGTCCGGATAAGAATAAACGAGCGTTCCGACCGCCTTCCAGCCGCCCGAGTAAGCGATGGAAACTTTGTAAAACGGCGTTCTCGGACTGCCTTCGATGCCGAACACGCGGACGCGGTTCGCGCCGTCGTCTTTTAACCGAATCGTCGTAAAATCGGCAATCACGTCGGGCGTAATATAGCTTTTCGGATCGCCCATTTCATATAAAAGCTGTTCCTTGATTGACGGAATATTGATGCGCCCGCCGGTTTTTTCGTGTTTGGTGATGACAAATTCGCCGTCTCGAAACGCCTCGACAATCGGAAAACCGATGTTTGCCAGATCGGGAATCGTCTGCCAATCGTATTGACAGTTGCCGCCCGAACACTGCGCTCCGCATTCGATAATATGCCCGGCAATCGTTCCCGCCGCGACTCGATTCCAATCTTCAAACGACCAGCCGAATTCGTGCATCAAAGGCGCGAGCGTCAAGCCCGTGTCGGTTAAGCGACCGCCGACGACGATTTGCGCCTCTCTGTTTAAAGCTTCGACCAGCGGCTGCGCGCCGAGATAGACGTTTGCCGACTGCACTTTGTCGAGAATACCGTGCAAGGATTCGCCCGTGTCCATATTGTCGATTGTTACGCCCCGGTCGAGAAATTCTTCGAGCCGTTCGAGAATATCGTCACCGGTGACGACACCGATTTTTACTTTGCCGCTCAGACCCGAATCATTTGCCGCGTCCCGAATCGCTTCGGCGCAGCCTTTCACATTGACACCGCCCGCGTTCGATAAAACCTTGATATTTTTTTCGACGCAATCGGGCAGAATCTCTCGCATCAGGCTGACGAAATCTCTGGCGTAACCGGCGTTCGGATCGCGCTGTTTTTGTTTCTGGACGATTGACATCGTCACTTCGGCGAGATAATCGAGCATCAGATAATCAATTTGTCCTCCGCGCACCTGTTCAATCGGCGCGGTCGGCAAATCGCCCCAAAAACCCTGTCCGCCGGCTACTCTGACTTTTTCCTTCATTTGGTTTTTTGCCCGTCAACTTGAATTAATAAAAAACAACGTCCGCAATAGTATGAACTGTTGCGGACGTTGATTCAAATCTTCGGCTTCTGCTCAATTGACGATGACTTTCTTTGTCTTCTTGAAAATTGATTTTGTGCCTTTGACGGTTTTTCCGCCAACATATTTTGTGGTTTTGACTGTTTTCTTTGTCGCGTATTTGCCGCCCTGATAACCTTTTCTGCCGACATAAACCGTGCCTTTAGCGGTTTTACGGTAAGCATAAACTACGCCGCCCTTGCCCTTTCGATAAATATATTTCGAGCCGCTGATTACACCGCGCGGTCGTTTGCGGCGGACGGTCGTTTGAGCGTTCGCCGAAACATTATCAACGACGAATACGACCGAAAATAACATCGCTACCGAAAAAATAGCACCTAATACCTTTTTCATATAATTCTCCTCGTTTTGAAATTAAATAAAAACTTATCTCAGTTTATCACTTTTACGGTTTTCTCCGCGGCATTTTTTGTCGGATACCAAACTTTTTTCGTTACCCATTTCGCGCCGTCCCAAGTCGAAGTTGCGAAATACTTACCGCCCTCGACGGTTTTTTCGGTGATGTTTTCCGTCGTTTCGACCGTATATTCGCCGACTTTCTGCGTTCCTTTGACGGTCGCCTTGCCCGCGCCGACTGTTACATTTTTTGTTTCACCGGCAACTTCGCCCGTTTTTTCAGCCGCGTCAACCGTGACATCTTTTGTTTTACCGGCTGCGTCCTTCGTCACTTCGACGGTTTTTTTGGCGGCATCAACCGTGACATCCTTTGTTTTATCAACAACCTTTTTGGTTGCATCAACAATCTGCGCGCTCGCTCCGACGTATGAAAACAATGCAAACGCCAGCAACATTCCGAAATATCCCAATCCTTTTAACATAAATACCGTTACCTCCGAACAAAATTTAATACATTTGCTATGCAATAAAACGGTAATTTTGCACGTCCCGTGCCAAAAAATTTAATTGTCCGCGCGAACGTTTTCGCGGATAAATTTTACGATGTCGTCGGTCGAAGTTCCGGGCAGAAAAATCTCGGAAACGCCGTTTGATTTAAGTGCGGGAATATCTTCCTGCGGCACGATGCCGCCGACCAGCACGAGCGTGTCGTCCATTCCGTTTTCGCGCAAAAGATTAACGATGCGCGGGCAGAGCGTGTTGTGCGCGCCCGACAGAATCGAGATGCCGACCGCGTCAACATCTTCCTGCAGAGCGGCGGCGGCGATCATTTCCGGCGTTTGCCGCAAGCCCGTATAAATCACTTCCATTCCCGCATCGCGCAGAGCGCGGGCAATCACCTTCGCGCCGCGGTCGTGTCCGTCGAGTCCGGGTTTGGCGACTAAAACTCTGATTTTTCTTTCAGCCATAACGGGTTTAAGTATATTAGCGGATAAACTTTCCGAGCAAGCCGTCGGGCTTGATAAACGGTTTCGCTTCCGCCCAGGTGAAAAAATATTGACCGGCAGGTTGCAGAGCCTGTATAACGTGCGGAAATCCGGCATCGTAAAAAATCGTTACGCCCTTGCTGCTCACTGAAAATTCGTCGAATGTTTCGCGTGTAAAGCTCAAAGCGTTTAATTCTTCTTTGAGCGAGTCGTTTTCTTCTTTGCTGTTGCCGCTCGATTTGTCTTCGTCAACGCTCGTGATAATTTCTTTAACCTCGTCTTTGAGTTTGGCATCAACCATCGCCGCAAATTTATCGAGCGAGTCGCCTTCGAAGGCATCGGCGAATTTCACCTGTCTGCCGGTTTTCAAATCAACAACCAAATCAACGGTTGATTGATCGGGATACGCGCCGCTGCCGTCGGTTCTCAAAGCGATGTCGAGAATGCCGTTTTTGTTGTAATTGACTTCATAAGACATTTCGTAAAGCCAATCGTCACCGCTCATATTCTCGGCAAGCGTTGTGTCGAAAACGCGCCAGTAGCTGATCGTGTTTTCGAGTTTTTTCTTCGTCGCCAAAGGCACCGCGCCGGAAACGATTGGATATGTAACGGTAAAATTACGTTTTTCCTTCGACGAAACTTTTCCGCGCCGCGTATAGACGGTTTTTTTCGGCGTAATCGTCACGGTTTGCGCGAAATTCATTGTTGCCGCGACGAATATCAACAGCAAAATCGAACCGAGTTTTTTCATATTATTTGACGGAAATGTTTTTTAGATTTGATTTTTCGACGTTTGAATTTACTAAAACACGCTCTTCAAAATCCATCGCCGGCGCGCCGAACAAACAGCGCATTTTGCCGCGCAGTGTGCGTTTGGTTCGCATCGCCGCGAAGGTTTCCGCCCAGGCGTGCGAGTTTATCCAGAGCGCGTTATAGCTGGTCAGAGGCGTTGTAATACCGTAACGGACTTCCGAATTTTCGTCAACGAACGTGCCGAACAATCTGTCCCAAACGATAAAAATTCCGGCGTAATTTTTGTCGAGATATTCGTCGTTGACTCCGTGATGAACGCGGTGATGCGACGGCGTGTTAAAAATGAATTCAAACCACGCGGGCATTTTTTTAACGACCTTCGTGTGAATCCAAAATTGGTAAATCAAATTAAACCCGTGCATCGTCGCAAACGCCCACAGCGGAAAACCCAAAAATGCAATCGGCAGATAAAAAACCCAGTGCGCGATGCCGGAAAACCAGCTTTGCCGGACGGCGACGCTCAGATTGTATTGATTCGACGAATGATGAACGACGTGAAAATTCCAGAAGAAGCGCATCTCGTGGCTGATGCGGTGAAACCAGTAGTAGGAAAAATCGTCTAAAAACAATAAAATCGCCCACGACCACCAAACATCGAGCGGCATTTTATAGGGCGCGTATTCGTAAATCGAAAGATAAAAAAATCCGGTCGCCAAACCGAATAACGCGCCCCACGCGACGCTCGCAAAGCCGATAAAAATATTCGTCCACGTATCTTTGCGGTCTAAGTTCGATTGATTTTCACGGATAATCAACCACGCTTCGAGAGCGATTAAAGAGGCGAAAACGGGAATGGCGATGACGGTCGGGTTTAATATCATTTACGGTTTCTTAAAACAGACTTGGGTCAAATCATCGTCGAGAAAAGTAACGTGATACATCATTTGTTCGGCTTCTTTGCCTTCGCCGGTGTATACGTCTATGTGTTTGCCGTGGACGGTTACGCCGACATCGTTGGCAACGAACTCTTCCTTGCCGAATGTGCCGGGCAAAGCCGGAATTTTAACGAGGCTGTCGTTCGGAATCAGCGCGTTGTCAACCGCGACCGAATTCGTCAAAAGCGGCGCGTTGTTCGCGTCGAGCGGCGCGTTCGCCTTGTGCCACGCGCCGTCGTAATTGCCGAGATACCAGCCGAGACGGGTTTTTCCCCAACCTTCGCCGAAGCCCGCGTCTTCATCAAAAACAACTTTCAAAAATTCGACGTTAAACCGCATTTTACCGACGTTTTTAATTTCAACCTCGCGCGTCTCGGTCGAATCGTAATCCGTTTCAATCGGCGTAAAATAACCGGTAATTCGCCAGCCGTCGGAACAATCGTATCCGGAAAGCTCGTTCGCGGATTTCGATGCGGAATCTTTCATAATTTGCTCAATTTTTGGAGAAACATCCGGTTCACGAAAAATCGTAAAAAACGACAACGCGAACGCCAAAGCGAAAAGTAATGCTAATTTCATAAATCTCACGAAAATTTTTATCGAATCGCAAGACTTTGATTCAATCGAACTCGACGCGGTTCGCCGATTGTTTTGCTCCGACGCGCCCGATTTCGATTTCGGCTCTGAAATAACTTTCGCCTTTGACGGGCGAATCGAACATTCGGCGCAAAAGATTGATTTGTCCGATGTGCGTCAGCGCGTCGGCAATCGGACCTTGAAAAAGTTTTTCAGTTGTCGCGGCTTGTAATTCGCCGGAGACCAGAAAATCGTCGAACGTTTTCAGAGCGGCGAAAAATCTTTCGGTTTCGCCTGCCCAACTCGAAGGCGGCGCGTCTTTCCAGACAATTTCGCCCTGCACGATGGTCAACGCCCAGTCGAATAAATCGCCGATGTGCGCGAGAATCTGCAAAGGCGTGCGCGTCGTCGTTGAGGCTTTAAAATCGCCGAAACTTTCCGGCGCGTTCGCCAACGCCTTGCCACCGCGATAAGCGACGGTCGCCACCGTATGCCGTAAAAGTGCGCGTTCCGAATCGGTTGACATCGTCTTTTTTATAAAAGTTAAACTTCTACTCAAACTTAACGCCGACCGTCACGCCGCGCCAGTCGTCGGTGCGAAACGCCGAAGCCGGAAAACCTTCGACGTTGTATAAATTCGCATCGGCGGGCGCGTCCGACCAGGCGTAGCGCACGGCGGCGGGCTTTTCATTTTTCGAATAATAAACGACGACTTTATCGCCCTGAATTTCCGCTTTAGCAGATTGAAAAACGTGGTCTGCGCCCGCGATTTCAAAGCCGCGCAGCGAATCGGCTTTGTCCTTCGTCGTTAATCCCTTTCCGGCGAATTTAAACGAAATCGTCGCCTTACCGTTCTCAAAAACGACCGAATCGAACAGCGGACTGCCGTAAAAAACGTTTTGCCCGTAAGTTAAATTCAAAGCATTCACCGCCAGTCGATGACCGACATCCTGTTTATTCGTCGGGTGTATGTCCTTCGGATTGCCGATGTCGGTGGTCACCGCCATTCCGGTTTTCGGCACGCTCAGGGCAAGCGTTTGCGCCTCGCGCAATTCCGCCCACCAGCTGCCCGCGTTACTGTTTTGGTTCGCGCCGTAACTCGACAACTGTACGAAGTAAAAATAAAAATCGTCGTTCCATTTCTCGCGCCAGTCTTCGATCAAAAGCGGAAAAGTTTGGCGATACTGAAAAGCGCGACCGGCGTTCGTTTCGCCCTGATACCAGAGCGCGCCGCGCATCGCAAACGGCACGAGCGGCGCGATCATTCCGTTATAAATAAACGTCCCGGCATTGTTGCTCGAATGCGCGTATTCGTGCGGTTCGCTATACGCGGGCATCAGTTTCCAGTTATTATCGGCAAGCGGAATTTTTTTATCTTTCGAGGCGACAAAAACGTCGTCCGCCGAACCTTGAAAACCGAGTCCGAACCATTCCGGCTCGATGGCTTTGTTTATCTTTATCAACAGATTATTCGCGCCCGCCCGCCAGACGTTTTTCGGCACGGCAATCTCGCGTTTTCCTTTCGTGGTTCCGACGAAAATCTGTTTTCCGTTGATGTAAATTTCGTTGTAGCTGTTGCTTTCAGCGAGTCCGAGCGTCGTTTCCTGATTGACGAAATCCCCCGAAATTTCAACCGTTTTCGCAAAAAAACCGTTGCCGCGCCACGCCCAGATGCCTTGCCAGTCCCATTGTCCCATCGGATTGCCCGAATGCCATTTTGAAAAATCGAAATTTGCCGCGAGATATTTTTTTTCGTCGGCGGCGATCGGATTGATACTTGCGTCGCCGAGCGTCACTTTTTTCACGTTGCGCTCCAAAAGCGCGTCGGCTTCCGTCCAATTTTTCGGCAGATTCTGCCCGTAATTTTTCAGCTCGTCCGACGAGAGCATTCCTTCCTTGCTGATCCAGCCCTCGATTTGCGAACCGCCCCAAGACGAATGAATCAAGCCGATTGGAATTTTCAGATTTTTGTATAATTCGCGCGCGTAGAAAAATCCGATTGCCGTAAAATCGCCGACCGTCTCTTTTGAACTCGCCTTCCATTCGCCGCTTTTCAAATCCGCTTGCGGCTGCGGCTCGACGACGTGTTCGACGTAAAACTGTCGAATCTGCGGATATTCGGCATCGTTTTTTTCCGCGTCGAAATTCTTTGCCTGTTTCACCGTCCATTCCATATTCGATTGTCCCGAACACAGCCAGACTTCGCCGATTAAAACGTCTTTCGCCGCGACGTTGCCGGATTTCGCCGAAACTTTTAATTCAAACGGTCCGCCCGCTTCCATCGGCGCAAACTTGACCGTCCATTTGCCGCCCGCGTTGGCTTGCGCGGTTTGCATTTGTCCGGCGAGCGTAACCTTAACCGTTTCGTTCGGATTCGCCCAGCCCCACACGGGAATCGGTTTTTGCCGCTGCAAAACGACGTGATCGGAAAAAAGCCGCGCCAATTTTACTTGCGCGAAAATCGCTGAATTTCCCGACGCGAAACAAAGAAGAAACGCCAGTAAAATTTTATTCAAAATTGAAAATCGTTCGGATTTATTCTTCATAGCAATTTTTCACGCAATAATTTTTCGCATACAAACGCTGTTTTCAACGCCCGCGTATTGACCGTAATTAGGAATGTATTCGTAGCCGCTTTTTTTGTAAAATGCGACGGCTTCGATTTGCCGCGCTCCGGTTTCAAGAACGGCTTCTTCATATCGCAATTCTTTCGCCCACGATTCGAGTTCGGCTAAAACGAAATTGGCAACGCCACCCCTGCGGTTTTCCTTGCGGACAAACATTCGTTTGATTTCCACCACGCCGGGTTCGTATTCCTTGAACGCGCCGCAGCCGACCGCCGTTTCATCGTCAAAGGCGACGACCGCGTTGCGAATTTTATCCAGCTTGTTAAATTGCGCGTAAAATGAATGTTCCGCGCCGTCTATCACCGCCAGATATTCGTCGAGCTGCGCGACGAGTTCACGAAAATCTTTGTCGTCCGAATCTGTTCTGACAATTTTTATCATCTTTTAATTGAGCTTTAGCTCAAACAAGCCGAGCGTAATTCCTTCGTAATGTTTCGGAAGTTTTTCGATTTCGTCGGGCATAACCATTCCCAAAAAATCGAAACCGCAATTCGTATAATAATCAATCAATTTTTGATTATCGCCCCAAGTGTCCATTCGCACAAAATCTTTACCGATACTTTTCGCATAATTTTTCGCCCATCCGGTAATTTTCAGAACGAATTGCTGCCCGCGAAATGCGGGATCGGTCACGATTCGATGAATATAAATCGCCGCGTCGAGACTTTTTTCCTTCCAGATCAAAGGGTCTTCAAAAGCGACTGAAAAAATACCGGCGATTCGGTCGTCAACAACGATTTTCCAATGCCTTTTCTCCGCGATTTCCTTCGCAATAAATTCTTCGTCCAACGGCAGCCACGCTTTATCGAAGACCGTTTTCTGAAATTCGATTGCCAGATCGTAAAGCCGAAAAATCTCTCCGCAATCTTCGATTGTGCTGTTGATAAATTTCATTCGATTTCTAAAAAAAATAATAAATCTTCGCCCGAAAATAATGAAACCGGCTTTCGCAAAAATCAAAAGCCGGTTTCGTTCGCTGCCTGGTTAAAAATCAATTTATCTTCTGACAAAGATATTGCCTTTTGAATTGACGACCCACGGATTGCCGTCGCGGTCAACGGCGATGCGGTTCGCCGCGCCGTCCACGCGCGTCCAATCTTTATCGTTCCATTTGTAAATGCCGTAACCGTCGCCCTGCACGTCGGTGCCGATAATCCAGACCGAACCGTCCGCGCCCGCCGCGATGTCTCTTGCCGCGCCCGGCATCCGGCTCCACGAATTTCCGCGCCGCTGATAAATTTCATTATTCGCGTTAATCATCCAGACGTTGCCTTTGCGATCTGCCGCCACGCGCCGCGCATCGCCGTCTATGCGCGACCAATCGTTGCCGCGCCGTCGGTAAATTCCCGAATTGCCGTTCTGACGGTCTGCGCCGATCATCCAAACCGAACTGTCCGCGCCCGCCGCGATGTCAGTCGCCGTTCCGTTCACCGGATTCCAGACGTTGTTTCTTCTTTGATAAATCTCGCTCTTTTCGTTGATCACCCACGGATCGCCGTTTTTATCCACGGCAATTTTGCGCGCCGCGCCGTCGGTCCGCGCCCAATCGCTGCCGTTCCAACGATAAATGCCGTAGCCGCCGGTTTGCCGGTCGGTGCCGACGATCCAGACCGAACCGTCCGCGCCGCCCGCGATGTCAGTCGCCATTCCCGGCAAAGGCTGCCATGCGCCGCCGGTTCCGCCGCCGTTCGCGTTCGAGTTGCCCTGATAAATTTCGCTCGACGCGTTGATAACCCACGGATTGCCGTTTCGATCAATCGCAATCTGCCTTGCCGCGCCGTCGGTGCGCGTCCAATCTCTGCCGCTCCATTTATAAATGCCGTAACCGCCGCCCGTCGAATCCGTCCCGACAATCCAGACCGAACCGTCCGCGCCCGTCGCAATATCGGTCGCCGCGCCGGGCATCTGATTCCAATTTTTGCCGCGCCTTTGATAAATCGTGCCGCTCGAATTAACGATCCAGACGTTGCCGCCGCGGTCAACGGCGATGCGATTCGCCGCGCCGCCGTCAACGCGCGACCAATCTTTGCCGCTCCATTTATAAATACTCGAATCGCCCTGCGCGCCCGCGCCGATAATCCAAACCGAACCGTCCGCGCCCGCCGCGATGTCTCTTGCCGCGCCGGGCATTCGATTCCAGGAGTTTCCGCGCCGCTGATAAATCTCGCTGCTCGAATTAACCGCCCACGCATTTCCGCTGCGGTCAACGGCAATATTCAGCGCGCCGCCGTCAACCGGTTGCCAATTGTTGTTGCGCCATTGGTAAACGCCGTAACCGCCCGGCTGATTGTCCGTCCCGACAATCCAAATTGAGCCGTCCGCGCCCGCCGCAATGTCATTCGCCGCGCCGGGCATTTGTTTCCAATTATTGCTCTGAGCAAATGCCGCGCCGCTCAAAACGAACAAACAAATCATCAAAATCAACAGTCTTTTCATAATTTTCTCCTCGATGAAAAACGTCTCTTAAAAGCTATTTGAACGATTAATTTTAGTGTATTTCCGTCCCCAAAAAACATTAGAAGGATACGACGGAATCAGCAATAAAAATCAGTTTAGTGTTTTTTCGCGTGTTCGCGAACAGAGTTTCCTGCTTTTCAGCGTTCAACTCGCCCAATCTCCGCGTTTGATGCCCGTTTGTCGCCGTCCGAAATAATTATCTCAATCTCAAAATTATTCGCCGCCAAATCTAAAGCCTTTTCCCGTCCGCGCTCGCCGCCAGCAATTTCTCAAATCGGTTTTCTCTCGTTTTTTCCTGTTTGGCGGACATCACCCAGTTTATCATTTGTTTCCGATACCAATTCGCCTGCGCTTCAAAATATTCCCAAGCCTTTACGTTCGCTTTGAGACATTTTTCAAACTCTTCAGAAAAACATTTCAATTCATTTTCATACGCGTAAATCGCCGATTTTTCTTGCCGACGCTTTTCAAACGCCGCGATGCCTGCCGGTTTCATCAAGCCTTTTTTCGTTAATTCCGCAACCTTCGCAATATTCACCGCGCTCCAATTCGAGCTTGCCTTGCGCGGCGTAAAACGGTTACAGTAACTTTCCCCGTCAATATTCCGCCGCACGCCGTCAATCCAGCCGAAACACAACGCTTGATCAACCGATTCGCTCCAGGTCATCCCGGTTTTACCTGATTTGACATTGTAATAACCGACAAAAATCTCCGTCGCCGTCTCGTGATTTTCCTCGAGCCAGCGGCGAAAATCGGATTGTGTCGGAAAGAATGTTGGTTTCATTAGTGATTTTCCAACCATCTTTAAGAAATCTCCTAAAAAGCAGGTTCTTCATAAATTCCGTAAACATCGCGCAAAGCCGTGCAGATTTCTTCGACCGTCGCGTAGGCTTTGACCGCTTCGACCGTCGCGGGCATCAGATTTTCGTTTGCCTTCGCGCCTTTTTTCAGTTTCTCCAAAACATTTGCCACCGCGCCGTTGTCGCGTTTTGTTTTGGTTTGTTCGAGCCTTTCTAATTGATGAGCGCGGACGGTTTCGTCAATTTGCAAAATGTCGGTTTTGTGCAGTTCGGTTTCCATCTGATATTTGTTGACACCGACGATAGTTTGTTCGCGGCGTTCGACGGCTTTTTGATATTGATAGGCGGATTCCTGAATTTCGCGCTGCGGGAAACCGGCTTCGACGGCTTCGACCATTCCGCCGAAGCCGTCTATTTTATCGAAATAATCGAAGCAGCCGTCAATCATTTTCTGCGTCAAAGATTCGACGTAATACGAGCCGCCGAGCGGGTCAACCGTGTTCGCCGCGCCGGTTTCATCGGCGATGATTTGCTGCGTTCGCAGAGCGATTAGCGCGGCTTGGTCGGTCGGCAGCGCAAGGGCTTCGTCGTATGCGTCGGTGTGCAAACTTTGCGTTCCGCCCAAAACTCCGGCGAGTGCCTGAATCGCAACTCTGGCGATATTGTTTAAAGGCTGTTGCGAAGTTAAAGAAACTCCGGCGGTTTGCGTGTGAAAACGCATCTGCATCGTGCGCGGATTTTTCGCGCCGAAACGCTCCTTCATCGTTTTCGCCCAGACGACTCTTGCGGCGCGGAATTTGGCGATTTCCTCGAAAAAATCGTTGTGCGAATTAAAGAAAAACGAGATGCGCGGCACAAATTCGTCAATGTCCAAACCTCTGTCAATGCCGTATTTAACGTATTCTACGCCGTCGCGCAGAGTGAACGCGAGTTCCTGCAGAGCGGTCGCACCGGCTTCGCGGATGTGATAACCGCTGACCGAAATCGGATTGTATTTCGGCAGATGTTCGGCGGAAAATTCAAATGTGTCAATCACCAATTTCATCGCCGGTTTGATTGGATAAACCCATTCTTTTTGGGCGATATATTCCTTCAAAATGTCGTTCTGCAAAGTGCCGGAAATTTTCCGCAAATCGCAGCCCTGTTTTTCGGCGAGCGCGACGTAAAACGCGAGAAAAATCCACGCGGGCGCGTTAATCGTCTGCGAAACCGTGACATCTTCCAAATTTATTCCGTCAAACAAAACCTCAAAATCGGCGAAGCTCGAAACCGCCACGCCGCATTTGCCGACTTCGCCCTCAGACAAAGGCGAATCCGCGTCCAAGCCCATCAGCGCGGGCAAATCATAGGCGGTCGAAAGTCCGGTCTGCCCCTGCGCCATCAGATATTTGAAACGCTCGTTGGTTTTTTCAGGCGAAGAAAACCCCGCGAACTGACGCATCGTCCAGAGCTTGCCGCGATAGCCGGTCGGGTGAATGCCGCGTTTATATGGAAATTCACCGGGAAAACCGACTTCCAAATTTTCCGCGTCCGATTCGGTGTAAAGCCGTTCGACCGGCTCGAGCGAAACGCCTTCAAACGACATTTTGCGTTCGGCGGTTTTGTCTAAAACTTTTTGCAGCGTTTCCGCTTCCCAACGCGCTTTTTCGTTTGCCGCTTTTGAAATTGATTCTTTGATTTCCGGTGTCATAAATAAATTTCTCTCAGTATATTTTTTATTAAAAATTCGTGAATTATTTTATCATAATTCGTCGTTCGCCGAAGCCTTTATCCAGCTTTGCAAATCGTTGATTTCCTTTGCAACCGTGCGCGAAGCGGCATATAAAATCAGCGCGAGCGCGACGCTCAAAATCGGTATCAGATACATCGCCGAATGCAATCCTTCCGCGCGAAACGGCTCGAGCGCGGCGGACGAAAAATCGTTGATTCCGGCTAAGTTCGCCGCCCGTTTCGTGAAAAAATCGCTCAAAACGCCGGTCGCATACGGTCCGATTGACGCGCCCAGAACATACATCGCAAAAAAATATACGGACATCGCCGTGCCGCGCAGAGCCGGTTCGACCGTTTCCTGAATCGTCGCGTAAACAAGCGCGTAATAAAAACACATCAGCCCGTAACCCGCGCCCATCAAAATCAGAAACGAAGCGATGTTTCCGGCGACGGTTTGAAGGGCGAAAAATAAAAGTGGAATCGAAAGCGCGATGGCGGCGACCGTCACCAAAAGCGGCGCGTTCGCGCTTTTCCGCCGCGCCGCGCCGCCGATGAATCCGCTCAAAAGAAGCGCGGGCGCGCCCATCGCGCCGTAGATTACCGTCGCCGCGAAATTAGCATTTTGAATATCAAGCCCGTGAAAGCGCATCAAAAACGGCGTGATAAACGCGCCCAGAGCGTAAAGATTAAAATTGTGAACCGCGCCGGAGAGAATTAAAAGACGCATTGTCGGCGATTTGAGAATTAATTTATATGGCGAACCGGCGCGCGTTTTTTCGCCGATGTCGCCGGTTTCCGCCGCGCCGCGTTGCGGTTCTTTGATAAACAAAACGGCAACCGCGCACAAAATACCCGGAACGCCCGCGACGAAAAACGCCCAACGCCAGCCGTATATTTTCGCAATCGTGCCGCTGACGGCGAAGCTCAGAGCGATGCCGAAGGGAAGTCCGAGCATAAAAATCGAGAGAGCTTTGGCGCGGCGTTCGGCGGGAAACAAATCGCCGATGAGCGATGAAGCCGCCGGAGCGCACGACGCTTCGCCGACCCCGACACCGAGCCGCAGGGCAAAAATCTGCCAGAAACCGTTCGCCAAACCCGAACCGGCGGTCAGCAAACTCCAAACGAAAACGCCGACTGACAAAATCTTTTTCCGCCCGAATTTATCCGCCAACCGTCCGAACGGAATGCCGACGAAGGCATAAAGAATCGTAAAAGCCGTTCCCAAACCGCCGAGCGCGGCATCGCTCAATCCGAATTCCCGGCGAATCGGTTCGCCGACCGCGCCCAAAATCTGGCGGTCGAAAAAATTCAGCGTGTTGATTAAAAAGAGAACAAAGAGTGCATACCAAACAGCGGATTTTTTGTTCATATATATTTGAAAATGTAGGGGCGACGGCTTGTCCTCGCCCGTTCACGTTGGAAATATCCACGTAAGCGGGCGAGGACAAGCCGTCGCCCCTACATTTTTTACCGATTTCGACCGAGCTGTTCGTGCGACGAAACCCATTCGTCGGCGATGACCGCCGTTCCGAGGGAAAGCTCGCCGCACAGAACGGTCGCGGCGACGATCTCGGCGAATTTTTTCGCTTTGCCCGTGCCGAAACAGCCCAGTAATTTGAGACATTCGCGCTGGGTCGGCAGATTCGTTCCGCCGCCGTGCGTGGCGACAATTAAAGACGGAAGCGTGATTGAAAAATAATAATCGCCCGATTTCGTGATTTCCGCGTAAACCGCCGCCGCCGAACATTCGGCGACGTTCGCCGCGTCTTGTCCGCAGGCGATAAACATCGCGGCGATGCCGTTTGCCGAATGCGCTCCGTTGTTGTTTACGCCCGCCAAAAAGCCGCCGAGCTGCGAAGCGAGCCGCGCTTCAAAAATCTGTTCGACCGAAACGCGCATTATTTCCTGTAATTTACCGGCGGGAATCGTCGCTTCGGCGATGACTTTTTTGCCGCGCGTGTGCAATGTGTTGACGAAAGAAGTTTTTTTATCGGTCGCGAAACTGCCTTCGAGCTGGTAGCGTTCGATGTCCGGGTAAACCCATTTGATCCAGTCGCAGGCGGCTTTCGTCGCTTTGCCGACCATATTCTGCCCGGCTGCATCGCCGGTCGTAAAGTTAAAGCGCAGGTAAAGGAAACGACCCGCCGGAAATTGTTGTATGTTCCGCAGCTCGCCGACGCTGGTCGTCGTGGCGGCTTTCGCTTTGATGTCTTCAAACCGCGCTTTGATCCATTTGCCGAATTCTTTGGCTTCGCGCGCCGACGGAAAAACGAAAACCGGCGCGCGCTGCATCGCGTCGTCAACAATCGTCGTCGTCACGCCGCCCGCTTCGCGCAGCAATTTCATTCCGCGATTATACGAGGCGACGAGTGTTCCTTCGGTCGTCGCCAGCGGCACGAAAAATTCGCCGCGCGCGTGTTCGCCGTTGATTAAAAGCGGTCCGGCTAAACCAATCGGAACCTGTGCGACACCGATAAAATTTTCGATATTGCCGCGCAAAACGTCCGGCTCGAACGAAAATTGCCCGACGTGATACAAGTCGGCGTTCGTTTGTTCATTAATGAATTTGCGTCTGGCTTCGGCAGCCGAACGCGTGTAATCATTCTCTTTGTCGCGCGGGATTTTAGTGGTCATTGCAGTTTAATCAATCGAAAAAATTTAGTATTCCGTGCGCTTCAAATCTTCGGTCAAAGTTTTCGCGTCCGAATAAAGCCAATCGTCAATCAGCCAGTTGTTTTTGACTTTGACGAGTTCGACTTTGTATGTGTCAATCAACGCGCCGCCGCATTGTTTCGGCTGGTAAAATTTGACCTCGACCGTCGCCCGTTCGTTTTTAATCGTCGCCGCGCCGATTTGATACGTGTTTTTGAAGGGCTTTCCCGCCGCGTCGCATTCCTCATACGGCTGAAACGGAAAGCCGTCGCCGAAGTGCGGTTTGTCGGTCGGGTTTTTCTTCAAATATTCTTTTTCGCGCTGTAATTCGTTTTGAAAAAGTTTATTCAAATCGTCGGAAAAATATTTCTGAAAGGCTTTGACTTCGCTTGATTTGAACGCGCCCGAACGCGAAAGATGAAATTTATAAAACGCCTGAACGGTCATTGTCGCGTCCTGTTTCTGCGCGAAAACGCCCGTCGCAAGTAAAATTAAAATCATCGAAAGAAAGACAAATTTTGTTTTCATAATTTTAGATGTTTGTATCAAAAACCTTTCCAAAGTAACCAGTAATCTCGCTCGTTAATTGTTCACGTTTGCGCTCGTCAATGCCCGCCAGCTCGCGCGCCAGGTTTTTCTTGAATTCGATTTGCATCTGGCGGGCGATTTGGATGCGCTGGGCTTGCGGCGAGCCTGCGCCGTGCATTGATTCGGTCAGATAGCC
The DNA here is from genome assembly GCA_964237235.1 of uncultured Pyrinomonadaceae bacterium. Classification (GTDB taxonomy): domain Bacteria; phylum Acidobacteriota; class Blastocatellia; order Pyrinomonadales; family Pyrinomonadaceae. The sequence continues at coordinate 117,698 of CAXSGY010000012.1, forward strand.
GACGGCGTTTCTGCCGAGCGTCATATTTTCGATGAGGCGCAGGATTCGCATCCGGTTTTCGGTCGAAACGTCGGCGCGTCCTTTCAAATATTTTTCCAGCAGATGCCCGACCTCTTCGCTGCGGAAATCTTGTTCGGACGGCATCGTAACGACCATTCCGCCGGCTAAATCCTGTGCCAGTCGTCCGATTTCGTAAGGCATTTTCGTGACGTGGTGTTTGCAGACGTTGGCGATCATATCGTCGTTGATAAATGCGCCCGAGTCGGTCGGTTTCGATTGATATGAAGACGCGATTCCGGTGGCGTAGATCGTTTCGTTGAGGTGCGTCATTTCAACCAATTTGTCTTTGATGTGCGAAACTTTTTCCACGCCGTTGTAATCGGCGATTTGCGCCGCCGCGCCGATTAAGACATCGCCGACACCGCTTTTGCAGACGTAGCTGCGGCGATGATAACAGGTAAATCTTTCGATCAGCATTGACGCGAAATCGTGTTCGCCGTTCATAAAAATAAGCTCGTTCGGAATAAAAACCTCTTCGAGAATGACCATCGCTTCCTGCCCGCCGAAATTGTTATTTCCGGTGTCAATCGTGCCGCCTTCCATCGCTCGCGTGTCGCACGATTGGCGACCGTAAATATATGTAATGCCTTCCGCGTCAACCGGAATCGCGCCTACAATCGCGTAGTCTCTATCTTTTTCGGTCAGGCGAATCGTCGGCATAACGATCAGCCAGTGCGAATTTAAACAGCCGGTTTGATGCGCTTTTGCGCCGGAAACATAAACGCCTTCGTCGGTTCGACGCGTAATGCGAACGAATAAATCGGGGTCGGCTTGTTCGTGCGGCGCGAGACTTCTGTCGCCTTTCACGTCGGTCATCGCGCCGCCGATGACGAGATTGTTTGTTTGGGCTTGTTCGATAAATTTTTTGAGTTTGGCGTGATATTCGGTTTGATATGTTCGGTCAATTTCAAACGTCGTCGAATATAAGGAATTGAGCGCGTCCATTCCGACGCAGCGTTGAAAACAAGTTCCGGTTAATTGTCCTAAGCGACGCTGCATTTTGTTCTGTAAAACCACGTCGTCGCGCGTCATTGCGATATTCAAAAAACGATTGATTTTCGCGCCCGTCAGATGCGAAGTCGCCGACGCTAAATCGGGTTCGCGCATCGCCAAATCATAAGTCTCGGCGACGGCGTTGATGCTCGGTCGAATCATTGGATGTTCGACAATATCTTCGATTAATTCGCCGAACAAATAAACTTTTAATTTTCGATTTCGCAGTGAATTGATGTAATCTTCGCTCGTTACAATCGGTTGTTGTCGTAAAACGGTTGATGCGCTCATAAATGTTTTCCTCGTGTCAGAGATTATAACAAAACATTGATTATAATTTGGAAATAACTTCGCGTTTCCGGCGGCGTGTAACGAGAAAAACGCCCGCGAAAATCAAAATCATCGCCGCGAAAATGCGCGGCTTCCACGCTTCGCCCAGAATGAAAATCGCCAGAATCGCGCCGATCAGCGGCTGCAAATATGTGTAAACGGCGACGATTGACGGTTCGACGCGCGCCAAAGCCCAGGCGTTCCAATAATATGCGAGAATCGTCGGAAAAACGACGACCGCCGCAAGCGCGAGCCACGCGCCCGAATTTATCCGCCAAACATCAACCGTTGAAAGCGAAAGCAAACCGATTGGAACGTTGACCATCGAAGCGAGCATAAACAGCCACGCGATAGACTTTAACGCGCCGTAATGCGTAATCAGACGCTTCGACGCGGCGACATACGTCGCGTAGCAAATGCTGTTGAGAATCACCAGCACATTGCCCTGCGTCGTCGCCGAAGAGAAGCTCGCGTTCAGCGGATCAATCAGATAAATCACGCCGCCGCCTGCCAAAATCGTGCCGGCGATTTTCAACAAAGTGAGACGGTCGTTGCCGATGATAATACTGACCAAAATCGTAAAAACCGGAATCATCACCGCGAGCAGAGAAGCATTCGTCGCGGTCGTCAAAGATAATCCTTTGAAAAATAAAAGCTGATTGAACACCACGCCGACACAGGCGAACAGCGCGAAATATAAATAATGCTTTCGCTCGTCGAGCCGTAAGGAACCGCGCGTGCGTTGTAGAACATAAAAGGCTGATGCCGCGCCCGCCACGCGGAACCCGACAATCGCCAACGGCGGAAACGCGGCGAGCGCGATTTTTCCCAACACGGTCGCCGAACCGAAAAAAAACTGCACAAGGATCAAAGCCAAATGCGGCGCAAACGTTTCCTTCGGCTCGACGGGGAAATCTTCCATTTTGAAATAAAGCTAGATGCTAACAAATCGGCGGCTGATTTGTTAGTTTTGGCAATTCTAAAAGAATTTTCCGGCGACGGTAGTTTTGCAAAACTCCAGAATCTCGAGCGTCAAAAGATAAATCACGGCGAATTTTCGCTATAATGTAACCCGAAAGACCAAACTCGTAAAATATGCTGAAGGAAAATCTGGAAATTAAAGATTATACGCTCAAGCGATTTCTCGGCAAAGGCGGTTTCGGCGAAGTCTGGCTGGCGGAGAAGAAAATCGAAATCGCTGATAAAAAAGTTCCGTTCGCGCTGAAGTTTATTTCCGGCGACGCAGGCGGCGTTTCCGATTACGAAACCGTCAAGCGCGAAATAAATACGTGGATTGACGCGAGCGGTCATAAAAATATTATCTCCGTGCAGGACGGATTCGTTTACGAAAACGCGTTCGTCATCGTCAGCGAATATGCCAACAACGGTTCTCTGCGGCAATGGCTGCGGACGCAGGGCGGAAAAATTGCGAGCCTGGAAAAATGCGTCGAAATAATGGGCGGCATTCTCGACGGTTTGACGCATCTGCACGCGCAGAATATCATTCACCGCGATTTAAAGCCGGAAAATGTTTTGCTCAAAGGCGATATTCCGTGCATCGCCGATTTCGGCGTGTCGAGAATCGTCGAAAACAATTCGCTGGAAATTTCCGCCGGAACGAACACCGCCGGTTCGCCGCTTTATATGTCGCCCGAATCGTTCGAGCGCATCAAGCCCGTGCCGCAGATAGATATTTGGTCGGCGGGCGTGATGCTGTTTGAAATGTTGAGCGGGCGAACGCCGTATGCAGCGGACACGATTCCCGGTCTGATTTACGAAATCGTGACGAAAGAACCGCGTCCGCTGCCCGCCGACATTCCGCAGAGCTTTCACCGCGTCGTCAAAAAGGCTTTGTCGAAAAACGTCGCCGATAGATTTTCCTCGGCAAGAGAAATGCGCGAAGAACTGATGCGGGCGTTATATACGCAGCATCTCGAACCGGCGGACGGCGAAGTGGAAACCGTTGATTCGGCTGATGCGAAAAAAGAGCAAACGAACGGTAAAGCCGCGGAAATGCATTTATTGGAAACTCTGCCGCTCAGCGAACAAATGAACGCCGCCGAGTTTAAACGCCGAAGCGATGCGGGAAGCAAAAAAACATTCGCCTTGCTCGGTTTGGGCGCGGCGATTATTTTGGCGGGCGCGTTTTTAATTTTCACATTTTCGCGCTCGTCCGCCGTCGGCGGCGCGAATCGAAACGAATCTAATTTTAACCGCGCCGTCGTCGAAACGAATGCCGACAACGGCGCGGCAAATGATGCGAACACAAAATCTTCGACCGTCGAGATGTCGCCCGAAAGACCGGCTGAAAAAGCGGGCGAGCAAAAAAAATCGGAAGCGGAAGCGGACAAACCGCCGCCGATAAAAAAAACGACCGCCCCCAAAAACGATGCCGCGCCGAAAAAAGACGCGCCGAAGCAAAATCAAACGAATAAAAGGAAGGTTACTCTTGACGATTTGATTGATAATAAATAAACGAGTCGTCAAATATCGTGAAACGCAAAGATGAAATTTACAAACTCAAAAAATAACGGCGGCAAATTGTTTTCGGCATTGATTATAGTGATATTTTCGACGGCGTTTTTCGCCGTTCGCAGCGCGACGGCGCAAGCCGACGAAGAAGCGAAGAGACCGCTTAATTTGAGCGTCGTCGAAAAAGCCTTACGCTCGACGAAAACGACCGCCGCCAACAAAAACGCGCTGCTGATCGAAGGCGTAAACGCCCGCAAAATCACCTTCTGGCTGACCGCCGAAAATGAAAAGAAACTTCGCGCGTGGGGCGCGAACAACGCGCTGATCGAAGCCGTCCGCCGAAATCAAATGCCGATGTATGGTTTGATTCAGAAGGATTTGAAATTAGACCAACCGATTGAAGTAAAAAATTCGATTGGAATGGAATTCGTCTTGATTCCGGCGGGCGAATTTACAATGGGCTTGGATCAAAGCGAAGTCAATTCGGCGGGCGGACTCGCTTCGAGAGAAGGAACTTTGCCGCGCTTCGTCCGCATAAAAAACGAATTTTATTTAGGCAAATTCGAGGTTACGCAGGGGCAGTGGAAAGTGCTGATGGGCAAAAATCCGAGCAGCTTTCCCGCCTGCGGCGACGATTGTCCGATTGATAATATCTCCTGGAACAACGCGCAGACGTTTATCAAAAAACTGAACGAAAAAAACGACGGCTATCGCTATCGCCTGCCGTCGGAAGCCGAGTGGGAATACGCGGCGCGGGCGACGACCACGACGAAATATTATTGGGGCGAAGATAAAGACAAAATAAACTGGCAGTTTTACGCGCACAACGCCCAATCGTCCATCGCCAAAGTCGGCTCATATCTGCCGAACGCTTTCGGTCTATACGATATGAGCGGCAACGTCTGGGAGATATGCGACGACGTGTATCGCATAGATTTCAGAAATGCCGGCGATGAAAGCGCGGCGAATAAGGACTACGGACCGGAAAATTCGCGCGTCGTCAAAGGCGGCGGTTGGGGACAATCCTACGAAGAATTGCGAAGCAGCCGCCGGGACGACATTGTTTCCGATTCGGCGTATGAAGGCAAAGGCTTCCGCGTCGTCGCCATTCCGATTGATCCTTTGACCGAACCGAAAACAATCGTTGACGACAAGCTGAACGACAAAACGATCAGCCCTCTGGTCATCGCTTCGAGCATCAAAGGCGAAGTGAAAATCGCGGTTTTCATTGACGAAAACGGCAAAGTCCAAACTGCCGAAGTCGTCTCCGGTCATCCTTTGCTAACGGAGAGAGCCGTCGCGCTGGCAAAAGAAGCGAAATTCAAAGAAATGAAAATTGACGGCAAGCCGGTCAGATTACGCGGGATTTTGATTTATACGTTCAAATAAACTCGCGCCAAACAGCAAAAATTGAGGACAGCGTTTGAAACGCAAAAATTTCAAACACTGTCCTTATTAAAAAAACTCTTAGTTTTCCACGCTTAATTTTTCACTGTTCGCTACATTAACATCAAAATCGGATTTTCGAGCATTTGTTTGAACGTCTGCAAAAACTTTGCGCCGGTCGCGCCGTCAATTGCGCGGTGGTCGCAGGACATCGTGACGTTCATCATATTTTTGACGACGATTTCGCCGTCGCGGACGACCGGCAGCGGCGTTGACGCGCCGACGGCGATGATCGCGGCTTCGGGCGGATTGATGATCGCCGTGAATTCCCTGATGCCGAACATTCCGAGATTGGAAATCGAAAACGTCGCGCCGGTATATTCTTCGGGCTGCAATTTTTTCTCGCGCGCGCGCGCCGCCATTTCTTTGATTTCACGCGAAATTTCCGCGATGCCTTTACGGTTCGCCGACCGCACGACGGGAGTTATCAAACCGTCTTCGACCGCTACGGCAACGCCGATGTCCGCATCTTCGTAAAAGCGCACCGTTTTGTCCTGATACGACGAATTAACCCAGGCGTGTCTGGTCAGCGACTGCGCCGCGACTTTTACAATCACGTCATTGACCGAAACTTTTTCGTCTTCTTTAAGCGTCGCGTTAATTTGTTTGCGAAATTCGAGCGCGTTGTCCATTTCGATTTCGATGGTCAAATAAAACGTCGGAATCGGTCCGATTGATTCGGCAAGCCGCGAAGCGATCACCTGCCGCATTTTTGAAGTGTTTTCTTCACGGAACGCGCTTGCGCCTTGAACCGACGAAGCCGAAAAACTCGGCGCGGCTTCCGAACTTTGAACTTTAAGATTTGAACTTTGAACTCCGGCGAGAGCCGATTCCACGTCGCGCTTGATAATCCGACCGTTCGGACCCGAACCTTTGATCGCTTTTAAATCAACGTTATTTTCCGCCGCCATTCGCGCCGCAATCGGCGAGACGATCATTCTGCCGTTTTCGGAATTTGGATTTTGGGTTTTGGATTTTGGATTTGCCAGAGCATCTTCTTCCGCGCCGGGACGTTCGGTGTCGTAACTGCGTCCTTCGGTTTCGGCGACGTTTTTTTGCGCCGAACCGTTTGTCGGGGCGGTTGATTTTGATTCTTCTTTCGGTTTTTCGTTCGGAGTTTCCGCTTTGCCTTGCGCGGGTTTGTCCTTTTGTTCGGGCAGTTTCTGCTCGCCCTGTTTCGCCCCGTCGCCGTTGGTTGACGCGCCGTTCAGCAGCGCGGAAAAATCTTCGCCCTTTTCGCCGATAATGCCGATGGTTTCGCCAAGGCGCGCGTTCGCGCCGTCGCCGATGACGATTTTCAAAAGCGTTCCGGCATCAAGCGACGTAACTTCCATCGTCGCCTTGTCGGTGTCAACTTCGGCAATCGCTTCGTTCGCTTCGATTGCGTCGCCTTCTTTTTTCAGCCAACGTGAAATTTGTCCTTCCTCCATTGTCGGAGAAAGTTTGGGCATTATGATTGTGTTCGCCATATAAAATTATTCCGCTCTAAAAAAATATTATTTCTTGCTCATTTTCGCCAAGCCATACAGTCTCGCTTCTATCGCCAGCCGCTTGGCTTCTTCTTCGCCGTATTTTTCCACGCCGAATGTCCTCACGCGCCGTTCGTATTTTTTCGGACTCCAGCGCGCTTCCCAAACGGCGTGTTCGGAGCCGAATCTCGATTTAACAAGTCGCCGCACGCCGATAATTTCGCCGGTTTTCGCGGTTTGTCGTTCGGCGTTTTCCAAACGACTCATTTGCGGATTTTCGCGCAGCAAGCGGCGGCGATGTTTCCGCGCCGATTCAAGCGCGGCTTCTTCGTTGGCGTAATCCGAATCTTTGAAAAACTTTGAGAAACGCTTACCGCGACTCTGCAAGCGCACCCACCAGCCGTCGGCTCGTCGTTTATAATTTTCGATACGCGTGATTCCTTTATGCATTATAATTATTTATAAGTAACAAACTTCCTTAACCGCCGCGACGATTTTTTCGACGCTCGGCAGCGCGGCGACTTCCAGATTTCGGGCATACGGCATCGGAGCTTCGGCGGTCGAAATGCGCTTGACGGGCGCGTCTAAATAATCGAAGGCGTGTTCCATAACCTGATGCGAAATTTCCGCGCCGACCGACGCGAACGAATGCGATTCTTCGGCGATAACCAGACGATTAGTCTTTTTCACGGACTGGACAATCGTTTCAATGTCGAGCGGCTTAATTGTTCGCGGATCAACGACTTCGACCGACACATCAAACTCGTTTTGAATTTGTTCGGCGGCTTTCAAAGCCTGCGGAACGGTGAACGAACGCGCGACGATGGTGCAGTCGGTTCCTTCGCGTTTGACATCGGCGACACCGAGCGGAATCGTAAAATCTTCGTCGTCCGGCACTTCGCCCTTCATTCCATACATCGTTTCCTGTTCCATAAAAATCACCGGATTATTGTCGCGGATTGATGATTTCAAAAGCCCTTTCGCGTCCGCCGCGGTCGAAGGCATCACGACTTTTAAGCCGGGAAAATTCGCGTAAAACGCTTCGAGTGCCTGCGAATGCTGGCTCGAAACTTGATAAGCCGAACCGTTCGGACCGCGAAAAACGATTGGAATGTTAAATTGTCCGTTCGACATATAAAGCATTTTCGCCGCGTGGTTGATAATCTGGTCAGCCGCGAGAATCGAAAAATTCCACGTCATAAATTCGACGATTGGACGCAAGCCCGCCATCGCCGCGCCAACGCCCAGACCGGCGAAACCGAGTTCGGTAATCGGCGAATCAACAACGCGTTTATCGCCGAATTCCTTCCAAAGTCCGCGCGTCACTTTATACGCGCCGTCGTATTCGGCGACTTCTTCGCCGATGATAAAAACGTTTTCGTCTCTGATTAATTCTTCGCGCAACGCGGCGTTCAGCGCGTCGCGGATTGTCATTTCTGCCATAAACTATTTTGTTAATTTCATCTCTTTTTCTTCCGCCCGAGCCGGTTTTAAATTGTGATAAAGCACGTCCGGGTCAATGTCCGCACCGTTTTCCCAAACGATTGTTCCCATTCTTTCGTCTATTTTCATCGCTTGAAAAACATTCGGATTGCGACGTATTTCTTCAAAAACCTTTCCGTATAAATACGGTTCGAGATTGATTTCGCGTTCGGTTTCATCTGCAAAAGTCACCGAGACAATAAAATCGCGGACAGGCTCGATTGATTTAATTCTTACCAATTTCATCATTATTCAAGCGGCTTTATATTTATTAAAGGCTCACCTCGTCTCGCTCTTTCCCAATCCGCCACTAACTCCGCGCGATTTGAATCAGCCCATTCGATAACGAGATTATGTGCCCGCCGCGCGAGACTTCCGGCATAGATTCGCAAAGTTTCTATTTCATATAACGCTTCATCGTCGCCGTATTTCGCGTGAAAATGTGGAGGCGCGTGGTCGTTATAATACATATAAATAACAATGCCGAAAAATTGGCTGATACAAGGCATTTTAATTTAAGCGAAAATGCCGGTAAATAATTCGCCTTCATCGGGAAACGGACTTTCGTCGGCAAATTTTACCGCCTTGTCGGTCGCTTCCTTCGCCTGATTTTCGATTTCCTCGAATTCTTTGTCGCCGAAAATTTTCGCTTCTTTCAGAGATTCTTTGAAAAGGAAAATCGGGTCGCGCTGCTGATATTTTTTGATTTCTTCGGTCGTCCGATATTTGCCCGGATCGGACATCGAATGTCCCATATAACGGTAACAGCGAATCTCCAAAAGCGTCGGCAAGCTGTCTTTTCGGGCGCGTTCTAAAGCTCTTGTCGTCGCTTCGCGCACGGCGAGAACGTCCATTCCGTCCACGAATTCGTTCGCCATATCATAGCCTTCGGCTTTTTTGGCGATGCTTGCAATGCTCATCGCCCGTTTTTGCGACGTTCCCATTCCGTATTGATTGTTTTCGCAAATATAAATAATCGGCAATTTCCAAAGCTGCGCCATATTCAACGATTCGTGAAAAATGCCTTGATTGACCGCCGCTTCGCCGAAATAACACAAAGTTACGCCGCCCGTATTTTTGTATTTTTGCGCGTAAGCCATTCCCGTACCGACTCCGATTTGCCCGCCGACGATGCCGTGTCCGCCATAGAAATTATGCTCTTTCGAGAACATATGCATCGAGCCGCCTTTGCCGCCGACGTTGCCGCCCGCTTTGCCGTAAAGCTCCGCCAGCACCGCTTCGGGCGCGATGCCGGCGATCATTGCCTGCACGTGGTCGCGGTAGGAAGTAATATAGAAATCCTTCGCGCGGTCGGTCGCCAAAATCGTGCCGACACCGACGGCTTCCTGTCCGATATACAGATGGCAAAAGCCGCCGATTTTTCCGATGCGGTAAACTTCGGCGCATTTCTGCTCGAAGACGCGACCGAGAACCATCTGGTAAAGCATCTCTCTGAGCAGCGTTTTGTCTAGATTTTTCAGCGCGTCTTTCTGCGATTTTTTTCGGTCGAGATGTTCGGCTGTGGCGATTTTCGGGTTGACCGTATCGGTTACGCCATTTTCGGCTTTGACCGTTTTTCCGGCGATCTTGCTTTTGTCGCCGTGTCCGTTTTTACTGGTATTCGATGTCGCTTGTCGGGTTGCAGTCTTTGGCAAAATTAAATCCTCCGCGCTTTTTTGACTAAATTAAATCGAGCGCAATAATTTTCTCAATATCAGATGGCTAAATTATAAGCGACATCGAACCGTTTGTGCAAAAACGGTTTGGCGCGTGAATTGATTTTCCGAATCTTCAAAAACTCCGCGTAATTCGTTGACTTTTTGCGAAAAGGGCAGAAAAATAGATTTCGCGCTAAGAAAATTTTCGGCTGGTTCGCCGCCGATTAAAATTAAACTTTAAAATTCAAAAAAAGGAGTCTCAACGTTATGAACAGAAGGCTTTTCGCAGTACTTTGCATTCTCGGATTTCTCTTCGTTTTTTCGACGCGCGCAGACGCGCAGCTGAGCATACAGGCGATTGATGTCGCGGGCGACAGCATTTCAAAAGGCTTTAACGCGAGCGGCGCGCCCTGCACAAACGGCGATCAGGAAACGTATAACTGGCTTACGTCCGACACGCACGGCACGAATTTGTGCGGCGCGGGCAGTGAAAATGTTTATAGTTTTCTCGAACGTGTCGAATGCGATTTTCAGACGGATATTTTCACGGCTTTTCCGAATCACGCCGAATCGGGCGCGCGAATGCTCTCGGATTTCGTCAATCAAGCGAACAACATCAAAACTTATCTGAATGCGCAAAGCGGCAATCGTCTGGCGGCGGTTTTTCTCGGTCATAACGACAATTGTGCGGGAACGCAGACGAAAACGAACGCTTCGTGTCCGAGCGCAGATTTAGACCCGAACAATTATTGCCGCACCAGAAACGATGCGTTCGAGCGCGAAGTCCGCAAAGGTTTGGACATTTTGATGACTGTGCCGGACACGCGCGTCGCCGTCAACGCGCCGGTGCGCGTTTCGCAGCTCTGCAATTTTACTGCTAAACAAAGCTGTCAGGCTCCGGTCAGTTGTCAGGTTTTGTGGAACTCGGTCAGCATTTGCGCGTCGCTGACCAGAAGCTGTTCGAGCGACCGCATCATTGACACATACACGACGATGAAAGCCTACCGCGATATCTTAAAATCCGTCACGGCAGAATACGCGGCAATTCCGATTGGCGGCGCGTCGAGAACCGTTCTGATCGGCGGCGCGACGGTCGGCGGCGGAGTGAAAGCCGCCGGAACGAATTTCGTTTACAGCGACGCAGCCTGGCAATATCAATTTAAATCCGAACAACTTTCGTGCTGCGATTGTTTTCACCCGTCGGCGGTCGGTCAGGATCAGCTCGGAAAAATGATGAAAATCGGGCTTTCGTGTTCGCGCATCACGCCCTGCTGCAAGGAAACCGGCGATCCGCTCGTTGACGGCAAATGTTCGCGCACCGAAACGAAAAGAACTTATTACAACGGTATATTTTGAGAAGCGGTTGAAAACAGGGAAGCGGTGAAAAATAATTACGATATAGTTTCCGGGTCGAACAATTTGCTTCGACGCGCCGATCTTTGTTACTTTTGAGAGAGTTTTATGACAGTTTCTATCGAAAAATTAGTCGAAGGCTTGCGCCAAATTCCCGACGCGGATTTTAATTGCGACCGGGTTTATCAATTTTTAGCCGCGCATCCGGTTGACGTTGCGACAATCGAAAAATATCTGCACTGGAGCGATAAATTTTACACGCGCAATTTGATTTACAAAGACGAGCGTTTCGAGATGATGGCGATTTGCTGGGATCGCGGGCAGACTTCCAAAATTCACAATCACGCCGATCAGATGTGTTGGATGACCGTTCCCCTCGGACGCTTGCGCGGACAAAATTTTCGCGTCCTCGAAACGGACGAAGCGCGACACTTTTGCCGTTTGGAAGAAACCGACCAGTTCGATTTGTCCGATTGTCTGACCGCCAAAGTCGAACTCGAAGAACCGATTCACCAAATCTTAAACTTGCCCGAATTTGAAGAACGCGCCGTCAGCATACATATTTATTCCAAACCGTTTGACCGCTGCCTCGCCTATTGCAAGGACACCGATTCCTTCAAAGAAATTCAAACTTTTTACACGAGCGTCGGCGGAAAAATCTGCGACGGCATCGAGTTGTAAAAAAGCATTCGATTCGATTATTCGCAAGTTGGAAAAATCCGCATTTGCCGAAACTTACAAAAAAGTTTACCTATGCGTTTGATCTGCGAAATATAAAAATCTTATGTGCTTCTATGTTTCTATGTGTTAAAAAAAATTCCAAACACATAGAAAATAAAAGCACATAGAAAGCACAGCCGTTTTGAATCCGCTCTAATACAATGGCAAAGTCGCAAGTAAATCAATGAATACCGAACAAAAATTTCTTCTCGAACTGCTCGGAAATTCAACGGAGACTATGCAAATTCCCGATAATTTAGACTGGCGAAAGCTGCACGAACAGGCGGAAACGCATTGTGTTGCGCCGATTTTTTACCGGGAAATCCAACCGTTCGCCGAAAAAATTCCTTTTGATGACTTCGACGAAATGCAAAACGGCGCGAACATCGCGGCGATGCGCAATCTCGCCTTCAGCGCGCATTTGATTCGTCTGGCAGAGATTTTTGAAACGAACAACGTCGAATATCTCGCCTACAAAGGCGCGACGCTGGCGCGGCTCGCTTACGGCGACACGGCTCTTCGACGGTTCGGCGATTTGGACGTTTTGATACGCAAACGCGATTTTCCGAAAGTCAAAAAAATTCTGCTCGAAAACGGTGCGCGTCCCGCCTGGGATTTAAGTGCCGAACAGGAAAAGGCAGTTTTGAAACGTTATTACGAAATGCCTTTTTTGTTCGGCGAAGAAAAAATTCCGCTCGAAGTTCACTGGGCTTTTATGGAGCTTTTCTTCAATTTTAATCCTCCCGTCGAACAGATTTTTGAGCGCAGGCAATTTGTTTCGTTACACGAAAAACTAATTCCGACGCTTGCCAACGAAGATTTGCTGATTTTTTTATGCGTTCACGGTTCGAAACATTTCTGGACGCGCCTGAGTTGGATTTGCGACGTTGCGATGCTCGTCCGAAATCAGCCGATTGATTGGCAAATTGTCATCGAACGCGCCGCGCAAATCGGCTGTTTGCGAATGTTAAAGCTCGGCGTTTTGCTCGCCTGCGATATTTTCAGAGTCGAAACGCCGAAGATTTTCGCGCAAAAATCCGAAAAATTCGACGCGAAAACGAACTTTTTAGTTCAAAAATTTAAAGAGCGAACGTTTGAAAACGCGCCTTTGACCGAATCGGAACAGACAATTTTTCATCTGCGAATGCGCGAGCGAATGCGCGACAAATTCAATTATTCGCGGCGGCGTTTGACGACGAAACTTGTTGATTCGCTGTTTATGCCGATGGGCAGACCTCAGTAATTTTTTCCGCGCGTGCGCCAGCCGACGATCAAATCACGAATGCGGTAACGCAGATGATACGGAAAAATTCGCCGGTATAAATCGAGCGCGAAACGATATTTGGCTTTGTAGCCGTTTTCCCGGCGGCACAATTTAAACGCGCTCCAGAGGTCTTCGTTCGTAATTTTATTTTCCCTTAAATATTTCTCCAGCCAATCTAAAAATTTCTGCCAGTCGTCCGCCGCTCTGCCGCTTTCGATTAAAACGCTGCTGCTCGAACGTTCGTGCTGTCTGTATTTCGCAAGGCACGCGTCAACGATAAAAATCCGGGCGCGCAAACTTAACCGCGCCCAAAAAATCTGGTCTTCGCAGACGTATCGAAAATCGTCTTCAAACAATTTAACTTTTCGGGCGAATGCGCCGCGAATAATAACGCAGCCGATTCCCGGTTTGCGTCCTCCCGCGCGTAAATTATGCGCGAGCAAATTCGGCGGCTCGTATAATTTATTCGACTGCAAACCTAAATTAACCGCAAAATCACGTTCTTTTTCGTCCGTTTGACCGCGCCACGAAAACCAAAACTGCAAAGTTCCGCAAACCGCGTCGGCTTCTTCGTTTTCCGCAAACGTCTTTAATTCGATTTCGAGCGTCGTCGGCAGAAAAACGTCGTCGGAATCCAAAAAAGTTACGAAATCGCCGACCGCGTATTCGATGCCGCGATTGCGCGAAGAACTCGCGCCGCGATTTTGCCCGCCTTCGTGTTGATGCAAAAATATTCGTTGCGGATAATTTTCGACGAACCTTTCGGCGACGGCGAAACTGTCGTCAAGCGAGCCGTCGTCAACTAAAATCAATTCCCAATTCCGGTGCGTTTGCGCCAGCACGCTTTCGATTGCTTCGGCGAGAAATTCGGCGCGATTATAAAACGGAATGATGACGGAAACCTTTCGGTCATCGAAATTTTTCGGCGGGTTTTCAGTCATTCGGAAAATTATTAAAAGCCGTCTCAAAAATACTTCGCGCCTTCGCGCCTTTGCGGGAAAAAAAATAATTTTCCCGCAAAGGCGCGAAGTTCGCCAAGAAAAAATTAAAAGAAATTTGTTCGACCGTCCAAGTTAGAATACGATACGTTTTATCAAAAGAATTATTCTAATTTATAAATGAAATATTTGGCATTCGGGCTGACGCTCGACACTCGGATAAACTTCGACAAAGTATTACAAAAATCTGCCGCGCCCGCCGACGTTTTCATCGAAGAAGGTAGGGTGTCCGAAAAAGCCGGACGGCTCACGCGCCTGCAGAGGCGCGGCGTTCGATTAAAATTCGGCAAAACGGAAAACGCTTTTATTTTGAATTGGGAGACAATCGGTAAATTTAAAATCTGCGGCGCGAATCGAATCGTTTACGAAAATCTCGGTGCGGACGAAGACACGCTCAAACTTTTTCTTTTAAGCGAGGTGATCGGCGTGATTTTATACCGGCGCGGCATTTTTCTTCTACATTCGAGTGCGGTCGAAATCGGCGGCGAAGCCCTGATTTTTATGGGCATCGGCGGCGCGGGCAAATCAACGACCGCGACAGCTTTCGGCAAAGCCGGATTTAATGTTTTGTCCGATGATATGACGGCAATCAAAATAATCGGTTCCAAACCGTTCGTCGTTCCCGGTTTCAGCCAGTATAAAATCTGGAAAAGCGCGCTGCGCGGTCTGGCGATTGATTATTCAACGCTCGCGCCGGCGTTCGAGGGCGCGGATAAATTTTTAATCGCGCAAAATCTCGACAAATTTCCGCGAACGCCTCTGCCTCTGAAAAAGATTTACACGCTTTTTCCGCCCGCATCACGAATCGAGGAAGGCGCGATTAATCCTTTGCGCGCGCCGGTTGAATTAATCAAACATTTTTCACTGCCGATTCAGTTTCTGATCGCAGAATATCTGCAAATTCATTTCCGGCAATCGCTCCAGATCGCCGAACACGCGCCGATAATTTATTTGAAAAGGTTCGGAAATTTTGAATTGCTCGAAAAATTCGTTCGGGAAACGGCGGCGAAAAATTAGAGTGAATTTTGAATAAATAATAAAAAATATTCTCTTTGTGCGGATACACAATATGTATGTCGAAAAAAAACTGAAACACATAGAAACATAGCCGCACATAGTTTTTTATTCTTCAATGTCCGTCGTATGTCAACTTAACGTTTGCCGTGATTTTCTGTTTTTAACTTTTCTAAATAATCGAGCCAGATTGCCGCGCCGACGATTTTTTTGCCAGTCAGCATCATTTGCAGCCGTCCAGCGTAATCTTCGTCTTCGCTGACAAACTTTTCCATATTTTTATCGAAAATATTTTTGTCAACAATCGTCCAAATTCGGTGGTTGTCCGGCGTTTTCGTGCGAAATTCATTGATTAATTCTTTAAAAAGTCGGGCGTAATGATTCGTGAATTTTCCTTTGTCCGTCCGGCGGGCGACTTTTTCAGGCAGATAATTTTTCATTGCCCGTCGGATCGCGCCGCGCTTTATTCCGTCGGCAAATTTGACGCGCAGCGGAATGCACAAATTCAATTCCAACAGCGCGGCATCGAAAAACGGCTGTGCCGCCCGCAGAAAATTTTGACGATAAACTTCAAAATATTCTTCCTGACCGTAAATTCCGTAGCCCCTGAAAATCTCCCGCAGGTGATTCGTTTGAGTTTTTGAAGGAACTCCGTCGAAGGCTTCTTCGGGCATCAAAACTTGAACCGCAATTTGCTTTTCGCCGTTCGCGTTTCGGCTGTCAATATCCGGGCGAATGATGCCGCCGCGTTTCGGCGAAAAGGAGCGTGGCGGCGAATTCAATTTTCTCCGGGCAGCTTTGAAAAAGTCTTTTATCTTGTATTCAAAATGTCTGAGCCAAATCCACTGCATTCTCAAATACTTTGCCCAGCCGCTGCCGTTTTCGAGATTTCTTAAAATTAAATTTTTGGTGAAAAGCTCGATGCGGTTTCTTTTGGTTTCCCGGTTTCGGAAATCCGCGGCTTGCTCCGAATCCAGCGAATAATCGAAATGTTGTTCGATTGCCGCCCGCAATTTTTCCCAATCTTTTGAACGGGCTAATTCGTCCAAATATTCCGCGCCGTGCGTTACCACCTGGTCGCCCCAGTGTCCCGACAAAAATACTTCGCAGGCATTTTTTTTCGCTGCGCTCATCAAATCGAGCTGAATCGTTGAATTAAAAGTGTAAAAAGGTTGAGCGTTTGATTCGGTAATTTCGACGATGGCTTCGTAATCGGAACACGCCGGAGAAATCGTTCGGTGCGAATTTTGCCATTTTTCGACGACCGCTTCGATATATTCGTCTTCCTGCGCTTCGACGTTTGGCGGTCGGAAATTAAAAGTATGAATTGGTTCTTGCCGGAAAGATTGCGCGACGCTGCAGACCGACGAAGAATCAAGACCGCCGCTTAACGTCGCCGCGATTTTTTTGAACGGTTCGATATGTTTTTTAACCGAATTGACGAACAATTCACGGAATTTTTCAAAAAGCTCTTCGTCGCTTAACGATTGGTATTTTGACAAATTAAACTTTCCGAAACGTTTCAGCTCTTTGATTTCCGCGTTTGCCAGGCGCAGCGTGTGGGCGGGCAAAAGCCTGAAAACGTCGCCGTAAAATGTATGATCATTGGCGGGCGCGAAACGGTCGCATTCAATGAATTCGATTAGCTTTGAATAATTGATTCGCAAATCGAACAATCTTGAATTGACGAGCGCGTTCATCGAAAATGAAAAAATAAACTTTCCGGCGGACTGAACATAAAACAGCGGGAAGTTTCCCATAAAATCACGCGCCGCGATGACCGATTCGGTGTCCGCGTCGTATAAAACAAAAGAAGAATCCGCAAACTTCAAATGTTTTGCTAACTCTTCTCCGTAAATCAAATACGATTCGATTATTTTTTCAGAACGCGGAAATCCGCATTCCCAGACGTATACATTGTTTTTCCGGCGGAAATAAATGTCAGGCTTTGCGCCGTCCGGGGAAGTCGGCGCGTTTTCAGACGGTTGCCAATCGAAGTCGCAGAAAACGAACCATTGACCGGAGTTTTCAAATTTTTGAAAACTCCTCTTTGTTTTGCCAAAATCCTCTTTCATCTTGGTTTAACCGGACAGCCAAAATTTAGCAAAACCGAAAAGTCTGTCGGAGAAACTTATGTTAAAAAACGATTTTTCGCTAATCGAATTCCGCTTTCGTTAAAAAAGAGGTTCAATTCCGCCTTCATCAAAAAATTGGCTTCCTCCGCCTTTAGTAACGGCTGCTACTTTTCCAAATCTGATAAGTTCCGGCTTTGCGTAGAGAGATTTTCCTTTATTTTCCGCGTCATGAGTGTTGGGCGCGGTTGCTTCGGTCGGTTCGGCGATATTGTTTTTCATATAAAATGTCGGTCGGAAATTATTAACTTCCATTTTAAAAAAGCGTAAATTTGAATTGCCGCGAGACTGGCGACGTATATCAATTTAACAGTTTTTTTAACTTTTTTCAACACTTATAATTTATTTTGTTATTATTCAGTCAAAATTTAACCCAAAATTTTAAGAATTCATATTACAAATACCATCTGTTTTTTATTTGATTAAGCTATTATCGAATATGAACCGTCTATGTATAAATTGGCGCAAAATCAAATTTCCTCGAAACTTACGAAACAGATGACAATTCTCGATTATCGTTCGGGAATTTATTACGGCTTGAACGAAGTCGGAACGCATATCTGGGAAACGCTCCAAAAAGCACCGGCTGATTTTGAAATTCTTTTAAAATCCATCGTCGAAAAGTTTGAAGTTGACGAAAAAATCTGCGCGGAAGATTTACGCGAAATTCTCGAAAAAATGAAGGATGCGAAACTTATTGAAGAAATTTAGAAAGTTTTTCAATTTTCCGTTCGCTCAAAAGTCGCTTCTGCTCAAAACCGCGGCAATCATAGTCGTAATCAAAGTCGGCTTAAAACTGCTTTCATTTCAGCGGTTTAGAAATTTCTACGGCAAATTGATCGCCGATAAAAATGAACGGACATTTTCAAAGCAAGCCGTTGCGCGATACGTTCGGGCAATCGAGGCGGTCGGTCCCGCGTTAAAAGCCGAATGCTTGCCGCAGGCTCTCGCCTTGAAATATTTTTTGCGCGGCGACAAATCAATCGAAGTAATCATCGGCGTTCGCCAAACCGTCAATTTTGCCGCACACGCCTGGGTTGAAAACAGAGGAGAAATTTTGCTCGGCGAACTGTCCGGCAACGATTTTCAAAAAATTTGGAGCTGGCATTAAAATTTAACAAATTCTTTTTAGAGCCAACGCCGGAAAATTACCCGAACGAGGAGCGAACTTTAAGGCGGCGGAAATCGGCAAACCGATTTGAGCGTGTTTCTCGATGTCGTTATACTTATGGCTGGTTTTTCAAGAAATATTTTGAGTTCGTCGCGCTTTAAAAAATGAAGATAACCGACCTTTTTGCCTTGATTATTTTCTCCGTGCTTTTGCCAGCCTGCACGAATTCGGCAAATACGAACATCAATGTAGATAATGCGAAAGCGGTCAACGTCGCCGCCGCCAATTCAAATTCGGACATCGAACAGGAAAAACGAAAACTTCGGGAAGAATCGGAAAAAGTTAAAAATGACCTCGACGAATTGCAGAAAAAAGTAGAAAAAGCCAAGCCCGAAATGGAAAATCTGAACAAACAAATTCAGCAGACGAAAAGAGACATCGAAGCGACGCAAAAAAAGATTGACGAAAACGAAAGAAAGCTCGATTCAAAATTTTAGTGAAATCAAACGGCATAACCCGATTTTCAATTGTCGCGGCGATTGCCGTCATTTACATTTGGCTGCGCGTTTGGCATCTGATTGATTCGTGTCTCTGGTTCGACGAAATCTTTTCGGTTCACGCTGCCGAACATTCTTTCCGCGATTCGTTTTGGTTCGTCGCGCAGGATTTGATTCACCCGCCGCTTTTTTACGTTTTCTTAAAAATCTGGATTTTAACGGGCGGCGAAAATCTTTTCTGGCTCAGATTTTTCCCGGTTCTTTTTTCAATTCTCGCCATTATTCCGTTTCTGCTTTTGTGCCGTCAGCTCAAACTTTCGTTTTCGACGGTTGCCGTCGCTTTCGTTTTGTTCGCCGTCAACGGCTCGCTCATCAAATACGCGCAGGAAGTCAGAATGTATAGTCTTCTGCTTTGCCTGAGCTTGTTTTCGCTCTGGCTTTTTCTGCGTTTCGTCAATATGGGCAAAGGTTTTCCGACCTTGATTGTTATCAATATTCTGCTCGTTTACACGCATTATTTCGGCTGGTTCGTCGTTGCGTCGGAATTTCTTGCGGTCCTTGTTTTATACAAACACCGCTTAAAAATGATCGCGCTGATGTGCGCCGCGACGTTCGTAAGTTTCACGCCCTGGATTTACGCCGTCTGGCAAGCCTCGAAAATTAACGCCGATGTCGGGCAAAATATCGGTTGGATGACGAAGCCGAATTTTTTGACGATTCTGCGCTCCATTTTCGATTTGTTCGAGCCGATTCGTTTCGAGCAAAGCAACGCGCCCGCTTCGATGATTGCTTTGCTCGTTCTGCCGATTTTCGCCGTCTTTGTTCTCGCTTTAATTTTTTATTGGATTGACTGGAAAACAAAAAACGACGCGGAAAAAAGAAGCGTTTATTTGCTCTCGATTTTCTTTCTCACGCCGATTTCAATGGCGTTCGCGGCGAGTTGGATTTCGCCGTATTCGATTTGGGGAACGCGCCATCTGATCGTCGCCTTCGCGCCGTTTTCGATTTTGGCGGCGATTTTTTTGACCGATATAAAACTCGTTTTTTTAAGAAAGGGAAGTTTGATTTTGCTTTCCGCGCTCGCCGTCGGCGCGTTCGTTTTTCAAACGACGCAGCCGAACGCGCGTTTTATCTGGTGCGGTTGGGAAGTTCTGGCAAACAATCTACACGATTCAACTGTGAACGGCGAAAATGCGACCGCCGTTCGCATTTATACTTTTGAAGATTTAACGGCGTATCATTTCTGGTTCGCCCTGCGCGATTCGGATCGCGGCTTTCAGATTTTCAAAGTCAGCGACGCGGCGGGAATGATTGAAGACAAAGCCTATTTTCTGCCGCGCGGCTTCGACGCGGTGCAAACGGTCGGCGAAAACGAAATCGGCGGCGAACGCTTTTTCATCGCCTTTCGCGCCAAAATTTTCGACCGGTCCGCGCCGCCTGTGCAAAACTTAATCGCCAAAGGTTACAAAATCGGCGAGCCGCAAATTTTTGAAGCGCAGGGTTTGAAGGCGTTTCTGGTTGAAGTTTGGAAATAGTGTTTTGTTGAAAATTTTAGGATTGACTGTCGAGTTTCTTGAGTTTTTCCATTGCAATTTCGAGTGCCGATTTCGGCTCGCCGCGACGTTTCTTTTCAAATTCTTCTCGAAAATCTTCAAGTAACGGCAAATCGTTCAAATCTTTTTCTCTGCCCGAAGCCTTTTTGCTGGCGATAATATCGCGGATATTGGCGACGGGAAAATTATCCATCAAAATCATTCGTTTTTTTGCTTCGGCAAAACTTTCTATTCCGTCCGGAGCGAAAACCAAATCAAAAGGACCGTCTTTGAGCTGAACAAAATCAATACCTTTGATTATTTTCTCGGCAGTCGTTTCGGTGATGTCGAATTCTAACTCGCGTAGAACTTTTACTAATTTTTCACCATTCTCGACACTTTTTTCGGGAAACAAATCAACGTCCTGCGTCGCCGCCGGATAACCGAGCAAAATCGCGCCGCTTTTGCCGATAAATAAAAATTCGACTTTATATTTGGCGAAAATCTCGGCGACTTCGACGGCTTGCCGGAGCTGAAAATAGCCGCGATTAGGTTGATTCATCTTTTTTTGGCTCGACGATTTTAAAACCTAAATAGCGCGGCAGATTTTCGTCCGCCCATTTTCGATATTCCGCCATCGTCTCAAAAACGCGATATGGCGCGTCGTCGAGAACGGGTTTATATTGACGGAAAAATCCGTATTTGATTCTTTGCGCGACGCTTTTTTCGAGCTGTCGGCGGCATTGTTCCTTAAAGTCGTCCATAAATTATTTTCTCTTCCATCTTACGCCGTCCTTCGTGTCTTCCAAAACGATTCCTTTTTCACTCAAGAGGTCGCGGATTTCGTCGGAACGCGCAAAGTTGCGATTTCTTCTGGCTTCCTGACGTTCTTCGATCAGAGATTCGATTTTTGCGTCGAGCATTTCGGTTTTTTCTTCGCCGAAAATATTCAGCACCGAATCAATTTTCGCAAGCGCGTCGAGAATCGACGTTCGGTCTTCGACGCGAATTTTTTCCGCCGTCAAAGCCGTGTTCGTTTCGCGCGTCAAATTATGCAGTGCGGCGAGCGCGACCGATGTGTTCAAGTTATCGTCCATCGCCGCTTCAAAATCTTTGAGCGCGTTTTCGGTGAATTGTTGAACTTCTTCGTTCGAGCCGTCGCGCAAATTAGCTTCGTTCAAACGCGCTCGAAAATCGCGCAGGCGCGCAATCGTCTGTTCCGCGCCGTCCAAAGTTTCAAACGTAAAATTCAATTGTTTGTGATACGGCACGCTCATCAGCAGATAACGAATCGCGGTCGGCGAATAATTTTTCGCCGTTAAATCGCGGAACGTATAATAATTGCCCAAACTTTTCGACATCGTTTCGCCTTCGACTTTTAAATGTTCGGAATGCAGCCACGTTTTCGCAAAAGTTTTGCCGGTCGCGCCTTCGCTCTGCGCGATTTCATTTTCGTGATGCGGAAATTTCAGATCAATGCCGCCAGCGTGGATGTCGAAGGTTTCGCCCAAATATTTCATCGCCATCGCCGAACATTCGATGTGCCAGCCCGGACGACCGCGCCCGAAAGATGCGTCCCAGCCGGTCGGTTCGTCGTCGCCGACCAATTTCCAGAGCGCGAAATCGTTGGCGTTTTCCTTGTCGTATTTGTCGGTGTCCACGCGACCGGACGCGCCGGAAACATTGCCTTTGAAATTTATTTTCGAGAGTTTGCCGTATTCCTTGAACGCCGAAATGCGGTAATAAATCGAGCCGTCCGATTCGTAGGCGTGGTCGTTTTCGAGCAAAGTTTCGATGATTTGAATCATTTCCGCGATGTGTTCGGTCGCGCGCGGCGTAATTTCCGGTCGTTCGAGTCCGAGCGCGTCGAAATCTTCCCAGAACGCTTCGATAAACGGTTTTGTGAATTCGTCAATCGTCTTGCCGTTCTTGCGCGCTTCGTTGATAATGCGGTCGTCAACGTCGGTCAAATTAAAAACGTGCGTCAGCTTGAAGCCTTTGAATTTTAGGTAACGGCGCAGAACGTCGCCGAACGTAAAAGTGCGAAAATTGCCGATGTGCGCGAAGCTCCAAACCGTCGGACCGCAAATATACAGTTTGACTTCCGCGTCGCTGATCGGCTGAAACTCTTCGATTTGATTCGTTAAAGTGTTATGAAATTTAAGCATAAATAAATTTGTTTGATTTAGAAATAATATACAACAAAAGCGAAAACCTTTGGATTTTGCGGAAACAAAACTCGAAAAGATTGGCGGCGGTCAATTTATTGACAATTTTTATTATTGACGACAGGATTCTTTCGGCGCGATGCCGAGCTTGGCGAGAATTGATTTGATCGTTTCGGAAGGCGAAATCATAAAAATTTTATAACACGAAAATTATTTTGAAGGAAAGTCTTTTTTGAAAAATCCATTCAAAAGCAAACGATTTTTAATTCTGCGAAGCGTCGAGCATCCAAACATCGGTATCAACCTGCAAATAGCGAAAATAAATCAGGTGATTGTCGGAGGAGAGATTAGCGTGCTGAAGTTCGTAAGCCGGAATTTTATAAATTTCTTTGACCGTTTTGGTCTGCGTATCGCAAATATAAAGCGAATCTCGTTTATCGAACATAAAATGACGGCTGTCGTTCAGCCAAACGGGATACGAACCCGAATCGGTCATTTTTTCATACGTCAAAGTTTTGAAGTCGTAAATCAGAATTCCTTGTTCGTTATTATCCGTTTCGAACATCAGCAGAAGTAATTTATTTCCGTCGGGCGACCAATCGCGCACCGGATAAGAGCCTTTGTAACCGGGCAGCGGCGCAAGCGGCGCGGGCGTTTGTTCCTGCCAGGTTTTCGTCAGATCGAGAACGGACGGTAATGAAATTTTCCCGTTGATTTCCGAAAAGGCGAGCCGTGAGCCGTCGGGCGAAAACACCGGCGCGGTTGCTCCCGTCTTTTCGGTGAAGGTAATTTGCCGCAGGTCTGAACCGTCGGCGTTAATCATCCAGATTTGATATTTGCCGCTGCGGTCTGACGCGAAGGCGATGGTTTTGCCGTCGGGCGACCAGCGCGGCACGCGGTCGCGGAATTTATCGTTGGTCAGCGTTCGCCAGTTCGAGCCGTCGCGGTTAAAAATTACCAAATCTTCCTGCGTCAACGCCGGCTGCCGGATGACGAATTCCGCGCCGTTCGGCGAAAGCGCGGGCGTGCTGATTTGTTTGTTGCCGCGGGTGATGAAATTTACCTCGCCGACGGTTTTGAGATTGAGCGGATCGAACGCGATTGATTGCAAATTCGACTGCGTTTCGTAACGAATATAAGCCAGAGTTTTTCCGTCGCGCGAAAACGCGAAATGACGCACGTAAAGCGCGGGCATCGTCACTGATTCCGGCTCGCCCAAAGCCTTCCCGGTTTCTTCGTCAACGGCAACGCGCCAGATGTTCATATTGCCGCCGCGGTCGCTGCCGAAAAAAATATATCTGCCGTCGGGCGACCACACCGGATTCCAGTCCATCGCCGCGCTCGGAGCAATGACAATGGGTTCGCCGCCGTTCGCCGGAATCGTCGCCAGCTCGCCCAATTTTCCTTCTTCGACAAACCAGAAGGCGATGCGCTGCCCGTGCGGCGACCAAGCGGGCTGAATCGCGTCGCCTTTGGTGTCGAGCAATTTTCGGTTTCCCGTTGCAACCTCAATGATCGAAAGCGAGCTGTTGGGAACAGTGTGGCTGGTGGCGACATCGGCGACTTTATCGCTGACGACGATTTGTTTGCCGTCGGGCGACCACGACGGATGAAAGCCGAAATCGGAAACGCGCCGCACGTTTTCGCCGGTTTCTTCCATCAGATAAATGCCGCCCGGTTTTCGCTCGGAACGGAACGCGATTGAGTTTCCGTCGGGCGAATAAATCGCCATCCGATTTTCGTCTGGCGAATCGGCGGTTAAATTAACCGGATTTTTCCCGCCGATTCTTTGCAGAAAAATGTCGGTATCTTTGACGGTTTCGTTCGTGTAAATAAAAGATTTGCCGTCCGGCGATAAACTCGGATCGCTTTTGATCGCCGCGAAATTGGTCAACTGAATTTGCTGCGCCCGCGACCATTCGACGGCTTCGACGGCTTTTTTAGCATCGTTTTTGGTAAGAAAAAAACGGATGCCGAAACCGGTTAAAATCAACAAAATTGCTCCGACCGCCAAAGACAGATAATTTCTCCGCGTTCTCGCGGCTGCGCTTTTCCGCGTTCCGCCGGTGGTTCGCAGAGACGGCGACGAATCAATTTCGCGCCGCACGCGCTTTAAGTCGGCGCGAAAATCCGAAGCGGTCTGATAGGAAACGTCCGCGTCTTTTTCCAGAGCCTTGCTCAGAATCGCGTCGAGTTCGGCGGGCAGCGACGCTTTGATTTCGGAGACCGGCAGCGGATCAATCGTTAAAATCGCGTTCATCGTCGCCTGTCTGTTTTCGCCTTTGAACGGATTTTTGCCGGTCAGCATTTCATACAAAACAACGCCCAAGCTCCATAAATCCGTTCGATGGTCAACTTTTTCGTCACTGATTTGTTCGGGCGACATATAGGCGAGCGTCCCGATAATCATTCCCTTCTGCGTATAATTGGTCAGGCTGACGTGAATCGAATCCGCTTGCGGATTGAGCTTTGCCAGACCGAAATCCAGAACTTTCACGTAACCGTCGGGGCGCATCATTATATTTTCGGGTTTGATGTCGCGGTGAATAATGCCGAGCTTGTGCGCGGCGGCGAGCGCGTCGCAGGTTTGCGAAACGACGGACAGCGTTTCTTTGAGCGGCAGATTTGAATTTATCAGCTCGCGGACGGTTTTGCCTTCGATGAATTCGGTAACGATATAGTTGACGTTTTCCACCTGACCAAAATCGTAAATCGTCACGATATTCGGATGATTCAGAGCGGAGACGGCGCGGGCTTCGCGCTCGAAACGCTTGATGCGCTCGTCGTCCAAAACAAACGCGGCAGGCAGAATTTTCAGCGCGACCTGCCGCTTCAGTTTTGAATCGTAAGCCAGATAAACTTCGCCCATTCCGCCCGCGCCGAGCGGTCGTTCGATGCGGTAACTGCCCAGTTCGCGCCCGATAATCGAGACTTCGGCGACGGTCGTTTCATTCTGCGCGATTTCCTTCGCCATCAAGTTCATCGCCGAATTTTCCAGAAACGAATCGGTTTCCTTATGCGCTTTGAGCAAACTCGAAACTTCGCGTCTCAAAATTTCGTCACCCGCGCATTTTTTCGCCAGAAACGCTTCGCGCCCGGCTTTGGGAATTTCCAAAACGGCATCGAAAAGCTCGTCAATTTTTCTCCAGCGGTCGGCGTTCATAATCGGGAAATCAGCCGCGAATAACGCGAATTATTTTTGTCTTCTTTATGTGTGCCGTCCGTGTTATTCGCGGCTCGAAATTCTTCAGGCATTATTTAACTCACGATACAGCCACGCCTTCGCCTTGCTCCATTCGCGCATCACGGTTACGCCGGAAATTTTCAGGACTTCGGCGATTTCTTCGACGCTCAAGCCGCCGAAGAATTTCAGTTCGACGATTTTCGCTTTGCGCTCGTCGAATCTGGCAAGCTCGTTTAACGCTTCGTCGAGCGCGACCAGATCGGTGCTTTTTTCTTCGGAAACGGTCAACGCTTCTTCAATCGAAACGTGCCGCGCCAAATTTTCGCCGCTGCGCGGACGCTTTCTGGCGAAATCAACTAAAATCCGCCGCATCAACTGCGCCGACACGCCGAAAAAATGCGCGCGGTTTTCCCATTTCGCGGTTTCCCAATTTATCAGGCGAATATACGCTTCGTTGACGAGAGCCGAAGTCTGCAAAGTATGATTTTCGCGCTCGCGGCGCATATAACTGCGGGCAATGCGGTGCAGTTCGGCGTAGATGACAGGCGTGAGTTCTTCGAGCGCGGCGGCATCGCCCTCGCTCCATCTGCAAAGCAGTTCCGTTACCTGGTGCGTCGAGTCGGCTGGCATTTTTTATCAAGAATTCCCAATAAATTTACCATAATCGCGGCGAATAAAAAATTATTTTTTTGCTAGGTTCTGTTGACATTTGGTATAAACTATCAAAATGTCAGTTGTAAAATTCAG
>CAXSGY010000013.1:0-61443 GCA_964237235.1 uncultured Pyrinomonadaceae bacterium
GCATACTCGTCAGATAAATTCGATTATTCGTTTTCATTTATTTTTGTATTCTCCTATCTTTATTTGGACAAAAACTCATTGTAGGAAAAGAGCTTCTGTTTGAATGAAATTAGTTTGGAAATATGAACGACCATATTTCATGAGTCGCATCGCCCTTCGTGATTTATTTTTCAGTAGCGATGAAAGAAAGTCGTCATATATTTCGACAATCTTTTCACTCAGTCTATTTTTGATGTCACTATTGTTGCAAACCTCAAAAAGCAACAAATCGGTCGTTACGATAGTTCTTTATAGTCGTAAAGGACTATTTTTCCAGAAAAAAAATCTTTTTGTAAAGTATTTCATTAAATTATCGTTCATATATATAATATTACTCGAGTAAAATGCGACTTCACAGCTAAACTTTTCCGTAGATATGTTCAATGTTTTTAATAATTTACTTAACAATTCAGAAAAATTTCCTAGACATTACGTGCCTATAACCTAAAAGCGTTCGATTTAAGGATCAGCCGGTTGAATTTTTTCTTGTCTTCAAACGATAGCGCAGACGGTCACGCGAGATGTTCAGCATTTTGGCGGCACGCGTTATATTTCCCTGACTGCGCCGCAAAGCCTGTTCGACCAAAGAATCTTCAACCGCGTCCAGCGATATTCCTTCGAGCGGCAAACGAATGAAATTATTGATGTCCGGTTCAACATTTCCATCTGGTAAAGTCGTTGTATGCAGCGCGGACGGCAGATACTTTAAAGTAATTTGTTGATTTTCTTCAAGAATCAGAGCGCGTTCGACGGCATTACGCAGTTCGCGGACATTGCCGACCCATTGATATTCACGAAATGCTTCAACGACTTCCGGCGAAAGAAAACGGTTTTTCAATCTGTAGCGGCTGCGGTCGAGCGTTTTAATAAAATGCTCGGCGAGCAGCAAAACATCGTCACCGCGCTCGCGTAGCGGCGGAATGTCAATTTCTATTACCGAAAGCCGGAAATACAAATCCTGACGAAATTTTCCGTTCTCGCCAGCCTGGCGAAGATTTCGGTTCGAGGCGGCGATGACACAGGCTTCGAGGGGCAAATCCTTTAATCCGCCGACGCGCCGGAAGCTGTTTTCTTCCAAAACGCGCAGCAGTTTAGCTTGCAGACCAAACTCGAGTTCGCCAATTTCGTCCAGAAAAATCGTGCCGCCGTCAGCTTGTTCAAATAATCCTTCCTTCGTTGTTTTGGCATCGGTAAACGCGCCCTTTTCATAACCGAAAAGCTCGCTTTCGATTAAATTAGCCGGAATTGCCGCGCAGTTGATCGCCACAAACGGCTTGGCAGCGCGGTTTGAAGAGTAGTGAATCGCTTTAGCAATCAAATCCTTGCCCGTTCCCGACTCGCCTTGCAGAAGGATGCTTGAAACACTGCGTTCGGCAACTTTTTGTGCCAATGAGAGCAATTCCTTCATTTTTGACGATTCGCCGATGATTTGTTCGAAGCCGAAACTTTTTGTTTTGCGCCGCGCCGCTGCACTTCCGTTCGAGCTTTCATCGGATTGCAGACAGCTTTGCACGATAATTTGTAATTTATCCAAATTAATCGGTTTGGTAATAAAGTCGCAGGCTCCGACGCGAAGAGCGGCGGTTACGTCTTCGACCGAAACGCCGTTTGTAATCATAATGACATTTGCCGAAGACTGCCGCGCCTTGATTGCTCGTAACACCTCCAAGCCCGAACCGTCCGGGAGCATTATGTTGAGTAGCGTAATCGCCGGTCGCTCCGTCTCGAATAATTTGAGAGCCGATTGTATATCTTCCGCCTGAACCGGGACGTAACCCCAATCGCCGAACGCTTCGCTCAAGACCCAGCGAGTCATCACTTCATTGTCAACGATTAAAATTTTTTTCGGAGCCATTATATAAACGCAGAATTATTTGTAAATTTTCCCCAATTTTTTACCTGTCAGCTTGATTTTCGTCTACGAAGAGAGAGTTTTAATTTAGTGTCCGTTCCATTAATGATAACGATTTTAAAAACATAAGGTTTATTACTTAGAAACGGTATTCGAGAATATT
Source organism: uncultured Pyrinomonadaceae bacterium (assembly GCA_964237235.1). Taxonomy (GTDB): domain Bacteria; phylum Acidobacteriota; class Blastocatellia; order Pyrinomonadales; family Pyrinomonadaceae. Next base: position 2,055 of record CAXSGY010000013.1, read on the forward strand.
CGAGTTTTGGATTTTTAAATTTTCAGTGCTGACAGCAGGCGATTTTTCCATATAACCGTCGAGTTAAAATTAAGCCGAATATAATTCAAGATGTAATTTTATCTGATTAATCATTCGGTATAAACGTTTTAAGCCTGCTATACATAAGTCTGAATTCAAAATAAATTCAACTGCACAAAAAGCTCTACAAAAGGACGCTTACACAATTATGATTTGCTTAAATGTCTGAAATTTCTTTCGAATCTCACAATAGTATAAATTAGCCAAACAGCTGAAACACAAAATTAGATAATCGGAGCGATCAAAGTCACCGACTAATCAAATCTGCTATTACAGAATTTACAATTAACCGGGAAATTTTACCCATTACAGTGAGTAAAATTTCCCGGTTAATGATACATTTATCCCAAACATTTTGGAACATCTAGCCTGTTTGTGCAAAGATAAAATATCTTTTTGGATGGCACGACTGTTGCTACAAAGTATAAAAATTAAATTTTTATCCGAATGAGCCTAACTTTTAGCTATTCAAAAAATTAGTTTAAGTTGAGAGTACAAATTTTATAAGAAAAAAGTATTAGATTCACTTTTTTCAGATTTTTCGAAAAAAGAACGGTTTTTGATGTCGAATAATGCTCGACGTTTTATTTTTATTACGTTAATTAAAGAATTTATTATAAGAAAATAACGCTAAAGTCAACGGAATATTCTGTAAATTTAACTCCCGAATTTATAGAAATGCCTGACCTTACGAGATTGGGAGAAAAAAAGGATATGGATGCGTTTTTTAATAACAACTCGCGCCAAAAAGTAAAAATCACCATTCTGGCGACTTACGAACTGATTCGCCAAAGTCTGCAAACATTATTAAACGACGACCGTGAACTAAGCGTTCTGAATGTCGCCGGAACGACGTGCGAGTTAATCGAAAAAGTCGCTTTAAGTAACCCGGACGTAGTTTTAATCTACTTAAGAGAAAAGGAAGGCAAAAATATCGAAGTTTTGGATGGGCTGCGGAAAATCGCTCCGCAGGTAAAAGTCGTCATTTTGTCCAGTCCGAATAGTTTACTCGACCAACCGGCGGCTTTAAAGCTCGGCGTAACCGGCATTGTCGGAACACATCAAAGTCCCCGTTCGCTGATTCGCGTCGTCAGGCAGGTTGCCGAAGGTGAAGTGTGGCTCAATCAAAAACTGTTAACCCAGCTCTTAGACAACAGCTTCCACACATCGAGCGGAAAGTCTAAGAATAAAGGACTTATGCGCGGAGACGAATTGACCAGCCGTGAGATTGAAGTGATTGAAATGATTGGTCTCGGAATGAACAATAAGGTTATTTCCAAGAAAATGTTTATCAGCGAAGCGACGGTTCGCCATCATTTAAGTTCAATTTACGGAAAATTAAACGTCGAAGACCGTTTGAATCTGGCGATTTACGCTTACCGGCAAAAAATAATTCAACCGTCCGCCGGTTCGGTTTAAGATGATATTTTCGCAGGCGGATAGACAACTGCCAGTTAAAAATAGACATTTGTGCTTTAATTCGACACAAATGTCTATTTTTAACTACGGACAATAATAGACTTTCGACAAGAAAAGATTATCTATTTATAGGATTTATTATTTTTGCAGAACGGATAGGTTTAATTAAATCAATTAGTTGAATTACCGAAAGGAAAGAGATTGCCGGAATTGGCGGCGATATTCAACCAACAACTTCCAAAATAATTGGGGCAACCGATTTTCGATGACAAACATTTCATCGGCTATTCGTCTATACAAATAGCGGTCGCGGCAAAAAATTTATCAAAATTTAAGCCCGCCGGTTGATAAACTTTTATAACTTAACAACGAAGCGAAATTTTTTTATGGACTCAAGCAAAGAAATCAAAATAATCATTGTCGGCGATTTTCTAATTTTTCGGAGCGGTTTGAAAATACTGCTTGAAAAGGAAACCAGAATAAAAGTTTGCGGCGAAGCGGGAAATTTAGCGGAAACTACCAATTTAATCGAAAAAACCAAGCCCGACATTTTACTTATTGATTCGGATCAAATAGATAACAACAGTTTATCCACGTTTTTCGCCGCGCAAAAAAATAACATTCCGACCATTCTTTTGACCAATTCGATGGACGCGGAAACGCATCAGAAATATCTTCTGCTCGGCGTTGACGGATTGGTTTCAAAAGAGCAGAACGCGGAAATTCTTTTCCACGCTATCAAACAGGTCAGTCTCGGCGATGTTTATTTCGACCGCAAGTTGATGAGCGAAACGATCAAGCGGCTGGTCAACGAAAAAAATTCGCTTCCCGAAAAACTTTATAACTACAACAGTTCGATTTTGACCGACCGCGAACAGGAAGTTTTAACTCTTTTGTGTCGCGGTATGAAAAACAAAGTTATTTCCGAAAATCTTTTTATTACGGAGACGACCGTCAGACATCATCTGACTTCGATTTTTGAAAAGCTAAAGGTCAACAGCCGTCTCGAACTCGTCGTTCACGCCTTTCGTGAAGGACTCGTCGAAATTCCCGCCGAACATACGGAAACAGCAGCGCGGCATTATAAATAAAAAGATAAAATCGCTGCTCAGACAAATGTTTGCGAAAACTCAAGTCATATTTCAAGACGATTTTATAAATTGAGATTTTTCTATGTGCTTCTATGTTCCTATGTGTTTAAAGAGATTTTAAACACATAGGAACATAGAAGCACATAGTTTTTCCGGTTCTGAAACTTCTGCCGGACGGCTAATCAAAATTTGCTTTAAGTAGAAACTTCGCCGCACAAAGCTAAATCGGCGCGTCCCGTAATCAACATTTCGCCGTCTTCGCGCCAGACGGCTTCCGTCGTTCCGCCTTCCGCTTTGACCGAAACTTTTCTGTCCGTCTTACCATTAAAAATCGAAGCGACCGCCGCCGCAATCGAGCAGGTGCCGGACGAAGAAGTTTCGCCCGCGCCGCGTTCCCAAATGCGAATTTCGATATTTTCCTGATCTAAAACTTTAACGAAAACGACGTTCGTTCTTTCGGGAAAAATCGCTAAATTCGATTCGGTCGTGCGCCCGACGAGACGCCAGTCCGCCGCGTCGAAATCCTCGACGAAAAAAACGGCGACCGGATTTCCGACATCAACAAAGACAAACGGCAGAATTATATTTTTGGAAGGCACGATTAAATTCGAGAATTTTGCTTTTTCCAATTCTTTGCCCGTTTCGGGATGAAAAACTTTTTCCGGTTCGCCCGGCAAATTAAATCGCGGCTTGCCGAGTTCGGCGAGAAACCAAAACGTCGCGTCCTCGCGCTTTAGAAATTGATAATTCTTAATTCCGCTTTTTGTCAGGAGTTTAAGATTTTCCGCCGAACAGAGATTTTTGTAGTAAAGATAAGCGACGGCGCAGCGCGTTCCGTTGCCGGAGAAACCGGCTTCGCTGCCGTCTGGATTGATGATGCGGCATTCAAAATCGGCTTCGGCGGATAATGTTCTCAAAACCGCGATGCCGTCGCCGCCGATGCTTGTGTTGCGATGACAAACTTTGACGGCAAATTCGTTCAAATCTTTGATTTCACGCAAATCTTTCGCTTCAAAAACGATATAATCGTTGCCGAAGCCGTGGAATTTGCAAAAGCTGATTGCCTTCATCTTAATCTTTCCGCATTGAATTTTCCCGAAAACCAGAGCGAATTACTTTCGCGCCGCCGGGATGATTTTCAAAGTTAATTTTTCCGCGCCGCGCATAACTTCAACTTCATATTCCGTTCCGGCTTTTAATTCGCCCAGAACGAATGTGTAATCCTGAATGTTGTGAATTTCGCGTCCGGCGAGTTTCACAATTTTGTCGCCCGCTTTGATTCCGGCTTTCGCCGCCGGTGAATCATCGCGCACGCCGTCAAGCAAAAGTCCGTCGTTATTGCCCTCGGCATAATTCGGAACGGTTCCCAGAGAAACATTAAAAGTGCTTCTGCCGCCTGTGCCGGAGCTTTTCGCCACCGTATAAGTCGGCTTCGACGGATTTTCGACGAGCGATTTGACGATTTCGGCGACGAAATTTTCGACTCTCAGCAACCCGTCAAAATTAATTTTGTCCGCCGTGTCCGAAGGCTTGTGATAATCGGCGTGCGTGCCGGTAAAGAAAAACAGTACCGGAATTTTCTTCGCGTAAAACGAAGAATGATCGCTCGGTCCGAAACCGTCTTCGTTGAGTTGGAGATTAAATTTCGATGGCGATTCATTTGTTTCCGTCTGTGGAATATTTGTTAATTTGACCAATGCTAACGGATTTATATTTTTTAGTTGAAGAGAATCTTTCCATTCGCTTGCCGTGCCGACTCCGCCGACGGTTAGTTTGTCGTCTTTGAGCCGCCCGACCATATCCATATTGATCATCGCCACGGTTTTTTCGAGCGGAAACGCCGGATTGTTCGTATAAAATTTTGAGCCGAGCAAGCCTTCTTCCTCGCCGCCGAACGCGATGAAAACGATTGTGCGTTTGTTCGTGCGATTTTGCGCGAATTCTCTGGCGAGTTCCAAAAGCGCGGCAACGCCCGAAGCGTTATCGTCCGCGCCGTGATGAATTTCCTTTGAATTCGGCGCGAGACTTTCCGCGCCGCCGTGTCCGAGATGATCGTAATGCGCGCCGATGACGACGGCTTCGCTTTTTAGATTCGTGTCCGTGCCTTCCAAAATGCCGACGACGTTGTATGCGTCCGCCGATTTTTTGACGAGATTGATTTTCAAATTAACGACGGCTTTTGTTTTGAGCGGCGCAGTTTCGCTCGTTCCGCCCGTCGCGCCTTTGGTCACTGCGATTGACGTTGCCGCCGCGTTTTCCTGCGCGCTTTTCAAATTCGCTTCGTCAGTTCCGAGCATTTCCGCGCCCGTTTTGCGGGAAACAATCATCGTCGGCAAAGCCGCTTCGCCGCTCGCCTGGTCAAAATTCAAACGGGCGAGCCTGTCGTCGGCAAGATTCGTTTCGCGTGAAATCAAAATTAGTCCAATCGCGCCCTTTTCCTTTGCAATCAGAGCTTTGGCGTAAATATTAAATCTGGCGAACGCCGAATGCGGATTGTCGCTTTCCGGCGTTCCGTCGAACGCGACGGCGATTCTGCCGTTGATTGTTTGATTTTTATAATCGTCAATTTTCAGTTCGTCCGAGGCGATTCCGTAATTGACGAAAATCGCCGCCGTGTCGCCAATCGAAGCGTTCGGCGAAAAAGCAATAGGTTTAAAATCCGTTGCGCCGGCTGAATTCATTTTTTGCCCGCCGTCCGAAGCGTCAAAATTAAAAGCGTTGCCGTCGCCCGCCATTTCGACGCTCGTGACAAACGGAAACATTTGCAAATAATTCTGTTTTGTTTTGCCGTTCGCCGTGTGATCAAAACCCGTTTTGAGCTTGTAATTGGCGAAAAGATTAGCGATATAACCCGCTGCATAAGTCGCGCCCGTTTCGCCCGTGCGCCGACCTTCCAACGTGTCCGACGCGAGATACTCGACGTGGGAACGAAGATTTTTCTCCGCCGCGTCGGATTTTTGCAGTTGCGCCTTTTGCGCCGAAATGCTGACAACGAACGATAGTAAAAGGAGAAAACTTAAAAATTGCTTTTTCATAATTTCTCAGCCGTCGAAAACGGCGTTAGATTAGGGCAATACGCGCCGACGTGTAGAACCGGCAAATATAAATGATGCCGTTAATTTCAAAAGGTTCCGCGGAGTTCGCGAACTATTCTGCCGAAGTATTCGCGGAGGCGCGGTTTTATTTCGGCATTTACAAACGGAAACCATTTTTTCGTGCCGAAAACGATGTAATACAAGAGATTTGCATAAGACATTCTCGCTTCTGTCGCCTGCAAGCAGGCTTTTTATTTTTGAATTTGTTTTGCTACACGCTTGTGCATGTAGCTTAAATCTTTCGTCCGCACTGCGGACTTGAATCAAATTCTACTCAACCCAATCGGTGATAAAAACGTTTGTGTCGCCCGTTTTGGCGGCGTTACGATTTGAAGCGAAAACGAATTTTTTGCCGTCGGGCGAAAACATCGGAAAACCGTCGAACGATTCGTTGTATGTCACTCTTTCCAAACCCGTGCCGTCAAGATTTATCAACGCCAAATCGAAATTCCTTCTCTTCGGGTCGGTCGCAAAATAGTTTGTGCAGAAAATTATGCGCTTTCCGTCGGGCGTGAAAAACGGCGCGAATGATGCGGCGTTTAATTTTGTAATCTGGCGTTTGTTCGAGCCGTCGGCGTTCATCGTCCAGACTTCAAAGGTCAATGGCACGATTATGTGTTCCTTCAAAAATTCTTTGTCGCGCTCGATCAGCTTCGGGTCGGTCGGATGCGAGCCGCGATAAACGATCATTTTGTTGTCGGGCGAATAAAACGCGCCGCCGTCATAGCCGGGTTCAAAAGTCAGGCGTTTGACGTTTTTGCCGTTCTGGTCCATCGAATACAGCTCCAAATCGCCGTTGCGCTCCGATGTAAAAACGATTTTTTTACCGTTCGGCGAAATCGTCGCCTCCGCGTCGTAGCCTTTTGAATCGGTTAGTTTTTTGATGTTCGAGCCGTCGGGATTGGCGGTAACGATTTCGTAATCGGGATAAATCGCCCAAACGTAGCCTTTTGAATAATCGGCGGGCGGCGGGCATTTTTTATCGCCCATAAACGTCGTCGCGTAGAGAATTTTTTTGTCGCCTTTGAAAAAATATGAACAGGTCGTGCGACCTTCGCCGTTGGAAACCATTTTCACGTTCGAGCCGTCGGCGTTCATCGTAAAAATCTGGTCGCACTGCAGCGCGTCGCGCTTCGATTGAAAAGTCAGCTGTTTGCCGTCGAACGAAAAATACGCTTCGGCATTTTCGCCGCCGAACGATAATTGCTTGATATTTTTAAGATGTTTCTCGCCTTCGACCGTCAGATTGTCGTCGTTCAAACGTGAAAAAATCGGCTGATATTCAAAAAGTCCGAGCGCGGTTTCCAGCGAACCGCACGCCGCCGCACTCGAAACCGACCAGATTAAAACAAAGAAAAAGAAAAATAAAAATTTCATAGACAAAGTTTGTTAATTTCCCGGAAAAAATAATTTTGCATAAATATTATCATTCTTTGCCCGAATCGCTGAATCCGACATCCAAATCGGGGCAACCGGAAATTTTACATTTTACATTCTTCATCCTTAATTTTATTTCGTGAAAATAAGCGGCGATTTTATCGAATAAAAATTTAGAATGAAGAATGTAAAATCTAAAAAAGCAATAAAATAAAAAAGCGGCGAATCCGAAGATTCGCCGCTCGCTTTTTAATAAAATTTTCCTGAAATCTAAACTGCCGCTGCGCCGATAGCTTCGTTGTAGTAACGATAGATCTCGTTAAAGTCGCGCAGAGCGCGGTTCATAATCAACGGCAGCTGATTGATGTCGTTGGCGTTGACGATTAAATTCAGATTGCGTAAAAACGCTTCGTGCGCGCTCAAAGTCGTGCCGTTGTCTTCGACCGAAACGAGAAACAAACGCCGCCGTTCCGCCGCCGGCATCGTCGTGATTTTTTGCTGCAAAATCGCTGTTCCGCCAAATTCGGCGGCGAAATCGGGCGAATAAACCAAAATCTCGGTTTTGCCTTCGCGCAGGCGTTCATTGGCTTGTGCGGGCGTTTGCGCCAGGTAAACTTTATAACCGGATTCGACCAGAGTTTTAGCCACCGCATCGCGCTTCGCACCCAAACACAAAAGAACGCGGCGCGGCTTTACGTCTTCTTCGTCGCTCGCTTCCAAAACCTTATTTTCCGTCTGCAAAGCCGCGAGCAAAGAACGAAGAGCCGAATTTATCTGCACTTCGTTTTCCTTCGCCGCAAATTCTTCTTTGTTGCCTTCGACGGCGGGAGCAGGCGCATTTTCCTTTAATTGCTGAACGGTCGAAGCGTTTTTCTGTCCGGGCGCGACGCGAATCAGATTTTGACAGCGCGGGCAGCGCACCGTAAAATTCCCGTTCGGAATTTTGGCTTCGTCCAGTTGTAAAGAAACAGAGCAGTTATCGCAACGTATTATCATAAGTTTAGTCTTAAGTCCCAAGTCTCAGATCTCAAGTCTCAAATAGTATCGTCAGACGTAATACTTGAGACCTGAGACTTAGGACTTGAGACTTATAATTATTCGATCATATCGAGAAAAGAATTAGTCGAATGCGGAGTCGGCGGCGGAGCGGCGGGCGTTGGCTGCGCCGGTTGGCGGGCTTGATTGAGAAAATCTTCGGTCGAAGCCAAGCCTTTTAATTGCAGCATCAAATTGTTTTGGTTGGTAGCGAACGACAGTCCATCTTCAAGCGAGATGACGTTTGTTTCGATCATCCGGCGAATCACCGAATCGAAATCCTGCATTCCGTCGAGTTCGCCGTCGCGCATCGCGTCGAGCAAACTCTTGCCGTTTTCTTCGCCTTTTTCGATGTATTCGCGCGTGCGTTGATTCGATTTCAGAATTTCGACCGCCGCAACCCGTCCTTTGCCTTCGGCGCGCGGAATGAGCCGCTGTGAAACGATGTAGCGGAAAGTTTGCGCGAGTCTGGTGCGGATAATTTTTTCCTCGTTTTTCGGATACATACCGATAATGCGGTCAACGGTTTTCGCCGCGTCAATCGTGTGCAGCGTTGATAAAACAAGGTGTCCGGTTTCCGCCGCTTCGAGCGCGATTTCCGTCGTCTCCAAATCCCGCATTTCGCCGACCAGAATGACCTTCGGAGCCTGACGCAGAGCGGCGCGCAGAGCCGAGCTGAAACTTTTCGTGTCCGAGCCGACTTCGCGCTGGTTAATCGTACATTTATTGTGCGTGTGCAGAAATTCAATCGGGTCTTCGATGGTCACGATGTGATAGCTTTTCGTCGTATTGATGCGGTCAATCACGGCGGCGAGCGTCGAGCTTTTGCCCGAACCGGTCGGACCCGTAACCAGCACGACACCGTTGCGAAGCTCGCACATATCAGCCAGCTGGTGCGGCAGATTGAGCGAATCGAACGTCGGCGTTTCAAACGGAATGACGCGCATCACGATTGAAAACGAGCCGCGCTGCTGGAAAATGTTGACGCGAAAACGGCAACGCGCGGGCAGACTGTAACTCAAATCCGCCGTGCCGTATTTGGCAAGCTGCGCGGCGGCTTCGGCGTTGTCGCGCAGAATCGCCATCGCAATCATCTCGGTCTGAAAAGCCGACAGCTTTCCCAAACCGAGCGGCGACGCGGAATAAAGACTGCCGCTGATTTCCACCTGCGGCTTTTGTCCGGTCGAAAAATTCAAATCGCTCACGTTGTCGGAAATGAGCAACATCTGTTCAATAATCGGTGCTACATCAAGCAAACTCATCGGTTGGATTAACTCCTAGGAGAAAAATTTCTGAAAAAGAAGGTTGGAAAAAGTTCTGAGCGCGAACGGTTCGGCAAACCGTTTCGGTATTTATATTTTTACGCGGATTGGAGAAAAAAAGCAAGTTATTTTTTAACTGTGCCAAACAAATTTTTACGAAGTTTTGTGATTAAGACAAAAGCCCGCGTATTTTTACGGTGATTTGATCGGCATCGGAAAGCAAATCGCTGATTACCGCCACAGAATTTGCGCCGGCTTGTAAAACTTGCTGAAAATTTTGCGCGTTGATGCCGCCGATGGCGACAATCGGAAAATCACCGACGGCTTCGCGGATGCGTTTGATCGTTTCGAGACCCGCTTCCTTATCAGGATTCACTTTGGTTTTGGTTGTGAAAATCGGACCGATTGCCAGATAATCAATCGGCATTTTCGCCGCTTCGAGAGCTTGTTGAAGATTGTGTGTCGAAAAGCCGATAATCGGCGCGTCGCCAAGAATTTTTCTGGCACATTCGGGCGGCAAATCGGTTTGTCCGAGATGAACGCCGTCGGCGCGCAGCGCGAGCGCGATGTCGGCACGGTCGTTAATAATAATTTTGACGTTTTTGGCGCGCGCGATTTTCAAAGCCGCTCGCGCCGCTTCATAAAAATTCTTCGGCGCAGCGTCTTTATCGCGCAGTTGAATCATTTCCGCGCCGCCCGCGATTAATCTTTCAATCTGTTCGACGTGCGTCAATTTCGCAATCCGCGTATCGGTAATCGGATAAATTTTGGGAAGAAACATTTTTTAAATGGAAAAAGGAAAAAGGAAAATGGAAAATGAAATTCGTTGATACGAGGAGATTTGTTTCAAAACAAACTCTAAATTTTTCACAATCAAATTTTCCAATATCTATTTTCTATCAGCCATTCTCATACTATTTTCCATTTTCCATTTTCCTTTTTTCATTTTCCATTTACAAAGATTTGACCATCAAAAACCCGTCTTCGCCGTTATTGTAGTAAGCATTAAGCCTTTGGACAATCGCGTAACCGAGTTCGCGGTAAAGAGTTTGGGCGGGCAGATTGCCGACGCGGACTTCGAGCATCACCGTATTGACGCGGCGTTTTCGCAGAGCTTCTTCGGTGTGCAAGAGAAGTTTGACGGCTAAACCGCGCCGCCGGTGTTCGGGCGCGACTCCGATGGTCGTGATATGTCCGGTTCCGTTTGAATCGGTCATCGTAAAAACAAACGCGACCATTTGACCGGACGGTGTAACGATGCGGTAGCTCAACGTATTCGGCTCGCCTAAAAGATAGGAAAAAGTGTATTTCGTGTAATTTTCGCCCGCCTTAAAACAGCGCAGATTTAAATTCAAAACTTCTTTCAAATGTTTGTCGGTCAGCGAGCGAATTTCGTAAACGGTCGGCGGCGCGGGAACGATTAATTCCGGTTCGGCGACCGGCGGCGGCGGCGCGAAGAAATTTATAATTGACTGGAAAACCGCCATATTTAAGTTAGAGAGTTACAGGAAGTTACAGGAAGTTACGGGAAGTTACGGGAAGTTGCATAGATTTGGAGAATAATTTTTAGTATAAATTCCAGAAATCGAACAATTTCCCGCAACTTTCCGCAACTTCCTGTAACTTCCCGTAACTTTCTGAAACTTCCCGCAACTTTCCGTAACTCTCAAATTAAATAATTAACATACAGTCGCCGTAGCTGTAAAAACGATAACGCGCGGCGACGGCGTGTTGATATGCCCGCATCGTTAAATCATAACCGGCGAAAGTCGAAACGAGGACGAGCAGGGATGATTGCGGCAGATGAAAATTGGTCAAAAGACCTTTGATGATTTTGAATTCGTATCCGGGCGTAATCGTCAGGGCGGCGGAAAAATTTCCGGCGGCGACTTCGCCTTTTTCGTTAACTGAAGATTCCAAAGCTCGCGTCGTCGTCGTGCCGACGGCGATGATTCGACGATTTTCGGCGCGCGCTTCGTTGAGAATTTCGGCGGTTTTCCGGGAAATCTCGCCATGTTCGGGCAGAACGCGGTGTTCGGACAAATCGGCGACGCGCACCGGCTCGAACGTGCCGTAACCGACGTGCAGAGTGATTTCGGCGAGCGTCGCGCCGCGCGTCTCGATTTCCGCTAAAACTTCGGGCGTGAAATGCAAACCGGCGGTCGGCGCGGCAATCGCGCCGCGATTTTTGGCGAACACGGTTTGATAACGATTTTTGTCGTCGCCGTCAGCGAGCGTTTCGCCGCTCCGTTTGATATACGGCGGCAGAGGCGTGCGTCCGATGCGGTCTAAAATCTCGTCGAAATCGTCGCCGGTTTCAAATTTGACGACGACGCGTCCTTCGGCGGTTTTCTCCAAAACCCGCGCCGTTAAATTCTCGCCGAACGAAATTCGCTTGTTCGCTCTTAAACGTTTTGCCGGACGCGCGAGCGTTTCCCAGATTTTATTTTCAATCTCACGGACGAGAAATAATTCGATTTTCGCTCCCGTCTCGCTCGCGCCGGACAGCCGCGCCGGAAAAACCCGCGTGTTGTTGAGAACGACGACATCGCCTTTTCGCAAAAAACGCGGAAAATCGTAAAAACGTTCGTCCCGAAATTTTGCATCGGCGCTGTCAACGAAAAGCATCCGCGAATAGGCGCGATTGGCAATCGGTTGTTGAGCGATTAATTCATCGGGCAAATCAAAATCAAATTCTGAAATCAACATAAAATAAATCGGAAAATTCGGGGTCGTGCGCTCCGCACAAAATTTATATTGATTTTATTATGCACCGACTTTACCGATAAAAAAATGCGTCGCAATTCGATACAGTCGCGGCGCGGATTTTATGAAGAGCGGGCGCACAAATCTTTAAATTCCGAATACTTTCGCCATTGGAATAAATCTTGCTTAAAATCCGAAATACAAAAGGCGTAATAAATTATCAATGCTTTGTTTGACCGCAGACCGAACGGTGACAAAGCGCGGATTAAAATTGATTTAAAACTATAAAGCAAGGTGAAATTATGGCGGACAAAAATTTAGATTCGGAACTTAAAGAAGACGGCAAATCAGGCGGCGCGGCTTCGGCGCAAAGGGCGAAGGAAGAAACTGCTAAATCGAGCGAACCGGGCGGCGCACAAGAAGAAAAGGCGGCGGGCGACACGTTTGAAAAAGCGAAAAATTCGACCGAAAAAATCGTCGGTCAGGCGTTGGGAACGGTCAAAGAAAAAGCGGCGGCAATCGTTGACGAGCAGCGCGGCGGTTTGGCGGCAAGCATTAACGGCATCGCCGACGCGGTGCGGCAAATCGGCGACAATCTGAATCGGGACGGCGAAAATCAAATCGCCGCGCTCGCCGGCGGTTACGGCAATAATCTGGCAGAGCAGATCGAGCGAATTTCCGGTTACGTTGAGGATAAGGAATTTGGGGAAATCGCGCAGGATGTCGAAAAGTTCGCGCGGCGCAATCCGGCGTTGTTCGTCGGCGCGGCTTTCACGTTCGGCGTTCTGGCGGCGCGGTTTCTGAAAAGCTCCGCCGGAAAGAAAAGCCGCCGGTGAGCGTGAAATTTTAACAAGGTTATTTCAATTAAAGGGAGATTTTTATGGCACAACAAACAGTGCAGAGAGAGGTCAGGGAAGAACGCTCGCTCGGCGATCTGTTTTCCGAACTCGCGTCTGAAACCAGCGCGCTCGTGCGGCAGGAAGTCGCTTTGGCGCAAACCGAAATGACGCAGAAGGCGACCGTCGTCGGCAAAAACGTCGGCTTTCTGGTCGTCGGCGGCGCAATCGGTTACGCCGCTCTGCTGGCTTTTCTGGCGGCGGCGATTATCGGTCTGGCGATTTTCGTGCCGGCTTGGGCGGCGGCTTTGATCGTCGGCGCAGTCGTCGCAATCGCCGCTTTCATTCTAATTTCAACGGCTCTTAAATCGCTTAAACAGACGAGCCTGACACCGCAACAAACTGTCGAGACATTAAAGGAGGACGCGCAATGGCTGAAAAATCAAGTGAACTAGAAATTTTTGACGATCAAGATAAAACCGCACTAAACGGAGCGGATAATAAATTGACGAAAACCGGCGACGACGATCAAATACTCGAAATTGACGAGCGGACGGACGCGAAAAACGACGACGAAGCGACCGACGAAGCCGAAGAAATTCGCGGGCAAATCGTTCAGACGCGCCGCGAGATGAGCGAAACGATTGACGCGATTCAGGAAAAACTGAGCTTTGCGAATATCTCCGAACAAGTCAAAGACCAGGTTTCCGAACAAATCGGCGGCGCGGTCGAAACGGTCAAACAGGCGGCTTTCGACAAGGCGGAAGATTTTACGAAAATAGTGAATAAAAGCGTGAAAAACTTTAAGAATTCGGACATAGCGAAAACGGCGCGGGAAAATCCCTGGCTCTTGAGCGTCATCGGCGCGGGAGTCGGCGCACTAATCGTCGGCAGTCTGGTCGGCAAGCGAAAAAAACGCCGCAAAAATGAAACGTATCAACTCGGCAGCGTCAACGTAATGAAATACGGAGACGATCATAAAACTGATTCTGCGAAAAATCATAATCGGGATTTCGATGCCGACGAAGTTAGACAGAGCGACGATTACCGGCGCGATTTGAAGTTCGCCGAAGTCGAAAGCGGCGAGCGTCAGACGACGCGCAGTAAAATCGGCGACGCGGCGAGTTCCGCCTACGAAACGGTTTCAAACGTGGCGAGTTCAGCTTATGAGGGCGTTTCCGGCGCGGCGGGAACGGCGTATGAAAGTGTCGGCGGCACGGCGAAAAAATCCTATAAAGGCGTGAGCAAAGCCGCCGGATTCGCTTACGACAAAGCGGGCGATTTAGGCGGTCACGTCAAGACGAATTACGATTATTATATTGAAGAAAATCCTTTAATCGTCGGCGCGGCGGCGTTGGCAATCGGCGCGGCGGTTGGAATGGCGATTCCTTTGACCAAAACCGAAAATGATTATTTCGGCACGATGCGCGATAACGCGGTTGATAAAATTCAGGCGACCGCGCAGGATGCGGTCAGCACGGCGAAACAAGTCGTCGGCGAAGCGCAAAAAACATTCGGCGACGAAATAATCGGAAAGATGAAAAGTTAATTTACAGATAAATTGTAAGAAGTCGTGCAAAATGAAATGAAAGATTTTTAGCCACGAATGACACGAATGACAGGAATAAATACAAATAAATAATTTATGTTTAGTCGTGTCATTCGTGGCTAAAAATCTTCAAATTTACTTTACAAAAGGCTAAAAGAGAAGGCGGAATAAATCAACTTATTCCGCCTTCTTTTTTATCCGATTTTCGTCAAGCCGTTCATATACTGCTGCAAAATTTCGGGTATCTGAATCGAGCCGTCGGCTTGTTGGTAATTTTCCAGCACGGCGATCCACGTCCGACCGACCGCCAAGCCCGAACCGTTGAGCGTGTGCGGAAATTCGGTTTTCGCGTTGCCCGCGCGTTTGAAGCGCATATTCATTCGACGGGCTTGAAAATCGCCGCAGTTCGAGCAGGAAGAAATCTCGCGGTAAGTTTTTTGAGACGGCAGCCAGACTTCGATGTCGTAAGTTTTGACCGCGCCGAAACCCATATCGCCGGTTGATAAAACGACGGTGCGATACGGCAAGCCGAGAAGTTGCAAAATGCGTTCGGCGTTTTCGGTTAATTTTTCGTGTTCCTCGACGGAATTTTCCGGCAGACACAGCTTCACCAGTTCGACTTTTTCAAATTGATGCTGGCGAATCAATCCGCGCGTGTCGCGCCCGTAGCTGCCGGCTTCGGAACGAAAACAAGGCGTGTAGGCGGTAAAATATTTCGGCAAATCAGCCGCGTCTAAAATTTCCTCCGAGTGATAGTTCGTGACCGGAACTTCGGCGGTCGGAATGAGGGCGAAATTTCTGTCGTCTTTGATGTGAAACAATTCTTCCTCGAATTTTGGCAGTTGATTCGTGCCGAAAAGCGATTTGCGGTTGACCATAAACGGCGGCAAAGTTTCGGTGTAACCGTGTTCGACGGTGTGAACGTCGAGCATAAAATTGACGAGCGCGCGCTCTAATCTCGCGCCCGCGCCGTTCAAAATCGCAAAGCGCGAGCCGGTGATTTTCGTCGCGCGCTCCAAATCTAAAATGCCCAACGCTTCGCCCAGATCAACGTGATCCTTCGGTTCAAAATCGAAAGTTTTCGGCTCGCCCCATTGGCGAATTTCGACGTTCGCCGCTTCGTCCGCGCCGACGGGAACGTCCGCCGCCGGAATATTCGGCAGATGCGACAATAATTCGCGCATCGCATTTTCGGCTTCGTCGCGCTTTGTTTCGAGTTGGCTTTGTTCGTTTTTTAAGTTTAAAACTTCCGCCTTTTTCGCTTCGGCTTCGTTCTTTTTTCCGGCTTGCATCAACGCGCCGATTTCCTTGCTTGCGGCATTGCGTTTTTGGTTGAGCAAATCCGATTCGCCGATGACGCGGCGGCGTTCCGCATCGAGCGCGGCGAATTTTTCCAAACTTTCGGCGGGAAAATTACGGTTTCGCAAGGCGATTTTCACCGCGTCTAAATTTTCTCTGACAAAATGTAAGTCAAGCATTTTAACATCCTCTATGATAAAATAATCGTTTCATTCGATTAAATAAATTTCAATTAAATCAGATTTTTATGCCAAACAAAATTCGCAAAGCCGTTTTTCCCGCCGCCGGTTTGGGAACGAGATTTCTGCCCGCGACGAAAGCCTCGCCGAAGGAAATGCTGCCGCTGGTTGATAAACCGCTGATTCAGTATTCGGTCGAAGAAGCCGTCGCGTCGGGCATCGAATCAATTTTAATTATTACGGGGCGCGACAAAGCGGCGATTGAAAATCATTTCGACATCTCGTTTGAACTCGAACAGGTTTTGCAGGAACGCGGCAAAACCGAAATGTTTGAACTCGTTCGCGCCGTTTCCGACATCGCTAAAATTACCTACACGCGCCAGAAACAGGCTCTCGGTTTGGGACACGCGATTTTACAGGCGAAGGATTTTGTCGGCGAAGATGCGTTCGCCGTCCTGCTCGCCGACGACGTGATGGATTCGGAAACGCCCGCGCTCAAACAGTTGATTGACGTTTACGAACGCTACGACGCGCCGGTGATGGCGACGATGCAAATCGAAGGCGAAGCGATTTCGCGTTTTGGCGTGATTGACGCGGAACAAATCGAGGCGAACGTCTATAAAATAAAATCGGTCGTCGAAAAACCGAAATATGAAGACGCGCCTTCGGATATGGCGGTCATCGGGCGATACATTTTCACGCCGGATTTGTTCGGCGCGATTGAACAGGTCGAACCGGGCGCGGGCGGCGAAATTCAGGTCGCCGACGCGATGCGCCTTTTGCTCGACGCGGGCAAACCGTTCTATGCCGTCAAGCTCGACGGCACGCGCCACGATGCGGGCGACAAACTCGGATTTCTGATTGCGACGGTCGAATTCGCCTTAAAACGCGACGACCTGGGCGCGGATTTCCGTGAATACTTAAAGACCTTAAAGTTATAAAATCAGAAAGCGGTTTAGCCACGAATAACACGAATAACACGAATTATTTATTAAAATTTATTCGTGTTCATTCGTGTTATTCGTGGCTAAAAATTCTTACAGACGCGGCAGTGTGAAACTGAATTTTGAACCCGTGCCGATTTCCGATTCGACTTCGACCGCGCCGCCGTGTTGTTCGACGATTTCTTTGACCAGAGATAATCCGAGTCCGGTTGATTCTTCTTGTTTGTCCTGACCGTCGCGGGCGACGCGGTAAAATTTTTGCCAGATTTTTTCCTGCTCGCCGTTCGGAATGCCGTAGCCGCGGTCTTCGACGACGACGCGCAGAAAATCCGATTCCAAAATCGTTGAGATAATTACGCTCGTGCGTTCCGGGCTGTAGCGAATCGCGTTGTCAACCAGATGCGAAACCGCTCTGGTAATCAAACCTTTATCGGCGGCGACCGGCGGCAGATGTTTGTTCGCTTGTTCGACCAGCCGGATGCGTTTGCGTTTTGCCGTGTCCTGCAAATCGCCGACGACTTCGTGGACGACCGAATCGAGCTTGACCGGCGATTTGGCAAATTCCTGTTTGTCGGCTTGTTCGAGATTGGAAACCGACAAAAACGTCGAAAGCATTTTCGACAAACGCTGCGATTCGTTGGAAATAATCGTCAGAAATTCGCGCGCTTCTTCGGACATCGTTTCGTCCGCCAGCAAAAGCTCTGCGAAACCGTTAATCGAAGTGATCGGCGTGCGAAGCTCGTGCGACATAAGGCTCGCCATATCGCTTCGCAAACGCTCGTTTTCCTTGATGGCGGAAACGTCGCGCAGTGTAATCAGAAAACACGCCGGTTTCAAAGGCACATTCGATTCGTGAATCGAAGCGTCGTCCATCGGAACTTTGACGAGCGAGATTTGAATGTCGAGCGTTTTGTCGGTTTCGGGAAAATACAGCTCGCTTTTGAACGCGTCGCCCGTTTGCAGAACGCGGCGGACGGCGATGCGCGGCTCGTTGAAAACTTCGGTTTTAAAGCGCGCCAGAAGACTGAAAATATCCGTTTCGTATAGTTCGCTCGCGTTTAATTCGGACAGGCGGCGCATTTGTCTGTTCAAATAAGCAATCGTGCCGTCGAGATACGCGATGGCGTGCGCTTCCTTCAGATACGAGCTGGCAATCGCGCCGAACGACTGCTCTTTCATAATGCCCTGAATCAGGCTGATAATGTCGAGCCGATTTTCCGCCGAATAGCTCGAAAACGAATTCCACCATGATTCGTGCGGCAATTTTTTATCGCGCAATTCCTTGCGCTGAAAATTTCTCGCCAACTGTCCGCTGAACGCTTCGAGCAAATAGCGGTCTTCGGTTTCAAAGTTTTGATTGACTTTGACGAACAAAACGCCGACCGCCGAATCGTCGTGTACGAGCGGCAGAGCAATGCGCGCCGCGCCTTTCCGGTCTTCGATTTTCTGGACAATCGTTTCGCGCTTTTTGAGCGACTCTTCGCATAAATCAACGTTTTCGCGCCACGAAGCGTGTCTCTCGATTGGCGAATCAATCGTTTGCCCGCTGCGCGAACGACCGACCGGGACGAGTTCGCCGCCGGTCGTGCGGCGAAAAACAATCGCTTCGGACAAAGGCAGAACCGTTTCGAGCAGCCGCAAGCCGCTTTCGATTCGCAGTTCCGCCGATTGACCTTCCAAAAGATGTCCGGTCGAAGCCAGCGCGACGAGCTTTTCGGTCAAAGCCGAATCTATCAGCCATAATTTTTTGATGTGAACGGCAAAGATTGTCGCTAAAATCGTGATCGAGGAGGGAACAATCACCAGGCTCAAATTAAACACTTTATTTGCCACGATACTCGCGCCGAACCAAACGGCTAAAATGCCGAGCGCGACGGGCAGAACTCTTTTCAAACTATATCTGTCGGTCAAAATTCCCGCCGCGAGTCCGACGCAGGTAATGATAACGAGCTTCCACCAAAGGAAAAAATTCGTGTCCGGCGGCAATACTAAATACTTGATGAAGGCGAGAAATCTATCGCCGACCGCCCAGCAAAGCGAGGCGGCAAACGCCATAATTGTAGATATAAGAAGCGTTATCAAAACGCTCCGGTTTTTTATCGCGTTCATAATGCAAACGAATTTGTAGATTAATTAGTAACGGCGGAAGGTAAACAAGTTGACAATCAAACAACAATGTTTGACACATTGAAGTATGCCTTAAAATCAACGTTTAACGCAAGCGAAAAGTAATTTCGCCGCATTTTCGCGCCCGTGTTTCGGTCAAATTTGTTCTTTTGCCGGAAAGACTTCATAATGTCAGGTAATTTCGGGCAATGAAATTCATCGCACACGGCAGAACTTTTTTAATCGGATTATGGCTCGGCGCGGCTTTATTTTTCAGCTTCGCGGTCGCGCCAGGCGCGTTCGCGGTTTTGCCTTCGCGCGAGCTTGCCGGTTCAATCGTCAACCGAACGCTGGCGGCTATTAATTTGAGCGGTTTGGTTATCGGTTTGATTTTGCTTGTGAGTTCCTACGCGGCGCGGACAAACGTCAATCGCGTCAAACTTTGGGTTGAACAGGGCTTATTGTTGTTGCTGACCGCCGCCTGCGCGTTCGGGCATTTTGTCATCGCCGCGCGGCTGCATAATTTGCGCGAACAAATCGGACGACCGATTGACGAAATCGCTTTAGACGATCCTTTGCGAATCGCCTTTAACGATTTGCACGGTTATTCGGTGACAATTTTAAGCGCGGCGATGTTGTCCGCCGTCGTTATATTTTTCCTGCTGGCAAGCCGCGCGGAAAATGATAAAATTTCGTAAAAATTATTATGTTGAATACTATTCGTGAAAACATCGAACGCCGTCTGGGAATCGCGCCGCGCGTCAAGCCGACGCGCGAAGTCGCCGTGATTGAAAATCGGGGCGACTTTTCAGGACGCTTTCGCAGTTGGCGGTCGAACGACGATTTGACGAATTATCCGTTCGTCGAAAACACGAACACGCCGTTCACGGCGATGCGCCGCTCTTTGCCGATGCTCAATCTGGCTTTGATTTCGTCGGCGGGCGCATATATTGACGGGACGGAGGCATTCGATACGGATTCGAAAGACGGCGACGCGACTTTTCGGGAAATTCCGATTGAAGTCGAAGCCGCCGATTTGATTTACGCGGCGCGCGGTTACGACGCGGCGGCGGTTCGGCAGGACAGAAACGCGCAGATTCCAATCGAACGCCTGCTCGAATACGAAGCGAACGCGGTCATCGGACAACTCAATAACGTCTGGTGGAGTTTGAGCGGCTGGATTCCGAACGCGCGATTGGTTGCCGACGAACTTGCGCCGCAAATTGCCGAGCGCGTCGCGCGTTACGAAGTGCAAGCCGCGCTGCTCGTTCCGGCTTCGCGTTTGTGTCATCAAACGCTCGGCATCGTCGCCCGCGCTCTCGAAATGGCGAACGTGCCGACGATGATGCTTTCGGTTGACCGCGCGGCGACCGATTTGGTTAAACCGCCGCGCGCCGCTTATTATGAAGGCGACTTCGGCAGCGTCGTCGGCAAACCGCATCAAAAGGAATTTCAACTGCGCGTTTTGGACGAGTCCTTGCGTTGGATTGAAACCTTCGACCAACCGGGCGCGCGCCGTTTGGCGGTCAAACTCGAAACCGAAGTGGAAATCGAACGCGGTGAAAGATAAAACAAATAGATAACCGCCGATAAACATAGATGGACGCAGATGATTTGATTAAATTAATCTGCGTCCATCGGCATTTATCGGCGGTTAATTTTATGAAACGCCCGGAAATGCTTAATCGCGTGAGAACGCGCAAAACGGAATGGGATTTCGTCGTCATCGGCGGCGGCGCGACGGGCATTGGCTGCGCTCTCGACGCGGCTTCGCGCGGCTTTGACGTTCTTCTTTTGGAGCAGAGCGATTTCGGCAAGGGAACTTCGAGCCGTTCGACGAAATTAGTTCACGGCGGCGTTCGTTATTTGGCGCAGGGAAACATCTCGCTTGTCCGCGAAGCGTTGAAAGAACGCGGAATTTTATTCGGCAACGCGCCGCACGCGGTTTCGATTCAACCTTTTATTGTGCCGTGTTACAGCCTTTGGCAGAAAATTTTCTACGGCGCGGGCTTGAAAATTTACGATTTATTGGCGGGTAAATATAATCTCAAAAAATCGAAAATTCTTTCAAAAGCGGAAACGATTCGCCGTTTGCCGAACATAAAAACCGAACATCTGCGCGGCGGCGTTTTATATTTTGACGGGCAGTTCGACGACGCGCGATTGTTGATTGATCTGGCAAAAACAGCCGCCAAACAAGGCGCGGCGATTTTAAATTACGCGCGGGTTTTTCGTTTGACGAAAACGCCCGAAAATAAAATCAACGGCGTGATTTTTCACGACGCGGAAACCGGCGAGATTTTTACCGTGAAGGCGAAAATCGTCGTCAACGCGACCGGCGCGTTTTGCGACGCGGTGCGGCGTTTGTCCGACGCGTCGGCGGCGAAAATTATCGCGCCGAGTCAGGGCGTTCATCTCGTTTTCGACGAAGAATTTTTGCCGTCGGCGAACGCTTTGATGATTCCGAAAACCCCCGACGGGCGCGTTTTGTTTGCGATTCCGTGGCACGGAAAAACGCTCGTCGGCACGACCGACACCGCCGTCGAAACGCCCGAATTGGAACCGAAGGCGTTTGAAAGGGAAATCGAATTTATCATCGAAACCGCCGGAAATTATCTGCGAAAAAAACCGGCGCGCGCCGACATCAAAAGCGTTTTCACCGGCATTCGCCCGCTCGTTAAATCCTCAAATGCGAAAAACACTCAATCCATTGCGCGCGATTTTACAATCGAATTCGATGAATCAAATTTGCTGACAATCACCGGCGGAAAATGGACGACTTACCGAAAAATGGCGCAGGACGCGATTGACCGCGCCGTCGAAAAATTTAATTTGCCCGCCAAAAAATGCCGGACGGAAAATTTAAAGATTAGCGACGATTGCGAGTCTGCCGGACGATTCGGCGATTTGCGAATTTACGGCGGAGACGCGGAAAAAATCAATCGCCTGATTGACGAAAATCCGCCGCTCGGCGAAAAGCTGCACGAAAATTTAACGATTTGCGCGGCGGAAATCGTTTGGGCGGCGCGTTTTGAAATGGCGCGCACCGTCGAAGACGCGCTGGCAAGGCGCACGCGCGCGTTGTTTTTGGACGCGCGCGCCGCCGTCGAAATCGCGTCGAAAACGGCGGCGATTATGGCGGGTGAATTGAACAAAGATGAAGAATGGATTGCGGAACAAACAAAAGAATTCGGCGAGCTGTCCAGAAATTATTACTTCGGAATAGCTGATAACTGACAGATGACAGTTGATAGATAAAAGCTCACGTTCAAATCTTTCATCTTTTATCTATCAGCTATCGGTTTTTTTGAATCGCTCCTCTGAAAGCGAAATTTGTGAAACGCTTGCGAAATTATTTACCTTTTCGAGTTGCTAATTGTTTCGCCGCCTGAAAAACAAAACGCGGATTCAAAATCAAATATCTGCGCCAGAGCCGTTTCGGTTCCTGCGTCAGGCGAAACAGCCATTCGAGACCGAGTTTGCCCAACCATTCGGGCGATTCCTTGACGTTGCCGGCGAAAAAATCGAACGACGCGCCGACACCGAGCATCACGGCTTTTAATTTGTCTTTGTGCGCCGCCATCCAATTTTCCTGTTTCGGACAGCCCAAACCCATAAATAAAACGTCCGGCTTTTTCGCGTTGATTTCCGTCGTGATTTGTTCGTCTTCTTCCGCAGTTAAAGGGCGAAACGGCGGCGAAAAAGCGTAGGTTATTTTCAAATTCGGAAAATCTTTTCGAGCGCGTTCGAGAATCGCGTCAATCACCTCTTGCTTACCGCCGTAGAAGCCGACGCTCAAATCGTTTTTTTCGGCGTAATCGCAGAGCTGAGTCATCAAATCGTTGGCGCGAACGCGCGCCGCCTGTTTTTCGCCCTGCAATTTTTCCATCCAGACGAGCGGCATTCCGTCGGGAATCACGAAATCCGCCGCGTTGACTTTTTCGGCGTATTCGGGATCGTCGAACGATTCCATAATCATATGAACGGTCGAAAAACAGACGTAGCCGCCGCGTTGTTTTTGGACGAGTTCGGCGATTCGTTCAACCGCCGTCGCGTGATCGCAGACGTTGACGTGCAAGCTGACGATGCGAACGCGCTGTTCTGAAATTGAATTATTCATCGGCGATATTTTGCGAAATCAATTCGAGCGAGCGGTTATATCGGTAAGAGATATTGAAATGTCCGTCGTCAAATTCTTCGTGAATGTGCGGAACGTCGAACTCCTTCAGCTTTTTCGACAAAATCCGCGCGCCCAAATCGAGCGCGAATTCGTCGCGCGTTCCGGCATCGAGAAATAACAGTTTTAAACATTTCAAGTTTTCCACAGACTTTTCCACAAGCCGCACCGGATCGTGAGCGAGCCATTTTCCCCAAATCTCGCTGCGAATCTCGCCGGTTTCCGCGTCGAAAGGCAAATCAAAACTCGCGCCGCGCGGCGAATAACACGCGCTCATTCCGATGATGTTCAAACCGGAAAAATCGTCCTTTCCTTTTTTCGCAAACTCGTCGTAAAATTTTTCAACGAATTTTTCGGGATTGCCTTTGATAGCGCGAAACGCCTTCGGAAAATCGGGCAGATAACAATGCTCGAAATACGCGTCGCCGCTGATCGAACAGGCGAGCGCAAACAAATCGGCGCGGCGCATCGCTATACTCAACGCGCCGTAACCGCCGGAAGATTTGCCCATCACGGCGCGTGCATTTTTGTCTTTGATCGTGCGAAATTGCTTATCAACGAACGGCACGATTTCCGTCGTCAAATAATCTTCGTAATCGCCGGTCGCGCTCGAATTGATATACTGCGAGCCGCCGTAGCGCGTAAAGCAGTCGGGCATTACGACGAGCATCGGTTTAATCGTTTGCGCGGCAATTAATTTGTCCATCCGCTCGGCGAGATTCGGCGCGAAAGCGTTGTCGTTGAGCAGCATTTTGCCGCGTCCCGTAAAGCCGGAAAGACAATAAACAACCGGCAACTTTTGGTCAAAATCTTCGTAATCAGGCGGCAGATAAACGTATAAATCTCTGACGAATTTATCGCCGGGCGGATTGCGTTTTAAAATTTCGCTTTCGTGTTGGAGGATTTTAATTGTTCCCTGCTTTTGTAAATTTTCACTCATAACATTTAATTTTTGAAATTATAGCGTAAAATCAACCAGGTATGTTTGCGAGCGATTTAATCAACGTTAATCCGAACGCGCTTAATTCGACCATCGAATTTTTGACGGCGATGGTTACGCCGACGCTGCTGATTTCGGCGACCGGCTCTCTTGTGCTTTCGACTTCGACGCGGCTCGGGCGCGTCGTTGACCGCGCGCGCGAACTCGAAAGACGATTGAGCGAATTGATTACGACCGAAGACAAAGACGCGATTCCGCTGTATGAAAAACGGCTCGATACGGTCGTCAAGCTGCTCGACAAAGTAACGAGCCGTTCGAGGATTTTGCAGAAAGCTCTGAGCGCGTTTTATTTCGGTCTCGGATTTTTTATTTTAACGAGCGTGACGATTGCCGTCGCCGCTTTTTTCACGACTTATCGCTGGATTCCGATTCCGGTCGGCATCATCGGCATTATGTATCTGTTCTGGGGCAGCGTGCAGATGCTGCGCGAAACGCGGCTCGCCACGGCGACGATTAACGCCGAGATGGATTTTACGTGGACGCTCGCCAAAACCGTCGCGCCGAGGGAAATCATCAGCCGCTATACGAAAATGATTGACGAAAATCTGGAGAAAACCAAAGACTAATGGAAAATGGAAAACGGAAAATTTCTGCATTTGCTATTTTCCACTTTCCATTTTCCATTTTCCAGTAAACTTATGTTGCCGAATTTTTTACAACTCTACCGCGCGGGCGAACTCGAAGACCGCGTTTTGCGGCTCGAAAAACTGCTTGAAAGCTGCGTGGTTTGTCCGAAGGATTGCGGCAATAATCGCCTGAACGACGAAATCGCGGCGTGTTATTCGGGGCGTTTGCCGATTGTGTCGAGTTACACGGCGCACTTCGGCGAAGAGCCGGTTTTGTCCGGCACGCGCGGCGCGGGCAATATTTTTTTCGGCAACTGTAATCTGCGCTGCGTTTATTGTCAAAATTTTCAAATCTCGCAAACTTGGAAAACGCAGAAAAAAAACGAAATTTCGCACGAACGGCTCGCCGAAATTATGCTCGAATTACAGGCGCGCGGCTGTCATAACATCGGTTTCGTTTCGCCGACGCATTTCGCTCCGCAGATGGCACGAGCGATTTTTCTCGCCGCGCAAAAAGGCTTAAATTTGCCGATTGTTTATAACACGAACGCTTACGATTCGGTCGAAGTTTTAAAGCTGCTCGACGGCATCGTTGACGTTTATCTGCCCGATTTGAAATATGCCGAAAATTCAGTCGGCTTTGAATTTTCAAAAATCCGCGATTATACGACGTTTGCCAGAAACGCAATCAAGGAAATGTTTCGTCAAACCGGCGAAAATCTAATCTTTGATGAAAATAATTTACTGCAAAAAGGTTTGCTGATTCGTCTGCTCGTTCTGCCGAACGATTTAGCCGGAATCGCGGAAAATCTGCGCTGGATTAAAAGCGAACTTTCTCCAAAAACGGCAATTTCGCTGATGGCGCAATATTACGCGACGAACAAAGCGGCGACCGACGAACGCTATATTTTGCTTTCCAGAAGAATTTCCGAACGCGAATGGTTCGAAGCCGTTTCGCTGCTTGAAGATTTGGGAATCGAAGAAGGCTTTATGCAGGAATTTGAATCGGCTTCGTTTTATTACCGACCGGATTTTACGGACGCGGAAAAGCCGTTCAGAGACGTTCGAGATTTTGAATAAATATATGAAAATTGGAGAAATCGCGCCGGATTTTACGCTAAAAGACGGCGAACAAAACGATTGGAAATTATCCGGGCAAAAAGGAAAAACGGTCGTTCTGCTTTTTTATCCGGGCGACGACACGCCGGTTTGCACCAAACAGCTTTGTTCGGTCAGAGATAATTGGTCGGAATACGAAAAAACCGGCGCGACGGTCGTCGGCATTTCTACCGATTCCGCCGCGTCGCATAAAAAATTCGCCGATAAACACGATTTGCCGCTGACGTTGCTCGCCGACGAAACGGGCGAAGTCAGTCAAAAATACGCGGCGAAATCGTGGCTGCCCGGACGCTCGGCGCGGGCGGTCGTCGTCATAGATAAAAACGGCATCGTGCGCCATCATCAAGTTCAGTCGCTGAGTATTTTTCGCCCGAAGGACGACGAAGTTTTCAAGGCGATTGAACAGGCAAACGCCGCCTGAAATTTCTTTCAGTCGGCCGCATATGGCGCGGTGCCGGTGTCAACGATTTTCCAGATTTCCGATTCGGGAACATAGAATGGTTTTTTCGTGATTTGAATTTTCAAAGTCTCCTTCGCTTCGTCATAAATCGCGCGCAGTTCGACTCCGAACGGACCTTTGACATCAACGTCGTCGCCTTCGGGAACGCTGATGCCTTCGCGGGCTAAATCGGCGCGCAAATTCGTTAATTCGCCGCGCGTAATGCCGCCGTATTGTTTGGATTCGGGCATAAATTTTTGTCAGTTTTTCGCTGATTATAAAGTCAATTTTCGGCTTCGATTAAAAATAAAAGCTCGGTCTATGGTATGCTAATTTGAAACGAATTACGACAAGAGAAAGCGAGGTTTTAAGATGGCTTTATTTTCAAGCGACAAATTTAAATGCGCCCGCTGCGGACAGAAAAACGAACCGCTCGGCTACGCTCCGATCCCGACCGAACTCGGACAAAAAATCGGCGCGGAAATCTGTCAAAATTGCTGGCAGGAATGGCTGCAAAAACAAAAACAACTAATCAATCATTTCGGTCTGGACATTTCCAATCCCGATTCGCACGATTTTTTATTTGACCAGATGAAAATCTTTTTCTACGACGAGGGCGTAGAATTGGCGCAGATTGATGAGTCGAAGGAAGGTTCGGTGAATTGGTGAAAAATTGGCGATTTTTCTACAAATTTTATGAAAAGCGGACGACGCGCGAATGTCGTCCGCTTTTTTATTTGGGAATACATTCGAACTGAAACCGCATCATAAATTCAGGCGAATTATTGAGCGGTAAACGAACGAATTTGAGGAAAACGATGCGACAAATTTTTATTGCGGCGACTTTTTTATTGCTGGCGGCGACAACCGCTAACTTATATGGAATGAACAATTTCAAGAAACAGGCGAAAGTTCGCGCCCCCGAATTAACCGGCGGCAAAGGCTGGCTGAACACCGACAAACCGCTTTCCATCGCTGGTTTGAAGGGGAAAGTGATTTTGCTCGACTTTTGGACCTACGGCTGCATTAACTGCATCCACATTATTCCCGATTTGAAAAAGCTCGAAGCGAAATACCCGAAAAATCTCGTCGTCATCGGCGTTCATTCCGCTAAATTTGAAAACGAAAAAGACACCGAAAACATTCGCAAAATCGTTGTCCGCTACGGCATCGAACATCCAATTGTCAACGATGCCGACTTTAAGATCTGGGATGCATACGCCATCCGCGCGTGGCCCGGTTTGGTCGTGATTGACCCGAACGGCTACGTTATCAAAACCGTTTTCGGCGAAGGTGGTTTCGCGGAAATTGACCAAACGATTTCCGAAACAATCAGCGACGCGCGTAAAAAAGGCGAATTGAACGAACAGCCTTTAAAGTTTGCTCTGGAAAAAGCAAAAATCGGCGATCTGCCGCTCGCGTTTCCGGGCAAAGTTTTGGCGGACGAAAAATCAAAGCGGCTTTTTATCTCTGATTCCAACCATAACCGGGTCGTCGTTACTGATTTCGGCGGAAAGTTACTGGAAACAATCGGCAGCGGAAAAGTGGCAAAAACCGACGGCGATTTTAAAGCGGCGGCGTTCAATCGTCCGCAAGGGTTGGCTCTCGACGGCGAAAATCTATACGTCGCCGATACGGAAAATCATTTGATCCGGCGCGTTGATTTGACGGCGAAACGAGTTGAAACTTTTGCCGGGACGGGAAAACTCGAAGATTTCGACGGCAGCGGCGGCGCGGCAAACGCGACGGCGATCAATTCGCCCTGGGATTTGCAGCTCGTCAATCGAATGCTTTATGTGGCGATGGCTGGCTCGCACCAAATTTGGCGCGTTGATTTGGATAAAAAAACAATTGAGCCTTATGCCGGAACACGCGCGGAAGCCCGTTTTGACGGCGCGATTGGCGAAGCGGCATTCGCGCAGCCGTCGGGACTTGCGACGGACGGCAAAAATCTTTTCGTCGCCGACAGCGAATCGAATATTATCCGCGAAATCAGTTTGCAAAAGGAAACGGTCGAAACTCTGGTCGGCGGCGATTTGTTTCAGTTCGGCGACACGGACGGCGAAGGCGACGACGTGCGCTTGCAGCATCCGCTCGGAGTCGCGCTTTATGAAGGGAAAATTCTGATCGCCGACACATACAACCATAAAATTAAAATCCTCGACGCGGCGCACCGCACGGTCAAAACTTTCGCCGGCGACGGAAAATCCGGTCAAATTGACGGCGACGGCGACCGCGCGGAATTTTACGAACCTGGCGGTTTGAGCGTTGCCGATGGCAAACTTTTCATCGCCGATACGAACAATCAGGCGATTCGCGTCGTTGATTTGAAAACTAAAATCGTTTCGACCCTGAAAATCGAAGGCTTAACCACGCCCGCGCAAATCGAAACCGAAAATGCCGCGCCGAATGCAAAGGAAATAAAAGTCGAGTCGCAAACAATCGCGGCGAACGCGCAAAATTCTCTGACTTTCAATATCAAGCTGCCCGAAGGCTTTCACTTAAACCCGAACGCGCCGCAGAAATATGAAATTTCGACGGAAAGCGCGGCGGTGAAAATCCCGAATCCGGCGCAAAAATTTAAAGTGTTGCCGCTCATTGTATCTTTCCAAACAACGCAGAAAGGCGTGGCGAATTTACGCGCAAAAGCAACCGTCTATTTTTGCCGCGAAGACAACACGGGCGTTTGTATGATAAAAACTTTAATTTGGAACGTGCCTTTGAATATTGTTGACGACAAAAAAGCGTCGAACAAAATCGAGATTGTCGCCGCTCTTGATTAAATTTTATGAAATCAATAATTTTACTTCTGTGTTTAATCGGCTTTGCCTTCGTCGCTGCTCCTGCGAAAGAGTATAAACATAAATCAGAAGCTGAAATCAAAGCTCTGACACCAACTCAGCGCGTTGACGAATGGGTCAACGAACAGGTGTATCATGGATTTGATGTGTTGGACGATCAAACGGAACTGCTCAGAAAATATGTCATTCTTGACGCGGCAAAGGCTTTGCCGCGCTTGATCGAAATTGTCAATGAATACGATCCGACGCGCTCTTCCGGCAGGAGCGGACGCAAAGGCAAACGTTTTGATGCTTGCTGGTTAATGCTCGGTTACATTGACGATAATGCCCTGCGCTTGCGTGGAACAGATGAAGGCAGACAGGCAATAAATGCGCTCGAACGAGCCGTCGAGCAGATGCGGGCGGCGGGCTACGGGCAAATTGATCAGCACGACTGGAAACGGCACGGTAGGTTTGATCTGGCGTTGCTGACACTTAACAGAGCCAAAAAAATAAATAACAAAGACAATGATATTAAAAATACATTCCGGTTTGAATATAAACTCAAATTGTCGGATGCCGAACTGATTGAACTGAGTAATTTTCTGACAAATAATTATCCCGATTACCCAAGTTGGAGCGAAACGAAGATGGTTAGGGAAAATATACAGTCAGATGGTGTTACAAACTCAGTGCAGATTGACGTTTTGAAAAAGCCGGAACGATTTTATGACGCTTATTTGGAATTTAAGAAAACCAAGAGTTCGGCATCCGGTTCGTCTCGACCGTAATTTCTAAATTTTAGTTGTCTCTAGATTTTTTATATGATTTCACGATTGCTGTTCACGATTTCGATTCTCGTTCTTCTGTTTTTATCGGTGGCGACGGCGCAAACTTCCGTTGAAGACCGGATCGCTTTTACCACTTCGGACGCGCCTTGGCTTGTTTCGCTCGACAGCAAAAATCTTGATATTCAAGACCAGCAGGTCAAACGCGACAACAAATCCGGTTATTTTCTGTTGAGTAACGAAAAGGAAGGTTTGACGGTTTCTTTATTTATCGAGCCTGCCGTCAAATGCCGAACCAGTGCGGAATGTCGTGATTTCGTCTTGAAGGCTGGCAATCCCGCGTGGGGCAAAATGCAGGATGTCATGCAGTCGAAAATCGGCGAGGTCAATTATTTCGAGTTTTTCCGTCCGACGGTGCAAGGTCAGCCGCTGGAAATGTTGGATATGTATGCCGAGTTTGTCGAAGACGGTTATTGGGTTGATCTGCATCTTTCAAAAGTTCAATACAAAAAGCCGGATCACCAATTGTTTGAAAATTTCGTTAAAGCCGTCAGATTCGTTTCTAAAACCGCCAAGTCAAACACGGATTCAAATAAAACCGTCGAATCTGCCAGAAAAGCGTTGGAAGATTGGATGAATTTGTGGGACGCGGGCAAATATCAGGATAGCTACGACAATTTATCAACTTATTCGAAAAAGGCTTTCGACGATAAAAAGTGGTTTGCTTATTGGACGACAGCGCGAAAACCGTTCGGCAAATTAAAATCGAGAAAAATTCTGCAATTTCAATTAATTAAGTCTTTGTCGGGCGTGCCGGATCGTTCGGGTGCGGTTTTCCGTTATTTAAGTTCTTTTGAAAATCAAGCGGATATATTTGAAACTTTCAGCCTGATTCTCGAAAAAGACGGAACTTGGCGGGTGGCGAGTTACAATACGAACGAATAGCAGGAGGCGACCGACCTCGAAAACTCAAGTTGAAGAAATTAACTCCGAATCAAAACTGCCAAAAAATTGACATTAAAAATATCGTCGTGATGAAAACGATGGCGATTGAAATTGAGCCGATTTTATCTAAAAGTCCCGACCGGAAAAGAATCATTTATAGTTTTTTGACGACGCGCATTTGAGCGGCGCGGATTCTGCTGTGCTATAATTTTGATTCAATAATTTTTCATTATGGATCAAGAGAATTGTTTATTCTGCAAAATTACCGCGGGCGAAACTCCGTCCGAATTCGTTTATGAAGACGATGTTTGCGTGGCGTTCAATGACATCAGCCCGCAATCGCCGGAGCATATTTTGATCGTTCCGCGCGAGCATATCGAGTCGCTCGACAAGGCGCGCAACAAACATCAAAACACGCTCGGGTATTTGCTTTTAATTGCGGCGGAGGTCGCCCGCGAAAAGGGGTTTGCCGAAAGCGGCTATCGCGTCGTCGTCAACACCAACGAACACGGCGGGCAAACGGTTTTTCATCTACACGTTCATCTGCTCGGCGGTCGCCCGTTTGTTTTTCCGCCGGGGTAAGTCAGTCTCTGAAAATCAGAATCGCGCGGTTTTCGATTTTAGACGAGCCGCGTCAAAAAATTCAGAAAAAAGACTGTGAAAAAACTTTTATGAGAAAATTTTTTTTGCTTTCATCTCTAACCGTCGCACTCGCGTTCTCCCAACTCAATTGCGCGAAAACCGCGACGGATAATTCTAATCTGACAAACATCAACGCGGCGACGGCGCAGCCAACGCCGACGGCGACGACAAACGCGAATATCGCCGTCGCGTCAACGCCGCTGCCTACTTTTACAAATGCCGACGAAGCTTTGGCGGAAGGCAAGCGTCTGCTCGACGCGCTCGAAACCGACAAAGCGATTGACGCGCTTTCGCAAGCCGTCAAGCTCAACCCGGATTTAGCCGACGCGCATTTTAATCTCGGCATCGCTTACGCGCTCGTCGAAAAAGACGAACAAGATAAGGAATTAACGGAGGTCGAAGTTGCGCCAACGCCGAAGACTTCGAGAAATACGAAGAAAAAGAAAAACACGCCGCCGGTCAGAACCAAAAATTCGGAAAAAGCGTTTGAAAACGCGGTCAAAACGTATAAAAAAATCCTTGCGAAAAATTCCAAAGACGACGCGGCGCAGTTTAATCTCGGACGCGCTTTGAACAAATTAAATGAAGACGAAGATTCGATGAAGGCTCTGCGCGAAGCCGTCAAGCTCAAGCCCGACGATGCCGAATACCAAATCGAATACGGCAAAATTTTAATCAAGCTCGCGCAGTATGACGAAGCGGTCGCCGCTCTTAAAAAAGCCGTCAGTCTCGAAGAGTCTAATCTGGAAGCGAACGACCTTCTGGAAAAAGCCGAAGCCGGAAAAAGCCGGGTCGATTACGGCAACAAACCGAAACCGCCGCAGGAAGCGGAACAAACCAGAAAACACGCCAGTAAAAAAACCGGTAATGCGGACGATACGGACGATGCGGACGATTTGCCCGTGACTTCAAAATCACCTTCGAGCGGCGAAAAGAAACCGTTTGAGAAAAAGCCCGCTGAAAAAAAACCTGCCGAGAAAAAACCGGCTGAAACTAAACCCGCCGAGAAAAAAAACTCCGAGAAGAAACCTACAAAATCGTAAAAATAAAGCCGACGAATGGCATTTGATGGTTCGTCGGCTTTTTCCTTCTTTGCATCTAAAAAACACACCGTTAATAAAATCTGTGTCAACTTGACATCGCTTTGAAAAATTCCGAGTCTATAAACGAATGCCTGATCGTAACCGGAATTTTAAGCAAATAAAGATTTTATGAAAATCGAGATTGAAAGTTCGCCGACGTTTCCGCTCGAGCGCAAAATCAAAATGCACGAAGCGCGCGAAGCGATTATTGACCGGCTGGCGCGCGACTTGCCGACGAATATCGACCTCGAAAGATTTTTAAACGTCGTCGTTTCGGAAATCGGGCGAATGATGAATGCCGACCGCTGCGACCTTCTGCAATTAACGACGGGCAGAGAGCTTCGCATCAGCTACGAATGGCGTAAAGATGAAAGCGTTCCGCCGTCAGAAGGCACTTTGATTCCGTTCGATGTCGAAAAGCTCGCCGAAAAATTCGATCTGACGCAGCCGATTCGCCTCAATGACACTTCCAAAACGAAAGACGAAACCGTTAAGTTTTTTACAAAAGCTCTGGAAACGCGCTCGCTGCTCGTCGTGCCGATTATTTTGCGCGGCAAAGTTTTAGGGCTTTTAGGACTGCACGATACGAAAGAGGCGCGCGAATGGCTCGACGAAGAAGTTTCGTTTCTCGAATCAATCGCCCGCCAGCTCGCCATCGGTTATCAATACACGAGCCTTTACGTCGCGCAGGAACAGGAATCGAAAAGCACGAACGCGCTGCTCGAAATCGCCAATATTTTGAACTCGAATTCGGATTTCGGCGAAGTTTCCTCGAAGGTTTTAGAACGCGCGGTCGCGCTCGTCGGCGCGGATTACGGCGCGCTCGGCGTGCTTGACCAAAGCGGCAAACGAATTTCGCTCGCCGCCTTTAAGTCCGCGCCGAACGTCGCGCCGAATCAGGTTTTGGAAATGATTCAGGCGCACGGGCAATCGCTCGACCTCGAACCGTTTCCCGCGCTCGGCGATATTTTGAAGGAAGGCAAAACGCTGCGTCTGATTGACAAACAGATGCCGTTTGCCATTCGTTTGATTTTCAATTCGCAGCTCGGCGGTAAAGCCGCGCTCGTCTCGCCGGTGCGCGTCGGCGGACAGGCGTTCGGGCTTTTGGGTTTCGTCTGGAGCGTCGAGCGCGAAACGGGTTTTGAAACGCACGAAGTCGCCTTGGTCGAAGGCATCTCCGATCAAATCGGAACGGCTTTGGAGCGCGACCAGTTAAGCGCGGAAGTAATGCGTCTTAAATCAGAATTACACGAACGCTACACGTCTGAGATTATCGGGCAAGCCAAACCGATTCGCCGCGCCATCGAACTCGCGCTCAACGTCGCCGACACGAACACGACCGTTTTGATTCAGGGCGAATCGGGAACGGGCAAAGAGCTTCTGGCGAATTTGATTCATTATAATTCGGGGCGCGAAAACAAGCCGTATATCAAATTAAACTGCGGCGCGATTCCCGAAACTTTGCTTGAGTCAGAGCTTTTCGGACACGAAAAAGGCGCGTTCACCGACGCAAGGGCGCAGCGGCAGGGGCGTTTTGAAGAAGCCAGCGGCGGAACTCTATTCTTAGACGAAATCGGCGAAATGCCGCTCGCCGCGCAGGTCAAACTTTTAAGAGTTTTGCAGGACGGCGAATTTACGCGCGTCGGCGGCAGCGAAGTGGTCAAAACCGACGCTCGCGTGATCGCCGCTTCAAACGTGGATTTGGAAAAAGCAATCGAAACCGGAGTGTTTCGCAAGGATTTATTTTACCGTCTTTCGGTTTTCCCAATCGTCGTGCCGCCGCTGCGCGAACGCCCCGAAGACATACATCTGCTCGTTTTTCACTTTCTGGAAAATTACAAACAAAAAAATAACCGCTTCGTTTCCGGCATTTCCAAAGAAGCCTTGCGCGCGTTAGTCAATTACGAATGGCAGGGCAACGTGCGCGAGCTTGAAAACGCCGTCGAACGCGCCGTAATTATCGCTTCGGGCAGGCAAATCGAACTCGACGATTTGCCCGAAGCGATCAGCCGCCGCGCCCTCGAATCGTTCGCCCAAGTGCGCCAGGAAAGACTGCGCGCCGCCGCGGAAGGCAATTCCATCGGCATCGAAATCGAACTGCCCGCCGCGATGGACGAAGTGGAAAAACAAGTCATCGAAGCGACGCTCGATTACACGGACGGCGACAAATCTCGCGCCTCGCGCCTTCTAAATATCGGGAGAAAAACGCTTTATCGAAAACTGGAGCAATATCAGGAAAAGCCTGAAAAGTAATCAATCTTTTTTAATGCATAACATAAACGGAAATCCGGCGGAAAAATATTTTTAAATGATTCGGCGACGGCTCTTTCATTTTTCGGCGCGGCTTAAAATTCAAAATCTTGCGGACGGCGATTAAAAAATGTAAAAATTAATTTGTAAAACGCTCTTATCGAAACAGCGAAATTCGGCGGCGAATAAAAATTCATTCTGGAAGTAAATGTGATATGAAAATTTTTTTTCGAGTTTTTTCAACAGCAATCTTTTTTTTCACGGCAACGGCAATTTTCGGACAAACAACGTCGCCTTCACCGGCTCCGCAAGCGACTCCCGTCACGGCGGATGATGAAAATGTCGTAAAAATCTCTACGACGCTGATCCAGTTGGATGTCACCGTAACGGACAAAAAAGGCAACCAGATAACCGATTTGAAACCGGAAGAATTCGAGATTTTCGAGAACGGCGGTAAACAGGACATTACCAATTTTTCATATATCACGAATACCGGCGCGTCGCCGGAAACAACAACCCGCAGTCAGGCAAAAAAATCGAACGCCCCAGCAATTCCGATTCCGCCGATCAGATTAAAACCCGAACAAGTCCGGCGAACTTTTGCCATTGTCATAGACGATTTAGGCTTATCGTTTGAAAACGTCGGTTGGACGCAGCAAAATCTCCGAAAATTTATCGCCGAACAAATGCAGGACGGCGATTTGGTCGCCATCATTCGCACCGGCGGCGGCATCGGCGCGCTGCAATCCTTTACTTCCGATAAACGCCAATTGCTGGCAACGGTCGATAAACTCAGATGGAATCCGCAGGGCAGAGGCGGGATCAGTTCTTTTAATCCGCTCAGAACCGACTTTAAGGACGAAATCGCCGGAACGACAAAGGTCAGCGGCGCGGCGAGCAATCCCGAAGGCGGCGAGCAAGATAAGGAATTTCAAAAACAAATTGAAGAATTCAGAAACGAAAATTTTTCAGCCGGCACGCTCGGAGCGTTGAGTTATGTTATTCGCGGAATGCGCGAGCTGCCGGGACGTAAATCAATAATGCTGATTTCCGAAGGTTTTCAGCTTATCACCAACGGCAAACCGAACCGCACTTTTGAGACGATGCGACTGCTCGCCGATTTAGCAAATCGTTCATCGGTCGTTATTTATACGCTTGACCCGCGCGGATTGATTACGCCGGGAGCGGCGACCGCCGAAGACGACATCCAAATCAATGAGCCGAATGCGGCGATTGACGATCCGCTGAGCAGCCGCGAAAGGGATTTTCAAGATACGCAGATGAGTCTGCGCTATCTCGCCTACGAAACCGGCGGATTTCCTTTCGATAATCAAAATAATCTGAGTCTCGGTTTGCAAAGAGTGGTCAACGCGCAGAGCGGATATTATCTGATCGGTTATCAACCGAATTCGGACACGTTCGACCCGAAAAAAAACAAATTCAATAAACTTGTAGTCAAAGTCAGTCGTCCGGGCGCGGTCGTTCGTTACCGTAGCGGATTTTTCGGCGTAACGGACGAAAAATTTCAAGCACTGCCGCAAACGCCGCAGCAAAAACTGACCGCCGCTCTGATTTCTCCGTTCGGCGCGTCGGAAATAAAGCTCGATTTATATTCGATTTTTTACAACGACGAGCGAAACAGAGATTTTATCCGCTCGCTGGTTTACATTGATCCGAGTGACTTGACGTTTACGCTTGATAATAACGGAACGTATCACGCGAAATTCGATGTGATCGCGGGAATTTTCGATTCCAACGGAGCTTTTTCCGACAACAATATCAATTCGCAAGAGCTGAAATTTTCCAAAGAACAGCTTTCGAAAGTGCAGGCGAAGGGAATTATTTACGATTTGCCGGTGCCGGTCATTAAATCGGGAGCGTATCAATTTCGCATTGCCTTGCGAGATTCGGCATCGGGAAAAACCGGCGCGGTCTCGCAATTTATCGAAGTTCCCGATCTGAAAAAAAATAAATTGACGCTTTCCAACCTGATTCTGATTGATTATTCGCCCGAAGAATGGAAACAAATGTCGCTCGGTCAAGCGCAGAAAACGAGCGACAAAAACGCTCTGCTCGCGACGACTCTGCGCCATTTCAGCCGCGGCACCGTTTTGCGCTACAGTTACATCATCTATAATGCCAAAATCAATAAATCGCCGAACGCCGATCTGCAGATTCAAACGCGGCTTATCCGCGATGAAAAGGTTTTGCTGGAAGGCGAGCCGAAACCGTTTGATGCGAACGGTCAGACAGATTCGCAGCGGCTGCAGGCTTCCGGCGCGCTGACGATTGGCAAAAATCTCGCGCCGGGAAATTATATTCTGCAGGTAATCGTCAGAGATAACAGCCGTAGAGGGGAAATCGCCACTCAGTTCATCGAATTTGAAGTCGTTGACTAAGAAGAAGTCTAGTTTTCACCGAACAAAATTCAGCGCGAAAATTTTTGAGATTTGCGCTGCCGGTTATGGACATCATCGTCGGCACTGCCGGACATATTGATCACGGAAAAACCGCGCTCGTCAAATCTTTGACGGGCATTGATGCCGACCGTCTGCCCGAAGAAAAACAGCGCGGCATTACGATTGACATCGGTTTCGCCGAACTCGATTTGGGCGATTTGCGAATCGGGTTTGTTGACGTTCCCGGACACGAGCGGTTCGTCAAAAATATGCTCGCGGGCGCGAGCGGCATTGACGCGGTGCTGCTCGTCATCGCGGCGGACGCGGGCGTGATGCCGCAAACGCGCGAACATTTCGAGATTTGCCGTCTGCTCGAAATCAAGAGCGGCTTGATCGTTTTGACGAAAACGGATTTGGTTGATGCGGAACTGCTCGAATTAGTCCGGCTCGAAGCGGCTGAACTTGTCGAAAATTCTTTTCTGGAAAACGCGCCAATCGTTGCCGTTTCCGCCAAAACCGATACGGGCATCGCGGATTTGAAAAGCGCGCTCGAAAATCTCGCCGCCGAAATTCCCGAAAGGCGAAACGAATTGATCGCGCGTTTGCCGATTGACCGCGTATTCTCGGTCAAAGGTTTCGGCGCGGTCGTCACGGGGACTTTGGGAAGCGGAGAAATCGCGGAAGGAACGGAAATGGAACTGCTTCCGGCGGCAAAAAGCGTGCGTGTGCGGGGTGTACAAAATTACGGAAAGTCGGTTAAAACGGCGCGCGCCGGACAACGCACGGCAGTCAATCTCGGCGGCGTTGACCATGCAGAAATCGTGCGCGGAATGGTTTTAGCAGAACGTGGCGTTTTACGCCCGACGCAGATTTTCGACGCGGAAATCGAAGTTTTGAAATCGGCGAAAAAATCTCTGAAATCGCGTCAAAGAGTGCGCGTTCATATCGGCACGATTGAGGTTTTGGGGCGTGTTCAAGTTTTGAACGATACAAACGAAATCGCCGCGGGCGAAACCGATTTCGTGCAGATTCGCCTTGAAATGCCGATTGTCTGCGTACCGAATGAACGATTTATCATTCGCCGGTATTCGCCGCAAATAACGATTGCGGGCGGCAAAGTTCTGGACAATGCCGCCGCTAAACACCGCCCCAAAGATGCAGAAAGTGTCGGAAAATACCTGAACAGTCTGCTTGCCGCCGAGACACAGAAGGATCCGGGGACAATGCTGAGATTATATCTGGAAACGGCAGACGAACACGGTTTGACGCTCGCCGATTTGCAGCATCGCACCGGTTGGCAGAAAGACATTTTACGACGCGTTTTTGCCGAAACTGTGGAAAAACGTGCGATTGTTAAAGCCGAAAAGTTTTATGTTGCGCGCGCACCGTTCGAGCGACTGAAAGCTAAAACCGTCGCGCAAATCGAAGAATATCACCGGCGCGAGCCGCTCGCCCGCGGCATCGGGCGCGAAACTTTGCGCGAACAAGTCTTTTCGCACGTTGCACCGGACATTTTCAAACGGACGCTCGAATCGTTGGAAACGGAAAACAAAATCATCGCCGAAAAAGATTTCGTGCGCCGCGCCGGACATAACTTTGAAATTTCCGGCGACGAGCAAATCGTGCGCGAGCGACTCGGACAAATTTATAAGGCAGCGCAACTGTCGGTTCCGACTCTTGCAGATGCTTTAGCCCAAGCGTCGCAATACACAAAATTAAACGCCGAACACGCTCGCAAAGTATTTCAGATTTTGCTCAACGCGGGCGAAGTGATAAAAGTTACCAGCGACTTCTATTTCGCGGCGGAAGTTGTTGCGGAACTGGAAAAAAAAATTAAAGAATTTGCGGTAAACAGTTCTGACCGTTTGATTGACGTGGCGCGATTCAAAGACATTGCCGGAATTTCGCGCAAATATGCGATTCCGCTTTTAGAATATTTCGACCGCGAAAAAATTACGCGCAGAGCGGGCGACAAGAGATTGATTTTATAAACGGTGCGAACGGAGCGCAGGCACTCTTGAACGGAGCGCAGGCACTCTTGCCTGCAATGAGCGCGACAGCGCGTAAAAAAGTCTCGCGACAAATGCCTTTTCGCATTGAAGCGATAATCATTGCAGGCAAGAGTGTCTGCGCTCCAACCGGAATTTTATGCGAAAATTTCTAACCGCGAGATGGCAGGATTTGATAATGGCGAACTTTGAAGTCGCGCCGGAAATTTTGCAGCCGCGCCTGCCAAATGGCGTTGCGCTCGATTTGCAGAACGGGAAATGTTTCGTTTCCCTGGTCGCGTTTATGTTTCTCGACACGCGCGTGCTGGGTTTGCCGATTCCGTTTCACGTCAATTTTGAAGAAGTCAATCTGCGGTTTTACGTCAAGCGCGAAACGCCCGAAGAAACGAGGCGCGGCGTAACTTTTGTCAAAGAAATCGTGCCGCGTCTGGCGATTGCGACCGTCGCCAGAGTTTTTTACGGCGAGCCTTACGAAGCGTGGCGAATGAGCCATTCAAAAAACGAAAATGAACTGATTTATCGCTGGTGGAAAGCCGACCGCGTAAATCAGATAAAAATAGAAATCGGCGAAAATACGGGCGTTCCGGCGGAAAATTCGCACGGCGAATTTATCATCGAACATTATTGGGGCTACACGAAACGCGGCGCGATTCGCGCGGACGAATATCGCGTCGAGCATCCGAAATGGGAACTTTTCGACGTGAAAAATTACGACATCAAATGCGATTTCGGCAATCTTTACGGCGCGGAATTCGCCTTTTTGAACGACGCGAAACCCGATTCGATTTTTATGGCGAAAGGCTCGCCCGTCGCTGTTTATAAAGGAGCTGAATTAACGGAAAATGGAAAACGAAAAGTGGAAAATTAAAAACAATTTTCCATTTCCATTTTCCATTTTCCATTTTCCATTTTATGGCAATTATCGGCATCGTCGCCGTCGCGGAAAATTTCGCCGTCGGCAAAAACGGAAAACTGCCGTGGCATTACGCGGCGGATTTGAAATTTTTCAAACAAACCACGATTAATCACGCCGTCGTGATGGGTTTTAAAACCTGGCAGTCAATCGGCAAGCCTCTGCCGAATCGTCTGAACATTGTTTTAAGCCGCCAGGCGGAAATCGTCGCGCAGCCGAATGTTTTGCTTCTGCGCGGCACGGACGAAGTTTTGGCTCTGGTCAAATATTTAGCGGGTGATTTGTTCGTCATCGGCGGCGCGACGACTTACGAAAATTTCGCCGGCGCGATTGAAAAATGGCTTGTGACGGAGATTCCCGAAACGATTGCGGACGCGGATGTTTTTATGCCGGCGGATTTTTTGAGCGACTTTAATTTGACGGAAACAAAAACGCTCGACGAAAATTTGCGCGTTAGGGTCTATTCAAAAAAATAAATTCGTTGTAGAATTAGCGAAAAACAAAAAAAGGAGAAGAATTTTATGATGGACGGCAAATCCTGGGATCAATGGATTGACGAATACTCCGAATCGCATCAAAATCCAATCAACAAATTGACGCATACCATCGGTATTCCGATGATCGCGCTGTCTCTGATTTTAATTCCGACGAGCTTTTTCGTCGCCGGTTTTTGGAAAATCCCGCTCGCGCTGTTTGTTTTCGGCTGGATTCTACAATTCATCGGGCATTATTTTGAAGGCAAGCCGCCGGAATTTCTAAAAGACCGACGGTTTTTATTCGTCGGTTTGCGCTGGTGGTTCAAAAAAACATTCGGCGAGAGGAAAAGCTGAAATAACTCTGAAAATCGCTTTGTGTAATAATTTTTCAGCCACGAATTTTCGCGGGCGAACGCGGATTCGATTAAATTTCCATTGGTGTTCGTCCGCGAAAATCGCGGCTGAAAGTTTTCGACTTTTTTTTACACCCGCTTAAATTTCAAATCTCCGCGCGGCAAAAATCTATTTGCTTTCAAACCAAAAATCTTCAAACGACATATGTTTGACCAGCAAGCCTTTTCCGTCGAGCAAATCTATATCCATTCTTAAATCGTGCCGTCCGGCGGGCAATGTAAATTCGTCATACGGCATAAACACTTCCAAATCTTTATATTCGGTTTTGTCAAATTTCGGCTTGAGCGATTTGAAGGCGGCGAGCTTGCCTTTGACATCGCGGTAACTGCCCTGCTTGGCTAACAACGGATCGCCGTCTTTGGTTTGAAAATGAATTGCCAGATACGAATCGGATTCCTTCATCCCGTTCACGGTAAAATTTGACGTGATACGCATTCCCGAACGCCCGCCGTCCCGGACGTTATACGCAACGTTAACGCCGTCAAAATCAACGGTCACGTTCGGGTCTTCCGTCTCCGTGTCATCGGTTGTTTGATTCGTATCGGACGGCGAGTTTTTCGGTGTCGTCGCCGGTGTCGGCGAATTTTTATCCGTCGCGCGCGTCGGCGCGGGCGTTGCCGTCGGAGTCGGATTTAATTGCGCCTTTTGAGTGGAAAAGACGTTGTAGGCGACGATTGCTCCAATCGCCACAAAAAACAAAACCAGCAGCGCGAGAACGCCGCCGACGGCGAGAAAAATTTTGCCTTTGTTCGAACGCGGCGGATTATTAACGGGCGGCGCGGAGTAGCCGGATTGCGTGTTCCGGTTGAATCCGACCTGCGTCGCGGCTGATTGATTATAATTATCGGTTTTGGCTTCGGTCGGTTTTTGCGCCGG
Organism: uncultured Pyrinomonadaceae bacterium; assembly: GCA_964237235.1. Lineage (GTDB taxonomy): Bacteria > Acidobacteriota > Blastocatellia > Pyrinomonadales > Pyrinomonadaceae. The sequence goes on from CAXSGY010000013.1 coordinate 43,888, forward strand.
ATCGTTCTGCAAATTAACGACAATCGGCGCGGCTGGCAAAACGTTTCCGCATTGCAGACAAAACTGCATTTGATCGCCGTTTTCGTTTCCGCATCTATCGCATCTTTTCATTTTGTTTTGTAAAACTCCTTTTCCGGTTATTTAAGCTGTTTTCAGCAAATTATTTCACAAATTAATTATTATTTGCCGTTTATCTTAAACGAAATTCAAATTTTCACAAAGAACCGCGCGGAAATTTTCATTTGCGTCCAAATTCGTCTAAACTTAACAAAAAATTTCGCAATGAAATTACCGCTTATTTTAGCATTAGACATCGGAACATCGAGCGTTCGCGCCGCGCTTTATAATTTTAACGGCGAAGTTTTGCCCGCGACGATGGTCAAAAACGAACGCCAGTTGACTGCCACCGAAGACGGGGGCGCGGAGATTGACGCGCTTGAGGCGTTCGCGCAAGTCGAACGAGCGATTGACGATGTTTTAACGAAAGCCGAAAAAATAAGAGGCGAAATCGAATACGTCGCCGCCTCTTCATTCTGGCATAGCCTTGTCGGAGTTGATGCGAAAGGGAAACCGACGACGAAGGTTTTCGGTTGGGCTGACACCAGAAGCCGCAAATACGTCGCCGATCTGCGTAAAAAATTCGTTGAAGCGGAAGTTCACAACCGCACGGGCGCGCGATTTCATTCGAGTTTTTGGACGGCGAAACTTTTGTGGCTGAGAAAGGATTTTCCGAAAGTTTTCAACGCCACCGACAAGTGGCTTTCATTCAGCGATTTTATCGGGTTGAAATTGTTCGACGAATCGCAGACGAGCGTTTCGATGGCTTCGGCGACCGGAATTTTCAACGTTCGCCAAAACAACTGGGACGCTGATTTAATCAGATTCCTCAAACTAAGGCGTGAAAATCTGCCCCAAATCATTGTCGAAGATTCAGACACTTTCGAGTTAAATTCAAAATACAAACGGCGTTGGGAAAAACTGCGAAACGCGAAATTTTTTCTCGCCATCGGCGACGGGGCAGCAAACAACATCGGCGCGGGCTGTCTGGAAAAATCGAAAGCCGCGCTAATGATCGGCACGTCGGGCGCGATGCGCGTCGCCTACGCGGGTGAAGTTCCGAAAAATATTCCAAACGGACTTTGGTGTTATCGCATTGACCGCAAACGAATCATTATCGGCGGCGCGTTGTCGGACGGCGGCGGGCTTTATCGCTGGCTCAAAGACAATTTGAAGTTAAACGGCACGGACGACCAAATTGAAACGGAAATCGAAAAACGCGCGCCCGACGCGCACGGGTTGACGTTTCTGCCGTTTCTCGCCGGCGAGCGCAGCACGGGCTATCACGAATCGGCGCACGGCGCGGTGTTGGGTTTGCATTCGGCGACCGACACGATTGACATCGTGCAAGCCGCGCTCGAATCGGTTGCCTATCGCTTCGCCGAAATTTACGACCAGTTAAACGGCATTGCGAAAATTCGGGAAATCATTGCCAGCGGCGGCGCGCTGCGCGAATCGCCCGTTTGGACGCAAATCATCACCGACGTTTTAGCCCAAAATATGAGTTTGCCCGACGTGCGCGAAGCCTCAAGTCGCGGCGCGGTTTTGCTCGCGCTCGAAACTATTGGCAAAATAGAAAGCATCGAAAAACAAACAACGCCGAAAGGTCTCGAGTTTAAATTCGATAAAAAACGAAACGCGATTTATCGGACAGCGCGAAAGCGGCACGCAAAGTTTTACAATTTGCTGATTGATGAATGAATCTGAAAAACTTTGAAATCCAAATTGAAAGAAAAATAGTCGAGCGCGGATTGGATTATTACAAGAGCGGCGACATCAGAAAACTTGAAAAAGTCGGCGCGAACGAGTTCAGCGCAATCGTTTTCGGAACGGAAAAATATACTGTTTACGTCAAAACGAACGACGGCGCAATTGTCGAACACGAATGCGATTGCCCGTTCGATTACGGCGATGTCTGCAAACACAAAGTCGCCATTTTTTATGCGATTCGACAGGGAGATTTCAGCGACGCGAGCGATAAGTTAACGTCGCTTTTGGAAAACATTCACGAATCGGCATTGCACAGATTCGTTTCAAATCTGCTCAAAAAAGATGCGAATTTCAGACGCGAATTTCTGCGCGAATTCGATGAAGATTATATCGAAGAAGATGACGAAGACTTTGATGAAGATTATTATTAAAGCAAAATAGATTGTATCGAATTAAATTAAAAACTATGACAACCGCCGCCAAAACCAAACAAGATATTGACCAACTTTGCATTAACACGATTAGAACTTTGTCGCTCGATGCCGTGCAGAAAGCCGAATCGGGACATCCCGGTTTGCCGCTCGGAATGGCTCCGACGGCTTATGTTTTGTGGACGAAATTTATGCGCCACAATCCGAAAAACCCGAAGTGGTTTAACCGCGACCGGTTTTTATTGTCCGCCGGACACGGTTCGATGCTGCTTTACAGCTTGCTGCATTTGACGGGCTACGATTTGCCGATGGAAGAATTGAAACGCTTCCGGCAGATTCATTCAAAAACGCCGGGACATCCTGAAAATATACTCACGCCGGGTGTCGAGATTACGACCGGACCGCTTGGACAAGGCTTTGCGAACGGTGTCGGAATGGCGATGGCGCAGGCGCATCTGTCGGCGAAATTTAATAAAAGAGGTTTTCCCGTCATTGACCATCATATTTACTGCATCTGTTCGGACGGCGATTTGATGGAAGGCGTAAGTTATGAATCGGCTTCGATTGCCGGACATTTGAAACTCGCAAATTTGATTTATTTTTACGACGACAACAACATCACCATCGAAGGAAATACGAGCATTGCCTTTAACGAAGATGTCACGCAAAGATTTGAAGCGGCGGGCTGGCACGTTCTCGAAGTCGCCGACGGCAACGACATCAAAGCCATCGAAAAAGCGATCAAAGACGCGCAAAAAGTTAAAGACAAGCCGAAATTGATTCGCGTCAAAACGATCATCGGCTTCGGAATGCCGAAACAAGGCACGAACAAAGCGCACTCCGACGCGCCCGGCGAAGAAGCCGTCAAGGAAACAAAACGCAATCTCGGCTGGGACGAAAACAAACATTTTTACATTCCGAAAGAAGCGTTAGCCGTCTTCCGCGAAGCCGTCAAAACGGGCGCGAAAGCCGAAAAAGACTGGGAAGCGTTAGTCAAAAAATACGAAAAGGAAAACGCCGAATTAGGCAAAACTTTAGCCGACACGCGCAAAAATGAACTGCCCGACGGCTGGGAAAAATCTCTGCCGAAATTTGAAAACGTCGAATCACTGGCGACCCGCGCTTATTCGGGCGAAGTCATCAACGCGATTGCCGACACGCTTCCGCAGCTTTTCGGCGGTTCGGCTGACCTCGCGCCGTCGAACAACACGACGATCAAATCTTCGGGCAGTTTCGAGCCGGAAACTTACGAAGGACGCAATATTCATTACGGTATCCGCGAACATTCGATGGGTTCGGAAATGAACGGAATGGCGTTATACGGCAGTTTGATTCCCTACGGCGGCACGTTTCAGACGTTTTCCGATTATATGCGCCCGGCGGTTCGCCTCGCCGCGCTTTCGCATATTCAGGTGATTTTCGTTTACACGCACGATTCCATCGGCTTGGGCGAAGACGGTCCGACGCACCAATCGGTTGAACATCTCGCCGCGCTCCGCGCAATCCCGAACTTGAACGTCATTCGCCCGTGCGACGCGCACGAAACCCGCGAAATGTGGCGCGCCGCGCTTTTGAGCAAAACCACGCCGACCGCGTTTTCGCTTTCCAGGCAAAAAGTCGCCGTCATCGACCGCGTAAAATTCGCTGATGCGAAAGGCTTGCACAAAGGCGCATACGTTTTAGCCGAAGCCGAAGACAAAAAAGGCGCGGCGGCTGAACCAAAATTAATCATCATCGCCACCGGCTCCGAAGTCGGCTTGGCGATGGAGGCGCGTGAACAGTTGAACGCGGGCGGCACGCCGACGCGGGTCGTGTCGATGCCGTGCTGGGAATTTTTCGACGCGCAGACGGACAAATATAAAGAATCCGTGCTGCCTTCAAACGTCACGGCGCGTCTCGTCATCGAAGCGGGCGTTTCACTCGGCTGGCACAAATACATCGGACTTTCCGGCGACACCTTGACCGTCGATAGGTTCGGCGAGTCAGGCAAAGGCGAAGACGTGTTTCGTGATTTCGGATTTACGGTTGAAAACGTGGTCAAAAAAGCGAAAAAATTATTATGATGTTGTGATAAAATCACAAATGAGTTGAAACTTATGCAAACTGACGTTGCCGAGAAAATTTATGAACGAGTGAAGATTTTACCGCTTGAAAAGCAGGTGGAAATTCTTCAGCAAATCGAATCTATCGAGGAAAAACAAACTCCGTTGACGATCTGGCAGAAAATTCGCGCCCGCACCGAAAAAATTCCCGACGAAGTTTGGGAGGAAATGCCGAAAGACGGTTCGCAACAGCACGATCATTATCTTTACGGAACTCCTAAAAAATGAAAATTGCTTTTGTTGACACGCAGTATTTCGCGGTGTTTTTTCAGGAAAGCGATCAGTGGCACAAACGAGCCGTCGAGTTGGAATCCCAAATCGACGGCTATAAATTTGTCACGACCGACGCAGTTTTAACCGAAGTGCTAAACTATTTTTCCGGTTACGGCAGCATCACGCGGCTCGAAATCGCCGCGCTTGTGGCGGACGTTTTGACAGACGAAAATTTTCAGGTGATAGAACAGACGAGAGAAGTTTTTCTTAATGGTTTAGAACTTTACGAGTCGCGCCTCGACAAAGGTTACAGCCTGACCGATTGTATTTCGATGAATGTTTGCCGCGAACTCAGCATCACCGAAATTCTCACGCACGATCATCACTTTGAACAGGAAGGATTCAAAATTTTGCTGTAAATTTTATCCGATTTATGAGACTTCACATGGATTTTCACGATTATAAGGAAAATGATGACGGCGAAAGATATATTAATTAAACAATTTACTGCAACATACGATGAAAACGGCTGGTTTGTCGCGCTCAAAAACGCTTTGAAAGATTTGACGGCGGAAAAGGCGAATTGGAAACCTTCGGGCGTTGAGCATTCGGCGCGGGAAACGGTTAATCATTTGATTTTCTGGAATGAACGTTGGCTGAAAAGGTTTCGCAACGAGCAAATCGCGGACGCGCCGGAAATTAGCGAGACTTTTTTTGGCGCGGCAGGCGATGAATTTACCGAAGCGGATTGGGCGACGTTGGTCGGGAAACTATACGAGGTGTTCGATGCGTGGAAACAGATTCTCGAAACGATTGACGAGGCAAAATTGAGCGAAAGAGTTTCCGAAAGTTATGACGTGCCGTGGAGCGCACCGTTGTCTAATATGAACATTCATAACGCTTATCACATCGGGCAGATCGTGATCGTCAGGAAATTGCAGGGCAGTTGGAACGCGGAGCAGGGCGTTGCCTGAGGTTTCGAGCCGGTAAATTCAGAGACGGCGGCTAAAAAATTGTCTTTGAAATGTCAATTAAAAATCCAAGCCTTCTGATTTCACCTCCAGGCACCGCCGGAAAGACCAATCCAGCCGATAATTCCGAGCCAGCCGAGGACGAAAATCATTAATCCCAAAATATTTAGAATAATTCCGAGAACGGGAAAAATCTTTTTAGTATTCTGCATAAAAACGCCAATAACTCCCAGTATCAGACCTGTTAGATTCAACAGCGGCGCGACCGAGAGAACAAAGACAATGACGGAAAACGCTCCGTCGCCGATACCTTGCGGCTGATCTTTTCCCACATTCAAAATGAAATTGCCGGCATACAAACAAACGGCGATTGTGATATTGACAACCACGAAACCGTGCGAAATCACGCCGAGTTTGGAATGGGCGCGGTTTTTTGCCGGAGCGTTGGAAGAATTGTTCATCGTCATTTGAAATATTACGCGCCGCTCTCAAAATTTCAAAACGAACGGATAAAATCGAACAACTGCCGCCGGGTTTACTCAAAGTCAGAGAATAATTTTTATTACAGATACACACTGATAAAAACCGGATAAAAACTAAAAAGATCAAATTTATCCGGTATTAATCTGATTTTATCGATGTGCATCTGTGTTAAAATTCTTTGATTCAAGATGGAAAATAAACAGCCGACTGTTGAAAAGGAATCGAAAACGGCGATTTTCGCGGCGATTGCGGGAAATCTGCTGATCGCTCTGACGAAATTTGTCGCCGCCTTTTTTACGGGCAGTTCGGCGATGCTGTCGGAAGGAATTCACTCGGTCGTTGATACGGGCAACGGTTTTTTGATGCTTTACGGCATTTATAAAAGCGGCAAGCCGCCCGACGAAAATCATCCGTTCGGACACGGGCGCGAGCTTTATTTCTGGACTTTGATGGTGTCGATCAGCATTTTCGCGGTCGGCGGCGGCGTTTCGGTTTACGAGGAATTTCGCATTTGCGGCATCCGGTCGAAATCGAAAATCCCGTCTGGAATTACGCCGTTCTCGGTTTTTCGTTCGTGTTTGAAGGCGTTTCGTGGCTTTTCGGCTGGAAGGCGTTTCGCCGAACGAAAAAAGGAAAATCCGTGCTTGAGGCGATTCACGTCAGCAAAGACCCGACGAATTTCACGGTCGTGCTGGAAGATTCGACCGCGCTGATCGGTCTGGTGATCGCGTTTTTCGGCGTGCTGCTCGGTCACGAATTTAATCTGCTTTATTTTGACGGCGCAGCTTCGATTCTGATCGGCATTTTGCTGTGTTTCGTCGCTTTGTTTCTGGGTTATGAATCGAAAGGACTTCTGATCGGCGAATCGGTTGATAAGGAAACGATTCACGGCATTCGCAAAATTGTCGAAACGGAGCCGAATGTCGAAAAAGCCTTGAAAATTCTGACGCTTCATTTCGGTCCGAGCGATGTTCTGCTCGCGCTCGAACTCGAATACGCGAAAGACATTTCGGCAAAGGATTTACGCGCCGCGATTCGCCGCATCGAACGCGATGTCAAAGGAAATTTCCCTGAAATCACGCGGGTTCATTACGAAGCCCAATCGCTTTCGGAAAAAGAATTGCGGGCGGAAAATATCGAATTGTAAAAATACCGGTTAAAATCTAAAAAGATGAATGAGAAAACGCCGAATCCGATTAAAGTTTTGCTGATCGAAAATCAAACTCTGACGCGCATCGGCATCGAAACGATTCTGCATAAACAAAAGGATATTGAAATAATCGGCGAAGCGGAAACGGGCGGCGAAGGTTTTCAGTTGTTCAAAAAATTAAATCCCGACGTTGTAGTTTTAAGTTTGCGCCTGCCCGGTTCGTGCGCGATTGATGAAATTGACGGATATTTCGCGGAAAACTCGAAAGCGAAAATTTTGATTTTAGCCGAACACGCGGGCGACGCGGAAATTTCGCGTTCACTTAAAAAAGGCGCGCTCGGTTACGTTTGCAAAGATGTTTCGGAAACCGAATTCGTCAAAGCGATTCGCGTCGTCAACGCGGGCAGAAAATATATTCCGACCGGCATCGCTGAAATACTGAGCGAAAATTTCGGGCAGGAAGAACTTACGCCGAGCGAGCGGAAAATTCTGGAACTGATCGTCGGCGGCAAATCCAACAAAGAAATCGCTTACGAGTCAAACGTTTCGGAAAACACGGTCAAAACTCACGTCAAAAACATCTTTGAAAAAATCGGCGTGTCTGACAGAACTTCCGCCGCGACGCTGGCGATCAGGCGCGGGCTGGTGCGGATTGACGTTTAGAGCGTTTGCGGAAAATAAAAGTATTCAATAGACAGAAAGAAATTAACAGAGGTGAAGAGGATGAAAAGGATTTTTCTGAAATTGTTTCGCGGATGCTTTGAAATAAATTATCCTTTGCATTCTCTTCGTCCCTGTTAAAATTTCTCTCCTTTTGTTTATTTTAAATTCACGGAAAAGCGCATAGAAAATTTATGAAAAGACGCGAATTTTTAAAATCGGCGGCGGTGATGCCGCTTTTGTCGCCGTTTGTTTTCGGCGCGAACCGGCATTCGGCGAAAAGCAAAAAAATCGTTAAGCCGAAACGTCTGGCGGCGGGCGATACGGTCGCCGTCGTCGCGCCCGCGAGCGCGATTGAAGCGGCGGCTTTTGAACAGGCTCTGCAAAATCTCGCCGATTTAGGACTTAAAACGAAAACCGGAAAATCAGCCCGCGAGCGTCACGGATTTCTGGCGGGAACCGACGCGGAACGGCTCGAGGATTTGCATCAGGCGTTTGCCGACAAAGATGTCAAAGCCGTTTGGTGCGTGCGCGGCGGTTACGGCGCGTCGCGGATTTTGCCCGCGCTCGATTTCAAATTGATTGCCAAAAATCCAAAAATTCTCATCGGATATTCGGACATTACCGCGCTGCACACGGCGATTCATCAACGCACCGGACTGGTGACGTTTCACGGACCGGTCGCCGCTTCGACGTTTTCCGATTACGCGAAAACGCACGTCGTCAACACGCTGATGAATCCGTCCGCGCCTTACAAAATCGAAATTTCGCCCGCCAACGCCGCGAACGAATCGAATCTTTACAAAACCGAAACGATTCGTTCGGGAAAGTGTCGCGGCGCGCTCATCGGCGGCAATCTTTCTTTACTGTCCGCGCTCGCCGGAACGCCGTTCGGCTTGCGCGATTTGAAGGGGAAAATTCTTTTCACCGAAGATGTCGGCGAACAGCCGTATCGCATTGACCGAATGCTGACGCAGCTTAAACAGTCGGCGGATTTGCGCTCGCTGGCTGGAATCGCGCTCGGCATTTTTGAGGATTGCAATCCGAAAGACGCAAATTCGCAATCGCTGCTCGACGTTTGTAAAGATCAATTAAGCAGTTTGGGAATTCCCGTCGTTTACGGACTTTCATTCGGACACATCCGCGATCAATTTACTTTGCCCGTCGGCATCGAAGCCGAGTTGGATGCCGATGCCAAAACGATAACTTTTCTCGAGGCGGGCGTTATTTAATTTTTTTTGAAACACATAGAAACATAGAAAGATAGTTTTTTCATTAATCCGCCAACCGACTAAATTCGTAAAAACCGGCAATAAAATTTCTATGTTTCCGATGTTTCTATGTGTTTCAATTCCACGTTCCATTTTTCACCCGAATTGGTGAGAAAAATCTCCACCGGACTGATGATTACAACCGCAGAAATCTTTCGTAAGATTGAATTATCAAATCGCAAAAAACGATTGAAAAATTTAAGCGAACAAGAGGGAAAAATAAAATGATTAAAATCAGACGAAGCGCAGAGCGCGGCGGCGGAAATCACGGTTGGCTCGACACGAAATATACGTTTTCATTTAACGATTATTACGATCCGCAGTTTATGGGATTTCGCAATCTGCGCGTGATCAACGAAGATTATGTGGCGGCGAATCAAGGTTTCGGAACGCACGGACACGCCGATATGGAAATTATCACATACGTGGTGTCGGGCGCGTTGGCGCATAAGGATTCGACCGGCGGCGAAGAAATTTTGCGACCGCACGAAGTTCAGCGAATGACCGCCGGAACGGGAATCCAGCACAGCGAATTTAACCCGTCGGCGACGGAAAAAACGCATCTTTATCAAATCTGGATTCTGCCCGAAAAAAACGGCTTAACGCCGGGTTACGAGCAGACTTATTTCGCGCCCGAAACGAAAAACGGCAAGTTAAAATTAGTCGCTTCGCGCGGCGGCGACGACGGTTCGGTCAAGATAAATCAGGACGTGAAACTTTACGGTTCGATTCTTTCAGAAGAGGAAACGGTTGCGCTCGAACTCGCTGAAAACCGTCACGCCTGGATTCAAATCGTCAAAGGCGCAGTTGATTTGAACGGCGAGATTTTGAACGTGAGCGACGGCGCGGCGATTTCCGAAGAGCAACTCTTGAAAATCAAATCGCTCGAAGACGACACGGAATTTTTGCTGTTCGATTTAAACTAAAGCGAAATTTTGCGCCCGCGAAACACGCAAAAAAATACGAAATTTAAAGTAAAAACTTTCGTATTTTTCGCGCGTTTCGTGGGCATTTTTTTTTTTTTGCGGTTATGATATTTTCTTTATGAAACAAATTTTGCCAAATGCGATTGTCGGCGTTTTCGGCAGCGGTCAGCTCGGGCGAATGTTCGCCATCGAAGCCCGCCGGATGGGTTATCGCGTGCATACGTTTTCGCCCGAATCCGACACGCCGACCGGACAAATCGCCGATTTTGAAATCGTTGCCCGCTACGAAGATTTAGACGCGGTGAAACAATTTGCCGAAGCGGTTGATGTCGTCACCTTCGAGTTTGAAAACGTGCCGTTTGAAACGGTCGAAAAAGCGTCGGAATCAGTCGGCGTTTATCCGCGCGGCGAAGTTTTGCATATCGCCCAGCACCGCCTTCGCGAGAAAACTTTTCTGTCGGAAAATCATTTTCCCGTCACCGATTTTCGCCGCATCAAAACGCTCGAAGAATTAAAATCGGCAATCGGCGAAATCGGCGTTCCGGCGATTTTGAAAACCGCCGGATTCGGTTACGACGGCAAAGGTCAGGCGCGAATCGAATCAATCGAAGATTGTGAAACGGCGTTTGCGAAAATCGGCGAATCGGAAGCGGTTCTCGAAGCGTTCGTTGATTTTGAAAAAGAAGTTTCCGTCGTCGCCGTCAGAGATTTTCGGGGGAATTTCGCCGGTTACGGCGTGATCGAAAACCGGCACGCGAATCATATTTTAGACGTTTCGTTCGCGCCCGCGCGCGTGTCCGAAAAAATCGAAAAAGAGGCGGTCGAAATCGCCCGCGGAATTTTAGAAACGCTCGCAGTCGTCGGCGTAATGACGGTCGAATTTTTTCTGACGAAAGACGAAAAATTGCTGGTCAACGAACTTGCGCCGCGCCCGCACAATTCGGGACATTTGACGATTGATGCTTGCGTCGCGAACCAGTTTGAACAGCAATTACGCGCCGTCTGCGGGCTGCCGCTCGGCTCGACCGAATTTTATAAACCGGCGGCGATGGCAAATCTTTTGGGCGATGTCTGGCAAAACGGCGAGCCTAATTTTGCCGCCGCGCTCGAAAATAAATCCGTCAAACTGCATCTATACGGCAAGCAGGAAGCGCGCGAAGGAAGAAAAATGGGACATCTGACCGCGCTGGCGGACACGGCGGAAAAAGCCGTGAAAATTGTCGAAGCGGCGCGCAGAAATTTAATTGCCGATTGGCGCGGATAAACGCAGATTTATTTTTTGATTTCACCCGCGTTTACCCGCGCCAATCGGCACTTCAAATCTTTTTCCCCAACCAAACGCCTGCCGCCACACCGATAAAACCGATGAGAATGCTGAACGTGAAATAGATGAACGCGGTAACAAAAACGCGCTCACGAATCAATTCAAAAATCTCTAATTCAAACGTCGAAAACGTCGTGAACGCGCCCAGCAATCCGACGGTTAACGCAAGCCGCAAATGTTCGCTTTCTGTGAATTTACCGGCAAAAATTACTGCCAGAAAACCGATCAGAAACGAGCCGCTGACGTTAATTAAAAAAGTGTGAAGCGGAAATTTTCCGAGCATTGCGGCAAGCGGCGAAACGTTGATCAAATATCTGGCAACCGCGCCGAACGCTCCGCCGACGGCGACGGCGAAGATTTTCGTTAAATTTTCCATAGTTCATTTTACAACCGAAATCGGATAATCGTAAAAATCCGCGCTTGACGTGGCGCGCCGCCGTGCGGTTATTCTAAATTTATGTATAAAACGCGCAGCTTAAAACTCGAACGGCTCGACACGGGCGATTACACGGCGGAAGAATACGAGCGATTTTTAACGGAAATCGCTTTTATCAATCGTCGAATCGGCGACGAACGCGCCGTTCGGGGAACGCTTCTGCGCGAGATTGAAAAGGAAAATTTACAGAGCTTCAGCGTTCTCGATGTCGGCGCGGGTTCGGGCGAGATTTTGCGCGTCATCGCCGAATTTGCGCGGAAACAAAACAGAAAAACGCGGCTCACAGGTTTGGAATTAAATGCGCGTTCGGCGCGGGCAATCCGGGAAAACTCGGAAAATTTCGCGGAAATAAATGCCATTCGCGCCGACGCATTCGCGCTGCCGTTCGCCGACGATTCGTTCGATTACGCGATGTGTTCGCTGTTCACGCATCATTTTACGGACGAAAACGTCTCGAAAATTTTGGCGGAAATGAAGCGCGTCGCCCGCCGCAAAGTTTTCGTCGTTGATTTGGAAAGAAAGTTTGCCGCGTTCGTGTTATTCAAACTTTTCTGCCGCGCCAACCGCCTCAGCCGTCTCGTGCGCGAAGACGGCTCGCTTTCGGTTTTAAGAAGTTTTACGATTGACGAATTGGAAACGCTCGGACGCGCGGCGAAATTTAAAGATATTTCAGTGCGAAAAATCGCTCCGTATCGGCTTGTTTTGGAAGGCGCGTCCGAACCGCCTGCGTGAACGGGCGGCTAAAACTTTAAGGCTGGAAAATCTTTGGTCAAACAACTAAGTTTGAAAGTTTATTTGCCCGCTGACGCAGACGGTTCCGACAATTTTTCCAGGTGCGCTTCGACCGATTTTTCGGCGAGCGGAACGAGTTCCGGCTTTAAATCAATATAAACCGCCGCCGTGATTTCCGAAACGGTTTTCGCGCCGTTTTTCATCGCCGCTAAAATCTGTTTCTCCCGCTCGAAACGATGCGCGATATAGCTTTCGATTTTTCCGCGCGCGTCGAAAACCGCCGAGCCGTGCGAGCCGCACAAAAATCTTAAGTTCGGCAAATCTTTTAATTTTTCCAACGAAGCCAGGTAATCTTCCAGATTTCCGTCAGGCGGCGCGATGACGACGGAACTCGAATTGACGACGTTATCGCCCGCCAACAAAAATCCGAGTTCTTCATCGTAAAAACACAACAGACCGGACGCGTGTCCGGGCGCGTGAATCGTTTGCAGCTTAAATTCCGCGCCGTTTTCGTCCGTTAAATTAAAATCGTCGCCGCCGTTTAAAATCCGTTGAAATTCGATTTTGCCGCGCAGCTTTTCCGCCGTCGCTGCGTGCGCGGCGAGCGGAACTTGCAAATTATATTTGTCGCGCAAATGAGTTTGCAAAATTGTCTCGCCGCCGAAATGGTCGGGATGATGATGAGTCGTGATAATCGCTTCGCACGAACGATTTTTTTCGATGAACGAATCAATCAAATCAAGTAGAGCGTTTTGTTCTGTTTCGTCTTCGGAAGCCGCGTCAACGACGATGAATTTTTCGCGCCCGACGATAAAACAATTCGTGTGCGTCGCGGGCGGCAGCGTCGCGGTTTTTAGCGGAAAACAAAGCAGGCGCGAGTTAAATTCGATCAACGGAATGTCGCCGTCGGCGGTTTGCGATTTTTCCAAAAGCGTTTTGGAAATCGTTTTTAGTTTTTGGTTTTTAGTTTCCGGTTTTCGATTTTCAGAATCAAAGTTTTTAATTTGAGATTCGGAATTCGGAATCTCCGCTAGAGTTTTCAGCGATAATAAAACCGGCGGCGAGATTAAGATTTCGGACTTTCGCCATTGCGCGAGCGCGTCTTTGGGCGCAATGAATTCGACGTTGTCTAATTCAGAAATCGCCGCGCAAGGCGTTTGTTTCGGCGGACAAACGGCGAGAAAAAATCTCGTCTTAAAACGCACGGGCGAAAACTTCGGAGTCGTCCAAAAGCCCGTGTAAAAAAAATCTTCTGCGTCAATCCATAAATTCCAGTGCGTCAAAATCTCGCCGAACATCATTCGAGCGGAAATCAAATCATCGTGCAGAGAAGCGCGTTGACCGCGCGTTAATTTTTCGCCGTTGCGGACGAGCAAAACGCCGGTTTCTTCAAACGCTTCGCGCGCCGCGCAGACGATGTATTTTTCATTTTCTTTGTCGGAGCAATTCTTGACTTTGACGCTTGCGTCCGACGATTCTAATTTGCCGCCGGGAAAAGCGTGCCAGCCGCCGAGAAAGGTTAAATTCGGATTGCGCCGCGCCCATAAAACTTTATCGCCCTCTTCATTTAATAAAATGACGGCGGAAGCGTCCTTCGGAGTTGCCGGTTTTTGATTCACAAAATTATTTTAGATTGAAGCGGCGGCAAAATAAAGTTAGCGCGATTTTATTAATCAACCTCTTCGAAATAGCTGATAGCTGATAGCTGATAGTTGATAGCTGTGGTAATCTGTGGCAAAAAAAATTATGGCAAAACATATCAAAGAATTGTTCGATTTGACGGGCAAAACGGCAATCGTGACGGGCGGCTCGCGCGGTATCGGCGTGGAAATGGCGGAAGCTTTGGCGGAGGCGGGCGCGAATCTGATGCTCTGCGCCCGGCGTGAGGAATGGTTAAACGAAACCGTCGAAACATTTCGCGGAAAAGATTTCACGGTCGAGGGAAAAGTGTGCGACGTTGCAAAAGAAGCGGACGTGCAGGCGGTCGTTGACGCGACGGTTGAAAAATTCGGAAAAGTTGACGTTTTAATCAACAACGCCGGCATATCGTGGGGCGCGATGCCCGAAGCGATGCCGCTCGCGCAATGGCAAAAAGTTCTGGACGTAAACTTAACCGGCTGCTTTTTATTCGCGCAAATCGCGGGACGCGAAATGCTCAAACAATCGAGTGGTTCGATCATCAACATCGCTTCGATTGCCGGTTTAACTTCAAGCGCGAACGGACCTTTTTACGCCGGTTACGCCGCCAGCAAAGCCGGTTTAATCGGTCTGACGCGCGAGCTTGCCGCGAGTTGGGGACGCAAGGGAATTCGCGTCAACGCCATCGCGCCCGGCTTTTTTCATTCGCGGCTCGCCGACGCGGTGATTGACATCTACGAACGCTCGATTCAGGAAACGAACGTCATTCCGCGCATCGGCGAGGAAGGCGAATTAAAAGGCGCGACGGTTTTTTTAGCCAGCGACGCTTCGAGCTATATTACGGGGCAAACGATTGTCGTGGACGGCGGAATAACGGTTTGAGTTGCGGAGAGTTGCGGAGAGTTACAGATAGTTACAGAGTTGCGGAGAGTTACAGATAGTTACAGAGTTGCAGATAGTTACAGAGTTGCAGATAGTTACAGAGTTGCAAATAGTTGCGGAGTTGCAGATAGTTGCGGAGTTGCGGAGTTGCGGAGTTGAAGATGGTTGTTTAATTGGGAGATTATTGATGGCTAAGTTTAATAAATTTGAGGAAATTCAGGCTTGGCGGAAAGCGCGTGAGGTTACTTTGCTTGTTTATAAAATTACTTCAAATGAGGCATTTTCAAAAGACTTTGGCTTGAAGGATCCAAATTCGGCGCGCCGCCGTTTCGATTATGGCGAATATCGTTGAAGGACACGGCAGGAGAACGAATCAGGAATTTGCGAATTTTTTGAATATCGCGCGCGGTTCGGTCGCGGAAACTCAATCGCACCTTTACGTTGCCATCGGTTTAAAATACATTAGTAATAAAGATTTTGAGCAAATTTATCAATTATTGACGGAAGTTTCGAGAATGACGCTCGCTTTGGCAAAATACTTGCGCGAGACAAACGGAAAAGAATCTCCGGTTCAGACGGAAACTCTCCGCAACTAACCGTAACTAACCGCAACTTTCTGTGAACTATTTTTTATGCAAACCAGCGCAAACACTTTAAATCTAGCCTCGATTATCGAACATCACGCGCGGCTCTCGCCCGATTTGGAAGCGATTGTCTGGAATGAAATGCGGTTTACGTTCGAGCAACTGAACGCGCTTTGCAACCGCGTGGCGAACGCGCTCGTTGAGATGCGCGTCGGACACGGCGATAAGGTCGCGCTCGTATGTCCGAATCTGCCGTTTTTCCCGATTGTTTATTACGCGGTAATGAAGGCGGGCGCGGCGGTTGTGCCGCTCAATGTTTTACTTAGACCGCGCGAAATCGCTTATCATTTAACGGATTCGGACGCGAAGGCGGTTTTTGTTTTTGAAGGAACGCCGGAACTCGCGCTCGCCGCGACGGTCAAGGAAGCGTTCGATCAAGTCTCAAGCTGCGAACATTTAATCGTGATGACGATGGAGCCGCTCGCCGCGTCGCCCGTCGAAGGCGCGCGGACTTTAACGGAAATCACGGAAAATCAACCGGAAACTTTTGAGACTTTTCCGACCGCGCCCGACGATACGTGCGCGATTCTTTACACGTCCGGCACGACCGGACAGCCGAAGGGCGCGGAATTGACGCATCTGAATTTGATGACGAACGTGACGACGACCTACGGCATTCATATCAAATTTCTCGAGCTGAACCGCAACCACGAAGGTCAGAAAACCTGTCTGATAACGCTGCCGCTTTTTCATACGACCGGGCAGACGTGCCAGATGAACACGAATCTTTACGGCGGTCATCGCGTCGTTTTGCTGCC
Organism: uncultured Pyrinomonadaceae bacterium; assembly: GCA_964237235.1. Classification (GTDB taxonomy): domain Bacteria; phylum Acidobacteriota; class Blastocatellia; order Pyrinomonadales; family Pyrinomonadaceae. The sequence goes on from CAXSGY010000013.1 coordinate 60,276, forward strand.
GCGTTTCGATGCGCGGGCGACGCTCGACGCGATGCGGCGCGAGCGCGTCAATTTTTGGACGGGCGTGCCGACGATGTATTGGGCGTTGCTGCGCTATGCCGAAGAAAACGATTTCGACATCTCCGGCATCGCCGAAAACATCGCCGTCGCGACGAGCGGCGGCGCGCCGATGCCGGTTGAAGTGATGCGCGAATTCGAGGAAAAGTTCAACGTGCGAATCTCCGAGGGTTACGGTTTGTCGGAAACTTCGCCGCTCGCCACATTTAATCAATTCGAAAATCCTCCGAAGGCGGGAACGGTCGGTCAGCCGATTTTCGGCGTGGAGATAAAATGCGTTGACGAAAACGATTCGGAAGTTAGAACCGGCGAGCGCGGCGAAGTCGTCATTCGCGGCTCGAACGTGATGAAGGGCTATTACAAGCGACCCGAAGCGACCGCCGAAGCGTTCAGAAACGGCTGGTTTCACACCGGCGACATCGGAATTTTCGACGCGGACGGTTATCTTTCGATTGTTGACCGCAAAAAGGATATGATTCTGCGCGGCGGCTATAATATTTATCCGCGCGAACTCGAAGAAGTGATTATGACGAACCCTTCGGTTTCGCTCGTGGCGGTCGTCGCCGTGCCGGACGAAAGATTGGGCGAGGAAGTGAAAGCGTTCGTCGTCAAAAAACACGGCGCGGATTTGACCGAAGAGGAATTTATCGGTTGGTGCAAAACGCAGTTTGCGGCGAATAAATATCCGCGCTTCGTCGAATTCCGCGACGAGCTGCCAATCGGCGGCACGGGCAAAATTCTCAAACGCGCGTTGCGCGGGTAGTAAAGAAAATGAACGTCAAAATCTTATTTTTCGGCGCGACCGCCGACGCGACTGGCGAAAGGGAAATCGAAATCAATTTGCCCGCCGAAATTAAAGCCGCCGCCGCCTTCGCGCGAATCGTCGAACGATTTCCCGCGCTCGAAAAGCATTCGCTGCTGTTTGCCGTCAACGAAGAGTATGCGGACGGCGGCGAAACGATTAAAAACGGCGACGAATTAGCAATCTTTACGGCGGTGTCAGGCGGTTAGTTTGCGAGTCGCTTGTGCCGGTGTCGCTTCGACACACGGCACAAGCGACTCGCAAAGACGTTTGCACGACTCGCAAAGACGTTTGCACGACTCGCAAAGA
>CAXSGY010000013.1:61543-140717 GCA_964237235.1 uncultured Pyrinomonadaceae bacterium
CGACTCGCAAAGACGTTTGCACGACTCGCAAAGACGTTTGCACGACTCGCAAAGACGTTTGCACGACTCGCAAAGACGTTTGCACGACTCGCAAAGATGCTCGCGCGACTGACAAAAACGCTCGTGCGAACGACAAAGACGTTCGCACAACATACAAAGACGTTTGCACCGCATACAAAAGCATTTGCACGACAAACAATGAACAATGATTCAACCGATTTCTATGAAATAACGACGAATACGCTTGATGTCGGCGCGATTGCGCGGCGCGTCGTGCTGGCGACGTGCGGCGCGGTTGTGACGCTCGACGGGTTCGTGCGGCAATTTACGAAGGAACGCGAAACGCTTTATCTCGAATACGAATGTTACGAAGCGATGGCTTTGAAGGAAATGGAAAAGCTCTGTGCGGAAGCGCGGGAGCGATTTGAAATCGCGCACGTCGGCATTGTTCACCGCGTCGGACGGCTCGAAATCGGCGAAACGAGCGTCGTCATTTCTGTCGCCGCACCGCACCGCCGCCACGCATTTGAAGCCTGCGAATGGTTAATTAAAGAATTAAAACGCACCGTTCCGATTTGGAAAAAAGAAGCTTATCGAGACGGCGAAACGTGGATCGAAGGCGAATCGAGAAACTCAAAAATCGAATCGGCGAATTGAAGTTTTTTATATTCTGACTCGTTTCCGCCGCTTGCCGCGACATATCAATTTTTTTCGCTTCAATCCAATTTATTGATCGAACAAACTTCGGTGCGGAATTTCAGAGAGTTTTTTAAACACATAGAAACATAGGGAACATAGTTTTTAACTCTATGTTCCCTATGTTTCTATGTGTTTAAAAACTCTTATTGAAATTTTACTCTCGCCGTCTTCACCAATTCGTCGAAATGCTTTTCCAACCCGGCGTTCGCGCCGCGCAAGCCGTTGATGACGCGCTCGCCCCAATTGACGTATTCGACGCGTCGTTCCTTTGACCAGCCGTCGGGCGGATTTTCCGTCACGTCGCGGATATTGCTGATTTTGTCGCCGAGCTTGATGAGCTTCGCGCCCGTCGAAAGATGCGGCGCGTGTTCGACTTGCAATTCTTTTCGTTCGGCTTTCGGCAAAGATTTATCGTCGGTCACTTCCGAAACCATTTTGGAAACCGCCGCGCCGAATTTTTCTTTGATTTCTGTGGCGGTCGTTTCGGTGTCTTCAACCGTATCGTGCAGAACGGCGGCGATCAAAACATCGTAATCTTCGACATCGCCGACGTTCGCAATTAAATTTGCCACTTCCAAAACGTGATTGATATAAGGCTCTTCGTCCGCGCCTTTGCGCTTTTGCAGCCGGTGTTTTTTCGCGGCGAAACTGATCGCTTCTAAAAATTTCGGTAAATCGTTTTTCATAAAATTGATATTTAGCCGCGAATGATACGAATGGACACGAATAAATTTATAGAAAAATAATTCGTGTCCATTCGTGTTATTCGCGGCTAAAACTTATCGTTTAACTTCAATCGCCAGGGTTTGCTGTCCCGAAATAATATAATCGGCGGGCGCGAGTTCCTGTTCGGTCAGAATGGTCGAAACGGTCGGTTTGTATGTTCCGACCACACGGTCGCTGTTTAAGGTCGCCAGCATCGAAGGCGGCAGATTCGGCATCTCGCTTGCGCCGATGATCGCGCCGTTCGTCACGCGCGAAGTTTGCACGTAGAGACGGTCGGGCTTTTTCATTTCGTTGATGGTTTTGACGAGTTCGCTCAAATTTTTCGGCACGAATTGACGCGCGGCTGATTTCGATTGCAGCGAACCGCCGTCGCCGACGGTGACGAGCAACGCTCCGGCGGACGTGTCGGCGGGAATCGTAACGGGAATTTTTTGCGCGAAAACTTTGCCCGTGTCGGTTCTGATAAATGCCTGCGCTTCAAACGTTTCACCGGCTTTGACTTCGGTGCGGTCGAGCGCGAGCCGTTCGAGAACGGCGGTTTTGCTGCCGTCAGTCGAAGTTAAATTAAGACTGATGCCGGAAATTTCCAGATCGTCGAAACGGCTGTCGAGCAGAGCGTTGACCGGAATTGAAACCGACGCGCCCGCGAGCTGCGAAGCGATTGCGCCGCTGAAACGACGGTCGAGATTAATCGCCGGCTGATTTTTTAATTTGATTTCGCCCTTCAGCTCGATCATCGAATCGCCGAGCGCGCGTTCGTTGGCGACAATCGAATTGTAAATTGTCATATTGAGCATAATCGGCGTGAGAAATTCGTCTTTGACGACTTCGTATGTGTAAATCTCCTTCTGCCCGCGGCTCGTTTCCAGATTGATTTTAACCGGAATCATTTTCGGCGATTGTCCCAGAGTTCCGAACACGCCGGTCGCGCGGTCCTGCGTCATCGCGCCGACCATTTCGCTCGGCACGGCGATTTTGAACGAGTTATTGATATTCGGAATCACCGTCACGACGCTCGATTCGGACATCGGCAAATCGGAAATGCCGAGACTCAGAAACGGATGACCGAAGGCATAAATTTTATTGCCGTCACGCAACGTCACCGTGCCGCTCGCCGCGAGACTGTAATCGCCGCGCGTCAACTGCATCGAAACCGACGCGCCGCCCTGCAAAGTCTGTTCGTCGGCTCGTTTCAGCGGCGACATTTTCGCCGCGCCGCCGACTGCCGAAACGGGCATCAGACCGATTGCAGCGAGCTGCGGCTCGAACGCCTTTAAGGTTTCCGGCGCGAAACCGTTGAACGTCAAAGGCGTGGCAATCGGCTGAAAAGTCTGTCCCGAAAACGCGCTCATCGCCAAATTCGTATTCGGCAAAATTCCGCTCGAAGCGTTCGCGCGGCTGGCAAAATTCGTCGTCCAATCGGTCGCGGCGAGTTCGGCGAACGAAACGGCGCGCGGCTCTCTGATTTTATCGTTCGGCGGCTGATTTTGTTCGACGAGCGCGAGCATTTCGGCAATCGGCGTAATACCGCAAATCGGTTCTTTCGAGAACGGAAAACTATACGCAATCGCGCCGACCAACTTGCCGTCAATGTAAACGGGCGAGCCGCTCATTCCGGCGAAAACGCTTGTGCGCTCGGCATTTTTGCCGCCGAGACGCGCGATGATGACATCCTGTTTCGGAAAATTAAAGCCGGGAACGATGCCGATAATCTCGACCTGAAATTCTTCCGGTTCGGTGCCTCGAAAAACCGTTCGCGCCGTTCCTTTCATTCCTTCTTTGATTTCGGCCAGCGGAAAGAAGGCGACTTTCTTCGATTCGACCGCCGCGATTTTCGATTCGTTTCGAGCCTGCATCTGCGCGAAAATATTCAGCGAAAACGCGCTCAACATCAATAACGACGCGATAATTTTGATTTTCATATTATTTTAAAAACTCTTCCAATCAAGGCGATTTTTATGGTAACATTTTAAACGACTTACCCAAAGTCTTTTGTAAAGGCTGCATTTAAGACTCATCCGAATAATTTCAAGTTGTATTTTCTTTTCCGAAAGAATTCATTTTATAAATTTATGGCACATACCAAGCGTCTTCTTAGAAGTTTTTACCGGTTGCTTCTGCCGGTCGTCGTTTTAGTGGTTTTGGGAATTGTCGCGGCTTCGATCTGGCTCGTTCACAGCGTTTCCGTTCCGCCGCAGGCGGCTTATCTCGTCACGCCGGAAAAATATGGACAGTTCAGCACGCGCGGCGCGCAGGTCACCGATGAAACCTGGGCGAACAGCGACGGTTCGTCGAGTCGCGGCTGGCTTCTGAAGGGAACGGAGAACGCGCCCGCCGTCGTTTTTCTGCACGCTTACGGCGCAGACCGTTCGCACGTTTTGGATTTGGCGGTGAAGTTAAATGAAGCGACGAATTTCACGGTTTTAATGCCCGACGAGCGCGGACACGGCGTAAATCCGAAGATTGAAGCGTCTTCGTTCGGCGGCTGCGAAACCGACGACGCGGTCGCGGCAATCGGATTTTTGCGTAATTTAAAAACCGCCGCGGGAACGCCGCTCGTCAATCAGAATATCGGCTTTTACGGCGTTGAAATGGGCGCGCTGACCGCGCTTTCGACTGCCGCCAAAGATGCGAACATCAAAGCTCTCGCGCTCGATTCGGTGCCAGTTGATTCGGATGTCGTGCTGGCAGCGGCAGTCGGCGAACGCTTTCCGTTTGCGAGCGTTGTGACCTCAAAATTCGCTTCAATCGGAACGCGCTTTTATTATTTGAACGGCTGTTACCAACGCGGCGCGGCGTGCGATACGGCGAAGGAAATTAATAATCGTCAAGTGCTTCTGCTCGGCGGTCTCGACGCGCCGAATTTGCAGGACTCGACCGCCAAGCTCGACCACTGCTTTCCGAGTGGCACGAAGGTCGAAGCCAAAACCGATTTGAATCCGTCCGGCTACAGTCTGACGAACGCGTCGCTCGAACAATCGACGGCTTACGATTTGCGCGTGATCGAGTTTTTCAAAATGGCTTTGGGAGATCAATAATTTGATTTCTAAATATCAATTTTCTTTTTGGAATGTCCGTTCGTTTTGGCAATTTTATGGATTTCCGCGCTGTCTTCCATTTTGTCAACGGTTTGAATCAAAATCTCGCGCAGTTTTGTTAATCTTTCGATGGTCGAGCGCATCTCCAATAATTGATATTTCAATTCGGGTTCGAGGTTAAACGCGGCGGTCACGAGAAACGAAAGGGCTTGCGGGTCGGTTTGCTGCACGTCCGGAAACGTGCCGCGCTCGCCGCTTAGTTTGTGCGCGGCTTTCGCAATGCGGCGAAATAGCGCGAAAACTTCGTCCGCCAAAGGATTTAATAAATTTTCGTCTTCCGCGTCGTCTTCAAAAAATTCGACATCGCCGATTAAATACGACTCGCCCGCGCTGACGTATTCGAGCAGTTGATAACGAATTACGCCGATGGTGATAATGTTCGAGCGTCCGTCGGACATCTCGTTGACATCGCGCACTTCGGCGACGCAGCCGATTGTGCCAATTGCGGGGTTTTCGACGAAGGTTTCCTGCGGATTAAAAAACGTTACGCCGAACATATTTTTTTCGAGCGCGATGTCCTTCAACATCTCTCGATAACGCGGCTCGAAAATATGCAGCGGCAAAAGCTCGTTCGGCAAAAGCACGAGCGGCAGAGGGAAAATCGGCAGATGTCTGATTTCTGATACTTTTTCGGTGGCTTCGGACATAGTTTTTAGTAAATAGTGAACAGTAAGCGGTGAGCAGTAAACATTATTTACTGCTCACCGCTTACTGTTCACTATAAACCTTCAAAGCAATGAAATCGGCAATTTTATCGGGCGTGTCGTCGCTTAGAGCCATTCGTTTCGCGCCGACGACGGCTTCCGCCATCGGCTCGACGCGCGTTTTGTAACGATTGTCCCGAACGATTAAATCTTCGACGACGCGGCGTTCGAGCTTTTCGCGCGAAACGTCTTCGCCGACATCCGCCGCGACCGCGTATTCGATTGGCGCGGAATGATTTTTGACGCGCACGTGCAGCGCGCCGGTCATTTCGCGCGCCTGCTCGCGGATTTTTTGCAGCTCCAGATTTGAATTCGGAAAACCGAGATGCCCGCGCAGAGTGATTTCGATAATCGGCTGCGACGCGTGGTTATTTTCACCCGCATAATCGCCCGCCGTTCTTGCTTCGCCCGCGACTTTCGCCAAAACTTGTTCGGTGACTTCCTTCGGTTCGTTGATGCCCGACACGTCAAAGCCGATGCGCTGAAACGGACGCTGTTTATAGTCCCGGATATGCCGCGCATTAATTTCGTTATCTTCGCCGACTTCCACTAAAAACGCGCCGCGCGTTTCGCGGAATTCATCAATGCTCGTGATTTCCAGGCTGCCCGGATTAAACGCCCAGTTGTCAATCTCATAAGATTTATGCGTGTGTCCGAGCGCGATGTAATTCGTCACGGATTTTAACTCCTTCAAATTCGCAATCGAAAGCGCGGGCATCGGATGCGTTTGATGACCTTCGACATCGGTATGAAGAAGCAAAATCTGAAACGCGCCCGCGCGCGAGTTTTGTTTGATGGATTCGGTCAGCATCGGAATCGCCCAGTTCGCCGACGCTCCATACCAGTGCGAGCCGAAAATTCTGGCTTGTCCGATGTCTATAAAACCGCCTTCGCCGTCGTCTTCGTCCCACGGCGTGTAAACGATTTTTCCGTCAACGTTTTTCGGTTCGAGCAGTTTTATCAAATTCCATTTCGCCAGACTTCGCAGCCAGCTATGATCCGTATCGAGCGGTTTTTGATCGTGATTGCCTTCAATCGTGACGCACGGAATATTGTGTTCGCGCAACAGACTTAAACCGGCAAAGGCATAATTCATCGTCTCCGGCGGCACGTTGCGTTTGTGAAAAAAATCGCCGCCCATAATGACGAAATCAACCGCTTCGCCGACCGCATATTTCTGCAAAACGTCAATCCAGGCATCGAAAAAATCGCGCGGCGATTCGTTGAGCTGATAGCGCGTGCAGCCCAAATGAACATCGGAAATATGCAAAAATTTCATAGCTAAAAATTTCTTTCGATCAATAAATTATAACTTATGCGGACAAACTCCAAAAGGTAAGAAACACGCTTGCCGGAAGCGCAGGCATCTTGCCTGCAATGAACGCTTCAGGCGTTCGCAAAGCGTTCGTGTAAATTCGACCTGAAAATGTCTAATGGTCGTTAGATTGCTCGCGCGATCTTTGCAGGCAGAGTGTCTGCGTTCCTCAATTTTCAAAAGAAAAGGTCGTCAATTCTTTTCGATTGACGACCTTTTTATGAATTGAATTACCGCATCGTTTTACGGAACGAAGGCGTTCGGCGCGGGTTTGTCGCCGGCGGTGCCAAACTGCGTTCCCGTAAAGCCTTGCGATGAACGCTGCTGGTACCAGTTGCCGTCGCGGTAAACCGCAATGTCCGCGCGTCCGTCGCCGTCATAATCCGCCGCGACCGGTAAATCGGAAGCAATGCCGAACTGCATTCCCGCAAATCCATCGCGCGAACGCTGCAAATACCACGCGCCCGCCGACGGACGATAAACGGCGATGTCGGTTTTGCCGTCGCCGTCAAAATCAGCCGCTACCGGTTTATCGCCCGCCGCGCCGAACTGTATTCCGGCGAATCCGGCGGAGCTTTGCTGTATATACCAAACGCCGCTCGACGGTCGGAACACGGCTAGGTCGGCGCGCCCGTCGCCGTCAAAATCCGCCGCGATTGGCTGATCGCCGTTCGCGCCGAATTGGATGCCGGTAAAACCCTGCGATGAACGCTGCAGATACCAGGTTCCGTTTGACGGACGAAACACGGCGACATCGGCTTTCCCGTCGCCGTCAAAGTCCGCCGGAACGGGAATATCGGTCGCTTCGCCGAACGAGATGCCGGTGAAACCCTGCGCCGAGCGTTGAATATACCACGCGCCGTTTCTGAACACGGCGACATCGGTTTTGCCGTCGCCGTCGTAATCGGCAGGCGCGATTTTATCGCCGCTCGCGCCGAACTGGATGCCCGTGAAACCCTGGGTTGACTGCTGCATATACCACGCGCCGTTCGACGGTCGGAAAACCGAAACGTCGGCTTTGCCGTCGCCGTCAAAATCAAACGCGGTATGCGAAGAAGTAAAAACCAAAGGCGATTGGCTGACGGTTAAAACTTGTCCCGCGATTGTGATCGTCGCGGTTCTGGTCGCGCTCGTCGTATTGGCGAGAACCGAATAAGTAATCGGTCCGGGACCCGTGCCGCTCGTCGCCGATAAAGCGATAAAATTCTGACTCGCGGCAGCCGTCCACGCGCAGCCGGTTTGCGTAACGATATTAATCACGCCCGTTCCGCCCGACGGACCGAAGTTTTGAGCGGACGGCGTAATCGTATATGTGCAGCTCGGAGTCGGCGTTGGTGTCGGCGTCCCGCCCGCTTGAACGGTAACGGTGTTGCTCGTCACGACGCTCGTAAAACCGTTGGTCAGCATATAACGAAATTCGTATTGACCGGGCGTTGCCGGCGCGGGAACGTTAAAGCTGCCCGAGGTTAATCCGGTCGTATAACCGCCGTCGAGATAATTCGTGTTCGCCGCGCCGACCTGGAAAAGTCCGACCCAATCATACGGCGACGAATTGATTGGCGCGGTAAAGCTGACGACAATCTGACCGCCCGGCGCGACGGTGCTGGGCGTGGCAACCAGAGTATACGAACTCGAAGTGCTTCCGGCTTGCTGCACGGTAAACGTTTGTCCGGCAATCGTAATCGAGCCGGAGCGCGCCGCGCCCGTGTTTGCCGCGACCGAATAAGTAATCGTGCCGCTGCCCGTGCCGCTTGCGCTTGACGTAACGCTGACGAAACTTTGATTGCTCGCCGCCGTCCAACTACAGCCGCTCGTCGTCATCACGCTGACGCTGCCCGTGCCGCCGGTCGCCGCAAAATTTTGACTCGCCGGCGCAATCGTATATGAACAACCCGGATTCGGCGTTGGCGTGGCGGTCGGCGTTGGTGTCGGTGTCGCCGAACCGTTTAATTCGACGCGCACGTCGAGACTCTCCGGCGTGGTGCCGCCTTTGCCGACGACTGTAATTTTGATGTTGCTTTCGGCATCGTAAAAACTCTGCCCGATTGCCAGCGGTTCATCTCGAACGCCGGTCGTCGAAGGATTCATATCCAGAACTTGCGTTTGTTGAAAATCATAACTGCTGTAATCCCAACGAATCAGCGCGCCGTTCATCGCCGCCGGAAAATAAGTTAATTGCTGACGAAATTCGATCCAGTAATTTTTAGTCGGATCTTTGGCGATTTTCAGCGTGCGAATGCCGCCCGCCGTCGGCGAATCCTGCGCGATGATGCGATACGTGCCGCTGCTCGTGACGGTCTGTACGTTCGCGTCGGTCAGCCAGTCGAGATTTCTTTTATAATGCGAATTAAAATGACGGCTGGCGGTTCCGTTGACGCACGCGCCCATATTATCGTAACAATCGCCGTATTCGGCGTTGCTGCCCGCGCCGATGCTCGTGCCGTCGGTCGTGCGCCACAGATTGGCGTGCAGCAGTCCGTAATTATGACCGAGTTCGTGCGCCGTTTCGGGCAAATAAAACGCACCGTTGAGCATCGCCGATTTCGCGCCGACGGCAGCAATGCCCGCCCAGCCGATGTTCGGCGTATAACTGAACGTCACGAGGTCTAAGTTGTAATTATTTGTTTCGTAACCGGCGGCGCGCGCGGCAACGCGTGCATCGGTCAACATCACGTTGTAATTGCTGCCCTGCGAATAATATGCAAAGGTTTGCGGCAGTCTGACGACCGGCGTAACCGTCGCCTGCATCGAAGTTTTATTGTAGGAATTATCGACGTAAAACGAATTGACATCGTTGTTGAGCAAACTCTGCGCGCGGCTCAAAGTCAGTGGTTGGTCGTAATGATCGAGCGGCTCGCCGGTTTTGTCGGAAAAATCGCAGCGGATAACGAGAACCGTTTTCGCGCCTTCGGTCCAGCTCGAATCGGGCGCGTCGGGAGCGTCGGGTTGCACGGGACCGATCTTCGATTCCCATTCGATTTGTTTTTGAACGAACGCCGAAAAATCCGCACGGCTTGCGAAATTTTCGATTCTTCCGCCGATTTCCGCCGCAATGCCGTTTCCGGCAATTTCGCCGCGGGCAGCGGTCTCGTTTTCATCCAATTCACGCGCCGGATTTTCGTCAACTGCCATCGCGTCGCCGATGACGATGCCCTGCAGCGGAATATCTAATTTGGAAGTCATCGTTTCGCGTCTGCCGTAAACAAACGCCGCGTAGCTTTTGCCGTTAAAGACGATTTGGCGGTCAATGTGCGAACCGGTGTTTTGTCCGGTCGCGCGGTCTATGTCTTCAATCTCGTAAACCATCAAATCGCCGAATGCGCTGACGCGCTTTTCCAAATGCGCGGCGATGTTTGACGGCAGCCGTTCGAGCGTTTCGCCCGGCAAGGCTTTGCGAAGCGCGGCTTGCGGATTCGTTCGAATCAATTGTTCCAGAGCCGCTTGACGCTCAATGGACAGCGTTTCGCCGATTTTCGTTTGGTCGCCGTCGGCGCGAAAGCTATTGCCCGCGAGCGAGGCGACCCAAGCGTCGAATTCGGCGAAAATCGGCGCGTCAACGGCTTGCTCCGCTTGATTCGCCGAAGCCGTATCGTTTAATAAAAAGTTGAAATGTTTTTTGGTAAAAGAATCGTCCGAGTTTGCCGAAGAAATACTCGCGGCAACTGTGACGGAAATGATTGAAAATAAAACGACGGCTAAAATTAAAAAGGAACGGCTGGAATTTTTTTTGCTGCTTACGAAATTCATTAAAACCTCATTTATTCGTTTTTGAAATAACAAATTGAACCAAAATTTAAATGCAACTAGATTGATTGTTTCCGGAATTTTGACGACAAAAAATTTTGATAAGGGGATCAAGCGGTCGCCTAAATTGTTGGGAATTTACTTAGAGGGACATTTTTATTAAATAGTATTTTGACGAACTTGTCAACGCAATTTTCGTTCGTCAACAATACGGTTTGCAGCACTGATTTTATTTGCCGCGGACTGATTTCACCCGCAATCTGTCGAACTGTGCCAGCAATGGTTTTAGGCTTTTGACGGCTTTTTCGTGCGTCGCGCCGTTAGTCGCCAAAACGCCGTTGTGATTTTGAAAATCAGCCGTATTGTAAAGGATTCGTTCGCCGAACAAATCGGTCAGATCGCCGCCCGCTTCGCGCAAAACGATTTCCGGCGCGCAGGTGTCCCAATGTTTGGTGCGCGGGCTGAGATGAATATACAAATCGCAAATTTGTCTGGCAATCAGTCCGATTTTCAGACCAACCGAACCGCGCCTGGTTTCCGATTTCAAGCCGAACATATTAAAAACTTCGTTCATTTTCGGACTGCGGTGATTGCGCGAAACGGCGAGATTCATCGTCGAAAAATCAATTTTGTCGGAAACCTGCAAGGCTTGCGCCGGGCTGCCGGCTTTGATCATCAGCGCGCCCGCGCCTTTGACGGCGAAATACAAAACGTCTTCGAGCGGCAAATAAATCACGCCCAGCACCGCCTCGCCCGCGTCAGCCAAACCGATTTGCACGGCGAAATCGCCGTTGCGGTTGATAAAGCCCTGCGTGCCGTCGAGCGGATCGATTATCCAAACTCTCTTTTTATCGAGCCGGCTTTTATCGTCGAATTCTTCTTCGGACAAAACGCCGTCGTTCGGAAATTCTTCAATCAAACTTTCGACGATAACGCGGCTCGCGCTGCGGTCGGCGATTGTAACGGGTTCGGAAAAATTGTCGTCGAGGATTTTCTCTTCGATTTCAAAACCTTTTTCGTAATAATCCAGAATAACCGCGCCCGCCGCCCTTGCCGTCGCGATTGCGGTTTCGAGTTCTTTTTCAAGCATTATTAAAAATCTATCACAGAAAAAACCGGCTGTCAGAACCGTCTGCGTGAGCGGGCGGATAAACCGCGCGGATAAAATCTCTCGATAAAATCGAGAGATTCGAAGCTCAGATGAATCTGCCCGCTCACGCAGGCGGTTCTGACATTTGTTTCGCGTTCAAATAAAAATGCCATAAAAGCCGCGCCGCGACTGCCCGCAACGGTTTCCATTTTTGCGCGATTTGTTGAAATTCATCGGAAGTCGGCGCGTGTTGGAGCCTTTTGAGTTTTTTGTAAGCGATGTGCAGAGCCAGATCACCCTTCGGCATTACATCGGCGCGCAGCATCGCCATTAAAAGATAAATGTCCGAAGTCCATTCGCCGATGCCTTTGATTTTTTTGAGTTCAATTTTCGCCGCCGCGTTGGACAGATTTTCTAAACTTTCGAGATTCAATTCGCCGTCTGAAATCGCCGTCGCCAAACTTCTGGCGTAGACGGTTTTCTGTCTCGAAAAATAACAATTTCTCAATTCTTCATCCGTCAATTTCAAAACCGTTTCCGGCGTGATTTCGCCGGTTCGTTCGCGCAGTTTATTGAAAGCCGCGAGTGCCGAGGCGAGCGAAACCTGCTGTTCGAGAATAATGTGAATTAAGGTCGCAAAGTTCGGTTCGCGTTTCCAGAGCGGCGGCGTTCCGTAGGTTTGGAAAATAAAATTCAAATCAGCGTCGCGCATCGCCAATTTTCGACAGGCAACGGGCAAACTCGTTTCGTCAATCGTTTTTATCATACAAAAATCGGCGCGAATCGTTATACAATAACACGAATGAAAAACGCGCCCGCCAGGCTGTTCGCCGTCAATTTCTTTTTTGTCGTCTGCGCCGCCGTCTGCGCCGCGCAAAACGTCTGTAATTTATCGTCGAAAGCCGCGCCGCTGCTTTTTAATTTAAAGTTGAAAATGTCGCCCGCCGAAGCGCGCGCCGTTCTCGATTCGGCTTTGAAAATCAAAATCAAAAAACGCGGCGAGCGGACATTCTTTCAGAATTTCATCAAAAATCCCGCGCCCGCACGCTTAAACGGCGTTCGCGCTTTATATCTCAGATTTTACGATTTGCAGCTTTATCAAATCGAAATTTTTTACGAACCGCGCGCTGATTTGAAAACGCTCGAAGAAATCGAAAACGCGCTCGCGGCACAGTTTGGGTTTTCTGCGGCTGAATGGCAAACGAAAAATAAGCAAGCCGAAATTCTTTGCGGCGAAGCGTCGCTCGTTGCCGATTATGTTTTGAATCCGCGCATCGAATTAACCGTCGAACCGGTTCGCGCGCTGATCGAAGCGGCGCGTGAAAAGGATAAAAAATAAGGAGAGAGAAATGACCGAGACGCATTACCGAAGCTGTAATTTGTGCGAAGCGATTTGCGGCATCGAAATCGAACACGAAAACGGCGCGGTTTTATCAATCAGAGGCGACCGGCAAGATGAATTTTCGCGCGGTCATATCTGTCCGAAAGCCGTCGCGCTCAAAGACATTTACGAAGATGCGAATCGTCTGAAAACGCCAATCAAAAGATTCGGCGGCGAATGGCGCGAAATTTCCTGGGAAGCGGCGTTCGACGAAACGGCGGCGCGGATCAAAGCGATTCAGACGACGCACGGCGGAAACAGCGTCGCGGTTTTTCAGGGCAACCCGTCGGTGCATAATTTCGGCACGCTTCTCAACAGCGGCGAACTACTTAAAACGCTGAAAACGCGAAACAATTTTTCGGCGACTTCGGTTGACCAGCTGCCGCATCATTTCGCCGCGTGGACGATGTTCGGGCATCCGCTTTTGATGCCGATTCCGGACCTTGACCGCACCGATTATTTTTTGATTCTCGGCGCGAATCCGCTTGCCTCAAACGGCAGTCTGATGACCGCGCCCGACATTATCAAGCGGCTCGACGCGATTGGAAAACGCGGCAAAATCGTTCTGGTTGATCCGCGAAAAACCGAAACGGCGCGGCTGGCGAACGAGCATTTTTTTATCAAACCGTCGAGCGATGTTTTTCTGCTGCTGGCAATCGTTCACACGCTGTTCGCCGAAAATCTGGTTGATTTGAAACGCTTAGAAAAATTCACCGACGGCGTGGAAATTCTGCGCGCGGCGAGCGGCGATTACGCGCCTGAAAAAGTCGAAAAGATGACGGGCATTTCCGCCGCCGACATCAAACGAGTCGCCGTCGAATTCGGCACGGCGAACGCCGCCGTCTGTTACGGCAGAATGGGCGTTTCCACGCAAAAGTTCGGCAGCTTGTGTCACTGGCTGATCAATTCGATCAACATTCTGACCGGAAATTTCGACGAAGCGGGCGGCGCGATGTTCACCGCGCCCGCGTTCGATTTGCTGGCGACGGCGAAGCCCTCAAACGTCTTTAATCGCTGGCAGAGCCGCGTGCGAAACCTGCCGGAATTCGGCGGCGAGCTGCCCGTCGCCGCGCTCGCCGAAGAAATCGAAACCGGCGGTGAAGGGCAAATCAAAGCTCTGATCACAAGCTGCGGCAATCCGGTGCTGTCCACGCCGAACGGCGGCGCGCTGGAAACGGCGTTGAAAAAACTCGAATTTATGGTTTCGATTGATATTTACATCAACGAAACGACGCGCTTTGCCGACATTATTCTGCCGCCCGCGACCGGACTCGAAACTTCGCATTACGACGTGATCTTCAATCTTTTCGCCGTTCGCAATCAGGCGAAATATTCCGCGCCGCTGTTTGAAAAATCTGAAAACGCGAAATACGATTGGGAGATTTTTCAAGAATTAATTCATCGCCTGAACGACAAAAACGAACCGCTTAATCTCGTTCCGCCTGAAACCAGACTCGATTTCGGTCTGAAATACGGACCTTATAATTTGTCAATCGAAGAGCTTGGAAAAAATCCGCACGGCATTGATCTGGGCGAGTTAAAATCGTGTCTGCCCGAAAGACTTTTGACCGAAGACAAACGCATCAATATCGCGCCCGCCGCGTTGGTCAATGATTTGGAGCGATTGAAAATCGAAACGGCAGAAAGCGTCGAATATCCGTTCGCGCTCGTCGGTCGGCGGCATCTGCGCGACGATAATTCGTGGCTGCACAATTCCGCGCGTTTGATGAAAGGCAAAAACCGCTGCACGATCTGGGTCAGCCGGATTGACGCGAAAAATCTGCAAATCGCCGACGGGCAAATTTTAAAGGTTTCCTCGCGCGTCGGCAGCGTCGAAATTCCGTGCGAAATCTCCGATAAAATTATGCCCGGTGTCGTTTCGATTCCGCACGGCTACGGACACAAGCGCGACGGCGTAAAACTCGACACGGCAAACAATCACGCGGGCGTTTCCCTGAACGATTTAACCGACGAGCGCGTCGTTGACGAGCTGACCGGCAACGCCGCTTTCAGCAATGCCCGCGTTTGGCTTGAAAAGATTTAACGAGAAAATTTGGAAAAGCGAAAAAATAAATAAAGTCGCCGCTGATTCTCGACGGCAAACCGTTTTAATTTTTTCGCCTTGCTCTCACCAAATCGAGCTAACCGCCGCTTCATCAAATTCAATCGCGTCGCCTTTCGGCAAAATATGGATAATTTTCGCGCCTTTCGATTTCAAAAGCGGCGACAAAAGCCCGACGCGATGACAATTTGCGCGCGCCTGTTTATGTTTCGTCAGCGGTTGGGATTCCGAACACATTATCGCCGTTCTGACTTCCGCCGCAATCTCTAAAATCCGCTCCACGCCGCGCTCCAAATCCTCGGTTTCGGCGCGAATTTTCCCGCCCGTTTCCGGCAAATGTTCGTAGCCGATTTTATTTTCGCGCAAATTCGCTTCTAAAATTTTCCCGTTAAACTGCACCCAGCGCGACCTGGCGAAATTTCTGACATCGCACAAAAATTCGATTTCATATTTCTGTAACAAAGCGAGAAATTCAGTCCACGAATGCCGCCCGTGTCCGATGGTGTAAATCGTTGTCATTTGTTCGTATTTTTAATTTCCTCAACCGCGTTCGGGTTTTCTAAAGCCGACAAATCGCCCGCGTCTTCGCCCAAATAAGCGGCGCGAATCACTCGACGCATTATTTTGGCGTTGCGCGTTTTCGGGATTGCGGCGACGAAATAAATGCGCGAGGGCGCGAGCGGTTTGCCCATATCTTTGGCGACGAGCTGTTTTAACTCAATTTCCAAATCTGCGGCGTTTTGTTCACGCGGCGCGTTCATTGCGGACGAGCCGTCTGCGATTCCTTTCAGAACGCAAAAGGCGATCATTTTCGTTCCCTTTATTTCGTCGGGAACGCCGATGACGGCGGCTTCGGCGACCGCTTCGTGGGCGACCAGAAGGCTTTCGACTTCCGCCGGTCCGACCCGTTTGCCGGCGACTTTTAAGGTATCGTCCGAGCGTCCCAGAATAAACCAGTGTCCGTTCGCGTCCTTCATTGCCCAATCGCCGTGAACCCAGGTGTTTTCAAAGCGATTCCAATAAGTTTCCAAATAGCGTTCGCGTTCCTGCCAGAAGCCGCGCGCCATTCCGATCCAGGGCTTTTTGACAACCAATTCGCCGACTTCGCCCGCGCCGATTGATTCGCCTTTATCGTTGAAAACGTCCGCGTCCATTCCCGGACACGGCGCGCTGAATCCGCACGGTTTGATCGGCAGAAGCGGATTGTTCATCAAAATTCCGCCGGAGATTTCCGTGCCGCCCGAATAATTGATAATCGGCAATTTGGAATCGCCGACTTTTTCAAAAAGCCACCACCACGGCGCGGGATTCCAGGGTTCGCCCGTCGAAGCAAACGCGCGCAGCGAAGATAAATCGTGTTTCTTCGGCAAATCGTCGCCGTGCGTGGCTAAAGCGCGCACGAGCGTCGGCGAAATTCCCAAAATCTCGACTCGGTGTTTCGCGCAAAATTCCCACATTCGGTCAGCGTTCGGATAATCAGGCGCGCCGTCGTAAAGACAAATCGTCGCGCCGTTTATCAACGCGCCGTAAATCAGCCAAGGTCCCATCATCCAACCGATGTCGGTTATCCAAGAAATGCGCGTGCCGCGACCAACATCCGTTCCGAAAGCCATATCCTGCGCCGCCTTGATCGGAAAACTCGCGTGCGTGTGCGCGATGCCTTTCGGCTTGCCGGTCGTGCCGCTGGTGTAAAGAATTATCAGCGGGTCTTCGGCTTTAGTCGGTTCGATTTGTGAAAATTTTTCGTAGTTTTCTTTGCCTTTGCCCTGAAGCATACTCCAAATTAGCATTTGAAAATTGAAAGGCTGCTCCGATTTGACGCTATAAACTCCCACGCCGCCGCCGCTCGCGCCCATTATTTTTTCCTGCATCTCCCGACGAACTTTTTCGATTTCCTCCGAAGGAACTTTCATAATTTCCAACTCTTTCAGAAAATCTTCTTGAGACGCTTTTATTCTTTCTTCATTCTTTTTTTTATACTCAGCTTTTTCTTCTTCGGTATATTTCTGGTATTCTTCGTAAGATTTTCTCGCCTGCTCTTTGCGTTCTTCGTCGGTAAATTTTCGGTGTTTGCCGCCGATTACAAAAATCTTTTCGATTGTCGGACATTTACCGGCGGCTTCTAAAGCCGTTCGGGACGCGCGTACGCGCTTACCGCGACGCGGAAAATCGTTGATCGTAAAAAGTCCTTTCGCGCCGACCGCCTGCATTCGGCTGGCAATCGCGTCAACGCCGTAGCCGCTGAAAACCGGAATCGCCATCGCGCCGATGCGACCGAGCGCGAGAAGCAAAATGACGGTTTCGGGAATCATCGGTAAATGAATTCCGACGGCATCGCCTTTGCTGTAACCTTCGGAGCGCAAACCGGCGGCGCAGATTTTTACCTGTTCGAGCAATTCAACATATGTCAAAGTTTCCGTATTGCCTTCTTCTCCTTCCCAGATAATTGCCGGCTGATTTTTCATTTCGTCGGTCTGCCAACGGTCGAGGCACATTTCGGTAATATTCAAACCTGCGCCGCCCAACCAGTTTGGAAACTCTATGCCGTTCGACGTTTCTAATAATGTTGTGAAGGGCGGATCGAATTTAATGTCTAAAAACCTTAAAACTTCGGCGGTAAATTTCCCGACATCGTTAATCGAAAATTGATACAGCTCTTCAAAAGTCGTCACGCCGACTTGCCGCATAAATTCGGTCAAACGGGCGCGTTCGACGATCTCGGGTGAAGGTGTCCAGGCGATTGGCTGGTTTTCCAGAAGGTTTGTATTTTCGTTCATAAATTTATAATCAAAATAGCAAAAAAATGGAACAAAGTCAGATTAAAAAAGTGTTGTAACCGAAGCATCGAAAATTCTAAAATAACATTGACGGATTTTTCCGGCGCGGATGAAAATTTATGAGCGAAACGAAAACCGAACAACGCTTTAAAAAAGCCCTTGACGCTTTTTTTGCCGATGAAAATGCAGACGAAAACAATTTTTTAAGCCGCGCGAACGACGCAGACGTGCTGCGAAACGAAACAACGACGGCTTTTCAGGAAAAACACGCCGCGCTTTTTAATCTCTTAAAACAAATCGTTTTGTTTTTTCCGGGCGCGTTCGTTTTATACATCGTCAGCTTCGCTTTTTCGGCGTTCACGGTTAATAATCCGTTCAACGCAACGATACCGCGCGGTCGTCTGTTCTGGGTTTTATGCTGGTTTCTGGCGGGAATTTTTATGACCTGGCGCGGCATCGGCGATTGGCGCGACCCGAAGCATCTCGTCATTCCGGCTTCGATTATTTCGACCGGCATCGTTTTAGGAACTTTTAGCGGAATTTTATCTTTATTCTCCGAACGGCTGCAAAACATCATCTTCTCTGACGCTTTTCCTTTATATTTGCTGCCCGTCGCGCTCGTCGTGCCGTTTTTAGCCAAAGGTTTGATTGATAAAAAATTCGATTAAAATTTTTGCCGAAAAATAAAATGACGAGCGATTAAACTCGTCATTTTATGGAAAACGGAGAAAGTTCTTCAAGTCTTACAGACGTTTTCTCGGGTAGCGGTAATTCTGACGGTCGTGTTTTTGACGATAGATTGCGCGGTTGGAACGATTCAAACGACGCTGGATATTGCGGCGTTCCGCGTATGTAAATCTTCCGCCCGAACGTCTGTCTCTGGCTTCGGCGCGACGAATGCCAACTTGTCTTCTTTCAAGGCGATAGGCTTCGCGGCGGGTTAATCTGCCCGATCCGACACCGTTGTAAATGCGTGTCTGCTGCCGACGTTCACGGACATTAACCGTCCGCCTTTGCGTTGGATAGATTCGCTGCGCGAGTGAATCAATAGAAAATCCGGCGACAAGCACGATTGCCGCGAAAATTAAACCGATTATTTTTTTCACTTTCCTTTTTTACTCCTCAGATTTTTAATTCTTTAAACTCTTAACTTTGCCTGTTACCTCTTTTAAGACGAAGCCGGGCTGCAAAAGGTTGAGTTAAATTTGCAAAAAAATCCAGGAAACTAAAATTCTTGGCGGATTTTTCGCTTTTACATTGCATTAAACGAAGATTTCTCGTATCCGTTTTGCGGTTTGATTCATCAAAACAAAGCGGAAACGGCTTTGTTTTGTAAATTTTTAAAGAAAGGTTTATAAAGTTAGAAATCCGATGAGCGAAAAACCAATTGAAACGAAACTGCCAAACGATTTATTCAAAGGTCAAACGGCAATCATCACCGGCGCGTCGCGCGGTGTCGGGCGGGCGACCGCGTTGCGGCTGGCGGAAGCGGGCGCGAACGTCGTCGTCAATTATTTGAGCGCGGAAGAAAAAGCCGCCAATGTCGTCGAGCTTTGCAAAGAATGCGGCACGGACGCGATTGCGGTGCAGGGCGACGTGTCCCTCTGGCAGGACGCGCAAAATCTGGCGCACAAAACTCTGGAAAAATTCGGACGCATTGATTTGCTCGTCCTAAACGCCGGAATCTGGGAAGGCGCGCCGATTGAAGAAATGTCCGAAGAAACCTGGAACCGGGTTTTGAATACGAATCTGAAAGCGGCGTGGGCGATGACCAAAGCGTGCGTTCCGTGGATTAAGAAACAGGAAAAAGGCGCGATTGTGCTTGTTTCTTCGACCGCCGGACAGCGCGGCGAAGCGAATTATTCAAATTACGCCGCGTCGAAGGGCGGACAGATTTCATTTACCAAAGCACTCGCGTCGGAATTGTGTCCGAAAATCCGCGTCAACTGCGTCGCGCCCGGCTGGATCGAAACGGCGATGGTGCGCCCCGTTTTTGAAGACGCGGAATACAAAGCGAGCGTCATCAAATCAATTCCTTTGCAGCGAATGGCGATGACCGACGACGTTGCGCTTTCGATTTGTTTTCTGCTGTCGGATTGGTCGCGGCATATCACCGGCGAAGTTTTAAATATTAACGGCGGCGCGGTTTTATGCGGCTAGATTTATGAAAAACGAAACTTTAACTTTTTGAAATCGAACGCCGTTTGACAAGTTGTGAAAATTTGATTAGCTTAAAACCTGACTTAACAAAATGAGCGAACGAAATTTGCAGATCTATTTTTCCTGTTGTTGTCGCATTTCATAATGCGACACGCTTGAAAACTGTTGAGTTTTTGAAAAATTAAAAGCGTGGCGATTTAAGGCAACTTGCTCCACGGTAAAAACTGCTAAAGACTGGAATCGGCAATCGCCGGTTTTTAACGAAAGGATTTTTAGAAAAACCTTCGTGCAAATCTTTAGCACGAAGGTTTTTTTGTTTTGTGCGGCAGTCTGCCGCGTAAAAATTTTAGATTTCAGGAGTAAAAAATAATGGCGGAAGACGCACAAAATTATCATTTCGACACTTTGGCTCTGCACGGCGGACAGGCGGCGGACACGGCGACGAACGCCCGCGCCGTGCCGATTTATCAAACGACTTCGTATAAATTCGACGATGCCGACCACGCGGCGCGATTGTTCGCTTTGCAGGAATTCGGCAATATTTACACGCGCCTGATGAACCCGACGACCGACGTTTTTGAAAAGCGCGTCGCCGCGCTCGAAGGCGGCGCGGCGGCTCTGGCGACTGCTTCCGGGCAAGCCGCCGAAACTTTGGCGATTTTAACGATTGCCAAAGCCGGCGACGAAATCGTTTCGACGACATCGCTCTACGGCGGAACTTATAATCTTTTTCATTACACGCTGCCGAGACTCGGCATCAACGTCCGATTCGCCGACGGCGCGGATTATGAAGCAATCGAAGCGGCGATCAACGAAAAAACCAGAGCGATTTACACCGAAACCATCGGCAATCCGAAGCTCGACGTAATTGATATTGAAAAACTTGCGGAAATCGCGCACCGCAATAATTTGCCGCTGATGATTGACAACACCGTTCCGTCGCCCGCACTGTGTAATCCGATTAAACACGGCGCGGATATTGTCGTTCATTCGGCGACGAAATTTATCGGCGGACACGGCACGACCATCGGCGGCGTGATCGTTGACGCGGGCAATTTCGATTGGAAAGCGAGCGGACGCTTTAATGATTTTTCAGAACCCGATCCGTCGTATCACGGCGTTTCCTATACCGAAGCGTTCGGCAATCTGGCGTTTATCATCAAGGCGCGCGTGCAGGGCTTGCGCGACACGGGCGCGGCTTTGTCGCCGTTTTCGTCGTTTCTGTTTTTACAGGGACTCGAAACTCTGCATCTTCGAATGGAACGCCACAGCGAAAACGCGCTCGAAGTCGCCAAATTTTTGCAGAATCACGAAGCCGTCGAGTGGGTTAATTATCCGAAGTTGGAGGCGAGCGAATATAAAACTTTGAGCGATAAATATTTTCCGAACGGCGCGAGTTCAATCGTCACGTTCGGCATCAAAGGCGGTTTTGAAGCGGGCAAAAAATTCATCAATTCGGTCAAACTTTTTTCGCTGCTGGCAAATATCGGCGACGCGAAATCTTTAGTGATTCATCCGGCTTCGACGACGCATTCGCAGCTTACGGAAGCGGAACAAAAAACGACCGGTGTCACGCCCGATTTAATTCGTCTCTCAGTCGGCATCGAAGACATTCGGGACATTCTTGCCGACATTGACAACGCTCTGCGCGGAACGAGCGAAAAGCTGCCCGAAATCAATCAGGGCGAAACCGACGTTTCGCAAGCGGCGGCGGGCGCGGGCGGCGTGTAAAAAGTTTTGCCGTCAAAAAAGCGCGACGCGTTTTTATTTGAAAGTTAAGTGAAACCGAACGAGTAAGTTTCGCTAAATCCTGTCTTCGACTTTCCGAAAAAAAACGCGCCGCGCTTTGACGGCGAATAAAATTCTGATGGAATTTACGGAATTTGATTATTTGTCAGATGTGCCGTTTGCGCTGGAAAGCGGCAATGTTTTGCCGTCTCTGCGGCTGCGTTATGCGGTTCACGGAAAAATCAACCACGATAAATCGAACGTCGCGCTGATTTTTCACGCCCTGACCGGCTCGTCGAACATCAGCGAATGGTGGTCGGAAATTATCGGCGACGGCAAGGCTTTAGACACATCGCGGTTCGCCTTTATATGCGCGAACTACATCGGTTCATGTTACGGTTCGACGGGCGCGGATTCTCTGAAAATCAAGGGAAAAGATAACAAAGAAGAATTCGCGCTCGTTACCGTGCGTGATATTGTCCGCTCGCAGGCGGTTCTGCTCGAACATCTCAAAATTGAACGGTTAAAAGCGGTCGCCGGCGGTTCGGTCGGCGGAATGTGCGCTCTGCAAATGGCGGCGGATTTTCCCGAGTTAATCGAAAAATGCGTCGCCGTGGGCGCGTCGCCGCTGTCGGCGTTCGGTCTCGCGCTCAATCATCTTCAGCGCAAAGCTCTCGACATCGAAAACGACGTGCAGCTGGCGCGGCAGCTCGCCACGCTTTCTTATAAATCAGCAGAGCTGTTCGACGTACGTTTCAATCGCCGCCCGAATCGCAACGGCGAAAATCCGCGCGAGCATTTAAATTCCCGTTTCGATGTCGCCGGTTATCTCGATTATCAGGGCGAAATTTTCACGAAAAGATTCAACGCCGACAGCTATCGCCTTATCACCAAAGCGATGGATTTGTTCGATTTGAGCGACGAAGAAATTCAAAAAATCAAAGCGCGAGTTTCGCTCGTCGGCATTTCGAGCGATTGGCTTTTTCCGATGCGCGACGTGGAAAATTTAGCGCGGCGAATGAATGAAAACGGCGCGCGCGCGAAATTCGTCGAATTCGTTTCGCCCGACGGACACGACGCTTTTTTGTCGGACACGAAACGGATGAGCGAGATTTTAGAAACGATTTTCGCCGAAGACGAAACGGCGGAAGCCCGCGCTTCCTGATTAAAATTTTATGAGCGAAAAAACAATCGAAAAAAGATTGCCGGAATATTTATTAAAGGGAAAATCAGCCGTCGTCACGGGCGCGTCGCGCGGCATCGGGCGGGCAACCGCGTTGCGTCTGGCGGAAGCCGGCGCGAACGTCGTCGTCAATTATTTTCAGCATCAGGCGGAAGCCGCCGAGGTGATTAAAGAGTGCGAAAAATTCGGCGTGAAAGCCGTTGCCGCGCAAGCCGACGTTTCTAAATTAGCCGACGCTGAAAAGTTGTGCGACTTAGCGCGAAACGAATTCGGCGCGCTTGATATTGTCGTGGCGAATGCCGGGATTTGGGAAGGCGACGCGCTCGAAACGATGTCGGAAGAAGTTTGGGATCGCGTTTTGGACGCGAATTTAAAAGGAACCTGGACGATTTGCCGCGCGGCGATTCCGTATTTTAAGACGAACGGCGGCGGCGCGATTGTCGTTGTTTCTTCGACCGCCGGACAGCGCGGCGAAGCCGGTTATTCAAATTACGCCGCGTCGAAGGGCGGGCAGATTTCTTTTACCAAAGCTCTCTCAAACGAACTCGCGCCGGACATTCGCGTCAACTGTGTCGCGCCCGGCTGGGTTGATACGAACTTGAACGATCCGGTTTTTCACGACGCGGAATTCGTGCGTCGCGTTGTTGACGGCATTCCTTTGAAAAGAGTGGCGACGGCGGACGACGTTGCGCTTTCGATTGTTTTTCTCGCTTCGGATTGGTCGCGCCACATCACCGGCGAAATCCTGAATATCAACGGCGGCGCGGTTTTGTGCGGCTAAACGTTTTACATTTGTCATTTATCATTTATCATTTATCAAAAAAACTTTCGACGCGGAATTAGCAAATGAAGGATTTGAAGGTAAGAGATATAATGAAAATTGACGCGGCGTTTTGTCAAACGACGGATAATTTAATGCGCGTCGCCGACACGATGCGCCAGCGCGATTGCGGCATTGTGCCGATAGTTGACGAAAATAAAAAGCTCGTCGGTGTGTTGACCGACCGCGATTTATGCCTCGTCGTTGTTGCCCGCAACCGCAAGGCTTCGGACATCGAAGCCCTTGAAATTATTAAAGGCAAAGTCGTCGCCTGCGCGGCGGAAGACAAGCTCGAAGACGCACTGCGAAAAATGCGCCGTCATCAAATAAAGCGGCTCGTCGTCGTCGGAGAAGAAAACGAATTAATCGGCATTTTTTCAATCACCGACGTTTTGCCGTTCGTCAGAAAAAATAAAAGTTTAAAAAAGAAAATTTACGCGACGCTGAAAGCGATTTTCAAACCGCGTCCGATTGTTTTAAGGGAAATTTCCGAACGCGAAAATTCCGACGCGGATGAAAATTTATGAAGACGCTTTTTATTTTGCGCCACGCCAAATCGAGTTGGGACGACGCGAGCCTTTCGGATTTTGAACGTCCGCTCAACGAACGCGGATTAGAAGCCGCGCCGCTGATGGGCGAAGTTTTTAGAACGAACAAATTTCAGCCCGAATTAATTTTAAGCTCACCCGCCAAACGAGCCGCGCAAACCGCCGGGCTGATTAAAAACGCCGCCAATCTCGACGGCGAAATCCGATTTGACGAACATATTTACGAAGCCAGTCCGTCGAGACTTTTGGACGTTCTCGCCGAACAAAACGACGGGTTCAAATCAATTCTGCTCGTCGGTCATAATCCCGGACTCGAAAATTTAATTAAAGTTTTAACTGGCGAAATTCAAGCGATGCCGACCGCGGCGTTGGCAATCGTCAATCTCGAAATCGAAAGCTGGAAAGAGATAAGTTCTTCGACGGGAAATCTGCAAACTTTAATCCGACCGAGAGAAATTTGATTAGCGGTAAGCAGTAAACGGTAAGTGGTAAATATTCTGATTTACATTTACCACTTACCGTTTACCATTTACCGTTAATTAACATTCATTTAACGCTCCGTTCACATCGGCTTAAAACCTTCCGTTTATTCTCGAATTTCAGATTTTTGTTTCGCGCTTCTAAAATCAATCGAATTGTTCTACATTTTTAGTTAATGGAGCAAAGAAAACTCTTGGAGCGTGAACTCGATATTTTGCGCGACCGTTTGCTTTTGATGGGCGGTGAAACTGAACTTGCTTTGCAGAGAGCGATGCACGCGCTCGCGCAACGCGACAGCCAGGTCGCCAATCAGGTCATCGAAAACGACCGCGTGATTGACCGGCTCGAACTCGAAATTGACCGCCTGAGCGTCGAGCTTTTGACGCTGCGCCGTCCGGTCGCCCGCGAATTGCGGACGGTGATTTCGATTTTCAAAATCACGCCGATTCTCGAACGCATCGCCGATCACGCGACCAGCATTGCCCGCGCCGCGCTCGAATTGAACGACGAGCCGGAACTAAAAAATTTTGCCGAACTCGACGAAATGGCGGAACGCGCGCTCGAAATGCTGCAATCGGTTCTGGACGCTTTCACGTCGAACGACGCGGAAAAAGCGCGCCAACTAATCGCAAAGGACGCGGAGGTTGATAAAATTTACGACCGCCTGATTGATAATTTAATGAAAACGATGTCGCAGGATGCGACCAAATCCGTGCGGCTGGCGCGGCTTCTGTTCGTGGCGAAGAACTTGGAACGCATCGGCGATTACGTCAAAGACATTTGCGAACTGACCGTTTATATGAAGGAAGCGGTTTTTATCAAACACCAATAGAATTTTGGATTTTAGATTTTGGATTTTGGATTTGCAGAAAAACTTTCTTGTTCGATTTATTTGAATCGAATCTGGCTGTCGGCAAATCAATCCAAAATCCAAAATCTAAAATCCAAAATCGTATTATGGCTCAAGAAATTTTAATCATCGAGGACGAAGCGGATATTGCCGAGAGCTTGCAATATAATTTCAAGCGCGAAAATTTTCGCGTTCGCATTGCCGAATCCGGCGAGAAGGGATTGCGTCTCGCGCTCGATGAAAAAAATCCACCCGCGCTGATTATTCTCGATCTGATGCTGCCCGGAATGAGCGGCACGGAGCTTTGCCGCCGTTTGCGGCGCGAGCCTTTGACGGAAAAAACGCCGATTATAATGTTAACGGCGAAAGCCGCCGAGACGGATAAAATCGCCGGTCTCGAACTCGGCGCGGACGATTACATCGTCAAGCCTTTTTCGGTCAAGGAAGTCGTCGCGCGCGTTCGCGCCGTTCTGCGCCGCGTCGAAAAGGAAACGCCCGAACGCTTCGACGACGGAAAAATCTCGATAGATTTCGCCGATATGCGCGTCGTCTGCGCGGGCGCGGACGTGAAGCTGACGCGCAAGGAATTCGCGCTTTTGACGTATTTGATAAAAAGCGCGGGACGCGTGGCGACGCGCCAAAATTTGCTCGATAATGTTTGGGGTTACAGCTATTTCGGCGACACGCGCACGCTCGACGTACATATTCGCCGCCTGCGCCAAAAGCTTGGCGATTGCGGCAGCCGCATCGAAACCGTCGTCGGCGTTGGCTATCGTTTTGCCGAACAGAAATAAGCGGTTCAAGGTTTAAGGTTCAAAGTTCAAAGTTTTCAATTTTGACTTTGAACTTTGAACCTTAAACCTTGAACCTTGAAGGAATGAGTTTTTTAAGCGATTTTTTTTCCGGCGGAAAAACGACTGAAACGGTTTCGCGTCCGATTTTGAATGAAATTCTCAAAACGATGCGCGAAGGCGTGATCGTCGTCGGCGAAGACACGCGCGTCGTCGCTTCAAACCGCGCCGCTTACGAGGCTTTCGGGCGTAAAAACGGCGCGTTGGAGAATAAACGCCTGAGCGAAGTGGTCCGCGATCTACAGCTTCACGAAGCGTTTCGCAAAGCGATTAAGGAAAACAAATCTTCCGACATCGAGCTTGAAATTCCGTTCGACAAATCGAAATACGACGTGCGCGTCGCGCCGTTTGAAATGGACAAATCAAGCGGTGCGATTGGCATTTTTTACGACGTTACACAGGTCGAACGGCTCGAACGGGTGCGGCAGGAATTTTTCTCGAACATCTCGCACGAGCTTCGCACGCCTTTGACTTCGATTCTCGCGTTCGTCGAAACTCTGGAAGACGGCGCGATTGAAGACGAAGAAAACAACCGTCGGTTTTTAGGCGTGATTCGTAAAAACGCGCAGCGAATGCATCGTCTGATTGACGACATTCTCGAACTTTCATCAATCGAATCGGGCAGCGTTTCAATCCAGCCGAAAAAAATAAATCTCAATCCGCTCGTCGAAGAAGTTTTCACAAATCTTTCCGGCAAAGCGGCGGAGCGCGCCATAAATCTCAAAAACGAAGTGCCGAAGGAAACATTCGTTTACGCCGATGTCGTGCGGCTCGAACAAATGTTGACGAATTTGATTGACAACGCCGTTAAATTTAACAGCGAAAAGGGCAGCGTGTCCGTCGGCTTTAAGGAACGCGAAGGAAAAAGCGTCGTCTCGATTTCCGACACGGGCGAAGGAATTTCCGGCGAACATCTGCAAAGAATTTTCGAGCGATTTTACCGCGCCGACCGCGCCCGCTCGCGCGAAATCGGCGGAACCGGTTTGGGTTTGGCAATCGTCAAACATCTGGCGCGTCTGCACGGCGGCGAAGTTTTCGTCGAGTCAATCGTCGGCAAAGGCTCGACTTTTTTTATCGAACTGCCGAACAAGTCGGAGTAAATTACGAATTTCAAATTACGAATTACGAATTGAAATTCTTTTTCTTCATTCGTAATTCGTAATTTGAAACTCGTAATTAATCTTTCGCATAGCTTGCGCGGACGACGGTTTTGATATTTCCTCTGACGTTGAAATCGCCTTCGATTTCGATTTTCAGCGGGTCGCACGCCTTGGCAAAATCTTCGACGATGACGTTAATTAAATGCTCGTGAAAAATTTTCACTTCGCGGAACGAATTGATGTAGAGTTTCAAACTTTTCAATTCGATGCAGCGTTCGTTCGGCACGTATTTTAATTTAATCGTCGCAAAATCGGGAAAATCCGAAAACGGACAGATCGCCGTAAATTCGGGAATTTCAAAATCAATCCAGATTTCGCGTCCGGCGAAATCATAGGCGAATGTGTCGAGCGGATAAAGATTCATTTCCGCGCGCGGTGTCGAGCGAATATCGAGATTCTGCCGGTTGATCGGCTGCAAAGCCGCATTGTCTGACATAAATATTTCCTTCTTAAAATTAGTTGAAAATTTTGATGATAACTAATCGGCGGTTGGTTGTGCAATTAAAGTTTGAAGCGTTTGACGGCAGACAAATTTCGCACGCCGAGATTTTGCAGCGTTTCGAGCAGATTAACGAAAATATGCGCCGTCGCCCGCGCGTCGTCGCTGGCGCGGTGATGATTGACGAGCGCGACGGAAAAATAATTTGCCAAAGTGTTGAGCCGGTGATTTTCGACGTTCGGAACTAAGCGGCGCGACAGCCGAACCGTGCAGAGCGACGGATTTGCGACGCGGTAATTTTCGTAAATTCTGCCGATTTCGTGATTCAGAAAACGCATATCGAACGGCGCGTTGTGCGCCACCAAAACCGAATCGCCGATAAAATCCAAAAAATCTGCCGCCACGTCGCGGAATTTCGGCGCGCGTCGGACCATTTGATCGGAAATGCCCGTGAGCTGTGTGATAAACGGCGGAATCGGCGTTTCGGGATTGACGAGCGTGTGAAATTCTTCGGCGATCTTGCCGCCTTTGACGCGAAACGCGCCGATTTCCGTCACGCGGCACGGCGGCGTTTTCGCGCCCGTCGTTTCCAGATCAAAGACGACAAAATCCATTTCGGTAAAATTGCGCCGCTCAAAATCAGTCTCGATTAACTCCAGAATATCGTCGTTCAAAAAAAGGCGCGGATCGGTTTCCGCCAAATCCGAAACGAGCAGCTTTGCCAAATCCGGCGCGGGTTTGCGGATTTTCATTACGCGGTCAACGACCTTGACGGCGGAAGCGCGACCGCCGAAGGATTGCAGAAGTTGAATCGTTTCGCTGATTAGTAGAGAATCAGATATTAAGTTTGGCGAAGGCGGCATCTTGACATATTTTAACGGGAAAACGCAAAATCGCAAGTCGAGATGATTTCGCCGACAAGATTTACCATCAATGAGAGAAGCAAATATAAAGATTGTCGAAGGTTATCTGAACGCGCTTGAAGAGAAAGATTTATCGCTCGCACCGCTCGCTGACGACGTTGAATTTACCGATCCGATTGCCGGCGAAGACGCGGGCGCGGAAAATTTCAAAGCGTTTTTGAGCGGATTTTTATCGGCGATCAAAGACGTAAAAGTTTTCAGTCACATCTGCGAAAGCGAAACGGTTATCACGCATTTCGCCGTCGAGACGATTTTCGGCACGATTCCGATTTTAGAAAAATTCGTCATCAAAGACGGAAAAATCGTCGAGCTTAACGGCTTTTACGACCCGCGCCCGATTGTCGGCGGATAAAATTTTTTGCTTATGAATTCCGAACGAGTTTTAGAACAATTCCGCGCTTCCGACGCGCTTTTGGAAGGACATTTCGTTTTATCGAGCGGCTTGCACAGCCCGCAGTATCTGCAATGCGCGCTTGCTCTGCAATATCCGTCGGACGCTGTAAAATTCGGCAAAGCGATTGCCGAATTTTTCGTCGGCGCAAACATCGAAACCGTCGCGTCGCCCGCCATCGGCGGCTTGATTATCGGTTACGCCGTCGCCCAAAGTTTGAACGTCCGCTTCATCTGGACCGAACGCGAAAACGGCGCGATGACCGTCAGGCGCGGATTTTCCGTCAAAAAAAATGAGCGAATTTTAGTCGTCGAAGATGTCATCACGACCGGCGGCTCGACGCGCGAATGCATCCACGCATTAGAATCGCGCGGGGGAAAAATCATCGGCGCGGCTTCAATCGTTGACCGCTCAAACGGCGCAGCAGATGTCGGCGTTCCGCGTGTTTCATTGGTTAGTCTGGAAGTTCCGAGCTATGAGCCGGAAAGTTGTCCGCTGTGCGAACGCGGCGAAGAAGCCGTTAAGCCCGGCTCAAGAAAATAGATTTCTTCCCGTGAAAATTTTGTCTTGTCGCTAAAGGCGACCGACAACATAGCGTAGGGTTAAGCGAGCGACAGCGAACGCAACCCTACGTCAATTTGATTAACGAGTCGCTCGCTGAAGGCGAGCAACAACGAGCGCAAAATTTGTTCGACACTTTCAGCGTCGGAAACAGTTTCGTGATTTTTCGTAGGGTCGCGCTCATTGCATTCGCTTAACCCTACGCTATATTGTCGGTCGCCTTTAGCGACAAAAAATCAGATGAATTTTAGATTGCTTTTACAATACGACGGCACGGATTTTCACGGCTGGCAAATTCAAGACGGACAGCGCACCGTGCAGGGCGAACTCGAACGAACCGTCAGCCTTTTGGAAGACGCGGACGTGAAAATAATCGGTTCGGGTCGAACGGATGCGGGCGTTCACGCCGAAGGGCAGGTTGCCAATGTGCGCCTGAATCGAGAATTTATGCCCGACCAATTGCGCCTGGCGATCAACGGGAATTCGCGGCGCGACGTGCGCGTCATCAACGTCGAACGAGCGTCGGACGAATTTCACGCCAGATTTTCCGCCAAGACGAAACATTACGTTTACCGCGTCGTCAACGCGCCCGTAATGTCGCCGTTCTGGCTGCGTTACGCGCATCACGAAGCGAGATTTCTCGACGCGGGGCGAATGAACGAAGCGGCGCGTTTATTTTTAGGCGAACACGACTGGACGGCGTTTTCGGCGGCGCGTTCGGATGTCGAAAACCGCCTTCGGACGGTGAAAAGTTTCACGGTCGAATCCATCTGGGACGCGCGTTCAAATTCGTTGATTATTGAATTCCGCGTATCCGCCAACGGTTTCCTGCGCTATATGGTGCGCTCGATGGTCGGCACTTTGCTCGAAGTCGGGCGCGGCGAAAAAGATTCTGATACAATTCAGACGGCAATCGTCAACGGCGACCGCGATTTATCAGGGCAAACCGCGCCCGCCAACGGTTTGACTTTGCACAAGGTCGAATACGAATGAAAACGGATTTTCAAAAAATCATCGCCTCGCCCGTGGCAGCTTACGGCGAAGGTTTGCGGTTTTTTATGGGCGAGGGAATTTTGAACGAAACTCTGCGGCGCGTGGTGCGCGATTTGGACGCGCACGAAATTGATTACGTCGTTATCGGCGCAATCGCGCTGAACGCTTACGGCTACCGGCGGTTTACTGAAGATATTGATTTGGTTTTAACGAAAGCCGATTTGGAAAAATTCAGAAACGAATTAGTCGGCAGAGGTTATCGTCCGGCGTTTGAAGGCGCGACGAAAAAGTTTAGAACAACGCTTGAGAACGTCACAATCGTAATTATTACGAGCGAAGAATTTCCCGGCAACGGCAAACCGAAATCCGTCGGATTTCCGAATCCAGGTGAGAGCGATTTTGAAATTGACGGCGTAAAAACCGTCAGCCTGGAAAAATTGATTGAGTTAAAGCTCGCATCCGGGATGACCGCGCCGCATCGCTTGAAAGATTTGGCTAACGTGCAGGAATTAATCAAAATTAAAAATTTAGATGCCTATTACGCCGAAAAATTAAATCCGTTCGTGCGCGAAAAGTTTTTAGAATTGCAAAAGGCGGTTGCCGAATCTAACGAATAAAAATGTATATTTATCACATCGTTACGCCTGAAACCTGGGAAAAATTCAGAGGCGCGGACGAATATGAAGCAGATAGTTTAGAAAGCGAAAGTTTTATTCATTGCAGTTATGCTGAACAGCTTGCGGCGGTTTTAGAAAGATATTACAAAGACGCGAAACGAGTTTTCGTTTTGACGATTGCGCCGGAAAAATTAACGTCAAAGCTGATCGCCGAACCTTCGACCGGCGGTGAAATTTATCCGCACATTTACGGGAAAATAAATCGGGCAGCGATTGTCGAGATAGAAGAAAAATTTTTGAACGATTGAATGCGCGAAAATTTTAAAGGAATAGTTAAATCCGATTCGGAAGAAGCCGCGATGCTCGCGGCGATTGATTTGGCGCGTTTGCCCGAACATATCGCCATCATAATGGACGGCAACGGTCGTTGGGCGAAACAGCGCGGAAAACCGCGCATTTTCGGACACAAAGCCGGCGCGGAATCGGTGCGCGCGATTCTCGACACCTGCGCCCGTTTGCAAATCAAAGCCGTCACGCTCTACGCTTTTTCGACCGAAAACTGGAAGCGTCCCGAAACGGAAGTTTCCGGTTTGATGCAGATGCTCAAACTGTATCTGAAACAGGAATTGAAAACCGTCCACAAAAACAATATACGCTTTCAGGCAATCGGTAATATCAGCGGTCTCTCCGAAGATTTACAAAAACAAATTCGCGCGGCGGAAGAAAAAACCCGAAATAATACGGGAACTTTTTTAAGCGTCGCGCTCAATTACGGCGGACGCGCCGAAATCGTCGAAGCGGCAAAACGCGCGGCGCGGTTCTTAGTCGAAAACGGTGACTCGATTGAGGATTTGCGCGAGGAAGACATTGCGCGAAATCTTTACACTAATAATCTGCCCGAAGTTGATTTGCTGGTCAGAACGAGCGGCGAATTTCGCATTTCAAATTTTCTTTTGTGGCAAATCGCTTACAGCGAAATTTACGTCACGCCGACGCTTTTCCCGGATTTTCGCCGCGGCGAAATTTTCCGCGCGATTCTCGATTTTCAAAAGCGCGAACGGCGTTACGGCGGCGTTGAAGCCGTCGTTAAAAATTTATGAATTCGAGACTTTTAACCGCGATCATCGCGCTGCCGGTTTTAATTTTATCCGTCGTTTTGCCTTATCTCGTGCCTCGAAATCCGGCGGCGAATTGGCTTTTTCTAATCATCGCCGCATTCGGCTTGAGCGCGGGCTTGTTTGAATTTTTCTCTTTGACGAAAACGCTCGAACTGAAAGCCGACGCGACGATTGCGTATTTGGGCGCGGCGGTTTTCTTCGTCGCGTTTTTGTTCGATGCTCCCGCCAAAGCTCCCGATTTGCTTGTTTTGACCGACATCATTTTTCTCGTCGCCGTTCTCATCACGCAAACTTTTCGTTTTCAGAAGGATTTTTCCAAAATGCTGACCGGCATCGGCGTAACCGTTTTGGGCGTTTTTTACGTCGCGTTTTTGGGCGGTTTTATCGTTTCGATGCGCGTCGGTTTCGATGAAACGTCCGTGCCGTTTCTTTCGACCAAACTTTTGCTGTTTTTCTTTCTGATCGTGATGGGCGCGGACGCGGGCGGCTATTATATCGGCAAAAATTTCGGCAAGCACAAGCTCGTTCCGAAAATCTCGCCGGGCAAAACTTACGAAGGCGTGATCGGCGGTTTGATTTTCAGCTCGGCGTTCGCGGCAATCGCGTCGCTGACTTTTTTCCCCGAACTGCCCGTTCAGATTTCGATTCCTCTGGCGATTGCGATGTCAATCGTCGGTTTGTTCGGCGATTTGGCGGAAAGCGCGATCAAGCGCGGCGCGGGCGCGAAGGACGCGGCGAGCATTCTGCCCGGACACGGCGGTTTTTTGGATAGATTGGACAGTCTTTTATTTAATGCGCCGCTGCTTTATTATTTCGCAAGATTTTATTTTTGAGAGTTTTCCGCAAACGGATTTATCAATTCCAGCCAAACGGGAAGCGGCAGAAACCTTAAATCGCCGTAAGTTTTGCGGTTTAACCTTTCAATCCTCGATTCGACCGTTTCCTGTAAATCTTCAGGCGGCAAATCTTCGGCGTTTTCATAGCAGGCGTGCGAGATGCACGGCGCGGGTTTGGCTTCGGAATGAACGAGACAGCCGATTTGCTTTTCAAATAACGGACAGGCGTAGGTCTTCAACGAAGAATCAACGGCAGATTTTAAGTCGTATTTTTCAATTGCTTCGGCGGCGCGCCGATAGATTTTTTTCTGCTGTTCTGCGCTCAATCGAGCGAGCGTTTTGCGGACGGCAACGGCTTCCAATCTCGTAATCCGAACGTTGACAAAATGCGCGTCGAGACAGCACGCGCCTTTCGTCGGACACGTCGCGCAGCTTTTCGCACGCGTCTCAAAATCGTTTTTTATCAAATCCTGATACGCGTTTTTGATTCGGCGAAGCTCCGCTAACGCTTTTGTTTCTGCCAGCTTTTTCATTTTTTTATGTTTACCGTGTTACAATTTCATCAAAATTAATTTTACACGAGTTTAACGCATTTATGCTTATAGAAGGCGATGACGCGCCGGAGTTTACGGTTAAAGATCAGCACGGCGCGGAAACAAAACTATCCGATTTTCGCGGTCAAAAAATCGTTCTCTATTTTTATCCGAAAGACGACACGCCCGGCTGCACGAAAGAAGCGTGTTCATTGCGCGACGATTTCGCGGCGTTTGAAAATCAAAATATAAAGATTTTGGGCGTTTCGACCGACGATGAAAAATCGCATCAAAAATTTATCGCCAAATACGAATTACCCTTCACTTTGCTTGCTGATACGGATCATCAAGTCGCCGACGCTTATACGAGTTACGGAGAAAAGCAATTTATGGGCAAAACTTACGAAGGAGTTTTGCGGAAGACTTTTTTGATTGACGAGCGGGGCAAAATCGTCAAAATTTTCGACAAAGTAAAAGTGGAAGAACACGCGAAGGAAATTTTAGAAGCCTTCGGCGAAAAATAAAGTTAAGGAAATGTCCGAGGACAGAACGATGGGTTGGACGGAACTGCTGGATGTTCTGACCAACACCGACCGCGAGCGAAAAATTTTTATCGAGCGAGCCACCGAAACGGAAAGGATGGCTCTTTTTTTGCTGCGCCGCGAAGGTTGGAACGGGCAAATCGTGCCGAAAACGCAGAAGCATTACGATTTGGAAATCTCGAAACCGAACGCTTTTACCGCCGCCGTGCAGGTTCGCAACCAGCGCGGTCGAGTGCATCTCGGACAAGTCGAAAAATTTCTCGATTTTCTCGCGCAGTCTGATTCGGGAAACTTAAAAGAAGGACTTTTTATTTCGACCGGCGGTTTTACGAAATCGGTTTACACGCATCTTCGGGAAGAAAATGTCAGCAATCTGCGCCTGGCGATTTTGCGCGACGAGCAGTTGATTTGGGAGCCGGAAAAATTCGACGCGCCGCCGGAAAAAGATCGAACGATTTACGTCGGCGTATTTACCTGCAAAGGCGGTGTCGGCAAAACGACGATCAGCGCGCATCTCGCCGGTGCGTTTGCTCTGAACGGTTACGATGTCGCGCTCGTTGATTTAGACCGTCAGCAAAATTTGCGAAAGCTGCTCGGCGAAGAGCTTTTTATTCCCGAAACAAAGGGCGTTGAAGGCTCGACGATTTCGGTTTTGAACAGCGACGAATGGAACGAACCGGCGCGGCGAAAAACGAAAATCGTCGTCTGCGACTGCAACCCGGAATTCGACGCGAATCCGGTCGAATTTATCAGAAAGTTTGACTACTGCATCGTGCCGACGACTTTGAATCCGCTCGGCATCAACAAAAACGCCGATGTCATCAAGCGCACGTTCGAGCAAATTCGCGCCGAAAACGCGCGCGCGCATTTGTTTGTTTTAATCAACAATTTTCAGGGCGACGAAGAAAGCCGCAATCTTATTTTGAATGAAATTCTCGAATCAAAGTTCGAAGATTTAACCGCGTTCGATAAAAAATGTCATTACATCAACCCGGAAGACGTGGCGATTCGATTCAGCAAACAGCTTCTTTACTGGGGATTTCATTTGTTCGATAAATCAAAACCGCAGCTCGCGTTTCGCTCCGTCGGCAGATATTCTTATCCGCGTATGGATTTTCTAAAGTTAGTAGATTTTCTCGAATCGCGCGTGCCGATTCAGCAGGCGAAAACTTTCAGCGCGCTGATTAGATAAAATAATTTGAGAATTTATTTCATTTGCCTACGAAAAACACGAAAGAAACGAAAAGTAAATCTTGATTCTTTTTCGTGTTTTTCGTGTTTTTCGTAGGCAAAAATGATTATATGAAGTTCGGTTTGATTGCCGGAAACGGAAAATTTCCATTTCTCGTCGTCGAAGGCGCGCGGCGGCAAGGCGCGTCTCTGGCGGTCGTCGCCATTAAAGAGGAAACCGATAAACGCCTCGAAGAAATC
Source organism: uncultured Pyrinomonadaceae bacterium (assembly GCA_964237235.1). Classification (GTDB taxonomy): domain Bacteria; phylum Acidobacteriota; class Blastocatellia; order Pyrinomonadales; family Pyrinomonadaceae. The sequence goes on from CAXSGY010000013.1 coordinate 97,304, forward strand.
GCCGAAAAAATCGTCTGGGTCGGCATCGGACAGCTCGGCAAGATGATTTCGTTTTTCAAAGCCAAAGGCGTGGAAAAAGTGATGATGGCGGGACAGGTCAGGCACGTGCAGATTTTTTCCGGCGCGTTTCCCGATTGGCGAATGGCGAAAATGCTTTACAATCTGCCGCGCCGCAATACCGATTCGCTGATTGGCGGAATCGCCGCCGAACTCGCCAAAGAAGGCATCGAATTGATTGATTCGACTTTTTTCACGCAGGAAAATCTCGCGCAGGAAGGCGTTTTAACCAAAAGAAAACCCGACGAAATTGAGCGCGGAAATATTGAATACGGTTTGAACATCGCCGGCGAAATCGCCCGGCTCGATTTGGGACAAACCATCGTCGTCCGCGCCAGAGCGTGCGTCGCCGTCGAAGCGATGGAAGGCACCGACGCGACGATTCGCCGCGCCGGAGAATTAGCGAGAGGGAAGTTGACGGTCGTTAAAGTCGCCAAGCCGAATCAAGATATGCGATTCGATGTTCCCGTCGTCGGCGTTCCGACCGTCGAACAAATGATTGAATCCGGCGCGACCTGTCTTTGCCTGACGGCGAATAAAACTTTGATTTTCGATAAAGAAGAAATGCTCGCGCTCGCCAACCGAAATAAAATCGCCGTCGTCGCGGTTTGAGAATTTGTGTTCAAACCTGACATTTTTTTTGTCATCGAAGATGACTGACAACATAGCGTGGGGTTTCACCTTACGCTAAAAGGCGAAAAATATCGCTCGCCGAAGTTGAGCCGCAACGCGTCGGTCAATTGTTCGTCACTTTCAGCGACGGAAAATCTGTGAATCATTAACGTAGGGTTTCACTCTACGCTATGTTGTCGGTCGCCTTTGGCGACATAAATTCGGGTTTGGACACAATTTCTGAGAGATCGAAACAAATTCCCCGAAATTTGCGTAGAAATCTGAAAATAATTTCGGAGATAAAATGAAGAAAAATTTACTGGCACTTTTTTTACTGCTGACGTTGGCGTTGCAATCAACGCTGTCGGCGCAGACGGCGACCAAAGCAAACTCGCCTTCGCGGAAGGCGGCGGACGTGATTACCGCCGATTTGTTGAAGGATTATCTTTACTACGTCGCGTCGGACGAAATGGAAGGACGCGATACGCCTTCGCGCGGGCTTGATTTGACGGCGAAATTTATCGCGCTCAACTTAAAGCGTTGGGGCTTTCGACCGGCGGGCGACGACGGCACGTTTTTTCAAAAAATCGCGCTGCGCCGCGATGTCGTTGACGACGCGAACACTTCGATTCAAATCAACGATCAAAAATTCGCATACGGCGAGGATTTGATAAGAGTTGCGGGCAACGGCACGGGCGCGATGTCCGCGCCAATCGTTTACGCGGGCGACGGCTGGATGATTAAATCGAAAAATCTGAATCCGTATCAAGGGCTTGATGTCAAAGGCAAATACATCGCCGTCTATGGCGAAGGCATCGCGTCGGGCAATAATTTAGTTCCGCTGCCGGCGGGTTTGACCAACAGCGATTTAGTCGGCAATCGCGGCACGGATTGGGCTGACGCGGTTTCATACGCGCGGGCAAACGGCGCGGCGGGCGTGATCGTTCTGCCGTCGAAATTTCTGCTCGATAATTGGTTGGCGGTCAAACAATCGTTCAGCCGCAACCGTATGTATGTCGAAAAATTTGCCGAAAACGCGCCGCAGATGACGCTTTCCGCTCCGGCTCCGAACGTCTTTATCAGCTCGTCGAAATTTGCTAACGCTTTGTTTGAAAATGAATCGGCGAATCCTTTGAGCGGCGCGGCAAAAACGTCTTTCGATTTGGCGGCATCGAAAAAAATCAATATGAATGTCGCCGTCAAACCCGAACGAATTATGACGCAAAACGTCGTCGCCGTTTGGGAAGGCGGCGATCCGCAGTTAAAAGCGGAAATGGTTGCCGTCGGCGCGCATTACGATCACGTCGGCACGAACCCGAACGCCAAAGGCGAAGACAAAATTTGGAACGGCGCGGACGACGACGGTTCGGGAACGGTTTCGGTTCTGGCAATCGCCGAATCCCTTGCGAAATCGCCGAAACGTCCGAAACGTTCGGTTCTTCTGGTCTGGCACTGCGGCGAGGAAAAAGGTTTGTGGGGTAGCGAATATTTCAATAAATATCCGACCGTTGACATCAAAAAAGTCGTCGCGCAACTCAATATTGATATGATCGGGCGCAGCCGCAAACCGAACGACGCGAACCCGAAAAACGCCAATTTGACGGGCGAAAACGCGGTTTATGTGATCGGCTCGGAAATGATGAGTTCAAAACTCGCCGCTGTGACCAAAGCGACGAACGACACCTATTTGAAATTAGATTACGATTACAAATACGACGATCCGAAAGACCCGAACCGTTTCTTTTTCCGCTCGGATCATTTCAATTACGCGCAAAACGGCATTCCAATCGTTTTTTGGTTCGACGGCGTTCACGAAGATTATCACCAGCCCGGCGACGAACCGCAGAAAATTGATTACACCAAAATGCAGAACATTGCCCGCACGATTTTTCTGACGATGTGGGAATTGTCCGATTTGAAGGAACGCCCGGCGGTTGACAAGCAACTACCGCCGGAATTGACGCGGAAATAATTCGACTTTTTAAAAGGTTCGGAGCGGCGGTTTCGGTCGCAACTCCGAACCTTTTTTACCGCACAATCTTAAATGTCGAATGGTTCGCGGCGTTTGAATCGTTGCCGACCCAAACGTCGAAAGTTTCGGTTTCCAAAACCCATTTTCTCTCCGCCGCGCTCCAGTATTCGAGTTCTTTTTTGCCGAGTTTAAAGCGGACGGTTTTCGTCTCATTCGGCGCGAGCGTCACACGCTCAAATCCTTTTAATTCCCGCACGGGGCGCGACGCGCTGCCCGATTGCTGATGAATATAAAGCTGAACGACCTCGTCGCCCGCGCGTTTTCCGGTGTTTTTGACATCAGCGGAAACTTCGATTTGTTCGCCGACTTTCATTTCCGGTTTGTCGGTTTTCATATTTGAGATTGCAAACGTCGTATAGCTCAAACCGTAGCCGAACGGATAAAGCGGCGCGCTTTCTTCGTTCCAGTATCTTTCGCCCTGTTTTTTCGGGTCTTGCGTCAGATTGTGCGAATAATAAATCGGAATTTGTCCGACGTTTCGCATCCACGTGACGGGCAGTTTGCCGCCCGGATTCGCGTCGCCGAACAATAAATTCGCCGCCGCTTCGCCGCCGCGCGTTCCCGGATACCAGATTTCTAAAATCGCCGCGACGTTATTTTGTTCCGCCCACGAAACGTCGAGCGGTCTGCCGTTCATCAAAATCAACACGACGGGTTTTCCGGTTTTCGAGACTGCTTCCAATAATTCCTGTTGTCGTCCCGGCAATTCGAGCGACGAGCGCGACGCGTCTTCGCCGGACATATTTTGATTTTCGCCCAAAACCATTACGGCGATGTCCGAATCTTTAGCGAGTTTAACGGCTTTTTTAATTTCATCGTCCGCCTCTTCCTGCGTCCAGGGCGTTTGCGGTTTTCCAGGAAAAAGCGCGTCGAAAATTGACGGAAACTTTCGGCTCATCTGAACGCCCTGCGCGTATTCGACTTTCGCCACGCCGCCGAGCTTTGACTTGATGCCGTCTAAAATGGTCACGGTTTCGTCCGTGTTCTGCTGAAAAACCCACGAGCCGAGCGTGTCGCGCTTCGACGCGGCGAGCGGTCCGATGACGGCGATTTTTTGATTGGCGTTTTTATCGAGCGGCAAAATATTCGTCTTATTTTTCAGCAAAACCGCCGCGCGTTCCGCCGCGATTCTCGATGCTTCGCGGTGTTTCACATCGCCGAGAATTTCGTTGACCTTCGCTTCGTCAACGAACGGATTTTCAAACAAACCGAGCTTGATTTTTGCTTCGAGCAGCGGGCGCGTCAGATCGTCAATCTGTTTTTCCGAAACGAGTTTTTGTTTGACTGCCGCGCCGAGATTTTTCAGATAAGTTTGCGCGTCAATGCTCATTTCCAGGTTGACTCCGGCGTTCAGAGCTTTAACCGCCGCGTCCTGCGCGTCGCGCGCGTAGCCGTGCGTCGTTAAATTTTTCACCGCGTCGGCATCGCTCACAACAAAGCCTTTGAAATTCCAATCGTTTCGCAAAACGTCCTGCAAAAGCCATCGGTTGCCCGTCGCCGGAACGTCGTTCAAATCCATATACGCGCTCATCAGACTTCCGGCTCCTTCGTCAATCGCGGCTTTAAACGGCGGCAGATAAATATTCCGCATCTGCGATTCGGGAATGTTCGACGCATCGTAATCGCGCCCGCCTTCCGCCGCGCCGTAACCGGCAAAATGTTTGACGCACGCCAAAACTCGTTCGGGACTGCCGATGCGTTCGCCCTGAAAACCGCGCACCTGCGCCGCCGCCATCATCGAACCCAAAAACGGGTCTTCGCCCGCGCCCTCGGCAATTCTGCCCCAACGCGGATCACGCGCAATATCAACCATCGGCGCGAACGTCCAATTTATCCCGACTGCCCGCGCCTCACGCGCCGCAATCTGTTGACCGTTTTCCGCCAATTTCGGATCGAACGAAGCCGCCGTCGCCAACGGAACGGGAAAAATCGTGCGAAACCCGTGAATCACGTCGAAGCCGAAAATAAGCGGAATTTTCAGACGCGATTCGGTGACGGCGATTTTCTGCCAACGATTTATCAACGCCGGATCGGTGACGAAAAGCAGCGAACCGATTTCGCCTTTGCGAACGCCTTCGTCCAACATTTCCGGCTTCATAAGCTGCCCGAAAAAGAAAAGCTGATTCATCTGCCCGATCTTTTCGTCCAGGGTCATCTTTGCAAGCAGCGCATCGGCGCGCTGCCGAACGCGCAAATCATCGGCGGAAGATTTTTCCGCCGAAATTTTATTTTCGGTTTGCTGCGCGAAAACGGGAAAAACAAAAGCCGCAGCCATCGTCAAACACAAAACCACCGTCAAGACACGACGCGACATTTCCGAAAACGGAACGCTTTTCATAATCAATTCTCCAACGAACAAATATTTTTACGTTTGAAAAAAATAAGAAATAAACTGCGATTTGGATTTCCCGATTCTGCATCTGAAAATTCCGGCTCGTCAACCGCCGGTAAATATTCGGCATTCGCTCCGGCAAACTCAAAACGTCGCCAATAATCGTATAGCCGACATCGCCGCAATTTAACTGATATGAGCGTAAGCGAAAGATAAAGCGTTAGTGGTTTCCGGCGAAAGTTGCAAAGGCAGAAAGAAATTTTTTGGATAAACTGACGGTTCGCCGCGTTCGTCAATCACGCGGGCATATTCGCCGCGCAGAGCGATGCGGTAAATTTTAAAAGGCACAAGCAATGCGGGATCGTCGGTTTCCAAACAAACGGCGAAAATTTCTTCATTTTTTTTCGGTTCGTCGGGAATTGAAATTTTCGTTTCGCGCACCGGTTTTAAGTCTTCGGAAACTTTATTCATTGCGATTCTCCTGATTTTTTGATTTCGCCAAGCCAAAAATTAACGGCGTTTTTAAGTTCGCGCAAATCATCGGCGGTTAAATTTTCTTTTTCGTTTTTGGCGTAAATGTCGAGCAGTAAAATTCTTCCTTTTTCATCGGCAAAATAATATATGATTCGCGCTCCGCCGCGCTTGCCTCTGCCCGAAGCCGCCCAGCGTAATTTTTTGATGCCGTTTGAGGCGGGAATCGTCGCGCCGTCATTCGGATATTTACACAGGTACGATTGTAACTCAGAAATAAAGTCCGCGCCCAAGAGATTTTCGGCGCGTTTGATAAACCTCTGCGTTTCGGTAAAACCAAAATAATCCATCTTCAACTCGTCAACCGCCGGTAGATATTCGGCATTCGCTCCGGCAAACTCAGAACGTCGTCAATGATCGTATAGCCGACATCGCCGTATAAATCTTTTAGCTCGAATTCGGATTCGCGGTCAACGGTGATGCAGAACGGCGTGATGCCGCTGGTTTTGGCTTCGGTCAGGGCTTCGCGCACGTCTTCGCGGGCGTAGCGCGCGTCGCCGTAATCGTGGTCGTAAGGTCTGCCGTCGGTTAAAATAATCAGAAGTTTGGTGCGCGAATCTTGTCGTAATAATTTCGCTGCGGCGTGGCGAATCGCCGCGCCTAAGCGGGTGTTGTTTTGGAATGTAATTCCGCCGATGCGCTTTTCGATGTCGTCGGAATATTTCTCGTCGAAATCTTTGACGACGTAAAATTTTACGTTGCGCCGACCTTCCGAAGTAAAACCGTTGATCGAATAAACGTCGCCGACGGCTTCGAGGGCTTCGCTCATCAAAACCAAGCCTTCCTTTTCGATTTCGATGATTCTGCGCCCGGGATGCGTGTAGGGCTGAAGCGGATTTCTCGTGATCGTCCGCGCCGTCGAAGAAGATTGGTCGAGCAGAATCGAGACGGCGACATCACGCTGTTTTCTCAATCGTTTCGTGTAAATTCTTTCCGACTGCTGACCGTCGGCGCGTTTGTCAATGACGTAATCAACGAGCGCGTTTAAATCATAATCTTCGCCGTCGAGTTCGCGGTTGATTTTTGTTAAATTCTCCGGCTTCATTAGTTGAAATTGATGACGAATCGAAGAGATTTGTCCGCGATAACGCGAGCGCGCCAGCTCGACGAAATTTCTATCGCCCTGGCGAACGCGCTTTTCGATGACGCGACACCAGCCGGTTCTAAAATCCGACAAATCCTTATCCCATTCGTCGTAAGCGAACGCCACGTCGCCCGCCTCCAACGGTTGTTCGGGCATCTCGTTGTGCGCCCAGGCTTCCGCGCCCTGCAAATCGTCCGGCTCGCCGTCTTCGTCGTCGGTGTTCCAGGCGTTGAACAAATCGCGCGCGTCCTGATTTTTTTTCGGCTTTTGTTCGCGCTTGACCTGCGATTCCAAAACCGATTCCGCCGCGTTTTTGTCTTCGTAGTTGTATTCGTTGTCTTCGTTTTCCGTTTCCTGCGATTCGGCTTGCTGCTGTTCGGCGGCGATGTTTTGAAAAAGCGTATAAACGCGACTCGTCGCCATCAAAGCATCGGCGACGGTCGCGTTTTCCGATTGCAGATAATTTTCGATGACCGTTTCGATTTCCGAAGCGATTTGCCCGTAAAATTGCCGCGCATCGTCGGTCGCGCCGCCGCACAGAGTGATCTGAAACAAAAGCTCGAAGGGAACCTGGCTGATCGGTAAATCGAAAATATACGGACGCTTTTCGCGCAGGAAATTTCGCATCAAATCCAAATCCTTGCGAAGCCCTCGATACGTTCGGCGCAGACGATTATCAATTCGCGCGTTTTCCATCGTGCCGAAAATTTTCTTTGCCAGAGACGGTTCGGGAAACACTTGAAGCACGGTTTTATAATCGGAATTTTTCGGCAGATTTTTTCGCGTCTTCTTTAATTCCTTGGCGGTTTCCGCTTCGCTTAAGGCGCGTTCGCCTTTCTGCACGTCTTCGATATAACCGGCGAGCGAAAATGCATCGGTTTGTTCGGCGGTCGCTTCGTAAAGCGCGGCGAGTTCAGCGTAAGCGGCTTTTAATCCGGCGGAATCGCGCTCGAAAGTGCCGAATTCGATTTGTCCCGCGCCGTGCGCCGCGAGAACTTTGTAGAGGCGAAAATCCATTTCGTCGCTGTCGAATTCGTTGACGCTCGACGGCAAATAAATCGTTTTGCCGTCGCTGATGCGCGATTCCTGCGGCATCGCGGCGAGCGGCTGAACTTCGACCTCAAAACCGGTCAGACCTTCGACGTAAATTCGCAAAACGCTCTGCACCGCTTCGAGCGGCAAACCCTGCTGCGAATCGGCGAGAAGCTGATTGCTGTTTCTCGTCTCGAGCGCAAAGTAACTGCGCCGCGCCTTCGCCGATTCGTTTTTGTTTTTCGCCAAACCCGTCGCAATCCATTCTTCAAACTGCGCCAAAGACACTTTTTTCAAAGCGGACGCGCTCGAACGAAATGCGGCGAGCGCGGATTCGGCATCAATTTCGGCGATTTCTTTGGTTAAGCGCAAAACTCGGTCGGCTGTTTCGACGACTTCGGGTTTTTTCCGAATCGTCAGAAGATTTGAGAAAAACGGCGGAGTGGAACGAATAAAGGCGATTAAAATCGCGTTGCCGCTGCGGGCGACGGCTAAAAGCGCGTCGCGCCACGCATCGAAAACCTGCGGAACGCGCCGCAAAACTTCGCCGCCCGCGCTCGTAAAATGCAGAGTTACGCTGCCGCCGAATTCTAAAAAGTCGCCCGCCTTCGACGCTAATTCAATCGCTTGTTCGGCTGATACAGCGGTCAGCGCGGCGGGCAAAATTTGCCATAAATCAGCCGTCATTCCGCCGGTGCGGTTGGCGAAACGCGCGGCGAGCGCGATGATTGATTCGGCGACCGCGGATTTTTCCGCGCCGAAATATTTCAGACGCGCGGCGACCTGCGGCGTTTTTTGCAGAAAATCCGCGCTGTGTTTCGCCGAGCGATTGGCGATTTCCGACGCGAGCCGCAGAATGTCCGTGAAAAGTTTATCGTCGCCGATTTCCTTTGCCAGATTCGGAATCAGTTGAAAAGTTTCGAGCGCGATTGAACTCGACAAAACGAGCTGGCGCGTGCAAATTTGAAAAACGAGCGGACGCGCCGGTTCGGGAACTTTTTTTAGATCATTGATGCCGTCGGCAAAAAACTTCGCGCCCAAATCCGCGTTCGCCATCGCCACGCGCCGTCCCATTTCCGCCCAGTTTCGGATGTCGTCCGCGCTTAAAATTTTCGCCGCCTTCGGCACGGCTTCGACAAATTCGCGGCTGACGCGCAGCGAAACACCCGCCAGAGCCGCGCTCATTTCGAGCGCAATAATTTTTTTGTCGTTCGGCAATTTACCCAAACGTCGCGCCAAACCGGTAAAGGTTTGTTTTTTCGGATTTTCGTTTTCCGCCATAATTCGAGTTTAAAGGTTCAAGGTTTCAGGTTCAAGGTTCAAGGTTTCAGGTTCAAAGTCTGAAACCTGAAACCTGAAACCTGAAATCCCGAATTACGGGTAAACGAAGATGTGAATGCACGGCGTTTGGGCGACTTCGCGCAGCGCGTCAATGCGTCCTTTGCGTTCATAGTCGGCGAGCGTCGCCATTAGAAAATTCTGCTCGTCGGCGGTCATCTGCATATATGCCAGATCGAACGTCGCGCCGGTCGAATGCGGCGGCGTTCTGCCGGTGTAAGCATTGCGCGTGTCTTTGGTTAAATCGAATTGATACTCGAGCGAGCGCGTCAGCGAAGTTACCTTCAAAGGTCGTCCGAATTTCGCCTGATACGCCGCGCCTAATTCTTCCAAAAACGCCTTCGCGCGCGGATGAAACATTCGCAGCAACCGCCGCTTCATTTGCAGACGGCTTGCCGGATCGCTCAAATCGTATTTCTGACCGTTGTAATTATTTGCGAGCGATTGAATGATCGAAAAATCTTCAGAATTTGTAATCAGCGGTGACTTGAGCCGGGTCGCCGGATCGAATGAATCGAAGGGCGCGCCGTCCGCGCTCGTGCCGATGTTGTCGAGATAATAAAATTTCGTGGCGAGCGGCAGTTCGACCAGTTTGTTCGCTGCCCGCAAACGAATGAGCGCGGCGTAATCCTTCGGTAATGTATCGGGCGTTATGTTGAGTTGCTTAAATATCGCCAACTGTTTGGTGATGCCGCCGCCGAGTTCCGCCGGAATCTGCACCGACACCAAACCGATTTGCGCGCCGCGTTTGCCCATCGCCAGATTTCTTTGCGTCTCCCAATCGGCGACCGAAACGGCGAGCTGCGGCGCGTCGGTCGAGGTTTTTATTTCTACTAAATCCTTCGTCTCAAACGCCGCGTCCTGAACTTCCCACGCTTCGATCAAATCGTCGAGGTTATTTTCATCAACGTCGCCGCCGCCGAGCGGATCAACGACGCGAATCGGAATGGCGGCGGGCGCGACATCGCGCCGCACCGGTTTTTTTCCGGCGATGGAAATATTTTCGTAACGGCTGGCGACCAGATACGCGCCGATGCCGAGAAAGATAATCAAAAACATCGAACCGACGGCGGCGATTAAAACGACGGGCGGCGAATTCGGCGCAGGTTTCGCGGCTTGCGCCGACGGTTTCGGCGGCGGCGTTTGCGCGTTTGTTTTTTGATTTTCAGGCGGTCGGCTGACGCTCCGATTCGATTGTTCGACAGTCGCCGGTTTTTCACCGATTTCGATGCGGATGCGCGTTTCGGTGCCGATTTTTATTTGGTCGCCGTCGAAGATTTGGCGCGGCGCGCCGGAAATACGCTCGCCGTTGACGAAGGTTCCGTTCGTCGAATTTTCGTCAACGATTAAAACCGCGTTGCCGTCGCGGAAAAAAGTCGTATTAAGGCGCGAAAGCCCGCTGTCGGACAACGCGATATTTGCCGCGTCCGTGCGCCCGACGGAAATTTCGTCTTCGAGCGAAACGCTGCGCGCGCCGTCGTGATTTTCAATATAAAGCGTTATTTTCTGCATCGAAAATTAATGATGGTCGTCTTCGGCGACTTCCTTTAACTTTGAAATGTCGAGCATTTTAGAAAACTCGTCAAAGTGAAACATCGTCTCGTCCTTGCAGTAATCGCAGAAAAAGGTGACATCTTCGCCGAGATACATATCCTTCAAATGATACGCGATAAAACAGCCGTAGCAACGCTGTATGCGCTTGCCGAACTGTTCTAGAACTTCGCCGCCGGTTTGTATGTTTTCCATCACCTGAAATCAAAATTCTAACATAAATTTCAAAGTCTTTGGACGGCAACTCGCTTTTCAATAAATCGAGCGAAATGCCGTCTGAAATTTTAGAGCAAAGTTAGCATTAACACCCGAATTAAAATTCGCCGGCAAAAATCCGCGCGACACTTGAAACGGAATCTTTATAAAATTATAAAAAAAGAGTCCCTGCAGTTTTCGTTTCAGGGACTCTTTGATTGTTTAGACAAAATTTCGCCGGAAATTAATCAAAAGATAAACGCGCCCGGAAGCGGTTTGTCGGAAGCCAAGCCGAATTGAAATCCGGTAAATCCGTTCGCGCTTTGCTGAATATACCACGTCCCGCTTCTGTAAACGGCAACGTCCGCCTTGCCGTCGCCGTCGTAATCGGCGGGTGTCGGTAAATCGCCGGCTGCTCCGAATTGCGTGGCGGAAAAACCGGACAGGCTGTTTTGAAAATACCAGGTTCCGTTCGACGGCCTGAAAACGGCTAAATCAATTCTGCCGTCGCCGTCGTAATCGGCGGGAACGGCTTTATCCTGCGCCGCTCCGAACTGCATTCCGACGAACCCGATTTCACTTCCCTGAATATACCAAACTCCCGCTCGATAAACCGCGTAATCGGCTTTACCGTCGCCGTCATAATCGCCGACGACCGGCTTGTCCGCGTTCGCTCCGAATTGGTATGCGGAAAACGGCGTAGTGGCTGAATAATATACATACCAGGTGCCGTTCGCGGGACGATAGACGGCTAACTCGGCTTTGCCGTCGCCGTTGAAATCAGCCGGTTGCGGAACGTCGCTCGCATTTCCGAATTGAATGCCCGTAAAACCCTGCGCGCTTCGCAGCAGATACCATGTGCCGTTGCGATAAACCGCCAAATCGGTTTTGCCGTCGCCGTCGTAATCAGCCGGAACGATTTTGTCGTCGGTTTCACCGAATTTAACGCCCGTCAAGCCGTTCTGCGATTGATTCAAATACCAGGTGCCGTTCGACGGGCGATAAACCGAAATGTCGGCTTTGCCGTCGCCGTCAAAATCCATCGCCGGACGGCGCGTGGTCGCCGAATCGTCGTTCAAAATCGTGATGCCGCCGCTGCTTCCGACACCGTTGATTTCGGCGTTGACCGGATTCGACAAAATCACCCTGAACGTTTCGTCCGGTTCCTGATTTCTATCGCTGACGATGTTCAGCGGAATAATTTTTGAAGTTTCGCCGGGCGCGAAAACGAGCGTGCCGGACGAAGCCGTATAATCTTCGGGCGCGGTCGCCGTGCCGTTCTGAGTCGTATAACCGACGCTTACCTGCCGACCGCTCGCCGTCAGCAGCCTGACCTGATAATTGACGGTTTTGATGCCGTAATTTCCTTCCGTCACGCTCAAATCAGACGCGCTCAGGCGCGGAAGCGTCGGGTCGTTGTCCAGAATGCTGACGGTGATGTTTGCCTGTGCGCCGAGCGTCGCGCCGCCGGTCGCGTTTTCTAAAACAATGGAAAATGTTTCGGTGTTTTCGTTCAGCGCGTCGTTGATAATCGGAATGGAAACTATTTTTGAAGTTTCATTCGCGCCGAAGAATAAAGTGCCGCTGATCGGGGCGTAGTCTTCAAATTCCGTCGCGGTTCCGGCAACTGTTTTCACCTTAAATCCGACATCGCTCGCCGTGCCGTTCGCTCTGGAAATAGTAATGCGAACCGAGCCGACGTTTTCGGAAACCGAAAGACTCGCGTCGGAAAATTGAATCGTGCCGCCCGCGTCGTCGTCGGTAATCGTTACCGTCGCCTGATTGTTTGCGAGACCGGCGTTTGACGGGTTGGATAAACCGACGCTGAATGTTTCGTCGGGTTCGACTCGATAATCGGGATTGATTTCTATCGCCAGAGATTTTGAAGTCTCGCCCGGTTCGAGATAGAAACTTTCCGCCAACGGTTGATAATCCTGATTGGAAACGGCGGAAACGTCGCTGGTCGTCACTTGAATTTTTACTCTTTTACCGCTCACGCCCGATAAATTTACCGGCAGGTAAGCCGTCGTTGAACCGCCGCTGCCTTCGACGACGGTCGCGTTGCCGATGGACAAACTCGGAACGAAAGTGTCGTCGTCAACGATTTTCGCCGTGCCGACCGGATCGGCAAGCGTCGCGTTGAGCGGATTACTTAAAGACAAAGCGAATGTTTCATCGTTTTCGGGTAAATTATCGCCTTTAATCTCGACGCTGACCGTTTGGCTGGTCGTGCCGGCGGGAAAAACCAGCGTGCCGCTTTTTGAAACGAAATCCGTGCCGGCGGTCGCCGTTCTCGAAACGGTTTGGTAATCAACGCTGACTGCTTCGGTCGCGGCGGCGGCAAGCGTTACGGTGAAATTGACGCTGGTCGTGCCGGTATCGCCCTCGTTCACCTGCGCGTCGCCGATTGACAGGCATTTAGAAATATTCGTGCCGTTATAAAAAACTTTGATTCCGCCGTAACCGGCGGCGGTGGCGATGTCCGGTTTGCCGTCGTTGTTGAAATCTTTTGAAGTCAAAGAAAACGGTTGGATACCGACGGCGATGGTTTGCGCCTGTTCAAACGCTCCGTCAGCGAGACCTTTGAAAAATATGAGTGAACCGTTCTGCGCGGAGGCGATAATGTCTTTCGTGCCGTCCAGATCGAAGTCCTGTAATTCCAGATCGCTGACGTAACCGTTCAACGGATATGAAACGTCGTTGAAAAATCCGCCGTTGCCGACTCCGTACGAAACTTTGATTTTAGAATTGCCGCCGATCACTAAATCCAGATTTCCGTCATTGTTCAGATCCGACAAAATAAGAGCCGCCGGCACGCCCACGCCGCCCTGCAAAAGCGGATTTCTGACGAAAGTTCCGTCGCCGTTGCCGACCAGGAAAATAAAATCGCCGAGCGTCGGGCGCACGACGATCAAATCCAGAATTCCGTCGTTCGTGATGTCGCCGACGGCGAGAACGCTCGTCGTCGAATCGGGATTAATATTGACACCGGGAACAAAAGTAAAACCGCCCGCACCGTCGTTGAGCAGCACCGAAAAATCGCGCCCCTCCAGATTGGTCGTAATAATGTCCAGCTTGCCGTCGCGGTTAAAATCTCCGGTTCTGATGAAGGTCGGTCGGACATACGTGGCAGCCAGATTAAAAACGGCTTTGACGAATGTTCCGTCGCCGTTGCCCGTAAAGACGGCGACCTTGCCGGCGTAAGTATCGGGCGCGGCAAAATCGGGTTTGTTGTCGTTGTTGAAATCGCCGACCACGACCGCACCGGCACTGACATTGTAACCGCCGCCGATTGACAGACCGAACGGTCCGCTCACGTCCGAAAATTTTCCCTGGCTGTCCTGTAAAATGACGTGCGCCGAATTGTTATACGGGCTGACGGTTACCAAATCGTTTCTGCCGTCGCCATTAAAATCGGCACTGTCAGCTTCATACACCCGATCATAGACACCGACCGCCGGACTGCTGACGGGACGGTCGGTTTGGTTCAGAAGGATCGAAGTTCCGCTTCCTAAATCGACGTTGACGATGCCGAAATCGAGAATTCCGTCGCTGTTAAAATCGGCGGTGACCACGCCCGCGAAGACTCCTCTGACGACAGCAGGCAGATAATAATTAAATTTACCCGAATCGTCGCCGAGCAGCACGCCGCCGCCGCTGGTCACCAAATCCGTTTTTCCGTCGCCGTTAAAATCTAAAGTTTCAAACGTTGCAATCGTTCCGGTGTCGGAAATAACGGGACTTCCGAAGCCGCCGCTGCCGTTTCCGAAGTAAGTCAACAACTTGGCGGTTTGAAGATCGCTGGCAATTAAATCGAGATTGCCGTCTTTATTTACGTCAATCGCCGCCAGCGAATATGTCTGAAGATTCGGAATAATATTCGTCAAACTGAAATTGCCGCCTTGATTCAGATATAGACGAACGTCCGAAGAACTATAATTGTCGTATGCGACCACCAAATCGTTTCTGCCGTCTTTGTTGAAGTCGCCGCTGACAATTTTTTTCGGATTGCTAATTGAACCGGCAATACTCGATAAGGTAAATGTCGAATCGCGATTTCCTTTGAATATTTGCAAAGAATCGGAGAAGGCAACGGCGACATCGAGATAATTATCCGCGTCGAAGTAACCGGCAGTAACGACCTGTGGTGAAGAACCCGACAGAGCGAAGGCATTTGAAAGATTAAAATTCCCCGTGCCGTCGCCGAGCAAAAGCAATAATTTGTTCGATTCGGTATTGATGACTATAGCGTCAAGTTCGCCGTCGCGGTTAAAATCGCCCAAATCAAAATCAAGCGCACCGGTTCCGCCGGCGGCGGAATATTTGGTTTCCTTAATTCCTCCTTCGCCGTCGCCGAGCTGCACCGCGAGCTTGCCGGAATAAGATTGATTGACGATTAAATCGTTGATGCCGTCGTGATCGAGATCGGCGGTTTTGATTTTGTTAATACCGTCGGTTACCGGATAAAACGGCAGTTGATTGATTTTAAAACTGTTACAGGAATTTGCCGCGTTCGCTGATTCGACGGTCGAGACCGGCGTTTGCGAATAAAACGGCAAAGCCAAAAGCAGCAGAGCGGTTGCCATTACCGCAGGGAAAATTTTGGGCAGATAATACATTTTTTCCTCCGACCGCGCTCGAATATTATTTTTTGAAGAGCGTTTCAATAATGAATTTTATAAATAATTATTTCGCGAAAACGGAACGGAGCGTGCCGCGCTTCGTTTTGTTTCACACATTTCAAACCGCAATGATTTCTTTTAAGGCACGAAACTCGTAGCGATTGGTTTGTCGCTGCCGAGTCCGAACGGAATGGCGGTAAATCCCTGTGTACTTCTCGACAGATACCAGGTCGCGTTTTCCGGTCTGAAAACGGCGACATCGGTTTTGCCGTCGCCGTCGTAATCGCCTGCCGTCGGCAGATCGGTCGGAATTCCGAATTTGATGCCGTAAAAACCGGCACTGCTGCCGAAAATATACCAGGTTCCTTCGGCGGCTCGATAGACGGCTTCGTCGGCTTTGCCGTCGCCGTCGTAATCGCCGACCACCGGTTTATCGGTGCTGTTTCCGAATTGAACGGAAGTGAAACCGCTGCGGCTTTGCAAAATATACCAAACGCCGTCCGCCGCGCGGTAAACCGCATAATCGGCTCTGCCGTCGCCGTCGTAATCGGCAACGACCGGTGTGTCGGTCGAATTGCCGAATTGAATTGAGCTGAATTGATTGTTGACGGAATTCAGAACATACCAAACGCCGCTTGACGGACGATAGACGGCTAATTCGGCTTTGCCGTCGCCGTCGTAATCAGCTGGAACCGGAATATCGCCCGCGCTTCCGAATTGAATGCCCGCAAATCCGAGCTGGCTTCTTTGCAGATACCAAACGCCGTCGCGCCAGACGGCGACATCGGTTTTGCCGTCGCCGTCATAATCGGCGGGAACTAATTTGTCGGTTCCGACTCCGAATTGGACGGCTGTATAACCGGCGGTTGACTGCTGCAAATACCAGATGCCGCTCGACGCGCGAAAAACGGAAACATCGGATTTCTTATCGCCGTCGAAATCGAACGGCGTGCGCCGGACAGCCGCCGGATCGTAGTTTCTGATGATGGCGGTCGCCGTCGGACTATAAGCCGAAGCGTTGCTCGGACTGCTCAAATTTAATGTAAAAGTTTCGTTCGGCTCGTTCAGATCATCGCCGTTAATCGTTACCGACACGGTTTTCGACGTTTCGAGCGGGCTGAAGGTCAGCGTTCCGCTAATCGCCACATAGTCGCTGCCGGCGGTCGCCGTTCCGTTGGCGGTCGAATAATTGACGTTAATCGTTTCGACGCTCGGATTACTTAAACTAACCGTAAAAACGGCATTGGTTGTGCTTCCGGCGGGCGGCTCGCTGACGTTGACGGCGTTTACGGATATATTCGGTCGGTTATCGTTGTCGTAAATACTGACCGTCGCCTGGTTCGGCGAAACAAGCGAAGCGTTGTTCGTCTGATTGGAGAGGGCGATGCCGAACGATTCGTTTCCTTCGAAAATCGTATCGTTGATAATCGGAATCGAAATTATTTTACTTGATTCGCCGGCGGCGAAATTCAGCGTTCCCGAAACGGCTGTAAAATCGCTTCCGGCAGTCGCCGTTCCGTTCGTCGTCGCGTAATCAACCGAAGTCGCGGAAGACAAATCGCCGGTTCTGAGAACTGTTACGTAAGCCGGTTGACCGCCTTCGGAAGCGTAATAATCCGTCGCGTTTAGCTGTAATCCGGTCGGAATCGAAGCCGCGTCGGAAACCAGCGCGCTCTGCAACAAATAAAGCTGACTGTCGTTTGGTGAAAAATTATTGTAGGTGCGAAAGGCTAAACCGTTCGCGCCCCAGCGAATGAGACTCAGAGGCGTTCCGCTGAATGCGGGCAGCGTCGCCGAGCCGATCTTATTAAAAGTCGTCGTATCGTATGCCGTCAGCACATTGTTGTTCATAAAAAAGATTCGATGTAATGCCGCGTCAACCGCCATCGCCGTGCCGCCCGATTGAAAAGTGCCGACCAGGCTCTGCGTTTCTGGATTAATAACGCGACCGTTAAGCGTATAAAGCAAGCCGTCGGCGTACTCGATGGTTACGCCGAAGCCGGAAATCAAATTGCTGATTGAATTGACCTTCTGAACGCCGGAACTGTTCACCGCGAATTTTACTAATGAGAATCCGCTCGATTCGTTTTCGTAACCGTAGAGGGTCGAAGCGGAATTCGAAAATTCAATCGAATTTATCGAATACGCGCCGCCGTTGCTCGTGTTCGGACGCGCTACGCCATTGTCGTAAACGGTTACGCCGTCATAGCGAACGGTGACGGCAACCGTCTGCGGACTTCCCGGCATTACGTCCATATCCTGAAATTGCGAGTTGCCCAGCGAAAATTGCGCGCCGGCAACTTTTTCGACCGCGTCGTATTTGCGGATCGCGTTGATTCCGCTCAATCTGACGTAAATCGTTTTTCCGTCGTCGGCGGGCGCAAGCTGCGCCGGTTCGCTGCCAATGAAAACCGAGGAGGCAATCGCTCCGGTCGGCGGAACGATCTGCGAAATCGTATTGCCCGTCCCCGCTCCGGCGATGCTCGCCACGCTCGCATAAATTGACTGCGTTGTTTCGTTGTAAGTCAAATCATTAACCGGCAGGTTAACTTTTCTGACGAAGGTCGCCGGATTGACTGGTGTCGGTGTCGGCGTAACGGTCGGGGTCGGAGTCGGTGTCGGAACGGTCGTTGTTTCGTCAACGAGATTGGTTTGAACCAGAAAAATCTGATTGCCTGTCGTGCGAAACGCCAGACCGTCCGCGCCCCAACGCACCAGAGAGGTCGGCGTGCCGTTAATACTCTGAAGATTGATGTAGCCGACCGGACGAAACGTATCAATTTCGTAAGCGTTAATTACATAATTGCTCTGGTAGCTTGAACTGACCAAAAAATAGATGCGGTTGCGGGAGCTGTCAACGGTGTATCCGTAAACATTGCTCGGAAGATTGAAAGTTCCTTTGACCGTATCGGTGGTCGTATCAATGACTTTACCGCTGCCCGTAAAAAGCAGATTGTTTTCGTAGTAAAAGTTATTGCCGCCGTTGGTTCCGATTGATTTGACCAGCGACAATCCGCTCGAAGCCAGTGAAAGTTTGGAAATTGAGCCGTAATAACTCGAATTGCCGCCGCTGTAGAGAACATCGGTCGAGGCGAATTCAACCGAGCCTAAACCGGCGGTCTGCGGACGCTTTACGCCTTCGTCGTAAACGGCGATGCCGCCCGAATAGTTGCGGCTGACGGCGATTGTGCCGGGCGCACCCGGTTGAACGGCAATATCGTAAGGCGTGGCGGGTCCGTCGCTTCCGACGTATCCAAGCGGAATCTGCAAGCCCGCCGTCTGCGTTGAAACGTCGAGTTTACGCACCGAAGCCGCGCCGTCTAAACCGACGTATAAAGTTTTCGCGTCGTCGGCAAAAGCAAGCTTGTTCGGATCGCTGCCGACAGAAATCGAGTTGCCGACGGCTCCGCCGACCGGATCAATTTCGGTGACGCTGTTGCCGTTAATCGTTCCCGCGCTGCCCGGCACGCTCGCATAGATTTTCGCCGTCGCCTGACTGTAAATCAAATCGTTGGTCGGCAAAGAAATCTGTCTCGCAAAAGCGGCAAAAGGAGTCGGTGTCGGCGTTGGCGTAACGCTCACGGTCGGAGTCGGAGTCGGAGTCGGAGTCGGTTCGGCGGATGAAAGCAGGGAAGTTTGGACGAAAAACATCTGATTATCCGTCGTGCGGAAGGCTAAACCGTTCGCGCCCCAGCGCACCAGCGAATACGGATCGCCGGACACGTTCGGAACCGGTATCGAACCGATTGGCGTAAACGTATTTATATCAAAAATCTTGATGGTCAAATTATTGCTCGAACTGCTGTCTCTGACCACGTAAAACGCTTTGCCTGCCGCTTTATCCGAAACAAACGCGTTGGAATAGGTGTTGGAAAAAAACGCCGAGCAGCGTTCTCGTATCGGCATCAATTATCTGTCCGCTTGAAGTGAATATCAGACCATCGTCGTATTTGATACGCGCGCCGATTGAGATTCCGGTGGTCGTCACGGACGCTACGCCCGTCGAATTAATCGCCAGTATTCGGAAACCGCCGTCATAGCTGCCGCTGAAAAGAGTTGCGCCTATGTTGGAGAAGGCGACAAAATCACTGCCGACGATATGACCGGGACCGGTCAAGGGACGCTGCACGCCGTTTTCAAAAATTGCCGTGCCGGCTTCGGACGGACTAATTCCGGCATAATATCTGACGACCGCAACGACATTCGGATTATCAGGGGCGACCGCAAAATCGTTGATAAGATAGTTTCCGTAGGAAGAATCCTGACCGGCAGCAAACTGCATTCCGGGAGTTTGCGACGGCACATCGAAACGCCGGATCGCGTTCGCTCCGTTCAAAGACGTATATAATGTTTGCCCGTCGCCGGACATCGCTATTTTATTCGGTTCGCTTCCGATATAAACCGAGGTGACGACTGCGCCCGTGCGCGGATTGATTTGAGTCAGACTGTTGCCGATATTTCCGCCGCTGCTGGGAATGCTGGCGTAGATGGTTTGATTAAATTGATTATAAACAATGTCGTTGGAAGGCAGCGAAATACGCCGGATAAAATACGAATCCGCGCGATTCTCATCCGCATCGGTCGGCGCGCCGTTCATTGCGGTCGAATCGCCTCGATGCTCCTGCGCCGTTTCGCTGGCGGAATAAGCTGTAAATGTGATTGAACTCGCGGTTAACGCTAAAAGAGCAATTAAACCGAACAGACCTAAAACGGACTTCGAATAAACGCGCGAAAAAAACATACTTATGTCTCCTAAAATCAAAACTTCTACAATTTTATGTTGATACTGCCAGGTAAATTTTTATGTTTATGAGTTTGTCTGACGAAGAGCAAACTATCGAAAGAAAAAAGGTTTGGATAAATTTTTTCGGTCAACGATAAAGAAATTTACCGAATAAAATATCGTAATACAAATTGCTTAAAATGTTCAATGCTCTAAACCGCCTTCGATATTCAAACTCAGTATTTTAGTTTATAAACCGTTTATTACTAATCGTTTAAAAAGAATTAAAAAGTTATCGTACGGCTGTAAATTTGAAAAAAGATGAAATTAAATGATGGCGACCGGCGATTTTTAACGTCTTCAGCTGAAACTATTGACCGAAGTTAAAGACAGAAATGAATCGCTAAAATCTACCTACCTGCATAAGTAGTGATTTCGCTTCCGCTCTCGTTTACGATGCAATCGAGGCGTTGGAAAAACAGCTTCGGCAGACAGTTTCGCCGCCCGAAATTTTAAATGGTCAACACAAAAAAAATGAACAGTAAAATTTTAATCGCCGCATTATTATCAACGCTTTTAACCGCTTCCGGTTGCCGTCTGATTCTACAGCAAATGAAGCCGAACTTCTTCGCGGGAAACGGCGCGTTTACCGCCGCGCAGGCTGTCAGAAACAAGGTCGGTTCATCATTTAAGGTGCGACGAATCGAGATTACCGAAGAAAAATTTACGATGAGCATCGAATCGCCCGCCAATCCGCGAAACATCGACGAATATACATATATCGGAGTCGCGGCGGTCGGTCCGAAACCGCTTCCGTTTGATCCTTATGATGCGAGGGAGGTGCAGAAAATGCCGCTCGATGAAATTGATTTTACGGTCATTCCGCAAGTCGCGCAGAACGCTTTGGAGAAAGCGCAAATCGAAGGCGGCAAAATCAAAGAAATCACATTTTTCACTAAGGTCGGCGAAAAATTCGGCTGGGACGTAAACGTTCAAGGCACGCGCGAAAGCGCGTGGGTGTCCGCGGATATGAAGGGCAATATCGTCGGCACGAATCTTTCACAGACGGCGCGCGCGGCGGATTATAAAGTTATCGGTGAAGCCGAATTGACCAAAGCGTCCGACGCGATCAGGGCGAAATTCGGAGCCGACGCGCAGCTTGCCGATCTGCATATAAACGAACGGAGCGTCAGTTTCAAAGCAAAAAATCCGAACAATTCGCAGGAAGTTTATAGTTATACGTTCGGCATCGACGGCTTGAAAAAAGCCAATCCGGTCGCGCTGCCGCCTTCGATAATGAGCGATTACGCGACTTTTAAGTTCGCTCAAATGAATCTCGCCGATGTCGTCGCTTTGAGCCGCCGGGCAAAGGAAAAACTCGGAATGCCGAACGGCGAAATCAAATCTATCGATTTTACTTCGTTTCCGACGGCAATCGACAAGCCGGTTTCCGATAGACTGCCCGGCGTGACGATGAAAGCGGTTTCTTTCGAGCCGCGCTGGACGGTCGAAGTTAGAGACGGCACGGACGAAGGACGCGTGCAGTACGATGCGAAACTGAACGAAATTCCGGCGGATAAAAAATAAGACGAGGAGAAAAAAAATGGGACGCGCACTTATTCATTACAAGCAAAACGACATCAGATTAACGGCGGTCAATTTTCTGACCGGAGCATTTTTGTATTTGTATCTGGTCGGCGAATTGACGGGCGGCAGAAGCATTTATTCATATTCGGGCGGCTCGTCCGTGCTGATACTTTTGTTCGCGGGTGAAGTCGTTCTCTGCATCGGTTCGATTTTCGCGGCAATTTATCAGCGGCGTTATAATCGGCGGCTCGCGGGAACGAATTCGGGAATTAACCGCTGGTATTTTTCGGAAAGAACTTTCGATTATATGATGACGGCAGTGATGTTTTTAATCGGCTGGTATTTATTGACGATTCCGCTGACGGAAATGCACAGCGGCTTGGCGACCGGCGGCTTGTTTTTCGACAATCAACGGTTCGCCGACGCGCCGCAAACGTATTATTCGCTGCTCTATTTCCATTTCGCGCTCTGCATTCCGTCGTTCGTCGGCGCAGTTTGTTTATTGTTGTTTCCGTCGAAAAAACCGTCTCGAACATTCGCCTTCGAAGCAAATATTTTTTGATTAAAAGGAGGACAAATTATGAAAAATTTGATTAAATGCACAAGATTATTTTTCGCGCTCGTCTTAATTTCGACGGCGTTGAGCTGCGGTTTCATACCGAAAGCCGCGTGCGAATTGACCGAAGCCGACGGTAAAAATATTCTTAGAATGAATGTTAAGGCGATAAACAAAAGCGATCCGGTTTTCGGCGGCGCGGCGGCGCAGAATAACAAAAATTTGCGCGCCTGCGGCTACATCGCCGAAAAACCCGGTGAAAGAGGCTATTTGTATTGGGTCGAGGGAAAATCCGAGAATGAGCAGGAAGCGAAAAAAATGTTCGAAATTTCGACCGCCAAGTCGTCGGACGCGACCGAACGCTCGGTCGAAGAACTCAAACTCGGCGACGAAGCGCGTTTGATTCGCTACCGAACGGGCGACTCCAATGATTTACAAATAACCGTCAGAAAAGGCGCAGGCATCTTTTTGATTAGCGTTTCAAAACCGGCGGCGGGCGATATTCCGCTCGAACAAGTGAAATCCCTCGCCGAAAGGATCGCCGGTCAAATAACCGATTATTAAAAACAAAAGCCACCTTAGAAATTTCAAATTTTCAAAAGGGCGAAAGAGGTATTTTATGACCAAAATTGTCGAATCATCAGCGTGCGTTCTCAATATCGTTTACACGCGAAGCCTAATTAACAAAATAATTTACGGCACGGCGGCGGCGGCGATGCTCGCGCCCGCCGTAATGTTCCTGATTTGGGATCCGAAGCCGGAACCGGACGCGCAGTATCCTGAATTCGCGCCGATCTTTCTGTTGCTGCTGGAAATTTTTTTGCTGTCGGGCAGCGCATTTTTTCTCTCGTCGGTCTTTGACGCGACCGATTATCTTTTCGACCGAACCGCCGATAAATTTTATCTCAAAGGCAGAAGAAACTTTTTCAGAAAATGGACAATCGAAGGCGCGGTCAGCGATATTACCGGCGTGTCCTGTGAAATCTACGGGCAGGACGAAAACACGGACAGCGAAATTTTTCTGAAATATCGTATTTATGCGTCGGTCGCGGAAACGGTAAAATGCGGAACCGGCGAGGAAATCGAAGACGGAATTATTACCGACTATATAAAAAATTTTATCGAAGAGGAGAAAATCAAATCTTAAACAAATTTTGTATTATGAAAAAAATAATTGCATTCAACATCGCAAAAGCAAAGTGCTGCGGCATCTTTCAAACGGTTGGTTTTTTGTTCGTTTTATGTCTCGCGCCGGCAATCGTTCGCGCACAGACGGACGAGTTGAAAATTCCTTCGGAAGCAGCGCAATTTATCGGCGACGGCGATCACGCCGTCGCGCTCGAATCAGCGGATTTGAACGGCGACGGAACAAAGGATTTTATTCTCGTGACCGAAAAAAAGACGGCGCAGGCGAATGACGAAGAAATCGAGAGCGAACGCACGCTGATGATTTTGACACGCGACGGCGCGGGAACGCTGAAAATCGCTAAAACCAACAAAGAGGTCGTTTACTGCAAATCCTGCGGCGGCGCGTTCGGCGATCCGTTCGACAGCGTCGAAGCCAAACGCGGGCAGTTCACCGTCGTCAATTACGGCGGCAGCGCGTGGCGTTGGAGCGAAATTTATCAATTTAATTATTCGCGCATTGATAAAACGTGGCAGCTCGTGCGCGTCGAATCGAATAGTTACAACACGCTCGACCCGAACAAAATAAAAACTAAAATCCGCACGCCGAAAAGTTTCGGGAAAATTGACATCGCGGATTTCGATCTTAATAAAATTCGCTGAGACGCTGAAGTTTTACCGTAAAAATTCGTTCGCCGAAAGACGTTTCAAGTCGTAAATTTTTAACGGATAAATTAAGATCAGTCGAAAATTAAAACACTACTCGCGCGGGTAGTGTTTTTTTATTTGGAATAATTTAATCTGCTTGCAACTGCTCGAAGATATTCGGCAATTTTGGAATTTACGGAGAATTATTATGATGTTGAAACAGCGAATTACAGCGGTTATTTTGACTCTGGCTTCGACCGCGATTTTATATCAAACCTGGTTTGAAGCCGAACGCGGCGGCGGTTATTTTTTGAAGGCGGCGGCGTTCGCGCCGCTCGGCATCGTCGCCGGAATTTTTTTGATTTTCTTTCCAAAATTCGGCGGCAAACCCGAAACGACGCGCGCCAAAATCGTCGTGCTGTCAGTCTTCGCCGTCGGCGTTCTGATCGGCTTGTTCAACTGGTATCTGATTGATCCGCAAGTCTTTAAATTCTAAAAATACGGTGATATTTATGAACGAACTAATGCGCCGAATACTGGCTGGAACTTGCTTCGCTCTCGCGGCAGCGGTGCCGGTTGTTTATTATTTTCTGCTTAATCCGTTTGAAAGAGACGGGCTTCCGACGTTCGGCGGTTCGACGCTTTTAACCGTTGCCGTGCCGATTTTCATCGCCGCCGTCGGCGGTTTGTCGAGCGGCGCGGAAATTCTCGATCCCGAACAAACGATCAGCGTTTTCGGGGCGATGACGCGCGGATTGTTAATCAGCCTGCTGTCATATTATTTAATGTTTTCCGCGTCCGTCATCGTTTTGATTTTAACCGGCGGAGACGTTTTCGGAGTGCTGATTTTGTCCGTCTTTTTGTTTCTTTACGGAATGCTTTTTATCGGCTGGCTGATTGCGCTCGTCGGCGCGGCGACCGGCGGCGGTTTGTATTTAATCAGGCAAAAAATAATCGAGAAAAGTTCGATTAACGAATAAACATTTACAAATTTAAACGCCGACAATTCGTTCGGCTTATGAAAATTTATGAAAGCGATAAGTTGTCCGCAATGCGGAAGTTTAATCAAAAATATTTTGCCGCGAAAGCCGCTTGCCGAATGCGATTACTGCGGGGCGCGCGTCATTGTCGGCGAACAATCTTTACAGCCCGAACCGTTTGATGACGAGGCGGCGAAATTTCGCGCCCTCGAGCGCGTCGCCGTTCGTCCGCGCTCGCCGGTGCAGCCGATTTTTGTAGCGATTTCGGGCATCGGAATTTTTATTTTTTTGATGTTTCTGATTTCATTTTTGCCGGCGAAAACGCGCTCCGCCGCGCCGCCCGCGCCCGAAATTTATAAGCCGATAACTTTTCCGACAATCGCGCCGTTTAACGATAAAGACGACGACGCGGCGTTGAAGTTCGGCGGCAAGGGAACGAGCGCGGGTTTGTTCGACGGCGCGTGCGCCGTCGCCGTCGCCAACAGCGGCGATATTTTCGTCGCCGACGAAACCCGGCGCATACAGCGTTTCGATGCGGGCGGGAAATTTTTAAACTTTTGGACGGTCAAGGGCGCGAAAAATGAATTGATTGACAAAATCGCCGCCGCCGCAAACGGCGATATCTACGTTTTAACCGGCGGCGAAATCGTCGTTTTCAAAGGCGCGATTGGCGAACAGCGATTTGTTTTGGGCGACAGCCAACGGCATTTTATTGACGATTTCGTTCTGCTCGACGACGGCGGTTTGCTGTATGTCGCCGAAAGCGGCGGGCGCGAAGAATTCGTGCGGATTAAAGATAAAATAACAATCAATCGGTTCGCGGGCATTCATAGTCTCGCCGCCGGCGCGAAAATTCCGGCGCGCGGAATTAAAATCGCGGCGGGCGGCAACGGCGATATTTTTTCGGTTTTCGCCGTTTCATCGCTCGAAGGAACTTCTGAATACAACGACGAAGATTTGATGACGTTTCGTTTTACGCGCGACGGAAAATTCGTCAATAAATTCGCCGCCAACTTAATGCCGGAAGCGATCTTAATTGACAATCAAAGCCGCGTTTATATTCTCACGCTCAACGAAATCGCCGTCTTTTCCGGCGACGGCGGCGCAGTCACGCGCCTGCCAAGCGCGGGCATTCCGACCGCTTTTGCGATTGACGCGCAGAATAATCTTTATACCGTTGCGGACAACATCGTTCGCAAATTAAAGCCCGCCGCTTTTTAATCGCGTTCGGTTATGCCGAAAGTGTTCGTTCGAGAATTTGCCGCGGATTATTTCACAAATTTTCTTGAACGATTTTCAAAAAGTCAGCTCAAAAATCGCCGGATGATTTTTGAGCTGACTTTTTTTTTCGGAATGAAATGAACCTACTCGCACAAGTAGTGATTTTTATTTTCGTTCGCCGTAATCTTTGATTCGTTCGGGGCTTTATCCGTTCGGAGAATAAAATTATGAAAACGCAATTTACGACGATAAAATTTCTAGTTTTGGCAGTAATTATGTTGTGCGCGACGGCGGCGCAATCGAAGGCGCAGACGACGGTTTTTACATACCAGGGACGTTTCGTTGATTCGACTGTGGCGCAGCCGACGAACGGCACTTACAATATGCAGTTTGCGATGTTCGACGCGTCTTCGGGCGGCAGTCAGGTCGGTTCGACGGTAACAATTCCAACCGTGCAGGTCGTCAACGGGATTTTTACAGTGTCGCTCGATTATACGGCGGCGAGTTTTGACGGCACAGCGCGATTTTTGCAGGTGACTGTCGGAAACACCGTCTTGAGTCCGCGTCAGGAAATTACGAGCGCGCCTTTGGCGATTTTGGCGCGAAAGGCACAGCTTGCGAATGATTCGAATAAACTCGGCGGAATTGATGCCGATCAATATGTGACCGGACAAGTCGTCAGAAGCGTGAATAATTTGACGAATAACGTCACGCTCGCGGCGGGAAATAATATCACGATCACGCCGTCCGGCAATACGCTGACCATCGCTTCGACGGGCGGCACGGGCGGCAACGGAATTAATAATCAGACGAGTTTGCAGGCGGCGGCAAACTTTAATATTGACGGCACGGGCGCGGCGAAAATCTTTAGCGCGACGCAGCAGTTCAATATCGGCGGCAATCGGGTTTTGAACGCAGTAGGGGACAATGTTTCCGCGGGCTTAGACGCAGGAACGGCGAACACGACGGGCGGCGGCAACTCGTTTGTCGGGACGCGCGCCGGAATGACAAATACGACGGGTTACAACAACTCGTTTTTCGGCACGGACGCGGGGCGCAATAATACGGTGGACGGCAATTCATTTTTCGGACGCTCCGCCGGTTATGACAACTCGACCGGAAATCAAAACGCATTTTTCGCTCAGGATGCCGGACGATTTAACACGACCGGCTCGCAGAATTCGTTTTTCGGCTTTAACAGCGGGCGAGCCACCACATTGGGCGGGCTGAATTCGTTTTTCGGAACTTTCGCCGGACAAAGCAACACGACGGGTGCTGCCAACTCGTTTTTCGGCAAATCGGCAGGTGCCGGAAATGTTGACGGCATTGACAACTCGATTTTCGGACGCGGCGCGGGACAGACGAACGTATCGGGCAACAACAACTCGTTTTTCGGCTCGGACGCGGGGCGCAACAACACGGCGAGTTACAATTCATTTTTCGGACGCTCCGCCGGTTTCGACACGACGATCGGAGCTTCCAACGCATTTTTCGGCGTGGATGCCGGACGGTATAATCAAGCGGGTGCCGCCAACTCTTTTTTCGGTGTCAGTGCCGGACTGAATAATTTATCGGGCAACGGAAACGTATTTTTCGGCAATTTCGCCGGAGATACGAATACGATTGGCGCAAACAATACGGCAATTGGCAACAGCTCCGATGTCGCGGCGAACAATCTGACTTTCGCCACCGCCATCGGCGCGGGTGCCGTTGCGCCCGCTTCCAACACCATCGCTTTGGGGCGCGGCGACGGCAGCGACACCGTGCGGATTTTCGGACTCGGCGCGGCAGGCAATACGGTTTTGTGCCGCAACGCTTTAAACCAGATTTCTAACTGCGCGGCGGGAACGGGCGGAACCGCCACCGGCGAGGATTTCATTCAAAATCAACAATCGGCGGTGCAGTCGGCGAACTTTAATATCGGCGGCAGCGGGCGAGTCGGCGGATTTCTTTCCGGCGCGGTGGTCTCGACTGAAACTTTTTACCGAATCGGCACGCAGATCGTTTTCAATACGCCGAACGCGACGAGCGTCGCCGTCGGGCTGTCGAGCGGCTTCAACGCGACCGGCAGCGGCAACGCTTTTTTCGGAACGCAAAGCGGCAGCACGAATACCTCCGGCGAGCATAATTCCTATTTCGGTTTCCAAGCCGGACAAACGGGCGGCGCATCCAGCAACAATGCGTTTTTCGGCTATCAAGCGGGCAAAACGAACGGCGGCGATTTTAACACATTCGTCGGCAGTCAGGCTGGAAGCAGCAACGGCAGCGGCAATTTTAATACTTTTGTCGGGCATAATTCAGGGTCGAGCGGCAGCAATACTACCGCCATCGGTGCCGGTGCCAGCGGAAGCGGCGATGTCAATACCGTCGTCGGTGCCGGTGCCAACGGAAACGGCAGCGACAATGCTGTTTTCGGTGCGGGAGCCGGCGGAAACGGCAGCGGCAATACGTTTATCGGCAAAGGCGCGGGCGGCGACGGCGATTCCAATACGCTCATCGGTGCCGGGACGAAAGTGATTCCGTATAATGCTTCAATTATTCCCAATCATTCGACAGCCATCGGCGCGGGCGCGGTCGTCAAATTCAGTCACCAGATCGTTATCGGCACGTCAGCCGAAGAAGTAGATATTCTCGGAAACACATACATCTCAGGCAGTGCTGTCTCAAACACCCTATCTACGGCAGAACTAACGGTAACCGGAGGGAACATTAAATTTACGACCACCAAACCCCCGACTGTCAGCGGAAATAAACACCTCTGCCTTAACTCAAATAGTTTCGTCGCCATTTGCCCGGAAGATACCCTTCGTCCAAGTAATTCGATCTCTTCCAACGAAATTCAGCCGGAACAAACAACCCAAATCGAAACACAAGCCGCGCAAATCAAAGCGCAGCAGGCGTTAATCGAAACACAAGCCGAACAATTCAAGCAGCAGCAGGCAGAGATTGACGCGCTGAAGAAATTAGTCTGCGCTTCAAATCCGACTGCCGGTGTTTGCCGTCAGCAATAATTTGTTTATCGCTTGGCAGCGCGGCGCATTTCGAGAGGAGAAATTAAAATGAGAAACGGTTTATGTATTAAATGCAGTGCTGAAACAGTTTATTATGCAGACGGGAAACATCGGATGGAAGGACTCAAAGCCGACGGCGGTCCTTTTCTGCAAATTTACAAAGATCAAAAATGGATTCCCGACATTCATATTTCTCAGATGGTTTCTTATGTCTGTCGAACCTGCGGATATTTAGAAATGTTCGTGAAAGATTTGAGCGTGTTGGAAAAACTTGACGACTGCGACAATTGGAAGAAAATTGAAGCGACCGAAGCATTTCAAAAGTGAAATCCGGCGTGTGAAATCGAAACGCGCTTTTTCAAAAAACAGACGCATACAGAGGCTTGCGAGGAGAAAATATGAAAAGTTTATTTTTGTTCCTGTTCATTTTCGGCGCGGCGGCAATCGCCGCCGACGCGCAAATCGCGGCGGGCGGCAATTACACGATTGAAAAATCGGTTATCGCGGGCGGCGGCGCGAGCGGCGACGCGGCGAGCGCGGGCGGCAATTATAAAATCGAAGGAACTATTGGGCAAAACGCCGCCGGGACGAAACAGCAAAATTCGGCGTTCACATTTCATCCCGGATTTTGGACCGCCGCGCCGACGTTTGCGCCGACTGCCGCGAGCGTTTCGGTCGGCGGGCGCGTACTGACCGCCGACGGGCGCGGCATTCGCAATGTGCTGATAAGTTTGACGGGCGCGAACGGCGAAACAAGGACGGTGATTTCGAGCGCATTCGGTTATTATCGTTTCAACGACGTGGCGGCGGGCGCGACTTACTTTTTCAGCGTTCAAAGCAAACGATTCGTTTTCAGCCAGCCGGCGCAAACGCGCTCGATTACGGAAGATACGGACGATGTAAATTTCATCGCTTTCGGCGCAAATTAATCAAATAATCGAATCAATGTTATGTTTAATACTGTGTTTCTTGAGTTCTTTAATGTTTTGAGTCCCGCCTTGAAGTAGTTTTTGCTGAACGAGAACCCGCCTCAAGGCGGGACTCAAAACTGTCGCTAAAGTAATAAGAAACTAAAAAAACAAAGTATTATACGCAGGTGTTTTTCGGCGGATTTGATGAAGAGAAAACGAATAATTTTTTGCTGCTGCTGGGCGGTGATCTTACTCGCCGCCTCGATTGCCCGCGCAGAGCGGCTGCCGGTGCGCGTTTATACGACCGCCGACGGTTTGGGCGGCGACGCGGTCAATCGCATCGTCCGCGATTCACGCGGGTTTTTGTGGTTCTGCACGAACGACGGACTGTCGCGTTTCGACGGTTTCGGGTTTAAGAATTACACGCAGAACGAAGGTCTGCCGAACCGCAATATCAACGATTTTCTTGAAACGCCGGACGGCGATTTTCTGGCGGCGACGAGCGGCGGTCTGGCTGTTTTCGACCTGCACGGCAAGGCTTACCGCTGGAATATTCTCGACTCGAAACTCGAACAAAATTCGAGCGAACCGCCGCTGTTTCGCACTTTCACGCCGCCGGACGCGGGCGACCAGAAGGCGGCGCGCACCGTTTTGAGTTTAGCCGCCGACCGCGCCGGCAACGTTTTCGCCGGAACTCGCCGCGGATTGTTTCGCCTCGAAAAAAACGGCGGCGATTGGGTCTTCAAAAAAATCGAATCAGATCAATGGGCGGCGAATAATGAGTTTTCGGTTTTGAAATTCGATGCCGCCGGTTATCTCTGGATGGTCACGAGTATGGGAATTTTCCGAATGTCGCCCGGCGGCGCAATCGAAAATTTTCACCAGGACGGCGGCGGCTCGATTTTAGTCGATAACGCCAATCAAGTTTGGATCGGCGGCAGCGGCACGGACTCCGGTCTGCGCGTCTTCACCGTTGCGGACGACGGGCAAACGGCGCGGCTGACGAAAACTTATCACAAATCCGACGGCTTGCCCGCGGAACGCTCGATGTTCGACATCGTGCAGACTTCGGCGGGACGAATTTTCGTCCAGGTCACCAAATATTTATGCGAATTTACGCCGGACGACGCAAAATTTCACGTCGTCGAAGACGGCGGTTTTCAATCGCTGGCGGAAGACGCGGGCGGCAATCTGTGGCTCGGCACGACGCAGGAAGGCGCGTGGAAACTCGCGCTCAGCGGTTTTACGAGATACGACGAACGCGACGGACTGCCCGCCGCCGACATCAGCTCGCTCGGCATCGACCGGGCGGGAGATGTTTACACGACCGACGGGCAGCACAGCATTTCGCGGCTGGCGAACGGGAAATTTGAAACCGTCGCGCCGGACGGTTTGACGAGCCGCAATTGGGGCAGCGGGCAGCTCGATTTTCAGGACGCGAACGGCGATTGGTGGATTCCGTCATTGAAAGGTTTGCTCCATTTCCCGAACGTCGTAAATTTCGCCGACTTAGCGAAAACTCCGCCGACCAAAATTTATACGACGGCGGATAATTTCGAGAAAGACGAGATTTTCAATATGTTTGAAGATTCACGCGGCGATGTCTGGAGCAGCAGCCTTTCCGAATCGGTCGCCTTGCAGGTTTTGGAGCGAAAAACCGGCATCGTTCATCGTTTTTCGACCGCCGATCATCTGCCGAAAGCGAACGGCGCGGTCGCGTTCGCCGAAGACGCGGGCGGCGATGTCTGGCTCGGATTTTACGAAGGCGGCGCGGCGCGTTACCGCAACGGAAAATTCGATATTTTTTCCGCCGCCGACGGAATTCCGCCAAGTTATGTGAGCAGTATTTTAAGCGACAAAGCGGGACGCATCTGGATTGCGACGGCAAGCCGCGGCGTTTTTCGCGTCGATGATCCGACCGCCGACACGCCGCATTTCGTCAGTCTTTCGACCGCCGAAGGTTTGTCGAGCAATCAGGCGAACTGTTTGACCGAAGACGATTTCGGGCGCGTTTACATCGGCACGGGACGCGGCATCGACCGGCTCGACACGGCGAGCGGGCGCATCAAATCGTTTACGCAGGCGGACGGTTTGCCTGGCAGCGTCGTCCAATTCTGCCGTCGCGCTCCCGACGGCGCGCTGTGGTTCGTTTCGCGCAACGCGCTCGTCAAACTCGTGCCGCAGACCGAAACCGCGCTCAAACCGCCGCCCGTTTTCATCGGCGGCATCAACGTCGGCGGCAACGCCCGGACGATTTCCGAACTCGGCGCGAAACGAATTGAAAATCTCGATCTGAGCGCGGACGAACATCAGATTCGGTTCGACTTTTTCGCGCTCGGCTTTAACGCGGGCGACCGCATTCGCTATCAATACAAACTCAACAACGAAGACTGGCACGAACCGGAAGACGCGAAATCGGTCAATTTCAATCTCTCGCCCGGCGATTATCAATTCGCCGTCCGCGCCGTCAACGCCGACAACGCGGCAAGCGACGAACCGGCGACGGTGGCGTTCAAAATCGCCGCTCCGCTGTGGCGGCAATGGTGGTTTTTGACGCTCGCCGGATTGCTGCTCGCGTTGACGATTTTCGCGCTCGACCGTTTTCGCGTCAGTAAAACAAAGCAGGTCGAAACCGCGCTCGAAGTTTCCCGCGAATCGGCGGAACGCTTTCGCACGCTCGCGCAAACCGCGTCCGACGCGATTATCACCGTCAACAAAG
Source organism: uncultured Pyrinomonadaceae bacterium (assembly GCA_964237235.1). Classification (GTDB taxonomy): domain Bacteria; phylum Acidobacteriota; class Blastocatellia; order Pyrinomonadales; family Pyrinomonadaceae. Next base: position 130,171 of record CAXSGY010000013.1, read on the forward strand.
AGAGCCGCATCGTGTTTGTCAACGACGCGGTTGAGAAAATTTTCGGTTATTCGGAAACCGAACTTATCGGCGCGGATTTGAAAATACTAATGCCCGACGCGCTCCGCACGGCGCACGACGCGGGAATGAAACGCTACGTCGAAACGAACGAAAAACATATTTCGTGGGCGGCAATCGAACTTCCGGGCAAGCACAAAGACGGCAGGGAAATCCCGCTCGAACTCTCGTTCGGCGAATTTATGAGCGACGGCAAACGTTATTTCACCGGCATCGCCCGCGACGTTTCCGAACGCCGAAAAGCCGACGAAGCTTTGCGCCACGCGTTCGGCGATTTGCGCGTTTCGGAAAACCGCTTTCGCCAGTTGAACGAACAATCGCCTTTGGGAACGGTGATTTTTGCGCCCGACGGCAAAATTCGCTCGGTCAATCACGCTTACGAAGAATTTTGGGGCATCACTTACGAGCAAATCAAAGACTGGGATTTTCTCGCCGACGAACAAATCATCAAATCCGGCGTGGCGGACAAACTGCGCCCGGTTTTTTCGGGCGGCACGATGGCTTTGCCGCCGATTCCATATGATCCGCAGGTCAACAGCGCGGGCGTTAAAGTCGATGAAAACGCCGAAATTCGCTGGATTCAATCGTTCGCTTATCCGGTCAAATCCGACGCGGGCGAACTGCTCGAAGTCGTTCTCGTGATGGAAGACGTGACCGATTCGAAACGCGCCGCCGAAATCGAGCAAAAAGCGAAAACGGACAGATTGCGCGAACTCGAACAGGTGCGCCGGAGAATCGCCGCCGATCTGCACGACGACATCGGTTCTTCGCTCACGCAGATTTCGATTTTCAGCGAAGTTTTGCAGCAGCGAGTCGATAAATCGAACGAAAGAGTTTTAGAGCCGCTCGAATTCATCGCCGGTTCGTCGCGTGAACTCGTGGACGCGATGAGCGACATCGTTTGGGCAATCAATCCGCAGAAAGATTTTCTGAGCGAATTAACCGGCAAAATGCGCCGTTTCGCGGCAGACGTTTTCACTGCCCGCGACATAAAATTTACGTTTGACGCGCCGCAGACTGAAGAATTCGCGCTCGGCGCAAACCTGCGCCGCGAGATTTTTCTGATCTTTAAAGAATCGGTCAACAACATCGTCAAACATTCCAAATGCTCACGCGCCGAAATCTTTTTGAACATCGAAAAAGACAAAATTTATCTGCGCCTGCACGACGACGGCGCAGGTTTTGATACGCATAAAACTAACGACGGACACGGACTCGTCAGTATGAAACAGCGCGCCGCCGGTCTTGGCGGAACGCTCGAAATCGTTTCCGATGAAATAAACGGAACGACGACGACTTTGATCGCGCCGCTCGGCACCAGCGCGGACGAAAAAGTTTGATAAATTATTTCGCTTTACTACCTGTGCGGGTAGTGTTTTCGCCGACGTATTTTGAAATAGTAGAGATGAAAACATTTGCTGTTCAAATGTCGGAGGAAAAATTTATGACGGTAATAAAGATATTGATCGGGATTGCTGCGGGCTTTATTTTGCTCGTTGCTTTGATTACGGGCGGCTCGTTTTTATTTGTGCATTTTACGGTTGATGAAAATTACCGGAAAGCGGTCGCCGAAAAAAAGATCGAAGGTGCGAATTTCGGCAAAACTACCGATCAGGCGGGCTGTTTCTCTGAAGGCATGAAACGCTCGGAAAAAATCACGCTCGTGTCTCCGATGAAAGATCAGGCTGAACTCGAATCTTTCGTCGAAAGCTGTCTGCCCGAAAGTCGTCCGACCAAAGATTTTTGCGAAGGCGTTCCGGCAGATTACGCGCTCCCGCTGATCGAACATTGGAAAAGCCGGAAATGTTTGGAAGCCGGTCTGGGCGAAGGGTCTTCCGGCTGCGATTACGTTCTTGAACAGCAGATAAATTTTTGCAGCAGATAAATTTTATGAAAATCACCAGTAAAATTACGCTTTTATTTTTATCGTTTCTTTTGTTTTGTCCGGCGATTTCGGCGCAAAGCAAAGCCGCCGGCAAGCTCGATTCGTGGACGCTGGGCGAAGTTGCTTCGCGTGAAAAGGACGACGAGATTTTGCCCGTTTCCTACAAAATGCGCGTTTCAAAAAACAAAGGCTTTGACCGCATCGTTTTTGAATTCATTGAAAAAGAAGTTCCTGAATATTCGGTTCGTTATGTTAAAGCACCGCTCTCGATTGACGCGGAGCGGCTCGAGAACTCCGGGAAACAGAAGAAGAACGAACTCGACAAAATAAAGGAAAATGATTTTTTGATGATTACTTTCGCGCTCGGATTTCAAGGAAAGGAGTTTAGCGAGCGATTTGCGGGCGAGCGAAATTTGCCCGTCATTGCGGACATCATAGGCGTTGACTGGTTTGAAAATTTCTACACTTTCGCCGTCGTTACAAACGCGAAAAAACCTTTTCGCGTCCAGGAATTATCGAATCCGACCAGACTTGTTGTAGATTTTAAGAATTCGGGCAAATAAAATTATGAGCGAAACAGAAACGGCAACAGCCGCCAAAAAACCGATCAACGTCGCCATCATCGAAGACCGCCGCGAGCTGCGCGAAGGCTTGGCGATGCTCATTAACGGCACGGACGGTTTTGTCTGCAAAGGCAAATTCGGCTCGATGGAAGAAGGCTTGCGGCGCGTCGGCGCGGAAAACCCGGACGTGGTTTTGTGCGACATCGGACTTCCCGGAATGGACGGCATCGAAGGCATCAAAATCCTCAAGGAAAAGTTTCCCGAATTATTGATTATAATGCTGACGATTTACGACGACGACGAGAGGATTTTCAACGCTCTCTGCGCCGGCGCGTGCGGCTATCTCTTGAAGAAAACGCCGCCCGTCCGCCTGCTCGACGCATTGCGCGAAGCCGTCGCCGGCGGTTCGCCGATGTCGCCGGAAGTGGCGCGGCGCGTGATTACTTTATTCCGCGAAATTCGACCGCCCGAGCGCGCCGATTACGATTTGTCGCCGCACGAAACCAGACTCTTGAAAATGCTCGTCGAAGGTCACAACTACAAAACGGCGGCGGCGGAAATCGGTGTCACGGTTCACGCCGTCTCATTTCATATGCGAAATATCTACGAAAAACTACAGGTTCATTCAAAATCCGAAGCCGTCGCCGTGGCGATGCGCGACCGTCTTATTAAATAATTCCGCAGAGACTTTTTGTATTCTGATAAGTCCGCCGTTTTTGAATAGAGGCAAATCGGAATGTTCAAAATTATGCTCGCGCGTCATACGCGTCCGACAATTAATTTTCGATAACTGAAATCATTTTTAATTTAAAGGTTTTGAGCAAAATAAACCAAATGCTTTTTAGCCTGAGCGGTAATAGAATATGCTTCAGTTTTTTAATTCACTCGACCGTTAGTTCAATCAATATTACGTTTCGACATTTCCGACTTTTTGACGCGCAGAAAATCAACTTCAAGTTCTTGTATTTTCACTTTACCGATTTTCATTCTCCCGATTCTCAAACGACCAATAGGTAATGCTTCAATCGCCTGCGAACCGTCGCCCGTGCGCCGCTTGCTTCGAGTCCGCGCGATGAATTACCGAACGCGATTTTATTTTCCCCGTTATCACTTTTTGCGTTTGTCATACTTTTATTCTGGTCGTTTGCGTTTGAGCTAAAATTGCCGCCGATGATCAATTATTTTCAGCCATTCGGCTCAGTCCGCTTCTGTTGATTAATCGCAACCGCCGGGGTTGCGGCGCAACGCGCAGAGAAAATAAAAAAGCGTTGCCGTTAAGCAACGCTCACCTCCGTAGAAGGAGAATTAAAACCCGATTATTTATCAGGAGGAAGCCGATTTTCCGCGCGATTTACCGGAAGCGGTCGTGCTTTGACTTTCGCTGTCGCTGTCGGTGATATTACCGGAAGTAGTGGTCGCGCCGACTCCGTCGGTGACGTTTTTCTGCGTCGTTTCCGAACTTGAATCGCCGGATTTATCTTTGCTGACGCGCAGATTATTCTGGACGTGATTCACGCCCGAAACGTCTTCGGCAATATCTTCCGCCAGACGTTTCGCGCGGCGGTCGTCAACCGTTCCCGACAGAGTTACCTCGCCGCCGCTGATGCTGACTTCGATGTTTGACGCATCGAGTTCGTCGTGGTCGGAAAAACGGTCGTTGACATCGTCTTTAATGCGGTCGTCCGAACGGCTGTAACCTTTCGGACCTTTGCCGCGATGCCCGCCGGAGCGCATTCCGCTTCCGTATTGATTATAACCGCCGCCCGTTCCGTAATCCGATTGGTCGGAACTGCCTCCGTAATTACCGCCGCTGCCGGTTCTCCGGCTCGAATAATCGCTGCCGTAACTGCCGCCGCCGCTCATCCCGCGCCCCATTGAACTACCGCTGTAATTGCCGGTGTCGCCGCCCTGTCCATAAGAGCTTCCCGTATAACTCGCGCCGCCGCTGCCGCTGCCGCGTCCGTAATCGCCGCCGTAGCTGCCGCCGACGGCATTGTTCTGCCCGTAATTGCCGCCGTAATCGCCTCGGTCGTAATCGCCGCCCGTACCGGAGTAACCGCTGTTGTAATCGCTGCCCGAACCGCGATTCATTCCGTAGTTGCCGGAGCGCGAACCGTAGCCGCCGCCCGAATAATTCGAGCCGTAATCCGAGTTGCCGCCGGTTCCGTAGCTTTCGTTGTCAACGTCGCTGTAATCGGAATTCATTCCGCGATTGCCGCCGTAATTGCCGCGCCCGCTCGAATAACTTCCGCCGCCGTAATTTTCGCCGTAATCGCTTCCGTAGCCGCTGCTTGCAGAGCCGCCGCGATTGCCGTAGTTTTCCCGGCTGTAATCGCCGCCGTAACCGCGTCCGCGATTCGCACCGCCGTAATCGCCGCGATTGTAATCCGAGTCAGCACGCCGGCTGTAATTTCCCTGACCTTGATTTGAATAGCGATAATCATCGCTGTCGTAATTTCTTCCCGGCATAATTTTCACCCCTTGCATTATCTTTAATATTGATGCGCCGTTCAGGCATATCAGTAACTTTCCTTATACCTAAAAACATTACCAATTTTTCTCAAAGGCACTTTATCTGAAGAAACTTTGAATTTGATCAATCCGATAAAGGTAAATTGTTTCGATTCGTTCAAATCAAAAAATATTTTTAATCGGCTGATATTAATTTCTCCATCGCCGTGCATAAAAATATCAAAGCATATTTGGAACCGGCTTTTTTGTCGGGAAAATTACATTGTGAAAATTTTATGGAGGAAAAAATGAAACGCTGCGAGTCGAAAGCGCATTATTCGCCGAGAGATTCTTTTTGTAACGCGGCGGCTTTTTCGGCTTCGGCAATGGCTTGCCTGGTCAGTTCAATCGCCGCCTCTCTTGTGACTGAATTCTCAATCGCACTGAGATTTTCAAGTTTATGAAGAGCGACGGATTTTCTCAGTAAATCCATCGCCCTTTCGGCGTGCTGAATGGCTTCATCCGCCGTTGGTTGAGTTTCATTTTTCACTTTCATTCGTCTGTCTATTTCGGCTTTTTGAACTGATTTAAATCGCTTTCAGAGTGAGGATTTTTATTAAAGTAAAATGGCAGGCACAATAGAAAAAAAACTATTTTTGAACTCGATCATATTCCTGTTTCACCGTTTTGTAGCAACCGCAACCGAATTGCTCCAATTCTTCACGGTCGAGAATAGTAATCAGTCCGCGCGTGTATTTGATTTAGCCCGCGCTTTGCAGCGTAATCGCCGCCAGCGTCACCGTCGCCCGCCCCGAGCATAATCGAAAGAAATTCCTGTGTGAGTTGCAGCTTGTCGGTTTCCGAGCGGTCGCGGCACATCAGCAGCCAGCGCGACAGTCTTTCTTCGACCGTGTGCAAACGGTTGCACAAAGCCGTTTGACCGATCTGAATCATCAGCAGGCGCATAAAACGCAAGGCGAGGTCGTGAAACGCTCCGGCTCGCTTGAACTCTTCTTTGACGGCGGCGGCTTTAATCCGCAGCGCGCCGTCGGGCAGCTGGATGAGGTTCTCGTTGAGCGTTGAATCGGCTCCCATCAGCGCGTCAATTCCGATGATGTTTTCGCGCCCGACCACGCCGGTTTCGGCGGATTCGCCGTCCGTCGTATTGGCAATGACGGAAATCATCGTGCTGTCGGGAAAATAAATATACTCAATCGGCTCTTCCGGTCGGTAAATAATCTGACCGGGAGTTAAATGGACTCGTTCAAAATCAGGCAGAAGACGCTCGAAATCTTCTGCCGGCAAAGCGTTCAGAATGTAATTTTTAGTCGAAAGACGTGATCGATTGAAAGACGTAATTTCGTCCGGCATTGCTTATCTCCTTGATTTCCGATTCGTCGTGTATGAACACAGAGCAAACGGCACAAGGAAGTCAATGGCTATGCAAGACCCGATGTTGCGTGGTAAATTCTCAAAAAAGAGCAAATTTATTTAACTTACCGCGCAAGTGTAACACGGTTTATTGACAGGCTTTGTCAGCTAACAACATAAGCCGCGAAGTTATGCTTTAGAGTCGTGCCGGAAATTCGATTTCCGGTAAAGTTTTATTCTAAAGAAACCGGCATTTGGATATTCCGCAATTCTTCCCGCCTCCTATCGAGCCGGATTTGCTGCCGAGCGATAAATTTCTCATCTTTTTTCGCGTTCTTTTTCAATTCGGCGATGAGTATTTTGCTTTCCGAAATAATCACGATTATCGCTTTCAACGTCAAGACTGACGAATACTAACAGTCTTTATTGAAAAGATTGAAGCCGCCTTGATCCTCAAACTCGAGACCTTTCGATTGAGAATCAAAAATATCATTGTTTTTACGTATTTTCAGAGATTTGCGATTATTCTGTAACTAATTAATTTACTTGAATTACAAGCAAATATAAATATCTTTGAATGTTTATAAATCTCTGGAAACTTTATTTGAATGTGTAGATGTAGTTTTTAAGACAGCGGGTTAGTGGAAAGTCTAGTAATTCTTACAATGTGTAAAATAATTTTGTTTTAACAGAGCGCATTTGAATAACCTTTATATATTAGACAATACGCCTGGATTTTAACGCTTTTGATTGCTTTGAAATAATTCATGGGAACAGCAGATTGCTTTTCAATCTGGACTTCTCAGTTATTTTGTCCGACAGGATTTACCCTTAATTTTCCAGATTGTTCCGAAGTTGGGCAACATCGCGTTGCGGCGGCGCACCGAAAAGCCTTTTGTATTCGCGGCTGAAATGCGAAGCGTCGTCATAGCCGACGCGAAAACCGGCACTTGCCGCGTCTAAGTCTTCGCCGAGCATCAGGCGGCGGGCTTCCTGAAGACGAATTTGTTTTTGAAATTGCAGCGGACTCATTGCCGTTACGCTTTTGAAATGATGATGGAAACCGGAGACGCTCATTCCGAGGAGGCGCGCCATATCTTCAATCTCAAGCGGTTGATCGAAATTTTCGCGCAAATGTCCGATTGCTTTTGAGATGCGGCGAGTATCGCCTTCGGAGCTTACCAAATGATTAAGACGCGCCCCCTGTCCGCCGGTTAAAAGTCTGTAAACGATTTCTTTGATGACGAGCGGAGCAAGAACTTTTTGATCATTCGGCGTTTCCAGCAGCCGCACGAGTCTGACCGTTGCATCAAGCAAATCAACATCAACCGGGCTGACATCGATCCCTTTAATGCTGCGCTGTCCCTTTTTAATTTCAAGCCCAAATTCCATTAACACCGATGCGACCAGCGACGGATCGAGATTGATCCGAAAGCCGAGATAGGGCTTTTCTTTTGATGCTTCCTCGACTTGAAAAACGAGCGGCAAATCAACCGAGAAAATTAAATAATGCCCCGGATCATACCAAAATACTTCTTCGCCCAAGAGAGCTTTTTTCCTACCCTGCACGACAAAGCAAAAGGCAGGCTGATAAATCGAATGCGCCGACTTGATTTCTTTTGAAGAGCGAGCGAGAAAAAAACCGGGTAAAACTTCTTTTGATCCGTCTTCGGGCGTAAGCCGCAGCATTCGCTCGATTATTTCTTCGCGGTTGAAATGCATTCTCTGCCTTTCAAGTTTTTTTGATTCGTCGCTCATAAAATTATCTTACCGCTTTTGAATTTATCTTTGCACCTTGGACCGGATATTTTTGCAGAATCGTTCAATTATCCGCGATTATCGTTATACCGCTTCCCGTTCTCAAGTCTCTATAATCAATATAGACACTAAAGATGAGAAATTTTTCATCAACCGATTATTACAAGCAATTTTTGGAGAAATTATGCAAAACGTGAAGTTAAACAACGGAGTGGAGATGCCGATTTTAGGATTCGGCGTTTTTCAAGTGACCGACCCAGCAGAATGCGAAAGAAGCGTGCTTGATGCGATTGAATCGGGTTATCGCTCGATTGACACCGCCGCCTCTTACGGCAACGAGGAATCGGTTGGCAACGCCGTCAAAAAAAGCGGCGTAGCGAGAGAAGATTTATTCATTACCACAAAACTTTGGCTCGCCGATGCCGGTGAAGAAAAAACAAAAGCCGCTTTTCAAAGATCGCTCGACCGCCTGCAGTTGGATTATCTCGATTTGTATCTGATTCATCAGCCTTACGGCGACGTTTACGGCGCGTGGCGGGCGATGGAAAAGCTATATCGGGACGGATTAATTAAAGCTATCGGCGTAAGTAACTTTCAACCCGACCGGATTATGGATTTTATTATTCATAACGAAATCGTGCCGATGGTCAATCAAATCGAAACGCATCCGTTTCACCAGCAAGTCGAAACGCAGAAGTTTCTTGAGGAAAATAACGTCCAAATCGAATCCTGGGCATCGCTCGCCGAAGGACGAAACAATATTTTTCAAAATGAGCTTTTACTTTCTATCGGCAAAAAATACGAAAAATCAGTCGCGCAGGTTATTTTGCGCTGGCTCACGCAAAGAAATGTAATTGTTATTCCGAAATCGGTTCGCAAAGAGCGTATGGAAGAAAATTTCAATATCTTCGATTTTGAATTAGCGGCGGAAGATATGAGCCGTATCGCCACGCTCGACACCGGACAGAGTGCATTCTTCGATCATCGTGATCCGGCAATGGTGAAAATGTTAGGCACTACCAAACGAGATACCTAGAGACAAACCGCTCCGATTAAAGGACGCAGTAAAGAATAAAAATATGAATGAGAATAAGAAAATAAATAATTCCGATAATCAGGAAAATGAGGCGGTCAGCCGTCGCGGGTTTATCACAAAGACGCTTTTTGTCGGGGCAGGACTTGCCGCCGGTTCGCTTTCCTTAGCGGCTGCACGGAAACAGGCTAATGTCCAAGATTTCGACGTAAAAAAGTGGCAGAAAAATAAAAGCGCGACGAAATCTTCGGAACGAAGAAAGCTCGGCAAGTTGGAGGTTTCATCAGTTGGGCTAGGCGTTCAGAATATGAGCCGCAAATATGAAACGACTGTTCCGGATCGCCCGGAAATGATTAATATTATCCGCGCCGCCTTTGAGCGCGGCATCACGTTCTTTGATACGGCGGAGGCTTACGGACCTTTTGAATGCGGGCGCATTTTGGGTGAAAGCATCGCGCCGTTTCGCAACAAAGTCGTCATCACATCAAAATTCGGCTGGAATATTGACTCTGAAACGGGTGAGCGTCGTCCGGGACTAAACAGCAAACCCGAACACATCAAACTCGCGGTCGAAGGAACGCTGAAACGTCTGAAAACCGACCGCGTTGATTTGCTTTATCAACACCGGGTTGATCCGCAAGTTCCGATAGAAGACGTTGCCGGAGCGGTTAAAGATTTGATGGCGCAGGGCAAAGTTCTGCATTGGGGTCTGTCCGAGATGGGACTAAACACATTGCGCCGCGCTCACGCCGCGCTGCCGTTGACGGCAGTCCAGAGCGAATACTCGATGCTGTGGCGCGGAGCGGAGAAGGAAGTTATTCCGACTTGCGAGGAGCTTGGAATCGGTTTTGTGCCGTGGAGTCCGCTCGGCGTGCAGTTTCTTACCGGCTGGATTGACACGAACACACGATTTGCTCCCGGCGATATTCGCGGGGCTGAGTCGCGGTTCTCGCCGGAGAATCTGCCCAACAATCTGCGGTTGGTGGAGCTTGTCAAGAGTTGGGCTAAACGGAAGAACGCCGCTCCCGCGCAGATTGCGCTCGCGTGGTTGATGGCGCAGAAGCCTTGGATCGTGCCGATTCCCGGAACGACACAAATGGCGCATATGCTTGAGAACAAGGGCGCGGATAATGTTCGATTCACGCCCGCCGAAATCGCTGAGTTAAACTCGGCTGTGTCAGCCATTGAGATCAAAGGGCAGCGACTGCCGGATGCCGTGTTAGCCTTTTCGGGTGTCGAAGCACCAACGAAAAAATAGGAGATGAAATTATGAATGAAAATCAACATTTAACGGTAAAGATGATGTTCTGCCTGCTTGCGCTATTGTAAAGCTCCCCTAATTGATACCAATTCAGATTACAGTTTTCCGGCTGATGAGCTACTCCCAAAAACGAGACCGCTCTAAAGTAGAGTTTCCGAGCTTCCGTGA
>CAXSGY010000014.1:0-138218 GCA_964237235.1 uncultured Pyrinomonadaceae bacterium
ATCGTGCGCGGCGGCGTTCCGCTGCCCTCGGTTCGCAATTATTTTATGCTCAGAGACGGCGTTGGCTACGTCGGCTTTACGGGCGGTTTTCAGGAAACCAGCGCGGACGAACTCGACCAAGCGGTCGGCGATTTGAAAAAGCAGGGAATGAAATCCTTGATTCTCGATCTTCGGGGCAATCCGGGCGGATTGTTGCCGCAGGCGATTGAAATCGTCAGCCGTTTCGTGCCGCGCGGAAATACGGTCGTGTCGGTCAAAGGTCGCTCGCGCTATGCAAAATCCGAAGATTTACGCGCCGTCGGCAACAAAACCGAAGATTTGCCTCTCGTTGTGATGATCAACGGCAATTCGGCTTCGGCTTCGGAAATCGTCGCGGGCGCGATTCAGGATTATGACCGCGGCGTGATCGTCGGCACGGACAGCTTCGGCAAAGGCTTGGTGCAAACCGTCTTTCCGCTGCCGCTCGGCACGGGTTTGACTTTGACGATTGCGAGATATTACACGCCGTTCGGACGCTCTTTGCAGCGCGATTATTCGAGCGGTTCGATTTACGATTATTACACGCATCACGGCGAAGAAGACGAAAACGGCAATCAGGTCGAAACCGACGACAAACCGAAGCCGTCGGGCAGTCCCGTAAAAACGGCGAACGGCAGAATTTTATACGGCGGACGCGGCATCGAGCCGGACATCAAAGCCGCGCCGCTCGCTTTTACGCAATTGCGTTTCCGCATCAACGAAGCCGCGTTTTTCTTCGTTCGTCAGCTTGTCGCCGGACAAATCAAAGGCTTCGAAAATTTGCGGGTTGATAAACAGAATTTCAATTCGACCGTCGAGCCGAACGATTTGCAAATCAACGATAAAATGCTCGAAGCGTTTCGCGCTTTTCTCGGCAGAGATAAAGAGCTTGGCTTGACGGCGGATAACATCAACAGTCAACTCGATTTTACGAGAACGCGGCTGCGCGATGAACTCGCCACCGCCAATTATTCAAACGAAGCCGGTCAGCAGGTTCTGCTGGAAACCGATCCGCAAGTTCAAAAAGCGATTGAAGCCGTTCCCGAAGCGAAAAAACTTTCGGAAAATTTCGTCGCTAAAAACTAAAAACTGAAATTCGAATTGAACAAGGCAAAATCCGGCAATGACGAATAAGCGGATTTTGCCTCGTTCGATTTTTAGACGAATTCTTTCGCCGTCGGAAAATTAACGGTCATTGGCTTTACACGCCGAAAATTTCCAAGCAAAATCATATTTCCGCAATTTTCGCGTTTGCGTAATCATTAAGGTAAAATGATTGCGGACTCTTATTTTTTATGTATAAACAGATTGGAATACTGACCGGCGGCGGCGATGCGCCCGGTCTCAACGCGGTAATTCGCGCAGCGGTGCGGACGGCGATTCGTGAGTTCGGAATGAAATGCGTCGGCATCGAAGACAGTTTTGAAGGCTTGATCGGCGATCAAAAACTGATGAAGCTGACGACCAAGGGCGTTGGCGGAATTTTGCCGCGCGGCGGAACGATTCTCGGCACGCGAAATCGCGGCAGCTTCTGCAAGTGGGTTGAAGGAAAAATGGTTTTTCCCGGCGATGTCATCGCGCAGGCTATCGAGAATATGAAAAAGCTCGAAATCGAAGCTCTGGTCGTCATCGGCGGCGACGGAACTTTGGCGATTGCCGAGCAATTTCATCTGCGCGGCATTCCGGTCATCGGCGTGCCGAAAACGATTGACAACGATTTAGCCGCGACCGAATTGACGTTCGGATTTATGACGGCGATTGACATTGCGACCGAAGCCCTCGACCGCCTGCACACGACCGCCGCGTCGCACGACCGTGTGATGGTTCTCGAAGTAATGGGGCGACACACCGGCTGGATTGCCCTGCACGCCGGATTAGCCGGCAGCGCGGACGTGATTCTGGTTCCCGAAATTCCTTTTTCGTATGATTCGATGATGCAAAAAATCGAAGCCCGCGAAAAAAGCGGCTCGCGTTTTACCAATATCGTCGTTGCCGAAGGCGCGATTGAGGTCGGAAAATCAGTGATTTATCAGGACTGCGGCGATACGGAAAACGCGCCGCGTCTCGGCGGAATCGGCGAAGCGGTCAGACATCAGGTCGAAAAAATAACCGGCAAAGAATCGCGCTGCGTCGTTCTCGGACATTTGCAGCGCGGCGGCAGCCCGAACGCTTTTGACCGAATGCTCGGAACAAACTTCGGCGCGTGCGCCGTCCGCGCGCTCGCCAACGGGCAAACCGGAAAAATGGTCGCGCTGCAAGCCGGAACGGTCGTCAACGTGCCGCTGTCGGATGCCATTGCCAATCCGAAAAACGTGCCGGTGGACGGGCAATTAGTCAGAACCGCGCGCGACATCGGCATCTCGTTCGCCGCGCCGATGGAAGGGAAGTTGTGATACGGTGCCAGGTTTCAGGTTTCAGGTTCAAAGTAACAATAATCTTGAACCTGAAACCTGAAACCTGAAACCTGGAATCCGAGATTTATGGACGAAATCAGAAAAAAAATACAGGCGGAATTAGCCGAACTCGAAAACGAGTTGCGCTTTAAATTGCCGAAGGAAATTCAAAAGGCGCGCGAGTTCGGCGATTTGAAGGAAAATGCCGAATACAAAGCGGCAATGGAACGTCAGAAAATGGTGATGGCGCGGGTTGTGCAGCTCAGCGAGCGTCTGAGCGAAGTCGAATCAATAGATTTATCGAAAATCCCGACCGACCGCATTGCCTACGGCTCAACCGTCGTTTTATACGATTTGGACAGCGAAGACGACATTACTTATCGTCTCGTTTCGTCGGAAGAAAGCGCGCCGGAAAACGGTTTGATTTCGACCGTTTCGCCAATCGGACAATCTTTGATGGGCAAAGAAGAAGGCGACGAAGTAAAAGTCAAAACCCCGAAAGGCTGGCGCAGTTTCGAGGTTAAAAAGTTAAAAACGATTCACGAGCAAGAATGAGTTTGCGAAAAGTTACAGAAAGTTGCAGTGTTACAGAGTTTTCAAATCTTTCACAACTTTCCGCAACTTTCCGTAACTTCCTGTAACTTCCTGTAACTACTAAAATGTTTGGAGCAAGTATCGGACGCGGCGCGATGCGGATCATCAATGCGATGGTGCGCTGGCTCGCGTTCGGCGGAATCAATCCGAATATTTTGACAATCGTCGGCGTAACGATTAACGTCGGCTGCGGCGTATTGTTCGGTTTCGGCGCGTTCTTTTGGGCGGGCATCGTTTTAATCGTCGCTAATTTATTCGATATGCTCGACGGCAACGTCGCCCGACTGTCCGGCAGAGTTACGCGCTTCGGCGGATTTCTCGATTCGTCGCTCGACCGTCTTTCGGATATGGTTTCGTTTCTCGGCATTATCATTTTTTACGCCAGCAATACGCCCGAACATTCGCTTTCAAATGTCGCGCTCGCCGGCACCGGAATGATCGGCTCGGTGATGGTCAGCTACACGACGGCGCGTTCCGAAAGCTTCGGTGTCAAGGCGAACGTCGGATTTTTGCAGCGTCCCGAACGAATCGTTTTATTGATTATCGGCGCGCTTTCGACCGTGCCGAATGCGACATCGTTTTTCGCCAACCGAATGCCGCAGGTGCTTTGGGTTCTGGCAATCGGCTCGCTCTGGACGTTTATTCACCGGATGTTTTTTATCTGGAAGGAAATTCGCCGCACCGAAGCGGCGCAGGGCTAAATAATTTGACGTTGAACAAATTTCATAAAAAATTCGTCAGTTAATTTATGGAATGGCTTGCGGACATCCGGCAGTTTATTCTGCAATTTTGGGAATCGCTGACCTGGAGCAGAATCGGCATCGGACTGCTTTTCACTGTGGTAACGGTTACCGCCAGCTACGGAATAATCGTCATCGGAATGATTAAAATTCCCGCCGATTATTTCAGCTCGACCTATGTCAAAGAGATAAATAACGACAAGCATTTCTCTTTGCGCTGGGCGGCGTTTATTATTAAAAACGTTATCGGATTTATTTTGATAATCGCCGGCATAATTATGATTTTCACGCCCGGTCCCGGCGTTCCGACGATTCTCTTGGGATTGATTATGATGGATATTCCGGGAAAACGTCCGCTCGAAGCGAAATTGATTCAACGCCCGATGGTTTTATCGGCAGTCAACGAACTGCGCGCCAAATATAAACGACCGCCGCTCATTATGGATTAAAAGAATGGGATTATTCGATATTTTTAAGACGAAAAAAAAGGTTAATAACGAGTTTGAACGACGACAATTTTTGGAGAAAAACGGCAGAATCACCGACGGCACCATCGTCGAAAGCGAAACGAACGCGAACGGCGAAGAATTCGTTTTTTATTATTACAACATTCAAGGCGTTGATTTCGAGTCAACGGAAATTTTGACCGAAAAGCAGCGCGAGAATCCTTTGAAATACACGCCCGGCGCGAAAGTAGGTGTCAGATTCGATCCGAAAAATCACGGAAATTCGATGCTTGTTTAAGAGTGGTAAGTGGTGAGTGGTAATTTTTCTAATGCTGCCATTTACCACTTACCACTTATCACTAACAAAAATGTTCAAAAAAATTCTCATCGCCAATCGCGGCGAAATCGCTTGCCGAATCATTCGCGCCTGCCGCGATATGAATATCAAAAGCGTCGCCGTTTATTCGGAAGCCGACCGCGACGCGCTGCACGTCAGAATGGCGGACGAAGCATATTTTATCGGCGCGCCGCCGTCTTCGGAAAGCTATCTGCGCGGCGAAAAAATTATTGCGGTCGCCAAACAGGCGGGCGCGGAAGCGATTCATCCGGGTTACGGATTTTTGTCGGAAAACGCCGGTTTTGTCAGACAGGTGACGAAGGAAAAAATTACATTTATCGGACCGTCGCCCGAAGCGATGGACGCGATGGGCGGGAAAATCGAAGCCAGAAAAATCGCTATAGACGCAGGCGTGCCGGTCGTGCCGGGAACGACCGAACCGCTCGAATCTTTTGAAGAAGCGCAAAAAATCGGCGTGCAGGTCGGCTATCCGATTATGCTCAAAGCGGCGGCGGGCGGCGGCGGCAAGGGAATGCGCTTTGTCAACGGCGCGGATGATTTGAAATCGGCTTACGAAACGGCGCGCAGCGAAGCTCTCGGCTCGTTCGGCAACGACGAAGTTTACATCGAAAAAGCCGTCGTCCGCCCGCGTCATATCGAGATTCAAGTGTTCAGCGATAAACACGGCAATTACGTTCATCTGGGCGAGCGCGAATGTTCGATTCAACGCCGTCATCAAAAAGTCGTCGAAGAATGTCCGTCGCCGATCAATTCGCCGGAACTCCGTCAAAAAATGGGCGAAGCGGCGTTAAAAGTCGCCCGCGCAGTTAATTATGTCGGCGCGGGAACGGTGGAGTTTTTAGTGTCGGACGAAACGCGCGAATTTTATTTTCTGGAAATGAACACGCGCCTGCAAGTCGAGCATCCGGTCACGGAATTGGTCACGGGAATTGATCTCGTGCGCGAGCAAATTCTAATCGCTTTCGGCGAAAAATTATCTTTTTCGCAAGCGGAAATAAAGTGGGAAACGCACGCGATTGAATGCCGCGTTTACGCCGAAGACCCGGAAAATAATTTTCTGCCTTCGCCGGGAAAAATTACGCGTCTCAGAGTTCCGCAGGGCAACGGCGTGCGCGACGACGGCGGCGTTTACGAAGGCGCGGAAGTTTCGATTTACTACGACCCAATGATTTCCAAACTCGCCGTTTACGGCAGAAATCGCCTTGAGGCGATTGACCGTTTGCGCCGCGCTCTGCGTGAATACGAAGTCGGCGGAATCAAAACGACGATTCCGTTTTTTCGGCAAATCGTTGAAGACGAAGAATTTATCTCCGGCAATCTCGACACGGGTTTTATCAGCCGTTTTAACGAGCGCAAAAAATCAAAGGAAATTGACGAAACGACGCGCGATTTAGCGATAATCGCGGCGGCTCTGGCAAATCGCGGAGCAAATAAATCAAACGCCGCCGATTCGCCAAAACATATCGAAAGCCATTGGGCGATGTCGGGCAGAGCGGCGGCGCACAGAAACAGAATTTAGATTGAAAATCTTTAAAAATTATGGAAGAGTTTTTGAAACAAATGATGGGAAAAAAGATTGATATTGCCTGCGGAACAAGCTCGATTGTGCGCGGCGATGTCGTGGATGTAAAAAACGGAATTCTTTACCTGCGCGATGAACACGAGCGCGTCGCCTACGTCGCCGTTGAGCGGATTGCGATTGTGTGGGAAGTGAATGAAAACCACAACCGTCCGGGCTTTCTTGGCTGATTTTCATTCTAGTTCATCGGAAAAAACTAGAGGATTTCTAGCCGCGAATAACACGAATAAGATTTACAAACAAATGATTTGTGTTTATTCGTGTTATTCGTGGCTAGCTTTTCTAAAAAATGCAGTTTCGCGCCGTCATTTAAGCAATTATGCAGAATTATTTTTGAACGTATGGCGTGGAAAGCTGGCGAAATCCGACGATGCGTTTCTCCCAATAGCCTTCAAATTTTGAATAGGTAATGCCTTTGCTCGAAGAAGCCTGATAAAATCCTTCCGCATCGGCGACGATGCCGATGTGTCCGAGCCGGTTAAAAAATACGAGCGTGCCGAATTTAAAGCGGTCATCGCCTTCGACCGGCGCGGAATTTTCCCACAAAGTTTTCGCGCTCGAACGCTCGAAATAAAATCCGGCATCGTTAAAAACGCTCCAGACAAATCCCGAACAATCATACGAATTCGGTCCGGTCGAACCGTAGCGATACGGAATGCCAATTTTCGATTGAATTGAGGAAAGAAGTTTCTGACTAAAGCCGGACGTATAAAAATTTTTGTTGAAAGTGGCGTTGATGGGCGCGTTGAGCGGTTGCGTTGAGCCGGTTTTTTTGACGAGCGACGGCGCGGGTTGAACGATAATCGGAGTGGTTAGCGTCGGTCTTTTGTAAACTTGCGCGGGCGGCGGGTTAATCGGTTGCGATTCGCTCGTTTGACTCGCAACGACGCGCGGACGTTGTTGCGAAAAAGCGGCGGCGGAACAAATAAAGACTAATAAAACGCCCAGACACAGCGACTTACAAAAATTCATCGGCAGAACTCCAGATTTTAAATTTTTAAAAAGGAAAGTTTTTCGGAAGAAAACGAAACTGAAAAATTTCGCCTTCTAATTTAAAAAATAATCAAAACAGCAATTGTTCCAAAATCCTCTTAAGGAAGATTTTCGGCAAAAATATTAAATTGTCGGATTATTGTTTTAATGAACTTTTTTAAGTTTACAGATTTGAGAAAAAATTGCAAATCGGAAATGATTTTTGCTGCAAGAGACGTTTTTGAATTGAAAAAACAAATTACGGTTTGAATTTCAGATCGAATGATTTTCAGATGTTTTACTTCGGCACAAGGGAAAGGTGAAAGGTGATAAATGCTGTATCACTTATTCCTTATCATTTCGCACCTATTACGAATTTTGTCTTGAATTGATGTATGAACAGTTATCGAAAAGCGATAAATCAAAAGGCGGCTTGTTTTTCCTTAACAAGCCGCCTCGCCGAACTCTTCTCCGTTTCCCGCCGCGTTCCTTAAGTTGTCTTATTTACTTAAGAAAATGTTTAATCCGGTTAAACTTTCAGAAAAAAACAGCGTCGTGGAAATTATGAATTATTAAGCAAAAATCGAAAATTTTCGATGATTTATGCCGAAAACGAAGTGCCGCAGCCGCAGCCGCCGGTCGCATTCGGATTTTCAAACGTAAAGCCCGAACCCATCATATTAGACGTATAATCAACTGTAATGCCGTTCAGATATTGCGCGCTGAACATATCAACAAAAAGTTTTACGCCGTCTTTATCGAGAATAAAATCGCCGTTTCTGGATTCTTCTTCGATATTCAAGCTGTATTGAAAACCGCTGCAACCGCCCGGCACGACACGGACGCGAAGACCTGCGGTTTCCGGCAAATCTTCCTCGTTCGCCAAAAATCCTTTAATTTCATTAATCGCCGACGGCGTAACGTTCATCTCGACGGTCGGTGCTGCAACTGCTGCCATTTTTTATAAATCTCCTTCAAAAATTTCAAAGGATTCTGATTTTGAATCCTTACTTTAATGTCAATTTTACCTTGCGCGCGTTAAAATAACAAGCTCCGGCTTCATCGCTTCGATGGAAATCTGGCGGGCGACTTCTTCGGCGACCCGGCGAAACGCTTGCGCCTGCGGTGATTCGGGAACAGACACGACGACCGGAACGCCCGCGTCGCCGCCTTCCCTGACTTCCATGCCGAGCGGAACTTCGCCCAAAAAATTCAAATCGTATTCGTCGGCGAGGCTTTGACCGCCGCCCGTGCCGAAAATGTCGTAGCGTTTGTCGGGCATATCCGGCGGCACGAAATACGACATATTTTCGATGACACCGAGAATCGGAATCGAAACCTGTTCGAACATTTTCACCGCGCGGCGCACGTCGGACAGCGCAACCGCCTGCGGAGTCGTCACCAGAACCGCGCCCTGCACGGGAACGAGTTGCGCGAGCGACAGTTGCACGTCGCCCGTTCCCGGCGGCATATCAACGATTAAATAATCGAGTTCGCCCCAATCAACATCGGTCAAAAATTGGCGAACAACGCCGTGCAGCATCGGTCCGCGCAAAATCATCGGCTTATCGGGCGGCACAAGCACCGCCATCGAAATCACTTTCACGCCGTGCGCTTCGAGCGGAATCAACTGATTTTTCGGCGAAACCTTCGGCTGAACATTGCCGATACCGAGCATCAAAGGCACGTTCGGACCATAAACGTCCGCGTCCATCAAACCGACTTTTGCGCCATCGAACGCGAGCGAAACCGCGAGATTGACGGCGACGGTTGATTTGCCGACACCGCCTTTGCCGCTCGAAACGGCGATAATATTTTTCACGCCCGGAATGGCGACGTTGTTCGCCACCCCGCGTCCTTTCGGAACTTCCGCGTCCATCACGACCGAAACGTTTTGCACGCCTTCGATTGCGCCGACCAGTCGCTTCGCTTCGGTTTCAAACGCTTCTTTGACCGGACACGCGGGCGTGGTCAAAACGATGCGAAACGAAACGTCGCCGCCGTTGATTTGCAAATCTTTGATAAAGCCGAGCGTGACGATGTCCTTTCGCAAATCGGGGTCAATTATTTGACTGAGCGATTGTAAAATTGTTTGTTCTGAAATTTGATTCATAAAATTGATTTTGAAATTTAAGCGCGCAGCAGCGTTCGCAAATTCTCGATTCTCGATTCGGGCGCGCCGAATTTTTCGCGGTAATCTTCAAAGCTCAGATTGATAACTTCGTGCGCTTCGTCGCGCGAATAAACGTGCGAGATTTCGAGTTCGCGCGGCGTGCTGTTCGGCAGTTGTTTATAACTTAAAAAATAATGCGCGAGCCGTTCGATTAAACCCTGCGGGCAATCGGAAATGTCTTGGAAATTGCCGAACGCCGCGTCCGCATCGAGAACGGCGATGATTTTGTCGTCCGCCTCGCCGTGGTCGAGCAGGCGCAAACCGCCAATCGGTTTGGTGTTGGCGAAAAAATTGCTGCTCAAAATCGTCATTTCGGTCAAAATGCAGATGTCGAGCGGATCGCCGTCGCCGACAATGCCGGTGCGTCCGGTTTTTTGCATCGAAAATTCGGCAACCCGTCCGCCGCAGTAAGTCTGCGGAACAAAACCGTAAAGCGTCGGGCAAAGCGACGAAAATTTCTGCGGTCTATCGAGCCGCAAATGCCCCGAAGGTTTGTCGAGTTCGTATTTAACGACATCGCGCGGCACGATTTCGATGTAAGTATTAACGATGTTCGGCGCGCTCGCTCCGGCAGACACGCCGTGCCACGGATGCGCTTGAAACATCAAGGACAGAAGCCCGGTCAACTCTTCGTTTTCCATAAACTTCTATTTCACATTAAACCGCCGAATAAAGCAAAAACAGCTTTTGCCGCCGCCCGCTTGAGAGGCGAAAACTAATTGATTATCATTGATTTAGACGATTGAAATTTTCAGTTCGTAGCAAGCAGGGAAGATTTTTATGAAACAAAAATTCGCGGCGTTGATTGTTTTTTTCGCTCTTTCAAATTTAGGGACGGCGCAGCAACAGCAAAAAACATACATCGGCTATAAGCACAAAGGCGTAGTTTTCGGCGCGACGCTGCCAAACGGCGTAAAGGATTCGGGCGGCGGTTTGTTGTCCGACGACAGTTACGGCGTAACGCGCTTTACGAAAAACGGAAAATATATGCTCTGGCTCGAAAAAATCACTTCGAGAAACCGAAACGGCGTTCCGAATTGGCAGGTCAAAGACGTTTTGACGTTCGGTAAACTAAAACAAAATCAGGCATTTATTTTTTCATACAGCGGAAACTGCACTCAAAATAACAGGGAAAATTTCGATTTAATCGTGCTGGCGGAATTGGCGGCGAAATCGAAAACATACAAAATAATCAACGCCTGGCGGGCGAATTTAAAGCGCGAAAAATTCGAAAAAGCTTCGATCAAAGGAATCAAATGCGCTTACGTGAAGTCGTAAAATTATGAGCGAAGTTTATTTTTACGGCTTGCCGAACTGCACGACTTGCCAGAAGGCTCTGCGCCGTCTGGATTATCACCGCGTCGAAAACGTCAAAAAGCGCAACATCAAAGACGAGCCGCTTTCGCGCCGCGAAATCGAAAAGCTCGCGGCGATGCTCGGCGGCGCGGCTAATCTTTTTTCGCGCCGCTCAAACAAATACCGCGAATTGGGTTTGCGCGACAAAACGCTGTCGGAGACGGAAATGCTCGATTTGATGACCGAAGAATACACGTTTCTCAAACGCCCGATTTTAACCCACGGCAAACAGGCGGTTGCCGGATTTTTTGAGCGAGAATACGACGCGCTTTTTAAACGAAAATGAATCAGGATTTAATCGAAAATTATAAAATTATCCGCGGCGGCGGCAGCGGATTTTACGAACAAAAGCGCGGCTTGATCGCCGTTTGGGGCAAAGAAGCGGTTCAGTTTTTGAACGGTTTGATTACGAACGACGTTGCCAAACTCGGAGACGGCGAACAAATGTCCGCCGCTTTTCCGAACGCGCAAGGGCGGCTTCTGGCGGCGGTTCGCGTTCTGAAAAAAGACGATAAATTCTTGTTTGAGACCGAAGCCGCGACGCGTGAAAAAGTTTTCAATAATCTGTTTCGATTCACTTTCGCGGGCGATTTTTTCGTCGAAGATTTGAGCGAAAAATATGAGTATTTTTCAATGGAAAATGGAAAATGGAAAATGGAAAATGCGGAATTGATTGAGTTTCAAAATGCATTCGGTGCGGACTTTTTCGTTCCGAATGAGACGGCGCGAGATTTTATAAACGAATTAAAAAATCAAAACGCGATTGAGATTTCCGACGAGCTTGACGAAGTTTTGCGCGTCGAAAACGGAATGCCGAAATACGGCGTTGATATGGACGAAACGACGATTGTGCCGGAACTCGGCGACGAACTAATCAGCTATAATAAAGGCTGTTACATCGGACAGGAAGTCATTGCCCGCATTCATTTTCGCGGACACATCGCCAAACAATTAACCGGTTTGATTTTGGACGCGCAGGCAAAAGCGGGCGACGAGTTTAAATCGCTCGACGGCAAAAATGCGGGGAAAATAACATCCGTCGTCTTTTCGCCGACGCTTCAAAAATTTATCGCGCTCGCTTTCGTCCGTTACGATTATCTGGCGGAAGGCACAAAATTGAAAATCAGTGAAACAACGGCAACGGTGAAACATTTACCGTTTACCGGGCGAATCGGTTAAAATTTAAAAATGAAAATCGCGCAAATAGAAAAAAACGAATTCGATATTGATTATCCGAACGCCAAACTTGCTTATACGATTATCCAATCGCTTTTGCAGTCGAATGAGGCGTTAAGCGATTTGCTTGCACTGATGGCGCACGCGCTCGACGAAGATGTCGCAAAGGCTTTGACGAATACGGGCGAATGGGAAAAATATCTCGAAGCCAAACGCGAGCTTGAAAACACAAATTTACAGATTGAAAAATTTGCGGAAGAGTTGAAGAAATTAGAAAACGAAAAATGACCTTTGATTTGTTAATTATCGGCGCGGGACCGGCGGGAATTTCCGCCGCGTATGAAGCGAAAAAGTTGAATCTTGATTATCTCGTGTTAGAGAAAAATCTGATCGGCAACACGATTTATAATTACCCGATTGGACTGACGGTTTTCTCCACCGTGAACGAATTGGAATTACAGCCGAACACGCTTTTTCCGGCGCGGGAAAAGCCGACGCGCGAGGAATTGCTGTCTTATTACACGCGCTTTGTTTTGCAGAACAATCTCAATATTCAATGGGAAGAAGAAGTCTTCAAAGTTGAAAAACTCGACGAAAAACACTTTAAAGTCACGAGTGAAAAGGGCGAATACGAAGCGAAAACAGTTTTGTTCGCATTCGGCGCGATGCAGAATCCGCGCTACCTGGGCGCGAAGGGCGAGGATTTGCCGAAGGTGCATCATTTGTTCCGCGAAACTTATCCGTATGTCAAAAAAAACGCGATGGTCATCGGCGGCGGAAATTCGGCGGGCGAAGCCGCTCTGTTTTTAGCGCAGGAAGGCGCGAACGCGATTCTTTGTATTTTTCGCAAAGACTGGGAAAATAACGATCCGAAACAGGGCTGTATCAAATACTGGGTGAAACAGCCGCTCGAAGCGGAATTGTCGAAAGATTGTCTGAACGTTTATTTCTTAAACCGCGTCGTCGAGATAAAGGAAAAAGAGATCGTTTTAGAAAATGAATCGGGCGCAATCGAGACGTTTCCGAACGATGTCGTGTTTATCCTGGTCGGTTCGGACGCGGATTTGACGATGCTCGAAAATTTAGGCGTGGAGACCAAAGATTCCAAATACGGAATCGTGCCGGTATACGACGCGGAAACTTTTGAAACAAACGTCGCGGGCATTTACATCGCCGGTCATTTCACCGAAGCCCGCCACATCGCCGGCGCGATTGAGGTTCCGAAAAAGATTATTCCAAAGTTAGCGGAGAAGTTAAAAGCAGCGACTGAGGAACCGACTGAAAAACCGACTGGAGCGCAAGCGTCCCGCTTGCATTGAGCGCGTAAGCGCGAACAAACGCCCGATAATCACGCTTCTGAGAATCAACGAATGCCGGCAAACTACAACTTTCCACCGAAAAGCATTCGTTCAAATCTCGGCTGGTATGACCGCGGTTACATTCCGCATTTTGACGGCGGCGCGATTACGCAATTTTTAACTTTTCGATTGTTTGATTCGCTGCCGAACGAAATCCTTGAGCGTTGGCGCGAGGAAACGAGCGGAAAAGGCGAAGAAGGCAAAATAATTTTTCGCAAAAATGTCGAAAACTTTTTGGACAAAGGTTACGGCGAGTGTTTTTTGAAAAATGAAAACGCGGCGAAAATAGCGCAACAGAGTTTGCTTTATTATCACGAGAAGAAATTCCAATTAATCGCGTGGGTGATAATGCCGAATCATCTGCATTTTTTAGCGACGATGTTTGAAAACGTTGAATTAAGAGCCGTCGCCCATTCGATAAAATCCTACATGGCGCACGAAATTAATAAAACTTTAAACCGAAGCGGACAACTTTGGCAGCACGAGCCGTTTGACCGCTATATTCGCAATCGTCAACATTTCGCAAATGTCGTAAAATATATCGAAAACAATCCGGTTAAAGCCGGACTTTGCCGCGAGGCGCGTGACTGGAAATTTTCGAGCGCGTATTATAGAAAAAATCGGATTGAACTGACTGAAGCGTAAGCGTTTCGATAACTTTGAGCATCATTTTTAGATGCGAAAAAGTCTCTATGCATATTTGACTTTATTCACGGCTCGCGTCATTTTCGCGCTGTCGCGCTCATTGCAAGCGAGACGCTTGCGCTCCAGTCGGTTCTAAAGTTAACCGCTTCCAATTATTGATTATGACAATTACCGAAGCTCAAAAAATTCTCAAGCACCAATTCGGCTTCGATTCGTTTCGGATGAATCAGCAAGCGGCGATTGAGTGCGTTTTAGCGAAAAAAGACTGTGTTGTTTTAATGCCGACCGGCGGCGGAAAATCTTTGTGTTATCAAATTCCCGCGCTTTTGCAAGACGGTTTGACGGTGGTCGTTTCGCCGCTGATCGCGCTAATGAAGGATCAGGTTGACGCGCTTCGCAACAACGGCATCGCGGCGGAATTTCTGAACTCGACGCAAACTTCGCGCGAGCAGACGGAAGTTTTTCAACGAGTCAGAAACGGCGAATTAAAACTTTTATACGTCGCGCCCGAACGACTTTTGCAGGCGGGCGAGCAGTTTGTGGATTTTCTCAAAACGATAAATATTTCGTTATTTGCGATTGACGAAGCGCATTGTATTTCGAGTTGGGGACACGATTTTCGACCCGAATATATTCAGCTCGGACGCTTGAAAAGATATTTTCCCGACGTGCCTTTAATCGCGCTGACGGCGACCGCCGACAAGCTTGTCCGCCGGGATATTGTCGAGCGGCTGAACTTGAAAAATTACGATCTGTTTGTTTCGAGCTTTAACCGCGGAAACATTTTTTATCGCGTCGAACCGAAGCGCAATTCCTACGCGCAGCTGCTCGAATATCTCGATAAACGAAAAGACGAAAGCGGAATTATTTATTGTCTGAGCCGCAATTCCGTCGAAAATCTCGCCGCCGATTTGCGCGATGAAGGCTTTGACGCGCTCGCATATCACGCCGGTTTGGATAAGGAAACGCGCGATAAAAATCAAGAGCTTTTTTTGAAGGACGAAACGAAAATCATCGTCGCTACCATCGCGTTCGGAATGGGCATAGACAAATCGAACGTGCGTTTCGTCGCACATCTGGATTTGCCGAAAAACATCGAAAGCTATTATCAGGAAACCGGCAGAGCGGGACGCGACGGGCTGGAATCGGAAGCGTTGCTGTTTTTCAGTTGGGGCGATGTCAACAAATTAAAAGGCTTCGCCGAAGTCGAAGGCAATCAGGCGCAGACCGAGATAATGCTGAGAAAGCTCAACAAAATGGGCGAATTCGGCGATTTGAAAACTTGCCGCCGCAAATTTCTTTTAAATTATTTCGACGAAGATTTGACCGAAGATTGCGGACATTGCGACAACTGCAACACGACGTTTGAAAAATTCGACGGCACAATCGTCGCGCAGAAAGCGTTGAGCGCGGTTTATCGCACCGGACAGCGATTCGGCTTGAGCTATCTGATTGATTTTCTGCGCGGCTCGCAGGCGAAAACGATTCGGGACGAACATAAAAATTTAAAGACTTACGGCATCGGCGCGGACGTTTCCAAAAACAACTGGTTCGATTATTTTAAGGACTTGATACAGCAAGGCTATTTGAAACAAACCGAAGGAACTTATCCGACCATTGTTTTGACCGAAAAAAGTTTGCCGGTTTTGAAGGGCGACGAAGTTATCGAGCTTTTCAAGGTAACAATCAAAGAAGACAAAAAAGAAAAATCGCTTGTCGCGCAGACGGCTTACGAGTACGAAAGGGATTTATTCGACGAGTTAAGAACTTTGCGAAGCCGCTTCGCGCGCGACGAAAATGTGCCGCCCTATGTCGTTTTCTCCGACGCAACGCTGGTCGAAATGGCGACTTTTCTGCCTCTGACGCTCGACGAAATGCGGCGCGTTTCCGGTGTCGGCGATTTGAAGTTGCAAAAATACGGCGCGGATTTTTTAGAGGTCGTCAAGGATTATTGCGACCTGAACAATTTAATTTCGCGCATCGAATTGAAAACGCCGAAGCGCGAACCGAAAAAGCGAACGAAGCGCAACAGCGACGGCATTGACACATACAATGAAACGCTCGATATGTTTCATTCGGGACTTTCGATTAGCGAGATCGCCGAAGCGCGACAGTTATCGAAAAGCACAATCGAAATGCATCTGGTTCGTTTTATACAGAGCGGCGAAGTCGCGGTCGAAGACATTGTTTCCACCGAAAAAATCAGGACGATTAAAAACGCGCTCGTCGAAGTAGAAACGAACGGCGCGATTGCGCCGGTCAAAGAATTTCTCGGCGAAGATTACAGCTACGGCGAAATCCGCGCGGTTTTGGCGGCGATGTGAATTCTTTTTAACCACATAGAGACATAGGAGACATAGATTTTTAATTCTTTAAATCTATGTCTCCTATGTCTCTATGTGGTTAAAAAATTATTGAGGCTTCTTCGTCCTAATCATAATTTTCTGCGGCTCTCGATTAAATTTTTCCGCGATGTTCGCCGGATTGATTTCGTAGCTCGCAACGTCAATCGTTTCGTCTTGGTTGCCGCCGACGGTTTGCGTCCATTTGTAAGGCATCTGCACGCCGTTTACCGTTCGATAATCGGAAAATTTAATTTGAAATTCAGCCGTTTCGGGCGCGTTCATTGTGCGGACGAAAACATTTTCCTGTTTATCGCCGCTTGCCGCCGCACCTTGTTTATCGAATTTAAAAATTAAAGGTTTCATTCCCTGAAAGGAGATCATTCGCGGCAGATGCGTTGATTTGTCGAGGTAAAGTTTGACCGCCGCACCGCCGGTCGAAGCGTCAACAACATCGCACGAATTGCCGTCAACCGTGCCGTCGCCAGCGTATGTATATGAAACGTCCGCGCCTTCGGGAACCGTCAGAAGCAGCGCGAGCGTCGTTTTGAAAAGCTCGTTTTGATTAAGTTTCGCCGCGTCGCCGACCACCTGCGCGTCTTTGTTGACGATGACTTTTTTGATTTCGGAATTCGCGCTGTCAGCATTCACAGTCGTCGTTTCGCCGTCGGCTTTTTTGATGATGAACACTTTATTTTCGCCTTTACCGTCTTCGGGCAACATCACGGTTTTGTCCGTCGCACCGTCTTTGTCATTGGTGACGACGACCAAGTTTTTTTGAACAAATTCCTGCCGCGCGCCGTTCTCGCCGCCGTCTTCGCGGCGCAGCTTCATCGTTTTAATGATTTGATTCGGCAACTGCAAATTCAATTCCCAATCGCCTTGTTCGATTTTCGCCGCGCCGTCGAAGTCGAAATTTTTCGTGACCTTTCCGACCGCCGTCAAACTGCGGATATTATTGATATTTGCGTCGCCGCCGATGGCTTCGCGCGCCTGCTTAATCAAAGTCAAAGCCTTCTCGTCGGATTTGAATTTTGCGCCGACGGTTTCAAACAAACCGCCTGCGCCGACGAAAAACACCGCCGCGCATAAAATCGATAAGATAAATTTTTTCATTTTTGCCTCCGTAAAAATTTTGATTTGTCTCTTTTGGACGTTTTTGAGTATTGCAGAAATTTTACGACGGTTGGTTAAGCCGATGCAAAGAATTTGTTAAGAATGTAAAATTTAAATTTTTTAATGGAAAATGGAAAACGGAAAATGGATAATCAAGAGCGGAAAGAAAAAACGCGGCGATTTTTAATTTTTAATTTTTCGTTTTTCATTTCCCATTATGAAAAATTTTCCAATTTTTTTGGTCGTCGTTTTGCTCGGCTTGCTTGTTCTGCTGGCGACATTGCAATATCGCTGGCTCGGACAAATTTCCGACGGCGAGCGCGAACATCTGCAAAAAGTCGCGCAATCGGATACGCAGCATTTCGCCGAAGATTTCGACCGCGAAATGCAAAACGCTTATTTCAACTTTCAATTGAACGCCGACGATTGGCGCAAAAAAAATTGGAGCGCATTCGACGAGCGTTGGCAATTTTATCTCCAAAAAACCGCGTATCCGAATTTAATCAAAAATTTTTATTTCGTAAAAACCGGCGACGAGCAACACCTCGCGCGCTACAACCGCGCGACAAAAGCATTTGAATCGGTTGGTTGGACCGAAACGCTCGAACGATTAAAACCGCGCCTCGCCGACGAAAATAATTTTCAGCCAATGGCGGCGGATTTTCCCGCGCTGCTTCTGCCCGTGCGCGAAGAAAATGCGAGCTTGACAAAAATTTTAGTCCGAACGCGAACGTCAGCGTCCGCAACGGAAAAAACGGAAAATTCGACGGCGTTCGATGTGCCGAAACGCTTCGGCGTTTTGATCGTCGAGCTTGACCGGAGCGTCATTGAAAACGAAATTTTCCCCGCGCTGATCAAAAAATATTTCAGCGAAAATGAAAGCGCGAATTTTCGTCTGTCAATCGTTGACGATCAAGCGCGGGCGATTTTTCAAACCGGCGAGGTGACATCGGTTGACGCGAGCGCGAAAATTTTCAGCCTGTCGCCCGACAACTTTATTTTTTACGCCAACCGCGATTTGCTGCCGCCCTCAGACGGAACGCAGACCAACCGAAAAACGATGGTTTTCAGCCGCGTCGAAAGCCGTAGCGTCGAATCGAATTCAACGTCCGGCGAACGCCGCGTCGAAATGAATATCGCCAGCGGCGAAATGCCGCGCGTCAGAATTTTCGACGGGCAAACGCCGCCGACCGGAGCGGGCGCGTGGACGCTGAACGTGCAGCACACCGCCGGTTCGCTCGAACAATTTATCACGAGGACGCGCCGCCAAAATCTGGCGATCAGCTTTGGCATTTTAAGTCTCTTAGCCGTCAGCGTCGTTTTGATTTTCTGGTCGGCGCAACGCGCGAAACTTTTTGCCAGGCGGCAGATTGATTTCGTCTCGAGCGTCTCGCACGAATTCCGCACGCCGCTCGCCGTCATTTATTCGGCGGGCGAAAACTTAGCGGACGGCGTGGCAAGCGAAAAAGCGCAAATCGCGCGTTACGGCAATCTAATCAAAGGCGAAGGCAGAAAACTTTCGAAAATGGTCGAGCAGATTTTAGATTTTGCCGGCGCGAATGCGGGTAAAAGAAAATTAGATTTGCGCGCCGAGAGCGTCGGCGAAATCATCGAAAACGCCATCGGCGAATGTCAGTCTCTGCTCGACGGAAAATCGTTCGCGGTCGAGCAAAATATCGCCGAAAATCTGCCGTCGGTTTTCGCCGACAAAACGGCTTTGAGTCAGGCGATTCAAAATTTAATCGCCAACGCGGTGAAATATTCGAACGGCGAAAAACGTCTGAAAATTTCGGCGAGCAACGGCAATAAGCAAATAAAAATCCTTGTCGAAGATTACGGCATCGGCATCGCACCGAAGGATTTAAAGCATATTTTCGAGCCGTTCTACCGCGCCAAGTCGGTTGTTGACGAACAAATTCACGGCAGCGGTTTGGGCTTGAGTTTGGTCAAACAAATCGTTGAAGCGCACAACGGAGCGGTCGAAGCCGAAAGCGAGATTGGGAAGGGCAGCAAGTTCACGATTACTTTAACCACATAGGCACATAGGACACATAGTTTTTTAAATTGTTTCAATGTGTCCTATGTGCCTATGTGTTTAATTTCCTGAAAATGAAAATTCTTTTAATCGAAGACGAACCCGGATTGATTTTAACTTTGACCGACCGCTTGCGAAGCGAAAATTTCGCCGTTGTCAGCGCGGTTGACGGCGAGAGCGGTTTGCAGAAGGCGTTGTCGGACGGTTTCGATTTAATAATTCTCGACGTAATGCTGCCGAAAAAAAACGGCTATGACGTGTGCCGCGACCTCAGACAAAAAAATATCTCGACACCGATTTTGATGCTGACGGCGAAGGGCGAAACGATTGATAAAGTTCTCGGCTTAAAGCTCGGCGCGGACGATTATTTAACGAAGCCGTTTGAAGTTATCGAACTGCTCGCCCGCATCGAAGCTCTGCTCAGACGCTCGCCGACCAAAAATCAAAATTCGCCGACCGCTTTTCGTTTCGGCGATGTCGCGGTTGATTTCAAACGCGCCGAAGTTACGAAAAACAATCAGCCAATCGAACTTTCGGCAATCGAATTTAAACTTTTGCAGTTTCTCGTCGAAAATCGCGGCGCGGTGCATTCGCGCGATAAATTATTAGACGAAGTTTGGGGTTACGACGCGATGCCTTCGACGCGCACGGTTGACGTACACGTCGCGTGGCTCAGACAAAAGCTCGAAGCGAATCCGAAATATCCGCAGTTCATCCAAACGATTCACGGCTTGGGTTACAAATTCAAAGATGAGTAATGACCGCGGGCAGGTTGTTAATCTTCAATCATTTTATGAAAGCGCAAAGCGTCTTCCGTCATCTCGATATTATTGAAGAAAACATATGAAGTTTTATTTTTCGGCAAAAGCGAAGCCAATTCTTCAAGCTCGCCCTCTTCGTATTTGTATCGCCAGCCGGTCATACCGTGCAGCCGGTAATAACAGCGGTCGGGCGTAACGGTAATATTTTTGAATGGGTCAACGACGTGCCAAAGGTTATGACGCTCGCAAATTTCTTTGATGATTTTGTCGCTCCAATCGCCGCGCGGCTCCCACGCGAAATTTAATTTGCCGCGCTTGATATTGGCGAAAAAATGTTCCAGGTTTTTGATGTTTTCTTCAAATGGCTTAAAGCTCGCCGGACATTGAAACAAAATCGTTTTCGCTTTTAACGCCTCGGCGCAGGCGAGAGTGGTTTCCAACGCTTCGCGGACAATGGCGGTTGGCTTAAAATAGCCGGATTGTTCGCGCTCGATTTCGGTCAGATTTTTTTTCAGGCGTTTATAAGTCGGACTTTTAGCTTCGTGCGTGATTAGCTGCCACGCTTTGACGGCGAATTCAAACTCGTCGGGCATTTCGGCGCGCCATTTTTCGAGAGTTTTGATTTGCGGCGGCTGATAAAACGTCTGCTGAATTTCGACGCACGAAAACAACTTCGCGTATTCGATTTTATTGAGGCGAAAGCCGCACGTGCCGACGTTTATCCTGCTCTTCATAACGCGAATCTTATAATTTGAAATTAAAATTCGGAATCGCCGTCGGTGCGGGCGCGGCGGGCAACGCCGGTTTCGTAAGCGGCTTCTTCGACTTTTTGGGCGACCGCTTCGCCGACGCGCTTGTCGAAAACCGAGGGGATTATGTAATCGGGATAAAGCTCGCCGTCGCTGATAATTTCGGCGATGGCGTTGGCGGCGGCGAGTTTCATCGCTTCGTTAATTCTTGAAGCGCGACAGTTTAGCGCGCCGCGAAAAATGCCGGGAAAACACAGCACGTTATTAATCTGATTCGGATAATCCGAACGTCCGGTCGCCATCACCGTCACCAGTCCGGCGGCTTCTTCGGGCATAATTTCGGGAATCGGATTCGCCATCGCAAAAATAATCGGGTCTTTTGCCATCTTTTTTAAATCTTCCGTGCCGATGACCGCCGGCGCGCTCAAACCGAAAAAAACATCCGCGCCGCGAATGACATCGTGTATCGTGCCTCGTTCGAGATTCGGATTCGTGTTGCGGGCATACCAATCCTTCACCCAATTCATATTTTCCGTGCGCCCTGCATAGAGCGCGCCGGTTTGGTCACAGCCGACGATATTTTTCACGCCCGCCGCCTGCACGATTTTTGTGCAAGCCACGCCCGCCGCGCCGACTCCGTTGACGACTAATTTGATTTCGTCCATCCGTTTGCCAGTAATTTTCAGGGCGTTGATTAACGCCGCGAGAACAACGACCGCCGTGCCGTGCTGGTCGTCGTGAAAAACCGGAATGTCCAATTCTTCCTTTAACCGGTCTTCGATTTCAAAACAGCGCGGCGCGGAAATATCTTCTAAATTGATGCCGCCGAAACCGGGCGCGATGTTTTTGATCGTTTGAATAATCTCGTGCGGGTCTTGCGTATCCAGACAAATCGGGAAAGCGTCAACGCCGCCGAATTCCTTGAAAAGCTGGCATTTGCCTTCCATCACGGGCATCGCCGCCGCCGGTCCGATGTCGCCCAAACCCAAAACCGCCGTGCCGTCAGAGACGACCGCGACCGTGTTTTTTTTGATCGTCAAAGTGAAGGCTTTTTCCGGGTCTTTGTGAATCGCTTCGCAGACGCGCGCCACGCCGGGCGTGTAAGCCATTGACAAATCCGAGCGCGTCTTCAGTGGAATTTTTGAAACGGTTTCGATTTTGCCGCCGAGATGAATCAAAAAAGTTCTATCGGAAGTCTGCACGACTTCCACGCCGTCAATATTTTGGACGGCGCGGACGATTTCCGCGTCGTGCGCTTCCGATGCGGCATTGACGGTGATGTCGCGGATTAAAAAATCCTTGCCGACCGAAACGATGTCAATGCCTTCGATGTCGCCGCCGACGCGCCCGATGGCGGTCGTAATTTCGCCGAGCTTGCCGGGTTTATTTTGAATCTTGACGCGCAGAGTCAAGCTGTAACTCGCGTTCGGTGTTGGGTTATTTGCCACAATAAATTTTAAGCCTTTTCATCAGATAAATTTAACGAAAAATACAGATTATAATTTTGAAAACTTCGATGCAAATCGCAAAATGCCAGACGAAATTTACGCGGCGACGCAAAATGCGAAAATCCTCTCGGGCGAAAACGCCGTAAATATCGAACAAATTTCGACTTTGCCGAACGGCACGCGGGTTGTAATTAAAAAGCGCGGATGCTTCGGAAAAAAAACAATCGCATCCGTTTGAAATTCTCAGGAGGAAATTATGGACATAGTTGTTTGCACATATCTGGCGTATGTTTTGTTGAGCGTTTTCTTAACCGTTTGGGTCGCGCGGACGCTGCACAAAAACGGCAGAGTTTTTTTGATCGAAGTGTTCGGCGGCGACGAAAATCTGGCTGATTCGGTCAACCATCTTTTGGTCGTCGGTTTTTATTTGATAAATCTCGGTTATATCAGTTTGGCTCTGAAAATCGGCGGCGAGATTGCGACCGCGCGCGAAGGAATTGAAGCGTTGTCCTGGAAAATCGGTTTGGTTTTGCTGGTTCTGGGCGCGATGCATTTCTTCAATTTATTTATCTTCAACCGCATTCACCGCCGCCCGAAAATTTTTAATCGCGCGCAGCCCGCCGCCAGCGTCGTTCAATAGCGAAATATGTAGTTGAGAAAGTTTTTAGCCACGAATGACACGAATAAAATTAAACAGGTAATTCGTGTTATTCGCGGCTAAAATTTTCTTTGCAATTAAACAATCGGTCTGACAAGTCCGCGATAAGTTCCGAGGAGCGAGATTTTATGAGCGGGCAGTTTGATCGTCTGAAAAGCGTCGTTTGCCGGACGCAGTTCGGTATTCGCGCCGGCGCGGAAATAATATTTCAAAGCCGCTCGTTTGCCGCCGACGACGGCGACAACAATATCGCCGTCGCGGGCATAAGCGCGTTTTTCGATCAAAGCGATGTCGCCTTCGCAAATGTGTTCTTCGCGCATCGAATCATTCGGAACGCGAAACGCCCGCAAGCGATTCGCTTCTAAATCGCCGAGCAGAAATTTCGGCATAAAAATCATTTCTTTTTTCCAATCTTTGTCCGCATTTTCCATCGTCGGAACGTCGAGCCATTCAATTTCGCACACTGTTTCGCTAATTGATTCAGTTTGATGCAAATCGAGCCAAAAACTTCCGTTTTCGCGCCGCCGCGAAATCAACCCCTGCGCTTCGAGAGCTTTGATGTGTCTGGCGATTCCGGCTTTCGACCGCAGCCGCAAATGCCGCGCAATCATTTGATACGAAGGCTCGTTGCCGTATTCTTCGACGTAATATTTTATGTAGTCGTAAACTTCCTTCTGTCGCCGAGTTCGTGCCTGCATTTTTTCATTCTAGCCGAAAATTATTTTTTATACATTTGACGGTTGATGAGAAAGTCGGGCATTTGACGTATAATCTTCAAAACTTACTGAATTTATCGAGCAAAATAATTAAACTCTATGAACTTAAATCGCGCTTTTTCACACAACAAAATTATCAGGCTCTTTTTTATTTTGTGTGTCCTCGTTTGGCTGACAAGCTGTTCGCCGATGAAGCTGCCGTTTGTTATCGTCAACAATTCGGACGAGCCGGTAACCGTTAAATATCATTTGCTGAGTTGCTTGAGCAGCTCTTTTCAAAATTGGCGTGATGAAGATGCGCCGGCTAAATTAAACGCCGATGTTTATTTCAGCAACGCGGGTTGGCAATGGTCTCCTTTTGCCAAAGATGAATATGAGATGACCGAGCAATCAATAACAATTCATATCGAAGGCGCGATGCCGAAGGCTGAAAGATATTGCGTCGAGCGGGATTATGCGATCAATCTATCGCCGAAAACCGCTTTGCGCGTTACGGTTGACGATTACAGCCCGCAACTCATATTGAATTTTTTAGACATCGGCGGAACCAAGGGTTTGATACATTTTGAGCAGATAAATGTTTGGCAAATGTTCACAAACATCGAGAGAAATCCTGACCGCTTCGATGAACATTTTCGATCATACGACATTGTTTTCAACCAGAATTAATCGAAAAATTTCGAGGAAAATTATGAACAAATCAATTTTGACAGCTGCGATTGGTTTAGTTTTTACTTTTTGCACATTCGCGCAAACAAAGGATTACACGCGCTATGTCAATCCATTCGTCGGCACGGGCGGACACGGACATACTTTTCCCGGCGCGACCGTGCCGTTCGGAATGGTGCAGCTTTCGCCCGACACGCGCATTGATAATTGGGACGGATCCTCCGGTTATCATTATTCGGATTCAACGATTTTCGGTTTTTCGCACACGCATCTGAGCGGCACGGGCATTCCCGATTACTGCGATATTTTATTTATGCCGACCGTCGGCGAGCCGCAGTTTGAAGCCAAAGACGGCGATCAATCGGCGAACGGTTACGCTTCAAAATTTTCTCACGCGAACGAGAAAGCCGAGCCGGGTTATTATTCGGTCAAGCTCGACGACGATAATATTTTCGCCGAAATGACGGCGACCGCGCGAGTCGGTTTTCATCGTTATACTTTTCCGAAAACGGACAAGGCAAACATTATTTTGGATTTGAAATGGCGCGATAAAGTGCTTGATTCGCAACTGAGAATCGTTGGAAATAATAAAATCGAAGGCTTTCGGCGTTCGAGCAGTTGGGCGAAAGATCAAGTTATTTATTTCGTGGCGGAATTTTCCAAACCTTTTAGTTATGCCAGTGCCGAAACAGAAAACGGGGACGAACTGCCGATAAATGGTTCTACAAAAATGAATTTTGCGTTATATGCAAATTCAAAAGTCATAGAAGAAAATAATCCATTAAAAAAATCTAATTTGAAATCTTATTTTCAGTTCGATACAGCCAGCGACAATCAAATTCTCGTCAAAGTCGCCGTTTCGCCCGTCAGCATTGAAGGCGCGAGAAAAAATCTCGAAGCGGAAATTCCTGATTGGAATTTTGAAAAAATCCGCAACGACGCGAAAGCCGCGTGGAACAAAGAACTCGCGCAAATCGAAGTTTTCGGCGGCACAAACGATCAGTTAACAAATTTTTACACCGCGCTTTATCACACGAAAATTCAGCCGAATATTTTTCAGGACGTTGACGGAAATTATCTCGGGCTTGATAAAAAAATCCATAATACCGCTGACGGCGCAAATCCAAAATCCAAAATCCAAAATCCAAAATCGGAAAATTACACGGTTTTTTCGCTGTGGGACACGTTTCGCGCGGCGCATCCGCTTTATACGATTGTTGACCAACGGCGCACGGCGGATTTTATCAACACTTTTATTCGTCAATACGAGCAGGGCGGACGACTGCCGGTTTGGGAATTGGCAGCGAACGAAACCGATTGTATGATCGGCTATCACTCGGTTTCCGTCATCGCCGACGCGATGGTGAAAGGCATCGAAGGCTTCGATTACGAACGGGCGTTTGAAGCGGCGAAACATTCGGCGGAGTTGAATCATTTCGGTTTGGAAGCCTACAAACGACGCGGCTATATTTCGTCGGAAGACGAAAACGAATCGGTTTCCAAAACGCTCGAATACGCTTACGACGATTTCTGCATCGCGCAGATGGCGAAGATTTTGGCGGCGCGGGCGCAAAAAGATTGGGAGCAAAAACCGAATAAACTAAGCGCGGATTATATCAAAGTTTGGTCGTCTGACCGCGATCCGAAAAAAAATCGTTTTTACCCGAATTACAAAAAATACGAATGGGATTATGCGAATTACATTAAACGCGCTCAATCGTATAAAAATCTTTACGATGCCGAAAGCGGATTTATGCGTCCAAAACAGAACGGCGGTTTTATCAAAAATTTCGCGCCGAACGAGGTGACGTTTAATTTTACCGAAGGCAATAGTTGGGTTTATTCGTTTTTCGTGCCGCAAGACGTTTCGGGATTGATAAATTTGTATGGCGGGCAGGCGAACTTTGTCAAAAAACTCGACGTGCTTTTTACGACGAACGACAAACTCGCGGGGCGCGAACAGCCGGACATTACGGGCTTAATCGGGCAATACGCGCACGGCAACGAGCCTTCGCACCACATCGCTTACCTGTATGATTATGCGGGCGAACCCTGGAAAACGCAGATGTATATTCGCAGGATTCTCGACGAATTTTACAAGCCGCAGCCCGACGGTTTAATCGGTAATGAAGACTGCGGGCAAATGTCGGCGTGGTATGTTTTGAGCGCGCTCGGCTTTTATCAAGTCGCTCCGTCAATTCCGAATTACGATCTCGGAACGCCGCTTTTTGAAGAGGCAAAAATTCATCTGGAAAACGGCAAAACTTTTACCGTCAAAGCCGCCGATGTTTCCGGTGAAAATGTTTACATTAAATCGGTAAAATTGAACGGCAAAGATTGGCGCAAAACATTTTTCGCGCACGCGGATTTGATCTCCGGCGGCGTGTTGGAATTTGAGATGACCGACGCGCCCGTCAAAGATTGGTTCAAAGAATTTTCCGAATCGAAAATCGAAGCGGATTTCGCGCCCGTGCCGACAATTGACGCGGCGCGCGTTTTTACAAACGAGACGACGGTTAAAATCGCTTCGCCCGAACCGAACGCCAAAATTTATTACACGCTCGACGGCAGCGAGCCGTCCGCGAAATCGAACGTTTACGGCAAGCCTTTCACCGTTGCCGAATCAAAAATCGTCAACGCCGTCGCCGTCAACGCCAAAGGCGAAAAGAGCTTCGCGGTCAGCGCGGATTTGCACAAAATGCCGCACGATTGGACGGTGAAAATTTCGTCGAAATACAACCGGCAATATACGGGCGGCGGCGATTTCGGGTTGATTGACGGCGTGCGCGGCACGCTCAGTTTTGCGTCGGGCGAATGGCAGGGTTATCAAGCGCAGGATTTCTCGGCGGTCGTTAATCTTCAAAAGGAAACGACGATTAAAACGCTCGGCGCGGGTTTTTTGCAAAACGTGCCGGTGTGGATTTGGATGCCGACGCGCGTCGAATTTGAAACTTCAATTGACGGCGTGAATTTCACGAAAGCGGCGGAAATTAAAACTGATGTCGCGCCCGACGATATGCGCGCGCAGATGATGGATTATTCAGCAAAAATCGCGCCCGTCAAAGCGCGTTTCGTGCGCGTCAGGGCATACAATTTCGGCAAAATCCCGGCGTGGCATCCGGGCGCGGGCAACGACGCTTTTATCTTTGTGGACGAGATTTTGATTGATTAGCCGGAGCGAGAGTCATCTTGCCTGCCAATGAGTGCGAAAGCGCGAAAAAAGATCGTGGTGTAAATAAAGTCGAGTTTACGCGCAGGGTTTTTTCGCGTCGAAGCGACACTCATTGCAGGCAGGTTGCCTCGCGCTCCCGGCTCCGCTCTCGTTTTGGAGGCTCATTTTTACTCGATTTTCGCATCAAAAGATATGTTATAATTGATAAAATTTTCGCTATCGGAGGTTTTTAGATTTATCACTAACATCAGCGGTTTTACGCAGGGCTTAAAGGCAAATCAGTTGCGGCGCGTCGAAAGATTGGCAACGCGGCGCGTCGCTCCCGAACAAATCGTTTCGCCGGAACTCGCCCGTCAGTTGACGGAAATTTCTTTTGAGACGGGTCGGCAAATCGGCGTTCTCATCAATCGCAAAGGACAAGTCGAATATGTGATGGTCGGCACGGCGAAGCGCATCGAAATGCCCGATTTCGGACGCGCACGCGTGTCGGCGGACCGTTTTCGCGGACTGCGCTGCGTTCACACGCAGTTGGCGGGCGAGAAACTGACGCAGGACGATTTGACCGATTTGGCGTTGCTGCGGCTCGATTTAATGGCGGTCGTGCAGGTTGACCGCGAAACGGGTTTGCCGAACAACGTCTATTCGGCGCATCTTTTGCCGACGACCGCCGAAAAATTGGAAGCGGAAAGCGATTCGCTGCCTTATGAATTTCTCGAACCGAACATTCCGGCGCATCTGGACGCGAATTTTACGAACCTGATTAATTCGCTCGAAAACGAGATGGCGCGCAACCGCCAGACGGCGCGCAACCGGCAGACGAACAGCGACCGCGTGATTCTGGTCGGCGTAACCGACGGTTATCTGTCGGGTGCCGAAGAATCTATGAACGAACTGGTCGAACTCGCGCTGTCGGCGGATGTCATCGTGCTTGATAAAATCATACAGCGTCGTCCGAAAATTGATCCGAAAACCGTTTTGGGAAAGGGAAAATTGGAAGAGCTTTTGATCCGTGCGATGCGTCTGGGCGCGGATTTAATTGTCTTTGATGCGGAACTATCGCCGACGCAGGTGCGCTCTCTGTCCGACGCGACCGAATTAAAGGTGATTGACCGACCGCAGCTCATTCTCGATATTTTCGCCCAGCGCGCGCAATCGAGCGAAGGAAAATTACAGGTCGAATTGGCGCAGTTGAAATATCTTTTGCCGCGTCTGGCGCAAGGGCAAAACTCGGCTTTTTCGCGGCTCGCGGGCGGCATCGGCGGGCGCGGTCCGGGCGAAACGAAACTGGAAACCGACCGCCGCCGCGTGCGCGATAAAATTACGCATCTCGAAAAACAGGTCGAAGGTTTGCGTCGCCAACGTCAGCAGCGACGCAAGGAACGCCTGCGAAAAGACGTGCCGATTATTTCCCTGGTCGGTTATACGAACGCGGGCAAATCCACCTTGCTCAACACTTTGACGCAGAGCAAGGTTTACGCCGAAAAAAAGATGTTTGCGACGCTCGACCCGACCTCGCGCCGTCTGCGGCTGCCGATTGAAAGGGAAGTCATCATCAACGATACGGTCGGATTTATCCGCGATTTGCCGGAAACTTTGGTCGCGGCGTTTCGCGCCACTTTGGAGGAAATCGCCGACAGCGATTTGCTCGTTCACGTCGTTGACGCTTCGAGCGAACAGGCGACGGCGCAGATCGAATCGGTTGACAAGATTTTAGACGACCTCGAGCTGAATAAAATTCCGCGTCTGGTGGTTTTGAACAAAGCCGATTTGCTCGACGAAACCGCGCTCGAAGCGTTAAAGCGGCGGCTCCGGCTTGACAAACAGACGGAAAGCGTGTCAATTTCAGCTGTTCAACCCAAAACATTAAAGCCCTTAATTGAGAAAATCGGAGCAGCAATCGGAAACTTTGCGCTTTCGGATTTAGAGGTTGCGGTTGGAAGTTAATTTCAATCCGAAATCCGAAATCCGAAATCCGAAATCGAAATGAGCAAGCGTCTTCAAGATTCGCCAACGCCTTTTACGAAATTTCGCGTCGCCGTTGAAAAATACGTCGCACGTCCGTTTGAAGGCGTGTCGGAAAATCAAAGATTCTGGCTCGGTTTCGCTTTTCTGTGTTTGCTGACGACGTTTCTTATCAATAATCCGTTCTGGCACAAAAACGCCGAGCAGTATAAGGAAGGCGACATCGCGCGTGAAATCGTTATTTCTCCGGCTGATATTTCGACGCTCGACGCGGAGGAAACCGAGCGCATCAAACAGGCGGCGCGTGAAAGCATTCAGCCGATTTTCACGTTCGAGCCGAAACGCGGCGATGAAGCCTTGCAGAGCTTTCGTTCGGCTTGGGAAAACCTTGCGCGAAAAGGCGACAACGCCAACGCGAACGTCAAAGCGAATGCGAATATTAAAGCAAACGAAAACGCGCGAATCGAAGCTGCGACGAATTGGACGGGCGCGGGCGGCGCGGAACTCGGCAAAATTTTTGCGGCGCGGCGGTTCACCGCCAACGAACTCGATTCGATTACAAGGGTTTTGCGCGACAATGCCGACGGCTCGATTTACGGCGACCAAGACCGCCAGTATTTTCAAACCGAAATCGTTCTCAACGACCGCCAGAAACCGAATCAACAATCAATCGTCAAAATGCCCGAAAGCAATATGACGGCATTGTCCGTCGCGCGCGACAATCTCAAAACGGGCTTGGGGCAAATCAAAAGTTTATCGGAGAAGGAAGCGGCGGCGTTCGATGCCGCGCTCGCGCCGCTGATTCAGCCGAGCGTGGTTTTCGACAGCGCGGCGACGAACAACGCGCGCGACGCGGAAGAAAAAAACGTCGCGCCGGTGACGATTTCGCTGAAACGCGGGCAGACGATTGTCCGCGAAGGCGACACGATTACGCCCGCCGCCTTAGCGCAAATCGCAGCGATTCAAAGCTACAGCGATTCGACGCGCCAGCTCAACCGCTTTTTCGGCTTGCTGATTCTGATAACCGCTTTATATTGGACGGCTTGGAAATTTATCGAGCATCGCGGTGTCACGGCGCGGCTGTCGCTGTCCGAACAAAAGACGTTCGCGCTGTTCGGTTTTATCGCCGTGCTGCAGACGGCTTTGATGGCGATATTTTTTCGCCTCGCCGATTTTACCGCCGCGCAGAACATCAAAGCTCCGTTTAACGATCCGACTTTGTGGGCGTTTGCGATCCCGTTCGCGACCGGCAGTCTACTTCTTACTTTGCTCGCCGACCGGCGCACCGCGCTTTTCATAGGGTTTTTCCTCGCGCTGGTCGCCGGTTTGCTCGCGCCGAAAAGCCTTGAATACGCGCTCTACGCGGCGATTACGTCGGCGGTCGCGGTTTACGGCATCGGGCGTTATCGTTCGCGCCAATCGGTCACCATCGCCGGCGCGCTCGTCGGTCTGGCAAGCGCGGCGGCGGCGGTCGCCTTAATCGGCTACACGCAGCAGCCGTTTATTTTTAACACCGTCGCGCTCGCCGTCGGGTGCGGTTTGGCGAGCGGTTTGATTACGGCGGCGGTGACGGCGATGTTTTTGCCGCTCTGTGAAACTTTGTTCGGCGTTTTGACCGACGTGAAATTGTTGGAATTATCGAACGCCGATTTGCCCGCGCTCGGACAATTGGCGTTGCGCGCGCCGGGAACGAATCAGCATTCGCACGCCGTCGGACAATTAGCCGAAGATGCCTGCCGCGTCGTCGGCGCGAACGCGCTGCTCGCCCGCCTGGGCGCGCTTTATCACGACATCGGCAAATCAGCCGCGCCCGAACACTTCGTCGAAAATCAGCACGGAAAAAATCCGCACGACCGTCTGAAACCGGCGCAGAGCGCGAAAATTATCGTCAGCCATGTGACCTACGGCGTAAAACTGGGCAAGGAGATGGGCTTGCCGCAAAGAATTATTGATTTTATCCCGCAGCATCACGGCACACGCACTTTGCATTATTTTCTGAAAAAAGCGCAAGCCGAAGCGCGCCCCGACGAGGTGATTTCCGAAAACGATTTTCGTTATCCGGGACCGAAGCCGCAATTTAAGGAATCGGCGATTATGATGATCGCCGACAGTTGCGAAGCGGCGGCACGTTCGTTGAGCGAGCCGACACCGGAGAATATACGTTTTATCGTTACGAAAATAATTGACGCGATTGTCGCCGACGACCAGCTCGACGAATGCGATTTAACCTTACGCGAGCTGACGCAAATCCGCGAAGCGATGATTAAATCGCTCGTTTCCATTTATCATTCGCGTGTTGATTATCCCGGCTACATTCCGCCGAATTCTCCGCCGAAGCTGACGCTTTTCAGCGGCGACGATTCGGATGGGCGCGGAATGCTTTATAAAGATCCGTCCGAGATTCCGATCAGTCCCGGCGGCGAAGTCGAAGACGAAGCGATAGACCGCTCGCACCAACCCGAAAAAGCCGAAGCTCGAACAATCGGATAGTGTTTTTGAGCCTTCACTAAATCCTAACATTGCGGTAAGCTCTTGTGCCTGAGCAACTTCAGCCGCTTTGGTTTTTTATTTTCATTGCAGACATTTTTTATTCGATATTAAAATATTTCGCTTCCGGGTGATGAATGATAATCGCCGAAGTTGATTGTTCGGGATGAAGCTGGAATTCTTCCGACAATTCGACATCAATTCTTTCGGGTTGAAGCAATTCAAAAAGTTTCGTCTGGTCTTCCAAATTCGGACACGCCGGATAGCCGAATGAATAACGCGAACCTTGATAGCCTTGGTGGAAAAGTTTTGCCAAATCTTTCGCGTCGTTTTCCGCAATTCCCAATTCTTCGCGGATGCGTTTGTGCCACATTTCGGCGAGTGCTTCCGCCGATTCGACCGAAAGACCGTGGAATAAAAGGTAATCAGTGTAATTGTCGGCTTTGAAAAGTTCGAGCGCGTGTTCGCTTGCCTTGCGTCCCATTGTCACCAAATCAAAGGTGACGACATCAATTTTGCCCGAATCTTTCGCCGCGAAATAATCGGCTAAACATAAATTTTTGCCGCCGCGCTGTTCGATTGGCTGGCGCGGAAACGTGAAGCGTAATCTTTCCGTTTTTTCGTCGTCCTGGTAAATGATTAAATCGTTGCCTTCCGAATTGCAGGGGAAATAGCCGTAAACCAATTTCGCTTCGAGCAGTTTTTCGCGGATTGCCTGATTCTTTATTTCCTTAAATTTCGGATAAACGGTTTCGTTCAAAGTCTGTTCGTATTCTTCCTTCGTTTTGCGCCCCTGTTTGTATTGCCATTGACCTTTGAACAAAGCGGTTTCGTTGATGAATGCGAAAACTTTGTTCAGGTCTTTAATTTCGACGACTTTTGAACCGTAAAACGGCGCAGTCGGAATCGGAACATTATTTGAAACCGCTGATTTTGTCGTGTGTTTCGTTTTTTGTCCGTCGTCATTCGTCCTTTGATTGACTCGTGCAGCAGCCATTCCGAGTTTCGCATCTTCGCCGACCAAATCTTCCGAATCAGTCACGGTTTCGATAATTTCAGAATCTAAAACATCTTTTGAACCGTTACCTGCCGAAACCGATTTTGCTTTTTCTGCGCTCTCCGCGCTCTCCACATTTGAAACTTTCTGCGTTAATTTATCCATCGCGTGCAAGCCGTCGAAAGCGTCGCGCGCATAGAAAAGTTTACCGTCATAAAGCGGCACTAAATCGTTATCAACATATTTACGGTTCAATGCCGCGCCGCCCAAAATGACTGGAACGTTGATGCCGCGTTCGTTCATTATTTCGAGGTTGTCGCGCATCACCAAAGTTGATTTGACGAGTAAGCCGCTCATTCCAATTGCGTCGGCTTTGGTTTCTTCGAGGCTATGCAGAATATCTTCGATTGTCTGTTTAATTCCAATGTTATGAACGCGATAGCCGTTATTGGTCAAAATAATATCAACCAGATTTTTGCCGATGTCGTGAACGTCGCCTTTGACGGTCGCCAAAACCATCACGCCTTTTGACGATTCGCCTTCGACTTTTTCCATAAACGGTTCGAGAAATTTGACCGCGGTTTTCATCACTTCCGCCGACTGCAAAACGAACGGCAACTGCATCTGTCCGCTGCCGAAAAGATCGCCGACGACCTTCATTCCGTCGAGCAGAATATCGTTGACGATTTCGAGCGCGGGATATTTTTCGAGCGCGATTTTCAAATGGTCTTCGAGTTCGATTTTTTCGCCGTCAATGATGTGATGTTTGAGTTTTTCTTCAATTGAAAGATTCGACGTATCAACCTTCATTGATTTCGCCGTCTTGCCCTCGAACATTTTCGTAAATTCGCCGAGCGGATCGTATATGCAAATGTCGCCTTCAAATTTGCGCTTGTCGTAAATCAATTCCAAAGCCACATCAATTTCGTGTTCGTTGAAACGATTCAAAGGCAAAATTTTTGAAGCGTTGACAATCGCCGAATTCATTCCCGCCTCGACGCATTCGTGCAGAAAAATCGAATTCAAAACGATGCGCGATGCGGGATTTAAGCCGAACGAGACGTTGGAAACGCCTAAAATAATATTCGCTTCGGGCATTTCCCGGTGAATGATTTTAATCGCTTCAATAGTAGATTTCGCATTTTCGCGGTCTTCTTCGATGCCGGTCGAAATCGGCAAAGCGAGCGGATCAAAGAAAATATCGTGCGCCTCGATGCCGAATTCCGTTGCCTGTCGGTAA
The DNA here is from genome assembly GCA_964237235.1 of uncultured Pyrinomonadaceae bacterium. Classification (GTDB taxonomy): domain Bacteria; phylum Acidobacteriota; class Blastocatellia; order Pyrinomonadales; family Pyrinomonadaceae. The sequence continues at coordinate 34,161 of CAXSGY010000014.1, forward strand.
GCGCGTCGCGCAATTTTTACCTTGTCTTCAACAGAGCGCGCCATTCCGGTTTCGTCAATCAAACCGATAACGACCGCTGCCGCATATTCTTTCGCTATGTCCAAAAGTTTTAAAAATCTTTCTTCGCCGTCTTCGTAATTCGTCGAATTCAAAATACATTTGCCGCCCGCGAGCTTCAAACCGGCTTCCATTTTCTGCCATTCGGTCGAATCTAGCATCAGCGGAATTTTGACGTTCGTCACCAATTTTGAAACCAGCGTGTGCATATCCGCCACGCCGTCGCGCCCGACGAAATCCACGTTGACATCTAAAATATGCGCGCCTTCTTTTTCCTGTTCTTTGGCGAGTTTTATTAATCCGTCCCAATCTTCCGCCTGCAGCAAATCGCGCATTTTTTTCGAGCCGCTGGCGTTCACTCTTTCGCCGACAATCAAAAACGAATTGTCCTGTGTGTATGGCTGCGTGAAATAAATCGAACTCGCCGACGGAGTAAATTTCGCGTCGCGGTTTTTCGGAGAAACATTCTGCATTTTCGCAATAACCTGGCGCAAATGTTCAAACGAAGTTCCGCAACAGCCGCCGACGACGTTCGCGCCGAAATCTTTGGCGAAATGCTCGACTTTTTTAGAAAAATCTTCGGGCGTTTCGGTGTAAAACTGCTGTCCGTCTTTGACTTCGGGCATTCCCGCATTCGGCAGAACGGAAACGGGAAACGGCGAATTTTCGCACAAATACTTAACATTTTCCGTCATCTGATCGGGACCTGTCCCGCAGTTCATTCCGATAATATCAATCGGAAACGGTTCGAGCGCGGTCAGCGCGGCGGAAATTTCCGTGCCGTTGAGCATCGTTCCGAAAGTTTCAATCGTGACCTGCGCGATAACGGGAAGTTTTATTTTTTGCTTTTCAAAAAATTCAAAAATCGAACCCAGCGCGGCTTTCGTCTGCAAAATATCCTGACAGGTTTCGACGATAAACATATCAACGCCGCCGTCAAAAAGCCCGCGAACTTGTTCATCGTAAGATTTTTTCAGATCGTCATAAGAAATATCACCGAGCGTCGGCAGTTTCGTGCCGGGTCCCATCGAACCGGCGACAAAACGAGGCTGATTTACTGTCGAATAATCATTTGCCAGACGCTTCGCAATCTGCGCCGCTCTAAGATTGACATCGTAGGCTTTATCGGCAATTCCAAATTCTTTCAAAACAACCAAACCGCCGCCGAAAGAGTTAGTTTCAATTACGTCGCAACCAACTTCTAAAAATCCCTTGTGAACTTCCTCAATTAAATCAGGTCGCGTATAAAGCAGATTTTCCGAACAATTTTCAAAATTCGCTCCGCCCCAATCTTCAATCGAAATATTTTTCGACTGCAGAAATGTTCCCATTGCGCCGTCAAACACGACGACTTTTTCTTTTAATAATTCTAAAAACTTGCTCATATAACTATTTCTATTTATCAGCTTTATAAAAACAATACGCACCGACGCTCGTATTCAAATAACCGATTTCTTCGACGTTGCGGAATCCGCATTCGGTCATAAATCCGGGCAGCAAACCTTTGACGTTATCGTCGGTCGTTTTAAAGCCGTCCAAAATTTGGATGCCGTAAAAAGCGAAACGCATTAACTTCGATTTCGGCTTGCCCCAATCGCCGACAATTAACTTTCCTAAAGGTTTTAACACTCTTTTGATTTCCCGCAGACAACGTTTTTTCGTACCGGTTTCGAGTTGATGAAAAACCAGCGAACTGTAAACTTTATCAAATGAATCGTCCGCAAACGGAAAAACTCCGCCGTCATATAAAAAAAGCGGAATCTCCAAATTTTCTCGTTTAATTTTGCGCTCGGCGATTGATTTCACTTTCGGGTCAATGTCCAAACCGGCGATTTCCGCTTCGTTTAATCTTTGTTTGGCGAGAATCAAATTTTGTCCCGTGCCGAATCCGAACTCCAAAACTTTGTCATTTTTCTCAAGCGCAAGCTCGTCAATCAAGCGGCAGCGAAGTTTCTTTTCCGGCATCATTATTTTAACCGCCAGATCGTAAAATCCGGTCAGCCAGTCATAGCCTAAAGCGGAAATGTATTTTTGCTTTTCGCTCATAAACAATTTCGTTTTTTTGAAATCTCAGAAATAAAAAACTCCGCGCCAAACAAGCGCAGAGTTTTCTTTAAGAATTATTGAATTGAAACTCTTAGCTTTTTAGCGATTTTTTTTCGTGGTCGCAAGTCGCCGTAACTCACCACGTTCTAAAATTAAATATTATCGCCTAAAACGCGCCGAGTCAATCTAAAAAATCTCCCGCACATCGAGTTCAAAGTCGACTAAAACGTCCTCGCCCGAAAGTCTTTCAGGATTTTTCAAAATCTCGACTTCGCCGTTGGCGCGGTAAATTTGAACCGTTTTATTTTCAGGGTCAATCAGCCAGCCGAGTTTCACGCCGTTTTCGATATATTCGCGCATTTTCGCCTGCAAGGATTTGACAGTGTCGGTTGAAGAACGGAGTTCGATCACAAAATCAGGCGTAATTTTCGAGACTTTCTTTTTTTCTTCCTGAGAAAAATCGTCCCATTTTTCACGAGCAATCCAGGCAACATCCGGCGAGCGTTTCGCGCCGTTTGGGAATGTGAAAATGGTTGAAGAATCAAAAACTATACCTGTTTTGGCTTTTCTGTTCCAGATTGTAACGTCAGCGTTTAGCTCGCTGTTCTTCCAACCTGTGTCAGGTAGCGTCGGCGGCATAATAATCAATTCTCCTTTAGCGGTAAGTTCAAACATTAAATCGGGATGTTTGCGGCAAACCGTTTCAAATTGTTCGTCCGACAATTTGCCAAAACTCAAGGTGTATGGAACCGGCATTAAAGCGGATAATCTGTGAATATTTCGTGCCGTTGCCATCATCATTTCACCTCGTTAAAATTTTACCACAAAAAACTTTGCGTCGAATATCCGGCGAATAAGTTCAAATCGTCGAATTTTCGCCGGACATATTTCAATCGGACGGCATCTTTCAAGCGGGCGCGCATTTACCCGCGCGACAGACAATTTTCTGCGCTCAAATTAAAAAACGCGCCGAACAAGCGCGAAATTTTCCTTCGAGGGTTCTCGATTAAATCTCAAAAGTTTTTAGAGCGATGCAAAAATAAACAGACGCTTCAAATCGAAAGCTCCGCATTTGTTGACGCGGAGCTTTCATGAAAAACATTTAATTAATAATAAATCCGCTTCACGCGAATTTATTTAACTCTCAAAGTCGGGTCGCCGAGCAGAACCCACGACAAACGCACGTCGCGTCCGTAATTGATAGTTGATTTCGCGTCGTTGATTAACGGTCCGAGCCGCGTGATGCTGCCCGCCGTTAACTGGCTGTAAAAACGCGTCGCCATTACTTCCTGGATGTCCGGCGTGGTCAAACCGGTCGAAGCCCAAACCGCGACCGCGCCGCCGCTTTGATTTTTCAGAAGCACTTCTGATAAGCTGTCGGTCGGCTGGATAAAATAACCGTTCAGGCACGTCAGCATCGTAAAAATTGATAATTTATCGCCGCCGTTGGTCAACTGTCCCGCCAGCGCGCTGGTGAAAAAAGTATTTGCCGCCCAAACGCCGACGTTGCCGTGTCCCGAATAATTAACGATAAATTTGCCGCTGTTTAACTGATCGAGCAGCAAACTCTGGGCGTTGGTCTGTCCGCGGTTAACGGCGACGCGCGGCACGCTCGCCGGAAGCTGCGAAGCGACACGACTGCTTAAGCCTTCAAAATCATAGCCGTCCGGTATATCGCTGGCGAACAGCGCGCCGCGGTTAATGCCCTGCGTGCTGCCCGTTCCGAGATTCTGCTCGAACGCGGTAACTTTATTCAAAAGCAATGTAACGGTCGCCCCGTCACGCGCCGGAATTCTGCCGATGGGAATTTCCGCCAAACCGTCGTTGTTAAAATCAGCCAGAGTATCGTCGCTGCCCGTTTCGGTGTAAATCGTGTCAACCATTCGGGTCGGAACGTAATTGTAAGTGGTCGTGCCTAAAAAATTCTTCGGGTCATACGAAGCGTCACCGAGCAGCAGAATGTAGTTCGGTTTAGTTGTCCAGTTGGTCTTCGCATAGTTCAGAAAACTTCTAATCGAATCGGCGTTATAAATGCCGTAGTTAAATTCGTCGAAAATATCGTCAACGTCAACGACTTTGACAATCATTCCCTGAGCGCGGCGGTAATTTGCCCAATTTTCCGCCTGCGTCAGCCAATCTTTGTATGAAATAATTATCATTTCACCGTTGTTGGCGGCAGTTGATAAAGTCGAAGGATTATTCGGCTTAAGCGAAAAAGGCTGCGCGAGTCCCGAATCTTCGACCGCATACATCACGCGACCGCGATTCGACGGCAGATATACGCGATAAGTTCCGTTATTCGCTTCGACGTTCAAACCGGTAATCAGTAAAGGCGCGTCCGTATTCGTTAAATCAAACACGCGGATGTTCGGCGAGCTGAAATTTTCGATGTAATTCGCCTTGTAGTTCGGCGTGTAAAAGGAAAGTTTGTTTTGGTCGGCGACGTATTTCCGCGCAAAATTAACTTTCAGCGAACTGAAAAAGGAAATATCCGAATCGCTGTCAAATGTTTGCAGCTTGAGAACATTCGCGCCTTCGCGCAGAAGAGAGGTCGGGAAAACGAAGTTCTTTTTCATCAAATCATATTCGTTTCCGCTCATTTCGCCGACGACGGTATCGTTCAGCGACACCCGCGTTTGATGCGGAACGGTCGTTCCGCCCTGCACCGCCACGTCAATCGAAGCGGTCGGCGAATTGAAATTAACGCCCGTTACGCTGAAATTGATGCTGACCGGCGAACTGGCGATAAACGATCCGAAGAAATTTTCGCCGTCGCCGTTCCGAATATTCTGTGAATAAGTCGTTCTTTCTCGTTTGTAAAAAGACTGCGCATAGCCGTCGGAAACGACCGATGCCGAGATGCGTCGGCGTGTCGTCGTGCCGATACGCTTGCCGTTGTCCGCGCCGACCACGAGAAAATAGGTTTGAACTTCGGATTCGAGCGCGTCGATTTCTTTGCCGTAAAACTCGATATACGAGCCGCCCGCGCCGACGTTAATCGCCTGCTCGATACCATTGGCGTAAAGCTGCCATCGTTCGGTCGGCTGATTGACATCGAAACCGTTGCTCTGCAAATCAGCACGCGAAATGCGATAGAAACCTTCGGTTTTTACGCCGATTTTTACGCCGCTCTGTGCCGCGATCCAACGCTGTTTTTCCGGGTCGGGAGCTTGCGAATAACCGGCGGCTTCTTCGGCTAAATCCTTCGGTAAAACCGATTCGTTGCCCTGCGCGATTGGATTCGCGCTTCTCGACTGATTCATCAATTCTTCCGAAGACGCGCCGGCGACTCGTTTCAAATCGTCAATATATTGCGTTTGAATCAAATCCGAATCGTAGCGCGCGCCGCTGGCATTGACGTTTTCGATTACGTATCTCGAATTCGCGTCGCCCGCCGTGTCGAAGAACGAATAGCTGCCGCCGTCCGTATTTCCGGTGCGGTCAAGCAAGCCTTTGCCGGCGATCAATCCCTGATTAACGAGCTGTCTTTCGTCGCCGACGATTCGGTAAACAAAAAAACCGAGATTTTTCACTTCCTTTTCTGTGCGCCACTGAACCCACGCGCCGCTTCCGTCCGAGAAAGCCTCCACGCCGTCATAGCTGACCGGAGTTTTTTTGATAGTAAATCTGTTTGTTTTGATTGTATTTATCCGTTGCGCGAAAACAGGCGCGCCGGAGAGCGAGACGATTAAAAGCAAAATTAATAAACCTATTTTTTTCATATATTTGATTGTACTCCGATCACTTATTAACGAGTTTGAGCTGCCCTTGTAGAAACCAAGGCTAGAAAGAATAAATAAATATTCAATAGTCGAATGATTTTACAATTTTTTTAGAAATTTGCCAAGAAAACATCCGGCATAACGATAATTTTTAATGTTCAACGCGTCGCGCGAACAACTTTTATACTTGGAGACGCGCTTTTATTTTTGTATATTGACGAAACAGAAGTTTTCCGCAAATTCGAAAAAATCGTTATGAAAATCATCCGAAAAATCGCCGCATTCCTTTTTATTATGTCATTTCAATTATCTTTTATTCCGACCGCGACGAATATTTTCGCCGCGCGGCGCGATGCGGCGCGCGGCAAACACGCGATGGTCGCTTCGCAGCACGTTCTCGCCTCGCAAATCGGCGCGGAAGTGATGAAAAAAGGCGGCAACGCGGTTGATGCAGCCATCGCCGTCGCGTTTGCGCTCGCCGTCGTTTACCCGGAAGCCGGAAATCTGGGCGGCGGCGGCTTTATGCTGATTCGATTTAAAGACGGCAGAACGACCGCGATTGATTATCGCGAGATGGCTCCGGGCGCGGCGAGCCGCAATGTTTTCGTGGACGATAAAGGCGAGCTTTTCAAGGGTGAAGGTTCTTCGACCGTCGGTTATCGCGCTTCGGGCGTGCCGGGAACGCCCGCCGGACTTGATTACGCTTTTCAAAAATACGGCTCGAAAAAATTGACCTGGGCGCAATTGGTCGAACCGGCGCGCCGGCTCGCCGCCGACGGCTATGTTTTATCGGCGCGGCTGGCGAATCTTTTCAAGTCGTATCAAAAAAATCTTGAAAATTACGAAGACAGCAAACGCATTTTCTTAAACGGCGGCAAATTTTACGAAGAAGGCGACACGCTCAGACAGCCGGATTTAGCCAATACTTTAGCGAGAATCGAAAAAAGCGGCGCGAAGGGTTTTTACGAAGGCGAAACGGCAAAATTAATCGCCGACGATATGAGGGCGCATAACGGTTTGATCACGCTGGAAGATTTGAAAAATTATCAGCCGAAGGAACGAGTTCCTTTGCGCGGCACGTATCGCGGCTTTGAAATTATCACGATGCCGCCGCCGAGTTCGGGCGGCATCGTGATGCTGCAATGTCTGAATATTTTGGAAAAATACGATTTGCGGGCGATGCAGTATAATTCGTCGCAAAAATATCACGTTTTGACCGAAGCCCTGCGCCGCGCGTTCGCCGACCGCGCCGAATTTATGGGCGACCCCGATTTCGTTAAAGTTCCGGTCGCCGAGCTTGTTTCCAAAGATTACGCCGCAAAACGCGCGGAAACGATTGATTTAACCAAAGCCTCGAAAAGCGCGGACATCAAAGCCGGCGAATTGAAAGGCAAAGAGCCGATGGAAACAACGCATTTCACGGTCGTTGACGAAGACGGCAGCGTCGTGACAAATACTTATACAATCAACGATTTATACGGTTCAGCCGTCACTGCCAAAGGCACGGGCGTTTTGCTCAACGACGAAATGGACGATTTCGCGGCGCGTCCCGGCAAGCCGAATATGTTCGGGCTGATTCAGGGCGAAAACAACGCCGTGCAGCCGAAAAAGCGTCCGCTTTCTTCGATGACACCGACGATTGTTTTGCGGAAAGACGGCTCGCTCTGGTTCGCGCTCGGCGCGCGCGGCGGACCGCGCATTATCACGGCGGTTTTAGAAACGGTCATCAATATGATTGACCACGATATGACGATTCAGCAGGCGATTGACGCGCCGCGTATCCATCATCAATGGTTTCCCGACGAAATTCTTTTCGAGCCGTATGGAATGTCGCCCGACACCCGAACGGCGTTGGAAAAATTGGGACATAAATTCGTGGATAAACCCGGCTTCGTCGCGTCGGCGACCGGCATCGCCGTCGAAGAAAAAACCGGCGTGCGGCTCGGCGCGATTGATTCGAGAAGCGACGGCGAAGCAGTCGGCTATTAATGACTATTTCGATTGATTTTCCTCTGCGTCTTTGCGCCTTTGCGGGAAACCGATTTTTATTTCCCGCAAAGGCGCAAAGACGCAGAGGAAGAAATTGAAAGGAAAAAGGAGGAATTTTATGCGTGATAAATTCGAGAAAGCGATTTGGTTATCGGTGTTCGTAATCGGCTGTTTCGTTCCGGCGTGTCAGATGCCCGCGAATATCGCGACGATGAACGCGAATATTTCAAACGCGAATATTTCAAACGTTAACGGCAATTCGATTGTGAATTCAAATTTGATGAACGCGAATGTTTCAAACGCGAATATGACGAGTTCGACCGGCTCGATTGTCGAAACGAAAGAACCCGAACAGTATCAGGCGACGGTCGCTTTAAAATTTGAAGTTTCCGGCGCGAACAATCTCGCCGTGCCGCCGCTCAAAGCCGAAGTCGCTCGCAACGGCAGCGACCGCCGGATGGAATTCAGCTTGCCGAACGGCGAAAAATTGATTTATCTCGAACGCGACGGCAAACAATTCGTCGTCTCGCCAAACCGCAAACATACGCCGAAATCAACAAGGAATCAATCGGCTTCGACCCGCGCCGTTTGTTGATGCCCGAACAAATTGTCAATCAGGTTAAAAATTTAAAAGGCGTGGAAAAAGTCGGCGAGGAAAAAATAGACGGGCGCGACGCGATTAAATATCGTTACGGCGCGACGACCGACACGCAGACCAAAGCCGGAACGGTTGCTACCGAATCAACGGTTTTGGTTGACAAGGAAACCGGCTTGCCGCTTCGTTCAACAACCAATTCCGAATCGCAAAACGGCGACGTGCAAGGCATCAAAGGTGTAAATTTTATCACCGAAATGAGCAACATTCGCCGCGTCGCCGACCAGAATTTATTTGCCGAACCGACCGAATTTCAAAAAGTCGCGCCCGAACAAATCAAATCGCAGGTTGATCTTGTTTTTAACGCCGCCGTTACATTATTCGGTCAGCTTTTAAAATCGGCGCAAACTGCTCCGACACCGAATCAGTAGGATTTTCAAGCGCGAAAAAAATCGCGCCGGAGGTGGAATTATGAGCAAATTTTTGACGTTTTTACTCGGCACGATTTTGGGTTTGCTGATCGGCGGCGCGTTGATTTTTTACATTTTCGGCGGCGCGCCGAGAGCCGCGCAGTTGCCGGGCGTTCCGATTCAGCCGCCCGACGCAAATGGTTTGCCGCCGGGAACGGCGAGCGTCGTTTTGAACCAGCAATTTTTCGACACCGTTCTGGCGACGATTTTTCGCGATATGAACGCGCCCGCGTTTCCTTTGAAATTAACCGGACAAAATAATCGAGACAGAACAATCCAGCCGCAGACGGCAAGTTTCGTTCTGCAAAACGATGCGGGCTGCGACGGGAAAATCACGCTCAAGCCCGAAGGCAGCGGCGTGAAAACCGGCGTGCGGCTCGAAAACGGCAAAATCACCGCGCCGCTCGCTTTCAGCGGAAGCACTTCCGTTTTGGGTCAATGCATCAATTTTACCGGCTGGGCGCAGGCGAATTTACAGCTTCGATACGACGCAGCGCAGCAAACGGTTTTCGGACAAATTAATGTCGAAACGGTTAATCTCGACGGCGTTCTGCCCGCCGTCGGCGGTTTCGTTACGCCGCTCGTGCAGACGACGATTAACAACCGCGTCAATCCGATTGTCATTTTGCGCGGTCAACAAATCGCCTTGAATCTGCCGATTGCCGCGACCGAAGGAAATTTACAGGCGCGCGTCAAGGATGTCCGTTCGGAAATCAAGGAAAACGCGCTGAATCTTTATGTAACTTATGATTTTGCGGGAACAAAAACTCAACAATAACGGCGAATTAAATTTTCAGTCGAAACAATCGCCCCAATTTTCGTCAATTCTGATTTCTCAATTTTTCATTTTGAGCTTTTCTCCGAAAGAAAATGAAAATTGATGTCAGAGACGCAAAAGCGCAGTTTTGGAATGCGAATGTCAATACTCGAATTCGCAACAGGGGGCAAAAATTTACACGCGCAACAAATGAAACTCGTTGCGGTGTCGGCTCAGAGACAAGCACAGAAAAATTCCTAAAGTAAAGTATTCAAAATTTACCGTCAGCGTTGCCGTATTGCTTACTCAATCGTCAATTTGTTTAACTTTAACAAAGCCTGCGCCAGTTCGAGACGCGTCAGCGCGTTGTTCGGGGAAAACCGGTTGTTGCCGGTCGAGAGAAAACCTTTTTGCAGAGCGACGGCGACATAACCGCGCCATTCGGTCGGGATTTGATTCGCGTCAATTAACGTTAACGGAAGCGTCGCCGTATAAGTCGAAGATTGCAGATTTGCGGCTTTGACCAAGGCGACGGCGGCGATTAATCTGGTTGCCGCCTCGTCCGGTCGGAATTGCGTGTCGGATGCGTCGAAAATTAATTTTCCGTTCGGCGATTTTTGCACGCTTTCGACGGCGATTCTGGTCGTCAAATCGGTCACGTCCAAATACAGCGGATTGCCGGCGAGATATTGCGGAACGCGACCGCCGCGAATAAAAGCATTCGCTAAATCGTTTCTGGAAACGATTCCGAACGGTCGAAATCGTCTTCCTTCGGGCAGCATCTCGAACGAGCGGAGACTTTCTTTGATTAAAGCCTGCGTCTGCGGCGAAAGCGTTTGAATATCGCTCAAAGCGACGATCTGCGCCCGCGTCGTTTGGACGCTGCCGAAAAATTCCTGATTCGTTCCGACTCCGGCGGTATGGCTGACAACCGAGCGCAGCGCGGTCGGCGGACTATTCAATGTCAATTGTTCGCGCTTGCCGGTAAAGCCGGGCGTGTTCAGATAATTTGAAGAACCGACGACGTTGCCGCTTCCGTCAACTAATTTCAAAGCCAGATCGCTCGTGGTGAAAATATTTCCCCAGGCGATTTTGACCGTTGACTGAACCGCGTCGCTCGAAATGTTAACCGGCGTTTCGACGGTCGAGCCGAGCGCGACCGTGCCGGAAAAATTCTGCGTGTCGGAAGTGGCGAAACTGACGATTTTTCTTTCGAGAACGCTGCGGAAAATACCCATCCGGCGAGCAGCAAACGCCGACTGCAAAACCGCCGCGTAAACATTTAACATTCCCGCGCCGACTTCGTGCCGGAAATACGGCGGCAGCGGCGTAGCCGAGTTTTGCAAAATGTTTTTAATTTGCGCGGGCGTTAAATTAGGATTCGTCTCCAACATCAAGGCGATTGTTCCGGCGACCTGCGGCGCGGAAAACGAAGTTCCGCTGGCGGTCGTGTAGAAGGGAAGTTCGCCCGGTGTCAGGCGCGTCGTGTCCGCGCCGTTCGCAATGCCTGAAATTCCCGTCTGCGAAGTCGTCGCGCGCAGGCTCGCTACGTTGACGGCGGGCGCGACCAAGGTCGGGCTAAACTGACGGCTGCCGAAAATGCCGCGCGATGAAAAGCCCGCCAGTTTGCCTTTTTCATCGGTCGCGCCGACGCTGATCACCCACGGCGCGGCGGCATACGGATTCAAAGTTCCGTTGCCCGGACCGTTATTTCCGGCTGAGAAAACGACGCTGACGTTATTTTCCGTTAATAATTTGGTGGCGATGTTGACCGGATCGTTAAAATCGAAAACGGTGTCGGCGGAAAAGCTGCAATTGACGACGCGGGCATTGTAGCTCGCGCCGCGGTCAAGCAGATAATCGAAACCGGCGAGAACGTATGTCAGATTCAAATCGCCCGCGCTCATTCCCAAAATCTGCGCTCCGGGCGCGACACCGCTGAATTTTCCGCCCGAATTCGAGCCGCTCGCGGCAATCAGACCGGCGACGAAGCTGCCGTGTCCGCTGACCGGATCGGTATTCGGCAAATTTTCAATCGGCGCGGGAAACGCAAAACCGACGCTCGCGCTCTGCGTATCGGCGAGCCGCACGTTCTGAATGACGTGGTTTGCTAAATCGGCGTGTTGCGAATTTACGCCCGTGTCGAGCAGCGCGACCGTGACGTTGCGACCGGAGACGGGCATTCCGTAATTTTTAATCTGCAAATCGCGGTCAACCGCGACGCGCGACGCGCCGGTTTGCGCGAGAAACGAATCAGCGTTGAAATTCAAAGTCCGGTTGCCGTAAATCGAGCGCACTTGCGGAAGATGCGAAACGGCGAGCAGCTTGCCGCGCGTCGTCGTGACGGAAACAAACGGCAGACGGCGATATTTTGTGCCGCCGGCGATGCCGATTTGCTGTAGCTGCATTAAATCGCCGTCGGTCGGGTAATGATGAAAAACGATGACTGCGTTGATACTGCTGTCGTCGGTCGCCTGATTAAGCCGCACCGCCAATTCGGGGTCAACGCTCTGCAAGCCGGTTGATTGAGTGATGCCGTCGCCGTCCGCGCCCGTGAAAACAACGCCGTCCGCGCCGTTTATCGTAATTCCATCGGCACCCGTTAAAGTAATTCCGTCCGCGCCCGTCAAAGTAATTCCGGTCGGCGCGATCAAATTTGAAATCGCGCCGTCCGCGCCGGTTAAAGTGATTCCGTCGGCACCCGTCAACGTGATTCCGTCCGCGCCGGTTAAAGTGATGCCGTCCGCGCCCGTCAAAGTAATGCCGTCTTCGGCAACGCGCTCAACTCCGTCCGCGCCGGTCAAAGTAATGCCGTCCGCGCCCGTTAAAGTGATGCCGTTCGGCTTGCGAATGACAACCGAATCGGCTTTTCGCGCAACGCCGTCCGCGCCGGTTAGAATAATGCCGTCCACGCCGTTTAAAGCCATTCCGTCTGCGTCAACCAAACTAATGCCGTCCGCGCCGGTCAAAGTTATTCCGTTCGTGCCTGTATAAGTCGAACTGTCCGCGCCGGTCAAATTAACGCCGTCCGCGCCGGTCAAAGTAGTGCCGTCCGCGCCCGTTAGAGTGATGCCGTTTGATTGATAGCTTAAAAAATTATCTGCACCCGTCAGCCCGATGCCGTCTGCGCCGGTCAGTGTGATGCCGTCCGCGCCGGTGAGCGTGATGCCGTTAGAATTTGTTACAAAAATTCCCGCCTGAACCGTATTGAATCCGAACGTCAAAAGCAGTAAAAGGCAGATTGAAAAGCGGAATTTCATAAATTAATGTTTCGGCTTCTGAATTATCGGCTAAATAAGTTTTTGTAAATGCTCACGATACAAATTTTTTGATTAAATTCAAGACGTTTTCGACCGGAAATATTGCTAATAAGGTATGCAAAAATTATTCCTTATAATAGTAACTTCAACAATAGTCGGTTCGACTTAATAAATTCTTGAGATGGAATTCGTCAAAGGCGAAAACGGGGATTCAAAAAAACGAAAAAAAATTTCGCGCCCGAAGCAACCGCCTTGCCGGACGCGGCATCAAGTTTAATAGGCTATTGAGTCGAGCCTTTTTGATTTTTTTGAGTATTAAAGCGCGGCTTACAAGTCTACCAACAGGTTCCTCCTGTTTCTTTTTCCCGCCGAGAACGAGACTCGGCGGTTTTTTTGTTTTTACGGATTTTACAGACCGGAGCGAGAAACGTCCTTGCCTGCATTAAGCGTCGCTATCAATGCGAAAAAACATTCGGACAAATCTGAATCAAACGGGCGCGAGACATTTGGATAGTCTGACAATATAAACTTAAAAATTTTTAGCCACGAATTGCACGAATAGACGCGAATAAGTTTAATTAAAATAATTCGTGTCTATTCGTGCAATTCGTGGCTCACTTTTCTTAAAAAAATCGTGCGAAACATTTATTTGGGCTTCGCGCACAATGCAAGCAAGATGCTTCTCGCTCCAGACCATATATATTTTATTTCTGCTGACTTTTGCGCGCCGCCGAAGCGAGCTGTCCGGCGCGCGGCAAAGTTTGAATCGCTCTTCCGACCTGCGCGTCGGTTTCGATTAAAATTTGATTCGCCGCGACATTGCCGAAAGCCGCCGCGCCGAAGTTATAGCGCAGCCGCGTTTTGATAAATTCTTTTTCCGCCTCAATCGCCTCCGCCGAAATCTCCGGGTAATTCGCGCTCGAAACGTAATTCTTAAAAGCGTTGAAAATTTCGTCCGTCACTGGAAAATCCGTCGAGCGCACGCGCTTGCCGAATTGAATCGGTTTACTGACGCGATAATTTTCAAAACTTCCGATTTTGCCGCCGCCGATTTCTCTCGAAAAAAAGAATAAAGGGTCAAGCAAAGCCAGCTCGTTTTCGTTCATCGTCTGGTTTTTGACCGGCTCGTCGGGCGCAATGCCGTCGCCGCCGAAAACCTTTCGTCCGGTGACGGTTTTCGCTGCCTGTTTGGATTTTTCCGCGTCGGTCAAAGAGATTTTGTGATTGAAATAATCGTATAAATCGCCTTTTGAATAATCGCGCTGAATCAAGCGTCCCGAAGGCGTGTAGTATTTCGCCGTCGTCAAAGTCAAGCCCGAACCGTATGGCAGATTGATGACGCTCTGCACGAGACCTTTGCCGAACGTCGTTTCGCCGACGATCAAAGCGCGGTCGTAATCCTGCAAAGCTCCGGCGACGATTTCCGAAGCCGACGCGGTGCCGTCGTTGACCAGCACGACGAGCGGCATCGTTTCCGCCTGGCGGTTCGCCGACTTCCAGACGCGGTTGTCAATCTGAAAACGTCCGCGCTGCGTTAAAATCGTGTCGCCGGCGGGCAGAAATTTTTCCGCAACGCGCACGGCTTGTTCGACAATGCCGCCGGGATTTTCCCGCAAATCCAGAATCAGGGAAGTCATTCCCTGTTCGCGCAAACCGGCGAGCGCGGCGTTTAATTCTTCAAAAGTCGTGTAGTTGAAACCTTCTGACAAATCAATATAGCCGATGTTTTGCCGCAAAAGATATGCGTCGGGAATCGAAGGCTGCGGCACGCGGTTGCGGCGAATTTCAACCGTTTCCGTCTTCAAAGAATCGGCGCGTTCGACGACGATTTTGGCAATCGTGCCTTTTTTGCCGCGCACCTTATCGCGCACGTAAGCCGAAGATTTGCCAATCATCGCTTCGCCGTTGACCGAAACGAGTTTATCGCCGAAGCGCAGACCGGCGCGGAACGCGGGCGATTCGGGAAAGGTCGAAGTGACATAGGTGTCGAACACGCCGTCTTTTTTATAATTGACAATCGTCGCGCCGATGCCGAAATATTCGCTGCGCTGGTCGGTCAGTAAATCGGCGTATTCGTTCGAATCGAAATAATTTGAATGCGGGTCGAGAACGCGGAGCATCGCGGTCATCGAAGATTTGGCGAGTTCGTTGTAGTCGAGTTTTTTTCCTTCGACGTAATTATCGCCGATCACTTCGAGCGCGGCATTAAAATCGTCGGTAATACGTTCGCCGTCGGTCGTTTGCTGCGTTTTCGCCGGAACGGTTTCGTTAATTTGCGGAACCGAAGCGGCGAACGACGAACCGCTGGCGATCTTAAAAGGCTCGCCGCCCGGCAGTTGGGAAATCGCTTTTTCCTGCGCGAAGGCGGCGTTTCCGAGAAGCGCGAAAATAACGAGCAGATGAAAAAGATTTCTCTTCATAAAAGGAGATAAACGGAAAATATTGTTGTCGGCTTTGTGGCGAATCTTACAAAAATATCCGTCCGGACGCAACCTCGAAAAACGCGCCGCCGGCAAAATACAAATTCAATTTTTACAAGCGGTTCTGGAAAGGCGCAATCGGCGCGGTTTTCCAGCAAAAAAGAACGGGGCGGAAAATCGCGTCCGAATGCTTGAAAACAAACGGCAAAGTGAGCGAAAATCCTTTCTATGTCCGACGCTCAATTTACCGATTTGGAAGCAAAATTACGTTCGATTGTCGAAACGGTTGACGTGGCGAACGCTTTGACCGCGCCTTTGTCTCTGTCAATCGAAAATCTTTTGAAGATTTCCGCCGCCGAACTGAATTCCGAAGAAGCGTCGGTTCTAATCCGCGACGGCGACGGCGGCGATCTGCGTTTTTTGTCGGCTATCGGCAAGGTCGCCGAGCATTTGAAGAGTTTAAAAGTTCCGGCGGGCAAAGGCATCGCGGGCTTCGTTTTTTCTTCCGGGCAACCGATGGCTCTGGCGGATGTCGGCGACGAAGATTCTTTCTACGCCGAAGTTGATCGGCAAACCGGCTATTCGACGCAGACGATTTTAGCCGCGCCGCTGCATTACGAAGGCGAAGTGATCGGCGTTCTTGAATACGTCAACCGCGTCGGCGACCCGCCGTATGAGCCGTTCACGTCCGCCGAGATGGACAAAGTTTCGCTGTTCGCCGAAGCCGTTGCCTCTCTGGTCAACGCCTACGAATCGGCGAAATTGTTCAGAGATTTGGGCAACAAAATGCTCGCCGACGACGAAAAGTTGAAGCTCGAAGAAGCCCGCGAATGGCTCAACGATTTGCGCGAAACGAGCGCGCACAAGGAAATGATTGATCTTGCCCTGACCCTGCGCGAACTCGCTATGCGCGGCAAAGCCGAGCGGCAGATGTGCAAGGAAATTTTAGAATCAATTCTGCGTTTTTCCGACCAGGAAACGGAAGCGAGCTATTTGAGTTTTTAGGAACATCGGAAAGAGGTAAACTTGTTCTCCTTTTTCGACAGACATTATTTAGTGAAAATATGACGACGGTTCGGGCTTATCACACACACGAAAACGCAGGCGAAAACATCTCGCCGTCGGCGTATTTTCACATTGACGAAACGTGGCGCGCGCGCACCGGCAAAGGCGTGAGCGTCGCCATTATTGACAGCGGAATCGAAACTAATCACCCGGATTTAACCGGCAAAGTTAAAGAATCGGTCGAAGCCAGAGCCGACAACAAGCGCATTGTTTTCGATAAATGCGAAGGCGGCGATTCCGCCGGACACGGCACGGCGTGCGCCGGAATAATTTCGCGCATCGCGCCCGAAGCCGAATTCTACAGCATCAAAGTTTTGGGCGCGGGCGGACTCGGCGACGGCATCGCCTTTCTCGCCGGTCTCGAATACGCCGTCAAAAACAAATATCAAATTATCAATTTAAGTTTGGGAACGACCAAGCCGCAATTTTTCGCGCCGCTGCACGATTTGCTCGACCGCGCTTATCAAGCCGGCTGCATCGTCGTCGCGGCGGCAAACAATCTGCCGCAGCCTTCGTTTCCGTCGGTTTTTTCGTCGTCCCTGATTTCGGTCAGCAAACACGAAGACACAGACCCGTTCAACTTCGGTTTTCGCTACGGCGAAATCATCGAACTGACCGCGCCCGGCGTTAACATCCGCACGCCGTGGCTCAACAACAGTTATAAAAGTTTGACCGGCAACAGCTTCGCCTGCCCGCACATCGTCGGCATCATCGCGCTGCTGCTGGAAAAATATCCTGCGCTGACACCGTTTCAGGTCAAATCCGCGCTTTATGCAATTGCCAAAGAAAATCTGGAACGCGAACAAACAACTCAGTCGGAGGAATGAAATATTCGTTTCCGAAAGACTTTGAGGCAACGCTCCGCGCGACAACTTCCACTAATAGTCAAATCAAAACCTTTTGCGTTTTAGCACGTAAAATGATTTCATAAATCTACGTTTCACTCTGACAAAACATTGAAAAAATGAAAAATAAAATTATGTCTGTGGCGGCAAGCGGTTTAGTGGCGATTTCACTCGCGACCGGCGCGTTCGCTCAAATGACGGAAAATAAAAAGGATACGAAAATGTCAACAAACTTTAAATTACAACCGCTCAAACTCGAGCAATACTCGCTCGATAACGGTTTGCGCGTCGTTTTAAATCAGGACAATGCCGCGCCGGTCGTGTCGGTCGCGGTTTATTACGATGTCGGTTCGCGCAACGAGCGGATGGGGCGCACCGGATTCGCGCATCTGTTCGAGCATATGATGTTTCAAGGCTCGGAAAACGTCAAAAAAGCCGAGCATTTTCAATACGTCTCGAACGCGGGCGGCACGATGAACGGCACGACCAACACCGAACGCACGAATTATTTCGAGGCGTTGCCGGCTAACCAGTTGCCGCTCGGTCTCTGGCTCGAATCCGACAGAATGCGCTCGTTGGCGGTGACGAAGGAAAATCTCGACAACCAGCGCAACGCCGTGCAGGAAGAAAAACGTCTCGGCGAAAACCAGCCGTTCGGTAAAGTTTTCAACGAATTATCACCGATGATTTACAAAAATTTCGCCAACGCGCATTCGGTCATCGGTTCGATGGAAGATTTGAACGAAGCGACGGTTGACGACGTGAAGGAGTTTTTCCGCATCAATTACGCGCCGAACAACGCCGTTTTGGTTGTTTCCGGCGCGTTCGATACGAAAGAAGCGAAGGATTTGGTGAGCAAATATTTTGCGACGATTCCGAAACAGCCGAAGCCGCCCGCGATTGACGTGACCGAGCCGAAGGAAGTCGCCGCGACTTATAAAAAATTTGAAGATCCGCTCGCGCCGTTTCCGGCATTTATTTTGGGCTGGAAAATTCCGCAACGCCGCACGCCGGATTTCGACGCGCTTTCGCTCGCCGGAAAAATCATCAGCGAAGGCGAAAGCTCGCGTCTTTATCAAAAATTGGTGAAGGGCGACGAATCGGTTTTGCAGCTCGTCAGCTTTACCGACGAGCGGCGCGGACCTTCCGGGTTTTTGATTTTTGCGATTCCGAAACCGGGCAAGGATTTATCGAAAATTCGCGAAACGATTGCAAACGAAATCAAGGATATTGCGACCAACGGACCGACCGCCGAAGAAATGCAGAAGCTGCATAATAACTTGATTAACGACGCGGTGCGCTCGCGCCAGTCTTCGATGTCGAGAGCGCAGTCAATCGCCGAATACGCGCTTTACGACGGCGATCCGACGCTCATTAATTCGGAACTCGACGATTTACTGAAGATTACGCCGACGCAGATCAAAGACGCGGTGAACAAATATCTGAACACCGACAACCGCGTTCTGCTCGACATCGTGCCGGGCGGCAAAGCGGACAAAACGGCGGCGGGAGAAAACTAAAAAAACGGTTTGAAAAAAGAGGGAAAATTAATATGAAAAAAGCTTTAAAAATATTAGCTCTTGCCGGTTTGGTTTCGACCGTTGGCATCAACACATTGGCTCAAAAAAATATGAATGAAGATTTTCGCAAAACCGCTCCGGCGGCTCTCGCGCCGAAGGCGTTTGAAATTCCGAAACCGTTTGAAACCGTTTTGCCGAACGGTTTGAAGGTGGTCGTTTTTGAAGACCGGCGTTTGCCGCTCGTCAGTTATCGTCTGGGATTTAAAACCGGCACGATTTACGATCCGAAGGATTCAAACGGTTTGGCTTCGGCGACCGCCGGGCTTTTGAACGAAGGCACGAAAACGCGCACGAGCAAACAGCTCGCCGAAGAAATCGAGCGTTTGGGCGCGAGCATCTCGGCGGGCGCGGGCGAAGACAACACGACCGTCGCGGCTTCGGCTTTATCTTTATACAGCTCGGACATCTTAAAGCTGATGGCGGATTTGGTTTTGAATCCGTCGTATCCGCAAAACGAACTCGATCTGTATAAAAAAAATACGATTGAAAATTTGAAATATGAGCGTTCGCAGCCGGATTTTCTGGCGAACGAGCGAATCGAAAAGCTCGTTTACGGAACGCATCCATACGGCGCGGGTTCGCCGACCGATGCCGATGTCGAAAAAATCACGCGCGAAAAGCTCGCGGCTTTTCACGATAAAATATTCGTGCCGAACAACGCGACGCTGATCGTCGTCGGCGACGTTGACCGTGAAAATCTAATTAAGGAAGTCAAAGACGCTTTCGGCGGTTGGAAAAAGGGAACGGTTGATACGTTGAAGTTCGACGCGCCGCCGTCGCGGACGGCGACGACGCTGACTTTAGTTGACCGTCCGGGTTCTTTGCAGTCGAACATCGTTTTGGCGAATCTGGCAATTGAGCGCAACAATCCCGATTATTTTCCGGCTCTCGTGATGAATCAGATTTTGGGCGCGGGCGCGTCGTCGCGTCTGTTTATGAATCTGCGCGAAGCCAAAGGTTACACCTACGGCGCGTATTCAAATTTTGAAGCCAAGCGTTTGGCGGGCGGCTTCGGCGCGAAGGCGGAAGTCAGAACGCCGGTTACGGGCGATTCTCTGAAGGAATTTTTCTACGAACTCAACCGCATTCGCAACGAGAAAGCGACCGAAAAAGAATTAAAGGACGCGAAAAGTTATCTGACCGGCGTTTTCCCGTTGCGCGCCGAAACGCAGGAAGGTTTAACGAATATGCTCGTCGCGCAGCAGCTCTACGATTTACCGGCGGATTATTTGCAAACTTACCGCGATAAAGTCAATGCCGTGACTTTGGACGATGTCGAGCGCGTGGCAAAAAAATACGTCACGGCGGACAAAATCGCCATCGTCATCGTCGGCGATGTCGGCGAAATTCTGCCGCAAATCAAACCGTATTCGCAGAAGCTGGAAATTTTCGACGCGGACGGCAAAACGCTCGATGCGGCGAGCTTTGCGAATGTAAGCACCGGCGCGACCGCCGATGTCAACGGCAAATGGAATCTGACGATTGATTTTCAAGGTCAGCAGCTTCCCGTAACTTTGACGTTGAAACAAGACGGCGCGAAGGTTTCCGGCTCGATGGATTCGATGATGGGCAAAGGCGACATCGCCGACGCAAAAGTCGCGGGCAACAAATTTATCGGCACGGCGAAAGCCGAAATTCAAGGTCAGGCGATGGAATTAAACATCAACGGAACGGTTGAAGGCGATTCGATGAAGGGAACGATCACGATCCCGATGCCCGGCGCGCCGCCGTTGCCTTTTACCGGCAAAAAAGCGCAGTAGAAAGTGAAAGAGTGGAAAAGTGGAAAAGTGAAAAAGGGGAAAAGGTTAAGAGCGAAAAAGTTCTTAACCTTTTCCTCTTTTTCCGCGGTATGCTCAATACGAACCGAACGCTTAAATTTATTTCGACTTGTTAGTTGAATTATCGCATTCGACTTCGAGAGTGTATAAAATTATGAGCTTCAGACACATTTTACGCTATGGCGGTCTCGAAACCAAAGAAACGGCTGGTATATTGTCAATCAAAAATTCCCCGATTACATACACGATAAAGTCTGCGATTATTACAACGCCCGCAACGTCGTCAACTCCGCGCACGATCAGGCGACACCGATTCAGGGCTAAACCAAAACTTTTGAAACGATGATCAGAGCGACGATGCGCTGGAGATAAAAATGAAAAATAAAATTCTCGTTTGCGCCGTCGCCTTCGTCTTATTTATGCAATCGGTCGCGGCTTGCAAAACTTCCGCCGGCAGCAGTCAAATTAACGCGGCAGACGATTTCGCCAGCAACGTTCAAAGAGCTGCAGCAAATAACTCAACCGTTAACAAAGAATTTAACCAAAACGTAAATCAACCGCCGACTGCCGAAAAAAACGCCGCGAAACCTGAAACAAAAACGATAAAATTAACCGAAAAGTTAAAAAAGAAAAATTTAACGAAAGCGGATTATTTAAAGTTGAGCGAAACGCTCGGCTGGAAGGGATTTTGCGAGGCGGGCAACGCAATAGACGAAAACGCCGAAACGTTGAACATACCGTTTCACAAGCTCGGTGATAACGAATAACTTTTGGAAATCGGCTGTAACCGCGCCGGAGCTTATTTAATTCAATACCTGTTTTATTTTATTGACGAAGCGAATTTAACCGCCAATCTTTTATCGTTTGAGCGATTCGAGAAAAACGACGTGAAAGTTCCTCTGCAAAGATTCGTTTCGTTTTACCCAACGGGCGCAGCGGATTTTGACACTCAGATGAAAAAATTAACAATCCGGCATCCGTATAATTCAACCGAACGTTGTGGCTGGAAAGCAGTCTATACAATTAAGAACGCAGATACAGATTTAAATGAAATGCGCGCCGAATGGAATTGCCAGCCGGGAGCCGATTCTGAAAAATGGCAGAAACTAAACCTCGAAAGTTTAAGAAAAAAAATCTGCAACCGGTCGAAGAAAAAAAGTAAAAAACCATAAAATCGTAAGCTGTTTAATTGCCCTCAAAGATTTTTATTTCGTCAGGCGCGAGCGCAATGCGGCTATCTTGATAATAATTCTTGTCTTTATCCATCCGCGCCGTCTGCAAAATTTTCTTCGCCTCAATCATCTGCTCGACCAAAATAACAATTTTACTGTGCATTGCTTTCTTGCCGGAATCGTTGAAACTGATTTTATTGATTGTGTTCCCGCCAACATTTGTTTCTGCGTGTAAATGCCTTTCGGTAACATTAATTTTAGGCAACTCATAAAACCAATTTCCTTTTGTAGTTGGCGGCTCGCCAATGGTTTTGATTGCAAAAGGTTCTGAAAGATTTCCAGTCTTCGACGTAACTTCAGGCTTATTAAAAACTTCGGAAGCCTTTTTTCATTTGTTTATAAAGAATAATGTGTTTAGGTTCAGCAATCACACTCAAGTGAAACTTTCAGCGATTCGAGCAAACAGCACAAATTTATTTTAAGATGTTCAGTTATTCGTTTTCACGAAAATCGGAAATCATCCATTTAGTCGTTAGCTGTAGTCTTTTAAGATAGTCTGCGAAAACAACTTCCCCGGTTTCATCGTCAAATCTCACGACAGCAAATCTAATAGAAATCAAGTCAGGTTGAATTTTCCTCTCATCCTCCGAGCAGTAATGAACGAAATACACTCCCCAAAGGAGTTTGCTTGAATAATCTGATTGCATCAAATAAATTTCTGTTCTAATATCACTCGACAGACTGATCCACTCTTTTTCCTTTGCAATTGCCCAAGCTCTTTCATTTATTTGATCGACATTAAGATGACCGAGAGAGATATCTACGGATTCATAACCTTCCGTCGCTTTCAAACTTTTGTCGTAACAATCTTTAAAGTATGAAATAATGCCCATTTTAACCAAACTTTTATTTACCAATTTCTTTTATAAGAATAGTAATCATTCATCCACATTCCGCCAACAACTACTGGACCGAGTAATATTCCTCTGACCTCTGTTTTCATTTTAGCAACTGTTACATATCCTTCTTTGCCATCACCTAAGGGAAATTCAAATCCCTCCAAAATATCTTGGACATTAAAGCCGTTTGTTCTTAATCGGGCAGTTGTTTCCGCTAGTGCCTCTTCTATATAACGCAATAAATAGGATTTGAGGTAGCTGTTTGCTCTTAAAACGGCTCTTGTTTGTCTCAGCCATTTAAAAGGTTGTAGTTTTGGAGCCATCCATTGGTGAAATTCTTCGTGAAATTTTGCTATCTGAATTTCTTTCGGAGTTGCGTTTCTACCAAATGTTATTCCGCTTCTTCCCCATTGATCGGTAAATCCCCCAGTATCACCGGGAAAGTTATGTTTGCTGACTGATACTTCACCGGGTTCAAAAAACAATTTTCCTTCGGTTATTGGTGGTTCACCTATTGTTTTTAGAGTGAACGGCGTAGCGGTTGTTTTCATATTGTTTCGCGCTTCGTTAAGAACTTTTGGGGCTGATTCAAGGAGTAAAGCCATCACGATCTGCACGCCGAGCATCGCTATCGCTTCGGCTAGATATTTCGCCGCTTCGTTTAATTCTTCTTCCGTCGTTGCGTTGTATGTTTTGATCGCAAATTTTACCAACAGCTCGGCGGCTTGTGCAGCCATCGCGCTCATTGCTAACACGCCGAGCAGCAGCAGAACATCGGCGATTTCACTGACGGCGAAAAATGACCGATTGCCCACGCGACGACGACCACTGCCATAATCGTTAAAGATAACGGGCTGATCAGTGAAAGTAGTTGATTGCCGATCTCTTCGGGCAACTGGAGAGCGGCGCGGCGGATAACTGCGCCGAGCTTGTCGGCGGTTGACCATTGCGACACGGGCGCGGACGGCGCGGGCGTAAAATCCTGATATTTTTTGACGTTTTCGGCGAATCTCCGGGCGTGTCCGTCAAAGGTCGCTTTGCCGTCGCCGCCGAGCAAAAGATTGATGCCAAAGCGTTTTAAGTGTTCGACGACTTCGGGATAAACGTGAACTTTGATGTGGTGCGTTTTGCCGTGCGGATTATTCAGCAGCGCGATGATTTCAGGGTTGCTTCGCGCATTGCCGACGATATGCGCGAAAAAAATCTGTGCGGTAAAGCGTTCATACGCCTTAATCGTCGCGTCGTCGCGCAGACCGATAATGTCGAAAAGCCTTTTAACCTAGTTTTCGACGGTTTCAGAATTTGGTCCGACCTGTATCTCGAAATAAAAACTTTTGCCGCCGTGATTTCTGTTTCCGGTGTGCAGATTTAAATGAGCCACGCTAATTTTCCCCCGTAAGCGTTGTGATTTCTCTATTTTAGCCGGAAACGTCGAACTGTCAAGGTTTTACGGCATACATTTTTTACTTTTTTGCGCTTGCTTGTTTCAATAAGCGGATTATTTCTTTTTGCTTTGAGATTTCATTTTCGTTTTCGCGTCCCCATATTTTTGCTATTTCCAGAGCTGTTAGCTCCTTATAGTTATACAACTTATTTACCGGCTTTAGTTTTAAGGCTAAATTCGGTTGATATGCCAAGATTGCTTTTACCATCTCGACATCATTGGCTTCCGCTGCTCTCATCAGACAATTAAATCCGGTCGGGTCTTGTTGATTTATATCAACGCCGCTGGCGATTACTAAATCCAAAACCTCTTTACTTTTTGCAGAATTAGTCAACGGGCTTGAAGAATTTTTTTCGGGATCGGAGTGATATTCAATTAGCAATTTTATCATCGGAATATCTTGATTGATAACGGCTCTGCCGAGGTTTGACGAAACATAATCTTCTTGTCCGTTTTTATCTAAGGTAAAAAAATTCTTATTCGGATCAGCATTATACTCCAACAGTAGTCGAGCTATCTTTAATTGTTTTTCATCTGTGCCGACATAGCTGTCTTTTTTTATAACGTTATTTGCCCGCTCTCTTATTTTTCCGTCAACAGTCAGTCCTAATAATGTTCGATACATTGAATCATTAGGCTGTTCGGAAATTTTATATGAATAGTTAGGATTCGCGCCATTTTTTAATAACTCTTCAGTTTTTTCGATGTTCTCGCTTTCGACCGCTTTCATCAATTCAATATTCTTACTTTCTTGGGTGGTTTGCGATATTTGCGCTTCGGTGAAAGATAATTTTTTACAGTTAAATTCAAAAATAAAGAAAAAAATAAAAAAAACGATAAAGAGAATAATTTTTTTCATAATTCTGTTAACTTTTGGAGATGTATACGTTATAGGCTGCCTTCCAATTATTTACGATGGAGCGCAATGGTTTAGCAGGCTGCGGCTGTCCTTTTTTTGGTCCGCTCGAATATTTCAACGCGCTTGTTGGAGTTGTGTTGACATCGCCGCCCGCCGCTATTGATGCCGCTTGATTTGGAAAACTTGCCCATTCCAGACTTCCATTTTCTACAGCCATCTCAATTTGCTTATTTATAATATGCTCGACCATATTTCTATCAATTAACTTACCTACGACAAACAATTCCTGCGATTCCGGTGTAAAGTCCGTCAATCCAAGTTTGGTTGCTTGTTCTCTCCACGTTCCCGGTATCGCCTGATATCTACCCAAAGCAACGCCTCCTTTATAAGCCGACAGATCATCCAACCGTTTCGGTTTATCAGGACGGTCTCCCATTATCACATCGTAGCCGGTTTGAATTCCGTCTTCATACTCTGTATCAGTTCCTTCCGCCCAAGCAATTACATCAAGAAATGCTTTGATCGTCAGTTCCTTCAAGTAATTACTCGCGGTCACGCCTTTTGCCGTGAGTGTGCGACAAATATTTTCCTTATCTATTGTTTCAGCAATATGGCGAAAAGTGATGAAGTTTATTCTATCTTGAAGTGCTTGGCGAACGACGGAGTTATCGTCGAAATAAATACTTTTAGTACTGCACGGCACGCATAAAGGTTTAATGGAGCAACGAACCAGAAACCGATAATTTTCGTCGTTAGGAAAAATACAACTTGTTGAATTCAGAAAAGAATTTTTAGGCGGATTGGCGTTGAGAAGTTTAGGATAATTGATAACATCCTGAATCGCGGCGGCGGTATCAATGTCCAGAATCCCGTTTTCGGGAATTCCGTAACCACGACTGAAGATTCTCGTGCTGTAATAATATTGAGCAGTCTGAAGCATCCATTGAACGATTTTTACATCTTGAAAATCGTTCTTGCCTCTGATTCCGACACCGTTGCTGATGAAAGCCACTGTTTTTCAAACCCCCGTAAAATATTGTGAATAATCTATTCCTGACACTAAATACGCCTCGTGTCAAGGTTTTGCGGCATACATTTTCGATTTCTCGTCGGAAATCTCATTCGGGACGCAAACGGTGATGACTTTCGAGACGTTACTGCGGACAAACGAATGATGAAAGGCTCTTTCATTTATCGCTCGACATAAATAATAAAAAAGGAATGAACCAAAAACGCGGCGTAGAGAAAATTTTATTTTCTCTACGCCGCGCGAAGTTTTGTTGAAAAAACAATTTACTGTTTAAGATATTTCTCAAACCAATCGAGAACGTTTTTATACCAGAATTCGGAATTTTGCGGCTTCAAAATCCAGTGTCCTTCGTCGGGAAAAATTATCAGTTTCGACGGAACGCCTTTTAATTGCAAAGCCGTGTAGAGCTGCAAATCCTGATCGACCGGCACGCGATAATCAATTTCGCCGCCGGTGACGAGCGTCGGCGTGTTGAAATTGGCGGCGAATTTATGCGGCGACCATTTGTTGTAAAGCGTCGGATTCTCCCACGGCATTCCTTTGAATTCGTGGCGCACGAACCATAATTCCTCGGTCGTGCCAGCCATACTTTCCAAATTATAAACTCCGGCGTGCGAGACGAACGCTTTGATCTTAAAGCGCGGGTCGGTGTTGTGTCCGAGAAGCCAGTCAACCATATAACCGCCGTAGCTCGCGCCCGCCGCGCCGATTCTGTCTTTGTCGAGATACGGGTTTTTCTTCAAAACGTCGGCGATGCCGTTCGTAATATCAACGACGGCTTTGCCGCCCCAATCGGTCGAAATGTCGTCCACGAATTTCTGCCCGTAGCCGGTCGAGCCGCGCGGGTTCGGCATAAAAACGACGTAACCGGCGTTGGCGAAAATCTGCGGATTCCAGCGATAACCCCAATTATCATTCCACGCGCCCTGCGGTCCGCCGTGAATCAAAACGAGCAAAGGATATTTTTTCGACGCGTCGAAATTCATCGGTTTGACGACGTAGCCGTGAACTTTCGCATTCGCCGCGCCTGTCCATTCGATTTCTTCGGCTTTCGTCAAATTCAACGGCGCGTTCGCTTTGCTCAAATTTGTTTTCGGATAATTGCCCGTTGACGGCGCACGGTATATCCATTCGGTCGAAGCCGTATAAATTTCCGCCGGCGAAGTCATCGAACTGGAAAGAAAAACTAAATTTTTACCGTCGCGCGTAAAACTCAGATTGCTAAAATAGCCTTCGGGAATTGCCATTTTGACTTGAGTGGCAATTCGCAGACGAAAATCAGGTTCGAGCGGAACCATAAAAATCGGCGCGTAACCGCGTTCGCCCGCCGTGAAAAAAACGGTTTTGCCGTCGGGCGCGAGCGTCATTTCTTCAGCCTGCTGATCGAAACCCTGCGTCAGCTCGACCGTTTCGCCGGTTTGACGGTTAAAACGCATAATGCGCCAGCGGTCGGCTTCAAAGCCTTCGGTTTTTTGCGAGCGATACAAAATATATTTTCCGTCGGGCGTAAACATCGGCGACGCTTCGTAACCTTTGTTTGTCGCGGTGATGTTGCGCGGTTCGCCGCCGCTCAAAGGCGCGACGAACACATCGCTGTTCGTCGAAACGGCTTCGACTTTATCGGGATTTTTCAAATATAAAATCTCTTTTGAATCCGGCGAAAAAGCGTAGTCCGTGCCGGTCGAAGCTCCATACGGCGGCGCGTCGAAATCGCCGGGTGTTACGTCGCGGGCAATGCCGCCGCCGCTCGGCACGACGAAAACGTGCGTGCGTTTCGTGTTGCGCCATTCGGTCCAGTGGCGATACAAAAGCCTTTCGGTAACCTTCGCCTGCATTTTGCCACTTTCTTCGGCGGCGGTTTTCTGTGCATTGCAATCGTCGCTCAGACATTCGGGATAAATGTCCGAATTAAACGCGAGTATTTTTCCGTCGGGCGACCAGACCGGATTCGCCGCGCCGCTCGAAATTCGGGTGATTTGTTGGCGGTCGCCGCCGTCCGCGTCCATCGTCCAGATTTGTCCGCTCCAGATGTAAGCGACGCGCTTGCCGTCGGGCGACCAGCGCGGCGCGCTGCTCGATTTCGTATCTTTGGTGATCTGCTTCGGCTCGCCGCCGCTGATCGAAACCGTATAAATCTGCGTTGAAGTTCGATTGGCGGCTTTGTCCACATCGCCGACGGTGAAAGCGACCGTTCGACCGTCGGGCGAAAGTTGCGGATCGCCGACGCGCCGGACTTTTATCAAATTATCGAATGTAAAAGTCGTTTGAGCAATCATCGCCGATGCGACGAACAATACGAGTAAACAGGAAAGAATGATACGTTTCATATTTGTTTCATCTCAAAAAAATTATCGGTAAATCGTCAGTATTATGGCATAAATCAAAAAATAAAAAAAAAGTAAGAAGGATTTGCCAAATTCTTCTTCCCGACCGAGCTGAATATGTTCAAATTTTCGGAACGAAAGCGTTCGGCGCGGATTTATCGCCGCTCCAATCGAGTTGAACGCCGCTAAAATCAATTTGGGAAGTTGTAAATTGTCGGTTAAGATAAAATGCGAAAAATCAAAGGAAAAGTATAAGAGTGATTCGCGCGATTTTTTCCGCGCTTTCTTCCGAAAAAATTAACTATATGAAAAATTTTTTTCCGTTCCTGTTTTGTTTTCTGACGGCATTTTCCGTCTTCGGGCAACAACCAACACCGACACCTTCGCTTTACAGCGAAAAAACGCTCGAGCAATTAAAACAAATTCAGACGGCGGCTTTGCAGAGCGACTACGCATACAAACAACTCGCCTATCTTTCCAACAATATCGGTCCGCGTCTGTCCGGCTCGCCGCAGGCGCAGCGAGCGGTCGAATACGTTGCCGATGAACTGAAAAAGCTCGGTCTCGACGTTCATCTGCAAAAATTAACCGTGCCGCATTGGGTGCGCGGCGAAGAAAAAGCCGAACTCGTCGAATTTGAAGGAATGGCGAAAGGGACGACGCAGAAAATCGTCGTCGCCGCGCTCGGCGGAAGCATTGCGACTAACCCGAACGGTTTGCTCGGCGAAATCGTCGTCGTCAATAGTTTCGACGAACTCGAAAAGTTGGGGCGCAAAAACGTCGAAGGAAAAATCGTGCTATTCAACAATAAATTCGACAAGCAACTGGAAGAATCGGGTAACGGCGGCGCGGCTTACGGGCAGGCGGTCGCGTATCGCGGCGGCGGCGCGATTGCCGCCGGACGCTTGGGCGCGATTGCCGTTCTCGTTCGCTCGGCGGGCGGCTCGCAGAATCGTCTCGTCCACACCGGCGCGATGCGTTACGCCGACGATGTAACAAAGATTCCGGCGGCGGCGGTTTCGTTTGAAGACGCGGAAACAATCGCTTATCTGGCAAAAATGGGAACGGTCAAAATCAATCTGCTTTTAACGCCGCAAACTCTGCCCGACGCGACGAGCTACAACGTCATCGCCGATTTGAAGGGCAGCGAAAAACCCGACGAATTCGTCGTCGTTTCCGGTCATCTCGATTCGTGGGATTTGGGAACGGGCGCGCTCGACGACGCTTGCGGAGTCGCCGTTTCGATGCAGGTCGCGTATCTTCTGAAACAATTGAAAATCAAACCGAAACGGACGATTCGCGTGATTGCGTGGATGAACGAAGAAAACGGCAGCGCGGGCGGCAGAACTTACGCGGCGGAAGAAAATTTGGCGAAACAATTCGCGGCAATCGAATCGGATTTAGGCGCAACGCATCCGATTGGTTTTGAGTTCGCCGGAAAACGCGAAGCGTTGCCGTTTCTCGCGCCGCTCTCGAAAATTTTAGGCGAGCAGGGCGCAAGGCTTTTAACCGCGCAGGAAGAAGTCGGGCAGGACATCAGTTTTATGACCGAAAAAGGCGTTCCGTCGTTCGCGCCGCAATTCGACACCCGAACGTATTTCAATTATCACCACACCGCCGCCGACACGCTCGACAAAATCGAACCGCAGGATTTACGCGAACTCGGCGCGGTAATGGCGATTCTCGGTTATGGTTTGGCGAATCTCGAACAAAATCTGCCGCGTTGATTTCGTTCGAAGCGAATTTTTAGTTTGACAGAGCGGAGAGCTTTCGGATACCAAACGGTTTTCGCTTCGTCTTTAGCCGTCGCGCGACATAATCACGCGGCGACCGGCACTCCGAGACGAATAGCTTTTGAAGTCTTTGGTTATTTACGCTCTGTCAATCTTTCAGCCGACCGGAAAAATCAGTGTCGTCGGCTTGGAATTTTTTTTGAGCTTTTTTATCGGGAAATTATTTTTCAATAAAATTTCTAACATCCGGCGAACGTCTGATATTTAAGGTTCGTTCGTCCGACCGCCTGACGAACATTTTTTCCACCGGTAAACAGTTCCTTTTTTCCTCATTGTTTTTAATTTTGCTTACGTTACGGCTAATTTTTGAAATATTATTTGACGGGTTTTGACCGCCGCCGCCGTAATATTTACCGCCGGTTGATAACCTTGTCGGCATTGATCGTCGGACGATCAATGCGTAAGAAAAAATATCCGACGATGCCGAGCAACACGGCGAGCAGCGAAATCAATAAAACGAATTTTGAAATTGCCGCCGGTCTGCCGCCGATCAAGCCGTTGGCGGCGGAATTGCCGGAAAATTGTTTGATCGTTTTTAAAACGCTCTTTTCGTCGGGCAGCTCGCCGTTCGGTGTCAGCGCGTCAATCACACGCGGAATCATAAATCCGAGGACGGTCGTTGCCGTCGTTCGGTCAATTCCCGTTTCTTCGGCAATCGAATTGATTGCCTTCGCGCCGAGGGCGGCTTCGAGCCGCTCGTTTGAAATCGGTCTTTTGTCGCCGTTCCGAATCCAAGAGACAACCGCGTCGCACGAACCCGTGCGGCAAAATCTTTCGATAAAACCGTGAAACCCATCGCCCGCCGCGCTCGCTATCAGCCGGAGCAAGGCGTTCAGCACGTCGCGCGCCTGACCGCCTAGGTGAAATTTTTCCTGCGCTTCGCTGATTATAAAATCGAACATTAAACTTTTCTCTTCGCCCTTCTTCAATAAATGTCTGTGATAACGGACAAACAAAAAATTAGGCGGAATGACTTTTTGACGTTCCGCCTAATTTTTTATAGGTGAGGCATCTGTGAGGAGCGAAAACAGGTTAATCGCACCTCCCCTTTGGCAATTAACACCAAAACGTCAATTATTGCTAAATGCGAATTGGTTTGGCTGTTTTTTCCCCCTAACAATATATAAAGACCGACTGATTCGGAAAAAGTCACATCAAATTTTTGATTTTTTAAAAAAAAGAAAGCCGTTTTGTTTCGGCTTTCATATTTGGTTCGTCCGCGAGTTGTTCGGAAATCGAAATGCGAAGGAATTTATCGTTGGCATATACGGACTGAAAAAAGATAAATCTGATGTTATCCGTCCTTATCTTTTTTCAATCCGCGCGTTTGTAATTTGATATGTGTTTTAGAATCCCGACTTCCGATTGCCGGGCGGATTTTCGACTTTTAATTTTCCGTTTGAGCCGTCGGCGGTTGTTCGCTCGTCGGGCTGACCGGCGAATAAACGGTTGATTCGAGCAGCAATTCGTTTGGCAGAACCGCCGTGCCGTCAATGGTTTGGATGAGCGTGTTGACGCTGCCGATGCCGCTCACTGTGCCGCTGACTTGTTCGAGCGAAACGGCTTGCCCGGTATGAAAACGCTGTTTGACGTAATATCCGGCAAGGATATGCTGCACGATTCGTTTCGCGCCGAGTCCGAAAGCCAAACCGAAAGCCAGACCGAAGGCGGCGATTAAAATCGTCACCGACGTAACCAAAAGTGCCGTGTCCAAGCCCATTATGCCGAGCGCGATAATCACGACGAAAAGGATAATCAGAAATTGAACGACGTTTCCGAGTCGCGGCGCGTTGTCAATTCCGGCTCCGGCTGCCAGCGCGGCGGCGGTGTTGCCGACGAATTGAGCGACGAGTCCTCCGAGCAGAAAGAATATTAATGCCGCGATTAAAGTCGGAACGAACGCCAGCAGCCGCTCGAAAAGCTGCGCGACCGGCTCTAATCCCATAATGCGGGTCGAGGTAATCAGAAACGAAAGCAGCAGCAGTATGAAAACGGTTTGCGAAAAGATTTTCGAGAGCGGCGTTTCGATGCCGAGCATTTTAAAGCTGTCCGTCACGCCCGTTCGCTCGATCAGCGCGTCGAATCTCACGCGCCGCAAAACGAAACCTACAATCCACCGCACCAACAACGAAACCAGATAACCGATAAAAAGAATAATCAGCCCGTTGATCAATTTCGGAATAAAATTGATGATGTCGGTAACAATCTTAATTAAAGAATCAAGAACGATTTGAAAGTTCATACTCGTAATTTGAAAAAAATGTCCGCAAAAAACTGCGGACGTTACGCGGCGGACGATTTTGGTTTCGGCGATGCGGGGACGAGGCTGAATAATGCGTTGAGCAACTCGATTAACGTCTGTCCGAAGACCGTCAGATAGACTTCCACCAAATTGAGCAACGTCGCGTCTTCGCTGACGCGCGCCATCAGCCTCGCTTCAAAATCCGCCGGAACTTCGATTTCCGCCCGCCGCAGATTAAACATCAATTGTTGAACGCGGCGGGCGATTTCCACTTCTGCGAAAGCGCGCTCGACCGCTTCGGCGGATTTGATTCGGGCAGCGAGCAAATTTCTCAGTTCTTCGCCCGTCGCGTTTTCGTTTGTCAGATCAGCCAGCCATTCGGCATACTCGGCGACATCGTTGTGGTCGTTCATAAAATCATTAGAAGCGCGCAAACAAACATCCGAACATTTTTCCTAGAGCGAGGTCGCGCGCCACGAACCGGGACAAACTTCCTCGATCAACTTCTGAATCGCCAGACGCGCCCGGTGAATCCGCATTTTAACGGCACTTAATCCGGCTTTGAGCGATTCGGCGATTTCTTCATAAGACAATTCCTCGACATCTCTTAAAATAATCACGCTGCGCCCTTGCGGTTCGAGCTTCGCCAGGGCTTTTTCCAGACAGTTTCTGATCTCTTTGTTTTCATAAGTTTCCGCCGGATTCGATTTGGCGGGAACGTCGAAGCCGCCGCGCGATTCTTCGTCGTCATCGAGATGTATTTTGATGGCGGGGCGGCGTTTTACTTTTTCGAGCGCGTCGAGACAGGTGTTGACGGTGATGCGTTGCAGCCACGCTTCAAACGTCACCGGCTCGCTCAGATTTTTAATGCTCCGGTAAATTTTCAAAAAAACTTCCTGCGCCTGATCTTCGGCTTCTTCCCGGTTGTCCATCAACCGGTAAGCGGTGGCAAACACCCGTTTTTTATACCTGGCGACAATCGCCTCGAAAGCTCTCGTATCATCGGGAAGCGTTTGTTGGCATAACCGCGCCAAATCCTCCGCCGAAAGATTATCCATTCCTTTTTCGCCTCAAGAAAAAATTTGTTTGTGTAAGACCGAATGTTTTGAATTTCAGCAAGGAACATAAGTTTTGTCAAACGACCCAAAATTTTCATCAAAAGTCGGAAAACGGTGTTTATGGTTTGATTGAGAACAAATTAGCGCAGAAAGCCGCTTCAATCTACAAAAACAAAGACGTGCCAAACCGGAAAAAGTCACGCGCTTTGTGTAAACTTCATTGCTTTGCTAAATGATAAATGATAAATGTTAAATGATATGAACCGACCGCCGCCGTATTTTCCGCAA
The DNA here is from genome assembly GCA_964237235.1 of uncultured Pyrinomonadaceae bacterium. Classification (GTDB taxonomy): domain Bacteria; phylum Acidobacteriota; class Blastocatellia; order Pyrinomonadales; family Pyrinomonadaceae. Next base: position 67,854 of record CAXSGY010000014.1, read on the forward strand.
AACAAACTTTCGCCGAGCGACGAAAATCGTTACAAGAAATTCAAATTAATCATCGCGCTTTCCATTGCCGCGCTCGTTTTAATTCTCGTCGGCATCGGATTCGGCATTTATTATTTGATTCATTGGGCGATTTCCTAAAATTTATTTTGCCGTCATCCAATTTTCGCCCGCGCCGATTTCGACCAGCAGCGGCACGTCCAATTCGACCGCCGTTTCCATTTCTTTTTTCACGATTTCCATCGCGCGTGTGACTTCATCGTCGGGCGATTCGAGCAGTAATTCGTCGTGAACCTGCATTACCATTCGAGTTTTCAAATTTTCACGCTTCAAAGCATCGTCAACTTTCAGCATCGCAATCTTGACAATATCGCTCGCGCTGCCCTGAATCGGCATATTGATCGCTTCGCGTTCGGCGCGGTGGCGAACGTTGAAATTACGGTCTTTGATTGCCGGAACATAACGGCGACGACCGTAAATCGAAGAAACATAACCCTGTTCGCGGGCGACTTCGGGCGTTTCGTCCATAAATTTTTTCACGCCTTTGTAGGTTTCGTAATAATCTTCGATGACCTTTTTGGCTTCGACGCGGCTGATGCCGACGCGCTGTGAAAGCCCGTAGGCTTCGACGGCGTAGGCGATGGCGAAGTTTGTGATTTTGGCGTTGCGACGGGCGATTTTCAGTTCCGCCGGAGTTTTCGCACCGAAAACCAACTCGGCGGTTTGCGCGTGTATGTCTTCATTATTCTGAAACGCTTCGAGCATCCGTTCGTCGCGCGTGATGTAAGCCAAAAGCCTTAATTCCAATTGCGAATAATCGGCGGAAATTAATTTGCAGCCCGCTTCGGGAATAAACGCTTTGCGAATTTGCTGACCGAGTTCGGTGCGAATCGGAATGTTTTGCAGATTCGGGTTCGTGCTGCTCAATCTGCCGGTCGTCGTCACGGTTTGATTGAGCGAGCCGTGGATGCGTTTGTCCGCGCCGAGCAAAAGCGGCAGCGCGTCCGAATAAGTCGCGCGGAGCTTGTCGAGTTCGCGGAAATCCAAAATCAGGCGCGGCAGTTCATAAGTTTCGGCGAGTTCGAGCATCACGTCTTTGCTCGTGGACATTTGTCCGGTCGCGGTTTTTTTCGATGAACCGATATTTAATTCGTTCAAAATCTCGCCGACCTGTTTCGGCGAACCGATGTTAAATTCGCGCCCCGCCAGTTCATAAATCTTTTTCGCCAAATCTTCGGTTTCAATCGTGATAAAATCCGACAAGCCTTTCAGAGCTTCGACATTAACCTTCAAGCCGGACATTTCCATCTGATACAAAAGCGGCACGAGCGGCATCTCGATGTCGGCGTAAATTTCCTCTAATTTATCTTCCTGCAATTTGCGGCGCAAACCGGGCGCGAGCTGAAGCGCAAAATCGGCGCGTTCGGCGGTTCGATACTGCGCGTCGGTCCAGTTTTCGGGAATATCTGCGGCGGCATCTTCGCTCAAATTCTGCATTGCCAGAAGCTCGACGGCATAGCTCGGACGGCTCGAATCAAGCAGGTAAGCGGCGAGCATCGTATCGTCTTCGACGGCTTCGGGAACGATGCCGACGGTTTCCAAAATCGCCAGATTGCGTTTCCAGTCGTGCGTCGCCTTCGATAAAAATCCGTTTGATAAAATATCTTTGAGCGCGGGAATTGCCGCGTCGCGCCCGCCTTCGAAATTTTTCAAATCAACGTAATGCGACGCGCCCGCGCCGGTCGCAATCGCCACACCGCACGGTTCTCTGCGCTGATACGAGCCGGCGTTTTTCGGCGAATCTTCGTCGTCCGCGTCGAACGTCCAATGCTCGATTTCCCAGAGCTTGCGAATCAGTTTATCCAAATCTTCGCGCGTTTTTATTATTTGATAACGCCGTTCGGTTTTGACGAGCGGCTGGTTGCCGTCCGCATCCAAACCGGCGAAAAGCGGTGCGGAATCGGCGAATTCTCTGGTCAAGGTATTAAATTCCAATTCACGAAAAAGCTGATAAGCGATTTGACGATTCGGTTCCCGGCTTTTGAATTTTTCCAAGTCGAGTTCGACCGGCACGCCGATGTGAATCGTGGCGAGTTCGACTGATTGGCGAATAATTTCCTGATTGTTCTGCAAACTTTCGCGGTAAGTTTTGTGCGTCATTTCGCCGGCGCGTTTCATCGCTTCTTCGGCTGAACCGAATTGCTGTATGATTTTCGTCGCGCCTTTTTCGCCGATGCCCGGCGCGCCCGGAATGCCGTCAATCGCGTCGCCCATCAAACCGAGCAGATCAATAATCTGCGTCGGTTTCACGCCGAATTTGTTTTCAACCCACGCTTCGTCGCACCATTCAATCGGCGGCACGGCGACTTTTCTTTTCACATTTTGCGAATTCTGCCGCATACAAACAACAAGCGGATCGCGCACGAGTTGGCACATATCCTTGTCGTTGGAAACGATGACCGCCTGCATATTTTGCGCGGCGATTTTGTGCGCGAGCGTGCCGATAATATCGTCGGCTTCAAAGCCGTCCGATTTCAGCATCGGAATACTGAACGCCTCGCAAACCTTTTTGATATAAGGCATCTGCGATTTCAAATCGTCGGGCATATCGGCGCGATTGGCTTTGTAGGCGGCGAAATTATCGTGGCGAAAAGTCGGCGTGGCAGAATCGAAAACGGCGACGACGTAATCGGGCTTTTCGTCGTTAAGGAGTTTGCGAAGCATATTCGTAAACACGAAAACGGCTTGCGTAACCTGTCCTTTGCTGTTTCGTAAAGGCTCTTGGCGCATTCCCATCGGCGCGAAAAACGCGCGGAAAATATGCGACATCGTATCAATCAAAAATACTCTTTTGGGTTTTTGCTCGTTCATTGTTTTGAAATATTTTGAAATAAAATTTTATCACACGGCGAAAATAATTTAATCGCGTCGTGAATAATTTCCTGACTGCAATTGTTCGCTGATCACAGCTTTTTGATTTTGGATGAAAGATAAATAAATCATCTGATAAAGAGGATTAGAAATTTATTTGTTTCTTTTCTTGAATGACAGTGATAAATTATCCTTATTTACGATTGAGGAAAAATTATGCCAACTAAAAAAGAAACGAAACCGGCTGCTAAAGCAAAAACTGCAACTTCGGTCAAACCCGCTAAAAAATCTTTGGCGAAAACCGTTAAGAAAGACGCGTCAACTTTGACGGCGGCGGCGAAAACCGTCGGCGGAATTATCGGCGCGGCCGTCGGCAAAACTCAAAGCGCAATTAACACGGCAAACGAAATTTTAGCTCCGCCTAAACCCGCTAAAACCGCTGCCAAGAAAAGTGCGGTGAAAGCTAAAACGCCTTCCACAACGACAACGAAAGCACCGGCTAAAAGTAAAGCTAAAAAATAAAAATCCCTGCTAAAATTTCAGCTGGCTGTTTACGTCTGCCGTCCGGCTCTTTGGCTGCGCCTTTAAATGGTTCGCCGTCTTCTTTAACATCCATACATTTCGCCGTCGCGCGGATTCTTGGTTACCTCGATTCCGCTTGGTGAAACCGCCGGATTTTGGGATTTTCAACCGTGAATCCGATTATCAACCGCATCTTTAAGAGAATTATTTCCTGTATTCTTCACCCTTGCATTTTGCCTCCGACAAAAAAATTATGAGTCAAATTTACCATCAATAATTTCAGCACAAATATAATACAGATTGTTGCGGTAACGGGAATTCGTGGCGATTATGAAAATAAAAATCCCGCTCGATTCATAAAAAACTGGACTTTTCTTTGTTCCTTGTGTTATACATTGTGTCATAGACAGAACGGTTTACTTATTCTTTAACGAATTCCGATTAAGCAATGCAATGTTTCGTATGGGAAATCTTTGTTCCTAATTATCACAGAAAACTTTCGCGCCCAATCATCGCTTCGCGTGTTTCGGCTGGCTTTCCGAGTCCGGCTGAAGATTATATCGAAGGACGGATTGATTTGAATAAGGATTTAATTCCGCATCCGTTCACGACCTTTTATATTCGCGTGATGGGCGACTCGATGGAAACTTTAATCTGTTCCGGCGAGCTGCTGATTGTTGACCGAATGCCCGAGACGAAAGACAGAGATGTCGTCGTGGCGCGGCTTGGCAATGATTTGTGCGTCAAACGTCTGCGAATGTTGGACGACGGCTCGATCTGGCTTTACTCGGAGAATATCAATTACCAGCCGATTCAGGTCGGCGCGGAAGATGATTTTGAAATCTGGGGAAAAGTTCTGCATTCGATTCAATCCTTTTGATTATGATTGCTCTGGTTGATTGCAACAATTTTTACGTTTCGTGTGAGCGCATATTCGCTCCGTCGCTGAAAAATTGTCCGGTCGTCGTTCTCTCGAATAACGACGGTTGCGTAATTGCCAGAAGCGAAGAAGCCAAAGCACTCGGAATAAAAATGGGCGTGCCGTATTTTCAGATAGATTACCTTATCGAAAAAGAACGCCTCGCGGTGTTTTCATCAAATTATACGCTCTACGGCGATATGTCGGCGCGGGTAATGGAGGCGTTAAATTCGTTCTCGCCGGAAACGGAAATTTATTCGATTGACGAGGCGTTTTTGAATATCGAAAGCGCAGGCGGAGAAGGCATCGCCCTCGCACGGAAAATGCGCTCGAACATTCTTAAATGGCTCGGATTGCCCGTCTCGGTCGGCATCGCGCCGAACAAGACTTTAGCCAAGATTGCGAATCGCATCGCTAAGAAATCAAATCTCGGCGTGTTTGAATTATTAGACGAAAACCTTGTAAGGAAAGTTCTCTCGGAAACTGCGGTAAATGACGTTTGGGGAATCGGTTACAATTCGGCAAAGAAGTTAAAGGCTCTGGGAGTTACGAATGCCTTTCAACTGAAAAATCTGGACAGGCGTTGGGCGAGAAAACTGCTCTCGGTGGTCGGCGCGAGAATCGTCGAAGAGTTGAACGGCAAAATCTGTCTGCCTTTGGAGCTTGTTCCGCCGCCGAAGAAATCAATCACCTGTTCGCGTTCATTTTGTTCGACGGTTGAACGGCTTGAACATTTGAACGAAGCGTTAGATTGCTATTTAGTCAAAGCCGGTGAAAAAATGCGGAAAAAACAACTGACGGCGAATGCGGTTACTGTTTTTCTTGCCACCAACCGTTTCGCTAAAACAGAACAATACAGCAACTCTCTGACCATCGAATTAGCCAATGCGACGAACTCCACAAGAGAATTGCGCGATTGGACGCGCAAGGCTCTGAGGCAAATCTACAAACCGAATTTTTATTATAAAAAGGTCGGTGTTACTTTGCTCGGGCTTCAACCCGAACAAGCGGAAACCGTCAGGCTTTACAATGAGCCGACCTATCAAAAAGACAAGCGATTGATGAATGCTTTAGATAAAATTTCGGACAAGTTCGGCAGAGAGACAATCAGGTTCGGAGTGCAGAAAAACAGAAAATGCTGGGAGATGAAAGCGGAGATGAAATCTCAAAAATATACGACTTCCTTGGGAGAAGTCTTGAGAATTTATTAAATTTGAATCGGTTTTTAAGGAGCGAAAGAAACGATGTCTGATCAAAGTTATCAAGAGTTTTTAAGCGATCTTCCGATTGATAGAAAAACGGAAGTCGAGAAAGTTTGGCAAGTCGTCAGAGACAATGTGCCGGACGGTTACAGCGAAGAGATTGATGAAAAATACCTATCTTTCAAAGTTGATAAAGATTGGTATGTCGGGTTAGCTAATCAGAAAAATTACATCAGCCTTCATCTGCTGCCGATTTACATTTATCCGGAATTTAGAGCGAAATTTGATGAGGCGAATCGAAAAGTGAAATGCGGAAAAGGCTGCATCAATTTCAAAAGTGCCGAAGATTTGCCGCTTGAGACGATTGCGGAAATAATTTCCTCAACGCCTGCGGAATCTTACAAAGCAAAAATCCAGAGCCTCAAGAAGCAGAAAAAATAATAAGAAACGGTCCGAGAATACGTAAAAAGCTTCAAATCAAAACGGGAAGTTCAATTGCCGGACGAGAAGAAATACAATATCGCGCCGTCGCAGATGATTAATGTCGCGTTGAGCGAAGAATCAAACATTTTTGCTCTTTTAGATTGATTCAGTGTTTTTTGCCGATGTTTGCAGGGATTTCTGCCGCTTTTTATTTGAATCCTCTAAATGAGAGATAATCCGCGTAGAAATTCGCGTTCTGATACTTCTTGAGGCAGACTTAATTGGTATTTGAAAAGAAAAGCAACCTGTCATTTCTAATATGAGGAAAAGAATTTCTTTCGTGAATTTGACAGTTAAATCTTTAATAAGATAATCTAACTGTTCGTTTTTCATCTTGAAAACGCGGTATTTGTTAGACGAAAAAATTGTCTGCGGCAAGTTTTTCACAGATGTTTTCATCCACAATCTGCTTTTTGTGGTCGGTTCGTCTAGGGGTCTAGGACACCGCCCTTTCACTGCCCCAAGTCACGCTCAAACCCCCGTATTTGTTAGCTTTCAATTTTCCAAAATAGCTTAAAATAACGCATTTATTTTTTCAATGTGTCATTTAAAGTGTCATTTCAAAAAAGACACTATGGCAAAGGAGCGTTCAGGTTACATTGGACAGGAAAATGGAAAATGGTTTGCAAGAATAACTTTTACGGATTCTAACGGTAAGCGCAGAAATATAAAAAGAAAAGCGGAAACTGACAATGAAGCAAAAGGCTTACTCAAAAAACTTTTACGTCAAGTTGATGGCGAAGGTGAAAAGTTTTTCGATTCAGAGAAAATCACTTTTAATGATTTAGCTGATTATTACGAGAAACATTACTGTCAACCTGCTCAGTATTCAGATGGCAGAAAAGTTAGCGGTTTGCGTGATGTCGGAAGAGCAATGAGCGTTATAAAGCACTTCCGTAAATTTTTCGGTAATAAGAAAGTTCGTTCAATAACTTACGGTGATTTGCTCTCTTATAAACGCTTGAGAATGACAGGCGAATCACATCTTAAAAAGACACGAACCATTTCAACGATGAACAGGGAACTCGGAGTTTTACGAAGAATCCTGAATGTCGGATTAGCGCAAGATTGGCTACTAAAAAATCCCTTCAAATCAGGCGACCCTTTAATACAACCTTCCGCAGACCGTATCAGAGAAAAGATTTTGTCTTTTGAAGAAGAAGCAAGATTATTAGAAGTTTGTAGCGACCCTATTCGCGCTCATATTCGCCCACTTTTAATCGCTTTGCTTGATACGGGAGCTAGACGCGGAGAAATGATGAAGCTCACTTGGCAGTCGGTTGATTTTCAAAGTCGTTTGATTTTAATCAGAAGTGAAACTACCAAAACTCTAAAATCTCGACAGGTTGCAATGACAGAAAGACTTTACTGCGAACTTCTGCAACTTTGGAATAATTCGATTAAGGATTTGACGACAAACGTATTCCAAATGAAGACATTCAGAAAATCATTTGATACGGCTTGCAGATTGGCAGGAATTAAAACAGGCGGAATAGATGGTTTTACGCCTCATAGTTGTAGACATACTGCTGCCTCTCGGCTTGTGAAGGGGCAAATGTCAATTCAGCTAGTCGGTAAAATTTTAGGTCATACGCAACCGCAAACTACCTACCGCTATTTGACTGCTGACACAGAAACTCTGTATCAAGCATCATCAATCCTAGAATCTTTTCAACAGCAAATTCCTGTTGATTATCAAAGTGAATCTGAGTTTATAAATTAAACTAGAAAAGCCAAGTAAGAGTAAAATTTTCCTCTCTTGGCTTTTCTCTTTAATTCAAAACCGTGACAGAGTTTTTTTACTGATAATAAGTAATTGTTCGATAATCTACTGATGACGGTTTATAAATCTGCCTTCCATTTTCCATCACTAATTTCGAGGTCGTTTTCTTTGTCCAATTTCCTTTTTCATCAAACGAATCGTATTTGATTGAGTATTTTTTATCGTCATCTGTCTGACTTTGGAAAACATCAACATTTGTTCTTTCAATTTCATTTCCTTTGTCGTCTAAAAATGAAATATATTTTTGATTTAATTTTCCATTATCGCTGTAAACAAGCTCTTCCAATTGATTGCCTTTGTAGTTATAAACATAACGCATTCCTTTCGTGCCGTCGTTATGAAGCATCTGCATTTCTGCTAATTTTCCGTTCGCGTATTTGTATTCATATCGGTAGCTGTAGCGCGTATCATATTTTGGCTTTTCCTGCCCGTTTGATGAAGAAATTGACCTTATCGGCGGCGGTGAATTTTCAAAACTAATTGATTTATATTTGCTAGCTCTCAAACCGTCAATGTAACCATATACGGAAACCTCAAATGGATTAGCTTTTGAATCATACAGTAATCGTTTTAGACGATTTCCTTTTTCGTTGTAGTCTGTCACGTAATCAAAATGTCTGCCCTGAATGCTCCAAGTGCCTGATAGGTCTTCACTTTCTTCTGTAACCGTTTTGACCTTGCCTTTCAAATTATCATCTTCGGCATCCGTCTTTTCCTTTTTGGCAACAGGTTCTTGAGGAAGCATCGGTGGAGTTGATTGTTCAATTTTACGACGAATTTCTTCGTCAACGGTTGATTGACTCAACAAACTGAAAGTATCAAAAGCCTGAGTTATTAGCTTCTCAGCTTCTGGACTATCGTTATTAAGTGCCGCCGTCAAAGAATACTGTCTTTTGTTGACCAGAAAATTTCGATAAGTTCCTTTGACTCCATTCGGAAGTTCAAAGTCTAATTTGATGCCTTTGTAATTACCGACATTCAAATTTGATTGGTTGATGATTTTCGCTTTTAGAGAGGTTGTTAGTTCAGCCGTCGCATCAGCAAAATAGTTGTCATAGTCCTGTTCGGTAGTAACGGCAAAATCTTTGTCTAAAAGGTCGTAATATGAAATGACAATTAAGCCTTCTTTGAAACGCCATTGAAACTGACTTCCGCTGACATTCTTCCCTGTGCCTTGCGGCGTTAAAGCAGAAAAGCCGCTGATATTATTCGGCAAGGAAATAGTGAATTTGCCATCAGAAGAAGCAAACTTATCCGAAGCCGACAAACTAGCTAATGAAGGCTCTTGATAAACTTTAACGACATCGCTTTTCGGCGCGGAAGGCGGTGGTTGAGCCACCACGCAACCCGTAAAGATGACGAAAATAAACAGGTAAAAGAAAAAGATTTTAAGATTCAACATAAGATTATGATAAGATTTTCTACAGTCAGAATAAAGCAAAATTGGACATTTGAGAAGAAAAAAGTTGTTTGAAATGAATCTCAAAATTTTGGAACAAATAATGTTTGATTCATAGCTCATCTGGTGTTGCTGATTTTAACCTATTTCACAGGCGGCACTAGAACCGTCAGGTGGCGCAGAAGCAGGAGAGATAGAGAAGCCATTTAGCTCAAAAATCAGAAGGAAATTTAAGTTAAAATTTGAAGCCTGTAGCTTGTGAAAAGCTATGGGCTTTTTTGCTTTCAGATTACCGATAAACACTTTAAACGCCTAGATTTAACATTTAACTAAAGTGCTGAGAGCAAACGGCTTGCAGTCGCAGAACCTTGACTTTTCCTCAAAATCGTGCTAGTATATATTAAAGAAATCAAAAAAGGATAAAAACCTTATACCGTCCAAAGTAAGAAGATTTTTATCCTAGTTTCTTTAGTTCGTCAATCAGCCTTTTTGTGTCTGTTTGACTTGGCAATTTACTGCCTTTAACTGTTTTTTATTATACCAATAATCGGCAGCTTAGGCAAATTTAATGAGGAATAAAAATTATGAAAGATATAGATATAAAACAAAAGCTCTTTCTGGAGAGTGAAGCTGCCGCATACTTTAACTGGTCTCTGGCAACGATGAGAGAGATAAGAAAACGCGGTGAAATTCAATGTTTGATTTTTCAAGATAAAACTGTGCGTTACACATTGGAACAACTTGAGGATTATAAAAATGCTCATTTGATTGGGGGAAAAGCTAATGACAACAAGTAATCTTCCTTCAAGAGTAGCTGAATTTTTAGAAGCATTTTGTCCCGATGATAATGAGCCAATTTACTTGAGAACTTTTAAGGCGAAGGATGCGCCCAAAGAAATTGAAGTTTATCCGCAAAGATTTGTAACAACTCGCGCAAGACTTCCTGAAGATGAAAGCACTCGTAGTCAACTATTAAAACTTAATCAGAAAAGCGGAGTGTATTTTGTGGTTAATAGCGGTGGAAATAGCGATTCTGATATTCGTCGCTACAATGCTTTCTTTGTTGAAAATGACAATCTTCCAATTGAAGAGCAGCATCAGGCTTTGGATGATGCGCCAATTCAGCCAAGTATCAGAAATGAAACGAAGAAAAGCGTTCACGCATATTGGTTAATTGAAGGCGACTGCTCAGAAACAGATTGGCGAGAAATTCAAGCTCGACTTATTGCCTATTTTGATGGAGATACACAAAACAAGAATCCAAGTCGTTGTATGAGAGTGCCGTTTTTTAACCACGTTTCTTTTGATGGCAGTGAGCCTCAATATAAAACGGTAGAAATTGTTGCCTTTGATTCTTCTCAGAGATTTACAGTTGAAAAAATGAAATCGTCATTTCCTGCTGCTGAAATCTGTGATGAGTCTCAAAAACGTGACGAGTGTGACGAGTGTGACGACTTAAATCCAACTTATGAACATTGGGAAGCATTGAATGCAGAACTCGGTCGAAGAATAATGCAAGCGGGAAAGTTGAATAATCAAGGTAAATATCAGATGCAATGTCCTGTTCATAAAGGTAAAACTGATACTTCTCTTTTCTTTAACCCAAAAAGAAATTCTATGAAATGTTCCGCAGGTTGTTCTCATTCTGATTTGTTGAAAGCATTCGGACTTCCAGCAAAACCTGTGAGAGCCAACGAAGAAGAAGTTGCGGATGCCAAGCAATCACCAGCCTCTTTGCTCGTTGCCATAGCTGAAGAAATTGAATTGTTTGTTTCTCAGGATGATGTCGCTTATGCCACTGTTCCTGTCAACAATCATTCTGAAACTTGGGCTGTTGAATCAAAGGCTTTTGAAAATTGGATAGCTCGCCGATACACGCAAATTCATCAGCAAGTTCCAACTAAATATCCTTTAGAAGAAGCCATAAATATGTTATCTGCGGAAGCTAGATATGGATTGGATTCGCAAAAGAAACAGGTCTTTACAAGAATTGCGGAATTAGACGGTGCAATTTATTTGGACTTGGTAAACGATGCTTGGGAAGTAATAAAAATTACCCCTGACGGCTGGAAAATTGTTTCAGATTATCCTGTCAAATTCCGCCGAATCAAAGGAATGAAGCCTTTACCAATTCCTGAAAGAAACGGCTGTTTGGATGATTTGGATGAATTTCTAAACATTCACGATGAGAACTTGATACTTGCTAAAGCGTGGTTGTTAGCTTGTCTCAAGCCAAGTATTCCTTATCCTGTGCTTGTTCTTCAAGGTGAGCAAGGAAGCGCAAAATCAACAGCCTGTGAAATCTTATGCGAGTTGATTGACCCTAATAAGAATAATCTAAGGTCTGTGCCAAAGGATGAAAGAGATATAGCAATTTCAGCAACGAATCGCCTGATTGTTTGCTTTGATAATCTTTCAGGAATTAAGACTTGGTTATCAGATACGCTTTGCCGAATTTCAACAGGCGGGGGCTTCTCAACAAAGAAACTTTATACCGATGATGAAGAAATGATTTTCAATCTTAATAACCCAATTCTTCTCAACGGCATTGATGAAATTGCAACGAGAAGTGATTTGTTAGACAGAAGCATTGTTATCTATCTTCCAACAGTAGAAGCGAGAAAGCCAGGACAGCAATTTTGGGCAGAATTTGAAGATAAAAAATCTAAAATTCTCGGTGCATTATTAGATGCCTTCTGTGAAGCATTGAGAAATATAGATGATGTAGTTTTGGAAGATTATCCAAGAATGGCTGATTTTACAAAATTAGCTACAGCAGGTGAAAAAGCATTAGGTTTAGAGTCGGGTGAGTTTGTTGATATTTATAACAGAAATCGAAATGAAGCAAATAGTTTGGCACTTGAAATTTCTTTGATAGCTCCAATTGTAGTTGATTTGGTAAGTCAAAAAGAAGAATGGGTTGGGATTGCCAAGGATATTAAGGATATTTTAGACAATCAATCTGACATTATGACTCAAAGAAGTCCATATTACCCAAAGAGTTCGTTAAAAGTGGCAAATGATTTAAGAAGGCTTGCACCAAATCTTCGACTTTTTGGGATTGATGTTAAGTTTGCTGGTAAAGATAAAAGAGAAGGTGGGACTGGAAACAGGTTAATAACAATAAGGAATATGAATTTTAACTCGTCACAGTCGTCACACTCGTCACAAAATCAGATTGGTCAACAATCTTTTAATTTTTAATAAAGGGAATTATAAAAAAAATGAAGAAGAGGCGCAGATAATTTCAAAGCCTCATCAAGAAAATTAAACGAATATAAAAATATGAATGTAACAAAATTAAGAAAATCAGAGATAGCGGAACTAAAATCAAGTATTCCATATCACAAAATGGATAATAACATTGTGGAGTTAGTGAAAGTCCTAAATTCATTTGACGATGTTTATACTACGGCAAGTTGTGGCGGACATAAAAGTAATAAAGATAATCAAGTTCCAGACGGAGAGTGGTATGTAATTTTCAGAGTAAATCAATCAAAAGCAGGCTGGATTTCACTTGAGTTTTTGATTTGGCTTTTTAATAAATGCCTCAGAGCAGATGATAATGTAATGATAAATGCCTATTCTCCCCCGCCTTTTGTGAATGGTGAATTAGGCAGTTGCATTTGTTTTATTTTGGAAGGTAAAAATGAATCGCTAGAAGAACTTGTTGAAGATGTAAAACGATTTAGAGATGAGTTTTATAAAGAATCTGTTTTTACATTAGGACACTAAGCTAAAGCTAAAATCATAATGAATTTACACACCGTAGAGGCCTCTTTCCGTTAAGGTTAGTCGCCTCTTCTAGCTCAAGGGTTTTCAGATGGCTCTTGAGCCGTTATACAAATCTAAAAAAATAAAAAAAGCAGTTTTTATATAAAAAAGTAGTTAAATATAAAAAATCTAAGAGCTTAGATATGATTCTTGTATAAATAAATCTAACTCTAAGGCATTATCGAACTGATTCGTCTCTGCTCATTTAAGATTTCTGGCTGAGAATTCTGATGCTTGTATAAAACTGATTACAAAAGATAATCATCAGATTAAAAACAGTAGCCTGATATAGCTCTCATTGATTTTAAATTTGATTTTAAACAGATTTTATTAGAAATCCTAGACCAAGTAAGGGATGAAGATTTGGGAAGGTTTAAAGGGGATTTAGGGTGTTCTTAAATTTATTAAAATAAAAAAGTAAAAGTGTGGAAGCAAATTTCCTTCTCCTCAGTGAAAGTTTGAATTTATCCGTTTTTGAATGATGCCTAAACTTTTATTCCCGCCCTGAAATATTTTCGCTCCAAATTGTAAATTGACGGTCATTTTTCGTGTAAAAATCAAAGCCTACTTCAAACACTTTTTTTCGTTTATTCGGGATGGTGATTTCAAAAGATGTTCTTTCTCCTGAAGCCAAAACTACTTTCTGTAAACCTGTTCCGCAACTACACGAAGAATAATCAAACTTAATTAAATTCCAACTGATTAAGCCTTCCACATTCTTAAAATTAAAACCGCAGATATTGGTTTTTGAATATCCCATAAAGTAAACGTCTTGTGGGCTGTTATTTACAATTTCAAACTCAGCCACATAAACTGTTTCGTCTTTGAAAATCCGCTTGAAATTGACTTCTAAATCGCCTGATTTGGTTTCTATCTGTGATGAAATTGTTTCAGTAGTTTTTGAATCCGCTAAAGGAAACAGCAAATAAGCCCAAGTTACTGCAACTCCAATTAAAAACGCAGAAATTGTTATGATTAAATTCACATTTAATTTTTTCATAAAATTTACGATTTAAGGCGATATTCTTACTTAAGAATGGTTGAGTATAATTTTCTTGCAAAATAAAAGGAAATTTTCTCTTCTGAATAAGAAATTCAAGGAAAAACTAAAATCCTTTCTTCTCTTTCCAAATTTTCTACTCGGCTAAATAATTTCTTATATAAATTCAGAATTGGCAAAGAAGATTTATGAGCTTAATTAAATATCTTTATCTACCAGCAAGGTGCTGTTATTCTTAAAATGTTTTAATTCCTACAGATAGTGCTTCATTTATTACAATTTTATCAAACGATGCAATATAGTCGATTTTAATATTTGTGTCGTGAATAATTAATTTTATTATTTCATCAACTAGACTTATATCACCGAAATTACGATTAGATTTTGCAAAAAAGTTTTCTAGTGCTTTGTCTCGATATTTTGTATCAGGTAATTTTTCAATGTTAGGTTTAGAGAGTTGCTTTTCAAATTCTAAAACTATTTCTCTCCTAGAGAGTCTTGAAGAAACAAACTCATAAAGTGTTGGAAATGGAACAACAATGCGTTGGTCAACTATAAGCCCCGCAATAGTCTCAGCTTCTTCGGTTTCTTTTGGGTTTCCTCGGCTATTATAAAGTGCTATCCAAAAGCAAGTATCAACTAAAATGTTAAACATTATTCTCCATCATCAGTTATTTCAGGATTGGCTAATCTGCCATATCCTTCCCAAGGGGGCTGTTTTCTATTTCCATTTATAAATCTACCTTTTATTAACTGACTATTACTGTCTCTCCAAATCAGGTAAATCCTGTCAGTTTTGGAGAGTTTTACATATTCTTTCAAATTCTTTTCAATATATGTGGTCAAAACTTCATTTGATAAATCTGTGGGTAAATTTTCTTTTCCCAAATCTAGCTTTATGTGGGCTAGTCCATTACCGCATTCTGACGCACCAAAAGTATCTAACCAAGCATATAGTCCTGAGTAGTCACCTTTTAATCCAAAGTCATATGAAAGCCAAATTGCTTTTTTAACCATTATTTTATAGGAATGTCTTATATTATTGATTCTATTTCTGAAACCAATATATTTCTAATTTTTGCGGTAATTCTAATTGTCGGACTTGCAAAAGTCAAAGTATTTGAGAATAAAGTGAAGTTTCATTTTTCATATTCTCACTTTATTATTCAAACTCATACCGATTTGGCTCACAAATTAAGTCTCTGATACTGAGCAAATAATTTTGTAATTTCCGCATTGATAGCTTGCTTGGCTTTCAAGTCAGATTCTTCATCTCTGCGTTTTATCAGTTCTTCAATTTTCTGCTGAATTATTTCCTGTTTTGTTGCAGGCTTTTTGTCTTTAGGAATTTGATATTTATTATCCATAAGAATTAAGGGCGGTGAAAATTATTCTTCTTCCTCGTCGGTAACGCCTTCGCAAGTTTCACACAATCGGACAACCTCTCTGATGGTGTCACTGTCATCTTTTGCCATCTGATTACAAGTTGGGCAAAAAGTATTTCTGTGAAAACAGGCAAGGTTGTAAGCGGTCTCTCCTTCGTGTTCAATAATGGATGTAACTTTTACGTCCTTTTTGCAAAAGGCGCATTTCACGGTTGAATCTTCTTTAATCTCAACAGCCGTCATAAATTTCTCTCCTTTGGAATAAGTTTCGGGAAGATTTTAGCAGGTTCGTTAGAATTTGGATAGAAAATTGATAAAGGGGAAAGATTTATAGGGTTAATAAAAGCATCTGATACGGCACGTATTTGCATTTTAAAGCTCACAGGCAGCTTTTTATTTCTAATCCTGCTCTTGGCTAAGGAAAGAGATTTAAGGGGAAGGGTTAGAGAAGGATTTCTTGTATGGTCTGAAGTTACAAAGTTGAAAACTAGAGAAAGAAAATTTTAATTTAACTTTTCATCTAAACCTCTCGGAATTTTGCATTCTTTCACAATAATAAATATCTTGTTTGAGAAAATAACGCCCTGCCAAGCATCAATGTTTTCAAATCTTATATCAAGGGCTTGTCTATATTCAATCTGCATCTCATATCTTCCAACTTTCTTAAAATAATCATCTCCAAACACGAATTCTAAATTCTTGTTGTGAGATTCCATTGGCTTTAAGACTATTAAGTTTGGCTTGTAATGAGAAGCCAAACCGACTCCTTCTGCAAAAGAACCATATGGCTCTTTTCTGTATTTACTGATGTATCGTTCAAATGAAAACATAGAGCCAATCTGATTAATATCTATCACTACTGAATTTTTGCTACTGTTTTTGAAATCTGCGGTAAATTTAACGGAATCTCCAAAGCAAATTTTTTTGTCTTTTTCCTTCACACTAAACTGTAAAAAATCAGCTTCTTTTTTGTTTTGTCCAAATACCAGAATCGAGCCAAAAAAAATGATTATGAGGGCGGCAATTAAACAGCTTTTCATAGGTGCTTTCATCAATTATTTTAAGATTGAATTCCCACACGGCGTATAAGCTAAAATGCGGCGTGATTGGTTAGTCAGCTTGCCAAGTGATTTTATAAATTCGTTACAGCTCTGACCGCCTGATGAGCCACCGAAATCTAAATCTCTGTGACGATACATTGAAAAACGTTTTGTTGGAACTATATTACAAATAAACGGTGTTTCCGATTCAACTTTTGGCACATCAACCTGAATCTCAGTCCATATATTATATTCAGAGTTGAAAAATGAGACACTAACAACTCCAAGAATAAAAGTCAGCAGAGCAATTCTCAATCGTGAACATTTCATATTTGAGAGATGCAGTGAAAGTGAAATAAAGATGCTTTAGCAGAAGTTTTGAGATTGTTAATTTATTCTCACAGCCAGATGGGAACTTTCCTTAACTTCAAGCGTCTAATAAAATGATTTCCTAAAATTCAATTATTTGAGGCTGACTGCTATGCGAAGATTTTCATTACGGTTTTCTATTGCCATTTTTACTTTCATCATTGGAATCTTCTGTGCTTCCATTTGGTATTTCACAGACGCTTTTAATGGTGCTGACAATGTTTATCTTTCTGTTGGTGAAAGTGAAAATAAAACTATCTTCTGTCCAGCAGAAGTATTAAACCAAACATCAGATGAAAACGAGGATTATGCAGTTTACTCAGCCATCCTTGCTGACCACAAATACGAGACTAAAGTAATGGTCGTCAATGATTATACCGCGCACGGTCTGATAGCTGATGCGACCAATCTGAATCAGGAAATTCCAAACCTGAATGAAGAAACAATCAGCGGTTTTCAAACTGCTAATAAAGAAGATAAAAAACTTGAAAATAACTTTACGACAAATGGCAGGATAATCTTTCTGAGTGAAAAAGAAGAAAGCAAGATTTTCCGTAAAAATCAAGACGGATGGGCAAGATTTTACAAGAAATATCCAAAGGCAAGAGGCATCGTTACTTTTTCAAGAGTTGGATTCAATCAGGAAAGAACACAAGCCTTAGTCAGTGTCTCATATAGCTGCGGGGGATTATGTGGTCAAGGAAATTTCATTTTTCTGCAAATGAAAGAAGGAAAGTGGGCAGTAGAAAGAAGCGTGATGCTGTGGGTTTCCTAAGAATTGAAAAAGAAGCGTCAAATAACATTAAATGATGAGTTATAAAAGCAGCTCATATTGTTTTAAAGTTGCCCTCAATCAGTTTTTATTTCCAATCCTGCTCTTGGCTAGGGAAAGAGATTTTGGAAGTTTTAGAGCTAATTTCACTTTGAAGGATTCTAAACTATTTTCTCTTTATAACAGAGACCATAAATGAGAAAAAAGCATAAAAAATCAAGCCTATGATAAAAGGCAAGATAAAACTGTAACCTTGTTCGTTCAACCAATTTCTTAATTCTCCAAGAAAAATATTTATTGTGAAGCCCAAAATCAAAATAAATCCATACCATCCACCAATTGCCAATGAAATGTAAGCCAGAATTCTAAAGATAATGACAAAAGGCTGAGAGTTTGAATTGGTTGAAGCAGGCTCAACCTTCTGATTAAGCGGATGACCGCATTTTGGGCAAGCAACCGCTAGAGTTGAGCAAAGATTCTGACAGATAGGGCAGTTGATTGAGTTTTCCATAGTAAAAGTTTTCGATTAGTATTCCTCTGCCGCCAATGCGTTGTTTTGGTCTAACAGCAAAGTTTCTTTGATATTGTCAGTATCCAGTTTGACGCTCCATACGACATATCCGCTTTTGCTCCGAGTGGTTGTGAAACCTGCAATGTAATAAACTCCTTTCGAGATATTTTCAAATTTAGCGTTTCCTTCAAAATCTGTGGTGGTTGTAGCGACAATAAATTCTTTAATATCTTCTTCGTGTATGCCTGCCTTAATACTTAAGTCAGACAATGAAGCGAATAATGATGCAGTGCTTGGCGATGTATAAGCGATTTTCCCTTCCTGGTCGTTAATGACTTTTAAATCTTCTTTTAACAAATAGAACTTTACTCTGGCGACAGGCTGTGCGCCCATTTTATAAACGAGAGCGACTTTAATCGGAATCGTTTTGTTTTGATTACAGGCTGAAAGAAATAAAAATAAAATGACAACGATTAAAACAAATTTTTGAACTGTGATTATTTTCTTTTTCATATCTTGTTTTCCTGAAGCAAAAAGATTAACTTAAATGTCTAAAATCACTATGCCAAAGGACAAGAAAAGCTAGGGCATAATGACAGCCGCAGAGTTAAATTTAATACTCTCGGCGAAACAAAAAAGTGAATCCATACTAGCTTTAATTAAAGCTAGAAGCAAGAGAAAAGATGCTTTTCCATTGGGGGTAAAATCCAATGGGTAAAGCAAAAAGAATGAAGCCTGAACGGTTGGCTGAAAAACTATTAAGAATCAGAGAGGAACTAAAATTATCTCAAAGTGAAATGGTTGAAAAGTTAGGTTTTTCAGATTTGTTTTCAAGGAATTATATTTCAGCTTTCGAGTTAGGAAGGAGAGAACCACCTTTACCTGTTCTACTTGCTTACGCTCGTCTAGCCAAAATTAGCACAGATGTTCTGATAGATGATGAATTAGAAATAAAGCCACAGAAATAAGCTAATGATTGAACACACCATTTACTGTGATTTTTGTGGAGAAATGATAGACGTTCAAACGGGAAGCACCCGCCAAGTCAGAAGGAAAGCAAAGAAGAAAGGTTTATTATTTCGCATCTTTCGTAAAGATTATTGTCAAAGCTGTGCTGAGAAATCTCACAGGGAAGGAGAAATTGATGAATTTGATTTGCCTGAGAAACTTCCAAATAACAAAAAGCGTGAGTCAGATTTGCTTTGACCACTAGGATTTTATTTTCAGCGTGAATATATAAAGGGTTTATTAATAAAAGAATTTGATATGAAAGAAGGTGCATTCGCTTTGATTGATTGTCTTGGATTTAAGGGGATTTGGGAAAAATATGATGCTCAAGTCGTTATAAATAAATTATTAAATATTGATGAAACTATCAAAAGAGAGTTATCGAGTTCAACAACAAGCGTATTTGAAATAATTAAGTCAGGATACGTAATACCAAAAGTCAAACTGCTTTCCGATACAGTTGCTATCAGCCTGAAATATGAATCAAAATTTGAATCTGTAATCGGGCTAAGTTCAGCTCAATTAGTTGGAGCTTTATGTTTAATTATACCTGTAATCATAGACTATTTTATTGAAACAGAGCCACATCTTTTAGTGAGAGGGTGTATAACATTTGGGGAACATATAATGCAAGAAAACTTTATTATAGGTCGCGCAGTTGATGAAGCTGCCGAAGGTGAAAAGATAGCTCAAGGAGCATTTATTTGGCTCACGCCAAAAGCCAGTGAACAATACAAACAATTTACTAAAAATATCTTAGGGACTTTAAACAATACTGACGAAAATTTAGCCAAATTAGAAATTGAGGATGAATTAAAATACTTAATTTATAAAATTGGCTCACCTGCGCTAAATAAAATTGGTTTTCCACCAATCATTTTAGAAAATTACGATATGCCTATAAAAAATGGTGAAGTATTAGAATGTTCAGTAATAAATCCACTAGCTAAAAAGGTGATGGCGGAGTCACGAAAAAAAGTTGCCGAAATCTATCATAATGAAATGTGTAGTGAAAATCCTGATGTAATTATAAAGCGTGAGAATACAATGAAATTTTTACAAGAGGCTGAAAAACAATCTGAACAATATCAGCAATCCATAAAAACCTTTTTATCTCAAAATCATCATTTAGCTCAATCAATACACGATTTTAATAAGCATAGGGAATAAAAGTGTAAAAACTTAAGATGCAATCTAATGAAATACAATGTCAGACCAAATGGTAATCAGAAAACCGCTCATAACATAAATTATAAAAGTCAGAATTTAATCTTTCAGACGGCAAGTGTTAGTTTCGATTTATCTGACATCTACCGAATCTTGCTAAATGTAATTAAACTCATCAATAGGGCGAGAAATTATATTTAATAACGGCTTTGAGTTGCAATCCATCGGACACCGTATTTCGTAAGATTACATCCTCATATTTGCAGCTAATTACTCTGATTATTTTCCTCTATCTTTTTCCAAATTGCTTGTTCCCGAAGAGACTTCTTTAACTTAACATCTTCTAAAACACCTGAGTATGACTCATCTATCAAATGTATTAATTTTGATAAGTAGTTAAGCATAAATCTTGCATCCTGTTCCGTTATATCTCTCTTTTTTATCTTTACGCTAATATCTCCACTATATGAAGAACTTACCGAAACTGAATTTCCTATTTTTTGGAATTTTCGCGTATCCATTATTGGCAATCCAATACCTATTGAAACCATCTCATTCTCCAAAAATTCTATTTCTTGCATTATTTCTTTTCTAAATTCCATTACTCCCCGCTTAATAGCCTCATTTAGCTGTTTTGTAGCTTGTTGTATTTGTGATTGAACTCCGAGTGAAAATCGTGCGGATGTTCCTTCATTGAATTTATCTAAAAAGCTAGAAGTGTGAAAATTTCTGAACCTTGTATGATTACGGATGGCTAAAATTATAAGTCCATAAGCCAAATTGCAACCTACTATACAAATGTGAATTTCTTGCTTATTCAAAGCGTATTCGCTATCCTTCAATATTTGTTTAAGGTCTTCATTTTCAATTAAATCCCAAAGCGTGAAATTCTGAAAATGTGTTTTATAAATATCCGCAAAAAGACTACTTAATGACTCACAAGCGGGTTCTATATATCTTTGAACCTCAATCTGTGTTGGTATTGTTGCGTTGTGTTGAGCCATATTCCGAACTTCGTGAAGACTGAGCAAATCCCTATGATGAATCAATTTGAATCCTTTATCGTTTATGGCTTGATTTGCAGCATCCCAAATCTTCTGCCAAGTAGTGTCTCTTCTGCCAAATGCTACATTAGAGGCTGTATTTAGAGAACAATCTCGAATAACTTGATTTAGCATTTGCTCGATTGATAAATCTAAAAGAATAAGTGCTTTTGTTAAGGATAATTCGTCTTGATGTTCTGCCAAGATACAGGCATCATCGAAAAGTTGTTTTATAAGTAAAAGCTGCTGTGGAGTATTCGTTATTGACATAATTAAATCAGACAAAAAATAAAGATTAATTTAACTTTATCCTCAAAGTCCTTCTAAGAAATTAATAAAACCCAAATAGCTCGTAACCAAGTAGATTTTGTATCTATTTTGGCAATTCATTTAGGACGACCAACGATTACGATATATCCAGGTGCAGGTATGTCAGCAAACAGTTTTATAAAAGCGATTATCATACCGTCAGGGTTATTAGGGTCGGGATTTTTGTAAGTTTTCAATTCTGAAAGATGAGCAGCATTTTCTTCGCTAAAAATCCGTTCAGACGAACCAACATACTGACCAATATCTTTGCGTTCACCGCGAATGGCAGGCAACACAAAGATTTCCTCAAAGGCATCAAGTCCAAACTCGGCAACCGCCAAGCAATATGCGATTTTTGCAAGCATATGAGCAAACGAGATATGGTCGAACTTACCCAAAACAAAAAAACTATCAGCATTATGCTCTTGTTTTATTTTTTCTAAATCAGCAAACCAAGATATTTGTATTCCTGCTAATCCAATGCCTTCTTTAATTTCTATATTCTTTTTGAAAACGTGATTTTCAAAATGTGCAGGTAAGTTAAATAATGGAAGTGGTAAAAAAATTGGATGGTCTTTAACAGGAACATCTATAACCGATTCAACACCGTTTTTGACAATACCCAACTTAAAGGTTTTAGGAACTTCTTTTGGTCTTCGAGTAGGGAAACCAAGCGCGGTTCGCATCTGCCAAGCGAATCCGCGCATTACATTATTCTCGATACGAGAGGTGATTTTGTTACATTCAAGACAACTTGATTTAGGCAGAATTGAATTGGAATTTAAACCGTAGGCAATAATATGTTCGTCTGTAAGCTCCTTGTTGGTAGCTCCACAATAAATACACTTATTTACAGGCGTATACTTTTTACTATCAGTCATCTTTAAGGTTTACTGTTTTTTGCAAATCTAGATAGCTTTTTGAGTTAATACATACAATTTAGACTTGAAGTCGAAAAACGAATCAATCATTTCTTTTCCGCCAAAGATAAATAAATCTCCTTTGTTAGTTTCTAAATCAAGATTACAAACTCTGTAAAGATAATACTGCTCTCCAAACTCATTCATCTTATCGTATTCATTCTGAGTGAAAAACAAATTTGACCAAAAACTTCCCGTTGTTGTTTTAACTTCAATGTAGATTTCCTTTCCTTCTTCAAATGAAACAATATCATAGCCGAATCCATCGCCATCTTTGGCGGATTTGTGTCTTAATCTGACATCAGGATTTTCCCTCTGTTCGATTAATCTTTGCCTTTCGTGTTCCATAACCAATAGTTCGCCTTTCATCCCGATTTCCATTTTCTTACCTGCAAGGTCTAAATAAAATTTTGGAGATGCTTTTATGATTGGTTCAAATTTAGGCGTAGTTCTTTTTGTAGGAATATCACTTGTGGTTTTCACTGTAACCTTTGGATTATCGAAATCAAATTTTAATTGATTTTCTTCTTGCTGAGTTATAGACAAGGAACTCTCAGGCAATTCTATAATTTTGTTTTCTTTCGTTGTCTTTACTTCGCTATTCTGTTTGGGAAGTTTACCAAGTATTTCGTCAGGTGTAATTACTCTCTCAGATTGATTGGTAATTATTTTCTGTTTTGTTGGCGCGTCAGTTTTATCTAGAGGTTTTATTGTGCTTTTAGATTCTTCTTTTATTTCTGTAGAACTAAAATTTGTGGTTGCTTTTGAATTTTTGGCATTTGTTGAAGGTAAAGGTTGCGCCGATGAATTTGTTCGCCCATACAAACTATTAATCTTCGATTCTAGCCAGGTATAGTAACTAAATGGATTCTTTAATTCATCTTGAAATCTCTTGAAATGGCGGCGTTTTTCAGCATCATATTTGATATATTCTAGATTTCTGTCCACAATCTTTAATGTTTCATTATTTAATTCACAATTATTTTGGACGGTTTCCAAATCTCTCGCATACCAACTCTGCCATTTTCTTTTAAGTCTAATGTCATAGTTTATATGTCTGTTTTCCTTAATTCGTTTGCGGGCTTCAACTTCAACTTTGCTTAAAATTAATATTGCTTCTTCCTCAACTTGCCTTTCGATATGTTCAAAATGAGTTTTAAGTTCCTGAAGCCTCAAAAAATCTTTTGTTTTGTGTGAGAAATGTGAATAAATTCTCGTATAAAATTCATCAGAAATTAGTAGGGTCGGAACCCAAGACAAAGGAAAAACAATGCCAATTAAAAATGTAAAACCAAATATTTTTAGCCAATTGGATACGTCTTCGCTTCTAATTAATATGTAAATGCTCCCGACTAACAAACATAAAACACATTGAAATAGAAAAGATGTAAAATCTTTATACTTTTTCCCATCAAAATCTATTTTAGAAAGAGTTTTGTATTCTTCGTATTTCCAACCCGCGAGTATATTTAGTTTTTCACTCGATACGTTCACTTTAGAGCTGCCCTTAGATAAATTGAATAAGATTAATCGGCAAAATCATAGCATATGGTGAAAATAGAGGGAAGAAATTTATTTAAATTTTAGCCTAGTTTATACAGGTTGAGAATTATCTATAATAAATCGAAAGGCGTTAAAATTCCAACAATTTCCTTCGTGTTTTTCAAAGTTACACAGATTGGAAAACCATTCCAATCATTCATAATTTCTTTGATGTCATCTAGTGCGTCAACAGTTTTAGTTTTGATAGGCTCGATTCCTGAATCTTTGAATGTTTGACTTAATTTCCTTTTTCTTTCAGCTTTGCTATTGGATTCTTGAAGATATTTTGAGACTACTAAATCTGAAATCAATTTCCATTCTTTATTATGCAAAATTGGTAAATAGGAAAAAGAATTAGCAAGCATATTCTGTCTAATAAAACTTATTGGTTGCCAATCAAAAGCACAGACAGGATTTCTTATCATAAAGTTTTTTACTTTCGCTTCCTGACTCATTAAAGCATTCTCCAAAACTAAAGAGATTTCGATAGCGTGTTGGGTTAAATTACGGGCAAATACACCTTCGTGCATCGCAGAATTTCTTGCATCCTTCACTAAATCATAAAGTGATTCAAAAT
Organism: uncultured Pyrinomonadaceae bacterium; assembly: GCA_964237235.1. Classification (GTDB taxonomy): domain Bacteria; phylum Acidobacteriota; class Blastocatellia; order Pyrinomonadales; family Pyrinomonadaceae. Next base: position 92,447 of record CAXSGY010000014.1, read on the forward strand.
CTGTATGAAATCCTGATAATTTTTGGGGTATTTTGTCACCTAAAACAGATTTCTTTGCTAATTTGCAAATATGGTTTTGATATTGACCTAACCCCTCAACTTTACCTAGAAGAAAACTCCCCAATTTTTCTAGCGCAAAAATTATATCTTCAAAATTCTCTGCATTGCTTAGAGCTTTGGCTCGTGCTTCTCGAAATAAATCACGAAAGTAAACTTTTTGCTCTTTCGATAAATTAGTTTTCATTCCAAATTCTTATTCTGCTGAGTTAATAAAACCTATAAATAGTTTATAAAAGCCCTGCTTTATGTTCGGTTTGCAAAAATCAGCACCGATTATTTAATAGATGATGAATTGGATTTCCTAACAACTTTCTAGTTAAAAGAACTCAAAAATCAGCACTCCTGAAATAAAAATAAACCTTAAGTAGCAACCACTTCTCAAATTGCATTTGACGGTTATAGGTGTTTGAAATGACATATTCTTACAAAGTGGATGTTGTGTTCGAGTCTAAATTTTTGGCAGAGCGTTTACTATTTTCGTAGTTTCCAAACTGACGGTAACAATTCTCTTTACGAGTTTCACAATATATTGCTTCTCATCTTCGCGGTTTGGGTCGTTAGTGATGCCTGAGCGTTTATCAGTTGAAACTTGATATTGGTCAACAATCCAATCGAGTGCTGAACGGTTTCCTAAACGGTATTCGTGAGCCTCAAGCGGTATGTCTGCCAAAGTCAGAAAATCATTATAGACAATTTGCGTTTTGTCTTTGTTGTAGCGCATTTTCTCAACTCGCCAATTAACCTGTTCCGATTCGTTTTCAATCATTTCAAGCGGATATTCGGCTTGTGTTTCGTAATTGATGTGCAGGTCAGCAAGTTTCTTTCCCGCTTCGGCAAATTTATGAAATTCTGGCGCGTATGGAATTCTCGGCAATTCGCGTTTTAGATTGGCTTCGTATTTTTCGCGGTATTCGGGATGATGTAAAAGTGCGTAAGTGTAATAAAAAACGTTCCATTTCGAGATTTGCTTATCGTTGTAATGAATTTGAAATTGTTCTAATGCCCAATCGGTGATATTTTCGCGGCGATTGCTTCCGTCTTCGTTATAAATGTAAAAAGGAAATGATTGCTGAGGGTCTCCATAAAAATTGAGATTTGGTAATAACTTTGCGGCTAATACTGAAAACTCTTTTCTTCCATAGCCGCCTATACAGAAAACAAGATTTTCTTGTTCAGAATTAAAATCAGGTAAAATTGAAGGGAAACCATAAACTTCTTCGTTCAATACTCTATCGAAGAATGAAAATTTTTCTGTAAAAGGACGATACAAAGATTTCCTTATTTTTTCTTGATTAAGGTTGGCTTCCTTTCCGCGTTTCAAATCAAGTTTCAAATCACGACTCCACGATATTTTTGTATCGTCGTAATCAACAAAATCATCAATTTTTCCTTTTCTGTCGGAACGAGACCATTTGAAGATTTGTTCGTTGTAAAAATCAATTGTTCTTTTGATATTTGATGTAAGATTTTCTTTGTTAAAGTTGTATGCCCAAATATCACGATTTGTAGAGACTCCTAACGAATAAGTTTTGAAAATCGTTTCAACATCTAAAGTCTTGCTGGCTTTTGTTTCTTTACTACCAATTGAAATAAAATCGTCAAAATCTTTGTTAATGCCTTCGTTCAACCAATTTTGTTTTATATCAGGTGTTATTCGCTCAAATTTCATCCCCGAAATCGTTTGAGCATTTTCAATATACTTAAACTTTTCTACTCTTTTTGCTCTCCAATCTACGCTTGAGTAGTAGATTTCACATTCCGTTCCTTGATTTGTTTCTTTGGGCTTGCGCTTCACAAATAAAGATACTGAAATTCCAACCATCGCAGATAAACCAAAAATTGTATTTGCTTCTCCAATCGGAATTCCTTCACGCATTGAGTCTGCTCTTACATCACCCTTGAGGTCAATTAAGTAAATCAAATCGAAATCCTTCTCTAAGTTTTTTCTCATTCCATCGAATGAATGTTTACTCATAAAACTGCTGTTAGTAACGAATGCAATTATTCCTTCGTTATCAATTCTGTCTGATGCCCAACGAATTGCTTTTACATACGGGTCTGAAAGTTTGTTTTTGTTACTTGCTTTTGAATCTTTGGCGTAAGTTTCCGCAACTCGTTTGTCTAAAATTTTATACTTGCGATTTTTATTGTTGTCGTTTTCATTTAGTTGCCCGACATTGTAAGGCGGATTTCCGATAATTACGGTTATCGGTGATGCTTTCTGTTTTCTTATCCGTTCCGTGTTTTCTTCGGTCATAAAAGAAAGGCTTTGTTGGTCGGCTTCGGCAAGTCCGAAAGTATCAACAAGACAAATTCCTTCAAACGGTTCGTAACTTCCGACTTTCTCAAAGTATTCGTGTTCAATGTTCATCGAAGCGATATAATAAGGCAGAAGCATCACTTCGTTGCAATGTAGTTCCGTTTGGTATTTCCGTTCAAGACTTGAGCGTTTGATTTCTTCCATCACACGAACAAGAAAATTTCCCGTTCCAACAAAAGGGTCAAGAATATGAACATTTTCATCTGACAGAGATTTCCCAAACTCAGTTTTAAGAATGTCTTCAACCGATTTGACCATAAAATTTACAATCGGTTGCGGTGTATAAACAATGCCGTGAGTGTCTGCTACTTCGACGGAAAAACCCTGAAAGAATCTTTCATAGATATTATTCAGAAAGGCTTGCTTCTCGGAAAAGCTGTCTATCGTTGAAGCCGTAATTTCGATGGCTTTATAAAAATGGTCAAACCGTTTCAAGAATTCTTCTCGGCTGAAACTCTGTGAGGTTAAAGCGCGGATAACGGTTTCAATTTCTTTGGCGATGACGTTTCTTTGTGTAAATTCGGAATTATGAAAAACGGTTCTGAAAATTCTTTCCGTCAAAAGATGCTGAATCAGCATTTCTTCGACTGCTTTTTCAGATAGATTCGGGTTAATTGAGGTTCGGCAAAGGTCATAGAAAGTATCAAAGGCAGTGATAAAGGTTTTATTGTTTATCTTTGCATCGTCAATGACTTTTAGCAGTGCTTCGCCAAGTTCGGGAAGCTGCTCTTGAAATCTTTTGACAGCTTGTTCCCATTCTTCATAAGCAGGTGGTTGATAATCAAAGAACAATTCTAAAACTCTGACGAGTTCATCAGCATCATTCAAATCAGCATCAAAAGCTTCTCTGCCGTTTTGATACAAAATTGCTCTTTCAGGCGATTGAAAAATGATATTGTCGTTCGGATAACCAACGGCAAATTTCTTTTTTACTTCCTTTTGTAAATCGTCCTGTTCGTCTTTGGCTTCCCAATAACCGTGAGGCAATGAAAATTGGTCAACCAACGCGCCATCAATAGAAATACGTTTGCCCTGTCGCTTTTTCTGATATTCGGGAACTAACGTCCAATTAAATTGTTTTCCGCACGATTCGAGCAGTGTTTGAAAAGCAGAACGCACCGCGCCTTCGTGTTTGACGCTCAAATGTTTGAACTTTTCTAACGCTTCGTAATACTCAATGACAGGTTTGTAAGAAGTTTTCAGATTTAATCTATTCATTTAATTTTTGCGGATAGAGAAAATAGTTTTCGACGGCACTATTTATCTTTCACTTTTGATGGTCTGCCTATTTTAGGTAGCGCAAAACCCTTCAAATCGCTTTCAGGTATTAGCCAAACCTTTCCCAAAATTGTTTCCTCTAGCTTTGCATTTGGAAACAAATTCTTACTCAGCCACGCTCTAACCGTTACGTGTTTCACTCCTAATTTTGAAGCCACTTCGGACGCTTTCAAGTATTTTTCACTCACAGAAAAAATAATATAGCAAAATTCAGAAAAAAGATAGCACCTATGCTTGACTTATTATAGCACCCCTGCTATTCTTTATTTGTAAGTCAGAAATGGCAAGCAATAAAAATCATAGAGGAAAGAAAAAATGTTCATATTAAAGGGAAAACAACAGCTTGAAAAAGCAATCGAACGCGCTAAAAAGATTCGTCCGCGTGTAGAGTTTGATTGCTTTGGCAGATACCGAGTGTCAGGCAGTAAAGGCGGTTTCTATACCGTCATCTGCAAGAAATCAGACAACGGTTATAAAACTGTGGAATGCACTTGTAAAGGCGCAGAAAAAGGCTTGGTCTGTTATCACGCGGTTTCTGCTCTAAGCCTTCATATTGGCTTGGCAAGACTAAAGCAGACTGTGTAAAGGGGAAAGGCTTTCCTAAACCCGCAAAAGCTAGGAAAGCCCTTCTTGAACATCAACCATTAACCAAATCAAGGAAAAAAGAAGATGCAAATAAACAATACAATTACAAAAAAGGAAAATAAAGCTCTGTTCTCGTTAGGACAGGTAGTTTTAACAGTTGGAGCAAGAGAGGCTCTAGCTGAATCAAATCAGCAACCATTTGAATTTCTAGCACGACATCAATCAGGCGATTACGGGATAATTTGTGAAGATGATAGAAAAGAAAATGAGCTATCTTTGAAAGAAGGATTTAGAATTTTATCTGCTTATAAAACTTCTGTTGGTGAAAAGATTTGGGTTATTACAGAAGCAAACAGAGAATCAACAACGATACTTTTACCTGAAGAATATTAAGCTGTAAATTAAAAAACTGAGGGCGAAAGTTAGTAGCCCTCAAAAATCTAATCAAGAAAATCTTAATAAATATAAGGAGTTTAGACTCTTTGAATGATATTTGAAAAATTGAATGTGTCATTTTAAGTGTCATTTCGACTAAAAGCGCGGTAATAAAACAAAGAATTTCTCCGCCGAATTTGACAGTAAAAGACGGGATAAGTTAATCTAACTGTTCGTTTTTCAAGATGAAAAACGCGCTGTTTGTTAGACGAAAAATTGTTTGCGACAAGTTTTTCAGAGATTTTTCATCCACAATCTGCTTTTGTGGTCGGTTCGTCTAGGGGTCTAGGACACCGCCCTTTCACGGCGGCGACACGGGTTCAAATCCCGTACCGACTACCATCTTTTCTTTTTATACAGGCATCATATTCTTTGAGTGTTCGCTTTTAACCGGAGCGAACATTTTCATTTTATACAGGGAAATTTGTTTTGTTTTAGTCCGGGCGCGGAAATTTTTAAATCTTTTTCGGTGCGGCGGCGTTTATCAATTCTATGCGAAAAGTTTTTTCGACAATTTTTTTACTCTCGCTTTTTGTCTTTTCAATCAAAGCGCAGGCGAACAACGACACGGTAATGATCTTGCCGTTTGAAAACACTTCCGACAAAGCCGAGTTTAACTGGGTCGGCGAAAGCCTCGCCAGTTCGCTCGCCGAGCTTTTGAAAGTGCCGACGCTGAACGTCGTCTCCAACGACGAGCGCAAAATCATCCAGCAAAAACTGCGCGTGCCTCTAACGGTTCTGCCGAGTCTCGCCACATCTTTGAAACTCGCGCGCGAAAGCAAGGCAACGCTTTTAATCGGCGGCAAATACAATATCGTGCCGGCGCAGGGCGACACGGCGGCGACCGTCAACGTCACGGCGAAAATTATTCGCGTCAACGAAGGCAGATTCTTGAGCGAAGAATTTCCCGACGGTCGGCGCATCACGCGCGACATAATCCTGAACGACGCGCTGGCGAATTTGCAGACGATTCAGGGACAAATCGCGTATCAGATTCTCTACCAGCGCGACAAGGCTCTGCCGTTCTCGCAGAATCAGTTTGTTGAAGCGGCAAATAAAGTTCCGGCGCGTGCGTTTGAAGCATATATCAAAGGCTTGCTCGCGCCCGAAGCCGACGCGCAGACGCGCGAAAATTATTTCAAAAACGCGTTGCGGATTTACTCTGAAGACGAAAAAACCAAAGGCGGAATTTACGCCGATGCCGCGCTCGAACTCGGACATCTTTTTATGGCTCAGAAAAAAAACGCCGACGCGGTTGATTATTTTTCGCGCGTTCCGACGGAAGCTCCGCAATACGCCGAAGCCGCGTTTTATACGGGCTTGATTCAATGGCAGCAGAAAAATTACGAGCAGGCGTTAGCCGTTCTGCGACCGTTGGCGGACGATTTGAAATTGACGAGCGTTTACAATACGCTCGGCGCGATTGCCGTGCAAGCCTCGTTCAGCGAAAAGAAAAATAAAGGCAAGTCGGAAGAATTTTTAAAGGAAGGCGCGGGCTTTCTTAAAAAGGCGTTCGATTCGTCGCCCGATGAACCGACGGTGCGCTTTAATTACGGTTTGGCGTTGTTTTTGAGCGGCGATTACAAAGGCGCGGCGGACAATCTGCGTCCGGCAATCGCCGTTAATCCGCGCGACGGCGAATCTTATTTTTTGCTGGCGAAGGCTCTGGAAACCTTAAAAGATCAAACCGCCGCCGACATTGATAATCAGGCGAGACAATACTTAACCGCCGAAAATAAATACGCCAATCTGCAAAAAGAATGGCAAGGACAGCAAACCGTCGGCAACATCGGCGTTCGCATTCAACAGCCGACGCGCAGAGATTTTGTCAGCGTCGTTTTGAGCAACCGGCAATCCGCGCCGCTCGAAAAACCGCTCAACGAAACCGAATCTTTATTGACTCAAGCGCGCACGCTTTATAAAGACGGCAACGACGACGACGCGATGGCGGTTTTAAGAAAAGTCCTCTCCAGCGAGCCGATGAGCGCGGAGGCATATCTGCTTCTGGGAAATATACATCTGCGGCGCGGCGATAAGGAACAAGCCGTGAGCAGTCTGAAAACCGCGCTTTTCTGGGACAACAAGCTGATTATGGCGCACGTCGGGCTTGGCAAAATTTATCTTGACCGCGGCGATTGTTTGCAGGCGAAAAACTACGCGAGTTCGGCTCTCGCGGTTGATTCGGAGAATCAGGACGCACTCGGCTTACAGCGGCAAGTCGAGAGATGTTCTAAGTAAATGTTCTAATTTTTCCGCAGAATGACGGTCGGTCGAACTTAAAGGAACATTGAGAGTCCCAAATAGTGTAAGTCCGCGCAAGCGGAGGAGTTCAAAGTTCAGGGTTCAGGGTTCAGAGTCGTCCACCGTTAAACATCAATCATATTTCTCAAAGCCGCATAAATAAAGGCTTTGTCTTAAAATTTTGAACCTTAAACCTTGAACTTTGAACCTTGAACCCACTTTGGCACGCGACGTGCTAATAGAGAAAGCGGCTAGCTTATTAAAAATTAAAAAGTTTAATGAGACCCCGCCGCCAACTCTTCTCCGAGCGCAGTTTGCTATTGCGCTTGACCACCTTCCGAGCGTTCCTTCAGTTGTCCTTCCTATTTGTGAGCCTGATTAGAAATAATCAGGCTCTCCTTCTTTTAAATTGAATTTTCCGCGCTTAATCAATAAAATCGGCGATTTCAGTCAATCTGCCGTAAAACAGGGGGTTATTTAGAAAAACTTTCCAATTTGACGGATTAAAACCCGTGTTAAAACAAAATTGACAAATTTCGTCATTCCCAAGGTGACAAAAAATGAGCATAAATTTTCCCGACCGTTCAGTTTGAACGATATCAATCAAATTGAAATAATTTAAATGAATTTGATTGATGTCGAATTTTCAAATTTTCGGACGAACGATTAATTTTTCGGTAAATTCTAATCCGGCGTTAAATTCGTAAATATACAAATTAATATCTGAGAACAGAGCGCGAATCAGACCGGAGCGTTATTGCGTCTTTGCTCGAATAAAAAACAGCAATTTCAGCCGCGCCGAAAATTTTGATAAACTGTCGGTTATGAAATTTTCGCTTGCCAGAACGAAAGTTCCGTCTGTGGGCAATTTGCTTTTAGCCGTTCTCGCGGCGATTCTGCTCGTTCTCGCGTTTCCGAATTTCGATTTGTGGTTTCTGGCTTGGGTCGCGCTCGTGCCGCTTTTATTTGCCGTCGAGCGCGAAAAAGATTCAATCGTCAAATCTTCGATTTTAGGCTGGGTTTTCGGCACGGTTTTCTTTTCCGGCGCGTGTTGGTGGCTGACGTTTTCGTTCACGACCTATGGCGGAATGCCGACGTGGCTCGCGTGTATTTTGCTGGTAACGATTACCGGCATTGTCGGAATTTTTCCGGCGATTTTCGCGGCGGCTTTTTCGATAGTTTTGAAACGTTGCGGCGTTTACGGCATTTTGTCCGCGCCTTTTCTGTGGACGGCGCAGGAATTTTTGCGGGGAAGTTTAGCCGATACGAGCTGGGACGCGATTGGTTACTCGCAATCTTTTGTCAGTCATTTGATACAGACGGCGCAGTTCGGCGGCGTTTATTTAGTCGGTTTCTGGATTGTTTTGTTTAACGCCGTCATCGCCTTAAATTCTTTTTACCTGCTGCGACTTTTCACCGAAAAATATACGGAAACGGATCAAATCGCCAATAAAAAAGTTGTTTATGTTTCCTTGCTCATCGCGCTGATAATCACGCCTTTTTTCAGCCTGCCGAATCTTTATTCGATAAAACCAACCGATGATATTGACCAAAGCCGCGTCGTCGTCGTGCAGGCAAACGTGCCGATGAACGGTCTGAACGAAGAAAAATGGCTGCGGCTTCGTCAACGTCACATCGAACTCGCCGAAGCCGAGTTACGAAAACTCAAATCTCAACCGACGAACGGCGACCGGCAACCGACGACGGTTATTTTTCCCGAATCGCCGATGAATTTCACATACGGCGAAGACGCGGAATTTCGGCGATTCATCGGCGATTTCGCGCGGCGCAACGATGTTTCGGTTTTGTTCAATTCCGCCGAGCTGAATCCGGCAGGCGAAAACTATTTTAATTCGGCGGTAATGATCAACGCGCAGGGCGCGAAAATCGGGCAGTATGATAAAATTCATCTCGTTCCGTTCGGAGAATTTGCGCCTGTGCCGTCGCCGATTAAGCCGTTTATTCCGACTTTGGTCGGCAGTTTTCAGCCGGGCGAAAATTACAATCTGTTTCCCGTCGGCGACGCGCAGGCGGGAGTTATGATTTGTTACGAATCGCATTTTCCGTCGCTGTCCAGAGAATTTGCAAAACGCGGCGCGGACGTTTTGATCGAAATGACGAACGACGGTTATCTCGGCGATACGGGCGTTTTGCGCCAACATCTGGCGGGCGCGATTTTCCGCGCCATCGAAACGAATCGTCCGGTCATTCGCGCCACGAACGTCGGTATCACGGCGTACATTAACGAACGCGGCAAAGTCTCCGACGCGGCTGACGTATACACCGAAGCGACGCGCGTTTGGACGGTTTCCAAAAGCGACGGCAAACAGACTTTTTATGTAAAATACGGCGATTGGTTCGCGTGGTTATGTCTGATTGTTTCGATTGGATTATTGATTTTCAGTTTTCTGAGCAAAAAGAATTTAGCCGCCGACGTAAATCAGAATTAGAAACGACGCGTCGAAAGGAGCGCGGACGGCTCGTCCGCATTCGAGCGCGAGCGGCGCGAGACACACCGTTATTATTTAGTAGCGCAGCGGCAATCGAACAACGTCGCTCGCGCTTGTTGAGCGGACGAGCCGTCCGCGCTCCTTTGTAAGAAATTTTTTATGGAATTAAGCGATTTACAAACAAAATACGAACAAATAAAAGTTAAAGTTGAACAACTTGGGAGGTTTCTTTGACCAGCCTGCCAAGCAAAGTGAACTTAAAAATTTAGAAAAGAAAATCGCCGCGCCGGATTTTTGGAACGATTCGGAAACGGCGCAGACAGTTGTCCAACAGCGCAGCCGAATCGAAAAGGCTTTGAATCAGCAGGAGAAATTTGAAACCGAAATTTCCGATGCGGAAGTATTATTTGAATTTGCCGTTGCGGACGCGAATTCGCAGACGGAACTAAATGATTTAATCGCCAAACTCGAACGCGAAGTGGCGGAAGCCGAAACGCAGAGTTTGCTGTCGGGCGAAACCGACGCGAACAACGCGATTTGTTCGATTCAGGCGGGCGCGGGCGGCACCGACGCGCAAGATTGGGCGCAGATGCTTCTCAGAATGTATCTGCGCTGGGCGGAACGCAAAGGTTTCAAAGTTGAAATCCTGGACGAACAATCGGGCAGCGAAGCCGGTCTCAAATCGGCGACGTTTCGCGTCGGAGGCGATTACGCATACGGATTGATGGCGAACGAAGCGGGCGTGCATCGCCTGGTCAGAATTTCGCCGTTTAATTCGGGCGGCAGCCGCGAAACTTCGTTCGCTTCGATGTTCGTCTCGCCGGAGATTGATGAGAACATAGAGATTGACATTCAGGACAAGGATTTGCGCGTTGACACCTATCGCTCGACCGGCGCGGGCGGGCAGCACGTTAACACGACCGACAGCGCGGTGCGCATCACGCATCTGCCGACCAATATCGTCGTCACGTGTCAGAATCAGCGTTCGCAGATTCAGAACCGCGCGGTGGCGATGCAGGTTTTACGCTCGAAACTTTATGAATTAGAGCTTGAAAAACGGCGCGGCGAAACCGCCGAACTCGAAGCGGGCAAGCAGGACATTTCGTTCGGCTCGCAGATTCGCAATTACGTTTTGCATCCGTATCGGCTCGTCAAAGACACGCGCACGAAATTTGAAAAATCGGATGTCGAAGCGGTTCTCGACGGCGATATTGACGAATTTATCAAAGAGTTTCTATTGTTTAAGAAGCAAAATATTTCCGCGCATTGATTTGACCGAAAAGTTTAAAATGGCAACCGAAGTAAGCAAAAAACCAGCCGCCGCTTCTCATTCGTCGAGAACGAATGAGATTGTCGCCGTCGTTTTGGCGGCGTTGGCGATTTTAGTTCTGCTGTGTCTTTTGACTTATAACGCGAACGATTGGTCAATTCTTTCGCAGGATTGGGCGAGTCGCGGACAGCAAAAAACGCAGAATTGGGTCGGCGCGGTCGGCGCGAATTTAGCCGGAGTTTTGTTTCAGGCGCTCGGCTTGACCGCGCTTTTTCTGCCCGTTTTAATCGGCTTGATCGCGTGGCGATATTTTCGTTCGGAAAATCTTTATCCGTCAATCAGCCGCATCGTCGGTTCGATAATTTTCGTCGTCTCGTTAGCCGGTTTGATGGAAGCCGTCGGGTTGCCGACGTTTTTCGACGGCAGCGTTCGCGCGGGCGGTTTGATCGGTTACTCAATCGAAACTTTTCTCGCCTTTCTGCTCAGCCGCATCGGCGCGGGCATTTTGCTGACGGCTCTGCTCGCGGTTTCCGTTTTAAGCATCACGAATTTTTCGTTCGCGTCGTTTTTCGGCGATTTCGGGTTCGCCTGGGAAAATTTTCAACACCGATTCGGCGAATGGTTCGGCGGTTATCGCGCGTGGCGCGAGCGGCGCAAACAGGCGGCACAAGTCAGGCGCGAAGAATTAGCGAAAGCGCGGCTCGAAAAACAAGCCGAAAGAGCGTCGCAAAAAACGCCGACGATTTCCGCGGGCGATTCGCTTGCCGACAATCTAAAGGCGAAAAAAGAAACGATTGAAAAAGCCGAGAAAAACGATTTATCAATTCTCCAAAAACTAAAGAAATCAGCAAAAAAAGAATTGCCGGACGACGCGGAAACGCCGGCAGAAATCGAATTGCCAATCGCGCCGGTCGAAACGATCATTCCGACGATTTCCGCGCCCGAAGAAAAATCGAAATTCGTTGATTTAATCGCCCAAGACGAAAAAATTTCGATCACGCCGATTCGTGAAACCGGCGAACTCGACGCGGAGATTTTAGACGAAGCAAACGACGCGGAAGAAGACAAAGACGCGCCGGATTTGCCGCCGATGTCGCAAAACTTTGATGATTACGTTTTGCCGACTTCGGAATTTTTAACTTCGCCGCCGCCGCGCGTCGAACAAAAAGACGAAGAGCTGCTCGCTACCGCTCAGGAATTAACCGACAAAACCAAAGAATTCAACGTCACCGGACGCATAATGCACATCTGTCAGGGTCCGGTCGTCACGACCTACGAATTCAAACCCGATCCGGGCGTAAAATATTCGCGCGTCACGAGTTTGTCGGACGATTTATGTCTCGCGCTCAAAGCCGAATCAATCCGCATTGACCGCATTCCCGGCAAAGCCTTCGTCGGCATCGAAGTACCGAATCCGCAGCGCGAAACGATTTTCCTGCGCGAAGTCGTCGAATCGAAAAAATTCGAACAATCGAAATCGCTTTTATCAATCGCTCTGGGCAAAACCATTGACGGCTTAAATTACGTCGCCGATTTAGCGAAAATGCCGCATCTTTTAATTGCGGGTGCGACCGGCGCGGGCAAATCGGTCGGTGTCAACACGCTCGTCGTTTCGATTCTTTATAAAGCGAAACCCGACGAAGTGAAGTTTATAATGGTTGACCCGAAACGGCTCGAACTCGGACTTTACGCCGACATTCCGCATCTCGCCACGCCGATTATCACTGACCCGAAACGCGCCGCGATTTCCTTAAAATGGGCGGTTTCCGAAATGGAAAAACGCTATAAGGATTTAGCCGGTTGGGGCGTTCGCAATATTGACGGCTTTAACGCGGAAGTCGAAAAACGCAATCAGGTCGAACAGTTTGACGACAACGGCGAGCCGTATAAAAAGCTGCCGTATATCGTCATCATCATTGACGAGCTGGCGGATTTGATGATGGTTTCCAGCAAGGAAGTCGAAGAATCAATTACGCGCCTCGCGCAGATGGCGCGCGCCGTCGGCATTCATCTTGTTTTAGCGACGCAGCGTCCGTCGGTTGATGTTATTACCGGATTGATTAAAGCGAATTTTCCGTCGCGCATTTCGTTCCGCGTTTCGTCAAAAGTTGATTCGCGCACGATCATTGACGCGAACGGTTCGGAGCAGCTTTTAGGACGCGGCGATATGCTTTTTCTGCCGCCCGGCACGTCGCAGATTATCCGCGTTCACGGCGCGTTCGTTGACGAAAAGGAAATTGCCCGAATCGTCGAACACGTCAAAGCGCAGGGCAAACCCGAATACGACACGACGATTACCAAGACCGAAGAAGAAATGATCGAAACCGACGATTTGCCGGGCAGACGCGATCCGCTTTTCGCCGACGCTCTGCGAACGGTCGTCGTCAACAAAAGCGCGTCAACTTCGCTGCTTCAGAGACATCTGCGAATCGGTTACGGACGCGCCGCCGCTATTTTGGACGCGATGGTGCGCGAAGGTTATATCGGCGAAATGGACGGCAGCAAACGCGGTCGCCCGATTTTGCAAAAAGCCCTCGACGATTTACAGGAAGCCGAAGAAGGCAGAGAATTGTAAATTGAAAATTAAAGAATATTTAATAGGCTCGCTCAAAGAAATGATCATCGTTAAGCAAGCGGACTTTGACCGCGCTTCGACCGATAACGAAAGTCTGTCGCGGTATGCTATTCTTGAATTAAACTTTAGAAAAGTTCTCTTAAAAATTTATCTCGATTTATAAATTTTAATTTCCTAAACCCCAAACAAATTTTTCTCGACGCACGCCTGATTTTTGATGTAAATATTTCCGCGAAATTTTTATCACAAGTTTTCCACAATCGTCTGTGGAAAACTCGCGGAATCAGAGTTTTTCCACAACCTAAACGACTGTTTTTTCAAAACTTTTAGCATTCTGCACGCTTTAGCAGCATCACGAAAGCGAGGAAAAATCTTTTTGAAAATGAAAATTTTTAACTCACGTCATTTCACCATTTATCGCTTTCTCAAGAGATTTTTCGTTTTTGCCAACTGCTGTTTTTTACTCGCTTGCGCGGGGCAAAATAATACAAAACAAATTTTACCAGTTGAAAATCAGATTGCAAAAAATCCGTCGGCGATAAATATCAACACGGCATCCGTCGAAGAACTCGAAAAACTTCCGCACATCGGCGAAACAAAAGCGCGGGCAATCATCGAACACCGCGAAAAATTCGGCGCGTTCCGCAAGCCCGAACACCTTCTGCTCGTGCGCGGAATCAGCTCGCGGCTTTTTGTGGAAATCAGAAATTTAATCAAAACCGAATGATTTATGCAGAAATCCTCAACGGCAAATTTCTCTCTGTATCCTCTTTTGTGGCTCGCCGTCTGTTTCGCGTCCGGCATCGTCGCGGCAAATTTTTTCGCGCTCGATTGGAAAATCTACGGCGCGATGGGCGCAGTCTGTCTGATTTTTTCAATCGTTTTCTTAAAACGAAAATTCGTTCTCATCATTCTGTTCGCCGGATTTTTTGCGGCGGGCGGGTTGCATCTGCAAATTGAAAATCAGTCAACCGGCGCGAATCGAATCAGGATAATTTACGACGAAAAACGAATCGAATCCGGCGATCCGGTCGAGGTCGTGGGCGTTCTGCAAAAAAACGTCGAGCTTGCCGCCGACGGATTTTTTCTGACCGTCGCGGTTGAGAAAATCAATTACAAAAGCGCGGAAAATTCGGCGGCGGGAAGCGTCCGGTTTTTTGCGGCGACGAGCGACGAACAGGCGAAAAACGAATACGCGAAATTAAATCTGCGCTACGGTTCGCGCGTGCGCGTCGCCTGCAATTTGCGGCGCGAAGACGAATTTTTAAATGCGGGCGTTTCGTCAAAAATCGAGATGCTCGACCAGAAGGGAATTGACGCGACGGCAATTATCAAAAGCCCTCTGTTGATTGAAAATCTCGGCGAAGCGAACCGTTTCGCGCCGCTCGAATGGATTTATAATTTGCGGCAAAATGTGATTGCCGAATTTTATGAAAAATTCAAACGTCCGACCGCCGGAGTTTTAATCGCCTCTTTGCTCGGCGACGGATATTTTTTAGACAAACAAACGGCGGATGTTTTTCGCGCCGGCGGCACGTTTCACGTTCTCGTCATTTCCGGTTTGCACATCACCTTTATCGGCGCATTGATTTTGCTTTTCGTTCGATTTTTTACCGGCAAAAGATTGTGGCAATTTTTAATCGCCGGCGGTTTATTGTGGGCATATTCGCTCGCGGTCGGCGCGGATGTACCGGTCGTGCGCGCGACGATTATGTTTACGATTTTGCTTTTCTCGCAAATCGTTTATCGAAAGGGAACTCTGCTCAACGCTTTCGGTTTGTGCGCGTTGATTTTGCTCGGGTGGCGACCGCAGGACGTTTTCACGTCGTCGTTTCAACTGACGTTTGCGAGCGTCGGCGCAATTGTTTTGACGGCGTTTCCTCTAATCGAAAATCTGCGCGCGTTCGGCGAATGGATGCCTTCGGCGGATGCGCCGTTTCCGCCGAAAATTTCCGTTCGGCTCAAACGCTTTTGCGAAACTCTCTACTGGCGCGAAACGGTTTGGAAAAGCGAAAGCCGACGGCAAATCTGGACGGCAAATCTTTTTAAATCGCCGTATTTAGATTTATCAAGGCGCGAAAATTTTCAAAGCGTCGCGCGTTATTTTTTTGAAGCGATTATCGTTTCGCTGATTGCCCAAGCGTGGCTGCTGCCGTTTTTGATTTTGTATTTCCATAGGCTTTCGCTTCTCACTGTCCTGCTGAATATTTGGGTCGGCATCGTCATCGCGCTCGAAAGTTTCGCGGCGATTTTTGCCGTCGCCTGCGCGCAGTTCAGCGAAACGCTCGCGCTGCCTTTGATCAAATTAACCGAAGCGTTTAATTGGCTGCTCGTCGCCGTGCCGGGTTTTTTGATTGACAATAATTGGGCGAGTATTCGATTGCCGAATTATTCGGGCGCGGCGCAATTAATCTACGTTTTATATTTCGCGCCGCTGATTTTTTTAACACTTGCGCTCAACCTTTGGCGACCGTTCGCGCTCGTGCGAAATTTGAAAAAATCGCGCTTCAAATTTTTCGCCGCGCCGATTCTAAAGTTCGCCGCGCTCGTCTTCTTCGCGCTGTTTTCAATCGTCGTTTTTCATCCGCTCAGCCAACCGCGCGGAAACGGCAGATTGCAGATAGATTTTCTCGATGTCGGGCAGGGCGACGCGGCTTTGATTCGTTTTCCGAACGGCGAAACTCTGCTCGTGGACGGCGGCGGCAAAATTGGTATCAACCGAAAAGCCGCGCCGGATTTTGAAGAAGACGGCGATGATGAAGAAGTTTTCGAGTCCGATTCGCAAACCATCGGCGAGCGCGTCGTTTCAAATTTCTTGTGGGAACGCGGCTATTCGCAGATTGATTATATTTTGGCGACGCACGCCGATGCCGATCATATTCAGGGACTCGCCGCCGTCGCCGCCAATTTTCGCGTCCGCGCCGCGTTTTTTGGCAGAACGCCTTTGAAAAACGCCGAATTTGCGAATGTCTTTTCGACGCTGCAAAAACGCGGAGTCGAATCTTTGATTGTTTCGCGCGGCGACGTTTTGACTTTCGACGATGTGAAAATCGAAGTCCTCAGCCCGGAAAAAGACGAAAATCCCGAAGCCGTTTCCGACAATAATCATTCGGTAGTTTTGCGTCTGAATTTCGGAGCGCGAAAAATTTTGATGACCGGCGACATCGAAAAAGAAACAGAAACAGAGCTTTTGCAATCGCCGGAATTTTTGCGAACGGATGTCGTCAAGGTCGCGCATCACGGCAGTCAAACTTCTTCGACGCAAAATTTTATTGACGCTTCAAAAGCGAAATTGGCAATCATCTCGGTCGGCAGAAATTCGCCGTTCGGGCATCCGCGCAGAGAAGTCGTCGAGCGTTGGAAAAATTCCGGCGCAGCGGTTCTGACGACCGGTGAAAACGGGACGATTACCGTTTCAACCGACGGGCAGGATTTGCAGCTCAAGGTTTTTAACAAAAAGAAAATCCTTCGCTGAAAAAACGAAACGGACAAGACTTCTTTCTAAAAAGAAAACCGTCCGAGCGTTCCTTCAAAAATTTTATGTCTAAGTTTTACTAAAATTAAACTCGAAAGTCAACAGTTTTTTCGCATCTCGAAAATTTATATTTCTTCGCACGAAATTTTTCCATAAATCGCGCCGTAAACTGACAATTAAAATCTGAATGGTGATTTGAAAATAACGGTTGGGAAAAAGCAAATGCGGAATAGGTGAAAAGTGAAAAGTGAGAGCTGATAAGTCAAACTTCGAGCCGCTTATTACTTTTACTTATCACCTATTCCGCATTTGTAAAATCTCAGTGCATATTGCTTTTAGTTCATTATGAAAATACTCCGCTTCAGTGCTTGAAATGTCTCGCGCCGGTAAAGACCATCGCAATCTCGTGTTCATTCGCCGCTTCGATCACTTCTTCGTCTTTGACTGAACCGCCGGGTTGAATAATCGCTTTGATGCCGAGTTTGGCGGCTTCGTCAACGTTGTCGCGGAACGGAAAAAATGCGTCGGAGGCGAGCGCGGCGCGGCTTAAGTCGAAGCCGAAGCGTTCGGCGCGCATCGCCGCGATTCTGATTGAATCAACGCGGTTCATTTGCCCCGCGCCGACTCCGAAAGTTTGCGCGTCGTCGGCGAAAACAATCGCGTTCGATTTGACGTGTTTGCAAACCTTCCAGGCGAAAAGCATCTGTCGAATCTGTTCGTCGGTCGGCTGCGTTTTCGTGACAACGCGCAGATTTTCCGCTTTGATTATCAAATCGTCCGCCGTCTGCGCGAGCATTCCGCCGGAGATTTGTTTGTATTCGACGCGCGGTTCATTCTCAATCGGCGCGACGCGCAGAACGCGCAAATTTTTCTTGCTCTTGAACGCTTCGAGCGCGTCTTCGGTAAAATCCGGCGCGATCACGACTTCGGTGAAAATCCGGCTGACGACTTCGGCGGTTTCCGCGTCAACCGTTCGGTTAAAAGCGACGATGCCGCCGAACGCCGAAATCGAATCGGTCGCCAGAGCGCGTTGGTAGGCTTCAAAAATAGTCGCGCCCGCACCGACTCCCGACGGATTGGTGTGTTTGATAATCGCGCAAGTCGTTTCGTCAAAATCACAAATTAAATTCCAAGCCGCGTCCGCGTCAACGTAATTGTTAAAGGACATTTCCTTGCCGTGAAGCTGCGCGGCTTGCGCGATGCCGTTTGCGCCTTCAAACGCATACAGCGCGGCTTTTTGATGCGGATTTTCGCCGTAGCGCAAATCGGCGATTTTATCTATTTCCAAATTTTCAAACGCCGGAAAATCTTCGTCATCGTCGTCGTCGGCGGTTCCGTTTTGGCTGAAATCCGCCTTCGCAAAATCCGTTTCCGCGCCGTCCAAGATGCGCTGCGCCGCGTCTTCAAACGTGCGAACCGCCGTCTCGTCGGCGAGCGGATCGAATTCTTTCATAAATTCAAACTGTTCGTCGGACAACCGTTCGATTAAATAATCAGAGATAATCGAATCGTAATTTGCCGTGTGCGAAAAGGCGAGCGCGGCAAACGTCTGGCGCGTTTCGAGCGACACCGCGCCGTCGTTTTCCGTTAATTCTTCAGCGATTTTTTCGTAGAGCCGCGCGTCGGTGACGACCAGAACGTCGCGCCAGTTTTTCGACGCGCTGCGAATCATCGCCGGTCCGCCGATATCTATTTGTTCGACGGCTTCGGAGATTAAAACGTCTTCGCCGCGAATCGTTTCTTCAAACGGATAAAGATTGACGACGACCAAATCAATCGGTTCGATATTGTGCGTTTTCATCGCGGCGAGATGCTCTTCGTCGTCGCGCAGAGCCAGAAACGCGCCGTGAATTTTCGGATGCAGAGTTTTGACGCGTCCGTTCATCATTTCGGGAAAATCCGTAACTTCGGAAACGTCGGTAACGTTCAGATTGTTTTCGCGCAAAGTTTTCGCCGTGCCGCCGGTCGAAATGATTTCAACGCCGAAACCGCGCAGAGTTTCGGCAAATTCGACGATGCCGTTTTTATCGGAAACGCTAATTAAAGCGCGTTTGATTTTTCGCAGTTCGCTCATAAATTTAATTAAACGGAGGTTACGCGGTTGAGAATTTGATTAGTACTTGTTCGCATCGGTTTGTCTCTGGAAAAAGAAAATCTATCCGCTAAATACACGAAACAGCACGAAATAAAACACTAAAACAGAGGATTATACGGTAAATAAAAAGGGTTAAGTGCTTATTTGCCGTTTTTCTTTTCGTGTTGATTCGTGTATTTAGTGGACGATTCCTTTTCACTAATTACACCGATCAAAGCGGACTAACCAAAATTATTTTCTATTAGAAGTCATTTTTATTTTCAACCGCCTAACTTTTTTGAAAATATTTGTAGATATAAGTTCTAAAATAAAATTAGCGGTCAAAATCTGACCGCTTCGGTTGTTAAAAAGTTTTACGCAAATCGCAACCGAAGAAATTTTTGTTCTTCGATAGAAAGTAATCGCCAAAAAATGTCGCCGCGCCGTTTGCTCAAAAAAAGAACCGACCGAGAAACAAAAGGCTCAACAAAAACGCCAATGTATAAATAACAATTTTGATAAGACTCATAAATTTTCTATCCTTATCATACGAGGACGGAAAAGCTGTTAAATAAAACGCTATTCTAATTCCGCATTATTTCAGATGTCAATTATCAACAGTAAGTTTTCGCCGCCGTTCGTCGTTATAGTTTTAATTTTGACGGGCTTTTTTGCAATCAGGGCGCAGAAATTTGATGCGAAAATCAAAATCGTTTCCGCGACCGAAGTTCATATCGAAGGAAAATTGCTTGATCAATCAAATGATGCGCCGAATAAAAGCTGGAGTTTTTCAAACGCGGGCGGCGCGGAAAATCCTGGCGGGTGCGTTTCGGACTTCAATTTATTTGACGACCGACAACAGGCGATTTCAACAAAAAAATTAGCTGAAGGCGAGTTTTATGTCGAAACGAAAGCCGTCAAGTTTCAATATCGAATAAACTTAACGTCTTTGCCCGACATTAAATCGAGAGCGCGCGTTTCGTGGCTCGACGGCGGAAGAGGAATTTTGATGCTCGCCGATTTGCTACCGCGCATCAATTCAAATAACCGGTTGATTGCGGCGAAAATTCAGATCGAACTGCCTGCCGGTTGGAAGATTTTTTCGGGCGAAACGAATCTCGGCGAAAACGCTTTCGAGGTAAAAAACGTCGAAAACGCGATTTTCGCCGTCGGCGCGAGTTGGCGCGAAATCGAAGCGGCGAACTTTAAAATCGCCCTGACCGACGAATGGCAATTTTCCGATGCGGAAGCCGAACAAATGGCGGCGGAAATAATTGAAACGTATCGAAAATTATTCGGCGAAATGCCGCCGGAAAAAGTTCAGATTCTGCTCGCGCGGTTTCCCCAAAATACGAAATTCGGACGCTGGCAAGCCGAAACGCGCGGCGCGACCGTCACGATTCTGTCGAGCGATATGCCGTTTAAAACTCTGTCTCTACAGCGTTTACACGAGCAAATGCGTCACGAGATTTTTCATCTATGGATTCCGAACAATCTCGCGCTGACCGGAAATTACGATTGGTTTTACGAAGGCTTCACCGTTTATAAAGCACTGCGGACGGGCTTGGCGATGAATCAAATTCGCTTTGAAGATTTTCTGGCGACGCTCGGCGAAGCGTTCGACACGGACGATTTTCAAACGCCGAAAATCTCGCTGCTCGAAGCATCGAAAAATCGTTGGAATCGAGCGAACGCAACAATTTACGCGCGCGGAATGCTCGTCGCGTTTTTGTGCGACACGGCGATTTTACGGCAAAGTAAAGGGAAGCGTTCGATTGACGACGTATTCCAAAAGATTTACAGAAGTCACCGAGTTCCGAATAAACCGACGGACGGCGGCGCGGCGGTTTTGGGCGTTTTGAAAGATTATGCGGAACTCGCGCCGATAGTTGAAAATTATGTTGAAAAAACGGATAAAATTGAATGGGAAACCGCGTTGGATGCTCTCGGCATCGAAGTGTCGAAGGAAAATTTATCAACCAAACTCAGCGTCAAAGCGAAATTAAATAATAGGCAGAAAGATTTATTAAACGAGTTAGGCTATAATAATTGGCGAAAAATTATACGGAAATAAAAATGAAGGCATTAAAAATTTTTATCTCGGCGGCGATCTTATACGGCAGTTTTATTTTGAGCGGCTGCAGCGTGGTCAACAACGCGATGAGTAACGTAACCGGCTTGATCGGCTTGAACGAGACCGGCACGGTCATTGCGAACCGCGCCCAAATTCGCAGCTCTTACGCGGTCGTCGCGGCTGATCTTCTGGAAGTCAAACGCGGCGAATCGCTCGACGTTCTGGACGAAGTTGATTTTGAAAAAGTCCACTGGTATCGCGTTCGCGCCAACGACGACGACAAAACCGAAGGCTGGATTGAAGCGCAGAATTTAATTTTGAGCGATGTTCTGGACAAATCGAAAAAAATCGCCGATGAAGATAAAGACAGCCAGCCGCAGGCGACCGCGCAGCTTCGCGCCGCGACCAATTTAAGGCTCACGCCCGAACAGCGCGACGATAATATTCTTGTCAAACTCGATAATCTTTCGACGTTCGACATAATTTCGTGGCGGTATGTGCCAAAGGCGCAGGACGCGAACGACGTTGACAACGCTCGCAAAGGCGACGACAAACCGGTCAAAGGCAAAACCAAAAACGCCGAAATCGAAGCGGCGAAGGAATCGAACGAGCCGGACAAGATCGAAGATAAATATGACATCTGGTATAAAGTGCGGCTCGACCGTTCGGTTTCGCCCGCGCCCGCCGGCTGGATTTTCGGCAGACAAGTCGAGCTGCAAGTGCCGTCCGATATTGTTTTTTACCAGCAAAACAACAAAAAATACGTCACCTGGCAACGGCTCGACAATATCGAAGCCGATAAAACGCCGAACAAAGACGGCTCGAAAACGTCGAAACCGGGCAGTTGGGTGATTTTGTCGCGCAGCAACGTCGTCAAAACGCAGGACGGAATCGAACCGGATTTTGACGGCATTCTGGTTCTCGCATACGACAAATACAACGAGGAACATTACACCGCGTATCGCAGCGGCGACGTTTGGGGCTTGATTCCGCTCAAAGTCGAAGGCGCGCCCGATAATAAAACTTTCGTTTTAAAATTACGCAATACGAACGGACAAATGGAAGAAAAGCGTTTTGTTACGTTCAAGGATGCGAAGGGACATTTGAAGGTTACGCCGCCCGAAGGATTTGCGACGGCGAAATAAGCGGAGAAGTTTTAAATGAACGAAGACATTGATCTCGAAAATCCGTTCGGCGAATCGTTTGAGATGGAAATCACCGATTCGCTCGATTTGCACGCCTTCGCGCCGCGTGACGTGAAAGCGGTCGTCGAAACTTATTTAACTGAAGCGCGCAAGAAAAATTTCAAAATCGTCCGCCTTATCCACGGCAAGGGAATCGGCGTGCAGCGCGAAACGGTCAGACGAGTTTTAACGGAAACCGATTTCGTCAAAACGTTCAAAAACGCGCCCGAATTTTCCGGCAATTGGGGCGCGACGATTGTCGAATTCATCTGAGCGTTCAACGGGGCGCATAATTTCGCGTCGCCGAAAAAATCAGTTACGTCGAACTGTAAAATTATAATTTAAAAATTTGCCGCTTTACGGCTGTTTCCCCATTATCAAATCCCACATTGATTTATTTGATTTATTGTCCGCTTTCTTCGGGACTTCGGCGGGTTTGGCTGAATATGTTATTTTAGTAAAATTCAGCGACAAAGATTCCATCGAACGATCTTCCGGGCTCCTTCCGCTTATACTATAACTGGAAATCATCACGCCTTCGAGTTCGATGCTTAAATAAACTCTCGGCTTGCCCGCGTTAATTTCGACAAAATGAATCGTTACTTTTTTTGATTCGCCGGAAAGCGATTCCTTGAAAAGAAGCGGGCTGATCTGGTCGCTGATCCTCGTAACGACTACTTCGGAACTTTGCGGGGCTGTTTGAGCAGTGCCGGTTTGAGCCGAATATAATTCAATCCAGCCTTCGTGGTCTTTGTCGGTAACCATTCCCTTAATCCCTTCATATTTCATATAAATCGGCATAGAATTTTTCTCCTGTTCGATAATGCTCGAAAACGGCGAATAAATTTTACAATCGAAAATTTACTCGGTTTGAATGAAAATAAACGAAGGCTGTGGGAATAGCCTTAAACACACCCTTTAATTCTAAGGAGACGAATTTAAGCAAGCGATTTGCTTAAAAAGAAGTTTTAACGCGAAAATTATTGGAGAGAAACTAAATCGGCTAAAATTTTAGTCGAAATTTATTGAAATCTGTTTGAGAATAATTTCCGTTCACGACCGGCGATTTACCTGTCTTCGATCACGTCCGCCCAGACGACTTCTTCTTCGTCGGAATCGTCGAAGATGTTTTCGAGAATTTCGTTTTGTTCCTCGATTTGCTTTTCAGTTTCGGTCAGTCGTTTGGAAATATATTTGGAATGGCGTTCGAGTTCGTAGATGCGTTTTTTCTGTTCGTTGTTAATTCTTTCCAGATAAATCAGATAGAAAAACTGCAAACCGGCAACACCGGCGAGCGACAACGAAAGACCTATCAGAACGAAAAGCATAATACGAAATTAAATCACATTAAAATTATCCGGGATTTTGCCGTCGGGCGACGGCTTTTTCAATATCGTTTTCTGTGATTATACCTTTACAAACCGCAAAGGAAAAGCCAAAATTTCAATATCGAAACGTTCGAGGAAAAATTTTTATGAAAGAAGACATCAGTGCGCTTGCGCCGACCGCGCTTAATTTAGACCGGCGCGATTTTTTTGTTACGTCAATTTTAGCCGGAGCCTTCGCGCTCGCCGTTCAGCCAATCGCCGCGCAGACGAAAATTACGACCGACAGCAACGGACTGATCGCGGGCGAAGTGAAAATTCCGGTCTCCGACGGCGAGATTCCGGCTTACCGCGCGATGCCGGATAAAAAAGGAAAGTTTCCGACCATTCTGGTTGTTCACGAAATTTTCGGCGTTCACGAATGGATTCAGGACGTGTGCCGACGCTTTGCCAAGCTCGGCTATCTGGCAATCGCGCCGTCGCTCTACGCCCGCCAGGGCGACGTTTTGCAGATGCAGAACATTCAGGACATTATCGGCAAAGTTG
This sequence comes from uncultured Pyrinomonadaceae bacterium, assembly GCA_964237235.1. Lineage (GTDB taxonomy): Bacteria > Acidobacteriota > Blastocatellia > Pyrinomonadales > Pyrinomonadaceae. Next base: position 116,339 of record CAXSGY010000014.1, read on the forward strand.
TTTCGAAGGTTCCCGATTCGCAAGTGATGTCTGATTTGGACGCGACGGTCGCGTATGCGGCGAAAAACAGCGGCAACGCGAAAAAACTTTCGATTACGGGTTTTTGTTGGGGCGGACGAATCGTCTGGCTGTATGCGGCGCACAACAAAAATCTCGACGCGGGCGCGGCTTGGTATGGTCCTTTGACGGCTTCGGCGAATCGTCCGAAAAACGATTTGCAGCCGACGATGCCGATTGATGTCGCCAAAGATTTGAAAGTTCCGGTCATCGGTTTTTACGGCGGGCTTGATAAGGGCATTTCGCAAGATTCGGTCAATCAGATGCGCGACGAATTAAAGAAAGGAAAATCGAAATCGGAAATCAACGTTTACCCGAACGCCGATCACGGTTTTCACGCCGATTACCGACCGTCATACAACAAAGAAGCATCCGAGGACGCTTGGAAAAAATTACAGGAATGGTTCAAGAAAAACGGCGCGATTTAACGTTTGAAAAAAGAAAATTATGAAGAACCGCAACGATTAAAGCTTTGTAGTTCAAAGCAAATTATAATTTTCAAAATAATCATTTTTTCTCGCAAATATTTTTATGAATAACAGCAGTTTACAACTCGTCTATACGCTTTTGTGCGACGACGTGCGGCTCGAGATGGGCAATAAAATTTCGATGATGGGCGTTTTTCAAAACATAATGGTCGAAAAACTTCCGATTTCCCTGATAAAGTTCGCCGTCGTCAATCATTGGCGCGGCGCGGGTCAGCATCAAACCGAAGTGCGAATCGTCGCGCCCGACAAAAACAACGTCGTCGTTTCATCGCAGCCGACCGGCATCGAACTCGCGCCGGGCGGCTTTACCGACAACGTCAGCTTTTTCGTCAACGTCGTTTTCCCGACCGCCGGAACTTATTGGGTGCAGACGCTTGCCAACACGGTTCTGCTCGAAGAATTTCCGCTGATCGTCACCGACGCGGGAACGGTCAACGGAATGACGCAGACCGAAGAAATTTCCGAAACCGTTAATTAGAAGCTATCTCAAAAATAAAAATCTACGGCTCAGAGGCGCGCCTCTGAACTATCAAAAAATATTTTTGAGATAGATTTTAGAAAAAGGTTTGAAACTGGAAATCCGCTAAACTCGTTGTAAGTTTAGCGGATTTCTATTTTCTTATATTTCCGGCTATTTTTCGGAGTTCAATTCTAAAGTTATTGCCAGCCGATAAATTGCCGCACTGTTGACTTCAATTTCTTTGCTCGCCGACGCGCCCTTGGCGGAAGCCGTAACACGATATTTCGCCGCGCTTTCGGGAAAGCGAAACGTAAATTCGCCGCTGTAGCTCGCCGTCGAGCTGCCGACTTTTTTCACCGAGCCGTCGCCGGAAACGCGCTCGATTTTTATCTCCGCGCCGCCGACGCTTCGACCGTCGGGCGCGAAAACGCTGCCCTTGATGATGACCTGCGTTCCCTGGTCAATGTTCAAAATTAATCGTTCGCCTAAGTTGTTGACTTTATTTTTCTTGACTTCGACGTTGTATAAAACGCCGGAGCTGTAGCCGCTTTTGTCGAAAACCAGATTGTAATTGCCGTTTTTCAGTCCGTCCAAAACAAAATTGCCGTTCGCGTCCGCCGTTACGGTTTTTATATCCGCGCCGTTTTGCCGCGCCGTGACGCTCGCCGCGGCGATGCCGTCGCCTTTCGCCGTGCGAACTTTGCCCTTTACGCCGCCGGTTTCCTGCGCGAACGCGGCGGCGGAAAAGACTAAAGTTAAAATCAGAAGCGAAACAAATCTGACGTTTTTCATACGATTTTATGCATTCGCCGATTCGGATTTTAACTCCTCTCGAAATTGTTCGGCTACGTCATTGATGATTTGATCGAGCGTTCGGGTTGGCTGATAGCCGATTAAACGTTTGGCTTTCTCTAAACTCGGCACGCGACGCTGCATATCTTCAAAGCCTTCGCCATAAGCCTCTTCGTAGGAAATATATTTTATATCGCTGCGGCTGTTCGTCAGTTTGATGGCTTTCTCGGCAAGTTGTTTGATGGTCACTTCTTCGGCGTTGCCGATGTTCATCACCTGTCCGAAACATTCGGGCGTTTCTATGGCTTTGGTCAGACCTTCGACGACATCGAGAACGTGACCGAAACAGCGCGATTGATTGCCGTCGCCGTGAACCTGCAAAGGCTCGTTTCTGATCGCCGATTTAACGAAATTCGGCACGACCATTCCGTATTGTCCGGTCTGGCGCGGTCCAACCGTGTTAAATAATCTGACGACAACGACCGGCAGACGCGTTTCTTTCCAATGCGCGAGCGCGAGAAATTCGTCTAATTCTTTGGCGCAGGCGTAAGCCCAGCGGTGTTTCGAGGTCGAGCCTTTTAAAATATCGTTGTCTTCGGCGAACGGAACCTGCGAGCTTTTGCCGTAAACTTCCGAAGTCGAAGGAATCAGAACCCGTTTGCGATAGCGCGAACAAGCCGCCAATACGACATCCGTTCCGCGAAAAATCGTTTCGATGGTTTTGACCGGATGTTCCATAATCAGCTTCACGCCGACCGCGCTCGCCATATGGTAAACTCTGTCCGATTCGCGGATTAATTCTTCCATTAAACGCGCGTTCAAAACCGTGTCGATAATCAGGCGAAAGCGTTCCTTGCCTTCGAGATGCGCGACGTTTTGATAACGTCCGGTCGAAAGGTCGTCAATGACCGTAATCTCGTGTCCCTGGTTATAAAGTTTGTCGGCGAGATGCGAACCGACAAAGCCCGCGCCGCCTGTAATTAAAATTTTCATAAATAAATTTCCCCTCTCAATCGATTTCAAGTATTGTCCTATGCTTTAACTCTTTCCGCAAAATAAGCGACGGTTTTTTCCAAACCTTCGGCAAGCGGCACGCGCGGCTGCCAGTTGAACAGATTCTTCGCCCGCTCGATATTCGGCTGCCGCTGTTTCGGATCATCCTGCGGCAACGGCAGATATTTTATCTTGATCTTTTTGCCGATTGTTTTGCCGACTTCCGCCGCCAGTTCGTTCATCGTAAATTCACCCGGATTGCCGATGTTCACCGGCAGATGGATGTCTTCGGCTTCGCAGTTCATCAGCCGGATAAATCCTTCGATCAGATCGTCAACGTAGCAGAAAGATCGCGTCTGCTCGCCCGTCCCGTAAATCGTCAATTCTTCGCCGCGAAGTGCCTGCACGATGAAATTCGACACCACCCGCCCGTCGTCGGCTCGCATTCTTGGTCCGTAAGTGTTGAAAATTCGCACGATGCGCGTGTCAACATTATTCTGCCGGTGATAATCCATAAACAAAGTTTCGGCGACGCGCTTGCCCTCATCGTAACAGCTGCGATTGCCGATGCAGTTGACGTTGCCGAAATAGTCTTCGGTCTGCGGATGAACCAGCGGATCGCCGTAAACTTCCGAGGTCGAAGCCTGAAAAATTCTGGCTCTGACGCGCTTTGCCATACCCAGCATATTAATCGCGCCCATCACGCTGGTTTTCACCGTCTTTACCGGATTGTATTGATAATGCACCGGCGAAGCCGGACACGCGAGGTTATAAATCTGGTCAACTTCGAGCAGAATCGGTTCGGTGACATCGTGCCGGATTAATTCAAATTGGTGATCGTCGAGCAGATGAACGATATTCTCGCGTCTGCCGGTGAAAAAATTGTCGAGCGCGATGACTTCATTTCCTTGGTTCAGAAGTCTTTCGCACAAATGCGAGCCGATAAAGCCCGCGCCGCCGGTTACAAGTATTCTCATAAATGGAAAATGGAAAATGGAAAATGGAAAATGGAAAATTATTGTTTTTCATTTTCCATTTTCCATTTTCCATTATTTTAAGTGTTTCTCAAAGAAATTCAAAATTCGCCCGTATTCGTCCGTCCAGCTCGTCGGGCGCGTGAAGCCGTGATTTTCCGACGGGTAAAGCATCGCCTCGAAATATTGTGTTTTTTCCAAACGTATGAGTTTTTCGATTAACTGCATCGAATCCTGCGCCGGCACATTATCGTCAACTACGCCGTGCAGAACCAAAAGTGGTTTTTGCAATTTCTCGGCGTAGGAAATCGGCGACGAACGCCGGTAGCCTTCGGGATTTTTGTCGGGAAAGTTTAATCTTTCGGTCGTGTAAACCGGCGACGAAGCGAAATAATTTTTCCAATCGGCGACCGGGCGCAAAGCGGCGGCGGCGGCGATTCGTTCAGGCGCGCGAAAGACGAGCATTTCCGCCATAAATCCGCCGTAACTGCCGCCGTAAACGCCGATTCTATTCTGGTCAACCGCGTAATTTTTCACCACGAAATCAATCGCGTCCAAATGATCTTCGTAATCCTTGCCGCCGAGAAAATCATAAACGTCCGTTCGCCAATCGCGCCCGTAACCGAGCGAGCCGCGATAATCAATATCCAAAACGACGTAACCTTTCTGCGTCAACAGCTGGTTAAACATAAATTCGCGGTAATAATTGTTCCAGCCGTTAATCGTATTTTGCAGATAACCCGCGCCGTGAACGAAAATCACCATCGGATATTTTTTCGCTTTGCTGAAATCGGCGGGCGTGTAGATTTTAGATTTGATTTGTTTGCCGTCGCGCGTCGGAATATCTATGAACTGCGGTGCATTCCATTTCATTCGGAGAAAATTTTCAGGCGTTGAGTTTGTTAATCTTTGCGGATACCAAACTGCGTCCGCGCCTTTTATATCGCCGAGAACGGCATATAATTCTGTCGGGCAATTCCACTTTGAAAACTCGTAAAGCAGAACGTCATCTGTCTCCGACAACTGAGGATTGGTTTTCATTCCTGTTTCGCCACTCGCGTGAGGAAGATATTTGACACTGTTTCCATTCGTGTCCGACACAAAAAATTCGCGTGTCGCCGTGTCTTCTTTCGTCGAGGAAAAAATAAACCGTGCGCCGTTCGACATCCATTTCGCCCAATCCGTTTCAAATGCGCCTTTCGTTAATTGTTTGATTTCAACATTAGAAGTAAAGCCCGCGCTCGACGCATTTTCCTGTCGCGTTTCGCCGTTCAAACCTGCAGATTTCTGCGCCGGTTCGAGCGTCGCCAGATAAAGATGATTAAAACCGTCTTTTTCCGACGCGAATAAAATTTGCGCGGCATTTTTCGGATTCGGCTCGACTGTTCGGGAAGGTCCGCCGATCCATTTTTCGTCGGTTTCTTCAAAAACTGAAATCGTCTGCTCGTCTTTGCCGCCGACGTTGTAAACGTAGAAAATCTGCCGGTGTTTGGTGTCTTTGTCCACGCGGTCAACGATCAGGCTGCGATTGTCCGCCGCCCACTGAATGCCGCGCAGATACGACGCGCCTTCGGCTTTCGGAATTTTAATTTCCAATGGTCGCTCGGAGCTGCCGTCGGTTTGCACGGCGAAAATTTTCTGGTCGGTAAAGCCGCGCCGGAACGTCGGAGCTTGCACGAATTCGTCCAAATAATTCGGCACAAACAACGCGCGCTGTTTCGAGCCGTCGGACACGACATACGCCAACATTTTCGCGTCTTTGGTCGGCGCGGCGAATGAAACCGTGACGAAAGCCGCCGGATTCGCTTCTTTGGTCAGTTGCGCGAGAAACGTTTTTTCGATATTGAGCGCGTAAAAATTTCCGTTCGATTGATAAAGAATCGTCTGGTCGTCAAGCCAGCGTGCCGCGAATTCCGCGCCCTGCGTGCGCGTGATGCGGCGCGAATTAGGTCTGAAGTTATTCATCGCGTCATTGTAATCGGCGCGCGCGACATACATTCGGTTTTCGATGCCGCTTAACTCGTCTATGCCTTTCATAAAGGCTTCGTTCGAGCGCAACTGCGGATAGTTGTTGTCCAAATTTGCCAGAGACCTAACCGACGCGCCGAATTTTTCGTTTGCCTTCGATACCGCGTCGCGCTGTTCGGCTGATTTATCGGCAGCGGAATTGAGCGCGGTCAATAATTCGGCACGCGCTTCGGCGACGCTGCCTAAAATATTCGGTTCGGAAACGGCGTTCGTCTGCACTATTTTGACGAGAGAAACGATAAAATCGGCGCGTCGGGTAATCGCGTTTTCGTATTGAAGCCATTCTGCATTGGAAGATTTTGTATCGGATTGATTAGAATTTCCGCTTAAATCCAAAACGTAAATATCCGAATTCTGCGTAAACAAAAGCCGTTTCGAGTCCGGCGAAAATTCCACTCCGCCGAGGTTTTTTTCACGCGCTTTCGTAAAATCGTCGCGGACAATCAAGCCGTAATTTAACTTGCTTTCCGGCGCGGGCGTTCGCATTTCGTAATTTTTTTCCGCGTCAACGATTATTCGCGGCTGGCTGCCGCCGCCGGTCGAAACCAGATATAAATTGCGCGGTTCTTTGCCCTCGCTGTTCCACGCAAAGGCGACGAATTTGCCGTCGGGCGAAAGTTTTTCCGAATCGGGACGCATTCCGGCAATCGAAGGCTCGCGCATAATGTCGCGCACCGTTAATGTTTGCGCGAAAATCAAGACTGAAAAAGCGAAGATTATTTGACAGCAGGCGATTGATTTTAAGAATTTATGTTTTAGCATTAATTGATTAACTGATTTTTTATTTCGGGTTAAAAAATAATTGGAAAATGATTCGATATAATTCGAAATTTTAGAAAAATAAAATTATGGCAGTTCGAGCGCATCGGCGCGTTTTTCGGTTTTCTGCGCTTCGTTTAAACGATTGTATTCGTAAATCGCGCTTTCCCAATCGCCATACATCGCGTTCGGCAGCACGATAAATTTATTGCCGAACAAAGCGCGGTCTTTGTCGGTTTCGGCGAAACGGTCGGCGACGCTTTTTTTCTCGAAAACATTCGATAAATCGTTAAGATTATCGCCCATTAAAATTACAATGCGGTATTTTTGCAAAATCGCTTGACGGCGCGCTTCCTTACTCGATTCCTTATCGCGCAAGATGACGTTTTCCGCCGCAACGTCCTGAAAACCGGCGTTTTTCAAATTGTCAATCGTCGCCTGTTTCTGAACTTCGTCGCGGTTGGAAATATAAAAGATTTTCACGCCTTTGGAAACGGCGTAATTGAGAAATTCAACCGCGCCGGGAATCGCCTTCGCCTTTCGCATCTCGCCCCACGCATACCAATCCTTCAAATTAAACGGCGAACGATTTTTCACCGCGGCGGCTTGCGCGGGCGAATTGTCTAAAACGGTTTCGTCAATGTCCACAACAATCGCGCGCGGTTTTTTGCGATCGGTTTTCGCCAGTTTCTTTTTAGTTCTGTCGTCCGCGTCGAGCGTCAAACGCGCCCAATTAAACGCCTGAAAACATAAAGCGCGATACTCCGCCGCCTTTTGCATATACAAAATTCCGCCGACCTGATATTCGTTGTCGGCGACAATTTGCGCCGGCGGCTGCGCTTGTTGCGCGGTCGAAACGGTGACGAAATAAGTCGAGAGAACAGACGAAGCGGTCAGTCCGAAAATCAAAAGATATTTTTTCGCTTTCATAAAATTCGCTTGGTAAAATTTTTTGGATTGATTATAAATGATTTATGCCTGAAAAGACGAAGCCGACCGAAAACGACGAAGCGTGTGTGAAAAAGACGCGGGAAAAAACGCCGTCCGCGAATCATTTGATCGAAGATAAAAAGACGAAGGACGAGCAGGAAAAAGGTGGTTATTATTACGACGATTCTTACGGTTATGAGATTTACAATCCCGACGAAGAAGACGACTGAATCGAAAAAAATGTTTCGGCGACGCGGAAAACTGAAAATCGCAAAATGACAAAAAACGACAATTTTGTAGCTAATTTTAAAAAAATCTCAAAAAATCGAAATAATTGCGAAGTTGCCTTGACGTTCAAAAACGCTCGTGTAAAATCACTTGTTTGGTTTGCCGACCAAAAGGCGAGCCTTATTCTCAAAAAAATAATTTATCCAAATATAAAATCAAGGAGTTTTTATGAACGCGAAAAATATTTTAAGCTATGCGGCTGATCAGGGAGCGAGGTTTTTTTCGATTCGTTTCACCGATTTGCCGGGCGCGTGGCATCATTTGACATATCCGATTGAACAATTAACCGAAGATTGTTTTGAAGAAGGCTTCGGTTTCGACGCTTCTTCATTGCGCGGCTGGGCGCATATTCACGAATCGGATATGCTGCTCGTGCCCGATCCGGCGCGCTGCTGGGTTGATGCGTTTGCCGAAGAAACGACGATTTGCCTTTTAGCGAACGTCGTTGATCCGGTGACGAAGGAAGGTTATGGCTTCGACCCGCGCTCGGTCGCGGTGCGCGCCGAAAGTTATCTGAAATTCACCGGCATCGCCGACACGGTTTTCGTCGGACCCGAAGCCGAGTTTTTCGTGTTCGACGAAGTTCATTTCAAAAACGAACAACAGGGCGCGAGCTATTCGATTAATTCCGAAGAAGCGCACTGGAATTCGGGCAGAACGAGCGGCGATTTTCCGAATATGGGAATGCACATTCGCCCGAAGGAAGGCTATGTGCCGACTGCGCCGATGGACACTTTGATTGATTTTCGCAACGCGGTTTCGCTTCTTCTGGCAGATGTCGGCATCAACGTCGAATGTCATCATCACGAAGTCGCCACCGCCGGACAATGCGAAATTGATTTCCGCTTTTCAAATCTGCTGCACACGGCGGACAATCTTCAGCTTTTTAAATATATCGTCAAAAACACGGCGCATAATTTCGGCAAAACCGCGACGTTTATGCCGAAACCGCTCTACGGCGACAACGGTTCGGGAATGCACGTTCACCAATCGCTCTGGAAAGACGATAAACCGCTGTTCGGCGGCGATCAATACGCCGGTTTGTCGGAAATGGCGAAACATTACATCGGCGGACTTCTGAAACACGCGCCCGCTTTGATCGCCTTTGCCGCGCCGACGACAAACAGTTTCAAACGGCTCGTGCCGGGTTTTGAAGCTCCGGTCAATCTCGCATATTCGGCGCGCAATCGTTCCGCCGCCGTTCGTATTCCGATGTTTTCGCAATCGCCGAAAGCGAAGCGTTTAGAGTTTCGTCCGCCCGATCCGTCGTGCAATCCGTATATCACGTTCGCCGCGCTTTTGATGGCGGGACTCGACGGCATTCAAAATCAGATTGATCCGGGCGAACCGCTCGACAAAGACATCTACGATTTGTCGCCCGAAGAATTAAAAAACGTGCCGAGTTTGCCGGGAAGCCTCGACGAAGCGTTGAAAGAACTCGAAAACGACCACGAATTTTTGCTCAAGGGTGATGTTTTCTCGATTGAAATGATCGAACGCTGGATTAAATACAAACGCGAAAACGAAATTCAGCCGCTGCGGATGCGCCCGCATCCGCTGGAATTTGCGATGTATTACGACGTGTAAAAAGGCGAAAAGTGAAAAGCGGAAAAGGGAAAAAGTTCCGGCAGCGAAAGTCGGAAACTTTTTCCCTTTTCCGCTTTTCACTTTCACACTTTAATTTTATGAATATTAAACCCGTTACTTTAGAAGGTAAAACGGTGCGGCTCGCGCCTTTGAAATTAGAACATCTCGCGGAATTATTTGAAGCGGCATCGGACGAATCGCTCTGGCTTTGGACGGTGAATGTCGTTCAAACCAGAGAAGATATGCTGCGCTACGTCGAGACCGCGCTCGGCGAATTTGAGCGCAAAATTTCGCTGCCGTTCGTGACGATTGACCGAGCCGCGAATCGAATCATCGGCTCGACCAGATTCGGAAATATAGACGCGAAAAACCGGCGGACGGAAATCGGCTGGACGTGGATCAATCCGAAATGGCAGCGCACGCGCGTCAATACGGAAGCGAAATTTCTGATGCTGCGCCACGCTTTTGAAACGTGGCAGTGCATTCGCGTCGAACTCAAAACCGACGCGCTCAACGAAAAATCCCGCAATGCCATTCTGCGGCTCGGCGCAAAGGAAGAAGGCGTTTTGCGCCGACAGATGATTACCGACGCGGGACGCTTTCGTGATACGGTTTATTTCAGTATTATTGATTCGGAATGGGCGGCGGTGAAAGCCGCGCTCGAACGAAAATTGGAGAAGCAGCAATGAAGTTTTTTTATTTGGCGGTAATTTCGATTTTCCTCGCCGGTTGTTCGACTAACTCAACGATTGAAACAACAGCGAACTCAAACGCCTCGACCGGCTCGATTAACTCAAACGCCGTGAATTCCAATCAAACAAACGCGGAAATGCGAACCGAATCGAACGCGCCGCCGGAAAACGTCAAAATCAGAAGCGCGGCGGTCATCAACAGAGAAAATATAGAGGCGATGAAGCAGCGAAAAACCGGCGACGCGAATGTCGCGCCGATTGAATCGGTGCCGTCGAAAATAATCGCGCCCGACGAATCGGAAATTTCCGCCACGATGAACGCGCAGGGAATTCCGGTACAAACCAGAATTTTCAAGAATAATCCTTTGCTCGTTAAAACCGAGAAAATCGTGGCTGACCCGAAAAATCCGCAAATCAAGGTTTATTTGAAAAGCGGAAAAGTCATCAGCTTTCCGGCGAGCAAAATCGGCGATCTGGCGACCGTTCCGGCGAACGATATTTTAGCCGCCGCCGGCGCGCTGCCGAAAACCGCGCCGTCCGACGTTACTTCCAAGGAGCAATCGAAGAAAAACGAAAATTGAAAAATTTCTGATTTCGATTTTTTAGAAAATTACTATGGAAAAATTCAGTATAATTTGCCCTTGCTGCGAAGCGACCCTGACCGTTGACGCGCAGACCGGCGCGCTGCTCGCGCACGAAGAAAAAGCCAAAAAGCTCGGTTCGTTTGAAGATTTGCGGCAAGACCTCGCCAAACAGAAGGAAGTGCGCGAAAATATTTTCGCGCAGGAAATGTCTTCGCAGAAAGACCGCGAGCGTATTTTAGAGGAAAAATTTCAAGCCGCTTTGAAACGCGCCGACACCGACGCGGACAAGCCTTTTAAAAATCCGCTGGATTTGGATTAGCGCGAAGTGGTAAAGTGTTAGACGGCAGACGGCAAGCGCGAATCCTAAAACTTGCCGCCCGCCGCTTGCCGCTTTTTAGTAACGAAAAAAGTGGAAAAAAATATCGCCTGTTATTGTCAGAATTGCCGCGCGGCTAATCCGGTCGGCGAAACGAACTGCGCCCGCTGCGGAACGCGGCTTTTGCTCGTCGTTTTTCCGCAATCGTTAAAATACGACACGAATTACGTGCCGACTTTCTACGAAGATCATCTTTTAGAGCGCGTTTCTCTGCTCGAATTAAGACTCGCGCAAATTACCGAACAGCTCGCGCTCGCCTATGAATTCATTGCCCGCGAAGCCAAATCGTTCCAGCGCGACCACGCGCTTTTGCAGTCATTTTTTGAAACTCTGCAAAACGTCAACCCGGACCTGTCCGAGCTTTTGAGTCAAAATACGCTCGAATCTTTCAACGAAAAAAAGGAAAATTTATCGGCTAAAAACCGCCAACAGCAAATTTTAAGCGAAATTTTCGCCGCGCACGATTCAAAACAGACCGAGCTTTTTTCGCATCTCGTCCACGAAGGACTCAAGCTTTTAAGCCAAAACGAAGAAAAACAGGCGTTTCTCAATCTCGAACGCGCCGCTTTGCTTTCGCCGAAAAACGTGCCGTTTCAAATTTTTCTCGCCGAACAATTTTTCCGCACCGATAAATTCGCGGCGGCGAAAAAATATCTCGAAAATGCATTTGAAATCGAAGCCGGAAATTTGAAGATTTTATTTCTGCTCGGGGTAATTTGCGGCGACGCGGGCGAGGCGGAAAAAGCGAGAAAGTTTCTGAGCGCGTTGATCGGCGACGCGCGCAAAGGGTTTTGCGTCAACTATGTTTGGGGAATGCTGGCGGCGTTCGAGATGAATTGGACGGAAAGCCTCGCGGCTTTTCGGCAGGCTTCGGAAAATCTCGACGCGCCGGAAATCGAATATCTGATCGGCGCGGTTTATTTTCAGCTCGGCAAATATAAATCGGCTTTGAAACATTTGCAGGCGGCGATTTCACGCGACATCAAATTCGCCGATGCCTGGTTTTTGCAAAGCCTCGTTTATGATTTTTTGGACAAGACGGAAAGCGCGGAAAACGCGCGCGCCGCCGCGCTCGAATCCAAAGAAGCGGGCGCGCAGTGTCTGGAATTCTTAAAAAACAAGCGAACGCCGGAAACGGAAATTTCGTTGCCGTTCAGACATTTCAACGCGGACGCGAAACATCTGCTGCTCGGCGGTTCTCTGCGTTTGAGCAAATTCTTCCGCGGGCAAGTTTACAAAACGCTCGAATAAATCCTGATGAACAGCGAAAAAATCATCGTCGCGCTCGATGTGGCAACCGCCGCCGAAGCGCGTCAAATCATCGAAGAACTGCGCGGCGAGGTCGGCGCGTTCAAAATCGGTTTGCAGCTTTTCACGAGTGCCGGCGCGTCGTTCGTCCGCGAGACGGTTGAAAACGGCATCAAAATTTTTCTCGACCTGAAATATCACGACATTCCGAACACGGTCGCGAAAGCCGCCGTCGAAGCCGCGCGGCTCGGCGTTTGGATGTTCAATGTTCACGCGCACGGCGGCGCGGAAATGATGCGAAAAACCTTTGAATCCGTCCGCGAAATGTGTGCGAAGGAAAATCTGGCGCAGCCGAAAATCATCGCCGTGACCGTTTTAACCAGTTCAAACGAAGCGACTCTGCGCGAGGTCGGCATCGAAACGGAAATGAACGAACAGGTTTTAAGGTTGGCGCGTTTGGCGGAAAAATGCGGTTTAGACGGCGTGGTCGCGTCGCCTTTGGAAACCGAATCGTTGCGTCGAAGCATCGAAAGAAAGGATTTTTTAATCGTCACGCCCGGCATCAGAAGCCGGAATGCGGGCGCGGAAAATAAAATCGGTGAAACTTACGACGACCAGAAGCGTGTAAAAACGGCAGGCGAAGCGTTGGCGGCGGGCGCGGATTATCTGGTCATCGGTCGTCCGATTACGCAGTCGGCAAATCGGGTTTTCGCCGCCCGTCAAATTCAAGCCGAAATCGCGGCGGCAGTTTAAAATGAAATTAACAATAAATCGTTCGAGTCTCAAAAAAATTATTCTCAGAAATTCGTCCGCTCCGAAACGAACGAACCGGGTTTTAATCGTCGTTTTGACGCTGACGGCGATTTTCGCGGCAATCGTTTTTCAAAATTTTCAAATCGCGTCGGCGCAAAATCCCGTTAAGGCGCAGAGCGCGACGGCAACTCCGTTTCGCGTCGGCGAGCGGCTGACTTACAGCATCTCGTTTGAAAAATTTTACAACGCCGGATACGCCGAAGTTTACGCCGTTTCGCGCGGCAAGCTCGGCGACAAGGAGGCGGTTGAACTGCGCGCCCGCATCAAAACGAACGATTTGGTCAGCGCGGCGTTTTATTTTTTGGACGAATCGCGCACGACGTTCGCCGCGAGCGATTCGGGGTTGCCGCTCTACACGAAACGAATCTCGAACGCGGGCATTGAGCCGAAGGAAACGATCAATAATTATCTGGTCAATCCGACGATTTACAACGATTTGCTGACGTTGATTTATCAAGCCCGAAACGCGGGCGGCAGCGGAAATTTTTCTCTGCAGGAAGACGACAAAATTTATAACGTCGTTTTTTCAAACACGAGCATCAGCGCGAAATTAAAAACCGGCGCGGGCGAATTCGATACGACGGTTTCGACCGTGCAGAGCGATTATCTGACCGAAAAGGGAATTACGAATCTGCGCGTCAGTTTCAGCCAGGACGAAGCGAAAATTCCGGTTTTGATTCAATTAAAAACTCAAAAAGGCGATTTTCGCGCCGAGATTGCGAGCGTCCAAAACGCCGAACCGGAAACAATCGTGCAAACGGTTCCGACTCCGGTTCAGCCGCCGCGTCCCGCGCCGACATCAACGCCGAAAGCGACACCGACTCCTTATTTAGACAACGAGCCGCTGGCAAAAGAACTGCCGTTCGTTTTGGGCGAAACGCTCGATTATCAGGTTTCGACCAACGGTCAGATGCTCGGCATCGTCACCCTGCAGGCGAAGGAGCGCAAGCAGACGGGCGGCACGGACAGCCTGCTTTTGACGGCGACCGTAACCGGAACGCAGCCGAATCAGCAGCTTTTCAAATTAAACGACGAAATCCGCGCGCAGGTTGATCCGCTGTCGCTCGCGCCGAAACAAATCAATTACAAGCTGAGCGGAACGCTCGCGGCATTTAATCAGCAGGTTGTCTTTGACCAGCAGAGCGGAATGGCGATGGGCGGCAAGGCAATGCAGACGGAAGTTCCGGTCGGCACGCACAGCCTTCTGTCGCTCGCATATGCCGTGCGCTCGTTCAATCTCAAACCGAGCAAAGCCGCGCTCAATCCGGTCAACGACACGCGCGTCGCCGTTTTTCTCGATGATAAAGCCTACGTTTTAACTCTGCGCCCGTCGGATGCCGACGTTATTACTCTACAGGGCGAAAAAGTTCCCGCGCAATTAATCAGCGTCTCGACCGGCAATCAGGCGTTCGACCAATATAATCTGCGTCTCTGGCTCAGCAACGACGACAAACGCCTGCCGCTGCGCCTTCTGTTCGGCGCATATCAAGCCGATTTAATCAGTCAAAAACAAATTCAGCCGAAATAATTTTTCCGAAGACTTGATTTTTCTAAAGACTTAATTCAAATCTAGCCGTGTTTTTATTTATTGAAATTGAAATTTGATTTCAACTAAATTACAATTTGATGTATCTAAAAATTAGCGCGGTCAGAACAAAAGGATTTGGAGTCGAAGATGAATTTAAATAATCTGTCAATCGGAGCGAGCGCGACGGTCGTCGCCGTCAACGGAAACAACGCTATTACCAGGCGTTTGATGGAAATGGGCGTTGTGCCTGGCGTTTCGCTGCGGATGATAAAATCCGCGCCGTTCGGCGATCCTTTAGAAATTCGCCTTCTCGGCTATCATCTGGCGGTCAGAAAATCCGAGGCGGAAACTATCGAAATTAGCGGTTCCGAATCGAAAATTCCAAAATGAATGTAAATGCCGCGCCGACCGTGGAACGAATCGAAACGACCGCGACCGCCGAAATACATACGAAAAATTCAAATTCCGTCATCGCTCTGGCGGGAAATCCGAACGCCGGAAAAACGACGCTTTTTAATGCTTTGACCGGTTTGCGGCAGAAGGTCGCCAACTATCCGGGCGTAACCGTCGAGCGCAAGGAAGGCGTTTGGCGCATTGACGAAGTTGAAAAACCGGCGCGGTTGATTGATTTGCCGGGGCTTTACAGTCTTGATGCGACTTCGCTCGACGAACAAATCGCCCGCGACGTTTTAACGGGTCGGCTCGCCGGTGTGCCGAAGCCCGACGCGGTCGTCGCCGTGGTTGACGCGACGAATCTCGAACGCAATCTGTATCTCGTCACGCAGCTTCTCGAATACAAAATTCCCGTCGTCATCGCTTTGACGATGGTTGATGCCGCCGAAAAAGAAAGCCTCGAAATCAACACGAAAAAACTTTCAGAGCTTTTAAAGGTTCCGGTCGTCGAAGTTCGCGCCGCCCAAAAAATCGGCATCGAGACGCTCGGCGCGGCGGTTTCAAAAATTATCGAAGACGAAACGCTTTCGGCAAGCGAATTTACATCGGCAGAAAATTTTGACGAAGATCTCGCTCATTTGAGTTTGCAGGACGACGGCGCGATAAATCGAAAAATCTTTGCCCGCTATAATTTTATTTCCGACGTTTATCAGCAAACGGTCATTCGGAAACAAACCGAAGAGCGCAATCTGTCCGAGAAAATTGACCGGGTTTTGACGCATAAAATTTTCGGTATCGTCATTCTCGCGCTGATTCTTCTGCTGGTTTTTCAGACGATCTTTTCGTGGGCGAATCTGCCGATGGACTTGTTGGAAAAGGGCTTCGGCGCGCTCGGCGATTTCGTCCGCGCGGAAATGCCCGAGGGCGTTTTGACCGACTTGCTAATTGACGGCGTAATCGCCGGAGTCGGCGGCGTTTTGGTTTTTTTGCCGCAGATTCTGCTGCTTTTCTTCTTTCTTTCGATTCTCGAAGATACCGGCTATATGGCGCGGGCAGCGTTTCTGCTCGACCGTCTGATGTCGCGCGTCGGTTTGCACGGCAAGGCGTTCGTGCCGCTGCTGTCGAGCTTTGCCTGCGCGATTCCGGGCATTATGGCGACGCGCACGATTGAAAGTCCGAAAGACAGATTGGCGACGATTTTAGTCGCGCCGTTTATGTCGTGTTCGGCGCGTCTGCCGGTTTATACTTTGATGATTGCGACGTTTTTCGCCGGGCAAACTTATTTCGGATTTCTCTCGGTCGGCGCGGTTTTGATTCTGGCGATGTATCTTTTGGGAATTGTCACGGCAATCGTCGTCGCCTCGATTCTAAAGCGCACGCTTTTAAAGGCGCCGCCGCCGCCGTTCGTGATGGAATTGCCGCCGTATCGTCTTCCGAACTGGCGCAATGTGCTGCTGAATATGTTTAATTCAGGCTGGCAGTTTTTGAAACGCGCCGGAACGGTGATTTTGGCGATTTCGATTATTCTGTGGGCGTTAACGGCTTTCCCGAAACAGCCCGACGGCGAAACTTCGCAGGCGATCAACGTCGAACAAATCGCGCCGGGCAGCAATCTGGACGCGGGCGGCGATCAAGCGAAAACAGATGAAAACGCCAGCGACGAAGCCGCCAAAATCGAAGAAGCGAAGCAGGGCGCGGCGTTGCGAAACAGCTACGCCGGACGGCTCGGACATCTGATCGAGCCGGCAATCGCGCCGCTCGGTTTCGATTGGAAAATCGGCGTGGCGTTAATCGCTTCGTTCGCGGCGAGGGAAGTTTTAGTTTCGACTTTAAGCATTATTTACAACACCGGCAAAGACTCGAACGAAGAATCGGTCAGCTTAATCAGCGCGGTGCGCGACGCGAAGCGCGACGACGGCACGCCCGCGTGGACACCTCTGACGGCTTTGACTTTAATGGTCTTTTTCGTGCTTGCGATGCAGTGTATGTCAACGGTCGCCGTCGTTCGCCGCGAAACAAACTCCTGGTCGTGGACGCTTTTTATGGTCGCGTATATGACCGTTCTGGCTTACGTCGGCGCGTTTCTGACGTATCAGGGCGGACGACTGCTCGGATTCGGGTAAAAGCAATTACGAATTTCAAATTACGAATTACGAATGTTTGAAGCGAGTTGTATGATTGGATTCTGAGATTTTGAAGTAAAGAATTTATAATTGTCGATTAGTATTTTGTAAAAGTTTTATAATTCGTAATTTGAAATTCGTAATTCGTAATTAAAAAAATATGAACGCTCAAAACATCATTGTCGCCATTATCATTTTCGTTGCCGCGCTTTACGTCGGGCAGACTCTGTGGCGCAAATTAAAAGGCTTTTCGTCGAAATCTTCGTGCGAAGCCGATTGCGGTTGCAGCAAATCGAAAGGCAAAGTTTCCCGCGCTTAATTATTTCCGGCGAGAAAAATTATTTCTCGTCAAAAACTCGTCGTTCACGCCTTTTTTTCCAAGCGGAATTTTTATTTTTCAGCAAAAGATTCCGATTGTTTAAGGCAGCGGCTTCGTACACCGCGAGCCGCTCGACAAATCAACGGGAGGAAGCGGGAAACTGCGATGATAATTTCAGGTTGGCTTAATCGAGCTTCGCGTCACATCAATGCTGAAGTTAGAAGGCGGCTAATAATTTTTCATAAGTTGTTCGTAAATCTTCGGGAATCGTGCGGGTTTCACCGACGGCGGTCATAAAATTCGCGTCGCCGATCCAGCGCGGCAGAATGTGCATATGAAAATGTTCAGCTACGCCCGCGCCCGCCGCTCGTCCTAAATTCATTCCCAAATTAAAGCCGTGCGGTTGGTAAGTTCGCCGCAGAGCGGTTTGACAGCGTTTGGTTAAATCCATTAATTCATCGGTGATTTGCTTTTCGGCTTGGTCGAGGTCGGCGAGATGTGCGAAGGGAACGATCATCAGATGACCGGAAATATACGGGAAGATATTTAAGATGACAAAATTAAACCCGGCGCGATGAAGAATAAAATTTTCTTCGTCGGTCGCCGAGTTTTCGAGAATTTCGCAGAAGACGCAGCTCTTTGGCGTAGATGTCTGTGCTGTTTCGCCCGATTTAATATAAGCGTATCGCCACGGACTCCACAAAATATCCATAAAACGTCGAACGCCGGATAATGATTAATTGTTAAAAATTTGCACGCCGCGCGGCGCGTGTCCGGTTTATTTGTTAATAATTTCTTTTAGTTCTTTGCCGGGCTTGAAGTAAGCGACTCGTTTCGCCGGAATATTAACCGCCGAACCGGTTTTCGGATTGCGTCCCTTGCGGGCATCGCGTTCGCGGACGCGGAAACTGCCAAAGCCGCGAAGCTCGATTTTCTCGCCTTTGTTGAGCGTGTCAACGATGCTCTCGAAAATTATCTCGACGAGCTGTTCGGCATCTTTTTTGGTCATCTCCGCTTCTCTGGCGACCTTTTCCACTAAATCCGCTTTCGTCATCTGCTTTTCCTCTTTGTTTAGTTTGATTTTACTGCAAAAATCTAACCGTTAGCGGTTTTCTCGTCCGATTCCTTTTCAGCGTCGGCGTTGTCCGATTCGCTTTTCGCTTCATTCGACCCTTCATTCGTCGCTTCGCTCGCCATCTGATTTGTCGGCGCGGAATCTTCGGACGCATTGTTTTCGTCGTTAGAGTTCGTTTCCGTGTTGTCAGTCATTTCCGATTCGGTTGGGGCAGCTGTTTCTGCGCTTGAAGTTTCCGGCGCGGCGGTTGCGACGCTCTCCGACGCGCTTTCGACAGGCGTTTCGTTGTCGGTGGCAGCTGTTGCGGTCGGAGCAGTCGCCTCCGATTGGCTGGCGGAATCGTTCGCGTTCATCGAAGTCGTCTCTTCTTTGGCGGCGGCGGACGTTTCTTCGTTGACGGTATCCGATTCTTTGCTAACAGCAGCCGATTCTTTGTTGACAGGAGTCGTTTCTTCATTGACGGCAGCCGTTTCTTCAGATACGGCTGCCGAATCGGTCGGAGCGGTTTGATTTTCGCCCGACGTGGATTCGGTTTCGGCGGAAGTCGCGCTGCTTTCGGTTTCGGCGATTGGCTCGGCGGTCCGGTCGGCGGCTTTCGCGGCTTCCGCCGCGGCTACTAACTCCTGCTCGGCGCGTTCCTGCGCCTGCAACGCCCGGCGTTCCTTCTTCGACAAGCGCGGTTGTTCTTCCTTGCCGGTTTCTTCCGCGCCGCCGCGTTTCAGATTCATCAATTCGCCAAGGCTCGCCATTCCGCTCTTTGCTTCAGTCGAATAATTTTTCGTGTCAACCGCCGGTTCTTCGTCTTTACCGACGGCGCGGTGCGAAAGACCGATTTTCTGGACATCGTTTTCGATCCGCAGAATTTTGAAATCCATTTCCTGACCGATTGAACCGATATCTTCGGGACGCTCGACGCGCTCGTCGGAAAGCTCGGAAATATGACACAAACCTTCCAGATCGTTGCCGAGTTCGACGAAAACGCCGAAACCGGTAAAGCGCGAAAGTTTGCCGCGCACGATGTCGCCGGGTTTGTGCGAAGCGACGAAGCTGTCCCACGCGCTCGGCGTAAGCTCTTTAATCGAGAGCGACATCCGTCGGTTTTCCGTGTCAATGTTTTTAATCACGGCACTGACTTCCTGATCGCGCTTCAAAACGTCCTTCGGATGCTTGACCTTTTTCGACCAGGTGATGTCGGAAACGTGTACGAGACCGTCAACGCCGTCTTCGATTTCGATGAACGCGCCGAAGTCGGTTAAATTACGCACCTTTCCGGTGACGGTTTGCCCGACGCGGTAACGCTCGCGGATCGTCTGCCACGGATTCGCCTGAAGCTGTTTGATGCCGAGACTGATGCGGCGATCTTCGGTATCAATGCCGAGAACCTGCACTTCGACTTCATCGCCCGCGCGGAGAAGTTTTTTCGGGCTTTGCGAACGCTTCGACCAGGACATTTCCGAAACGTGAACCAGACCTTCCACGCCCGGTTCGAGTTCGACGAACGCGCCGTAATCGGTGACGCTCGAAACTCTTCCTTTAAGCTTCGAGTTAATCGGATAAAGCTCCATCACGGTTGACCAGGGGTCGGCGATCAGCTGTTTGTAACCGAGCGCAACTTTTTCCTTCTGGCGGTCGAGCTTTAAAACCTTGACTTGAATCTGGTCGTTGACCTTGAAATGTTCCGCCGGATTCTGCAATCTGCCCCACGACATATCGGTCACGTGCAGCAGTCCGTCAATGCCGCCGATGTCCACGAACGCGCCGTATTCGGTCAAGTTTTTGACCGTGCCTTCGACCACGTAGCCTTCTTCGATGTTGCCGAGCGTTTCGCCCTTTTGCTTGTTGACCACTTCATCGGTCAAAACTTTGCGCGACAAAACGATGTTGTTGCGCTTGCGGCTGAATTTGATGATTTTGGCTTCGATGTCTTGTCCGACGAACGAATTCAAATTGCGAATCGGACGCGAATCAACCTGCGAGCCGGGCAGAAACGCTTCCACACCCTCGATGTCAATCCGCAAACCGCCCTTCGTTACTTCGACCACGCGACCGGTAATCGGCTGTTCTTCATTGAACGCTTTTTCAATCACGTCCCAGGATTTGCGGCTCTTCGCGTCGGCGCGCGACAAAACCGGGGGCGCGTCGCCCGAATAGATGCTCTTGATGATAACTTCGACCGTATCGCCGCGCTCGACTGTCGTTTCGCCGGTCGGCGAAGTGAAATCTTCAATCGGCGCGATGCCTTCGGATTTGTAGCCGAAATCAATTAAAACGCCGCGTTCCGAAACGCCGACGACTTTGCCTTCGACCAAATCGCCGGCTTGATAAGTCGTCTGTTCCTGCTCGAACTTTTCGAGAATCGAGCCGAAATCTTCTTCCTGGGAAGCGTGTGTTTCAGCCGCGCCCGGCGCGTCGGTCGCCGCCTGAGCCGTATCGTTTTGCGCGTCTGATTGCGGCGCGGGCGTAGCGGAATTCGTTACCGTCGCCGTCTGAGCCGAAGCGTTCTGCGTGTTCGATTCCGTCGCCGTCGAATCGTTCGTATTTGTTTGCGTTGAAGCCGAAGTTTCCGCCTGCGCTGATTCTTCCGTTTGGTTATTAACCTCGTTTGCCATTATAAATTGTGTCCAAATATCCTTAGTTTTAAAAAGTAACTGCCTGAAATGAAGCGCATTTCGCAGTTTATACGATCAAACAGGCAAACCAATCTTGCCGACAAATGCCGGATTTGATTTTGCAAAACGATGTTTGAAAAGAAGTTAAATCTGCCGCTAGTTTTATTTGAGAAACTGGCTGGAAAAAAGAGATAAGACATTGATTTTCGCTTCACTTCGGCACACCGCGCGTTTGATCGGATAAGACTAAAATTTACACGCCGAAACGCTTGTCTGTCAAGACAATAAAGGAGAAAAGCCGAAAAGTGTAAAAGGCGAAAAGGGAAAAAGGGGAAAAGTGGAAATGTGAAAAAGTGGAAAAAGGTTGAAAAGTGGGGAAAAGCTTGTTTGAATGTCGAGTAAAAATTGAAGAATTTAAGGTTGAAAAGATAAAATCCGCCGCCGCACGAATAAAAAAATGCCGGCTCTGAACAGAATGTTCAAAACCGGCGTTCCGCTTTAACTTTTTCACTTTTTTTACATTTCCGCTTTTTCCCTTTAACTATATTCTGGAGAACAATTCGGAAACTTTTCCGACACTCGTTTTTTCCATTTCTTCTTTGGCTTGACCGGCGGTATTTTGAATACCGGCGAGCCGCAGACGGAATTCGTCGGGGTTGGTCGAGCCGCGCAGGGCTTCTTCCAAAGTTATGAGTTCGGATTGATACAAATAAAAAAGCGATTGGTCGAACGTCTGCATTCCGTATTGCGAAGTTCCGGCGGCA
>CAXSGY010000015.1:0-133290 GCA_964237235.1 uncultured Pyrinomonadaceae bacterium
ATTACTTTGTAAAAAATAAGTTCAAGGATGTTGCCGTCAAATTTAATGAAGAACAACAGCAGGCGAATTGGGATTTGCAGTTTCAAAATTGGACGACTCCAAAAGCCGCCAATGAAGTTTTGAAATCCTTTTATGACAACAGGAAAAAACTGCTTTCTCCCAAAAGTTACGACTTTATTTGGAAAGTAATGCGGGAAACCGAAACAGGTAAAAACAGGTTGAAAGGACAACTGCCCGAAAATACCGTTGTCGCCCACAAAACAGGCACTTCGGGAGTAAATAAACTCACCGGAATAACCGCCGCCGTCAACGATATTGGAATAGTGTTTTTACCGAACGGGCAGCATTTTTTCATCAGTGTTTTTATCACCGATTCAAAAGAAAACGCCGAAACAAACGAAAAAATAATCGCCGATATCGCCAAAGTCGGTTGGGATTATTTTATGACAGAGAAAAAATAAAACCTCTGTCAACATCGGTTTGGTAATAGCGGAACAGTCAGTTGTAAATTAAACTCGGAATGGCGGAAAAGTCCGATTAGTTTGTCGAAACCGGCGCGGAAATTTATTACGGCAGCGTTCCTGAAGGTGTGAAAGAGCATCATCAAATAATTAATTGAAAATGTTACTGGAAAACAAAAAAACGGCAATAGTCGGCGGCGGTCCCGGCGGGCTGATATTGGCACGGCTTTTACAACTTAAAGGCGCGGACGTAAAAGTTTATGAACGAGATTTTAATAAAGATGCGCGGGTGCAGGGTTCGCCGCTCGATATGCACGAAGGATCGGGATTGGCGGCTTTGCGCGGGGCGGATTTGTTAGACGAATTTAAGAAGAACTATCGTCCCGGCGCAGATAAAACGGTGATCGTCAATGAACGCGCCGAAATATTTTTCAGCGACCACGAAACCAAATCCGTTGAAGATTTTGGCAGTGAATATTTTCGTCCTGAAATAGATCGCGGTCCATTGAGAAATATGCTGCTGGAATCTTTGCAGCAGGAAACGATTGTGTGGGACAGTCATTTTATTTCGATGGAAAAACAAAATGAAGGCTGGCGGCTGCATTTCAAAAACGGTTCAACCGCTTACGCCGACGTTGTAATCGCAGCTGACGGCGCGAATTCCAAAATCCGCCTCTTTATCACAGACATCAAAGCGTTTTATTCGGGAATTACGATGCTTGAAATCAACGTTTATGAAGCGGAAAAAGCCGCGCCGCGTATTTACGCGCTGCTCAACGGCGGAAAAGTGATGGCTTTCGGAAACGCCAAAAATTTACTCGGCGGTCAAAAAGGCAACGGCGAGATAGGTTTTTACGCGAGTTTCAAAACCGATGAAAATTGGGCGGCAAATAACGGTTTGGATTATTCCGATAAAACACAATTGCTGGCGTGGTTCAAAAAAGAATATGCCGAATGGAGCGATATTTGGTATGAACTGTTTGAAAATGCGGCAACGCCTTTCGTGCCGCGTCCGATTTATTGCATGCCGTTAGATCAAACGTGGGAAGCGTTGCCCAACCTGACGATGCTCGGCGATGCCGCGCACGTGATGCCGCCCTTTGCCGGCGAAGGCGCAAATATGGCGATGCTCGATGCTTTGGAATTGAGTGAATGTTTGACATCTGATAAATACGAAACTTTGCAGGAAGCCGTTTCTTTTTATGAAATAAATATGCGTAACAGAGCAGCAAAGGCAGCACAAGAATCACTTGAAAACGGTGAGCGAATGCACTCGGAAGATGCGTTGACGACGATGCTGCATTTTTTTAGCGGACAATAAAAACGAACGTACGACGATGTGATTTCCTAATTTGAAGAGGAAAATACTTGCAGTCGGAATGGCTGAGAAGGCGTAGAAGTTCGTCTCAGCTGAAAGCGAAATTCATTACGGAAATTTGTCCGAAGGTGAGAAAGATATATTAAAAGTGTAAATGCTTCCAAAAATTAATTTGCTGCATCCAATAGTTGAAATACTCGCAAGTAGGACAAAATACTCATGCAAAATTGGAAGCATTTTTTATTTTTAGCTTTTTCCGTCGTCTTTATTTTTTTCGGAGCGTCGCAAATTTACGGACAGAGAGCCTGTTCACCAATTCTCGATTATCAGGATTTGCCTTATTGGAGAGCGAATTTTGTTTTTACGGGCGTGGTAGAAAAATTTACCGCAGATAAAAATACTGTTTCACCGGGCGATATTATAACTACGGATTCTTACCGACCTGTTTACAATTCAGTTAGATTTACCGTCGAAAAAAAATATCGCGGAACCGTTGATAAAGATATCGAAATTACCAGCAGTTTCAATTTCAAGGAAGGCGGGAAGTATTTCGTTTACGCCGTAACAGGCAAAGACGGAAAAATTTATCAGTTGGATAATGGAGAATGCGGTGCGCCGCCTGTTTTACTGGAAAACGCAAAGGACGACCTCGAATATGCCGAGGAAATTGCCGCCGGAAAAACCGGCACGCGTATTTTCGGTTCGGTTTTTGAAGATGCCCAACGCTTGGGAACACAGCGTCAAAATGTTCCGTTAGAGAATGTTGAAGTGACGATAAAGAGCCAAAAGGATTCTTTTACAACCCGAACCGACAAAAAAGGGAAATATATTTTCAAAAATATTCCGCCGGGCGAATATAAAATTTCGACTTCAACTCTTAAAAGCTTGCGCGAAAAAGTTCCCGGTGAATTTTATTTCCATTCAAGAAGTTCTACAAAATCACGCATTGTTTTAATCGGCGAAAGTGTTTTAGGAGAATTTATTTTGCCTGGATCTACTCAAAAGACAAAAACATATTATCGTCATTCGGATTCATATAGTTTTGTCTTTACTTCACTGAGTTCGATTGAAGGAAAAGCTGTTGACTCTGGCGGAACGATTCCGCCGCAGCAATACGTCTGGCTGATTCCGACTTTTAACGGTAAAGCCGACTTGGATGACTATATCCGATATAAATGGACAAATCCGGCAGACGGTAAATTTGTCTTTGAAGACGTTCCCAAAGGTGAATATATAATCGTTGTCAATCGCAATAATTGTCATTCCGATAATCATCCCGAATACGCCAGAAGCTTTTTTCCGGGCGTTGCCGATTTAGCCGACGCAGAGGTAATTACCGTCGAAGAAAATCAAAATATAAAAATAAGGAAATTTCGTTTATCGCCGCCCTTAAAGGAGAGATGGTTTGCAGGAGTCGTTTTAGCGGCTGACAAAAAAACTTTGGAAAATGCCACAGTATTTTTGATAACTTCCAATCAAAAGAATCCAAATGAATGTTTCTCTGTCAATATCGAAACGAAAACCGATAAATTCGGAAGGTTTCGACTAAAAGGTTACGAAAGCTACGAATATAAAATAAGAGCCTATATTCAACCGACTGAACAAAGTTCTTCGAGACTCTTTTCGAAAATCAGCGAACTTCGTATTAAAGAAAATGTCAAAAATATTGAGTTGGTTGTTGATTCAAATTATTGAATAAGTGATGATTTGATATTTGTGAAAACCGTAAGAATTGTTGTGACAGGCGACGGGATTTATCACGCCAGTAAGATGGAAACAAACAAAAATTCGCCTGAAATTTTCGGCAAAGAAAACTTCGGTTTTCCGCGTTGTAAGTTGGTGCTAAACTTTTTCCAACCGTCAAAATTTTTAATGATTTTAATACGGCTACATTCCAAAAATGAACGCGGGCAACAACGACGGCAGTTAATTCTATCAACGAATTGAGATTAGTTGATGCGAAATAATATAATATTGAGAATCGAAAGCGGAATAATTCAAATCTATGAACATTGAAAGAACCGAAGACGGTAAGCAAGGGAAATTTTTCATCGAAGAAAACGAAAATCAAATCGCCTTGATGACTTACGAAAAAACCGGCGCGGATAAAATTACGATCAATCACACGGAAGTTGATTCGAATCATCGCGGCGAAAATCTGGGCAAGGATTTGGTCGGCGCGGCGGTCAAATTCGCGCGTGAAAACGATTTGAAAATCGCGGCGACGTGTCCTTTCGCGGCGAAGATTTTGAGCGCGACGAAGGAATTTCGAGACGTTTTTGTTTCAGAATAAATGCAGACCGCGCGCATTTCCGCTTCCAATTACTCAAACTCCGCGCCGCTCGTCTGGTCGTTTATCTACGGCGCGAACCGCGGGCGATACGAATTGATTCTCGACAACGCGCCGGCGCGTTCCGCCGAGCTTTTGCGGCAGAAACGGGTTGATGCCGCGCTCGTTCCCGTCATCGAATATCAGCGTATTGCCGACGTTCTGCTCGTGCCGAACGTATGCGTCGGGGCGGAAGAGCGGGTTAGAAGCGTTTGTCTGGTCACGAAAGATAAAGATTTGGAGGCGGTCGAAAAAATCGCGCTCGACGTTTCTTCGAGAACTTCGGTCGCGCTGACGAAAATTATTTTCCGCGAATTTTTAGAAAAAGAACCGGCGTATATTGAAGCGAAACCGAATCTCGAAGCGATGCTTGAAAATGCCGACTGCGCCCTTTTGATCGGCGATCCGGCGTTGACGATAGACCAAACGATTTATCGAAAATTCGATCTGGTCGAAACGTGGAAACGATTTACAAATTGCGGATTTGTTTTTGCGATGTGGATGACCAATGCGGAAAACGCGAAAACGGCGCGGGCAGTTGATTTTGAAGCGGTTCGTAACGAAGGGTTAAATCACCTGGACGAAATCGCGGCTAACTATCAGGCGCGAATTCCCATCGAGCGCGAAGATTTTAAGGAGTATTTGTCCGAAAACATTTCCTATTCGATTAGTAATTCGATGCGCGAAGGCTTGTCGCTTTATTACAAACTGGCGCGTAAACACAACTTGATTGAAACGCTCAAACCGCTCGATTTCGTCTGAAATTATTGAAATAAACCCGACTGAAAAAGCAAAAGCCAGAGCGCGACTCCGGCGAAAAGAAGCAAAAATACGTCTTTTCCGGCGGTTGTTTCCTGTTTGTGCTGCATAATCTTCTCTCCTTTTTTCTCAAATTTTGTTTGGTAAAAATTCTCTGCCGCTTTTAAACGCGAATTTCGGAAGCGAAAAGGGTCAAATCTTTGGAACAAAATTTGTTTCGCCTCATCATTAAAAACTTAATAAGGCGTAAAATTAAGTTTTTGACGGAAAATTTTTGGCAATTTGCAATGAAAATTCGCAAATTGAGGACGAAAATCATTTTTGAAACGCGGCAGAGCATTTTTGAAGCGCACGCCGCGAAGGGTTTTACGAGACAAATTCGTGTTAAAATAAATATGAGTTATGAGCGAAATTCAATTGATTTTAGACAAAGTTTTGGACGGGACGCGGATGACCGCCGAAGAATGCGCGACGCTGCTCGAATCCACTGATTTTGTGCGAATCGGACTCGCGGCGCACGAAATGCGGATGCGGAAAAATCCGACCGACATCGTGACATATATAATTGACCGCAACATTAATTACACGAACGTCTGCAACGTCGTCTGCACGTTTTGCGCGTTTTACCGCCGACCGGGAAAGCCCGACACCTACGTGCATTCAATCGAGGAAATCGAAAAACGCATAGACGAAACCATCGCGCTCGGCGGCACGGGCGTTTTGATGCAGGGCGGACTTCATCCCGATTTCAATATCGAATGGTATGAAAATCTGCTTTCGACTCTTCATCAAAAATATCCGAAGTTTCAACTGCATTGTTTTTCACCGCCGGAAATTCACAACATTTCGTTGATTTCAAAATTAGATTACGAAACTATTCTGAGGCGTTTGAAAGCCGCCGGTTTGAATTCGCTGCCCGGCGGCGGCGGCGAAATTTTAGACGACGAAGTGCGCCGCCGGGTTTCGACCAAATGCACCACCGAGGAATGGCTCGACGTGATGCGCGCGGTTCACAAGGTCGGTTTGAAATCAACCGCGACGATGATGTTCGGCATCGGCGACAATATCACGCACCGCGTCAAACACTTGCAGCGAATCCGCGACGTGCAGGATGAAACCGGCGGCTTTACGGCGTTTATTCCCTGGACTTTCCAGCGCGAAAACACCGCTCTCGGCAGAAAAATCACGGAAGAGCCGACCGGCATTGATTATCTGAAAATGCTTTCCGTGTCGCGTCTTTTTCTGGACAACATCCGGCACATTCAATCGAGTTGGCTGACGCAGGGGTTAAAACTCGGACAGACGGCTCTGCGTTTCGGCGCGGACGATATGGGTTCGATTATGATCGAAGAAAACGTCGTCTCGGCGGCGGGCGCGAACACCGAAGCGAACGAAAAGGAACTGCGCTATCAAATCTCCGAAGCCGGTTTTAAGCCGCAGCAGCGCGATATTTTGTATAACTACGTGAGGCGTGAAACGGGCGAAAATCTCGACGAGCGAAAATCAATGCCGCTCAAAAAATTAAGCGTCGCTTTTGCCGATTAAGAAAACCGGCGAATAAATTTATGAGAATCAGGATTTCTGAAATCCTAAAAAATCAAAAATCCTGAAAATGATAATCTCTTAAAACCCAATCGGTGACAGCTTAAATCGAGAGTTCCAAATATCTTCATAAAGCCCACTCCTGCACCGGAAAATAATTGCCAAACGCCTTTTGAGTGTGCTAGATTAACCTTGCTGTTTCCCCCTTTTGACAGCCTTTCAAGAATCTTTGTTTCAATCATTCCCAAGAAATTTTACTCCATAAATATCTATGTTTGATTTGGTCGAAAGCGAAAAAAATCTGCTTATTATCGAACAAAATACTGAAAAACGCACGCTTCTTAGAAGTTTTTTTTCAGCTAAATACGTTTGCGACGAAGCCGTTTCAATTGCCGATGCGCTCGAAAAAATGAGGCGGCAGGAGTATTCGGTTATTTTGACGGCTCTTTCCGTGCCGGACGTAAACGGTTTGGAATTGATTCCGCATTTGCAGCAAAAATCGTCGCGCACCGTGCCGGTTTTTATCAGCGACGGCGCGGCGAACGGCAACACCGTCCGCGCGTTTCGCGCCGGCGCGTTCGAGGTAATTCAAATGCCTTTTACGCTGAAAAAGGCGGAAGCGGCGGTCGAAAAAGCGTTTTCGCAATATGAAATGAAATACTTGAAGGACAAGTATCAGTATCATTTAGAGGAACTCGTCGCCAAGCGCACCGCCGAATTGGATAAGGCTCTCGAAGAAATCGAAAATTCATATCGAATGACTTTAAAAGCTCTCGTGCAGGCACTTGAAACGCGCGATTCGGAAACGCACGGGCATTCGGAAAGAGTCGTGACATTCAGCCTACGTCTCGGACACGAACTCGGTCTGGACAAAGCCGCGCTGCGAAATCTGGAACTCGGCGCGCTTTTGCACGACATCGGAAAAATCGGCGTTCCCGACGCGATTCTGCGAAAACCCGCCGCGCTGACATCCGAAGAATGGGACAAAATGAAACTGCATCCGCAGCACGGACAGAAAATTTTGCGCCACATACAATTTCTCGAAGGCGCGACGCAATTAGTCGCGCAGCATCACGAAAAATGGGACGGAAGCGGTTATCCATACGGCTTGCGCGGCGAAGATATTGATTTAAACGCCCGGATTTTCGCCGTCGCCGATGCCTTCGACGCGATGATCAGCGACCGCGTTTACCGGCGCGGACGCGCTTACGAAGACGCGCTCGCCGAACTCGAAAAATTTGCCGGAATTCAATTCGATCCGCTCGTCGTCGCCGCCTTTCGCGCCGTGCCGCGGGAAGACTGGGAAATTCTGCGCGAGCGTTCATTGACCGACAAAAACGAAGCGCATTCGTTCCAAGCCGTCGTCGCCGAACTCGTTTATTCACGCCAGCAGTTTGAAATGATTCACTAAAATACGAAATACGAATTTCAAATTACGAATTACGAATTGTTTGTTGAATATTCGTAATTCGTAATTTGAAATTCGTATTTTATTCTTCCCGCGTTTGCGCCTGTACCGCCGTAATCGCCACCGCGTCAACAATATCTTCGGCTTTGCAGCCGCGCGATAAATCGTTGCAGGGTTTGTCCAAGCCCTGCAAAATCGGACCGACGGCTGTGCCGCCGGTTAGTCTTTCCGTTAATTTGTAAGCGATATTGCCCGCGTTTAAATCAGGAAAAATTAAAACGTTCGCTTTGCCCGCGACGCTCGAGCCGACGGCTTTTGCGGCGGCGACGCTCGGAATCAAAGCCGCGTCCGCCTGCAGTTCGCCGTCAATCTCGAGTTCGGGAAAACGGGCGCGGACGGTTTTCGTCGCTTCGACGATTTTGTCTATGAATTTATGTTGCGCGCTGCCTTTGGTCGAAAAGGAAAGCATTGCTACCCGCGGTTCGACTTCTAAAAGCGCGCGGCACGATTCAGCCGAAGCGGCGGCGATTTCCGCCAGCTCGGACGCGTCCGGCTCAACGACCACGCCGCAGTCGGCATAAATCATCGCGCCGTTCGCGCCAAATTTTTTGTCGGGAACGATCATCAGAAAAAAGCTCGAAACCGTCTTGAAATTCTGCCGAACGCCGATGCAGCGCAGAGCCGCGGCGACCGTGTGCGCGGTCGTGTTCGTTGCGCCGGCGACCGAGCCGTCGGCTTTACCGAGCTTGACCAGCAGGTTGCCGAAATAAAGCGAATCTTTGACGGTTTCTTCGGCTTCTTCGAGCGTTACGCCTTTGGCGCGGCGCAATTCGTGATAAAGCGACGCGATTCTTCCGAAATCGGCGGATTTTAAGTGGTTGAGAATGTTTACGCCGTTCAAATTAACGTTCGTCTCCCGCGCGATTTCGCGGATTTTTTCTTCGTCGCCGAGAACGGTAATATCAGCAACTCGGTCGCGGATGCATACCTCCGCCGCTTTTAAGATGCGCGCGTCTTCGCCTTCGGGTAAAACGATATGTTTCGGATTTTGCGCCGCCCGCTGCCGGATTTTGTCTAAAATCATAATTAGCTTAAAAAATTAAAAATTGCGGTGTAAGTGATAAATGATAAATGATAAATGATAAATGTAAAGACTTGCCGAATCGCCGCGCTTTCCTTAGACTGTAAAGAAATCAAAATCTATAAAAAGAAAATTTATGAGCCGAAAGCATCTGGAAAAAAGCGGCGCGCAGAAAATCAGCAAGCGCGAATCGAAAAGCACAATGAAAAGTTTGCTGATGTTTTTGCCGAATATGTTTACCTTGCTTGGCAGGCTTATCAAAGACAGCCGCGTTCCGCTCACCGAAAAAGCCTTATTCGCGGCGGCAATTGTCTATGTGATTATGCCGCTCGATTTTATCCCGGATTTTATTCCGTTCGTCGGGCAAATTGATGATATTTATCTGGTCGCACTGACGCTGCTGCGTCTCATTAACCGCACTGACGAATCAATTATCCGCGAACACTGGACGGGCGGCGGGGATATTGTTTCGCTCGCCAATTCAGTCGCCAAATTCGCGCCGCTGCTGCTTCCGAAAAGAATTTCGAGAGTTCTTTCCGCCGAAGTCGAACTCGCGCCGAACGGACAAAAATTACGAAATAATATTAAAAACAAAGAAGCTTTATTCGTCGAAATACCACCGATTGATGAAAACTAAAGTTATTTTAATTTTTAGCCAGGCATTTCCGAATTATTTACAAAAGAAAAGTGTCTAATTCCTTATTTTTCCGGTAGAATATATTCGCTTCGGGTAATGTGTCCGTTAGAATTTGATCTGAAGTTTTTACATCGCCGGTCAAACTTGAAATCATCGTTAGTCTTTCATAATCTTTCTGCATTCTTTCCTGAGACTCGAGCCAGTCCAAAGTGTCGCGCAAAACTTGTGCGGCATAAAAGTCTTCCGGTTCGATAATCGAATAATACATCCATTTTCCATCGCGCCGCGCCGCAACTATACTGGCATTTCGCAAATACGCAAGATGTCTGGAAATTTTCGGCTGGCTGATTTCTAGCACTTCGGTCAGAAAATTTACGCAGATTTCCCGCCCGCGCAGCAAATTTAAAATTCGCCGCCTGGTTCTATCCGCCAATGCAATATAAAAAGTTTGCATATTTGCCATATTATCTAAAAACCGACACTTTTTATAAAACTACTCTTGAATGTTATAAGCGGTAAAATTCATCATCATAGAAACATATACATTTAAGCATATATAAATTTTGATTTATTAACGATAAAAGAATTTGCTTTGATTGGCAAATTCCGAAAAATAAAATATGGTAATTTAATTTTTATGGCGGCGAAATTTGAATTTGAAAAATATATTGAGCAGACCAGGGAAGAAAAACCGTTCCATTATATCGTTCAAAATCTCGAAAATACGTTCGGCGACCCGCATCTCGCGCCAAAGAGCGACGCATTGGCGATGCTAATTAAAATTATTTTGTCGCAAGCGACAAACGACGCGAACAGCAGGCGCACATTTCAGAATTTAAGAAAGCATTTTAAGGATTGGGAAGCGGTTTTGAAGGCGGACGAAACGGAAATAGCCGATTCGATTCGACTCGGCGGTCTGGCAAATCAGAAAGCTAAAGTTATAAAAAGCCTGCTACAAAAATTAAAAGAAATTCACGGAACGCTTTCGCTCGAATTTCTCGAAGAAATGTCGTCCGAAAAGGCGCGGGAATTTCTTCTGGAATTTCGCGGCATCGGACCGAAAACCGTCGCCTGCGCTTTGCTTTTCGCGCTTCACAAAGAAGTTTTTCCGCTCGACACGCATATTTTTCGCATCTTTAAACGGATGGGAATTTTACCTGCCCAAATCAGCGACGCAAACGCGCACCGGCTGCTCGACGCACTCGCGCTGACGGGAAAATTTTATTCGCTGCACGTCAATCTGATTCGCCTCGGCAGAAAAATTTGCCGCCCGCGCGAGCCTCTGTGCGAACAATGTCCGCTGATCGAATACTGTGATTACGGACTGACGCGAATCTGATTAAAAATTTTGCTAAAACTGTTCCGATAAGCTGATTGCTTCCAAAAACTGCGCGGTAACCGCCATATACTTACGCCCGAGCGAGCCTTTAAATCTGATTGCTTTATTAGCCGCGAACAAAGCGTTCGATAAACTTTCATATATTTGCGCCGAGCTTTGTGAATCTTTTTGTTTTTCCAAAAATTGGCGGGCTTGCTGAATATCGTCTATGAACGTTTGAATTTCCGCTCTCGACAAGTTGTTTGATGCCGCCAGAATTCTCGCCTTATCGCGCAGCGAACGAACGAGCGTCAAAAAAAGCGGTTGGTTTGTTTCGCCGAGCGCGGCGGAAATCAAATCGAAATTACAACCGACATCGCGGCTGTCCGTTCCGGCATTTTTGTATGGACTCGTCGCCGCCAGGCGATAATTTTCGTCAATTTGGTCAACAAATTGCGCGTCGTTCAAGTTCGCCGGATAAAAATTACCGCCCGGATAAATTGCGGCGGGCGCGGCGGCGATTAGATTTTTTTGAAAAACGTAACCGGGAAAATAAGCGTTCAGCGCGGTCGTTCCCAAGCCGATGGAATCGCCGAAAACGCCGTAGGAATTATGATTAAGCAAGTTGTTCGTAAAAACAAACGACGGACTAATCGCGCCGTAAACATTGACATCCGTGCCGTTGTGCAAAACCGTGTTGTGGTCAATGACAACATTTTTGGTTTCGGCAATCTGTACGAACATTCCGTCGCCGCCCCAGGTTTGGCGGTTGATGTCGCTGATGAAATTGTTTCTGATTAAAATTCCCGAAGCCTGTGTTGAAGCATGGGAAGAATCGCGCCCGTTGATGTTAAAAGCCGAACCCGAATGGCGAACGATGTTGTTAGTAAAAACGACATCTTCAATCGTGTTCCAGGGCGAAGTTCCGCCGTCGTTGCCGACGGTAAACAAAATCGCAAAGCCCGATTGAGCGTGCGCCCAGTTATTTTCAAAAACATTCCCGTCAATCGTAATTCGGCGGGCGTTTTTCAATTCAAAAAGATTCTTAACCTGCCAGACACCGCGCCATTCGAGCGATTTTGATAAATTATTGCGGCGAAATTCGATGTCCGACGGAATTAAATACTGAATCGAAGGCGACGCGCCGCCGAACATTACGTTATTGCCGGCGGCTTCCAGATAATTGTTGACTATTTGAAAAGGTCCGGGACCATTCCACCCGCAGACGGCTTGCGAGTCCTGTCCGACGGCTTTGAAATCGGAAATATACGAATTAATTATTTTAGTGTCCGCGCTGTTTAAGGCGATTCCGCGTTTCAAAGATTGCGTCGGCTCGGCGTGAATATAACAGCGGTCAATAATAATATGATGCGGAACCTGGGCGAGTGAATTCTGCGCGCTTCCGTCATCGCCGAGTCTTATCAAATCATAGATAAAGGCTTGCGAATTAATTGATTTAAATTCAATGCCGATAAATTGAAAATGATGCGCTCCAGGCGCGGTTTGCAACGCCGGTTCGCCAAAACCGGGCGAAACTATTTTCGGCATCGAAGCGGCATCGGCGGGCGCAACACGCGTGCCGTCTGATGGTAAGCCGGACACGTTTGAAGAACGAATCGTAATATAAGATGCGCCCGATTTGACGGGGAGCGTAAACGCGCCGACGTAAACCGCGCCGGTTTCGAGAACGATTTCGTCGCCCGGTTGCGCGGCGTTCAAAGCCGTTTGCAGAGACGCGCCGGACGGCACATTGATCGTTGCCGCGTTTGTGTTGGCGATAAACAGAAATGTCAGGAAAACGAGCTGTGCCGTTAAAAGCAGACGGAAGGAGAAGAAGACGGAAAACTTTCTTTTCATAAAAAACCTCATTTCGGAAACCAGACCATCTCGTTTTTATTCGTCCGAGACTCTTGGCTTTGCGAACCCGCATCACTGCGGGAGTGCCTTTGTCGTATGAAGTTTCAGGCGGAATTTTTTATAAAAACTCTCTGCTAAATCTTCAAAACGCGCTTAATTTGTAATCGGTTAAAGGTAAGTTGCTTTTTTAGATAATCCGCATTGCGGCTAAAAAAGTGAGTTTCAAACTCAATATTAAATAAAATGCCAATCGGCAGTTGGTTTCAAAAATCGTTAAAAACAATTTTGGCAGGGAATCGCTTTTAAGGCTATTTCTGATGACAACACTATATTACTAATCAAAATTATCGGTGTAGCGATTATGCCGAGCCAAAAAAAATTCAGACGGCAAACAAAATCTAAGTAATTGTCAAAAATAATTATTTCTGCTGGCTCGAACAAATCCAAAATAAACAAATCCCGAACCAATCCTTCAAATACGGCAAAACATATATGTTTGAAAGTTTGGTCGAGTTAGCCGAAAATCAACGGCAAAATGCTAAAATCTGAATATTGTATGAACGTGAATATATTTAGAGAATACGACATTCGCGGCATCGTCGGCGAACAGTTAACTGATGAAACGGTGGCGGTCATCGGTCGCGCGCTCGGCACTTTTTTCGTCAAAAACGGCGCGAGGCGTATCGCCGTCGGTTTCGACGCGCGGGAAAGCTCGCCGCGTTTTCGTGATCTGCTTGTCGCGGGTTTTAACGAAACCGGCTGCGACGCGATTTTAATCGGCAGAGTTCCGACACCGGTTTTGTATCACACGGTTTTTACCAAAGCGGTTGACGGCGGAGTGATGATAACGGGATCGCACAATCCGCCCGACCACAACGGTTTTAAAATTTGTTTCGGAAAATCAACTTTATTCGGCGCGCAAATTCAGGAAATCAAACAAATCGCTTTATCGGGCGAATTTGCAAGCGGCGCGGGAACGAACGAAACGCTCGATGTTTTGAGCGGTTACGAAGCGGACATCATTTCAAAAATCAGCGTCGGCGAACGGCATTTAAAGGTGGTCGTTGACGGCGGCAACGGAATGGGCGGCGTAACGGGCGTGCCGGTTTATGAAAAACTCGGTTTTGAACTCATCAAACTTTTCACCGAGCCGGATTCGACGTTTCCGAATCATCATCCAGACCCGACGGTCGTAAAAAATTTACAGGACGCGATTCGCGCCGTCCGGGAAACAGGCGCGGATTTGGCAATCGCGTTTGACGGCGACGGCGACCGCATCGGCATCGTTGACGAAACTGGACGCATTATTTGGGGCGATGAATTGATGGTTTTGTTATCGCGCGAAATTTTGAAAACAAATCCGGGCGCGACGATTATCGCCGAAGTCAAATGCTCGCAAAATCTGTTCGACGACATTGCCAAACACGGCGGCAAACCGATTATGTGGAAAGCCGGGCATTCGATCATCAAATCGAAAATGAAGGAAACGAATGCGGCTTTGGCAGGCGAGATGAGCGGGCATATTTTCTTTGCCGACAGGTTTTACGGCTTCGACGACGCGACTTATGCGGGCGCGCGCGTTTTGGAAATTTTATCGAACACCGACAAATCTTTATCACAGCTTTTGAGCGATTTGCCGGAAACCTTTTCCACGCCGGAAATTCGCGTTGACTGCGCCGACGAACGCAAATTTGAAATCGTCGCCAAAATCGCCGAAGAATTTTCAAAGACAAATGAAGTCATCACCATTGACGGCGCGCGAATTTTGTTTGAAAACGGTTGGGGCTTGGTGCGCGCTTCTAACACGCAGGCGATTTTAGTTTTGCGCTTTGAAGCCGACAGCGAAGAAAATCTGCAAAAAATCCGCGCGATGGTCGAAGCAAGGGTTAGTGAATTTATCGCTTAAAAAATTGAAATTTGTGATTGTAGAAAAGTCCGTTTGGAGAAATTCAACCGGATTTTTCTTTGCGAAAAGTGCATTTAATATCTTTTTCGACGCGCCAAAAATTTTCGTTGACTTCCGGAAAAAATAAGCGTAAAAATAATTCGTATCACATAAATTTACATCACGACGCACTGATGCAAATTATTTCACCTGAGGAGATATTTCAGTGCCTGGAGATAACGATAAGAAACTTGCCGCTGTTTTACAGCAAAAATATTACGGCGACTCGGACGGTTTAGCCACACATTTAATTCAAATTTGCCTGAGTCAAACAGGCGTGGTTTACGAAGCTTTCGTTTTGCTCGACGATTACAGCAAACTCGATGTCGGCTGTCGTTTTATCAACGGCTGTAATCCTGGCGCACTCTGTGAAACGCGAAAAGGACTTCAATTATGCCGACAACTTTACCAATGGCTGACGACGATTCGTTTAATCGTCGCGCCGACCGCGTGCGCCGACAACGCAGTCAATCTGCTTTTACTGAAAAGCGCGATTGACGCGGCGAAACCGAAACCGGAGAAGGAAAAGGCGGACGAAAATTCGTATTACACCGTTGATGCCGGAATCACGCTCGAAGCTGATGCGATTGCTGTGTTAGACAAAATCGGACCTTTATACTTCGATAAAGTCGGCAAAAAATTCAACGTCAACAGCGGAACCAGAGATGCGTGGCATCAGGCGGACGCAATGTATGATGTGTATATGGGCGGTGATAAGACGTTTAGCTTATACCACAACCGAAAAGCCGCTAATGAACTGATTGCGATAATTAAAAAAGGTGAATCAAGAGCGACGACCGTGCAAAAAATGGCGAATTTAATTCAAAATTATTTTGAACAAAACATCCTAATGTCCGACCATCAGAAAGCAGGAGCGATTGATATTGATATTAACGGAGATGATGCAACAGGAGTTGCAATAATGTCAGATTCGGAACGAAAAATTATGATGGAAATAGCGGAGAAAGTAACGGGTTATAAAGCGTTATTGGAAAAACATCCGCTGCACATTCATATTAAGTTTAAATAAGAGAAATTATGAAAGGAAAAGTGAATCGGATATTGTTGGTCGGTTGCTTATCAATAATGTTTGTTGGATGCGATTTGCCTCAATCTACGCCGATAAATACTGAAATTTCCGCAGCGCAATCAAACGACAACAAATCTGCCAATACAAGAGTGACTGCAAATATTAATATTGATCAAACGAATGCCGATTATAACAACGAATCAAAAGAAGGAAACGAAATCAAAGCCTGTTCTCCTCAGAAAATATATCAAGGAGAAACTTTAATGATTTCATTCAGGAAGCCGCACGGACAAAACTTTGCGATATTTAATGAAAAAACAAGAGATTTCTACTTTCTGACGGAAAATGATCGTTATTATTTTCCGTATGTTCGGTACGATGAATTCAAAGAATATCTATCACTTGAATTAGATGTATCAAAAGTTCGGAATAATAGTGAAAAGCTAGACAGTGAAGGATATTATTTATCTAAACCATATTTCACTAAAACAGGATGGTATCGAGTAATCATCGGACATCAAGCCCTTGATGTTGATTTTGAAGATATGCCAGTAACAGGCTCGTGCCGGATTTATTATGTGAATAAAAAACGACCCGCGAAAAATTGAGTTTCTTTATCGGCTGCCGTCTTATTAAAGGCTGTAAATTCAATGCGCTTTGTGAAAGGCAGACAGGTTTTTAGCTCTGCTGTCTGCTTTACAAACAGCTGGCGCGTTTTCCCAAATCGGTGACGCTCGATCTTGACAGCAGCATTCTGCTCTCATTGCTCAAAAGCGCGATTGACGCGCCGAAGCCGAAGCCGGAGAAAGAAAAAGCGGATGAAGCCAATAGCATAAATATCCCGTTTGCCAAATTAAAAGAGGGAGAAAATATCCAGCTTTCACCGATGGTTATCGAAAAACTGGCTCTTATTGCGGCAGATTATCGCGCGGCAACGGGCAACAGTATTACAATTACTGATGGTATTCGAAACGCGACAGAACAAGCCTTTCTGATGATACCGCAAATAGAGAAAGGTAAAATTCACCTTTACGTCCAAAAGCAGCCGCAGCGGAAATAAAAAAAGTCTATGATGCAGGAATAGCAAGGAAGAAAACTAAAGACCAGATTGCTAGCGATATCGAAAAAGTATTTCAAATCCATATAGATTCACAGGGAGTTTCTCTTCCCCGACATCTGAGAAACAGAGGGGCAGACATAAGATTTTCGGATATGAGTTCAAAGGAGAGAAAAATTTTTGTCAAAAATTAAAAAATCGGCAAAAGTAAAATCGAAATCGTTTTATCTTTTAACACAGGTCCGCTATAAAAATACGTCCGGTCAGCGCGGCGATATGTTTTATTAAACTTCGGCTCGCGCCCATTCGCTTTCAAGTTATTTAATCTCAACCGCTGGCAAAAATTTATTCAAGCTTCGGAAACATTTTCGCGTCTCGCGCGTAAAATTTCGCATCAAAATTCCAAAAAATAACTTAGAGGAGATTTTCAATGTCTAAATTCGGTTTACGTTTTGTAACTGCTTTGACGATTCTTTTTTCCGTCTGGTCGGCGGCGTTGGCGCAGAATGCGCCGGCATTTGATGTGACCAGAATGGATAAATCGGTCGAAGCGTGCGACGATTTCTTTCAATACGCAAACGGCACCTGGGTAAAAAATACGCAAATTCCGGCGGCGTTTCCGCGCTGGGGAACTTTCAATATTCTGGCGGATAATAATTCCAATGCTTTGAAGACGATTCTCGACGCAACGGCGCAGGAAAAAGCGGCGGCGGGCAGCAACGCCCAGCTTATCGGCGATTATTATGCATCGTGTATGGACGAAGCCGCAATTGAAAAAGCGGGCGCGACACCGCTCCAGCCGTATTTTAAAAAGATTGACCGAATCAAGGATGTCAAAGGTTTAGAGCGTCAGATTGCGATGATGCACAACGCCGGAATACAAGCTTTATTCGGCTTCGGCGCGGGCGCGGACGCGAAGAACAGCTCGATCAACATCGCCAATGTTTCGCAGGGCGGCTTAACTTTGCCCGACCGCGATTATTACACGAAGGACGATCAGAAATCGGCGGAGACGCGCGCCAAATTCGTCGAATATATGACGAATATGTTCAAGCTCGTCGGCGACGACGCAGGCACGGCGGCGGCGAATGCGAAAATTGTGATGACGATTCAAACGCGCCTGGCGAACGCTTCGAAAACGCGCGTCGAGCTGCGCGATCCGCAAAAACGTTACAACAAAATCACCGTTGTGAAGCTCGACGAATTAACGCCGAATTTTGCCTGGGCTGATTATGTAAAGGAACGCAACGCGCCGCAGTTCACGGAAATCAATGTCGGTCAGCCGGATTTCTTTGCGGAAGTCAATAAAATGTTGACTGACGTTTCGATCAACGATTGGAAAACATATTTGCGCTGGATGACGATTAATTCCGCCGCGCCGCTTTTGTCGAAGGCGTTCGTTGACGAAAATTTCAATTTTTTCAGCCGCTATCTGAACGGCACGAAAGAACAGCAGCCGCGCTGGAAACGCTGCGTCAATGCGACCGACGGCGCGGTCGGCGAAGCGTTGGGCGCGGAATACGTAAAGAAAAATTTTACGCCCGAAGCGCAGAAACGAATCGGCGAATTGATTGATAATCTTTTTGCCGCCTACCGCGAAGCTATTCCGAAGCTCGATTGGATGAGTCCCGAAACGCGCCAGATGGCTTTGACCAAACTCAACGCCTATCAGCGCAAAATCGGTTTCAATCAAAATCCGCGCGGCTTTGCCGGTTTGAAATTAGACCGCAAATCGTATTTCGATAATTCGAGAAGCGTCGGACAATTTACCGTCGCCCGAAACTTGAAAGATGTCGGGCAGAAAGTTGATAAAACCCGTTGGGGAATGACCCCGCCGACGGTGAACGCTTATTACAACGCGAGCTTTAACGAAATCGTTTTTCCCGCCGGAATTCTGCAGCCGCCGTTTTTCAATCAAAACGCCGACGACGCGATTAACTACGGCGCGATTGGTGCGGTCATCGGACACGAAATCACGCACGGCTTCGACGACGGCGGCAGTCAATATGACGCGGAAGGCAATTTGAAATCGTGGTGGACGACCGAAGACCGCAAAAAATTTGAAGAACGCGCCGACTGCGTTTCAAATCAATTCAGCAGTTATCAAATCGGCGAAAATTTAAACATCAACGGCAAATTAACCTTGGGCGAAAACATCGCCGACCTCGGCGGTTTGACGATGGCTTTCGCGGCTTATCAAAAATCGCTCGAAGGAAAGGCGCGTCCGGCGAACATTGACGGATTTACGCCGGAACAAAGGTTTTTCCTCGGCTACGCGCAGGTTTGGGCGACGAAATCAACGCCGGAATTTGAACGCCAGCAGGTTTTGACCGATTCGCATTCAAACGCGCGTTACCGTGTTGACGGACCGCTCTCGAACCTGCCGATTTTTGCCAACGCTTTCGGCTGCAAAGCCGGCGATAAAATGGTCA
Source organism: uncultured Pyrinomonadaceae bacterium (assembly GCA_964237235.1). GTDB lineage: Bacteria > Acidobacteriota > Blastocatellia > Pyrinomonadales > Pyrinomonadaceae. The sequence continues at coordinate 19,175 of CAXSGY010000015.1, forward strand.
GAGCCGATTTTTGTAAAATCTGGTAAGGCGTAGAGTTCAAGGTTTCAGGTTCCAGGTTTCAGGTTTCAGGTTTTAGGTTCAAGATTCAAAGTTGAAAATCAAATTGACTGTGAATTTTGAACCTTGAACCTGAAACCTTGAACGCAAAAATATTGACCAAACGCGAAAATCTTGGCATAAATGAATTGAGAGAATTTTATGAAATTTAATTTCAGACGAATTAGCATAATTACCGAACGGGACTTTGCTTTGTAAGAAAAGCGAAAGCCAAAGGTCAATCTTTGCTTGAAAAAGTCCCAAGTCAACCGACGGCTTGGGACTTTTTTCATTTATCATTTAACGTTTATCATTTCTCAAACAACGAATGATATTCTGTTATCTGATAAATGATAGATGATAAACGTTAAATGAAAATGTTATGAGCGAAACTTTGGATTTGAAGAAAACGGTTAATTTACCGAAAACGAATTTTTCCCAGAAAGCGAATTTGGGACAGGCGGAACCGGCGCGTCTCAAAAAATGGGCGGACGCGAAATTGTATGAAACGATTTTAGCGACGCGCGACAAGACGAATAAATTTATTCTGCACGACGGTCCGCCGTATGCGAACGCCGACATTCATATCGGCACCGCGCTCAATAAAATTTTGAAGGATTTCGTCGTCAAATCGCGTTCGATGATGGGCTTTAACGCGCCGTATGTTCCCGGCTACGACTGTCATGGCTTGCCGATTGAAAATTACGTCGAGCGCGAGCTGAAGAAAAAAGACAAAAACAAAGATGATATTCCGACGAATACATTTCGCCGCATCTGCCGCGAACACGCCGCGACCGCAATGAACAATCAAACGCGCGATTTCAAGCGTTTGGGAATTTTGGGCGAATGGGAAAATCCATATCTCACAATGTCGAACGAATACGAATCGGAAACCGCCAGACTTTTTGGAAAATATGTCGAGCGCGGCTACGTTTATCGCGGCGCGCGCCCTGTCTATTGGGACGTTTACGACCAGACCGCGCTCGCCGAAGCCGAAGTCGAATACGGCGAGGTCGTGTCGCCTTCGGTGTATGTGAAATTTCCGGCGAAATCGGATTTAAGCCAAGTTGACACGGCGTTAAAAGATAAAAACGTCAAGTTCGTGATTTGGACGACGACACCGTGGACGCTTCCGGCGAATCTGGGAATTTCCGTCAATCCGAATTTCGATTATTCAGCGATTGAAACGGGCGATGAAGTTTTAATTATCGCCACCGAATTAGTCAAAGAAGTCGCCGCAAAAGCCGGATTCGATGCGTCGAACGAAATCGCCCGTTTCAAGGGCGAAAAGCTCGACAAGCTCGAAGCAAAACATCCGTGGATTGACCAAACTTCGCTTTTGATGCTCGGCGAACACGTAACTCTCGGCGACAATTCACCGGGCGACGAAGAACAAAAAGGCGGCGACAAAACCGCCGGAACCGGCTTGGTTCACACCGCGCCCGGACACGGAACGGACGATTTTTACGTCGGTCAGCGATACGGCTTGCCGGTTTATTGTCCGGTTGATAACGCCGGAAAATTTACTTCGGAAGTCGAATTTTTCGCGGGCGAATTCGTTTTCAAGGCGAATCCGAAAATCGTCGAGCTGATGCGCGAAAACGGTTCTTTGCTTTTGCACGAAGATTACCGGCATCGTTATCCGCACGGCTGGCGTTCGCACAAACCGGTCATCTATCGCGCCACGCCGCAGTGGTTTATTTCGATGGACGACGGCGAAGAAGAATCGCTCAGAAATCAGGGTTTGCGCGAAGTCGAACGGGTAAAATGGCTGCCCGCTTGGGGAATGGGCAGAATGGCGAATATGCTGAAAAATCGTCCCGACTGGTGCGTGTCGCGCCAGAGAGTTTGGGGCGTGCCGATCATTGCCTTTCATTGCGAAAATTGTTCGGAAGTCGTCATTGATGCAAACGTCATTTACCACGTCGCCGACATTTTCGCCTTGGAGACCTCCGACGCTTGGTATAACCGCGAGGCGAAGGATTTACTGCCGGAAAATTACAAATGCGAAAATTGCGGCGAACAGAATTTTAAAAAGGAATCGGATATTTTAGACGTTTGGTTCGATTCCGGCTCAAGTTGTGTCGCGGTTCTGGAAACTCGCGGCGACACGCTGCATTTTCCGGCGGACGTTTATTTGGAAGGCGGCGACCAATACCGCGGCTGGTTTAATTCGTCTTTGATGTGCGGCATCGCGGCGCATAATGAAGCACCGTATAAACAAATCTTGACGCACGGTTGGGTCGTTGACGGCGAAGGCAGAAAGCAATCGAAATCGCTCGGCAATGTCACTTCGCCGAACGAAATCGTCAAACAATCCGGCGCGGAAATTCTGCGTCTGTGGGCGGCGGCGGTTGATTACACCGAAGATATGCGCTGCTCGAAGGAAATTCTTGACCGCGTAACCGACGCTTACCGCAAAATCAGAAATACTCTGCGTTACGCGCTCGGCAATCTCGATAATTTTAATCCTGAATCGGAAAAAGTCGCGCTCGCCGAAATGCTGGAAATTGATCGTTGGGCGTTAGCGAGTTTTGATAAAGCGGCGGAAAAAATCTTGAAGGGTTACGAAACCTACGATTTTCAAGCAGTTTATCAAACGATTTACAATCTTTGCACCGTAACTTTGTCGGCGAGATATTTCGACATCATCAAAGATCGCCTGTATATTTACGCACCGCAATCTCTGGAACGTCGTTCGGCGCAAACCGCGCTTTTTGAAATCACCGATAAAATGTGCCGCCTGCTCGCGCCGGTGCTTGCGTTCACGGCGGACGAAGCGTTTGAAAATCTGCCGAATCAGACGGTTTCGTCGGTTCATCTGGCGGAATTTCCGCATATTTCCGGCGCGGACAACGCGAAACTTTTAACGAATTGGGAACGCATCTTCACGATTCGAGATGAAGTGTTGAAACGACTCGAAGAAGCGCGCGCCGCCAAAGAAATCGGTTCGGGTTTGGAAGCGCAAGTGGTTTTAACGGTTGATAAGGAAACGATGCGTTTTCTGTTGCCGTATTATGAAGATTTGCGCTACATTTTTATCGTTTCGCAAGTCGAAGTCCACGAAAACGGCGCACTAAAAGTCGAAGTCCGAAAAGCCGACGGCGCGAAATGCGAACGCTGCTGGAATTATTCCGTGCGGGTCGGTGAATCGGAAACTTACCCGACCGTTTGCGAGCGATGCGTCGCGGCTTTGTCGGAAATCGAAAAAATTTGAGGTGAGATTTATGAGCCTGAGAATTGCGACGAAGAAAAATAAACCGAAAGTCGAATATAAAACCGGAGTTAATGAAATGGGATTGGTATATGCGGAAATCGAATTATTCAATGCGGGCGAAATGTATGAATTCCGTAAAGGTTTGATTGCCGAAGAAAGTATCAAGCGAGTGAAAGTTACGTCGCTCGTTGATACGGGTTCGTATATGCTGACAATTAACGACAGCATACGCAATCAACTCGGTTTGCCTTTAATCGAAAAACAATTTTCGGTTCTCGCCGACGATACCGAAATCGAAGTCGAAGTTGTTGGTCCAGTCGAAGTTCGCTTTGAAAACCGGCGCACGTCGGTGGACGCGATTGTGATTCCGAATGCAAGCGAAGTTCTGCTCGGCGCGATTCCGATGGAAGATATGGACGTTTTGGTTGATCCGCGCCAGCAAAAACTCGTCGTCAATCCGAAACATCCGTATGTCGCTACGAAATATCTGAAATAAATTTTATGCTGAAAAAATTGTTCGCCGTTTTATCAATCGCTCTGATTTTCGCCGTTTCAAATTTCGCGCAAACCGTTCGCACGCCGGAAAAAGGTTCGGCGGATCGGGCGGCGATTTTGAATGTTTTGCGCGTACCGGTCGAGCGCGAATTAAAGCAGAAAGTTCAATTTTCGATTGACCATTTCAGCGTGCAGGGAAATTGGGCGTTTCTTACCGGCGCGCCGCAAAATTCGTCGGGCGGCGAGCCTGATTATAACGAAACTCAATATAAAGATGCGATTGAAAACGGAGCTTTCGATAATAATATTTCCGCGCTGTTGAAGAAAACAGGCGGAAAATGGAAAGTCGTTAAATATCAAATCGGCTGCACCGACGTTTGTTATCTGCTCTGGAGCAAAGATTACAAAGCTCCAAAGGCGATTTTTCCGAATATGGAATGAATTGAAAATAATTTAACAAGGATGGACAAGATTGGCGGGACGATTGATTTTTATCCTGTAAATCTCGTCCATCCTGTTTATTTTTCACGGCGCATCAATTAAAATTCTAGCTGTGAACAAAAAAGATTTTTATTGGAAAATCGCGTATCTCGCTATGGCGGGCGCGGTTTTTATGATCGACCAGACGAGCAAAGCGTGGGCGGTGCGCCGTCTGCATTTGGGCGGCGACCGCGAAATAATTCCGAATTTTCTGAATTTTATTTACGCTCAAAATTCGGGCGTGGCGTTTAGCTTTTTGGACGATCACGGCGATGCCGGACGTTACGGACTTTCGATTGTCGCAGGTCTAGCGGCGATTCTGGTTTTATATTATTTCTGGCGCGTACCGCGCGCGCACGACCGTCTGCTCGGCGCGTTGGGTTTGCTTTTGGCGGGCATCGTCGGCAATCTGACCGACCGTTTGCGGCTCGGTTTCGTGATTGATTTTATCGATGTCCAATTCGGCAACTGGCATTATCCGACCTTCAACGTCGCCGATATGGCGATTTGCATCGGCGCGGGGCTTTTGATTTTGGATATGCTTTTGACGAAAAAAACGGAGAAAGCTCAGGAAGCGAAGACAAATTAACAAAGATAAAGAGGATGAAAAGGATTTTTTAAATACTTCTTTTAATCCCTGTTAGTTTTTTTAAGCATTAAAAACTACTTATGAAAATTTATGATGTAACCGTTCCGATTTCAGTGCAAACGCCGGTTTACGAAGGCGATCCGAAGGTTGAAATCGCCGTCGCGCATTCAATCGAACGCGGCGACGCGGCGAATGTCTCAAAACTTTGCTGCGGCGTTCACACGGCGACGCACGTTGATGCGCCCGCGCATTTTATCGAAGGCGGGCGGCGCGTCTCCGAACTCGACTTTGAAAAATTAATGGGAGCGTGCCGCGTCGTCGAAATTGATAAAACGGTTGCGGCAATCGAAGCGAAACATATCGAAAGCATCGAAAATATCGAAGCGGTCGAGCGCGTTCTTTTCAAAACGCGCAACTCTGATTTTTGGACTGATTTCGCGCAGGGATTTCGCAAGGATTTTACATACATCGCGCCCGACGCGGCAAAAGCGTTGGCTGATTTAAATATTAAGCTCGTCGGAATTGACTATCTTTCGGTGGAAAAATTCGGCTCGGAGGATTTTGCCACGCACAAAACTTTGCTCGGAAAGGAAATCGTCATTATCGAAGGTTTGGATTTACGCGAAGTCGCGGCGGGCGATTACGAATTGATTTGTTTGCCTTTAAAATTTGAAGGCGGAACGGGCGATGGCGCGCCGGCAAGAACGATTTTAAGGCAGAATTAAAAGTTAAAAATTGAAAACTAAAAAGACACGATGAAAGTTTGCATTTTATCCGTTTTGGTTTTATTCACACTGACTTTTTCGGTTTTGGCGCAAACGGCTAAACCGGACGCAGTGGCGAAAATTACCGAAGCAACTTTGCGCGTCGAATTGGCGGACGGAAAAGCAGTCGAAATTAAAAAAAGTGATTTGGCAAAACTGCCGCGCCGCGATGTTAAAGCGAAAAATCACGACGGCGCGGAAACGACTTTTTCCGGCGTTGATTTGCGCGAAGTTTTAAAACTTGCGGGCGCAAAGTTCGGCGAAGACGGCAAAAAATCGAATTTGAATTCATATTTAATCGTCGAAGCGGCGGATAATTATCGCGCCGTTTTCGCAATGCTCGAAGTCGAACCGGATTTTACAGACAAAATCGTTCTGCTCGCCGATGCGCGCGACGGAAAACCGCTTTCAAAAGACGAAGGAACGTTTCGCCTCGTCGTGCCGGACGAGAAAAAACAGGCGCGTTGGGTGCGCCAGGTCGTCGCGCTGAAAATAATGAGCGTCAAATAAATTTTCAAAAAACGAATGAATCGCACAGAATTTGCCGAAAAACGCCGCGCATTTGCCGAGAATTCGATTGACGAATTAATCGAACTGCTCGAAAGTGACGAACTGCAAACGCGCTTTTTCGCTGAAATGTGTTTACGCGACGCGACTAATACCTGACTTAATTTTCAACCGGCGAGTTCGCCGGAAGCGAGAGAAAAAGCCGTCGAAGAATGGCGCGAATGGCGCAGAGAACGCAAAGGCACATTTAAAAAAAGTGGAAAAGGGAAAATGTGAAAGAGTGAAAAAGTTTGTCGCTTCAATAAACCAAACTTTTTCCCTTTTCACCTTTCAAAAACTTGCCAATAATCGTTTTATTGCCTATATTTCTAAGGCAAAGGAGTTCGGAAAAAATGTCGGAAAAAAGTTGGAGCGACGCGGTGGTCGGCTGGTTTATCGTCAAGGACGAAGACGCGACGCAAAAGAGCGGCTCGGACGCGGATTTGACCGCCGATGAATTGATTGCCAAATACGCCGATCAAACGCCGCTTTCGGCTGACGCGGATTCGGCGGAAATTCCTGCTGCTGCGTCGCCCGGAAGCGAAAAATTCGTGCCGGAAAATTACGGCGCGCCGCCGCCGGTGCAAAACGGACAAGTTGATTTTGAAGCGGTTTTGGAAGCGGGCGGCGTTGACGCTGAGGAGCGTGAACGCATCGCTAAAGCAAAATCACTGCTCGACAGTTTGCCGGAAGGAACCGATGTCGCGGTGAAAAAACAAATCGTCGAAGCGTCTCTGAAAGCGTTCGGCGTGCCGATTGAACAAATCGTCGAAGCGGGCGCGGCAGAGATTCAGGCTCTCGAATTTTATATCAGGAGCGGCGCGGGCGACACGGAAAAAGTCTTAAAGGAATCGAGCGACCGCATCAATCAATACGAACAGGAAATCCAAAATCTTCGTAAGATTATGGAAGAGCGCGTGAAGGAACAAAACACGGTCATCGCCGCGTGCAACCAGAAAAAACTGGAAGTGCAAAAGGTTCTGGAATTTTTCGGCAAGGATGTCGTCGCGCAGGTCGTCAAGGATTCGCCGAAGCTGCACGAACCGGGCGAAAAAGTTTAGCGAGTTGCGGAAAAAGTTGTAGGGAGTTACAGGAAGTTACAGAGTTACGGATAGTTACAGGAAGTTACGGATAGTTGCGGGGAGTTACGGGAATTCACGATGTCCAATTTGAAATTTTGTTTCTAACTTTCCGAACCTATCTGTAACTCCGTAACTTCCCGTAACTTCCCGCAACTATCCGTAACTTCCCGTAACTTAAAGAAAAGGAGAATCAAAAAATGTCTTTATTCGGTAGAATTGGAAATTTGTGGAAGGGTTTTCTGTCGCTTTGGATTGCTGATGTCGAAAAGGAACATCCCGAAATCGCTTATGAAAACGCCATCAATTCGATGATTGAAAAATACTCGAAATTGAAGACGGCGACCGCCGGAATCATCCGGCGGCGCGATGAAATTGACGAGCGTTTCAAACGCATCACCAACGAACTCGCGCAGACCGAAGCCGAACTCGACACGGCGGTTGACACGAATCAGGACGATTTGGCGATGGTTTTGATTCAGAAGAAAAACGCGCTTGTCGCCGAACACGCCGAACTGACCGCCGAAGCCGAAAACGCGCGCGGCGATGCCGATTCCGCGAAATCTTCTTTGATAAACGTGCAGTCGGAAATCAAACGTCTGCAAGCCGAACGCGACACGATGCTGGCGAAATTTCAATCGGCGCAGGCGCGCGTCAAAATTCAGGAACAGCTCGACGGGCTTTCGGTTGACGAAGAAGTCCGCGCGCTCGACAACGTGCGCTCGCATATTAAAACGACGATTGCCGAAGCGAATCTCGGTAAGGAATTGTCGGAATCTTCGCTCGATTCACGGCTCGATAAATTGAAAAACCAGGTCGGCGACGTACAGGCGAAAAAACAGCTCGAAGAACTAAAAGCGAAAAAAGCGGCGGCGCAACAAGGTCAGCAAAAAACGATGTAAGGCTTTTTGTAGGGGCGACGGCTTGTCCTCGCCCGTTGAGCGAAGCGAAAAAGCGTTTCGTTCATATTCAATGTTGATTAATTATTGACGTTGCGGGCGAGGACAAGCCGTCGCCCCTACAAGAAAAAAATTATGAAATTAACACCACTTGCGAAAGGTTTTATCACGATTGTAATTCTGGCGGTTTTGGGATTTGTCGGCTGGTTCTGGTTCGGCGGCAAAATTAAAAATTGGGCGACCGGCGAAAAAACGGCGACGACCGAAGAAGTTAAAAAGGAAGATTTTAACGACCTTAAAAACACGAACGGCGACGCGAAATATAACGACGGCTCAAACGGCGTAACCGCCGCGCAAATCGGTTCGGGCAAATTGACGCGCCCGCTGGTTGTCGCCATTAACACCTGGGCGGGACACGCGCCCGGCATCGTTTACAACAACGGCTTAGACCCGAACGCCAATTCGAGTTATAAAAAGAATTTCGGAATGGATGTGAAATTCGTCGTCATCGAAGACCCGGCGGCAAAGCTCGCGGCGTTTCGCAAAGGCGACGTTGATATAATGTGGGACACGGTTGACAACTGGGCGCGCGAAGCCTCGATTTTAGCCGAACAGAATCAACCGGCGAAATCGGTAATTATGCAGGATTGGTCGCGCGGCGGCGACGGCATCGTGTCGCTCGCTTCAATCAAATCAATCGAAGATTTGAAGGGCAAAAAAGTCGCCTGCACGCAATTTACACCGTCGCATTTTCTTTTGCTTTACTTGTTGGCGCAATCGGGTTTGTCGCCCGAAGACCGCAATGCGGTCGAGAAAAATATTGTCTTTACGCAGGATGCATCTTTGGCGGCGGCAGCGTTTCGCTCGAAGAATGTTGACGCGGCGGTAACGTGGGAACCGGATTTATCGAGCGCGGTCGAAGCGCGCGGCGACGAAGCGCACATTTTGGTTTCGACCGCCGCCGCGACGAACGTCATCGCCGACACGCTCGTCGCCAGACAGGATTTGATTGATAAGTCGCCCGAAACCGTGCGTGATTTCGTCAACGGCTGGTTCGAGGGAATCGCGATGATGCGCGATAATCCGAATCCGTCAAACGAAATCGTCGCCAAAGCTTTAAAGCTCGACGCGGACACGGTTTCGGGAATGCTTTCGGGGCTGAAGCTCACGCCGTATGCCGACAACGCGCAGTTTTACGGCTTGACCGGCGCAAAGGCGCACTACGAAACTTTGTTCGATACGGCGTTCGTCATCTGGCGCAAAAAAGGCTTGGTCAACAAAACGGTTTCGGCAAAAGATTGGTCGGATTCGCGTTTCGTTTCAACTTTGGCGGCGAAATATCCGGGACAAAAAGTTGAAGAAAAAGCGGTCATCGCCAAAGCACCGACGGCGAAAGACGTGCCGATTTTGCAGCAGCAAATCCAGATTCAATTTACGCCCGGTTCGGAAGAAATTATGACCGGCTCGTATTTTCTCCTGGATAAATTGGGTGAATTGATGACTTCGTTCGGCAGCACCGTTTTGCGCGTCGAAGGCAACACCGACAGCACCGGTGCGGCAAATCAAAATCTGACGCTTTCGGAAAAACGCGCGATTTCGGTCAAAAACTACATCACGAAAAATTTCCCGAATATCAAACCCGAACGCTTTCAAACCGTCGGACGCGGCGCGGGAAATCCGGTCGCCCCGAACACGACCGAAGCCGGACGGCAGATGAATCGCCGGACGGATATTAAGGTGATTTTGACGACGGAATAATTTCAGGTGTCAATTTTCTATTATTGCCTTCGATGCAGTAAACGTCGCAAAAAGGACGATTTTTGCGACGTTTTTTATAAATCTTAATTAAGGTTTTCCCCTATGAGTTTTGAACGCAAATACAAAAAATCATTAGATGAGCAATGGTGTATGCGTTTTGAAACAGCGCATCCAGATAACGACAATTATGATGGTGTAATAACGCAAATTAAATCTGATTATGTTGTATTGCGTGAAGAATATAGTTTTGAATTCGACGGAGTTATTATTCTTCCCAAAAGGGTTATTAAAAAAATTCGTGATGGAAAATATGATAAATGCTGTAATGAAATTATTCGTTGCAACGGAGCAATCAAAAAACTACATACTCCCAAATGGCTCGACAACTGTGAAACAATTCATCAAGTTGTAAATGAGTTAAAGCGGCGAAAAATTTGGATTGCGGTAGAAATTTTATTTGATAAAGAAACTAATTCCGCACTTTATCTTGGTCCGATTATTAATATTATTGACAGTCACTTTTCAATCAAATGTTACGACGCAGCAGGTAAATGGGAGAAAGAATATCAGATAGATTACGATGAAATTTTCAGAATTGAATTTGATAGCAAATACTGCAACCACTTTAACGCATTTATGAAATCCAAAGATGATATGCAATAGCTAAACGCTGGATTTATGAGGAACTAAAATGTCCAAAAAAGACATCTCTAATAAATATTAACTGATATATGTTTGAACTTCGCCAGCCTTTGCCGCGCACGACCGCGCTGACAATCAGTTTTATCGCGCCGATTTTGCTGATTGCGGTGTGGTGTCTTTTGACTTACGGCAATCTGGTCAGTCCCGACACTTTGCCTTCGCCGACCGAAGTTATTCGCGGAACTTTGCAGCTTTTTATTGATTACGATTTAGCCGGTTCGGTTTTGATTTCGGCGAAACGCATCAGTTTGGCGTTTGTTCTGGCTTCGTTGGTTGCCGTTCCGCTTGGCGTTTTGATGGGCGCATTCGAGCCGGTCAACCGGTTTTTCGAGCCGATTGTCGCGCCGCTTCGCTATATGCCGATTTCGGCGTTTATTCCGCTGCTGATCTGGTATTTCGGCATTTACGAATCGCAGAAAATCGCGTTTCTTTTTCTCGGCGTTTTCGTCTATCTTTTGCCGGTCGTCGTCTTTGCGATTCGCGCCGTGCCGGACGAATTGGTGCAGACGGCTCTGACGCTCGGCGCGAGCAAATTTCAGGTTATCCGAAGCGTTTTGCTGCCCGCCGCGCTGCCCGATATTTTCGATTCGTTTCGCGTAATGAACGCGATTTTATGGACGTATGTGATTTTAGCCGAAGCCGTCAATCCCGAACACGGACTCGGTTATATGGTCGAACTCGCCCGCACGCACCAAAAAGTTTCGTGGTCGTTCGCCGGATTGATTGTGATCGGCGGAATTGGTTTGATAACCGATTTTTTGATTCGCGGCATTTCAAATTTATTATTTCGCTGGCGGGAAAAGACTTTTTAATCACGGATTTTCACAGATAAGCACAGATTCAAGAATGATTTTATATGATTTTATCTGTGTTTATCTGTGAAAATCTGTGGTTTCAAATTTTCTTAAAATGGAACAAACCGAGACAATTCAAACCAAAACCGAAACGCCGCCGCTAAAACTCAGCGTCAGAGACCTTTCCGTCACCTACGTCGGGCGCGACGGCGAGCAGACCGAAGCGGTGCGCGACGTTTCGTTTGACGTTTCGGACAAACCCGAATGCGGCGAGATTATCGTTTTCCTCGGACCTTCGGGCTGCGGCAAATCAACGATTCTCAAATCAATCGCCGGTTTGATTCCGCCGACGAAAGGCGAGATTTTTGTGGACGACAAACGAGTCGTAGATGTCGGACGCGACCGCGGAATGGTTTTTCAAACCTACACTTCGTTCGCGTGGCTGACGGTTCGCAAAAACGTCGAATACGGTTTGAAATTGCAGGGCATTGACAAGGCAAAACGACGCGAATTGTCGCAAAAAATTCTCGAAGGTGTCGGCTTGGCGGAATTTGCCGGGCGTTACCCGAAAGACTTGTCCGGCGGAATGAAACAGCGCGTCGCTATCGCCCGAACGCTGGTTAATAATCCGCGCATCGTTTTAATGGACGAACCGTTCGGCGCGCTCGACCCGCAGACGCGCTGGGGAATGCAGAGTTTGCTTTTGGACATTTCCAAAGCCGAAAATAACACGATTGTTTTCGTCACGCACGACGTTTCCGAAGCCGTCTATCTCGCCGACACCTGTTATGTTTTATCGAAACGTCCGGCGCAGATTTTAGAAAAAGTTGACGTTCCGGTTTTCCCCGTCAAAGACATCACGCTCAAATCTTCGGCGGAATTTCGCGCCGTTGAAAACAAATTGCTCAATATGCTTTACAGCAAAAATTGAGATGCTTATCGCAAATGTGTATTATTGATGTGTTATGCATAAAAGATTGAATATCACACTGCCCGAAGCGACCGTTGAACTGATAGAAAATCTTGCGCAAAAAGGCGAACGAAGCAGTTTTATTGATAACGCCGTTAAATTTTACGCCAAACAAATAAAACAAAAAGGTTTGCGCGAAAGATTGAAGGAAGGCGCAATTGCGAGAAGCCCGCGAGACCTCGAAATAGCCGAAGAATGGTTCGCTCTCGAAGAAGAATTATGGACGAAACCGGACGAGTAAAAAAGATTGTTCGCGGGGAAATCTATCTGGTTAATTTCGATCCGACCGTCGGCTCGGAAATTCAAAAAACTCGTCCGGCTTTGATCGTTCAAAACGATGTTTCCAATCTACACAGTCCGATTACGATTGTGGCGGCGATTACTTCAAAATTCGACGAAAAATTATATCCGACGGAAGTGTTAATCGCCGCGCGGGAAGGCGGATTAAGTATCGATTCGGTGGTTTTATTAAATCAAATTCGTTCGATAGACGGGAAAAGACTGAGAGGACGTTTGGGAAAGGTTAGCGAAGAGACATTAAGGAAAGTTGATACGGCTTTGAAGATCAGCCTCGGTTTGATTGATATTTAAGAATGAATTCATCGCAGAAACAAAGATTTCCGAATCAAAACCAAAATTCGCGTGAAACAGGCGGACGTTTTGCTTCGGAAATACATTCGTCGGTCAGCCCGACCACCGATTCGCTCGAAGAAGAAAAATTTCCCGAAAAGCCTTCGTATCTCAAATACGCTTTTGCCAATCCGTATAATTTAACGCTGTTCGGCGGCGCGGTCGTCGCTTCGGTTTTGACTCTGAATCCGCTTATCGCCATCGCCGCGCTCGGAGTCGAAGGACTTTGGATGCTGCACGGTTCGCAGTCGCGCTTTATGCAAAAAATGCTCTGGGACCCGATGTATGAAAAGGAAAAACTCGAATACGAACAGCGGCGGCGAATGGCGCAGGTCGAAAAGCTCGGACAGGGCGGACAAGAGCGCGTGATGCAGCTGATCGAAAAGGAAAAACAAATTCAGCAGTTGGCGATGCAAAACCCTTCGTTCACCGGCGAACTGCTGCGCGGCGAAATCGCCAAAACGCACAATCTCGTCAACGCTTTTATCGATTTAGCCGTCACCTGCGCCCGTTACGAAAATTACCTGGCTTCGATCAACGTCAACCAGATCGAAGCGGCGCGCGAACATTGGCAGCAGTTTGTCGAAACGAACGTCGGCAAGGTTGACGCGGTGGAAATGGACATCGCCAAAAAAAATCTCGCCATCATCAACAAACGCATCGAGCGCGTCGCCGAGATTCGCCGCTACTTAAAAATCGCTTACGGGCAAATCAATTTAATCGAAAATTCTTTCCAATTATTAGCCGACCAGATCGTCACGATGCAGTCGCCGAGCGAGCTTTCGGGACAACTTGATGAGCTTCTTGACGGTGTCGAAAGCATCAAGGAAACGGCGAAAGAAACCGAACAAATCTTAAGAACTTTGTGAAAAAGTGGAAAAGTGAAAAGGTGAAAGAGTAAGAAGTCGAAAAGCCAGACGATGAATAAGAAAATTGAGTGTTTTGAAGATTTATATATTTGGCAGAAAGCGGTTGAATATGCCAAAGAAATTTATCTCATCACAGATAAAAAGGGATTGAAAAGTGATTACGGTTTGAAAGACCAAATGCGCCGGGCTTCTGTTTCAATTTCAACTAATATAGCCGAAGGATTTGAACGTCGCTCGCGCAAAGAATATTTAAATTTCCTAAACATCGCCAAAGGTTCGGCGGGTGAAATGAGAAGCCTGATTTATGTTGCTTCCGAGATCGGTTACATTGATGCAGTAGAACACAACCAATTACGCGAAAAAGCAAAGTTTTTGAGCGGCTCGATTACAAACCATATCAACGCGATTAACAAAGCGGAGGGAAAGTGAAAAAGTGAAAAAGTGGAAAAGTGAAAAAGGAGACTAACTTCTATCAACAAGAATTTTTCACAACCTCTTAAACTTTTTCACATTTTCACATTTCCACTTTTTCACTTAAATTTTATGAGCGATACGAAAAATCTACCGATTTGGGCGGAAGATTTACGCACGCGATATTTGCGCGGCGAATCTTCGATGTTTATTTTGCACGGCAACGTGTTTGACTCGGTCGTTTACGACGGGAAAATGCTCGGTTTGACCGAATTTTTGACGACGGTTTTGTTAAAGGATTCGCGTGAAAATATCATCGTTTATAACTTGTCGTCGGGCGCGAGCTTTCCGAAAAAATCCGAAGAGTTTTCAAAGTGGCAGGAAATCGCCGTTGAAACGGACAAGGCGAAGGTTTTGGCGATGCTCGAACGCTCGATTCGCCTGACCGACAAAACCGCTCTGATTTTCGAATACGCCGAAGCGATTGCGCCGGCGGGCGACCCGAGTTTTCAGACCGATGCCGACCGCGCTTCGATTGTCACCTTGCATCGCTGGTCGTTTCTGCCCGAAATCGAGCGCGGCGACAATATTGTTATTTTAATCGCCGAAAACATCGCCGAGCTTGCGCCGAAAATCGTTTCCAATCCGAAAATCTCGACCATCGAAATTTCGATGCCCGATTTTGAAACGAGAAAAGCCGTCGTCGCGCACACCGACGCACGGCTTTCCGAGATTGATGTGAATCGCTACGCCGAAGTTACCGCCGGTTTGAAATCGGTGCAAATCGCTTCGATTCTTTTACCGCCGCCGCAAGCCGAAGAAGACTTGCACGACCGCGAAACCTTTATTCAGACGCTGCTTGGAAATTCGGCGGACGCGAGGGAACGCGCACACAAGCTCGCCGCTTTAACCATCGGAATGAACCGCGACGAAATCAAAAATCTGGTCGCGCCCGAAGCGGCGGTTCCCGAAGCCGAATGGGAAAAAACCAACCCGCTCGAACTCGCCAAACAGCACGCCGACAAATTAATCGCCGCCCGCAAACGCGAAATTATCGAGCGCGAATGTTTCGGCTTGGTCGAATTCGTGACCCCCGAATTCGGTTTCGAGGTCGTCGGCGGAATGGAAGAAGTCAAAAAGGATTTGCTGGTGATCGCCGACAGCATTCGCAAGGGAAATCGTGCGCGCGTGCCGATGGGAATTTTATTCACCGGTCCGATGGGAACCGGAAAAACGTTCGTCGCCGAAACCTTCGCCAAAGAATGCGGCTTGACGACGATTAAGCTGAAAAATTTTCGCTCGAAATGGGTCGGCGCGACCGAAGGAAATTTGGAAAAAATCTTGAACGTCATTAAAGCCATCGGGCAGGTCATCGTCATCATAGACGAAGGCGACCGCGCGTTCGGCAACACCGACGGCGACGGCGACGGCGGCACGTCTTCGCGCGTTATTGCGAGAATCAAAGAGTTTATGTCCGACACATCGAACCGCGGGCGAATTATGTTTTTGGTGATGACCAACCGCCCGGACAAGCTCGACGTGGATTTGAAACGCGCCGGACGACTCGACCGCAAAATTCCGTTTCTTTATTCGCAAACCGCCGAAGAAGTCGAAATGGTGGCGAAAGCCTTGCTGCGAAAAAACAAAATCAAAACCGATGTTAATTTGAGCGAGTTGAAGGAAGAATTTTCTAGACGGCTCGTCGGTTACAGCAACGCCGATGTCGAAGCCGTGATTTTGATGGCGAACGACGACGCGGCGCGCGAAGCGGGCGACGACGCATCCGTCGGAAAAGAACATTTCATTCGCGCGGCGAGCGATTATTTTCCGAGCCGCGACATCGAGCTGCTCGAATATATGGAACTGCTCGCCGTTTTTGAATCTTCGAGCCGCCGCTTTCTGCCCGCTAAATATGCCGGAATGACGGCGGAAGAATTGGATTTGCGCCTGCGTGAATTGCGCTTGCGAATCGGAAATCGCCGGTAAAGTGAAAAAGTCGAAAAGTGAAAAAGGGAAAAAGTTTTTCGGGGAAATTGAAACGAAATGCGTCGAACGGGCGAAATGAATAAAGACGAAAGAAATTTAAGAAAAGAGAATTAAATAATCGTTTATAGAAACTCGATGCACATCAACAAATTAAAATTTTCGGGTCGTCTTTTATCGCTTATTATCGTCTTCGCTTTTTCGGTTTCCGCGCAAATAAAGCTCGTGCCGCAAAAAATCTCCCTGCGCGACGGTCGGGAATTCAGTCTTAATTTGCCCGCCAATTACGAAATCATTCCCGCTGCCGAAGGCTTGCGGCGCGTGCGTTTTTTCGCCCTCGCGCCCGACGGACGCATTTTCGTGACCGATATGTTCAATATGGACGACAACCACAACGGCGCAGTTTATATTCTCGATGCCTGGGATTCGCGCAAAGGACAATTTGGCAAAATCGTTCCGTTTATGACGAATCTTCGTAATCCGAACAGCGTCGGTTTCTATACGGATAAAAGCGGACAGGACTGGTTTTATCTCGCCGAAACCGACAAGCTGACACGCTATAAATTCGTCAGAAATTCCGTCGCGCCGACCGGCAAGCCCGAAGTTTTAGCGACATTTCCCGATTATGGTTTGGGTTATAAATACGGCAGCTGGCATATGACGCGCACTATCGCGTTTTCGCCGAAAGGGAAACTCTACGTTTCCATCGGCACGAGCTGCGATTTTTGCGACGAAAAAAAAGCCGAAAAAGATATTCGCGGCGTTGTTCTGGAAATGAACCCGGACGGCAGCGAGCGGCGCGTTTACGTTCGCAATATCAAAAACCCGGTCGGGCTAAAATGGATTGACGATAAACTTTACGCATCGAACGAAGGTGTTGATCATCTCGGTCCGGACGCGCCCGACGACACGATTTTTCAACTCAGGGAAAACGCCGATTACGGTTGGCGCAAATGTTACCAGGCAGACGGCAAAATCGCTTTCGACCGCACCGGAATGAAGAAAAAACAACCTTCGCTCGATTGCAGTTTCGCGCCGCTCGCGTGGGCTTATTTTCCGGCGCACAGCTCCGCGCTCGGCTTCGATTATTTTGACAAAAGAACGACTGACGATAACTTAAAAAACGAGATGCTTGTCGCGCTGCACGGCTCAACCGATAGAAATCAGGGACGCGGTTATAAAATCGTCGCCACGCGCGGCGATAATAAAGCGCAGGATTTCATCACCGGTTTCGTGCAGGGCATCAATACCTTCGGTCGTCCGTGCGATATTTTGCGAATGTCGTCGAGTTCGTTTCTGTTCAGCGACGACCGCGGCGGCGTAATCTATTTGGTGCGCGAAAAACGAGCCGTGCCGAAAAGACCGAAATCAAAATCGTCAAAATCATAAAACGCCGGAATTTCTGCGCCGCCGAAATAATTAACTCGAAAATATTGCCGTAAAGAAAAATTTGCTGTTTTGCGCCGCCAGTAGCGATTGATTAAATCGCGTAGGGCGAATTCAGACGCTGATTTCGTTTGACGAAGCGATGTGCGCGTGTTTCAAACCGAAATCTAAACGGAAAAGTCGCCGTTCGCGCAGAAAAGTTGCTGTTCTTGTGTTTTATATTGCCGTTTGCGCGGAAAAGTTGCCGTTCGCGTAGAAAAGTTGCTGTTCTCGCGTGACAGATCGCCGTTCTCTCAAAAACGCCGATTTTCAATCGCGCGTTACTGCCGACGATTTCGCGTCTGCGGCAAAATTCTCTTTACAAACATAGAAATTTTCAGCGGTCGCCGCATTTAAATTGCAATTTGAACGAAATCTAAAATAATATCGAAATTATGATAAAAACGATTTTGCTTCTGACGATTTTTTCCGTTTCCGTTTTTGCTCAACACACGCTCGCGCCGCATCGCATCGCGCTGAAAAACGGCAAAACTTTCGATTTGAATTTGCCCGCCGAGTTTGAAATCGTTCCGGCGGTCGAAGGCTTGAAGCGCGTGCGATTTTTCGCCAAATCACCCGACGGACGAATTTTCGTGACCGATATGCACGACCTTTCCGACAATAAGCTCGGCACAGTTTATATTCTCGACGATTGGAATGCGGAAGCGGGAAAATTCGGCAAAGTCATCACGTATATGACGAATTTGCGGAACCCGAACAGCGTTCAATTTTACACCGATGCGAATAATCAAGATTGGATTTATTTAGCGGAAACCGACAAATTGACGCGCCGCAAATTTACAAAAGGCGAAACGAAACCGACCGACCAGAATCCGCAAACGCTGGCGACGTTTCCCGATTACGGACTTTCATACAAATACGGCGGTTGGCATTTGACCAGAACAATCGCGTTTTCGCCAGCCGGAAAACTTTACGTCTCCATCGGTTCGAGCTGCAACGCCTGCGACGAAAAGGAAGAATTTCGCGCCTCCGTTCTGGAAATGAATTCGGACGGCAGCAATCAAAGAATCTACGCCAAAGGCTTGCGAAACGCGGTTGATTTGAAATGGATCGGCAACAATTTTTTCGCGACCAATCAAGGTTCTGACCATCTCGGTTTGCAAAAACCCGACGAAACCTTTTACGCGCTCAAAGACGGCGCGGATTACGGCTGGGCTTCGTGTTATTCGTCGGGCGGCAAAATCTTTTTCGACACCACGCCGCCGAACACTCTGAAAAAGCCGACGGCGCGTTTGAAATCGTGCGAAAACGTTTCCGCGCCCTACGCTTTTTTTCCGGCGCACGGTTCCGCGCTCGGCTTCGATTATTTCGACGAATCAGACGGCGACGCGATTATCAAAAATTCATTTCTCGTCGCGCTGCACGGCTCGACCAACAAAAATATCGGACACGGTTATAAAATCGTGATCGTGCGAAAGGGCGAAAAAGTCGAAGATTTCATCAGCGGATTTCTTCAGGGAAAAAACGTCGTCGGTCGTCCGTGCGGCATCTTGAAACTCGACGCGAATTCGTTTCTTTTCACCGACGATTTTAGCGGCGTGATTTATTACGTCCACAAAAAAGGCGCGACGACCGCCATCAACGCCGCACAGCCGACGGAAAAACCAATCGCCGAAAATTCAAACGTTCAGAAGCCGGAAGAAAAACCGCCGACCAAAAATTGTTTCGGCATCGCCGCGCTGCTTTTCGTCGTTTGTCTGCGTCTGATTTACTAGCGTTTATCCTGAAAGCAAAAACGACAAACGGAAGAAAAATTAACAGGGATAAAGAGGATGGACGGGATATTTTTAGAGCGGTTAAATCCGAATTAAAATATCCCGTCCATCCTGTCCATCCCTGTTAATTTCCGATAATATTAAAAAATGAACATCGGAATCACGGTTTACCCGACCTACGGCGGCAGCGGCATTGTCGGTTCGGAACTTGGGCGCGAGCTGGCTGAGCGCGGGCATAACGTCCATTTTATTTCGTCGAGCCTGCCGACGCGCCTCGTCGAATTGAACGAGCGCGTGCATTTTCACGAAGTCGAAATGATGACGTATCCTTTGTTCGAGCATCAGCCGTATGATCTGGCTTTGGCGACGAAAATGGCAACCGTCGCGCGTTCGGAAAAATTGGATTTGCTGCACGTTCATTACGCGATTCCGCATTCGATTTCGGCGATTCTCGCCCGCGAATCAATCAAGCAAAAACGCTACGTTCCCGTTATCACAACCTTGCACGGCACGGACATCACGCTGGTCGGCGCGGATCGCTCTTATTTGCCGATTACGCGCTACGGTTTACAGCAATCGGACGGTGTGACGGCGGTTTCCAAATTTTTAAAACAGGCGACGATTGAAACCTTCGACTTCGACGAAATAGAAGTCATTCCGAACTTCATTTGTCCCGACCAATACCGCCGCATCGCCGATTCGCCGCTTCGGATGGAACTCGCGCCAAACGGCGAGAAACTGCTCGTTCACGTTTCCAATTTTCGCCCCGTCAAACGTCCGCTCGATTGCGTCGAGATTTTAGCGAAGGTTCGAGAAAAGGGCGCAAACGCGCGTTTGATTATGGTCGGCGACGGACCCGAACGCGCCGCCTGCCGTTATCGCGCCGAACAATTAAACGTCAAAAACGAAGTGATTTTCGTCGGCAAACGCGCGAACATCGCCGATTATCTCGGCGCGTCGGACATATCGCTTTTGCCGTCGGAGTTAGAATCTTTCGGACTCGCCGCGCTCGAAGCCGAAGCGTGCGAAGTTCCGGTCATCGCCACGCGCATCGGCGGCATTCCCGAAGTCGTCACCGACGGCGAAACCGGTTTTCTCAGCGACATCGGCGACACGGAAAAAATGGCGAACGACGCGCTGAAATTATTAACGGATGAAGAAATGCGCCGCGACTTCGGCGCAAAGGCGCGCCAATCAGCCGTCATCCGCTACCGAACCGAAATCATCATTCCGCAATATATAAATTTCTATGAAAAGATTTTAAATTCGCAAACGGCTGGCGCTTAAAGCGTTATTCTGATTTCCGCGCTTTAAAATTCTTTTTCAATTTTTGCCAGACCTCAAAATATTCGTGCTGCAATTCGCTCGTTTTCATCGCGTATTCGGTCGGGCGAATGATGAAGCGCGACTCGAACATAAACGCCATCGTTCCCGATAATTTCACAGGCTTCAAATCGGCGTTCGACGCTTTTTCGTAGGCTTCCAGATCAGGTCCGTGCGCCGACATTTGATTGTGCAGACTCGCGCCGCCCGCGACGAAACCTTCTTCCTTCGCGTCATATTGACCGAAGCACAAGCCCATAAATTCCGACATAATATTGCGGTGAAACCACGGCGGGCGAAACGTATTTTCCTGCACGAGCCAGCGGTCGGGAAAAATCACGAAATCGCAATTCGCCGTGCCGTGTTCCGCTGACGGCGAAGTCAGAACCGTAAAAATCGATGGGTCGGGATGATCGAACGAAATCGAGCCAATCGTATTAAATCGCCGCAAATCATATTTGTAAGCGGCATAATTTCCGTGCCACGCGACGACATCGAGCGGCGAATGGTCGATTTTACAATTCCACAAATTGCCGCCGAATTTCGCCGTCAAATTGAAATCGCCGTCAACGTCTTCAAACCACGCGACGGGCGTTTCAAAATCACGCGGATTCGCCAGACCGTTCGCGCCAATCGGACCCAAATCCGGCAGGCGAAACTGCTGTCCGTAATTTTCGCAAACGTAGCCGCGAGCCGCGCCGTCGGGCAGTTCGACGCGAAATTTCAACCCGCGCGGAATGACGCAGATTTCGCCCGAACCAATTTCGATAATTCCGAGTTCCGTCAAAAAACGCAGCCGATTTTTCTCTGCCACGACGAGCATTTCGCCGTCCGCGTTATAGAAAAATCTGTCCGTCATATCTTTGTTGCAGGCGAACAAATGAACCGCGATGCCGTTTTGGTCGTAAGAATTTCCGTTTCCCGCAAACGTCGTGATGCCGTCCACAAAATCCGTCGCGGTTTCGGGCATCGGCAAAGGATTCCAACGCAGTTGATTCGGTGTAGTTTCAATTTCGTCAAACTTTGAAACGAGCCGATTATTATCAATCCGCACAAACGGTTTATGCGTCACCGACGGACGAATGCGATATGTCCAAGTCCGCTTATTTTCCTTGCGCGGCGCAGTAAAAGCCGTTCCCGAAAACTGCTCCGCGTAAAGTCCGAGCGGTGCTTTCTGCGGCGAATTTCTGCCAATTGGCAACGCGCCTTCAACGGCTTCGGTCGCAAATTCGTTGCCGAAACCCGTTTGATATTTTAATTGTTCTTCTTCGGTCGTCGGTATCATTGATTTTCGATTTGTCTTAAATAAGTCATAATTTTATCGGCAAGCTGGAAAGAATCTTCGGTCAAACTTTCTATGCTTTTGATTTCGGAAATATAATCGGCTTGAACGCGAAATCTGTGCAGTTCGCTTCCGAATCTGCCGACGGCTTTGTTGGTCTGTCCTGATTTTTGTTTGTATTGATTCCAAATTTGAATGTGCGAGCCTTCAAATTGCCGAATCGCAAAGCCTTCCGATTCGAGAAAATTTCGTGCCTTCCAATAAACTGCGTAATACACGCGGCTGATTGCCGTGCGCTTCACCGCTTCGGTTTTGCTTTGCCTGAGTTCTTCGGCTAAAATTCTAAAATCATTCCAATCAAACATATTCCAAACTAACGTTTAACTTGCAGTTGGCTCTGTCCATATTTTCAAGCCACCATTTTTCATCGAATTCGTCCATTTTTAAACGCGCTTTCGTCGCCCCCTCTTTAGTCAAAACCAGCACGAAAATCTCTTTCGATGAAGGCATTTCAGGTTCGGCGAACAATTCAACCGCCAATTTGACGTTTTTGCCGAAAAACTTTTTCAATTTTCCCGGCATCACCTTCAGCAAATCGAGCAGAAAAATATTTTCGCTCAAAAATTCTGCGACTTTCGACGGATTGCGAATTTCATATTCACGCGCCAGAACATTAATCTGTGCGAGCGTTTTCTGATGAACTTCGCGGTCGATCAATTCCGCTATTTCGTTATACGGCGTGACTTGCGCGGCTGCATTGGCGGGCGTTTCGGTTTGCATATCTTATTTTTTAGTGCCGGTTTGAAAAGCTATTTCGCAATTCGGAAGCCATAATCTCAAGTTCTGCTTGTCAGTTTCAGTCAAATAATTATCGTCAATTCTCATAGATTTTAACTTTTTCAGATGACGAATTTCCGGCGATATACTTTTTATCGGATTGCCCCAAATTTCGAGATACTCAAGGTTGACCAAATCACTGATATTGCCGGTAATCGATTCGATCTGATTGTCAAATATATTGAGTTCTTTGAGATTTGTCAGATACTTCGTTTCTTTCGTCAATGCGGTTATTTTGTTTGTATACAAATCAAGTTTTTCCAATTTTTTCAAACGCTCATCGACAAAAGAAAGGCTTTCAAGATTATTGTCATTCAAATGTAATTCGCGCAAATTGGGAATGGATTTTATCGCTTCAGGAACATTTTCGAGTTTATTGCGTGAGATACTGAAATTTTCCAAAAGTTTCATTTTTGAAAAATCAACGTCAATATCAGAAATCTGAGTCGCATCAACCGAGAGACTTTTCAGTCGAACTAAATTATTTATCTCCGCCGGAATCGTCCGCAGCGGATTGACGGCGATGGTCAGTTCTTCGATGTTTTGATTTTCCAAAATAGGTTTCGGAAATTCCGTGAAATCATTGCCCGTCAGAATTACCGAGGAGATATTTAATTTTGAAACTTCATCGGGCAATGACGATAAACGGCGATTTTGTAAATCCAAAGTTCCGTTTGAATACGCCTTCAAGTCCGGCGGCGTTTTGTCTTTGTAAAAACTTTCGGCGTTTCCCTGACTAATTTCACTGCATAAACCGCTTACCTTATTGCGAACCCGCGCGTCTTCGACTTTGTCAACGGTAAACAGCCAAGCTAATATTTGACTGTCGTTGACTAGACAATCGGTTTTAACGTCCGATCGCCATTCGATTTGGTTATAATTCACCGGCGAATTATCCTGAAAGTAAAACTGAACACTTTGCGGAATTTCCTCCGCTTTCGTTGACGTGATGACAATACCGTTTTCGGGGATTTCAATGATTTTTCTTCCGAAATTCGTTTCCGGCAAAGGCGGATAACCTTTTATCCCGAAAATTATTCCCGCTTCGCCTTGATACCTGCCCGGAAAAACAATCGAATTATGCTCGAAAAGTTTTAAAAACGCCCAACTGCAAAAACATAAATACAAAATTACCGAAGCGATCTGCGCCGCCGAAAACTTTTTGCCGGAGACGATAAATCGTTCTAAAATCGCGTTGAAAAGATAAAGCAGCAGACCGATTACAACCGCAATCGGTCCGAGAATATCAAAATACAAAAACAGAAACGTCAGAAACAATCCGAGCAAAATTGTCAGAAATCCCAAAACTTTTAACGGCTTTCCAAACAATCGCTTCATATTTCAAAAAATTAAATTACAAATTCCCGCGCTTCGCCTGTTCTTCTTCAATCGAAACGAACAACGCTTTGAAATTTCCTTTGCCGAAACCTTTGCAACCTTTTCTTTGAAGAATTTCAAAGAAAACGGTCGGGCGATCTTCGACGGGTTTGGTGAAAATCTGTAACAGATAACCTTCTTCATCGTGGTCAACTAAAATTCCGAGGCGTTTCAAATCGGCGATATTTTCGTCAATGTCGCCGACTCGCGCCGGAATTTCGTCGTAATACGAATCGGGAACGCGTAAGAATTCGATGCCGTTCGCCTGCAATTTTTCGACCGTCGAAACGATGTCTTTGCAGAGCAGCGCAATGTGCTGAACGCCCGGAGTTTTGTAATAATCGAGATATTCTTCGATCTGGCTTTTCTTTTTGCCTTCCGCCGGTTCGTTGATCGGCATTTTGATGTTGTGTCCGCTGTCTGACATCACGATGGACATCAGCGCGGAATATTCGGTCGAAATGTCGTCGTCGTCAAACGTGATGTAGCGGAAAAATCCCAAAATATCGCGGTAAAAATCGCACCATTCGTTCATCTTGCCGAGTTCGACGTTGCCGACCATATGATCGATCAGCACGACACCGACATCTTCGCCCGCCACGTCTGTCGCCGTAAATCCGGGCAAAAACGCGCCCGAATAACAGTATTTACTTTCCGCCGGTGCGGTCGCCGTCGCTGATGCGGCGTGTGAAACGGCGGTCAAATTAATCGAACTGTCGCCGACCGCTTCGCCGACCAGAATCGGCTTTTTCGTCGGCGCGTAAGAAATAAACGAATGAATCGTATCGCCGTAAGTGTGAATCGCGGCGCGGCGAACCGAGCCGTTTTCGTCTGTCATATCGTGCGGTTCAATCGCCGATTTCGCGCCGCGCCGAATCGCTTCCGCGTAAGCGTGATCGGCATCTTCGACCTGAAACGCGATGTCGTAAACGCCGTCGCCGTGCGTCTTGATATGCTCGCTGCCGAAATGATCCGGCGACAAAGGCGTGGTAAAAACGAGATTGACGCGATTCTGCCGCATCACATAACTCGTCGTCTCGCGGTTGCCCGTTTCCAGTCCGGTATAAGCCGCCCGCGAAAAACCGAACGCCTTGCGATAATAAAACTCCGCCTGCTTCGCGTTGCCGACGAAAAACTCAAGATGATGTATTTTTTTCAAACCTAATGGATTTTTTTCTTCGCTCATAATTTCCTCTTTATAAAATATTTAGTTTGTCGGTTGCCAAATAACTTTGCCTGCTTTGTTTATATAGCCGCATTTTGCATTAACTTTATAATCTTCACAAAATTGCGCCAAACCATTTTTGAAATTATCTAACTGTTTGAATTTGGTTCTAAAGATGATTTTTTCATTCTTATTAATAAACCCTAACTCATATTGTGTGCCTGGAGGATCAAGTTTTAAAAGATCAGCAAAAGAAAGTGTTTTTTTTGTTTTATTTATCTTGTCCAATTTACCATTGACTAACATAACTTTTGCTAGACCTTCCGAAAAATCAAACTCTAAAATAGAGAGTTCAGATTTGAATACAACTTTTCCCATTTTATTGATAACCTCGTCATTTCCATTTTTGTATGTTCTCGCCAAACCATTAGAAAATGAGCTTGCAGAATTAAAATCACTTAAAACAATTCTTCCTCTCTTATCAATATAATTGTAAAATGCATTGTCTTCATCTTGAGCTATCCTTTCATATCCATTTGCATCAACAGTTTCTTTAGTTTTTACGGAAGCCAGACCTTCTGAAAATGATCGTGCCTCAAAGTATCGCGGTTCGATGACAATTTTTCCTGTTTTATCTGTATATCCGTATTTGCCATTTAATTTGATAACTGCCAATCCTTCAGAAAATTCAAAAGCCGCATCATAAATCAAAGGGATTACGACTTTTCCCGTTTTATCAACGAAGCCGAATTTTCCTTTATCCTTTACAACTGCCAAACCTTCCGAAAATAACCACGCATCTCTAAATTTCGTTTCAATGACAATCTTTCCCGTTTTATCAATAAATCCAGTCTTATGTTCACCGCCGTCGTGCATTCCATACTCACCAAAACCAACTGCCGCAAGTCCTTCGGAAAAATCTTGAGCATTATCAAATTGTGGCGCAATAACAAATTTGCCTGTTTTATTAATATATCCCGCTTTATAATTTTCAAATGTTCCAACAATTGCTAATCCTTCGGAGAATTCACTAGCACCGTGAAATTGAGGTTGAATTAAGATTTTACCTGTTTTATCAATATATCCCTGTTTTCCATTAACAGTTACGACAAACAAATTGCCCGACTGTTTTTCCTGCGCCGCGACAAAAGACGCAAACAAAACCGTCAGACAAATCAAAAGCAAAATTGAACGCTGAATGTGCTGCATAAATTTTCTATTTCAAAGCCAATTCCGGCACATTCGCGTTTTCGTAGTTTTCGACTAACGCCGAAAGAACGTCCATCAAAGACGCGAGCGGATGCGTTTCGTCTTCGCCGACTTCATCAATCAGATCGTCGAGCATCGAGACGAGACGTTTGTATTCCGCTTCGGTATGCGGCACGAAAACCGTTTCCGAGATATTTTTCCAAGATTGTATGTCAACCGTTTGCATATTTATTGCTTCCATTTTCCTTCGTCATATTCCTTGTGCGTCAAAACGCGGCGAATGTAAATCTTTTTTCGATTATAATGAATCGCCGTAATCAATCGAAATTTATTTCCGCCGATGTTGAAGACTGTCAGTTTATCGACTTTATCCGCGCTCGGAAAAACGCTTCGGACTTCAGCAATCGAATCGAAATCATTTCGCTTCATCAGCCGATACCAATCAGCCAAAGCGTTATTTATTTCGGGAAATTTTTCCGCGAAATCATTCAGACGCTTGCACGTGATAACGTGCATACCAAACTTAAACAAACAGAACTTCCAAATTGATCAAAAGCAAAGTTGAACGCTGAAGGTGCCGCATAAAGAACTATTTAATGTTTTTCAAAAAGATTTCCAAATCAATTTCCGCATCGCGTAACGCGCCTTTGAGCGTGAAACGGTCAATTTCATCGTGAAACGGGAAAACGATTAATCGTCCGTCGGCGTGCTTTATCTTGACGTGGCTTCCTTTGCGGTGAACTTCAACGAAACCGAGCCTTTCCAACGATTTGACAACCTGGCGACCCGACAGCAGAGGCGGTTTCATATCGCCAGTTCGACCATTTCCCATTCCTTGCCGATTGTTTCGATTTCGTCGGGTTCGAGGTAAAGTTCAATTGCCTCACGAATATTTTTTAATGCTTCGTCGCGCGTCTTGCCCTGCGACCAGCAACCTTTGAGAGAAGGAACACTCGCCACGAAATAATCATCCTCACCTTTTTCAATTAAAATTTTGATGTTCATAAAATCTAAAATACTACTTTCCGCCGAAACTTTCGATGTATTTGCGCGTCGTTTCCTTCAAAAATTCATACGACGGAATGACATATAAAACCGGCTGCATATCCGAATACGAATAATCGGTTTTGATGACGCGCTGCAAATCGAACGGGCGGCGTTCAACGTTATCGGTAAAGGCGTGTTCCAACTCTCCGAACGAAGATAAAAGTCCCGCGCCGAAGGCTTTCGATTCGCCGTGTTCTTCGATTAAGCCGTATTCGACGGTGAACCAGTAGAGCCGCCCTAGTTCTTCCAATTGTTCGTCCGATGCGATACGCGCGCCGTGTCCGATGAATTGCGAAAAGTCGGCGAAGTCCGTGTTCGTAAAATTCGGAATGTGTCCGATGGCTTCGTGAACGATGTCCGGTTCGGGCGTGTATTCGGGGCGCGAAGTGTGGCGGATATACTGCGTGCAGAGCATCGTCCGATACGACAGCCACGACAGAAAACCGCGCGTTTCGACCAATCCTTCAATCGGCGCGAGCCGCCAGTTGGAAAGCTCTTTTAAACGCCGGTTCATTTCCGAAAGCTGCGGAATTTTGGTCGTCGTGATGCCCAATTTTTTCTTCGCGTCGAGATAAAATTCGCTGGCGCGGCGCGACTGAATTTCTTCCAGCTTCGTCGCCACGATCTGCCAGACCTTTTGTTCTTCGGCGGTGTATTCGACATCGGTAATCTCGCCGGTTTCGCGGAAATTTTTCGCCAGCTCGGCGATGTGATTGCGGCGCGTTCGATAGTCGGCATCGTTCGCGCCCGGATGATCGAGGTGCAGCTCGTTGATATTTTCAAACTTCAAATCCCGAAACGCGGGCAAATCTTCGTCCCTCACTTCGTAATTCCTCAGGTTCACTGTCGGGTTTGTCGTCGCGGCGGTTGTTTCAGTCAGCATAATTTTCTACCTCTTTCGATTTTGATGTTCGATTTCGCGTTATGGTTTTTAATCAATAATCTATTTTAATCGAATTTACCGATTGTTTGAATAAGACTTTGTTGTTTATTCGATAAAATTGCTTTACATTTTAATTTAATAACCGGTATTTAATTTAGATTGTAAAATGATTGACGCGATTGACTGGAAAATAATTAAAGAACTACAGGAAAACGCCCGCACGAGCTTTGCCGAACTCGGACGCAGAATCAATTTGACCACGCCTGCCGCTATCGAGCGTGTCCGCAAGCTCGAAGATGCGAAAATTATCAAAGGATATCGCGCCGAAATTGATCTGACGAAAATCGGTTTGCCGATTACGGCGTTTATCAGAATGAGCATTTCCGGCGTAGATTATTCGCGCATTATCGAAGTCGCGGAAAAATCAAAGGAAATTCTCGAATGCCACCGCGCGACCGGCGGCGATTCGTTTATCTTGAAGGTTTGCGTCGCCGATGTCGAACATCTGCAAAATCTGATTGACCGTTTAACGCCGTACGGCATCACGACAACTTCGATTGTGCTGTCATCGCCGGTCAAAAGCCGCGTCATCGAACGCTTTTGACCGGCGTGAAACTTGCCAACCGGACTGATAAAATATACAGTTTTGAAAATTTGAAAAAAGGCGCGTGAAAAAAAATGAAACAATGTCCGAAATGCAAAACCGTCTATACCGACGATTCGCTGCAATTTTGTTTGTCAGACGGCGCGAATCTGATTTCTGTTGACGACCGGGACGAAGCCGCGGAAACCGTGCGTATGTCAGTCGGCGGCGCGCCGCTGCGAGTTGATATTCCGCAAAATTCCGTGCCGACCATTTTTACAAACGCGCCGCCGGTTCAGCAAGCCGCGCCGAACCAATCGGCGAAAAAAAAGTTCGGCATCATCGCCGCCGTTTTGATCGGCTTTTTTCTGCTTTTAGCGGGAATCGGAATCGCCGGCTTCGTTTTTTACAAACAAAGCGGCAATCAAAATTCTCAAATCGCCGCCGCGTCGCCGACACCAAACGGCAAACCGACCGCGTCGCCGGTTACTTCACCGAAAGATGAAACCGAAAAATTAAAGGGCGATCTGGCGAATTTACAAAAACAACTCGACGAACAGAAAAAACAAAAAACCAATGCGCCTGCCAATAATTCCGCGCCGCCGTCCGCTTCGCCGCAAACTCCAAAAGTCGCTAAAGTCAATTCGCCGCGCGACGGATTTCTCGCTTTGCGAAGCGAGCCGGATTCGGACACCGGTTATCGCATCGCGCAGATTCCGCACGGCGCGACGCTGACCGTTCTCGGTTGTCCGATACCATCTAACGTCGGCAAAATGTTCGGTCGCTGGTGCAAGGTAATTTACGAAGGTCAGAGCGGTTGGGCGTTCGACGCTTTTATGACGTTTTGAAAATTCGATTCGATTCGGCGAAATCAAAGCGATTCGTAAAGTTGTTTTAAATTTTTCAGATGTGCCTCGACGGTAAAATTTTCCCGCGCAAAATCGAAAGCGCGTGCCGCGAGAGCCGTCCGCTGCGGCTCGTCGGACATCAAACCGACAATTTTTTCGCTTAAAATTTCAGCATCGCGCACCGGAAAAATCGAGGCGTATTGACCGTTGTCCGAAGCCTCTAATAACGGTTCGATGTCCGAGACGATCAAAGGAATTTTCGCCAGCATCGCTTCGGTGACGGCGAGCGGCAAGCCTTCCTGCAGCGACGAAAATACAAACAAATCGAGACTCGCCAAAACGTCGGCGATGTCGCTTCTGCCGCCGAGAAAATGAACCCGTTCGGCGATGCCGTTTTGACGGCAAAAATCAACGCATTCCTGAAATTTCGCTTCCGCGCCGGGTTCGATTTTTCCGGCGAAAATGCAGTGCGCGTTTTTAACGGCGGCGAACGCGGCGGGCAGTGCGCGGCAGAGCGTAAATTGGTCTTTGCGCGGGTCGCGGTAAAAATTGCCGATCATTCCGAAAAGCCGCGCGTCGTCAGGCAGATTGATTTCCCGTCGCAAATTTTTGCCCGTCGGCTGTAATCTTTTCGCGTCCGTGCCGTTATAAATGACGTGCGCGTTACGCTCAACATCCAATTTGTCGTTTTCCTTCAGCCATTTTTGTAAACCGCGACTGACGTAAATATTTGCGTCAACGCGCGGAATCAAGAACTCCAGCGTCCGCCGATTTTTTGCGTCAGAAACAAAGCCTTGAAAGGAGAGGACTTGTTTGATCGGCAAGCCGCGCGTCGCCAGAAAAAGATGCAGACCGTCAACCGCCTGTTGCGCGTGAACAATTTCGATTGCGCGTTCTTTGATGATTCGGCGAAGACCGCGAACGACGTTCAAATCAACGGGCAAACGCCGCTTGAGGCGAAAAAACGCCGCGCCTGACGCGCGAAAATCCGCTTCGAGTTCGCCGCCCTGCGTCGTGACGAACGTCAAATCAATGCCGGCGGCGGCGGCGTTGCGGCACACGTCGAGCGCGAGAATTTCCGCGCCGCCGCGATTGACGGTATCGAAAAGCGATAGAATTTTCATCGGGAAATTTGAGACATCGAATGACTTTTTCCGGCAAATATGCCTAAAATATTTCTTTCGTCTTCAGAAATAATGAACGCCGCCGACCGCCAGCCAAATACATTTGTTTTCGTTCCGTCATACAATCACGCGCCGTTCATCGAAAAATGTCTCGGTTCGATTATAAATCAAACTCGAACGCCGAAAAAACTGCTGGTGATTGACGACGGCTCAAAGGACGATTCGCCGCGCCTAATCGAACGGATTTTGCGCGATTGTCCGTTTCCGTCGGAACTGATCGCGCGCGAAAATCGCGGACTCTGCGCGACTTTGAACGAAGGATTCGCGCAATCAAGCGGCGAATTTTTCGCGTATCTCGGTTCGGACGACGTTTGGTTTCCGAGTTTTTTGGAAAAACGCCACACGCTTCTAACTTTGCGCCCGCGTGCCGCGCTCGCTTTCGGACACGGTTTTTTGATAGACGAATTCGACCAAATCATTGACCGCACCGACGAATGGACAAACTTCGCCGACGGCGCATTGCTGGCGACGCTTTTGCGCGGGCAGATTTTTCCGAGTCCGAGCGTCGTTTACCGGCGTTCCGCGCTCGCAAAAGAACGCTGGAATGAAGACGCGCCGCTCGAAGATTACGAGCTTTATCTGAAGCTCGCCGTTGAATATGAATTTGCCTTCGATCCACAGATTTTGTGCGCGTGGCGACAGCACGGAACGAATGTTTCCGGCGATTTTCCACTGATGCTCGACCAATGGCTCGCGGCGCAAAATCGCGTCGCGCCGCGTCTTAAATTGAATCGCGCCGAACTTGATAAAATCCAGACGGAATTAAAATTCGACGCGGTTTTGAGTTATATTCGACACGGCGAAAGACGCGCCGGATTTAAGCTTTTCCGCGAAAATCTGCGCGGCGCGCGGTCGCCTCTGCAAATCGGCAAAACGCTGTTTCGTTTCGCCGTTCCCGCGCCGCTGTTTGAATGGAATCGAAGCAGAAAACGCCGTCGCGCGATTAAATTAAACGGAACATTAGATTTGAATGGAAAAGACGTTTGACAAAAAATTCGAGCGGGTTTTTTCGGCAGCAAACAAACTTGAAAAATTGATTGAAAAAATTTCTCTGCGATGATCGAAAGAGAATTTTATGACTAAAGTTTCCATCGCGCTCTGCACATACAATGGGGCGGAATTTTTGGATTGCCAACTGAACAGTTTTCTCGCGCAGACGCGCCGTCCCGACGAATTGATCGTCTGCGACGACGGTTCGCGCGACGGAAGCGCGCCGAAACTCTCCGATTTTGCCGCCGGCGCGCCGTTTCCCGTGAGGATTTCGATCAACGAAACGAATTTCGGTTCGACGAAAAATTTTGAAAAAGCGATTTCTTTTTGCAGCGGCGACGTGATTTTTCTTTCGGATCAGGATGATTTTTGGCAGCCCTCAAAAGTTGAAAGAATGCTGCTTGAATTTGAAAAGAATGCGGCGGTCGGAATGGTTTTTTCCAACGCCGAAATCACCGACGCGCAGATGCATTCGCTCGGCGCGAATTTGTGGGATTTTACATTTCCGAAAAAATTGCGCCGTCCGGCATTCGCTGAAAGATTTTTTGAAACGCTGTTGTCGCAAAACGTCGTAACGGGCGCGACATTGGCTTTTCGCGCGAATTACCGGACGACTTTTTCGCCGATTCCCGAAGATATTCCGAACCTGATTCACGACGGCTGGATCGCGCTTTCCGTCGCGGCAGTCGCCGAAACTGTTTTTATTGACGAAAACTTAATCAAATATCGTCAGCATTCGTCGCAGCAGTTGGGAATTGATTACGAATTTGCGAACTCGAAAAACTATTCGCAGCGACGCGCCGGTTACGCAAAATTAGTCGAGTTCTATCGAAACGAGATTCTTCGTCTGCGGCATCTGCAAGAGCTTTTTTCGACTTCCGAACAATTTAGAACGAAGCGTCGGGAAATTGATTTTGAAAAATTGGTCGAGGAAAAAAGAAATCGAATCAAACATTATGAACAGCGCGGCGATTTGTCCGAAGACGGATTTCGACGGACGAAACAAATCTACAACGAAATCGTCAGCGGTCGTTATCATTCATTTTCAAAAGGCTTTTTGAGCGCGGCGAAAGATTTGCTGAAAAGATAACGAAATCGGCGGGCGAATAAAAAACCAAATGACTGCGGAAATCCGACTCCGCAAAATTTATCGTCGAAAATGGAAGAAAAAATCACGATGTTTCGACGAAGCGGCGGAAAAGTTTGCCAGAATATCCGGCGAATAAATAGTTTTCCCTGAATATTTTATCTGAACAGTCTCTCGAAATGACGAAAAACGAGCTTCGGAAAATTTATTTCGCCAAACAAAAATCGCTTTCCGCGCCGGAAAGAAATGCGAAAAGCGCGGCGATTGCCGAACGCTTTTTTCAACAATTCGATGCGCGCAAAATCGAATTTCTGCACAGCTTTTTGCCTATTGAAAAAAATAACGAAGTTGACACGCATCTCATCATCAAGCGTTTGTGGCGCGAATTTCCGCACGTCGAAACCGTCGCGTCGCGCGTTCGTTTCGATTCGCTGACGCTTGACAATTTAAAGTTCAAAATGAACACGCCGCTCGTCAAAAACCGCTGGCATATTTTGGAGCCGGACGGCGGCGAGCTTTTGGAAATCGAACGAATTGATTTAGTTTTGGTGCCGCTTTTATGTTTCGACCGGAAAGGTTTTCGCGTCGGTTACGGCAAAGGTTTCTATGACAAATTTTTAAGCGAATGCCGTCCGGATTGCGCGAAAGTCGGCTTGTCCTTTTTCGCGCCCGTCAAAGAGATTTCCGACGCGCAGAGTTTCGACATCAAACTCGATTTCTGTATCACGCCGGAAAAAACATTTTCATTCGCCAATTGTTAACGGTTAAGTAACCGCGCAAAATAAACTGAAAGATTTTAGCCACAAATAAAACGAATGGACACGAATAAATTCAGACAAAATAATTCGTGTCCATTCGTGTTATTTGTGGCTAATTTTTCTTAAAAACAATTTTGCGCGACTGCTTAAGTAGGCGGACACAATCAAATAAAATAAGCGAAAAGTGAATGCGCGGCGTTTAACTTATTACTTTTCACCTCTCACTTATTCCGAAGTAAATTTCTTCAGCCTGAATTTGTCCGGCTACTTGACCGTTATTGATTCATTAAAATTTTTCCGTCCGAAGTTTCGGCGAAATTTTTCAATCAACGCTTTACAATCAATGACAATTTACAAATTACACATTCGGACGATTTTTCAGAATGTCGCGGATTTCCGTTAAAACGACTTCTTCGCCGGTCGGCGGTGTCGCCGCGGCATTCAAGGTGTTAAATAATTTGACCGCGTAACGCGCCAGGAAAAACATTGCGATTGCCACGACGACAAACGTAATAATGTCGTTGATAAGTTGCCCGTACATAATCAGCGGCTGCTTCGCTTTGATTGCCGCCTCGATTTGTTCGGGCGTGCCGACGGGCATCTCGCCGAGGTTGTAAACCTTGCTTTTGAAATCAATTCCGCCGGTCGCCAAACCGACAATCGGCATAATAATTCCGTCGGTAAATGTTTTGACAATCGCCCCGAACGCCGCGCCCATAATGACGGCAATCGCCAAATCCAGAATATTTCCGCGCGCGATAAAAGCCTTGAAATCATTTAACATAAAATTTTTTCTCCTTAGTTTTTCTTGAATGAAAAAGGCTTTGCAACGGCGAAAAATTTTCGCAACTCCAAAGCCTTTCAAACGAATTTTTGATTGCTTAATTCAAAGAGAATTTATCATAATTTACGCGGGCAGCAAACCTTTGATTTCTCTGACGATTTTCTGCACTTCTTCGTGGTCTTCGAGCGCGAACATAAAAAAGTCATAGCTCGTCTTGAAACAAATCACGCCGTTGCCGAAAAACCAGATGCCTTCGAGAAACGGATTGCCGTTCAAAAGCCAACTGACCGGCGCGCCCGTCACGGTTTTCGGATTGAAAATATTCGTCATCAAAACCGCGCCCGAAGCAAACGAAAACGCTCCGAGAAGCGGCGCGCCGATGCGCCTGGCGATGTCGCGCTCGAATTTTATTTTTTCCGCTTCGGCTTCGGTCAATTCGCCTTTTTCGATTAATTCGTCCTGCGTTTTGAGATGCGCCTGAAATTGCTCGCTCGCTTTTTGCACCGACCACGCGGGCAGAGCCGAATTGAAAAGCCAGTGCGAACTGATGCCGGTGAAAACCACGCCGAGTCCCGCGCCGACCGCCATCGAAACGCCGGTCGTCGCGGCTTGCAGCGGATTTTCGGCGATCCAGACGGAGGTGCGACGGGCAGTTTTAATCACCGAATCAATCGTCCGCGTCCAGCTTGCGCCGAAGTTGAAAGCCTTTGAAACGCGGTTCGCGTTCGTGTTGAACGAATCCTTTGCTTCCTCGAAAACGCTGCCCGCTCGGTCGGCGGCGACGGTGAACGCCGCGCCCGCCTGTTTGCCGACTTCCTTGACGATTTTTTCGGCTTCGACGGCGGTGACGGCAACAATATCGGCGGCGCGTCCGCCGGCTTCGCCCGCCGCTTCGCGCACGGGCGCGCTCGCGTCCCAAGCCTTTTTCGCCGCGTCTTCGGCGGTTCTCGCCGCGTCTCCGGCGGCGCGGACGGCTTGTTTGCCGACCTTTGATTTTTCGGCTTCGGTTTTTATTTTCTGCGCGCCTTCCTTAATCGTTTCCGCGCCTTTTTTCGCCGCCTCCGCCGCGACCTTCGCGCCTTCTTCGATTTTGTCCTTCAAGCCGATTTGCTGGTCAAAATCTTCAAAACGCTCTTTCGCTTCGCGCTGCCATTTTTCAAATCGCTCTTTATAATCCGCCATTTTTTTATCCTCTTTTGGTCTTAAATCTTTGCCGTTGAATACGCTTTCGTTCGACTAATTGTTCGCTTTGATGCGAAATCGTTTGAACGCTTTGTATAATCGCATTAAATCTGACTATTTTTCCAGTTCGTCTTTAATTCCGAGTTCGCGCACGAGCCGGTGCAGATTATTCGGATGCACGTTCAAAAGCCGCGCGGCGTTGGTAAAATGCCCGTCGGAATTTTTAATCGCCGATAAAATTATTTTTCGTTTTGCGTGCCGCATCTGTTCGTTAAAATCGCCAGTCAAAACAGTCTCGGGAGCGGATTTTTCGACGACTTCCTTGGGCAAATCGTCGAGCCTGATTTTACTACTTTCGCCCATCACGACCGCGCGTTCGATCACGTTTTCAAGCTCACGAATATTGCCGCGCCACTCCGAAGCGATCAAAGCCTTCTGCGCGTTTGCTGAAAGACCTTCGATTTTACGATGGCAAATTTCGCCGTATTTGTGAATAAAATGCCGCGCCAGCAGCGGAATGTCGGATTTTCGTTCGCGCAGCGGCGGCATTTTGATCGGCACGACGTTCAGGCGGTAAAATAAATCTTCCCGAAAATTGCCGCGTTTAACTTCGTCTTCCAAATTGCGGTTCGTCGCGGCGATTACGCGCACATCGGCTTTAATCGTCGCCGTGCCGCCGACGCGCATAAATTCGCGCTCCTGCAAAAAGCGCAAAAGCTTTGCCTGCAAAGCGGACGTGATTTCGCCGATTTCGTCGAGGAAAATCGTGCCGCCGTCGGCGATTTCGATTTTTCCTTTTTTCTGCGCGAATGCGCCGGTGAACGCGCCTTTTTCGTGTCCGAAAAGCTCCGATTCGAGCAGATTTTCATTTAGCGCGGCGCAGTTGATGGCGATGAACGGCTTTTTCTTGCGCAGCGAATTGCGGTGAATCGCCTGCGCCGCGAGTTCTTTTCCGGTGCCGCTTTCGCCGGTGATTAAAACGGTCGAGTCCGACGGGGCGACGCGGCTGATCAGGCGCAAAGCCGCCTTCAAAGCCTCGCTCTCGCCGATCATATTCGTTTCGATTTGCAGACTGTCTTTTAAAATCGCGTTTTCGCGCCGCAAATCTTCGATTGATTCGGCATTGCCGACTGCGGCGGAGCCGAGAAACGAAACGGCAATCATTTGTTCGAGATGGATTTCGGTAAACTGAACATCGATATCGTTTGTGTCGAGATAAATTAAACCTTTTCGTTCGCCGATTTTCATCGGAACGCAGAGCAGGGAGCTGACGCGCGAAATCATCAGGCTATGTGATTTTTCAAGATTTTTGTCGGACAAATCGTTGCTCAAAAGCGCGATTTGTTCGCGCAAAACCTGCCTCGAAACCGTGCGGCTGATACGCATCGGCGCGACATCTGAAAAATCCTTCGCCAAAACGCAGATTGATTGCGGCTCGCTCAAATCATCGTCGGTAATTAAAATCGCGCCGCGCTGCGCCGGAATAAATTCTAAAATTATTTCCAGTATTTTGCGCTGCAAACTTTCAGATTCTTTCGTTCCTCTGAGGGCTTTGCCGAGCTTGACGAGAACATTTAAATCGGTTGGAAAATTACCGGCATCAGCGTTCGGCGAAAGCCGGATTATTGTGTTCGTCATCAGCGCGCCGTCGTCGAATCCGGCGCGCGTCGTCAAAAAATCTTCGTGTTCGATTGAAAATAAATAATATGAATTACCGATGTGAATAAGATCGCCGTGTTCGAGCGGCTGCGTCGTTACGGGTAAATCGTTGACGAAAGTTCCGTTATGACTTTTGAGGTCTTCGAGATAAAAATTGTCGGCTTCGGCAAATATACGGCAATGTCGGCGGGAAACCGCCGACTCGCCAACGGTCAAATCGCATTCCGAATCGCGCCCCAACGTAAAAAAACCGTCGCGTGTCAAATCTAATTCGACCGGCTCAAACCGCGCTTCGCCCGCTAATGCCACCAACTTCGGTCTTATATTC
This sequence comes from uncultured Pyrinomonadaceae bacterium, assembly GCA_964237235.1. Taxonomy (GTDB): domain Bacteria; phylum Acidobacteriota; class Blastocatellia; order Pyrinomonadales; family Pyrinomonadaceae. The sequence continues at coordinate 57,084 of CAXSGY010000015.1, forward strand.
AACGCGCTTTCCATATTTAAACAATTGAAGCTTGCCCGCCGCTATTTTGTTAAGCGGGAAAATTCATACGGTTAAACTTTAATTCGCACTAGACGGGGAGCGAGCCGATTAATTTAAAAATTTATCAAAATTATATCAAATTTGATAGTAATGCTATCAAATTTGATATAATTTCGACAAAATTTATTCAGCAAATTCTAAAATGACGGCGTGACGAAACTCAATTTCCTCAATCATTTCAATAGTTAAAGACTTTAAGATTGAGTATGTGCATCGCGGCACGTGAGTTGTAATAGTAAAACCGCTTTCTGGAAAGCTTTGAGACTAAAAATGCGGCTTTGCTTTTTGACTTCCGAAGTTTTCCAAAGAATGCGGAGAATTTTACCCTTTAAGTTCTTCCTTCTTCATAACCAAGTAGCAACCCTCATAACGAAAAAGGCAACACCTAGCGGTCCTGCCTTTTTCGTTTTTTTACATCAATTCAAAATATACTTATTAAACGCGATTAGCGCGAAATTTCACGCCGGCTTTAGACTGCTTTTGAAAAATCAGCTAACCGCGCGTTTGAATATTGTAGCTTTTTATTTTTGAGTTTAGCGTCGTCGCGTTTAATCCCAAAAGCCGCGCGGCGCGCGATTGATGTCCGCCGGTCTGGTCGAGCGAACGGCGGATTAAATCGGTTTCAAATCGCCGCACTTCGTCGTAAAAATTCACTCCGCGCGCGATGTCTATATCGTCGGACATTCCTTCGCCGTCGCGCATCGCTTCGCTCGCCAGGTGCGGACTGCTGACTTCCGGGCGCAGACATTCGACGGTGATTTCGTCAGTTGGCGCGATGACGACGGCGCGCTCGATAATATTTTCGAGTTCGCGGACGTTGCCCGGATAATAATAATTTTCCAGCAACGACAGAACTTCGGGCGACATATTTTCGCTGATTTGGCGGGCGTTTTCGTCGTTATATTTGCGAATAAAATACTGCGCGAGCGGCAGAATATCTTCGCGGCGCGTCCTCAGCGGCGGCAGCTCAATCGGCACGACCGACAGGCGGTAATATAAATCTTCGCGGAACGTGCCGTTTTTGACGGCATCCTTTAAATCAACGTTCGTCGCGGCGATGATTCGCACGTCAACCTTGACCGGCGCGGTTTCGCCGAGCGGCGTAAATTCGCGCTCCTGAATCACGCGCAGCAAACGAACCTGCGTTTCCGGTCGCAAATCGCCGATTTCGTCGAGAAAAATCGAACCCGTATCGGCGACTTCAAATAAACCTTTTTTGGCGGCGACCGCGCCCGTGAACGCGCCTTTGGTATGTCCGAAAAGCTCGGATTCGAGCAGCTCCGAAGGAATATTCGAACAGTTGACGACGACGAACGGCTTGTCGGCGCGCAAGCTCGATTCGTGAATGGATTTCGCCGCCAGTTCTTTGCCCGTTCCCGATTCGCCGGTGATTAAAACGGTCGAGCGAGCGGGCGCGACCCGTTCGATAAGACGAAAGACGTTTTCCATCTCCTCCGAACGCCCGATAATCGCATCGCGTTTGACCGAACGCGTCATCGCCTGCCGCAGTGAAATGCGCTCTTCTTCCTTGCGCCGCTTTTTGATGCCGCGATTGACGAGCGCGAGAATCTGTTCGTTCTGAAAAGGTTTTCTGATGCAGCCTTCCGCGCCTTTATCCCAGGCGGAAATCGCCGTATCAAAAGTCGCGTAAGCCGTAATCATCAAAACGACGGCTTCCGCGTCCATCCGGATAATTTCCTCGAGCGCGGTCAAACCGCCTTTACCGGGCATCGAAACGTCCATCAAAACCACATCGTAAGTTTTCTGCTCATACGCTTGGACGGCTTCTTCGCCGGTCTTCGCCAAATCAACTTTGTAACCCGCGCCCGTCAGAATCGTCTCTAAGACATCGCGCATAATTTCTTCGTCGTCACAGACGAGAATCGAACCTTTTTTCGCCATAAAATCAATTATAACAAAACTATTTTAGGAAAAATCGGTCAAATAAAAAGATGTCTCCATTTCTGGAGACATCTAAAAGTATCAGCGAATTTGAATCGCTAAGATTAAAAATCGAAGCGTGCGCCGAACTGAAGAATTCGCGGATTATACCCTCGATCAGTTGTCGCCTGCCCAAAGTTTGTTGTGTTATTTAGATTGAAGATCGTGGTCGGATCCGCAAAATAAAAATTGGTAGTATTTATCAAATTAAATGCCTCGGCTCGCAGTTGCAATCGCATACTTTCCGAGAAACGTATGTTTTTGCTAAGTCCGGCATCAAAATTAACATATTTCGGACCGTTAAAAAAATTACGCGGTAAATTGCCGGTCGAACCCGCAGTATTGTAAGAGAAAATCTGTCCTGAAAATGCTGCCTGATCTTGACTAGACGCACCTTTAATGCCGACGATTCTAACACCGGCAGGAAGCGGTTGATTTAAATCTATTCTTTGACCGTTTGAACCGGTCGCGTATAAAACACTCGGGTCAATCAGAAAGACTCCGTTCGGGGTTTTAAATACGCCAGTTAAGTTCTTAATCTCGGAACCCGATAAACTGGAAGTTGCCGATTGATAAGTGGAGCGTCCGCCGCGATTGAGGGTACCACTATTATCAAGTATAGAAAGCGGCGCGCCGGTGCTTAAAGTTACAATCGAAGAGAACTGAAAGCCACCGAAAATTTTATCGATTACGCCGCCTTCATTGAGAAATCTCTTTCCTTTACCGAACGGCAATTCAAGAACACTGTTGAAATTAAAGGTCTGCGACCGGTCATACTGGGCGCGACTATAATCCAACCCGGGATTGGCGTTATCCAACAAAGCGGCAACACGAGTTTGATCGCTTTCGCTGGTTCCGATATTAGTTAATGTCTTTTGGAACGTATAATTTGCCTGATATGAAAAACCGTTCTCAAAACGACGACGAATTTCCATTTGAAGGGCGTTATAGCGCAGCTTTCCGCCATTAGATGTAACGTTGGTAACAAACGCATTCGGGTTGTTCAGAAAAAGACTTCTCGCTCCGGTAACATTATTGGAGTTGATGTATTGACTTGCGACAAGATCACCGACCACATCAAATGCCAAATAGGATAAAAGAGTCGCCGAACTGGTACCGCCGGCAGCCCCTATGCCCCCATTTGCAATTCCTCCAAATGCTCCGAGCTGAGTAAATACGGTAAGTGGTTGGCTTCCCGCGATAGCCGGATTGTAGGCGGCACTCGTACAGTTAAAGAGCGGATTGGGATTAGCAGTCGTCGGGACAAAACCACTCGCGGCGGCTTGTAAACGACAATTATTTTGCGCTCTACGAAAATCATCCAGGAAGCCGCTGTCCCGAACTCTGATCTGATTAAGATCCTGCGACCGAACCAATTCGTCGCTTCGATTGCCGACATATCTGATTTCAAAAACGGTTTTGAAACCAATCTCACGTTGAATACCAATATTGTATTCGTTGATTTTTTGGTTCTGCAAATTCGGGTCAACTAACGAAACGGTTCCGTTTGTGCCGGTTGTCGCGGCAGTATTGTTCAGCACATATGGACGCGGCAATGCGGTGACTGTCGGCGCGGTAAAGCTTGGCACTCCTGTAAACACGCCGCGCGGAGTCAGAGCCGCCCGCAGATTGGTAATACTAAGAGCTTGCGAACCTAATCCGGCATTATTGAGTTCGGCGTTATCAGCCGAACGAACATATTCATCGTTGACATAACCGATACGGAACCCTCCTCTAATAACGGTCGTGCTGGGAAGTATTTTTCCGAAAAATCCTTCTCCGAGATTCGGCGTATAAGCGAAGCTGACATTCGGACCGAAATTGTTTTTATCGGTTTTGAAAAAATCTCCGCTTTTTCCGGCGTTTGTTCCGGCTAACACAAAAACTCCATTCGGATTCAGCACATCCGCAATCGGATTGTCGAAGTTTGTAACTTTGGGTTCCAAGTACAAACCGATTGGATCATTTACCGGCGTAAAAAGATCGTAGCGCAATCCGAAATTAAGCGTTAAGTTCGGTCGAACGCGCCATTGATCGGCGACATACCCCGAATAAATTTCAAAATTCAACTTGCGGATTTGGGGTGCACCAAGTTTATAACCGTCGGTCGCGCTTACCAAATTGGCTTGAATAGTTCCGTTAGCAATGACTCCAGCAAGCAAATATCGAAGATTATTGGCACGTGCCAAATCGGTCGCGTTGATACCGCCCGGAAATATTCCCGTCGTCGCATTTGTCGCGGTTGTTCCTGAAAATCCCGGAGTAGGAATATTCGCCGTCGTAGCAATATTGAAAGTCGGGGTGATCGCAGCAAGATTGGTTGAGGTAATATTGTAAGTGTCAATATTGCCGCCAAAACGCAACGAATGATTGCCGATTGTATAGACGGCGTTATCCTGAATATTTTTATACAGAGTATCGCGTCCTTGATTTTGGAAGGTGTTTTCAGGTTGTGAAATTCCCAATCCTCCAAGACCGATCAAAAAATCGGAAGCAATTCCGTTATTGATAAAGAACGGATTTGATACTTGAAATCCGCCGCGTACTTCGTTTGAGAAACTCCTGCCTATAGTTAAGCGGTAAGCAGCTGCGAAGAAATTTGTCGGACCGCCCTGACTGACAGTAGTGTCGGGTCTAAATCCGGCAGCCACGTCTGTTCGCGCATCACTGATGTTATTACGCTTATAGACGGCGTTGAAAGAATTTCTATCGTTAATATCAAGATCGAAACGTCCCGCGAACGAATTGCGAATTTCAGGGTTACTGCGATTAATAGTATAACCCTGCAACAGATTGATTCCGGTCGCGGTTCCGTTGTTTCCTGCCGTCGGCAATCGGCTCAGAATACGCGACTGAATAATCGGATCAACCGTTAAAACACCGCCGGCACTCGCAAATTGAGTAGAATTGGCGGCAGGAGTTAAGTTTAATCCCACGCCGGTCAGAACATTAACCGTTCTGGTCGTTCCGTCGGTAGCGACATAAGTAAATGAACCGTCCCGAGCGGCAGAAGCTAAAGTTTGCAGACCTGTGATCGTAACTTGATTGGCGAGCCTGAAACCTTCGTAATTGAAAAAGAAAAATCCTTTATTTTTTACGAATACCGGTCCGCCTTCGTTAAAGCCGGGAAGCGGCAAGGGACCACTAATGCTTCCGCCGAACTGATTTCGGTTCAGAAAGGTTTTCGGAGTGCTGGCGGCGTTATTGAGATACGTATTAGATGTAAATCTGGAATTGCGGTTAAATTCAAATAACGCTCCGTGAAATTCCGAACCACCGCGTGGTGTTACTAACTGAACTTGGGTCGAACCGCCCTGTCCTTGGTCAGCACCGCTGTTTTGAGTGATTACGTTGAATTCGCCCGTATCGTCAACAGTCGGCTGATCGGAAACGAACCCGTTTCTGATAAAGTTATCTTGAACATTTAATCCGTCACGAGTGTAATTTACTGATGACGTTCTTTGTCCGTTGATAGAGCCGCTGGTAGCATTAACACCGGCTTGTAAATTAAGTAGTGAAAGCGGATTGCGTCCGTTTAACGGAAGCTCTCTAATTTGCTGAGGGCTAACGGTCGTACTCAGTTCGGCATTCGTCGCGTTTATTTGCTCCGCTCCCGCCGTAACCGTTACTTCTTCAGTAGCTAATCCTACTTCTAATTGAGCGTTTAAGGTGTAGTCGCGCCCGACATCAATTTTTAATTGAGTCGCAGTAAAAGTTTTATACCCGGCAGCACTGATTTTTACTGTGTACAGTCCGAATTCCAGTTGAGGAACTTCAAAAGTTCCGTCATCTCTCGTTGTAACGGTCTTTTCCGTACCTTTCTGGTTATCGGTGACAACAACGGTTGCTCCGGGAATCGCTCCGTCAGGAGCGGAAACATTACCAACAATTTTTCCGGTTGTCGCTTGACCGAAAATGCAAATTGCGGATAAAGAAAATGTCAAAATAATCAACAAAGTATTTTTCATAGGTTTTGTTTTTTCCTCTTAGGTTAAATAATAGCTGACGAACAAATACTTTAAGGATTTGAAACGAGCCGTATTATTAAATTGCTTTTAAGTAATAAGATAGAAATAGGTCTTATTGGCTATAATTCAACGTAGCAAGAGATATGCCAAAATATCTTATGCCTCTCAAACCATAGCGAATGTATATGATTGGTATGTTATATCTTTTCGAGGAATATGCTTTTCGATTACATTTTCGGATATTTTAAAGTTAAATCCAAAAATTTAGAAATTTATAATAAAAATCAAAGCTCATTATTTTTATTCTGCTTGCTTTAATAATTTTTTAAAGGTGGTGTAGATAGATAAGCGATAGTAACGAACTATTGCAATGGCTTCAGCAAGCTTATATTCTTCGACAAATAATAATTTAATGAATAGGAAACTTGAAAAATTCGATGCCCTCGTCGGCTGTCAAGGTTGGAACTACGACGATTGGACGACGAAAGCCGACGGCGCAACGGTTTTTTATCCGCGCGGAACGAAGTCGAATGAAATGCTCGAAAATTATGCGCGCATTTTCGAGACAGTCGAAGTTGATTCGACTTTTTACGCGATTCCGGCGAGTTCGGCGGTTGAAAATTGGTATCGAAAAACGCCCGACAGTTTTACGTTTTCGCTGAAACTGCCGCGCGAAATTACGCACGAACATTTTTTGCGGGAAACGGCGTTTCAGATTTTAGATGAATTTTGCGAGCGCGTTTTGTTGCTCAAGGAAAAGCTCGCCGTCGTTCTCGTTCAGCTTCCGCCGCAGTTTGAAGCGAGTAAGGAAAACGCGCGGGCGTTGCGAAATTTTCTCGAACGGCTGCCGCCTGAAATTCGTTTCGCGGTCGAGTTTAGAAGCCGCGAATGGCTAATCGAATGGACGTTTGAAGAGCTGGAAAAAAATCGCGTCGCTTTATGTCTGGTCGAAGGAAACTGGATTCCGCGCGAACAGACGTTCGCGGCGATTGAAAAGCTCGAAACTGATTTCGCCTACATACGTTTTATGGGCGAAAGAGATTTAACGAAATTTGATCGAATTTATCGAGCGCAGGATGCGAATCTGCAAATGTGGAAATCGGAAATCGAACGTATCAAGGCAAAGGAAATTTTTGTTTATTTCAGCAATTTTTACGAAGGACACGCGCCCGCGAGCGCAAACGCGCTGAAGAAATCGTTCGGGCAAAAAATAGTCGAAGCGGGCAGTTTGGAAAATCAGAAATCGCTTTTCTGAGGAATTCGTTTTTCAAACTTTTTTGCGCGTCAAACGTAAAAGTAATAAAGATTAAAAAAATCGAAAAAAGTTTCGGAGTGATAATTATAAAAAAATGGCAATGTCTAAGACAGGAAAAACGCTTCTCATAATCGGCGGAATTTTATTCGCCTTCGTGTTAATCGCAATCATCGGAATCGCGCTGATCGCCGAATCAATGGGCAAAAAAAGCGTGCCGGACAATAGCGTTCTGGTTTTGAAAATTTCGGGCAGTCTGCCCGATTACGCGCCGGAAGATTCGACCGCGAAAATTTTCGGCATCAATCAAACGCAATCTTTTTCGAGCCTTTTGACGCAGCTTCGCAAGGCGAAGATTGACAAGCGCATCGGCGCGGTGCTGCTCGACATAGATTTTCCCGGAATCGGTTGGGGCAAAGCGGAAGAACTGCGCGACGCGATTAAAGATTTCAGAGCCTCCGACAAGCCGATTTATTCATATATGGAAATCGGTATGAACAAGGAATATTACATCGCCGCCGCGACCGACAAAATTTTCGTGCCGCCCGCCGGCGACATATATATCAACGGTCTGGCGGCGCAGGCGACGTTTTACCGCGGCTCGCTCGATAAGCTCGGCATCGAACCGGAGGTTATTCAAATCGGACCGAAATACAAAAACGCGCCCGACCAATATACGAAAAAAGAAATGGGCGACGGTCAGCGCGAAGTAACGAACGCGCTTCTCGACGAATTTTACGGGCGGCTGGTGAACGGTATCGCCGAAGCGCGAAAAAAATCACCCGAAGACGTGAAAGCGTTGATTGACGGCGCGCCGTATCATGGCACGCAGGCGCAGGAACTCGGTCTGACCGACGGCGCGCAGACGCGCGATCAGGTTTACGAAAACTTAAAAAATCAACTCGGTTATAAAGCCGACGACAAACTGCGATTGATTAGCGGCAGCGATTACCGCGAGGTCACGTCGGATTCGCTCGGATTAAACAACGGCGAGCGCGTCGCCGTGATTTACGCTTCGGGCGCGATCAACATCGGCAAATCTAGCAACAGCGCGTTCGGCAGCGAAATGGTCGGTTCGGACACGATTGTCCGCGCCGTCAACGATGCGGCGGCGGACGCTTCGATCAAAGCGATTGTTTTGCGCGTTGATTCGCCGGGCGGCTCGGCTCTCGCATCGGATTTGATGTGGCACGCCCTCGAAAACGCCAAAGCGAAAAAGCCGCTCGTCGTTTCGATGGGCGATGTCGCCGCCTCGGGCGGTTATTACATCGCCTGCAACGCCAACAAAATCGTCGCCGAACCGACGACGATTACCGGTTCAATCGGAATGTTTATGGGCAAACCGGTTTTGAAAGGTTTTTATGATTGGCTCGGTGTCAGCAACAAAACGATTTCGCGCGGCAAAAACGCGGGCGTTTTCGACGAAACGCGTAAATGGACTCCCGAAGAACGCGCCAAAATGGAAGATCAAGCGAACAAAGTTTATTTCGGCGATTTCGTTCCGAAAGTCGCCAAAGGTCGCAATAAGAGCGACGAAGAAGTCAATTCAATCGGTCAGGGACACGTTTGGACGGGAACGCAAGCCAAACAAAACGGTTTGATTGACGAATTCGGCGGACTCGACAAAGCGATTGAAATCGCCAAAAATCTCGCCGGCATTTCCGGCGATAAAGACGTGCGCCGCATCGCATACCCGGAAGCGCGCCCGTTTTTAGAATCAATTTTCGGCGGCGGCGATGACGACAGCACCTTCGCCGAAACGAAAAAACAGGAAGCGCAAGCCGAACTCGTCAAATCGCTGCCCGAAGACATCCGCCGCACACTGCAATACGCCGAAATGTTCGACCGTATGCAAAAAGGCGAAGCGATGCTTTTGATGCCGTTTGAATTGCGGATAAAATAGATTTCTAATCTTTTTGAAACGAACCGGCGAGCATTTACACATTCGCCGGTTTTCATTATTTGAGTATTTGAAGCAAAATTTTTTAAAATTTCGTGTTTCATACTTGAAACACGAAACAACTTATGCTAGATTTGTTTCATCAATGATACAAAACGCCTTTGACGGTAGGCGTTTATGGAACGAAAAATAAGGGAAAGCATTAGGAAAAATAAAAGCTAAGGAGAAAGCGAAAATGAAAAATATTAATAAACCGAAAATTAACCCTTTGAGCCGGATGCCGCGACAACAGCGGTTGATTATGGCGATTCGCGGCGGCGCGGGCGTTGGAAAAAGTCACTTTGTCAGTTCGATGGCGGATGCGGGTTTGGGGAAGCTCTGCATTTTCGACACCGAACGAAAGGCGCGTCTTTTGCGCGGAGTCGGGCAAAGATTTGACGCGCTCGAAATCGAGCAGACCGACGAATTGCCGGAATTTATCGAATGGGCGATTAACGGCGAAGGTCGGGAACAAAATTACGGCTGTTTCGGACTTGATAGTTGGGCGGCGTATTTCAGCGCGAAGCATTCGGAGATGCTCGAAGCAGTCAGAGAAAGAACCGGCGATCCGCTGGCGCAGCCGACCGCCGAAGAACTCGCCGCCGACCAGATGATTTTGCAGAATGTTCTGCGAAAGCTCTGCATCGAATCGGGCAAATGCGTCGTCATCGCCGACCAGATTCCGGCGCGCGGCAAGGAAGCCAAAGAAGACAATGAGATCGGGCGTGTGCTGCCGATGACGGCGAGCGGTTTGGAATATTTCGTAGATGTAATGGTCGAAGTTTCCTTGCAGGAACGCGACGGCGAGATCACGAGAGTTTTTCAGGTCGTCAAGTCGAATTCGCCCGCGTTTGAAGTCGGATATGAAATGACCGGCAATATCAATTTCAAGGATTTTCTCGAACGTATGAAGGGCGAAGAAGCTCTCGAACTGGCGTTTGAAAAACCCGCCGAATCGAGCGTTCCCGAATTTATCGAAGAAAAACAACCAATTTCTATCGCGCCGCAGGAATTAACGATTGAAGATTTAATCAAAAAGGCGGAAGCGAACGGTTTCAAACAAGCCGACGTTGTAACGGGCGCGAGAATTTATCATAACCAGCCGAACATTTATCATCTGACGGCTGAACAAATCGCCGATTTAGATCAGCGAATGTCGGCGCGCATCGCCAAAACAAACAACGCGCAGACGGCGGAAGTCAAACAAATCAAGCGTGTTAAATCGGCATAACAAATTACAAATTTCGTCGGCAGGCAAAAGGCGAATCATCAAGCAGGAAAAATCGAAGGGAGCAAGGGAATTCAGGGAAAATTTCTTTGTTCCTTTTTGTTTTTTACGAGGAAAAATTTATGTTGCGAATAATTTTAGGAGTAATCGCGGGTTTTATTTTGTGGTCAATCGTCTGGGTCGGATTAGACGCTTTGTGGTCGGCGGTTTCGCCCGGTTGGTTCGGCAGAATTTTTAACGAATTTCAAAACGCAGCCAAGCATAATGAGCCATTTACGCCGCCGTTGGCGGTGAGCATTTATCTGATTTTTCAAAGCGTTTTGTGTTCCTTGTTTGCCGGATTTACGGCGGCGTTGATTGCGAAAGAAAATCGAAAATCAACGCTCGCGCTCGGCGTTTTGCTGTTATTGACGGGCATTTTCGTGGAGGTTTCAAACTGGCAATATTTTCCGATTTGGTATCACGTTTTATTTTTATTGCTCTTAATTCCGGCGACCGTTTCAGGCGGAAGACTGCGAAGAATTTAAAAAGTTCAGAGTTGAAAAAATTCAAACCAATGTTGATCGACAATTCGAGCATTTTTCAAAATGAAACGCGCCGCCGATTAAATTTCGTGGCGGTTCGCCAAGGCTTTGTCCATCGTCACTTCGTCAACGAATTCCAAATCCGAACCGACCGGCATTCCCATTGCGATTCTGGTGACGCGCGCGCCCAACGGTTTTAGAAGTCGGGCAATATAATTCGCCGTCGCTTCGCCTTCGGTCGTCGGATTGGTGGCGACGATAATTTCCCTGACTTCCACGCCGTCGTTGTTTTCGGGATTGAGACGCGGAATCAGATTGGCGAGCATCAATTCGTCGGGACCGACACCGCGAATCGGCGAAAGCGAGCCGTGCAAAATGTGATAAAGACCTTTGAATGAGCGCGTTTTTTCGACCGCGACGAGGTTGTAAGGCTCTTCGACAATACAGATAATCGAACGGTCGCGCGTCGTCGAAGAACAATACATACACGGATTGATGTCGGTCAGATTGTTGCAAATCGAACAGAAAACGATTTTCGCTTTGACTTCGCGCAACGCTTCGACAAACTTTTCAACGTCTTCTTCGGGTCGGCGCAAAATATAAAACGCTAATCTCTGCGCCGATTTATGACCGACTCCGGGCAGGCGTTTAAATTCGTCAATCAACTTGGCGACGGGTTCTGAATATTCAAGCATAGAAACAGTGGTAAACGGTAAGTGGTAAATGGCAAGTGAAATGAAAAAATTACCATTTACCACTTACCGTTTACCACTATTTTACATAAGTCCCGGCGGCAGCATTCCGCCCAAGCGTCCCTTCAAAGATTCTTCGACTTTGCGGCGGGCTTCGTTGAGAGCCGCCATTAACAAATCCTGAAGCATTTCGACATCGCCGTCTTTGACGAGATCGGGCGAGATGGTTAATTCCAAAACTTCGAAATCGCCGCGCATTTTGACGTTGACCGCGCCGCCGCCGGCTGATGCGTCAACCTTCATTTCCTTCATTTCTTTGCCCATCTGCTCCTGCATTTTCTGGGCTTGTTTCATCATCGAATTCATATCGAATCCGCCGGGTAATTTCATTGTTTTCCGCTCCTTTTTTTACTTTATTTGCTATATTTAATCGTAACCGTCCGCAGGGTGAAATGCAAATTTATGAGCGTCGAAAAAAGCCTCTGGAAATTTGCGTTTGACGGAAAATTTCAAAACAAATTTTCAAATCGCTGCGTAGAAAAAATGCTGTCCGAAATTATCTTTAAAACTTTGTGAATATATGATGCAGAAAATCTTTTTCGCCGCGTTTCTTCTTGTTTTGTGTTCCGCCGCGTTTCCCGCGCAGACGGCTGTTCCGTATCTGACCGAGCCTTCGCTGTCACCCGACCGCAAGGAAATCGTCTTTGTTTCCGGCGGCGATATTTGGACCGCTCCGACGGCGGGCGGCACGGCTTCGATTCTTGTTTCACATCCGGCGACCGAAGCGCGACCGAAATTTTCGCCCGACGGCAAACGGCTCGCGTTCACGTCGAACCGCACGGGCAACGGCGACATTTACGTTTTAAATTTGCAGACGAACGATTTGTCGCGTATCACTTTCGACGATTCTTTGGACAATCTCGATGCATGGTCGGCGGACGGAAAATGGCTTTATTTTTCTTCGACGAGCCGCGACGTTTCCGGAATGAACGACGTTTACCGCGTTTCATCGAACGGCGGAACGCCGATGACCGTCTCGAACGACCGCTACACGAACGAATTTTTCGCCGCGCCCGCGCCCGACGGCATTTCTATCGCATTTTCGGCGCGCGGAATCGCCAACGGACAATGGTGGCGCAAAGGTCGCAGTCATATTGACGAAAGCGAAATCTGGCTGAAAACCGGCGACGCTTACGAGCAAATTTCACAGGGCGGCGCGAAACAGCTCTGGACGATGTGGAGCGCGGACGGCAAACAAATCTTTTACGTTTCCGACCGCGACGGAGCGCAGAATATCTGGACGAAACCGCTCAAAGGTCAGGAGAAAAAATTAACCGATTTTCGAGACGGCAGAGTTCTCTGGGCGAGCATTTCCTTCGACGGAAAACAAATCGTTTTCGAGCGCGATTTTAAAATCTGGACGCTGGAAACGAACGGCGGCGCGGCGAAGGAAGTTTCGATCAATTTGCGCGGAACAGCCGCCGGATCATTGACGGAAAAATTAAATTTATCGTCGCAGATTCGTGAATTCACGCTTTCGCCCGACGGCAAAAAAATCGCGGTGGTCGCGCGCGGCGAAGTTTTCGCGGCTTCGGCTAAAGACGGCGGCGACGCACAGCGCGTAACCGACACGCCCGCGCCCGAATCGTTCGCCGCTTGGTCACCCGACAGCCAAAAAATCGTTTACGTTTCGGAGAGAAACGGCAAGCGGCAGATTTTTCAATACGATTTTACGGGCGAGGCGGAAACGCAAATCACCGGCGCGGGCGACGACTTTTTGCCCGTCTTTTCGCCCGACGGAAAATCAATCGCCTTTATTCGCAACGCCCGCGCGCTTTGGGTTTACGATGTGAATTCAAAACAGGAACGCGAACTTTCCAAGCTATTCACCGACGCGCCGCCGATTGGCGGCAAGCAAACATTCGCCTGGTCGCCGGATAATAAATGGATCGCCTTTCTAACGACCGCGCCGGCGAATCGTTCTTACACGAACGTCTCGGTGGTTGCGGCGGCGGGCGGCGAAGCGAAACCGGTCAGCTTTTTGTCAAATTCCAACAGCGGCTCGATTTCCTGGAGTCCCGACGGCGCGTATATTTTGTTCGATTCAAACCAGCGCACCGAAGACGGCGTGCTGGCGCGCATTGATTTGACATTACGCACGCCGAAGTTCCGCGAAGACCAGTTCCGCGACCTTTTCAAACAGGAAAATCCGCAACAAAAACCGCAGCCGACACCGCAAACTTCGCCGACCCCAATCGTCAATCCGACGACAACGCCGAGTCCGGCGATTAGTCCGAGTCCAACGCCCGTGCCGTCGCCGACACCGAATACAAAACCGGCGGACGACGAGAAAAAGCAAATCGTTTTTGAAAACATACGCCGCCGCCTGAGCCTTCTGCCGACCGGCATAAACGTCAACGGTCAAACGATTGCGCCCGACGGAAAATCCGTTCTGGTTCTCGCCGTCGCCGAAGGACAATTTAATTTATACACTTTGCCGCTCGACGAGCTGGCGACCGAAACATCGGCGAAACAAATCACTTCCACGCCGAATTTCAAGCTCGACGCGCAATTTTCGCCCGACTCGAAAGAAGTTTATTTTATCGAAAACGGGCGCGTCCAAATCGTTAATTTAGAGCGCGGCGCGATTCGTCCGCTCGCTTTGAATCTTGAAATGAACTCGAATTTCGCCGCCGAAAAAATGGAAATTTTCAAACAGGGCTGGCGATTTCTGCGCGATAATTTTTACGACGACAAATTTCACGGCGCGGATTGGAACCAGGTCGAAAAAACTTACGAACCGCTCATCGCCGGCGCGAAAAATATGGACGAAACGCGCCGTTTAATGTCTTTGATGGTCGGCGAATTAAACGCTTCTCACTTAGGCGTGCAGGGCGGAAACGGCTTCACGGCAAACCCAATCGGCAAGCTCGGGTTGCGCTTCGACAGAAACGAATACGAAGCGAACGGACGTTTGAAAATCACGGAAATTATCAGTTTGAGTCCGGCGGATATTACGCGCGAAATCAAAGTCGGCGATTATTTGACGAGCGTCGGCGGCGTAAAAATTGACGGCACGAAAAATCTCGATGAACTGATGGAAAATCGCGTCGGCAAGCGCGTCGAAATCGAAATCGCTTCGGACGCGAACGGCGCGAACAAACGCGAAATAATCTTAAAACCCGTCAGCACCGGCGTAGAAAAAAATCTGCTTTACCGTCAATGGGTCGAAGCGAATCGCGCGTATGTGGAAAAAATCAGCGGCGGCAAACTCGGTTACGTGCATCTGCCCGATATGTCTTCGGACAGTTTGAATCAGCTTTACGTTGATCTCGACACGCAAAATCAAAACCGCGAAGGCGTAGTCGTGGACATTCGCAACAACAACGGCGGTTTCGTTAATCCGTATGTGATTGATGTGCTTTCAAGGCGCGGCTATCTGAATATGAAAGAGCGCGGACTCTGGACTGTTCCGGCGCGTTCGGCGTTAGGTCAACGCTCTCTCGAACGACCGACGATTTTGATTACAAATCAGCATTCTTTGTCGGATGCGGAAGATTTGACTGAAGGTTACCGCAGCTTGAAAATCGGTAAAGTCGTCGGCGAACCGACCGCCGGCTGGATTATTTTCACTTGGAACGCGCAGACGTTTGACGGCACGACCGTGCGCCTTCCGCGCCAGCTTATCACGGGCAGCGACGGCAAAGATATGGAACTCAATCCGCGCCCCGTTGACGTTCCCGTCACGCGACCGATTGGCGAAACTTTAACGGGCAAAGATTCGCAGTTGGACGCGGCAGTTCGTGAGCTTTTGACGCAAATCGGGAAGTAAATTAACCGCAGATGGACGCGGATGAACGCAGATTTTATTTTTAAATTATATCTGCGTTCATCCGCGTCCATCTGCGGTTAAAATTCTCTGACTAACGAATCGCCGACGGGCGAAAACGCATAAAAATCTGCCAGCCGCCGTGCGTCGTGCCGCCGTAATACGAATCGAGCGACGCGGGATTTGCGTTGATCGTAAACTGCGCTCCCAAACCGACGTTCAAATTTTTGTCCTGATAAATTTCCCTCACATAACCGAGCGAATACGCGCCGACGTTGTAAAGGTTGTGTTCGTCAATTTCGTCGAGCGCGAGTTCGTGTCCCGACTTTTCGACGACTTCCATTCTGCCGAAAATCGAGTTTTTCTGAAACTGGTAATTCGATTCAAACAGAAACGCGTTCGAGCGTTCGCCGTTGCCGTAATTTTGTCCCCAGACGAACGAATTCGCCCAATTTTTATCCGCGCTGAAAGTTTTGTTGTAAATCGCCGAAGCGGTCGTGCGTCGCAAAACTTTCAAATCCGGTTCCGACGGTTCGGGGTTTTTTAAGTATCCGTAAGACGCTTGAAACGCCCATTCCTTCGTCGGATTAAACGACAATCTGCCGCTGATCGAATCGAGCTTCGGCGCGTCGAAATTCCAGCGGTTTTCGTCCGGCTCCTGTCCTTTGAAAACAGAGCTTTCGAGCTTGAATTTGCCGAAACTGTAACCGGCGGTCAAAACGCCCCAGGTGATATGCGTCGAGTCCTGCCAGTGATGTCCGATGGGCGCGTCCGGGTTGTTCATTGCGGACAAGCGGTGCATAAACGTCGGCGGACCGAGCGCGGGTTCGCCAGGGTATCCGGCGTAAAAATAAAACGATTGTTTCTCATTAACCTGATACGAATAGCTCGCCGAAATTTCCGAGAAAAAATCGTGCGGATGCTGGCGGTCGTGTAAGGCTTCGCCGTGAAAAACTTCGCCCGATTGATAAAGCAGCGGATAGCCGTAACCGCGTTCGATGATCGGATCGAGGCTCATCATTACGCGCAAACCGAGCTGCGATTTATTTGTCAGCGGGCGCGAATACATCGCCATAAACATCGAAGGCGCGTCGAATCTCTGACGGCTGCCTTTGCCGCCGACCGCCGCGTCGCGCGTCGAGCCGACGCTCGTGTAACGCGCGAACATATTGCCGTGAAACATCAGCATCGAACCGTCGCCGAAAGTTTTCATCTGCATATACATCGGCGTTGAGTCGGGAATCCAAGCCGTGCCGGAACTTTCTCTGGACATCGGCGCGTTGACATCAACAATTGATTTCATCTGCATCGCGCTGTGTCCGCCGTGCGTCATTCCGTCCATTTTCATTCCCGGCATATCCGCCATCGAATCCGATTTTTCATCGTTCATTTTCATACCGGACATATCGGATTTTCGGTCGTCCGTTTTCATATTCGGCATCGAATCTTTCGGGTCGGACATTTTCATCTCCGAAGGCATTTCTTTGTCGTCTTCGTCCGGCGAATGAACGTGCGGCTTTTTCTCAGCCGTTTTTACGTCCGCGCCCGGTTTGACACCGACGAAAATGTTGCCCCACATTCCGCCTTTGGCGTGTCCGCGCACCGAGCAGAAATATTTATATGCGCCGTCTTCCGACGCTTTGACGACGATTTCCTCCGCCTGCATCGCGCCGTCTTCCGTTTTCGGTTCGAGCCGGTTCGAGCCGACGGTTTCCGCTGTTTCAACGGCGATTTCAAAGTCTTTCACGACGTGACCGAAACGGACATCATGGCGCATATCATCGTCGGAATTGACGAACAGAATTTTCAAAACCGCGCCCGCCGGAACGATTAAATTCGGGTTTCGCACGCCTTGAATCCGATACGAAAGCATATCGTCTTCGGGTCCGGTTTTGACGACGAGCCGAATTTCCTTTTCGGTAAAAGTCAGACTTGAATTTTCCTTTCTGCCGAGCGTTCGCGTCTTTTCGACGGCGATCAAATCGGCTAACTTAATCGTTTTTT
Organism: uncultured Pyrinomonadaceae bacterium; assembly: GCA_964237235.1. Taxonomy (GTDB): domain Bacteria; phylum Acidobacteriota; class Blastocatellia; order Pyrinomonadales; family Pyrinomonadaceae. The sequence continues at coordinate 74,521 of CAXSGY010000015.1, forward strand.
TCTCGCTCGAAACGAGCGTAAACGCTTCGTGCGCGAAACTGTTCACGCTTGAAACAAGCGCGATAAATAATAGCAGTATAAATTTTTTCATCCGGTAAAATCTCCAAAGTTTATAAAACGAATTTTCGTGAAATTCCGATTCGTCTTAGCGGACTTTGCGTCTTTGCGGGAATAAAAATTGTTTCCCGTAAAGATGCAAAATCGGCATAAGGAAAGCGGGCGCAATCAATCGCCGTTCGACAGTGCGAACAGACAGATTATCAGCTTGATTTTCTTGATTTTCGGTTTTACAAACGCGGCGGCGCGCGCGGAGATTTTATCTTGTAGAACGGATCGGAAAGATAGAGAGGCTTGGGAAAATAAACGCTTTCGATTGTCGGGACAACCGCAATTGTCTGCGTTGAAACCGAAACGCGCGGCGCAATTGCCGCGATTGCTTGTTTTTCGATTTTGACAATTTCCGATTTGGCATACGCGCGCGGCGCGGCTTGAACGCAAACGCAGCAATCGGTCTGCTCAAACGCCGCCGAATTCAGCGGCGACATCGGCATTTCTTGGTGAGCCGAATCTTGGTGACACGAAGGCGCGTCGGCTTTCGCATTTTCACGGTGATGAGAACAGCCGCACGCCGCGACCGAAGAAGCGAACAGCGACAAAACGACGCATAAGCCGAGCGCAAATTGTTTTAGTTTCGAGCTGTTCATATTCGGTGAATCTTCTTTGATTCCACAATTCAATATAAATTTGCCCGCCGATTTTAGCAATCAACGAACTTGTCGGCGGTGCTTCAAATGCGGCAACTCGCCGAAAAACGCGCGAGCCGATTGGAACAAACGCGAATAAGCTGTAAATTATTTCTAAAATTCTTGTTTTTACAAAGTAAAATTTCGGGGAAAAAAATGGACAAACAAAACGATGCACTGGCGATTCTGAAACTTTACGAGCTGCGCCGCGAAGAAAAAATGCGGCAGGCGCGCATCTGGTTTCTTTCCGAATTCGCGCCGCAGAGCGCGTCGGACATTATCAAACTTTACCGGGACGGCGAACGGGCGAGCGCGCATTTTCGCACCGTCGTTTCCTATTGGGATATGGCTTCGTCGCTCGTTTTAAACGGCGCGATTGACGAAAAAACTTTTCTCGACGCGAACACCGAACACCTTTTCGTTTACGCCAAAATCGCGCCGTTTCTGGCGGAAGTGCGACAGATTTTCAACGAGCCGGATTTTTTCCTGAATTTGGAAACGCTCGTTTTAAAAGTGCCGAACGTCGAAACGAAAATCGAAAACCGCCAAAGGCTCGCCGCACTATGGACGCGCAAGCCTGAAAATTAAGAATTTTTTGCCCACGAAAGACACAAAAAGACACGAAAATATTCTAAGAAAATTAATACAAAAACTTTCGTTTATTTCGTGTCTTTCGCGGGCAAAAAAATAAATCTCAAATCCACTCGCGCCGCAATTTTTATCCGCTTTCGTCTCGTGATAATCTTGAATGCGAACAGATGAAAAAATACGTCATCAAACGCGAGACGGGCAATTTGCCCGAACGCCTGACGCGCTATCGAAACGAGCTGAACGAACAGCAATTTCGCGTCGTGACGGCGAAACCGTCGCCTGCGCTCGTCGTCGCCGGCGCGGGAACGGGCAAGACGCGCACGATCACATACCGCGTCGCGTATTTGATTGAGCAAGGCGTTTCGCCGCAAAGAATTTTGCTGGCGACTTTTACCAATCGCGCCGCGCGTGAAATGCTCAAGCGCGTCGAGCTTCTGACCGGCTCGCAGAACGTCCACAAAATTTGGGGCGGAACTTTTCACCGCATCGCCAATTTGATTTTGCGCCGTCACGCGGTTTCCATCGGCTTCGATTCAAATTATTCGATTCTCGACGCGGAAGACGCGCGCGATTTTATCAACGTCTGCATCGAAGAAGCGGCGATTGACACCCGTGCGAAGCGTTTTCCGAAACCGGAAGTCGTTCAAAACATTATCTCTTACGCCAACAACACCGACCAGCCGATTGAAGAAGTTATTATCCGCAAATATCCGTATTTTGAAATGCTCGCCCAGCAAATCAAGCGCGTTGATTTCGTTTATATGGAACGCAAAAAAGAGCGCAACGTGATGGATTACGACGATTTGCTGCTTAATTGGAAACGGCTTTTAATCGAAAAACCCGACATCGCCAACGTCTATGCCGAACAGTTTCAGCATATTCTCGTTGACGAATATCAGGACACGAATAAACTGCAAGCCGAGTTGATTGATTTGCTCGCCGTCAAGCACAAAAACGTGATGGTCGTCGGCGACGACGCGCAATCAATTTTCGCGTGGCGCGGCGCGGAATTTACCAATATTTACGAATTTCCGAAACGCTATTCGAACGCCGAAATTTACAAGCTCGAAATGAATTACCGCTCAACGCCGGAAATCTTAGGACTGGCGAATGTTTCGATTGCGAATAATCGCAAACAATTTCCGAAAACTCTGGAAGCGGTCAAAAAATCGAGAGATTTTAAACCCGCGCTCGTGCCGTGCAGCGATGTCGAACAGCAATCGGTTTTCGTCGCGTCGCGCATTTTAGAGTTGAGAGACGAAGGAACGTCTCTGGAAGAAATCGGCGTGCTGTATCGTTCGCATTATCATTCGATTGAATTGCAGCTCGAATTAACCCGCAGAAACATTCCGTATCGCGTTCAAAGCGGTGTCAGATTTTTTGAACAGGCGCATATCAAAGATGTCATTTCGTATTTGAGAATCATCTGCAATCCGCGCGACGAATTGGCGTGGAAACGAATTTTGAAAATGATTCCGAGCGTCGGCAATCAAACCGCCAATCGAATTTACGAAAGTCTCGCGTATGCCGAAAATCCGTTCACGCTTGTTAAAAAAGAAGACTTTAAATATCAGCCGCGCGGCAAAGAAAATTGGAAAAACTTTGTCGAACTACTCGAAAAAATTACGACGGACGACAATCGAAACAAACCCGCCAAACAAATCGAGTTGATTTTGACGAACGGCTACGAACAATATCTCGAAGAAAATTACGAAAACGCCGAAGCTCGATTGGAAGATTTGCGCGGGCTTGCGCTCTATGCTTCGCGTTACGATTCGACCGAAGATTTTCTGTCTGAACTCGCGCTGCTTTCGACCGAACGCTTCAAAGAACCGACCGGCATCACGGGCGAAGATGTCGTCTCCGGCGGCGAAGAAGACGAGCTTGTAACTCTGACATCAATTCATCAGGCGAAGGGTTTGGAATGGAAAGCCGTCTTTCTGATTTGGGCGGCGGAAGGCAAATTTCCAAGCCCGCGTTCGCTCAAGGAAATTGACAGCGAAGAAGAAGAACGCCGTCTCTGGTATGTCGCTTTGACGCGCGCGCAGGACGAGCTTTATTTGACTTATCCGCTGATGATCGTTGATTATAACCGCCAGACCGTTCTGCAGAAACCGTCGCGTTTTATACACGAATGCCCGCCCGCCTTGTTTGAAATCTGGAGTTTGGAAGAAGATGCCAAACCGTTCGACGCGCCAGTTTTGGTCGAGGAAAAAACGCGGGATTTTATCAATTAATGATTCGGACGAATTTGTTAAAACGCGCGGCTGGACTTTTACTTGCCGAATTCTTTTTTCAGAACCGTTCGCGCCGCATGATAACCGCTCATTCCGTGAACGCCGCCGCCCGGCGGAGTCGAAGCCGAGCAAATATATAAGCCTTTCGACGGCATCGCATACGGGTTGATTTTGGCGACGGGGCGCGTGAAAAGCTGACTCAAATCGCCCGCGCCGCCGTTGATGTCGCCGCCGACGCAGTTGGCGTTATAACGTTCCAAAGCGGCGGGAGATTTTGTCGCTTTGGCGAGAATACAGTCGCGGAAACCGGGCGCGAAACGCTCGATTTGGTTTTCGATAATCTCCGTCATATCAATTGTCGAGCCGTTCGGAACGTGGCAATATGCCCAACCGATTTGTTTGCCCGCGGGCGCGCGCGTCGCGTCGAAAAGACTGTTTTGGGCGACGAGAACAAAGGGCTTTTCCGAAATTCGTCCGCTGTTGTGCGCTTTCTCGGACGCGGCGATTTCTTCAAAGGTTCCGCCCAAGTGAACGGTTCCGGCAAGCGCGCACTCTTTTGCCCGCCACGGAATCGGCTCGCTCAGAGCGAAATCCATTTTAAAAACGCCCGCACCGTAGCGAAATTTTTCCAACCGTCGGCGGTAAGAATCGGGCAACCGATGTCCGGCGATGCGGATGATCTGGCGCGGCGTGAGATCGAATAAAACGATTCGTGAAGGCGGCAGAGCGTCAACGCTCTCGACGCGGTTGCCGGTTTCAATCGTCCCGCCGAGCGAAAGAAAATATGCGGCGAGCGCGTCGGAAATTTTCGACGCGCCGCCGCGCGGAAATCCCCAACCGACCGCGTGCGCCGTCAGCATCAGCATTAACCCGTAAGCCGCGCTCGATAAATATTCGAGCGGAATCATCGAATGCGCCGCACAACCGGCGAAAATCGCCCGCGCCCGCGATTCGGAAAAATAATTGTTTGCAACTTGCCGCGCCGAACGAATCGCTTTTAATCCGAACTGCGCCAGTAAAAACGGGTGTTTCGGAAAATGTAGCGGCGCGAGAATTTCGGGCGCGAGCGCGTCAAAATTTTTGACGAAATATTCGAATAAATTTTGATAATTCGCTGCGTCCGCGCCGAAATTTCCGGCGGTTTCTTCGATTGATTTTTTCAGCAAAACCGCCGTTCCGTCATCGAGCGGATGCGCCAGAGAAATTGGCGGCTGAATGAATTCCAAACCGAATTGTGAGAGCGGCAAAGTGTTCAAAAACGGCGACGCGAGCGTCAGCGGATGAATCGCCGAACAGACATCGTGGACGAATCCGGGCAAAGTCAATTCCGCCGACCGAACGCCGCCGCCGATTTGGTCGTTAGCCTCAACGATTAGCACCGAAAGATTCGCGCGCGCCAAACAAATCGCCGCCGCCAAGCCATTTGGACCCGAACCGATGACCACCGCGTCGTATGCAGAATTTTTCACTTGGTAATTTTTTTCGAGCAGCGTTTTTTTGGAAAAGCTTTTCGCGCATTTCAAAGGCGCGAACGCTTTCGCCGTAAAAACTAATTTGCTTTTTCTTCCGCCGCCGCGCTTTCGATGAAATCAGCACAGAATTTTTCCCATTCGTTTTTTTGAATGCCGAGATACGTGCCGACATTGACGGCGATGTTTCGAATCGTTTCAAGCGTGCCGCTCGTTTCGCCGATGTTAGGTTTTTCGTCTAAACCGATGACGTAAAGCGCGACTTTGCGGCGCGTTTTCAGCAGGCAGAAATTGTTCGTCGAAGCGTCGGTAAAAAAATGCGCGACGGAATTTTCCGGCGGATTTTCGGCGGTCGGATCGAACGTCGGCTTAACCGTGATGACAAATTCATTCGGCGCGTCGCTGATGCCGACAATTTTTATCCAATCGTATTTTCCCGATTTGTTCAGATCAATGCGGATAAAAACGCCGACCGACAATTCCCGGCTGTGAACGGCGCGTCCGCTTTCATCGAACAAATCGTATGAAGAATGCAGCGCGTGTTCGTTCCACTCGGTGATGTTCAAAAGTTTTAATTTGAGCGTTAAAAAGAGCTGTGCGGCGCGCGCTTCGCCGTCGCATATTTTTTCAGCCGAACTGATTGAGCTTTCGCTCGAATCGCGTTTGGCTCGCGCCAGCAGATTTTCGATTTTTTTGCTCATTCGTTTATTAAAAAATCGCCGCGAAACATCTCAAGATTCTTTACTAAAACGCATTTTTCCGCTTCAACATTTTCCACGCCAAAAGCGCACCGATTGCGCCGACCGCGCCGAACAAAATGGATTTTCGCGCGGCGTTTGAAGTTTTCAAGCTCGTATACGGGTCGCTCATAAATTGCTCGCCGGAAAAACTTCCTTCGATTGTGTCGTAACCCGTCAGCGGCTCGAACAAACTGTCTTCAAATTGTTCGGGCGACAATTTCGCGCCGCCGTTTTGTCCGGCGTAACCGATGGTTTCCGAGAAAAAATCCGCCAGGCGCGGCGCGGCGCGTTCGGCGTAAACCACGCCCAGACCCGCGCCGCCCGCGATCATTTCGCGCGTCGGATTTTCAGCCGCGTAAAGAATCGCGTCGGCGACGATTTGCGGATGATAAATCGGCGGCACGGGACGCATCTTAAAAGGCATTTTGTTGCGCCCTTTTTGATAAATCGGCGTGTTGATCGCCGCCGGCAAAATTTCGGTCACGGCGACGGGAATTTTATCGTGCGCCAGTTCGACGCGCAGAGCTTGCAGAAAGCCTTGCACGCCGTGTTTCGACGCGCCGTATGCCGATTGAAACGGTGCGGTGCGGCGCGCTTCGACGCTCGTGACGTGAATCAATGCGCCGCCCGCTTTTTTCAAATACGGCAAAGCCGCCTTCGCGCCGTAAATTTGTCCGAGCAGATTAACTTCGATAAGTCGTTTATATTCTTCGGGTTCGCAATTCTCGACCGTCGCTAAAATAAACGCGGCGGCTGAATGAATCCACGTATCAATTCTGCCGTAACGTTCGACGCATTTTTCGGCGACCGCTTTGACCTGCGTGAAATCGGCGGCATCAGCCGCGACGTAGAACGCTTCGCCGCCGTTCGTTTCAATCTCGGCGACTAAACTTCGCAATCCTTCGATGCCGCGCGCCGCGACGCAAATTTTCGCGCCGCGCTTCGCCATCTTCAACGCCGTCAGTCTGCCGATGCCGCTCGACGCGCCGAACACGACGGCGACCTGCGTCGCAATCGGTTTCAAATAAATTTTCATTGTTCTCCCCTGCTCGTAAAAAATAAAAAACCGTTCGATTTTGCCCGAAAAAAGCTGCGAAAATTATAAAAACGATTTTCTACAGTCTAGCATTATTTCCGCTCGTTAATCGAAAATAATCCGCGCGTTTCTTTCGACGTGCGGCGGGTAAAACAACAAACGCCGCCGTTTTTTCGAGGTCGAACGCAACGGAGAAAAGGCGAAGTTTCAAAAACTCGCAAGTTTTATTTTTCGCCAAAGCAACCAATCAAAAAACTTGCCGCATCTAGGCAAATAACTCGACAGAACATGCGGCGCGAAAATCGAAACCACGCCGGGAACAAAAACTAAAACAATTTGTCTAAATTAGGCAATAGCTTGAATTCGCATTCGGGCTTTGGAGGATATTTCTGTGTCAAAAAAGAGCTTTCGGAAAAATTTATTTGAAGTTAAAAATCCCTGCGCCGAAAATTGGGAACAGATGAAAGGCGGCGAAAAGATGCGCTTTTGCGGGCATTGCGCGTCTTCGGTCAACAATCTTTCGGCGATGCGGCGCAAGGACGCAATGCGAATGATCCGCGAAGCGAACGGGCGAATTTGCGTGCGCTATGTGAAAAATCCGCAGACGAACGAGCCGGTTTTCGCCGGAAATTTTTATCAAATCGCGCGCCGCGCGCCGCGTCTGGCAGTCGGGGCGATGACCGCCGCGCTCAGTCTCTCGACCTTCGCTTACGCGCAGGGCGGCGTTTCGACGGCTCGCGCGGCAATCGAACAAACGGAAGTGGCGGCGCAGAGAAATTCACAAAAAGCCGCAACGGATGATCCGCCGACGCGGATTTCCGGCACGATTACCGACCAAGCCGGCGCGGTTATTCCGGGCGTTTCGGTCAAACTTCTGGCGGAGAATGGCGATACGCTCGGCAGCGCGACGAGCAACGACGAAGGCGTTTACGAATTTAAAAATCAGCCCGCCGGAACTTATACCTTGAAATTTGAAGCAGGCAGCGGTTTCAGCGAATTGATAATCGAGCAGCTAAAAATTTCCGACGGCGCGGAAACAAAGCAAGACGCGACGATGGAAATTGACGGCGAAACGGTAACCGTCGGCGGCATCGGGATGATCGAATACGAATTGCCGCTTTTGCAAGCCGTTTCGGAAGGCAACGCGGACGCAATAAAATCGCTGCTGGCGAGTGGGGCGAGCGTCAATGACAGAGACAAAAATTACGACGGCATTTCGGCGATCTTCGTCGCCGTCGAACAGGGCAACGTCGAAACGGTCAGAACGCTGCTCGAATTCGGCGCGAAAATCAATGCCCGCAGCGACGACAAACGCACGCCTTTGATGAGTCTCGATGGCGACGCGACACCCGAACTGGTCAGAACGCTTTTGGCTTACGGCGCGAAAATTAAAGCCGTTGACAACGCGGGAAACAACGTCCTGCATCGCATCGCGTCTTATGGCGCAGCCGATATTTTGGATATCTTAATCGTCGAAGGCGCGAAGATCAACGCCCGCAACAACGAAGGGCAAACGCCGCTGATGATTGCCGCCGATTACGAAAATCTCGAAGCGGTCAAAGTTTTGCTCAAAGCGGGCGCGGACGTGAATCTGCGCGACGAAAAAAACCGCACCGCGCTCGGCATCGCGCTCGAAAACGATTACAAAGAAATCGCGGAGCTGTTGATTTCATACGGCGCGAAAAAATAATTTTTTCAGACGATCAAGAAGTAAATTCAAATCTTCAAGGAGCGATAAATATGTCAAAAATCACTTTTCTCGATGCGATCAACGTCGAATCGCCGTGTTCGGAAAATTGGAATGAAATGCAGGGCAGCGAGCAGATACGTTTCTGCACGCACTGCGCCGAAAACGTGCACAACCTTTCCGAGATGACGCGCAAGCAAGCCGGACGAATCGTCGCCGCGGCGAACGGTAACATCTGCGTGCGCTATGTTCGCCGTCCCGACGGCAGAATTCAAACGATTAAAAATACGCTGCATCAAATCACACGACGGACGGGAATCGCGGCGACGGTTTTAGGAACCTCCCTGAGCGTTTCGACGCTCGCTTACGCGCAGACGACGACCAAAAATCTGCCGATTGAAAACGCGCAGATGGTCGAAGTGTTAAGCGAAAAAACCGACGCGCCGAACGGTACTCTTTCCGGCACGATTACCGACCCGCACGGCGCGATTATTCCGTTCGCGTTCGTCACGCTTTCGAGCGAACAAACGAATTTTTATCAAAACGTCAACGCCAACCAGGAAGGCTTTTACGAATTTAAAGACGTGCCGACCGGCGAATATAAATTAAAAGTTGACGCGGGCGGATTCGCTTCAAAGGAAATCAAAAACGTTTCGGTCAGCGGCGGCGAGCAGAATTACAACACGGAAATGGCGGTTGCGACGACGCAGGAAGTTGTCACGGTCAGCGGCGGCGAAGAAACATTTTATTCCGGAATGGTCGGCGTAGTAGTCTCGACCGTGCCGCGCAATAGACTCGTAATGGCTGTCGCCAACGAAGACCTCGGCGAAGTGAAAGTCCGCGTGGCGATGGGCGAGCGCGTCAACAGCAAAGACAAAGGCTACGACAATAATTCGCCGCTGCACATCGCGGTCGAAAACGGCAATCTCGAAATCGCCGAATTTCTTTTGACGCACGGCGCGAAAACGAACAGTAAAAACGCCGACAAACGCACCGTTTTGATGATGCTCGACGAAGACGCGACCGCCGAACTTGTCAATTTGCTGCTGCGTTACGGCGCGAAAATAAATTTGTTTGACAAAGAGGGAAATACGGCATTGATGTTCGCCGCCGAATACGCTTCAAACGAAGTCGTGCAGGCGTTAATCAGCGCGGGCGCGAACGTCAACACGATTAATAAAAAAGGCGAAACCGCTTTGATCCGCGCGGCGGAAAACGGCGAGCTTGAGAACGTCAAAACGCTGCTCGGCGCGGGCGCAAACGCGCGGTTCAAAACTAAAGAAGGCGAAACCGCTTTGTCTCTGGCGGAAAAGGAAGAAGTAAAACAGCTTTTGATTTCTTACGGAGCGACGGAATGAGTTAGTGGTAAACGGTAAACGGTAAGTGGTAAATGCGAAATCAAAACATTTACCACTTACCACTTACCGTTTACCACTAATTAGTCGTAATATTCCAAGCCGAGATGCGTAATTAAATCTTCGCCTTTCAGATGGCGCAGAGTGTTTTTCAGCTTCATCAGTTGGATGAAAAGGTCGTGTTCCGGATAGAGTCCGGGCGCGGTTTGCGGGGCTTTGAAATAAAACGAAAGCCATTCCTGCACGCCGCGCATACCGGCGCGCTGGGCTAAATCCATAAACAGCGCGAGGTCAAGCACGAGCGGCGCGGCGAGAATCGAATCGCGGCACAGAAAATCAATTTTGATCTGCATTTTATAGCCGAGCCAGCCGAAAATATCTATCGCGTCCCAGCCTTCTTTGTTGTCGCCGCGCGGCGGATAATAATTGATGCGGACGACGTGCGCGAAATCTTTGTAAAGCTCCGGGTAAACGTCGGGCTGCAAAATATGTTCTAAAACCGATAATTTCGATTCTTCCTTCGTTTTGAAATTTTCCGGATCGTCTAAAACCTCACCGTCGCGGTTGCCCAAAATATTCGTCGAATACCAGCCTTCCAATCCGAGCATCCTCGATTTCAAGCCCGGCGCGAGAATCGTTTTCATCAAGGTTTGTCCGGTTTTGAAATCCTTGCCGCAAACGGGAACGCCCGCGTCTTCGGCAAGTTTTGTCAAGGCGGGAATATCAACCGTCAAATTCGGCGCGCCGTTGGCGAACGGCACTTTCGATTTTAACGCGGCGTAAGCGTAAACCATCGAAGGCGCGATGCGTTCGTCGTCGTCATATAACGCCTTTTCAAACGCTTCCAAACTGTTGTGAATGTCCGACGGCTCGATAAAAATTTCGGTCGAAGCCGCCCACACCATCACCAATCTGTCGCAATTTTTTTCCTCCTTGAATTTGGCGATGTCGGCGATCAGTTGTTCCGCCAATTCCATTTTATTTTTGCCGTTTTTGACGTTTTCGCCCGTGATGCGTTTGACGTAATTCTGCTCGAAAACCGCCGCCATCGGCTTTAAGGATTCGAGCTGTTCGCGCAAATCTTCGACCTGCGATTTTTCCAAAACGCCCGCGTTGCGCGCCGCTTCATACGCCGAATCGGAAAAAATATCCCACGCGCCGAACACGATGTCGTCTAAATCGGCGAGCGGCACAAAGTCTTTTATTTTCGGGCAGTTATTGTCGGTCCGTTTGCCGAGCCGAATCGTTCCCATCTGCGTCAAAGAGCCGACGGGCGCAGCCATTCCTTTGCGAATCGCTTCCACGCCCGCGACAAACGTCGTGCTGACCGCGCCGAGTCCGACGAGCAAAATTCCGAGCTTGCCCGTCGCCGGAGCAATTTCCAAACCTTTTTCAACCATTAATTTATCTCCATTAAGTATAAGGAAAATGATAACTTTACGCGCAATGTTAAGGCAAACGCGGAAAATTTAATAAATAAAAAATAGGTTTTTATCTACAAAGCAAAAGTTGTTTCAGCTAACTTCGATAAATCCGGTAATCAAGCTCGGCGAAAATATTATCGCGCCATTCGATTTCTTTGAGAATCGCTTCGTCAATCGAATCGTTTTCCAACATTTTCGCCAGCAAATCGAAGCGGTGAATGTGCATTTTGAAGCGGTTGGAAGAATATTGGACGGTCGTTCCCTGATAAATCTGAAACGCCCAATCGCTCGATTGCGCGAGCAGAAGTTCGCGCGCTGACTGATTCAGAACGCGGCGTTCCAAATCGTTCGGCGCGTGATATTTGTTCGCCAGTTCGGTCATTTTGCGTTCCGCGTCGTGTTGGTATGGATACATCCACGCGTTGCCTTCGTTGAGCCAAACTTTGTAATAGCCGTTTTCGCCCCAGCTCGAAGCCGACGGCTGCTGAATTTGAATCGGAATCTGCGCGTCGAGAAAATCGCCGGGCGTGATCGGCGCGATTAAATCTTTTTTATAATGCAATTCGCGGAACAGAAAATCAATAAACTGCGGACCTTCAAACCACCAATGACCGTAAAGCTCCGCGTCATACGGCGCGTTGACGAGCGGCGGATGTCCTTCAAAGGTTTCGCGCAGCTTGTAGGCTTGACGGATACGCTTGCCGACGAAATCCGTCGCGTCTCTGGCGACCTGCTCGCGCGCCCAGTTCGGCACATACGCTTCCTTTTCGCCGCTGGAGATGCCGCGACCGGAAATGCGGTAGTATTTCAAACCGAGATGCCGCCGCGCCTGGTCTTTGTGCAGGTGCGGGCTTAAATATTCGAGCGGCAAATCCCAACCGACATCGCGATAAAATTCGCGGTAAACCGGGTTGCCCGGATAACCGACTTGATCGCTCCAAACCTGCTCGCTCGTTTCGACATCGCGGGCGAAAACGCCGACCCCGTTCCGGCACATCACGGGCGCGTGGATGCCGTAGCGCGGGCGCGGCTCGCCGTAGAGAATCGCGTGCGAATCGCCGATAAAATATTCGATGCCCGCGTCTTTCAAAAGATTTTCGATGCCCGGTTCATACGCGCATTCGGGCAGCCAGATGCCGCGCGGGTGGCGATTAAAATGTTTTTTGTAATTGCTGACGGCGATTTCGATCTGGGCGCGTCGCGCTTCGACGGTTGAAATCAGCGGCAAAAAACCGTGCGTCGCGCCGCAGGTGATAATTTCCAGAACGCCTTCTTCCTGTAATTCGCGGAAAGCGTTGATTAAATTGCGCTGATATTTATTGTTCCAAAGATTGAGCGACGAGCCGAGATTGTCAACATACATTTTCACCGCGTCGTAAAATTGCGGCTCTTCGCGGCGGACCCGTTCCAATTCTTTTTTCGATAATTCAAAAAGATTTTCGAGGTGGCGCGTGTAGCGTTCCTGCAACAATTTATCAGCCAGCATTTCGCACAAAGGCGGCGAGACGTTCATCGCCAGACGCGGCTGCATTCCCGCTTCGTGCAGATTTTGAAAAATAAAAATCAGCGGTAGATAAACTTCCGTGATCGCTTCGTAAAACCAATCTTCTTCGAGAAATTCCGGGTATTCGGGATGCCGCACGAACGGCAGGTGCGCGTGTAAAATTAAGCTGAAATATCCAATCGGCATAAAGGTTTGAAACGTTGGAAAAATTTAACCACAGATTAACACAAATAAATGCGGATAAGGCAAAAAAAAATCGAAAAAGCCGCCGGTCGCAAAAATGTTTTTTCGACCGGCGGCTTTTGATTTGAAATTTGAATTTGTCTGAAGTTCGATTAACCGAATTTTTCAGCGAAGCGAGCTGAGCGGCGCGAATTTCGACGGCAAAACAGTTGAAAATTTCGGCGCGCGGCGGCGTTTTAAGGAGCGCGGAAAATTAATTAAACTCGCGCCGAAAACCGTCTGCGCGCCGCCGAATTCTTCGGTTTCTTCAACGTCCGTTTCCTCGCCGGTAAAACCGCCGAAATTTTCGCGCAGCGCGGCTAAAGCCGTCTCCGCATTTAATTTAGCGCGGTGTTTTTCTAAAAAAACGAAAAGATTCGAACTGATGTGTCCGCGCAACGCTTCGAGCGCGTAACCGGACGCGAGCGCGAGCAGCGCGAAACGAATTTCGCCCGCCGTCGTCTCGTCGAGTTCATCAATCGGCGCGCCGGTGATTTGCGTAAAGGCATCGCGCGTCGCGCCGTCGGCAGCGTCCGCGTCGTCGCCGGCGAGCGCGACTTCAAAAGCGTCCTGCGCGAAACCGGAAACGTCGAGAACGCGGGCAAACTGCGCGGCATTGACGGCGAAATATTCCGAATAATCCTGCCGCCAGCTCGGATTTTTGCGCGGCGTTTCGATTTGATTGGAAAACATCACGCGCACGAACGGACGACTGACAGCATAGAAACCGACTTCGACCTGGTAAACCGCGTCGGCTTCGACATCGAACCACGCCGCGCCTTCGGCTTCAATCGGAAAAATTTGTTCGCGGTCGTTGCGCCGGTTAACCAAGCGCGCGATTAATTGATAATTCGTATTCGCGCCGAAAACGCGGCTTAAAATTTGAAACGGATTTTGTTTGAAAGACCAGTAAAAATGGATGCGGTTCGGCGACTGCATTTGCAGACGGGCGCGGTTTTCGCGCTTTAATTCCGGCAGCGTCGGCGCGGATAATAATTTGAAAATCGGGTCTTCCGGTGCGCTTGATTCTTCGATTTCGGCAGACGGCTCGGCGACGACGTGCGCCGCCGAATATTCGGCTTCGCGCTCGCCGGTGATTTTTTCTTCCGGCGGCGCGTTCAGACTGGAAAGCGGATTCAATTTAAAGTCCGCAAGCGTCAATTCATTCGTAATTTCGTCGTTATCCGGCATAAATTTAAAAATTTCGGTTGAATTGAAAGATTATGCGGATTTTTACAGTAAGAAACAAGGGCGAGGCGAATTTTAGTCAGGCGAATTAAAAGCCTTTATTCGGTCTTCGCCTGATTTTTAGCGGAAGCATCGGTTAATTTTTTGAGCTTGACTTCGAATCTGCCGATGTTCAGATTGACTTGCGAACGAATCGGAATGCGGCGTTCGTCGTCGGTAATCCAGAGCGTCATTTCGCCCTCCTGGTCAATCAGACGGTTCGCGCCGAACAATTCCGGCACGACGCGGAAACACCAATTTCGTCCGAGAACGGATTTTTGCTGTTCGCGGGCGACGACGCGCACCGGAACTTTATAAACAAGCCCCGAATCGCTGACGTTTAGCTCGAAGGTTTTTCCGACTTCGAGCGGCAAACGCCGCAGAGTGTAAATCGCCGTCACCAAATCCTGCATATCGCTCTTGATCGGCGAAGCGATCTGGCGCGGCGGACGCGCCGCGTCGTTCGGATCGGTTTCGATGTAAATGACCTTTTTTTCCTTGTAATCGAACAACGCTTCGGATTCGCGGACGCGGTCGCCCTGTTCGTCGCGCTTAACGGTGCGTTTGATCGAAAGATTCGCGCCGTCAACGGTTGATTCAAATTTCTGCGCGTATTTTTTGCCGAATAACTTTAAAAGACTGCCTTTGGTCGCCGCGTCGGATTTGATCAAATAATCGAGATTGTCGGGCGTGCGTTCGACCGTAAAATTCAAGTCGGCGACGGCGATGCCTTTGATAATTTTGCTGAATTTCGCTTCGTAAGTTAAACTTTCGCCCGCGTTGTAAGAAGCGGTTTGCGCCGAAACCGCTGCGGCGCACAGAGCGAGAACGAACAGAAACGAGCAGAAAATTTTTTTCAGCATAATTTTATCTTTCAAGTTTTATTTTATGAAAACAGCTTTAATCAGCAAAATTGACCACGCGAAAATTAAACCCAAAGCCGCTTGATATTCACGATAACGCAAGTATAAATCAAAATCGAATCGAACGGCGGATTTTTCGCCTTTCGTTAATCGCGGGAAAAAAAGCGGAACTCGTTTCGCGTATTCCCGGTAATCATCGCCGAAAATTTCAATCAATTCACCGGCTTCGACGCGCATCACGGGCAGATAGATGCCCAAAAATAACGCGACGAAAATCAGCGCGAGCCACCAAACGCCCGCCGCCACCGTAAAGCCGAAACCCAAAACGAAACTGCCCAGATAAAGCGGGTTGCGCGTGTAGGCGTAAGGACCGGAAACGGCGAGCGTCTTGTTTTTGCGAATATGTCCGGAAGCCCAGGCGCGAATTAGAAGCCCGAGGACGGCAACCGCGCCGCCGATTAAAAGCGTCGTCATTTCCGGTCGGGCGAAAATTAGAAAAATTGCCGCGAGTAGAAATCCGAGCGGCACGCGAAAGCGTTGTATCAATGTCGCTTTTTCTCTTGCCATTTATTTTTCGATCAAAAACAAAAATTCCTGATTGCTTTTTTCATTTTCCCGCGTCCATTCGTTCGTCCAACGCATCGTCGCCATCACGTTTTTGCGATAATCAATTTTCACGAATTCCCGAATTTTCCCCGTCCTTAAAATAGTTTCATAAAGCTGTTCGAGCGTTGCGCGTCCGCCGGAATTGTAAGACAAAACGACGTGCGCGGCGTTTGTTTCATCAATCAATTTTTCAATTGCTTCGACTGCCATAAATTTGCCCGAAGCGGCGCGGCGAAATTCTTCAAAAATAGAACCGGCAACCGCATCAGTCGAATCGGCGCGGCGTTTGGCTTTGCCGAAAACCGCCGGTTTATCGTTCAAAACTACGGTCGTCCACAGATGATAATACGCCGCGTAACGCACGCGCGACGGCGGCATTTTTTCGTTGTTCGAGCCGTATGGCGGATCGAAATATGCCAAATCCGCTTCGACGTTTTTGACCGTTTCAAAAACGTCGCCGCTGTAAACTTCGTGTTCTTTTTTCGTCGAAAAAAGTCGCGGAACTTTTAACTGCAAAAGATTAAACGAGCGCGGCGACCATTCGCTCAAATACGACGAAAAATGTCCGAGCGTGCTGTCAACTTTATCGAGAGCCAGAATCAAGCTCGTCAAAACGACGGCTTTTTCGATTTCATCGAGATTCAAATTGTCAATTTCGTCGCGGATCGCGTCGAGCCGGCGCGTGTTACGAATTTGCCAGGGCTTTTTAAAACCGTCAATTTCGGCCGAATTTTTCGCGTCGGGCGAGCCGCCGTAATTCATTGTAAACCAGCCGTCTTTTGCAGGCAGATTATTTAAATAATCAATGATTTCCCGGTAAAACTTCGCGTCCCTTTTGTTCTTCAAATAACACAAATTAAAAGTTTTTGACCAGACGGCGCGGTCGTTCGAGAAAACCCGGCAGCCGGTTTGCGCGAAGGCTTGCGAAACGCGCGTCGTTCCGGCGAATCCGTCGAAAACGGTTTGCGGCTGCGCTTTTCCGGCGAGCCGCAAAATATACGGCAGAAGTTTCAATTTTGAACCGGCGTATTTAATGCCTTCGGTCGGCGGACAAAACAGCTTTTCGGACGCGGCGCAAGTCATTTTTTATTTCAGCTAAATCGTAAGAATCTACCTTAAAACTAGAATTATTTGTCTACGAAACACACGAAAAATACGAATAAAGGGCTAAATTGTGAATGATTTGATTTTAAATTTTCGTTTCTTTCGTGTGTTTCGTAGGCAAAAATAATTCTCAAACCGATTTTAATCTTTTTCGCGTCGCGCCCAAAACCGTTTCGACCGTGATGTCCATACAAATCCATTTATCGCACGTTCGCCGATGACAGTTGACGCGGCAGCTTATATCGGTTCGCTCGACGCAGATGTCGAGCGGATTCGGGCTGCCGTTACGCCGCCATTCGGTCGGACCGAAGATGCCGACAATCGGCGTGCCTGCCGCCGCCGCCAGATGCATCGGCGCGGTGTCACCGCCGATGTAAATTCGCGCTTGTTTCGCCAGTTCGTAAAAACCCTTCAAACCCGGTTGGGCGAGAATAACTTTTCCCGAACGGCTGTTTTGCAGAACCTTTCGGGCAAGCTCGATTTCGTTCGGCGCGGTTGTAATAATCGAAACCAATTGCTCTTCTTCCCAGAGTTTATCGGCAAGCGCGCCGAAGCGTTCCGCGCTCCATTGTTTCGTCGTCCAGCTCGTCGCCGGATTGAGAATAGCAAACGGATCGCCGTTTGTTTGTTGGATAATGTCTGCGGCTTCGGCGCGGTGTTTCGCGTCGGTGTAAATCGGGAATTCAAAATCATTTTCCGGCACGGAAATATCGAGCGCGTGTTTGACGAAATCGAGATTTTTAACGTAGATACTTGTTTCCTCGGCGACCGATACGCGGTCGGTCAGAAGAAAACGGCTCGCCGGTTCGCGCAGATTTTGCTTGGAAAATCCGTAACGCCGCTTCGTGCGGGCGAGCTTGGCGATGGAAGCCGATTTGAGCAGCCCTTGAAAATCGAGCGCGACATCGTATTTCCCCTTTCGCAGGGCGCGCAGCTGACGACGCGCGTCGGGCAGAATCTCGCCGATGATTTTGCCGCGCCGCAGGGAGCGCGTGTCAATCTCGATTAAATTATCAATCAATTCGTTGCCGCGCAAAATTTCCGCCGCGTTTTTTTCGACCGCCCAGGAAATTTCCGCCGACGGCAACGCGCGCTTGATGGCGGCGAGCGCGGGCAGTGTGTGAACGATGTCGCCGATGCTGCTGAGTTTGATAATCAGTATATTCACCGACTTTTATATTAAGACTTTAATCTAATTTCGTGAAATACCGAATTTTCCGTCGGTTTCGGTTGCTGAAATTTACGGGACGAAATATAATCTGGTAAATTTCCGACGAAATGTTTTATAATCAAGTTTCGGTTTGCGCCGAAACAATTAAAAACCCCATCGTTTTTAACTCCCGAAAATTTTTGTTCTTAAAATAATGCAAAAATCAGATTCGCAAATTCGTGATTTGCGTCCCGTGTTGATTTTTTTGAGCGGCGAAATGCTCGCCGCGCCGATTCCGCTCGAGCGCGAAGTCGTTATTTTAGGGCGCGCGCTCGAAGCCGATATTCGCATCAATGATACGAAAATATCGCGCCGCCACGCTTGTCTCAATACCGTTTCCAACCCGGAAACCGGCGCGACCGAATACGTTTTGACCAACTTGAGTTCGAGAAACGGCACGCTTCTGAACGGGCAGCCGGTGGTCAGCGAAACTTTGCGAAACGGCGACAAAATTATCATCGGCGATTATATCCTGCGCTTTGAAATGCTCGACGAAGTTGACCGCGAATACCAGATGCAGATTCGCCGTCTGCTTTCGCACGACGATTTGACCGGGCTTCTTTCGAGCCGTTCGTTTTTCTCGGAGCTGCGCCGCGAAGCCGCCCGCGCTAAAGAAGAGAAACGCTGTTTCTGCGTTTTGATGATGGATATTGATTTTTTCAAAAGCGTCAACGACACTTACGGGCATCTGACGGGCAGCAAAACCATCGAGGAAATCGGCGCGTGCATCACGGGAAATTTACGCGCGGGCGATGTCGCGGCGCGCTTCGGCGGCGATGAATTCGCCGCGTTTCTGCTCGACGCGGAACTCGGTCAAAGCCTGATTGCCGCCGAAAGATTTCGTTCGGAAATCGAGAAAACCGCGTTCACTTTTATCCGGCAGGGCAAACCTTCCGGCTCGCATCATATTACGGCGAGCATCGGAATCGCGTGTTTTCCGAACGATTCGCGCGATCCGATTGAACTGGTCGAAATGGCTGATTCCGCGCTGTATCGCGCCAAACACGAAGGTCGAAACCGCGTCTGCGCTTACAAAGATTTGGAACCCGGAAAAGCTCAAATCTGCCCGCCGTCGCGCCGCTCCTGAATTTTTGCAACTTTTCAATCAATTTCAACGTGAAAGACGGCGTTAAAGCGCGGCACCGGAAAAGTTTGCAAATTTTCCCCGAAAAGAGCGCGGACAACAATTCGGACGACAAGAGCAATCTAAGTTTTTTCGTGATAAACTGACCAGACAGTTAAGTTCTAAAGTTTAAGGTTCAAAGTCGGAAACCTTGAACCTTAAATTTTGAACTTTGAACCAAATAAAGTGATTAACAAACTCAATCTTTCGACCAATCCTTTTCGCAACCGAACTTTGCCGTATGTATTGACGCTTTTGCTTCTGGCGACTGCCGTCGGCGGCACGGTTCTGGCGTTTGCCAGCCTGAGCGATACGAACAAGCGTAACGAGCTGGTCAAAACCGAAATCAGCGATATGAACACGCGGCTCCAATCTTTGAAGGACAAAGGCTCGCTCGTGCAGCAACAATTAACGCCCGAACAAAAATCCTTGCTCGTCGCCGCGCATAAGCTCGTGGCGAATAAAAGTTTCGGCTGGTCGCGCCTGTTCGCCGATCTGGAAGCTAATTTGCCCGGCAGCGTCAGCGTTTCGCGCGTGACGGTGCAGGATATTTTTAACGACGGCGGCAAAACCAAAGCCGAACTCGAATTTGCCGTTCTCAGCCGCGATTATCAAAGCGTGATGCAGATGATCGAAAATATGAATAATTCCGGCATTTTCCAAGCCGAACTGCGCGGGCAGGATTTGCAGAAAACCGACGCGATCACTTTTACGCAATACACTCTGCGCTTGATTTACACGCCGCGCAACAATTATTCGCCGAATTTACCGGCGGATGTCGCGCAAAAGGGGGAAAAGCAATAATGAACGAAAACTCTAACCAGAGCGCGGAAACGAATCAGGAACAACCCGAAATCCTCGTCAACGAATACGGCGCGACGAAGGACTCGACCGTCGTCATCGAAGAAGCGAACCGCACGGTTTTGCTGACGAAAGACGAAACGATCATCATCGAAAAAGAACCGCAGATTGACAGCGTGCCGAAAAATCGCCCGCGCCGCATATACGCAGGGATGTGGGGACCTTCGGAAATTGCCGCCGTCAGTTTGGGTTTACTGGCGATTTTAGCGATGGTTTTGCTGATCGTTTTCAAGGTTTTACCGGCGAAAAAAGAGCTTGCCGACCACCGCGCCGAACGCGACCGCGTGGAAGCCGAATTAACGACCGCCGATAGAAGATACGGCGATATTACCGACACGCAATCGCAAGTTAATAAATTAGTTTCGAGCGTCAGCGATTTTGAAACGCGCTTTCTGCGAAATCCGCAGCTCGATAAAACTTCTCTGTATCAGCGTTTGAACGGTTTAATTTCGGCTTACGGCTTGACGAACACCGCCGGACCCGATTACGCGCCGCTCGAAATTTCCGCCGAGCGCAAAGACCAGCAAACCGAAGCCGAACGCGGCAGAGCGAAATTTCAAAGTCTTTTTCCAGGCGTTTATGTGACGACGACCGTCGAAGGCTCGTATCAAAATCTGCGCCGTTTTATCAGAGACATCGAAACGAGCGAGCAGTTTGTCGTGATCAGCTCGGTCGAATTCGCGCCGTCGGACACCGAAGAAAAATCCGACCCGTCGAAGCCGACGCAGGCGATCATCAACCAGGTAAAAATCAATCCGGCGAATCCGAACGGTTTACCGCAAGACCAGTCGTTCACGCAGAATGTTCCGCAAAATGAACAGCCGCGGCGCGGGCGTATGCATGGCGAAACGGTTAGTTTGAGATTGGAAATGGCGGCTTATTTCCGCCGTCCGAACTATGTCGCGCCGCCGCTGCCCGAAGCCGGTAAACAATAAATTTGAAGTAAAGCGAAAATGAAATTATTCGAAGGAAAATCGCCGGAAGAACGCAACAAATTAATCGCCGCAATGGTGCTTGGCGTGCTGGCTCTCGTCGCGCTCACATACACTTTCGGCGGAATGTTTTTCGGCGGCAAAAAACCGACCGTGACCGTCAGCGCGTCGCCCACGCCGACCGCGACCGCTTCGCCGCGCCCGAATTCGGATGTCGCCGCGATGCCGGATAACGCAGAAATAAATTCGATTTACACGTCCACGCCGGTTGATTATAACAACCGCGATTTCTACGCGCCGGACGCGGGCAGAAACATTTTTGCGTTTTACGAACCGCCCGTGCCGACTCCGTATGTGCCGACTCCGACACCCGTGCCGCCGCCGGTCATTATTCCGACACCGACACCAACGCCGGTGCCGCCGTTTCTGGTCGGTTTCGTCTCGCCGCAGAGCGTTTACGCCGGTTCAAAAACTTTTCGTTTAGAGGTCAACGGCGATAAATTTACTCCCGACTCGCTGATTCTTTTGAACGGCAGTCCACTGCCGACGACGTTTATCAGCCCGCAGAAGCTGGTTGCCGACGTGCCTTCAAATTTCATCGCCGGTGTGGGCGAGATTATGATTCGCGTCCAAACGCCCGACGGCGGTCTTTATTCAAATCAGGTTTCGCTTAAAATCGAAGCTCCGCCGACACCGCAGTTTCAATATATCGGACTGATTGCCCGCCAGCGTTACAACAACGACACGGCGTATTTTCAAGCAACGGGCAAACCGAGTGATCCGCCGGTCGGCAAGCGTCTGAATGATGTGCTTGGCGGACGTTTTCGCTTAATCAGCATTTCGTCCGAAGAAACAATTTTTGAAGATGTCAATCTCGGTTTCAAACACCGGCTCGCGCTGCTTCGTCCGCAGCCCGGACAAACCGCGGGCGTTAATCCGACACCGAATCAAAATCCGACGTTGAACAACCCGGGACGTATTCAACAGCAAACAGGAAAGGGCAGTTTTAATAATCCGAATAACCAGATTACTCCGCAAACGAATATCCCGCCGGGCGAATATCCGCCGCAAGGCATACCGATGAATATACCGATTTACACGCCGCCGCAACCGCCGAATTCCGCGCCGCCGACGAAAACCAGTCCGACGAACGATGATGATGATGATGGAGATAATTAAAAAGAAATTTGGATTTTGGTTTTTGGATTTTGGTTTTTCGGAGGCGAACAGAACTAACAACCAAATACTAAAAACCAAAAACCAGCAGGGAATGTCTTTAATCGCGCTGATGGCGGCGATGGCTTTGTTCGCCATCGCGCTTTTGGCAATCGCGCCGACGATTCAGCAGGGCATTCAGCGCGAAAAGGAATTAGAGGAAATCCGGCGCGGCGAAGAAGTCGCCGAAGCCATCCGGCAATATATCACCTTCTATAACGGTAAATTGCCCAGCTCGATGGACGATTTGCTGCAAGGTTTGCCGCAGGGAACGAAAAAACGTCAAATTTTGCGCCCGTCGGCGGCGGTTGACCCGTTAAGCGAAGACGGAAAATGGCGTTTAATCGAGCCGAACGCGCAGGCGTTTCTTAATTTCGGACGGCGCGTGCAGAATTTTAACAACGGTTTACTGCCGTCGAATCCGCAGCCGAGTCAGCTTCTCGACCGTTACGCGGCGGTTTTAGTTAATGTGACGAATACGGAAAGCGACGAAGACTTGAAGGACGATTTGGACGAGGAGGTCGAGATGAAAACCGAAAACACGCCGTTTATCGGCGTTGCCAGCCAGAGCCGCAGCAAATCGGTCATTGCTTATTACGGCATCGAAAATCACAGCAAATGGGTTTTTACGCCGCTTTTCCGCGGCGCGGGCGCGACCCGTATTGACCCGACTAAAATGACAAAAGAATCATTTAAAACCGCTCCGATTCCGCAATAATTGAACGAATTTCAAAATAAAGAAGAGGCGTGAACGATTCACGCCTCTTCTTTATTTTACACCGTCGATTTTAATTATCGCCGTCGCCTTTTTTGCCTTTGCGTTTCGTGCCTTCGGATTTCGGCTTTTCTGCGGGCGGTTCGGGCTTGCGCGCGGGCGGATTAGGAGTAACCTGTTTCGGCGGTTCTTCGGTTTTCGGCGGCGCGCTCGGTTTGATGTCAACTTCCGGTTTCGGCACGTCGGTCGAATTCGTCGGAGCCGTCGTATTTTCCGTGTCGGGCAAATCGGTTGCGCTGACTTTGCGCGATTTGGTTCCGGTATTAAAGCTCACGCCGAGCGTTCTGCCGGCTTCGTCGGCTTTTTCGAGTTTCTCCTGCTCCTCGCGTTTGCGTTGTTCGGATAAAGCCTGTACTTCCGACGGCATCGGCGGCGTTTCGTAAAACTTATCCTTCGGCTTGTCCTTCATAAAAGGATTCATAAAAGCGTTGAAATAAGGCAGCGCGCCGTGTCCGCCGGTCATACTGTTGCCCAAATTTTCCTTCTTTAACGGATTGCCCATCCAAATGCCGGTCACATATGTCGGCGTATAGCCGATAAACCAAACGTCTGTATGGTCGTTGACCGTGCCGGTTTTGCCAGCCAGCTGCTGACCGCTCGCGCTCGCGGCACTCGCCGTTCCGCCCGGTCTGGTTACGCCCTGCATCATTTCAACCATCGTTCCGGCGACGTATTCGCTTGTCACTCTCGAAGTCGTGCCTTTAAATTCTTCCAGAAGAGTTCCGTCGCGGCTCATCACCTTACGAATCAGATGCGGCTCGACGCGCAAGCCTTTATTCGGAAACGCCGAATACGCGGCGACCATTTCTTCGAGCGACACTTCGCTCGCGCCCAACGCGGACGGCAAACTCGGTGCCATCGGATTGGTGATGCCGAATCGGCGAACCATCTGCGCGCCTGTCTGAATACCGACTTGATCGAGCAGATGAACTGCCGCCAGATTGTAAGATTTCGCCAGCGCGATTTTCATCGGCACGTTCGGATGGCTCAAACTGCCGTCGTAATTGTGCGGCATCCAGCCGCCGCGTTTGATCGGCGCGCCGCTGACAATCGTGTCGGGTGTCATTCCCCACTCGACCGCGGCTGTATAAATAAACGGCTTGTAAGACGAACCGGTTTGCCGCAATCCCTGCGTCGCGTTGTTAAATTTGCTCGTGTGAAAATCGTAACCGCCGACCATTGCCGCGATTTCGCCGTTATGCGAATTTTCGCAGATGATTGAAGCTTGTACTTCCGGCACCTGCGATAAACTTACCTGCAAAGTCTGGTTGTTTTCGTTGACTTCCTTGACTTCGAATTCGGCGAGATAACCGACCTTTAGTTCGTCCTTCGGTCGCTTGCCGCTTCGACCCATTTCCTTGGCGGTAACAATTGCTTTGAATCTGCCGAAGCGAATCGTCGCTTCATCGCGTCCCGGATCAACTTTTGTGACTAAACCTTTTATAAATTCGCCTTTTTCGTAATCGTCGCCGAACCAATCGGCGTGTTTAAATGAATCGAGTTTGCGCTGAACCTCCTTCGGGTCGGTAATCGGCTGATTGTCTTCGTTGAGCAGAATGCTTTGATAATCCGAACGCCAGCCCTGACCTTTGTCGTAGGTTCGCAAACCTTCGCGGACGGCTTTGGTCGCCAATTTCTGCGCTTCGACGTTGATGGTCGTGTAAACCTGCAAACCACCCTGCGCGACGCGCGTCGTGTATTTATCTTCCAGATATTTGCGGACTTCTTCGACCGGATAATCCCACGCGGTTGATTTCGGCAGCGATTGATAATAAGCCGTATCCGCTAATTTAATCGGCTTGGCTTTGGCGGCATCAACGACTGACTGCGGATATTTTTCCGGGTAATATTTCGCCATCTGGTCAAGCACGACATCGCGCCGCTCTTTCGCCTTTTCCATATTGCGCGTCGGCGAATATTCCGGCGATTTCGGAACGGCGGCAAGCAGCGCGGCTTCTTCCAAAGTCAAATCCTTAAGCGGTTTATCGAAATACGTTCTGGCTCCGGCTTCAAAACCGTATGCGCCCGCGCCGAGAAAAACGTAATTCATATACATTTCGAGAATCTGTTCCTTCGTGTACAGACGCTCGATTTGCAGGGCGACCGCCCATTCGTTGATTTTTCTGGTGTAAGTCTGGTCTTTATAGAGAAAAAGATTTTTGGCTAACTGCTGGGTGATGGTCGAGCCGCCTTCGGTCGAGCCGGTCGTAAAGTTTTTATAAATAACGCCCGCGATGCGATACGGATCAATGCCGATATGATTATAAAAGCGCGAATCTTCGACGGCGATCAGCGCGTCTTTTTCCGTCTCGGGAATATCCTTATATTTAATCGGGATGCGTTTTTCGAGCGCGAATTCGGCTAAAACGGTTTCGCCGTCGTCGGCGTAAATCGTCGTCACCTGCGGCGGGCGATACGTGGCGAGCGCGGAAACTTCGGTCGCGTAGCGCGAATTATTCAGATAATACGAAGCTAAAATGCCGGTCAAGCCGCCCGCCGAAAGCGCGAGCAGCAGAGCGAGCGGCAGCCACACGATTTTCCAAAAACCGCCGCGCCTTTCCGGAGCGGATTCAACTTCGGTAGATTTGATAACTTTCATAAATTTAACGCGCCTGTCGCGCTTTTTGAATTTTTGATGATTGTTATTATAGCAATTTTACAAACGGCTTCAATTAACGAACCGGCGCATCTTGACGCTGATGGCAAATCCGATGGCGATAAAGGTTGACAAGATCGCCGACAAACCCGCGCTCATCAACGGCAAGGGAACGCCGATGACCGGCAAAAAACCGAGCGTCATTCCGATGTTCATAAACATCTGAAAAGTCATTCCGCCGACGATTGACATAATGACGAGCATTCCGGCGCGGTCGGTCGCCTGCCGCGCGCCCGCGATGAGTCTTGAAAGCAGCAGGGCGTAAGCCAGAAGCAGCGAAATGCAGCCGATAAATCCCGTATTTTCCGCCGTGACCGCGAAGATAAAATCGGAGTGCGGCTCGGGCAAAAATTTCAACGCGCTCTGCGAAGTTTCCGTGTCGCCTTTGATGCCCGACAGATTGCCTTTGCCGACCGTAATCATTGATTGGATCGTGTTATAAGCATAGCCGCGCGGATCAGCCGCTTCGGGATCGAGAATAACGTCTATTCGTTCTTTTTTGTAGCCTTTCAGCTTTCCGGTCTGCACGCCGACCCAGTAGCCGACCGGCATCATAATTGCTACCGCGACAATCGTTAAAATCACATAGCGAATTTTAATCGCCGACAGATACAGCGCGACGGCGACAATCGGGAAATAGGTAATCGTCTGTCCCAAATCCGGCTCGAGCATTATCAAGCCGAGCGGCAGAGCCAGAATTGCGACACCGATAAGAAATTCCTTGATTGTCAGGCTGCCGTTTTTCCGCACGCCGAAATATTTGGCGAGCATCAAAACGACCGGAATCTTGACGAATTCCGAAGGCTGAAACTGTCCGATTAAAGGCACGCGAATCCAGCATTGCTGCCCGTTGATTTTCATCCCGATGCCCGGAACTAAAACCAGCACGAGCAGAAAGATACCGATACCGTAGAAAATCGGCGCGGCATCAACGATGCGTCGGTAATCACTAAAGGCGACCACCAGAAATGCGACCAGCGCGATGCATAAACCGACGATTTGCTTCGACCAGTAAGTTTCCGTCGGCTGCGCGTTATAAATTTGCCAAACGCCGAAACAAACGATGGCGACGGCGAGCAAAGTCGTGAGCCAATCGAAATCTCTTAAATTGTGTTTTTCCAAAATCGCCGACATCTTTTTAGTGAAATGTGAACAGTAAACAGTGAGCAGAAAATCCAATTTTTACCGCATCCGCCTACCACTTACCACTTACTGCTTACTTCTTCGCTATTTGCTGGTTGCTCATCAAATCCGAGTGGTTTTTTGACAGGTAAGCGTCGTAAACGCCCATCACGACGGGCGCGGCGTTGGTTGCGCCGAAACCGGAGTTTTCGACCAGCGCGATGACCGCGATTTCCGGTTTATAAGCCGGCGCGAACGACACGAACCAGGCGTGATCTTTTTCGCCGCCCGAACCGAGCGAGGAATTTTGCGCCGTGCCGGTTTTGCCAGCCATTTCCCAATTCGTCCGTTTGAATTTCGCCGCCGTTCCGCCGTTGTTGACCACGCCCCACATTCCGTCGAGAATCAATTTGTTTTCGTCGGGAGTCATATCGATTATTTTCGGTTCGGGATGAGCAAATCCAAAACTGTTTTTCGCCGGAACGTAAGTCTGCTCGCCTTCTTCGCCGACCGCGCCGATGGCTTTGAATTCCTTCAAAAGATGCGGCACATACATTCTGCCCTGCACGCCGACGCTGGCAATAACGCGCAGCATCGAAATCGGCGTAACGACGACCGTATCCTGACCGATTGACGCGTAAACGGTGCGAATATCGCTCCATTTGCCTTCATTTTTCAGAATGGTCGGCATCCACGTTTTCGGCGTTTGACTGATTTTTTCATTCGGCAAATCAATGCCCGTGCGCTTGTCGTAATCCAGGTCTTCGACCATTTTGATCAAGCCTTCAATCTTCATCTTTAACGCCAAATGATAATAATAGCCGTCGCACGATTTGGTAATCGCGTAATCGAGTTTCGGTGTGCCGTGGCTGCCCATACAGCGCGTAAACTTGTTGCCGATGGTAATACCGCCGCCGCATAAAACATTGGAATTTTTGACGGTAATAACACCTTGCTGCAAAGCGGCGATTGATTCGGGAACTTTCCACGTCGAACCCGGATGGAAACGTCCCTGAATCGCGCGATTTAACAACGGTCGCTCTTCGTCAGTGTAATATTTGGCGATTTCCCTGCGTCCTTCGGGCGTGGCGATGCGCGTGACAAAAGCGTTCGGATCGAACGAAGGCGCGCTCGCCATCGCCAGAATCTCGCCGTTGTTCGGATCCATCGCGATGACCATTCCGCGCTTGGTCACGGATTCGGCGAGCTTTTGTTCCGCCGCGAGCTGCAAATCCAAATCAATCGTCGAAACCAAATCCTGTCCGGGTTGCGCCGGAACGGTTTCCAGCTCGCTTTGGACGCGCCCGCGCGAATCAACGATGACTTTGCGGTAACCGGGCTTGCCGCGCAAAAATTCGTCGTAGGATTGTTCGAGTCCGCCTTTGCCGATAATGTCGCCGGGACGCAAGCCTTTCGCTCTGTTTTCCGGGTTTTCAAGCTGTTTCGGACTGATTTCGCCGACGTAGCCGAGAACGTGCGCCAGCGTCGTCCCTAACGGATAAAATCTCTGCGGCTGAATTTCGACGCGGATTTCGGGATATTCGAGCGCGTGCGATTCGACCCAGGAAATATCTTGAATCGTCGCGTTTTCCTTCAAAACCATCGTCTCGAAATCCGGTTGTTTTCTGATTAAGTTAATACGCTCGGTTAAATACTGACGGTCAACATTCAAGCCGTTCGAGTAATCTTCGAGGCGGTCGCTGATGTCAACTTTCTTGACCGGCTCGTTTGAAAAAGTAATATTATAGGTCGGGCGCGAATCAACGAGCAGTTTGCCGTTGCGGTCGAAGATCGCTCCGCGCGGCGCGGGAATCGGAATCAGGCGAATGCGCTGATTTTCCGCTTTGTCGCTGTAATATTCGCCTTTGACAATCTGCAAATAATAAAGGCGAACGCCCAAAATCGTCAGCAAAACAAACGCGATAATCTGAATCGAGCTGACTCGGATGCCTAAATTCTGCGCCTGATCATTTAATTTCATAGAATTGAGAGTTTTTGGTTTTCGGTTTTTAATTTTTGGTCTTTGGTTGAAAGTTTAATTCAGACTAAGAACCAAAAACTAAAAACCAATCTACTTCCTGCCGCCTAAACGAATCGGATTGCGCCGACGGGTTTGACGGCGCGTGTTGAAAACTTCCGGCTTCCTTCTTCTTGTATTTTCCACGAAAAAGCTGCTCAAAATCAAGAAAATAATTGTTCCCGTAATCGTCGTCCCGATGAGCGAATAAGCGATGGTCTGAACGAACTGTCCGGTCGGCTCTTGTCCGAGCAGGCGATGTATCCCGTAATAAACCAGATTATCCAATAAACACGCGCCTGCTATGACGGGAATTCGCAATAAAAGGTTGTCCAGATAGACGCGCCGCACCATCTCGGAAACGACAAACGCGACGAGCGTTTTCGAGAATCCGTTCGCGCCCAGAAGCCCTCCGCTCAAAGCGTCAACCGCGATGCCCGCGAACGTGCCGTAAAACAAAGATTTAATCGAATTTCCCTGCAAAGCGGCGTAAACGACGATAATCAGCGGAAAATCAATAAACGCCAGCGGCTCGGCGACATTGCGAAGCGTCCATTGCAAAAGAACGGCGATTATCAAAAATGCTGTTATTTTTACCTGTTCCATTACTCAATGTTCAAAGTTCAAAGTTCAAAGTCGGAGATGATAACTTTGAACCTTAAACTTTGAACCATAAACTCATTTCTTCTTCGCTGCGTTCGGCAGAGACTTTTCAAATTCGGGGCGCGGCGGCGGTTCGTATAATAAAACGGCGACTTCCTGCATTGCGGAAAGTTTTGCGCTCGGCTGAATAAAAATCTGCTGCGCGACGGTCGCCGAACCGGCGCGAACTTCGACGACTTCGCCTAATTTCAAGCCCGCCGGATAGATACCGTCCTGTCCGGTCGTGTAAACGCTCTCGCCCGGCTGCACCTCGACGGTACCCGGCACATAGCCCATTTCTAAAATTTCCTTTTTCCCCGTTCCCGTCACCACGCCGAGCGCGTTCGATGTGCCGAGTTCGCCGATGACCGCGCCCAAACCGGCTCTGTCTTTGGTAATCAAAGCGACTTGCGCCGTCAGAGGGCTGACCGCCGTCACGCGCCCGACAAGTCCGCCGTTGGTGACAATCGGCATATTCAATTTCACGCCGTCGAGACTGCCGCGGTTGATAATCGAAGAATCGAACCACGCCGACGTATCGCGCCCGATAATTTTCGCGGGCAGAAATTTATACGGCAGCTCGGCTTTTAATTCCAGCAGCGATTTCAAACGCTCGTTTTCGGTCGCCAAACTTTTATCGTTTTGAATTTGAACTTCGAGTTCTTCGATGCGCTGTTTGAGAACATCGTTTTCGCTCTGTGCCGAACGCAGCGAAGATATGGATTGAAAATAATTCGTGACGGCGGAGCTAACGTTCGTCACCGGCGACTGAACGAAATCGGCGGCGGTTTGCGACCAGATGCGAATCACGCGCTGCTGCGAATTCGGATCGCGCGCGTCAAACGCCATCAATACGAAATTGCACAAAAGCAATAAAAGCAGCAACCACGGCGTGATCTTCCAAACTTCCTTCTGACTTCGTTCGACCATGGTAAGTGGTAAGTGGTAAGTGGTAAGTGGTAAGTGAAAAGCCTGATACTTACCACTTACCACTTACCGCTTACCACTAAACTAGCCTCCCGTCATCATCGTGTTGTCCCATTTAACACGCTTCAAGAGTTCAAAGTCGGAGAGCATTTTGCCTGTGCCGAGAACCACCGATGACAGCGGGTCGTCGGAGATAACGACCGGCAAACCGGTTTCGATCATCAGGCGTTTGTCGAGATTTTTCAGAAGCGCGCCGCCGCCGGTCAAAACGATGCCGCGTTCGACGATATCGGCGGACAGTTCGGGCGGCGTGCGTTCGAGCGCGACGCGCACGGCGTTGATAATCGTCGCCACCGCGTCGGACAGTGCCTCGCGGATTTCTTCGTCGGAAATCGTAATCGTTTTCGGAATGCCTTCGATTAAATTTCGCCCGCGTACTTCCATCGTCAGCGGTTCTTCGAGCGGAAAGCCCGAACCGAGCGCGATTTTAATCGCCTCAGCCGTGCGCTCGCCGATTAAAAGATTATATTTGCGCTTGATATACTGCGTGATCGCTTCGTCCATTTCGTTGCCGGCGACGCGCACGGCGCGCGAATAAACAATGCCGGACAAAGAAATAACGGCGATGTCGGTCGTGCCGCCGCCGATGTCCACGACCATATTGCCGTGCGGCTCGGTAATCGGCAAACCCGCGCCGATAGCCGCCGCCATCGCTTCTTCGACCAGATAAACTTCGCTTGCTTTGGCGCGATATGCCGAATCTTCGACCGCGCGGCGTTCAACTTGAGTGATTTCCGAAGGAATGCCGATGACGACGCGCGGTCGCACCCAACTTTTGCCGTTGTGCGCTTTGCGTATAAAATGCTGGAGCATTTTTTCCGTTACTTCAAAATTGGCAATCACGCCGTCCTTCATCGGACGAATCGCCACGATATTTCCGGGCGTTCTGCCGAGCATCTCTTTTGCGTCGCGCCCGACGGCTTCGACCTGATTGGTAACTTTATTGATTGCCACGATTGACGGCTCGCTGACGACGATGCCGCGCCCCTTCGCATAAACGAGCGTGTTCGCCGTGCCGAGGTCAATTGCCAAATCGCTCGAAAATAAACTGAATAAAGACTTTAATGCCATTGTAAGTAAGTATCCGTATGATAAATTTAAATCTTAAATTATGATTAAGGCGGAAGAAAATTTCAAGAGAGCTTTTGCTTTCCTTAAGAAGATTAATTCGCGCCGACCATCAACTTTTAAGCATACAACGAATTTGTTTGATAATGCTATTTCCCGTATTATTTTACGACAAATTTTTTCGTTTTTATTTTTCAGAGCGTGTTTAGAAATTAAAGTTTGAAAATTTTATTGCGCTTTTTAAATGTAGATTGAGCGGATTGAGCTGATTCGAGCGAACAAAAATTAAAATTGAATCCGTTTCTATTCGCTCAATCCGCCCAATCCGCGTTCAAAAAAACGTCGCCAATTTGACGGCTCCAGTTTGCAAAATGGTCGGAGCGCGGCGATAAAAAATTCTTTATACGAGTCAAATAAAAAAGGCGGCTGATGCCGCCTTTTCGTTATTAGTTGCGAATGTTCCGGGTGCGAATATTCGGTGTCAGCCGCCGCTGCTGTAAAATCAAATCAAAGTCGGCTAAGTTTTCGTTGATCGTAATCGTCTGCGGAGAAAAACTATAATTTTTCGCCGTGACGTTAACGACATACAAACCGCCCGATTCCACGCCCGCGATTTGATAAAAACCGTCGGCATCGGTTTCCGCCGACCGAATATTACCGCGCAAATCGGTTAAACTGACGATTACTCCCGCTAGCGCATCGCCGGCGGTATTTTTCACGCGCCCGCTAATGCTCGCCGATGCCGCCGTCGGCGAAAGATATTCCACCGCGCCCTTTTCGCAGCCCGTCTGCGCCGGACGGGTAATTCCGCGTTGATCGGTAGTGACGGTCGTGCCGCATTCGCTCGCGCCGCTCGGAATCGTGTTAATCACCGGACTGGTCATCGCCGGAACCTGCGTCTGCGTCGGTCCGCCGTTGTTTCCCAAAGCTCCGAGTTGCGGATCGGTTCCGGTCACATCATTCGCCAGCGCAAACGGCGCGTCCGCGAAAAACGTGCCGCCGCTCGTATTTTCGACGTGATTATAATCCTGCGAAGTGATCGTTCCGAAAATATCCGGTCCGGTCGCCGCTGTATTATCGGCGACAATACTGTTTTTAAGATTAATCGCGCCCGAAAGCCGCTGCAATCCACCGCCGTTGGTAACAGCCGTATTTGAAGCAATCGTCGTGTAGTCCAAATTTACCGTCGGACCGGTCGCGGTCGCTCCTGCCGCAATTTCATTGGTAATTCCTGCGCCGCTCGCGCCTGAATTGTTTCCGCTGACTGTTGAATTTGTCGCGTTGACAATCGCCAGACCGCCAGTTGTCGAAGCCGCGAAATTATAAATACCGCCGCCATTACCAGTCGAAGTATTACCGGAAACGGTCGAACCAGTCATTGTAACCGTTCCTGTGCCGGCACCGTCGGATTCGTTTAACATTCCGCCGCCGAAATCAGCTTGGTTACCGCTGATCGTCGAATTTGTAATGTTGGTCGTCGCGCCTCCAACTTCTGACCAGTTATAAATACCGCCGCCGATTCCCGTTCCGGCGGTCGAAGTATTATTTGAAATATTCGAGCCGCTAATAGTCAATGTCGAAGCCGCCGAGCCGAAGACATCGAAATTGATGCCGCCCGCGCCCGATTCATTGGTATTGTTGGCAGTATTATTGGTAATAGTCACATTTGTCAAAGTCAACGTGCGAGCCGTCGCCGTTGAACCAAAATATGAGATACCGCCGCCGGGACCGCTGGTTGAATTTCCGCTGATGGTCGTGCCATTGATAGTTAAGCTGCCGTCGCGGAAAAACATCCCGCCGCCGTAGCCGACTGCCGAAGCGTTCGTATTCGTATTCGTATTATTGTTGATCGTTCCGCCTGTAATCGCCAAGGTAACGCCGGCGGTCGTTGAAACGCCGATGCCGCCACCCTGCGAAGTGGCAATCGTCGTCGTCGCCTGATTCGAATTGATCGTCGAATTTGTGATATTGACAGTCGAAATCGAATTAATTTGAATTCCGCCACCGATTGCGGAAGTTCCGGTAGTGGAGCTTCCGGCTTTATTGTTGCTGATATTGCAATTAGTGATGTTGATAACCGTCGCTCCGGTCGGTCCTGAAATTGAAATTCCGCCGCCGCTCGTATCATTCAAATTATTGTTAATATCCAGATTGCTCAGAGTAATCTGATGCGCCGTGCCTTGGTCGATTCGGATGCCCGCGCCAAAAGTGTTGACGGCATAACGCCCGTTGCGAACGGTCAAACCATCAATCGTAACAGTTAAGGTCGATGTCGTCGCTACCCCGCGGATATGAAAAACGCGCTCGGTTGCCGCGCCCGCCGCCGCGTTTGCTTGAACGATGGTCGTGCCTGCGCCCGCGCCGTTGATAGTAATATCGGATGCAATATCGAAATCACCGCCGGCATTAAGATTTTCGTTCGCTGAAACAAGCGTTTCGGTATAAGTTCCCGCCGGAAGCGTGATTGTGTCCGCGCCGGCGAGCGCATTCGCCTCGCTGATTGCCGCCCGCAGCGAACAAGCTCCGCTCGCGTCCGCGCAGATTCCGTTTCCGGCAGTAGCATCTTGTGTGTCATTGGTGGTGTTTACGACAAAAGTTGCCGCGTTTGCGCTGATGCCGAAAGCTATTAAACACAAACCGAGCATCAGTAACAAATTTATTGATCCTGTTATAAGTTTTTTCATATTTCTCCTCTCAGTTAATTGAATCGGTCTCCCTTTAATAAACAACAAATACAGTTATGCCCATTTTCACAAATCGGCTCGCAGCCGATCAAACTGCGGCGAAAACGACAAACGGTCAAATTTTTTCCAAGCAAATTTGGGGTTATTTAAGTTCGAGGTTCTTTACTCGATGCAGAGTATTGCACAGTTTTTCAGCAAAATCAATTTTTTAATGTTTTCAGGTCGTCACGGCAATAAATTTAACTTACTAAAAGGATTTATTCAAAATAAAATATTCGCTGAAAATGAGGATGGAAAATACGAACTAACCTGATTTTTAATTGAAAATAAAAGAAAAGCAGAGTCGAAAATTCCTTTTTCGACTCTGCTTCTTCGATGGTTGTCGAGCGATTTGGACTGTCGTATAAATCGTTCAGCAATCGCCAAGCAGAAACGATTATTTCTCCTTGGCGATCAGCGCGTCGTTGTTTCCGTCCGTTGAAGTCTCGACGCTCGGCAGACGATAACCGTCATTTTTGAGCGGTTCGCTGACATCGGGTTCGAGCGCGGCTTTCAGAACGTCGCTGATATATTTCGCCGGTATAATTTCCAGCTCTTTGCGAACGTCTTCGGGAATTTCTTCCACATCGGATTCGTTTCTGAGCGGGAGAATAATGCGGCGAATTCCGGCGCGGTGCGCGGCGAGAACTTTTTCCTTGATGCCGCCGACCGGAAAGACCAAACCCGACAAAGTTATTTCGCCGGTCATTGACGTGTCGCTGCGAACTTTTCTGCCCGTGTAAAGCGAAGCCATCGCCGAAGCCATCGTTACGCCCGCGCTCGGTCCGTCCTTCGGAATCGCGCCCGCCGGAACGTGTACGTGAACGCCGTTTTCCTTGATGGCTTTCGGGTCAATGCCGAATTCGGTCGCGTGCGCCCACAGATAACTTCTGGCGGCTTGCGCCGATTCTTTCATCACGTCGCCGAGCTGTCCGGTCAGCGTCAAACCGCCGCCGCCGGGCAGCGCGGTCGCTTCGATAAACAAAACTTCGCCGCCCATTTCCGTCCAAGCCATTCCGGTCGCCACGCCGGCGGGCAATTCGGCGCGCGCTTCCTCCGGGTAAAAGCGCGGCGCGCCCAAATAGCCTTTGACATCGTTCGCCGTAATTTTAACTTTTTCCGCCGAGCCTTGCGCGACTTTCAAGGCGATTTTTCTGGCGAGATTGCCGACGGTTCGCTCCAACTGGCGCACGCCCGCTTCGCGCGTGTAGCGGGCAGTCAAAAGATTGATCGCATCGTCGGTGATTTCTAATTGATCGGGCTGCAAACCGTTTTCCTTGATCTGGCGCGGAATCAAATATTGCTTGGCGATATTCAATTTCTCCATATCCGAATAACCGGCGAGCGAGATGATTTCCATTCTATCTCTGAGCGGAATCGGAATCGGTCCGAGCTGGTTCGCCGTCGCAATAAAAAACACCTTCGACAAATCGAACGGCAAATCCAGGTAATGATCGCGGAACGAATTGTTCTGCGCCGGATCGAGAATTTCCAAAAGAGCCGAAGCCGGATCGCCGCGGTAATCGTTGCCCATTTTGTCAATTTCGTCGAGCATCAAAACCGGATTGTTCACGCCGACGCGCCGCAGCGTTTGAATAATTCTGCCGGGCATCGAACCGACGTAAGTGCGGCGATGTCCGCGCAATTCGGACTCGTCGCGCACGCCGCCGAGAGAAATTCGGTCGAATTCGCGCCCGAGAGCGCGGGCAATTGATTTGCCCAGAGAAGTTTTACCAACGCCCGGCGGTCCGACGAACAGAATAATCGGACTTTTTGAATCGGGGCGCAATTTCACGACGGCGAGCGATTCTAAAATTCTCTCTTTAATGTCGTCTAAGCCGTAATGGTCTTCGTCGAGAATTTTTCGCGCCTCGACCAGATCGAGCTTTTCCTCGCTTGATTTTTTCCAAGGGAGTTCGAGAACGTATTCGAGATAAGTGCGAATGACGTGGTAATCCGGCGCGGCTTGCGGCAACGCTTCCATCCGCTTTAATTCGCGCTCGGCTTCCTTGCGAACTTCTTCAGGCAGATCGGCTTGATCCAAACGCTCACGAAGCTGTTCGGCTTCCGCCTTTTCGCCGGTTTCGTCTTCGCCGAGTTCTTTTTCAATCGCTTTTTTCTGCTGGCGCAAAATATAATCGCGCTGCGCTTTGTCCATTTCGGTCTGCGCTTCGGTGGCGATTTTTGAACGAATGTTCATAATCTCGACTTCTTTGGCGAGAGCCGCGTGTGTCAACGTCAAAAGCTCGTCAACCGTCGCGGCGGCGAGCATTTTCTGTTCGGTTTCCACGCCCAAATCGAGAACCGACGCGAGAAAATAAGAAAGTTGAACCGAATCGGTCTGCGACATCACCGCCATCCGAATTTCCGGCGGCACGTTCGGCAGCATCGCCAGAGCCTGCTGCACCAAGCCTTGAATATTGCGTTTCAACGCTTCGACCGATTCGTTGTCAATCGTCGTCAAATCCGGCAAAACTTCGATTTTCGCCTTCAAAAACGGTTGTTCCTGCGCCCAATATAAAACCTTCACGCGGTCGATGCCCTGTACGATAAGCTGCATCGAGCCGTCAGCGCGCATCATTCGCTTAATATTGACAATCGTGCCGACATCGTAAAGATCAAGCGGTTTTGCGTCCTGCCCGTTGACCTCCGGCGTTTTCAAACTGATACAGCAAATAATTTTCTGCTCGGTCGAGAGCGCGAATTCGACCGCCTTGACCGAACGCTCGCGTCCGACCGACAGCGGCACGACCGTTTCGGGAAACAAAGTCGTATTCTGCAACGGCAGCACCGCCAATTCGAATTGTTCCGGCGCGTCCGCTTGCTGGTTGGTTATTTGATTTTGTGTAATTTCTTCAGCCATAATTTTTTAGTCTTGTTAAGATGCCGAAAACGCTCAAGGTTTTGTCCGCTCGCCTTTCCACAGTCTGATGATGAGCAAACCGTTGTCGAAATTATGCTCGACGCTCGCGCCTTCGATGGAAGCGGGAAACTCTAAAGTTTTTTCAAAACGGCTGTAAGTGATTTCCATCTGATGAAACGAAAGCCCGACCGCCGCGCACATTTTATCGCGGCGCGTTCCGGCGATGTAAAGCTGACTGCCCTGTATATCAATCTCGATTTCTTCGGCGGAAACGCCCGCCAGCTCGACCTTGACGAGCCAGCCGTCCGGCGTTTGGTAAACGTCCGCCGACGGATACCAAAGCCTGCCCGAAGGCATCGCGTCTTTCGAGGAAGCCAGAAAGTGAAAATAACGATTGATTGATTTAGCCATAATTCGATTTTGGGTTTTGGATTTTGGGTTTTGGATTTTAGTTTCGTTGAATGAAAATCAAACCTCGATTCATCTCAAACCGGCTAAAAACCAAACGCTAAAAACCGAAATCCAACTTTATTTTTTCCAAAATCCCGCGCCGCTCGAAATTTCCTCTAGAGTTTCGGCGATTTCGCGCTCGTCTTCGGTTTCGAGCGCGACATCAGCCATGGCGATGATGCCGACGAGCGCGCCCTGTTCGTTGATAATAGGGACGCGGCGCACTTGTTTGTCGCCCATCAGACGAATCGCTTCAAAAACGAAATCCGTTTCTTTGACGGCGAAGATTTCGGTCGTCATCACGTCGCCGACGGGCGCGTCGAGCGATTTATTTTCGGCGACGGCGCGCACCACAATATCGCGGTCGGTGACGATGCCGGCGAGCTTGCCGTTTTCGACGACGGGCAAAGATCCCATATCGCCGTCGCGCATCAAAATCGCCACGTCTTTCAGAGACATTTCGCGCTTCGCCGTCGTGACATCGCGCGTCATAATTTCCTTGCAACGCCGGCGCGCGTTTTCCGAAAAGGCTTTTTCATTCATACTTTTAACACCTCAGAATTTTTCGTTTGATTTTATTTTCGTTTAACTGCCTCGAATAAAGCAAGTGTCAGCTTTTCCGACAAATGGATTTGCCAATCCAAAATCCAAAATCTAAAATCCAAAATCAGAGATGGGAAAACTTTACGAAAACAAACGCAAGCCGATTCGCAGCGGCAGAAAAATCACGGTCGGGCGCGTCGCGGATTTGCCAAAAGGGCGCGGCGCGACCGTCAAATTAAACGACGGCAAAGAAATCGCGCTGTTTAACGTCAACGGCAAATTTCACGCCGTCGAAAATTTCTGCCCGCACAAAGCCTATCCGCTCGCCGATTCGCGCCTCGTCGGAAACTTCGTCGAATGTAACTTGCACCAATGGCGTTTCGACGTGCGAAACGGCAACTGCGCGACGAAAAAAGGTTGCTCGATTGAATCTTACGAAGTCGTAATTGAAGATGAAATGATTAAGATTTTGGTTTGAGATTTTAGAAAGAAATTAGTTCCCGGTAATTTTTCAGCAAATCCGCCGGATCGCTGTAAATCGCCGCGCAGCCCGCCCGTTCCAAATCCGCTTTCGCAAAACCGCCGCACAACACGCCGATAATTTTCAAATGCGCTTTTCCGGCGGCTTCCGCGTCATACGGCGTATCGCCGACGACCAAAACATTTTCCGATTTCGGATTGCCGAGAAGTTCGAGCGCGGCGTGAAAAATGTCGGGTTCGGGTTTTGACTTTTCCGCGTCGTCCGCCGAAGTCGTTTTTTCGACTAGATCAGCGATGTTCGCAATTTTTTTATACGCTTCGACTTCGTCTTCGTTCGCCGAAGACGCGAGCGCGATTTTATGCCCGTCAGCTTTGATTTTTTGGAAAAGCTCGCGCACTTTCGGAAACGGTTTTACCCGGTCGAGATATTCGTTTTTGAAAATCTCGCCGCGCAAATCAGCCAGTTCGTCGCCGTATTTTTCGATTTCCTCTTTCGATAAAAAAACGGGCAAAAGCGTGTCCGCGCCTTTGCCGATTTGCGAGCGGACTTTTTCAAACGGAAAATCAAAACCCTTTTCGACAAACGCTTTC
This sequence comes from uncultured Pyrinomonadaceae bacterium, assembly GCA_964237235.1. Classification (GTDB taxonomy): domain Bacteria; phylum Acidobacteriota; class Blastocatellia; order Pyrinomonadales; family Pyrinomonadaceae. The sequence goes on from CAXSGY010000015.1 coordinate 113,587, forward strand.
TGCCAAGCGCGAGCGTGAAAGTCGTTAGAATCAATCAGCGTTCCGTCTATATCGAAAATAAATGCTTCAATCATAATTAAAAAGTGAAAAAGTGAAAAAGTGAAAAAGGGAAAAAGTAAAAAGGGAAAAGTGTTTTCGGCGAATTATAAACTTTTTCCCTTTTCCCCTTTTTCACTTTATTTTTCGCCGTCGTCGCCGATTGCTTCGACCGGACACGCCGCTAACGCTTCTTCGCACAATTCAAATTCTTCGGACGTTTGCGGCTGTTTGTAAACATACGAATAACCGTTTTCATCATACCGCGTAAAGTTTTCCGGCGCGGTGTCGCGGCAGACATCGCAGTCAATACACATCCGGTCAACGTAAAATTTTCCGCGCGCGTTCTCCGATAATTTGTCTTCGATTTCCGCCATAGTTTTTTAGTGGTAAATGGTAAACGGTAAGTGGTAAATGTAAAAACCGTTCTTTCATTTACCACTTACCGTTTACCATTTACCACTATTTTTGATTTTTCTCGGTCAGATTTATCATTCGCTCCAGAGCGACGAGCGCGTAATGTTTCGTTTCGTCGTCAACTTTGATTTGATTGACGACGTTGCCGCTCAAGAGATTTTCCATCGCCCACGCTAAGTTTTGCGGCGCGATGCGATACATCGTCGCGCACATACAAAGGTCGGGCGCGAGCAAATGAATTTCTTTGTCGGGAAATTTTTTCTGCAAGCGCAGAACCAAATTTAATTCCGTACCGATTGCCCATTTTGAACCTGCGGGAGCATTTTCGACCGTATTGATAATAAATGAAGTCGAGCCGTTCAGATCGGAAATATCCACGACTTCGCGCATACATTCGGGGTGAACCAAAACTTTTACATCGGGAATGTCTTTGCGGATTTTATCAACGTGCCACGGTTTGAAACGACCGTGAACCGAACAATGCCCGCGCCATAAAATCAATTTCGCGTTATGTAAATCTTCTTCCGAATTGCCGCCGAGTTCTTCAAACGGATTCCACAAAACCATCTGCTCCGCCGGAATGCCGAATTTCGCGCCCGTATTTCTGCCCAGATGCTGGTCGGGAAAAAACATCATTTTGTCGTATTCCTTCAAATAAACGTCAAAGAGCGGCACGGCATTCGACGAAGTGCAGACGACACCGCCGTTGCGCCCGCAAAACGCCTTGATCGCGGCGGACGAATTCATATATGTAATCGGCGCGACCTTCGATTTTAAAACGCCGATTTCCTTTAATTGCTGCCAGGCATCTTCGACCTGTTCGATGGTCGCCATATCCGCCATCGAACAGCCCGCGCCCAAGTCGGGCAAAATCACTTTCTGATGCGGTTGCCCCAAAACGTCAGCCGATTCAGCCATAAAATGAACACCGCAGAAAACGATGAATTCGGCATCTTTCCTTTGCGCCGCCATCACCGAAAGCTGATAGGAATCGCCCGTCAAATCGGCGTGTGCAATCACGTCGTCGCGCTGGTAATGATGACCTAAAACGACGACGCGCGAACCCAATTTTTTTCTCGCGGTTTCGATGCGTTCGCTGATTTCCGTCTCGGACATCCGCAGATACGTTTCGAGCTGAAACTGATTATTGACATCTTCTTCGCCGACTCGTTCCTTTTCTAAAATCATCGTTGAATTTCCTTTCTCCTCAAAGGTTTTTGATGCCGGTTGAAGGGCATTTGCAATGGAAAATAATTGCACTTCGAGAATCTTTTCGCAAGGCGCGAATTTTTCAAATCGAGTTTCAAACTTGAAAAGTCCGGCACGGCGCGTCATTATCTTTAAAACTATTTAAGGGAGGGAAAAATTTTATGAGCGACAGTTCGGAAACGAGAGACGTTTTGGCGAAATTAAAATCAGAGGTGTTTGAGGGCAGCGAAGAAAAGCTCGCGCTCGCGCTCGGCAAACCGACCGGCGAAATCGTCGGCTGGCTGACCGGCAGCGGAATAGACGAAGACGCGCGTGAGAAAATAAACAATCTGGCGCAGGAAAGATTGAGCGATTGAAAAATTTTCAAACGGCAGACGAAAAAAAACGCAAGAGAAAAACATCTCTTGCGTTTTTATATATGCAACGTGCTGCCCGCGTTTCGACTTCCAAACCGGGCAAGCCGAAACCGTTGCGGCGCAATAATTTTTCGGCGGAGATAAAGATTATGAAATTATTATTTTTAACCTTAACGGCAATATTTTCCTTCGGCACAATTTTCGGCGCAAACACGCAAAGCGAACAACAAATCAGCGTCCGCGTCGGCAAGCAGAAAAAGGAAACGCGCAGCAAAATAACGCTCAAATTCGTCTCGGTCGTTGAAGATTCGCGCTGTCCCGAGGGCGTGAATTGCGTCTGGGCGGGCAACGCCAAAATAAAAGTCGCCGTCATCGAAAACGGACGCGAAGTAAAAACCGTCGAATTAAATACTAATCTGGGTGCGAAGGGCGACACGCACGAAGGCTACGCATTTTATCTGAAAGAATTAACGCCAACACCGAACGCAAAATCGAAAATCGGCGCAAACGATTATACCGCGACTTTTACGGTCAGTCGCTTGTCGAGATAGCATCTGCTTTCTCTCAAATTTTAGAAAACGGATTTGTCAGATACATCAAAATAATCAAAAGAATAAAATAAGGAATCAAAATCGCCGCGCCCGCGTAGTCTTTGGCGACGCGCTGACCGAAAAAAAGCGCGACGATTGATGCCGCGCCTAATATCGAAGCGTAGAAAATTAAATCGAGCGAACCGGAAGTGAAGAAATAAATTAAGCCGCTGCCGCTTAAAAATCCGGTGAGGATTTCCATTAACGTAATCGTCGCCAGCATCGGCGCGACCGTTCCGCGCAAAAAGGTTTTCGAGAAATGTCCGGTCAGCCATTCGAGATTGCCCTTCCAATCGAAAACTTTGTCCAGTCCCGATTGAATGAACAGAACGGCGATGAGCAGCGCGCCGAACAGCGCGGGAAGATTTTTGCCGATGATTTCGAGCGTCATAACGAAAAAATTGATTATTTAATCTGTCTCGATTCGAGTTCCGCCGCTTTTTTTTCGTCGGCTTGGGCTTTCGCCGGTTCGCCGGTTTGTTTATACACGAAGGCGCGATTGCGATAGGTCTGAGCAAATTTCGGATTCAGTTCGATGGCTTTGTTGAAATCGGCGAGCGCGGCATCTTTGTTGTCGTGTTGAAAAAAATAAATCCCGCGATTGTTATAAGCGATGGCGTTCGACGGCTCGATTTCAATCGCTTTATTGTGGTCGGCTAATTCCAAATCGGGACGATTGAGTTTGGCGTAAGCCCTGGCGCGGTAAATGTATGCGAGTGCCGTCGGGCGCGCGGCGATTGCTTTGCTTAAACTTTCGATTGCTTCGTCGAAACGGCTGAGATTTATTAAAGTAAATCCGCGATTGAAATAAATCTCGCCGAGATTAATGTTGAATTTTATCGCCGTATCGTAATCAGCTAGAGCCGATTCAAAGCTCGCCAGTTGAAGAAAAAGCGCGGCGCGCGTGCCGTATGTGACGGCGATATTCGGGTTAAGCTGAATTGACTCGTTACAATCCTTTAATGCCTGCTCATACAATTTCAAATTGTAGTTGATAAAACACCGGTTCGAGAGATAAATCGCTTGTTTGGGCGTGATTGAAATCGCTTTGTTGACATCGGCTAAGGCTAAATCGAATTTTCCGGCACTCATGTAAACGGCTGCCCGATTGCTGTATGAAAGCGCGCCTTTCGGATTTAATTCGACCGCTTTGGAAATGTCCGCGAGCGCGTTGGTCAAATCACCTTTTCTGAGAAACGCCATTCCGCGATTGTCATACATAACGGACATCGGAGACAGTTTGATAGCCGTGTTGAAGTTTTCGATTGCCAAATCGAGTTTGCCGAGTTCGCTGTAGGAAAAACCGCGGTTATTATAAGCGAGCGCGACCTTCGGATATGCTTTGATGATTTTTGTGTAGGCGGCAACCGATTCTTCGTGTCGTCCGCTTTCCATCAGTTTCGCCGCCACCGCAAATTCGGCTTGAGCCTGTGGCGGAACGCCCGTAATCATAAGCATTTTAGTCTGCATAACCGTCTGCAAAACAGGTGTCGGCGAAGCGGTTGGTGCCGGTGTCGTTTGAGCGTGCAGGTTCGCGCCGATTGCCGACACGAAAAATAACAGAAACGATAATTTGATAGAATTCATAAGTTTAATTTCCCGTCGTTTTAATTTCTCGCCTGCGCCATTAAATCTTCGATTTCTTCCGCCTGTTTCGGACATCTGGCGGTTAAATTGACGTTGCCGTCGGCGGTAACTAAAACGTCGTCTTCGATGCGAATGCCGATGCCGCGATATTTGGCGGGCGCGTCTTTGTCGTCCGCCGGAATGTAAAGTCCGGGTTCGACCGTTAAAACCATTCCCGGCGCGAAGGCGCGCGAATTTTTGGCTTGGTGGTCGGCGAAATAGCGTCCGGCATCGTGCGTGTCCAAACCGAGATAATGCCCGACTCCGTGCATATAATATTTTTCAAAAGATTTTTTCTTGATTAAATCCTTCGTTTTGCCTTTCAGAAGCCCGAGCTTTTTCATTCCTTCGGTCAGCATTTCGATGGAAAGTTTCTGGCGTTCCTTGATCGTCGTTCCCGTCACGGTCGCCTTCAGACACTCGATTTCGGTTTCGAGAACAATGTCGTAAACTTCGCGCTGCGGCTTTGTAAATTTGCCGTTGACCGGAAACGTGCGCGTGATGTCCGAAGCGTAGCCTTGAAAGCTGCATCCAGCGTCTATCAAAAGTAAATCGCCGTCTTTGAGCGTTTGATTATTTTCGACGTAATGCAAAATCGTCGCGTTTTCGCCGCCGCCGATAATCGAATTATACGCTACGCCGCTCGCGCCGTTCATACGAAAATGATGTTCGATGACGGCTTCGACACTCGATTCGTTCATTCCCGCCTTTGCCGTTTTCATCGCCGCGATGTGCGCGTCCGCCGCGATGTCGGCTGATTTTTGCATCAGCTCGACTTCTCCCGCGGTTTTGTGCAGGCGCATTTCGTGTATCAAAATAATCGGGTCAACGATGGTGTGCGGCGGATACGCGGTTCTGAGCCGCCGAAATCTTTGCGCCGAAAGATACGTCAAAATCTGTTGGTCTAATTTATTGTCAACGCCGAAACGGTAGAACAGTTTTTCGTGTCCGTTGATTAATTTGGCGAGTTCGGCGGGAAATTTATCAATCGAAAACGCCTTGTCCGCTCCGTGATTTTTTATCGCGCCTTCCGTTCCTGCGCGCCGTCCATACCACGTTTCCATCTTCGGATCGCGCGGGCGGACAAACAAAGTATATGGATTTTTTCGGTTCGCCGGATCAATGACGGCAATCGCATCGGGTTCGGGAAAACCGGTCAGATAATAAAAATCCGGGTCTTGATGAAACTTAAATTCCGTGTCATAGCTGCGCGTTACTTCGTGCGCCGCCGGGATAATCGCAATCGCGTCTTTGCCGATGGCTTCAATAAAATCTTTTAATTGTTTTCGCATAAATTTTTCCTCTCGTTCGGAAAATTGTAACTCAAACTTTTTAAAACGAAAAAGTCCCGGCGAAAGCGCGGAATTTAATTTTCTTTTCCAGAAAGCCGCAAGATTTCAGAATTCGTCGCGTTCCCGAATTGTCTTTTAATTAAATTTTTCCGAAAAGCAACTGTTTGCAGGATTCAAACTACGAACTAACTGAAACATTCACGGAAAAAAATAAACGGAACGCGGACACTCTTGCCCGCAGACTTCGGTTGTTTTTGCGGAGCGTTGTTAGCTCAGCGATTCGCTTGGCACCTGATGCGGACAAAAGTGTCCGCGTTCCATCTAAATTTTGAGGTAAAGCAATGCGAAAAATAATATTAGCAATAGCGTTCTGTCTTTTTTACGCGGTCGGTATTCAGGCGCAAACGGTAACGCAGGGCGGACTCGAAGCCGTCGGCGCGAATGGGAAATCTTTGGGCGCGTGTCCGCTCAAACAGACGAATGTGCAGGCGGAAATCAGCGGATTTTTGTCGAGGGTCAAAGTTACGCAGGAATTTGAAAATAATTTCTCGGAGAAAATCGAAGCCGTCTACGTTTTTCCTCTGCCGAACAACGCGGCGGTTGACGATATGACGATGCGAATCGGCGAGCGCGTCGTGCGCGGCAAAATTTTGAAGCGCGAAGAAGCCCGCGAGGTTTACGAAGCGGCGAAATCGAACGGTCAAATCGCTTCTCTTTTAGATCAGGAACGCCCGAATATTTTTACGCAGTCAATCGCCAATATTCTGCCGAATGAAAAAATTATCATCGAGATCAGCTACGTCGAAACTTTGAAATACGATGGCGGAGCGTATCAATTTACCTTTCCGATGGTCGTCGGACCGCGTTATATTCCGGGCAACGAAGTAGGCAAACAGGGCGGCGGTTTCGCGCCCGACACGACGCAGGTTCCCGATGCTTCAAAAATTACGCCGATGCCCGCTTTGACCCGCGCCGGACACGATATTTCAATTTCCGTGAAGTTGGATGCGGGCGTTCCAATCGAAAATATCCAATCGAAATCGCACGAAATCGAATCGGCGATGCGCTCGGCAAACAGTTACGAAATTAAATTGAAAGACGAAAAAACGATTCCAAACAAAGATTTTATTTTGCGTTACGACGTGAGCGGCAAACGAATCGAAGATGCTGTGTTGACGCATCGCGGCGAAAAAGGCGGATATTTTACTTTGATTTTACAGCCGCCCGATGAAGTCCGACCGCAGGACGCGACACCGAAGGAGATCGTTTTCGTTCTTGACACGAGCGGCTCGATGGAAGGTTTTCCGATTGAAAAAGCGAAGGAAGCGATGAAGCTCGCGCTCGACGGATTAAATCCGCAGGACACTTTTAATTTGATAACTTTCGCGGGCGACACGGCGATTTTGTTTGATAAACCCGTTCCCGCGACCAGAGAAAATCTGGCGAAAGCGCGGGCTTTTTTGCAATCGCGGCAGGGCGGCGGCGGAACGGAAATGATGAAAGCCATCAAAGCCGCGCTCGATCCGTCGGATTCGCAGCAGCATCTTCGCGTCGTTTGTTTTATGACCGACGGTTACATCGGCAACGATTTGGAAATTATCGGCGAAATTCAGAAACATCCGAACGCCAGAGTTTTTTCGTTCGGCATCGGCAGTTCGGTCAACCATATTCTCCTCGACAAAATGGCGGAGGAAGGACGCGGCGAAGTCGAATACGTCGCGCTTAACGATGACGGTTCTGCCGCCGCGAAACGCTTTCACGAGCGCGTCAGAAGTCCGCTTCTAACCGATATTTCGCTCGACTTCGGCGATTTGCAGGTCGCCGACGTTTATCCGAAACGAATCAACGATTTATTCAGCGCGAAACCCGTCATCGTTCACGGACGCTACACGAAAGGCGGCACGGGAACGATAAAATTAAAAGGCAAATCATTCGGACGCGAAACGGTTCGGGAAATCAACGTCAATTTTCCCGAAAACGAACCCGACCACGATGTGCTGGCGACGCTCTGGGCGCGCACCAGAATTGACGATTTGATGGCGCAGGATTATCAGGGAATTCAAAACGGCAACGTCAAAACCGAGGTCAAAGATACGATTACAAATCTCGGAATCGAATATCGCCTGCTGACGCAATTCACGTCGTTCGTCGCCGTCGAAGAACGCATCGTCACCGACGGCGGACAGCCGAGAAGAATCGAAGTTCCCGTCGAAATGCCCGAAGGCGTAAGCCGCGAAGGGATTTTCGGAAATGAAGCGGTTGAGATTCAGTCTTTCTCGACCACTACAATTGATTCAAACGATAGCAAGATTCAAACCAATATAAGCAGGCAAAGTATAGAAAAACTTCCGAAAGGAACAGCCTTCGGAAGTTTGCTGAAAGTTAAACCGTCCGCTACTCCAAGACCAGTCGGCGGGCAATTTCAAATTGACGGGGCAAGCGGCAACGAAAATTCGTTTATTATTTCAGATGAGGAAAGGCAAAACTTTTTGCAATCAATCAAAGCGACCGATTTGCCGAAACCGATTTATCCGCAAACGGCAAAAACAAACGGCGCGGTTAAAGTCGAAGTAACGCTCGACGCGAACGGCAATATCGTTACCGCCAAAGCCGTTTCAGGCGACAAGGCGTTTTATCAAACGAGCGAAACGGCGGCGCGAAACGCGAAGTTTGAGATTCCGAAATTTTCGGCGGAAATCGCTAAAATTACCGGCGTAATCGCTTATAATTTCGCGGCGAAAACTAAAACCGTCAACGTCGCGCCGGATTTGCAAAACGTCCGCGTCGAGCTTAAACCGAACAAATATCATTCTTCGATTAAATCTTTAGTCGAGCGTTTGAAAAACAACAAACCGGCGGCGGCTGACGAATCTGAATTCGTCAAAAACGGCACGGCGGAAATTATCGTTCGCGTCAAGGAAATCAAACCGGAAACCGTCGAAGAATTGAAAAAACTCGGTTTTGAATCAATCGCGGAAATGACTTCGGCAAAAGCGTTAGTCGGACGCATTGCGATTGAAAAAATCGCGGCTCTGGCGGAGATTGAAGCGGTAACATTTATTTCGCCGCAAAACCGTTGATGAAACGGAAAATGGAAAACGGAAAACGGAAAATTTAGGAATCTTCTTAAATTTTCCGTTTTCCGTTTTCCATTTTCCATTAAATTCATCTGTGCTAATCTGTGAATTCGATTTTTATGGATTTACGCATTACGGAAATTTTTCTCTCGATTCAGGGCGAATCTTCACACGCCGGACGACCGTGCGCGTTCGTGCGCTTAACCGGCTGCCCAATGCGCTGCGTTTGGTGCGACAGCGAATATACATTTACCGGCGGAACGAAAATTTCATTCGAGGAAATCTTCGCGCAACTCGAAAAATTCGATTGCAATTTAGTCGAAGTGACCGGCGGCGATCCGCTCGCGCAGAAAAATGTTTATCCTTTTATCAACGAACTTTTAGACAAAGGATACGAAGTTTTAATCGAAACCGGCGGATTTTTTTCGATTGAAAAAATTGATGAGCGCGCCAAGATAATTTTGGACGTAAAATGTCCCGCGTCAGGCGAATCAAAACGCAATCACTGGGCGAATCTCGAACGCTTAAACGCGGAAAAAGACGAAGTAAAGTTCGTCATCGCCGATTTAAACGATTGGGAATTCGCCAGGGAAATCATCGCAAAATACGATTTGGAAAAGCGCGCGAAAGAGATTTTAATCTCGCCGATTTTCGGCATCGAAAATTTACAGGAAATCGCCGAAACCGTCGCGCAAAGCAGTTTAAAGGTGCGGCTAAATTTGCAGCTGCATAAATACATTTGGGGCAAAGACGTTCACGGAGTTTAGAAATATCGCCCACGAAACACACGAAAGAAACGAAAATAAATTTAAAAATCTTTTTCGTTTTTTTTTTGCGTTTCGTAGGCAAAAATTAAAATGAAGAAATCAAATTTAGCAATCATCCTCGTTTCCGGCGGAATGGATTCGTGCGTGACGGCGGCAATCGCCAAACAGAAAAACGACGAAATCGCGTTTCTGCACGTCTCTTACGGACAACGCACCGAACGGCGCGAGCGACAAGCGTTTAACGATATTGCGGATTTTTACGCAGTCGAAAAACGGCTCGATGTTTCGATTGAGTATTTAGCGAAAATCGGCGGCTCAAGTTTGACCGATACGTCAATTGAAGTAACGAAAGCGGATTTAGAATCGAAGGAAATTCCGACTTCGTATGTGCCGTTTCGCAACGCGAATATACTGGCGATTGCGACGAGCTGGGCGGAGGTTTTAGAAGCGAATCGAATTTACATCGGCGCGGTCAGCGAGGATTCGAGCGGTTATCCCGATTGCCGACCGGAATTTTACGCGGCGTTTGAACGGACGATTGATGCGGGGACGAAACCCGAAACCGACATCAAAATCATCACGCCGATTATTCATTTATCGAAGGCGGAAATCGTCAAAAAAGGCTTGGAATTAAATGCGCCGCTTGAATTAAGCTGGTCGTGTTACCGCCGCGAAGATTTGGCTTGCGGAACATGCGATTCGTGCGCTTTGCGGCTGCGCGGATTTGAACGGGCGGGCGCGGTTGACCCGATTAAATACGCCGTCTAAAAACCGTTTTTACGAATTATCCAGGTCGTCATACATCGCAGATTCTGCACGTTGGTCGTTTTGATCGGCTCGATCAAAACGCCGCCGAGTTTTTCCGTCGCTTCGATCAGCATCTGCTCGTCAACAAGAAATCGTTCGCTGCCGTCGGGCAGTAAATACCGGCGTTCGGCGATTTTTTCTAGCTTGTCTTCGATTCCAATCGTCGAAGCGAGCCGCGCAAATAAAATTCCCGATTGCTTTAAAACGCGCCACATTTCTCCGAGCATTTCGTCGAACTGAATATCATTGTCGGCAAAATGAAGCACCGCGTTGCTCAAAACCCAATCGAATGTTTCGTCGGCGAAAGGCAGTTTTTCGATGGCTGAAATCTGAAAATTTTCCGGCGCGAGTGCGGGCGCGAGCGTTCGGGCGAGACGGCGAACATATTCGACGGCTTCGGGGTTTTGGTCAACGGCGAAAACCTGCAAATCGTTGCGAAGAAAATAAACTAAATTGCGCCCGCCGCCGCAGCCGGCATCGAGAATTTTCATTGCCGGCGCAAAACGATTTTTCAAAATCTGGTCGAAAAGATAAATATCGATGTCGCCGAAAAATTCGCTGACGTTAATCATTTTTACTTTTGAAAATCTTTGGCGCGAAATGAAAAGTTACCGCCTCCTTCGACGGCGATGCGGCTTTCGCGTCAAATTTCCAGTCGTTCTCTTTTAATTTTCAAGCCGTTCAAATTTCCCAACGCGCCGAACGATATTTTTTCGGTTTGGAAAAATTCACGCGCGATTGTCTGAACTTCTTCAAGCGTCACGGCTTCGATTTTTTCGAGCGTTTCTTCCAAAGAAATTTGTCTGCCATGAACCATTTCGAGCCGTGCCAGAGTCGCGGCGCGAACGCTCGAATCTTCCAAACCGAGCAGAATCGAAGCGACGATCTGCTGTTTCTGCAAATTCAATTCGTCTTCGAAAATTCCGTTACGCGCGACATCGCGCAGCTCTTCGATGGAAATGTCCAAAACTTCGGCGGTTTGTTTCGGCGATGTTCCGGCGTAGATTTGAAAAACGCCGCAGTCCTGATACATCGCCGCGCTCGCGCCGACCGAATACGCCAAGCCTTTTTCTTCACGAATGCGCTGCCAGAGCCTCGACGAAGTTCCGCCGCCGAGCGCGTTCGCCAGAATGTCGGCGGCATATCTTCGTTCGCTGCGCGCGTCAACAAACGGCGCGGCGATGATAATGTGCGCTTGTTCGAGCGTCTTATTTTTTTTGATTAAAATCGGCGCGGCAATCTTCGGATTTTGGATTTTAGATTTTAGATTTTGGATTTTTTTCGCTTTACTTCCGAAAAACTTTTCGGCTAAATCAACGATTTGCTGATGCTCGATGTTGCCGGCGGCGGCGATGATTAAATTTCCGGCGTTGAAAGTTTCGGCGTGAAACTTTCGGGTCGTTTCGTGGTCGAAAGTCCGCACCGTTTTCGGCGTTCCGGCGATGGAAAGCCCGAGCGGATGATTCGGGAAAAGTCGTTCGTTGAAAAGCTCGCCCAAAACGTCTTCGGGCGTATCTTCGGTCATTTTAATTTCTTCGATGATGACGCGCTGTTCGCGTTTTAATTCCTTTTCGTCGAAACGCGGATTCAAAAGCATATCGGCGAGCAAATCGAACGCCTGCGCGATTTGTTTGTCAATGACTTTGATGGCGAAGGCGGTTTCTTCGTGCATCGTAAAGGCTTCGAGATTGCCGCCCAAACGGTCGGTTTCAACCGCAATGTCCAGAGCCGTGCGGCGGTTCGTTCCCTTAAAAACGGCGTGTTCGATAAAATGCGAAATGCCGTTTAATTCGTCCGGCTCGTGGCGCGAGCCTTTTCTGAAAAAAAATCCGAGCGTCGCCGAGCGCACTTCGATCATACGGTCTGTGAGAATCGTCAATTCGTTTTCAAAACGCGTGGTTTGTATGTTTTCAATCATACTGTTTTCAGCCAAAGAAAATCCTAACATAAAAATTATCGAAGCGGATAAAAGGAGAATTCGGCGCAAGTTTTTCGTCCGCGCGAAGATTTATGTTTTGTTAGATAAATGACACGCCCGTTACCGTCAAGTCGCGCGACGGCAATCGAACAACGTCGCCGCTCGTCGGCGGACGCTTCCGTCCGCACTCCCGAAGAGGAAAATTTTATGTCAACAGTTGATTTAATTAAACAAAAAGCCGTCAAAATCGAAAATACCGAAAATGTCGCGGACGAAATTCTCGCGCTCGTCGGCGACGCAAATTTTGTTTTGATCGGCGAAGCGTCGCACGGCACGCACGAATTTTATAAATATCGCGCCGAGATTACGAAAAGATTGATCGTCGAAAAATCGTTCGCGGCAATCGCGGTCGAAGCCGATTTCCCGGATGCATATCGCGTCAACCGCTTTGTGCGCGGCATCGGCAGTGATGAAACGGCGGAGGAATCGCTCGGCGATTTTCAAAAATTTCCGCTGTGGATGTGGCGCAACGCAGTCGTTTTGGAATTTGTCGAATGGCTGCGCGATTTTAACGCGGAAATTGCGCCGCCGAATCGCAAAATCGGATTCTACGGGCTTGATTTATACAGTCTGCACGCTTCGATGAACGCGGTTTTGACGTATTTGGACAAAGTTGACCCGGACGCGGCGCGGCGGGCGCGGTTTCGCTATTCGTGTTTCGACCAATTCGGCGAAAATCCGCAGGCTTACGGCTATGCGGCGAGCTTCGATTTGTCGAACGCCTGCGAAAGCGAAGCCGTCAGCCAGCTCGTTGATTTGCGAAAACGCGCCGCCGAATACGCAAACCGCGACGGATTTCTCGCCCGCGAAGCGTTCTTTTTCGCCGAACAAAACGCCCGGCTCGTCAAAAACGCCGAAGAATACTACCGGCAGATGTTTCGAGGGCGCGTGTCGAGCTGGAACTTGCGCGACCGCCATATGGCGGAAACGCTTCAGACGATTGCCGTGCATCTCGAGACGGAAAACGGCGCGGCGAAAATCGTCGTCTGGGCGCATAATTCGCACCTCGGCGACGCGCGGGCGACCGAGATGGGCGAGCGCGGCGAATGGAACGTCGGGCAGCTCGTGCGCGAAAAATACGGCGATCAGGCAGTCAACATCGGCTTTACGACCAACACGGGAACGGTCACGGCGACTTTTGATTGGGACGAACCGGCGCGGCTCAAACGAGTTCGTCCGGCGATCAAAGACAGTTACGAAAAACTTTTTCACGAAACGGAAATCCCGAATTTTTTCCTGAATATGCGCGACGCGGAAATTAAAAAAGCGTTGAGCGAACCGCTGCTGACGCGCGCCATCGGCGTTATTTACCGCCCGGAAACCGAGCGTGTCAGTCATTATTTCGCCGCCCGGCTCGCCGAACAATTCGACGGCGTAATCCATTTCGACGAAACCGTCGCCGTCGAACCGCTCGGTAAAACTTCTGGCTGGACGCGCGAGGATTTGCCGGAAACTTTTCCGACGGGAATGTGAAATTTGTCGCAAACCGTTGACAAAACTGCGAAAAAATGAGATAAAGTAAGTAAGTAATTACTAACTTAGAGACAATTTGAAAAATGGACGAGAAGACGAATAAGGGACGGGAAACAGGCGGTTCGGCGAACGTCGAAGCTGAACAAAAGGATTCGCCAACCGACGCGCAGACGGTTGCGGCGAACGAATCGGACAAGGCACGGGAAAATCAAACTGAGACAGATCAGGGCGAAAAAGTCGTCGAATCGAACGGTGGAAAAAATGCGGACGGCGAGCCGAAGAAAAAGCGCGGCAAATTGCCGCTTTTAATCGGCGGCGCGGTCCTGCTCGTCGCGGCGGTTGCCGGTTCAATTTACTGGCTTTACGCGCGGCAGTACGAATCGACCGACGATGCTTTTATTGACGGCGATGTCACGCAAATCAGTCCGAAGGTTTCGGCGTATGTCAAAAAAGTTTACGTCAAATCGAACCAGTCGGTTCACAAAGGCGATTTGCTCGTCGAGCTTGAATCGAAGGATTACGAAACGAAACTAGAGCAGGCGCAGGCGCAGCTTCGAGCGGCGCAGGCGCAGCGCGGGCAGGCGCAGGCGACCACCGATTTAACCAAAAAAACTACCGAAGCATCGCAGTCGCAGGCGCGTTCAAATTTAGAAACGACGCGCTCGAACGTCGAGCAGACGCGGCGCGCGGCGAACGCCAAACAATCACAAATCGATCAAGCGCAGTCCGCCGTTAAAACCGCGCAGGCGAATCTGGCGCAAACCCGCACGCAGATTCCGCAAGCCGAATCGAATCTGCGCCTTGCACAAGTCGAATTTAACCGCCGCCAAAATCTTTTCAACAACGGCGACATTTCCAAACAATCGCTCGATCAGGCGACGAACGCTTTGCAATTGGCGCAGGCGCGTCTGCTCGAAGCGCAGAAACAGGTTGACGCGGCGCAGTCGCGCGTGGGCGAAGCACAGGCGAACGTGGCGACGGCGCGGGAAAATTACAAGCAGTCAGTCGCCCAGATAGATTTGTCGCAGTCGCAAGTCAATGAATCCGCCGGACGATTGCAGGACGCGCAAGCTGCGCCGGAACGCATCGCCGCGAGCGAATCGCAGGTCAGCACCGCCGAAGCCCAAATCGCGCAAGCCGAAGCTGCCATCAAAGAAGCCGAACTCGATCTTTCCTACACGAAAATCTATGCCCCCGAAGACGGAACGGTGACGCGCAAAACGATTGAAGAAGGTCAGCTCGTTCAACCCGGCTCGGCTTTGATGGCGATTTCGCAGTCGGACGAAATTTGGGTGGTGGCGAATTTCAAGGAAACGCAGCTTGAATTAATACGAATCGGACAACCGGTTGACATCGAAGTTGACGCTTATCCGAATCAGGAATTTCACGGCAAAATCGAAAGTTTTCAAGCCGGCACGGGTTCGCGCTTTTCGCTTTTGCCGTCGGAAAACGCGACGGGCAATTACGTCAAAGTCGTGCAGCGCGTTCCCGTAAAAATCGTGTTTGACGAGCAGCCCGATAAAGTTCACTTACTCGCGCCGGGAATGTCGGTCGAGCCGAGCGTGAAGGTTCGCTGAAAGTCGTGAATGAAAAAAGAACAATTAATAGGAATGGACGGGATGAACGGGATTTTTTTGAAATTAGCAGAAACACCGGTTTGAAAATATCCTCTGCATCCCCTTCAACGCTGTCAATTGTTCTTTTATTTTAATAATTTTGTTTTCTAAAAATTTTCCTGGAAATTATTTCAGACGAAATTAAGTGAGCGAAAAAACCTCAGTCGAACAATCAAGCGTCGGCGCGCCGCCGGATTTGGACGTGCAGGAAGCGGCAAAGCCCTGGACTCCGAGCTTTAATCCGTGGCTGATCGCGTCGGCGGTGATGCTGGCGACGTTTATGGAAGTTCTCGATACGTCTGTGGCGAACGTCGCTTTGCCGCACATCGCCGGAAATTTGTCGGCTTCGACCGAAGAAGCGACCTGGGTTTTAACGAGCTATCTGATCGCCAACGCCATCGTTCTGCCGGCGACGAGCTGGCTGACGACCGTGTTCGGGCGCAAGAAATTTTTAATCGTCTGCATCATAATTTTCACGGCGGCTTCGGCTTTGTGCGGCGCGGCGACGAATCTGACGATGCTGATCGTCGCCAGAATTTTGCAGGGCGCGGGCGGCGGCGCGCTGCAGCCAATCGCCCAATCGGTTTTACTGGAAAGTTTCCCGCCGCAGAAACGCGGCTCGGCGATGGCAATTTACGGTTTGGGCGTGGTCGTCGCGCCGATTATCGGTCCGACTTTGGGCGGCTGGATCACCGACAATTATTCGTGGCGTTGGATTTTTTACATCAATTTGCCCATCGGAATTATCGCGGCGTTTATGGCGAATACGTTCGTCGAAGACCCGCCGTATCTGCGAAATCAAAAGCCCGGTCGCATTGATTATATCGGTTTCGGTTTGATGGCTCTGGGGCTTGCGACACTCGAATTGACTTTGGATTTGGGACAGCAGCGCGATTGGTTTTCGTCTCCGACGATAATTTTGACGACCGCGGTTGCCGTCGCTTCGCTTCTGATGTTCGTGATGTGGGAATTGACCACCGACGAACCGATTGTCAATCTGCGCGTTTTTCTCAATCGAAATTTTGCGGTCGGCGCGGTTTTAATCGCCTGCGTCGGCGTGGTTTTATATGGCTCGACCGCGCTTTTGCCGCTGTTTTTGCAGACACTGCTGGGTTATCCGGCGGTCGAGAGCGGCTTGGCGGTCAGCCCGCGCGGTTTCGGTTCGGTCGTTTCGATGCTGATCGTCGGGCGACTTATCGGCAAAGTTGACGCGCGTTATTTAATCGCGTTCGGTTTTCTCGTGCTGGCATATTCGACATATATTTTCACCGGCATCAATCTGGAAATCGCGCAGAGTAACATTATAATTCCGATGATTATCAGCGGTTTTGCGATGGGTTTCGTGTTCGTGCCGCTGACGACTTCGGCGATGGGAACTTTGCCGCAGGACCAAATCGGCAACGCTTCGGGAATTTACAATCTGATGCGAAACACCGGCGGCAGCATTGGCATCGCCGCGATGACCACCTTGCTGGCGCGCGGCGAACAAACGCATCAGAATATTCTTTCCGGTTATTTGAATCAATATAATCCGGCGTTTCAAGCCGCCGTTCAGAATATTCAAAACAGCCTCGGCGCGGGCGGAAGTTTGGAACAAGCCTATGGCTCGATCTACGGCACGCTCGTTCGCCAGGCATCGGTTTTATCGTATATCGACAATTTTCGCCTGCTCGCCATTTTGTGTTTGCTGGCTGCTCCGGCGGCGTTTCTGCTCAAGCGCGTCAAAGGCAGCAAGCCGCCGCCGGGCGCGCATTAAACGCGGCTTTTTTCAGAAAAGTTTTCAACGCGTAATTTTCGATTTATTACAAGTAATTTATGGCGACGAACGCAGCCGAACTCGGAACGACAATCGAAAAAACCAGACCGGCGATTAATCCGATTTTGATTATCGTCATTTTGACGATTGCGACGTTTATGGAGGTTCTCGACACTTCCATCGCCAACGTCGCGCTGCCGCACATCGCCGGAAGTTTATCCGCCGGACAGGAAGAAGCGGCGTGGGTTTTGACTTCCTACTTGGTGGCGAACGCGATTATTCTGCCGATTTCGGGCTGGCTAGCGACGTTTTTCGGACGCAAGCGTTTTTATATGACGTGCGTCGTGCTGTTCGTCGTCAGCTCGTTGATGTGCGGACTTTCGACGAATCTCGGAATGCTGATTTTCTTTCGCATCTTGCAGGGTTTGGGCGGCGGCGGACTCGCGCCGTCCGAACAATCAATCATCGCCGATTCCGTTCCGCCGGAAAAGCGCGGCATCGCCTTTGCCATCTACGGTCTCGGCGTGGTTTTCGCGCCTGCCATCGGTCCGACGGTCGGCGGCTGGATTACGGATAATTATTCGTGGCACTGGATTTTTTTCATCAACATTCCGGTCGGCATTCTTTCGCTTTTTCTGACCTGGATGTTCGTTCACGAGCCGAAAAGCACGGCGATTGAACAGGAACGAATGCGTAAGGAAGGATTTTCGATTGACTGGCTCGGCATTCTCCTGATCGCCGTCGGCATCGGCTCGCTCGAAATCGTTCTGGACGAAGGCAACCGCGAAGACTGGTTCGCGTCGAGCTTTATCATCAAATTCGCGGTCGTCGCCGCCGTCGCTTTAACCGTCGGGATTATCTGGGAATTTCGTCAAAAAAATCCGGCGGTTGACGTGCGAATGCTGCTTGACCGCAATTTTGCGAGTTCGTTCGTGCTTCTATTCGCGCTCGGATTCATTTTGTTCGGTTCGACGTTTCTGCTGCCTTTGATGACGCAGACTTTGTTCGGTTACGATGCCGTCACCGCCGGATTGGTCATCTCGCCCGGCGGTTTTGTCGTGATGGCAATGATGCCGATTGTCGGCGGCATTTTGCTGCCGCGCGTGCAGGCGCGCTGGCTGATTTTATTCGGTTTAATCGTCTCCGCCGCCGCGCTCTGGAATCTGGTCGGGCTTAATTTGAACGCGGCTTATTCGGATCTGGCGTGGGCGCGGGCGTATCAGGCATTCGGTCTGGCGTTTTTGTTTGTGCCGATCAATACGGCGGCTTACACGGGAATTCCGCCGGGCAAATCGAATAACGTCTCGGCTCTGATGAATCTCGGACGCAATCTGGGCGGCAGCTTCGGCATTGCGATTCTCTCGACGATTTTATCGCGCCGTTCGCAATCTCACATCAATGCCTTCGGCTATTACACGACCGAATACAACCCGAACGCCGTCGAATGGCTCAACCAGGCGACGCAAATTTTGCAGCAGCGCGGCGCAGCCGCGATGGACGCGGCGGCACAGGCGAAAGGTTTGATGTATGCACAGGTTTTGCGGCAAGCGTCAATGCTCTCGTTTCTGGATGCGTTTTATTTTTTAATGATTATAATCATCTGCGCGATGCCGCTCGCCTTTTTGCTCAAGAAAAACAAGCCCGGCGCGGGCGGCGGCGGACACTAAATTAAAGTTTCAGATTTCAAATTATCAGGAGAATTATTTATGATGCAGGCAAGCGCGGCAATTTCGGTTAAAGAACAGGTTTCAGCAGAAGAATGGCAAACGCGCGTCGAACTCGCCGCCGTTTACCGGCTGGTCGCGCTTTACGGCTGGGACGACTTGGTTTTTACGCATATTTCGGCGCGGGTGCCGGACACGGAAAACGAATTTTTGATTAATCCGTATGGTTTTTTATTTGAAGAAATCACGGCTTCGAGTCTGGTTAAAATTGATTTAAACGGCGAAAAATTACTCGATTCGCCGCATCCGATAAATCCCGCCGGCTTTACGATTCACGGCGCGATTCACCAAGCCAGACACGACGTTCAATGTGTTCTGCACGTTCATTCGCTCTATGGTGTCGCGGTCTCGGCGCAGGCAGACGGGCTTCTGCCGCTGTCGCAGCAATCAATTCTGCCGCTGTCCAATCTCGCTTATCACGGTTATGAAGGCATCGCGCTGAATGAAGCGGAAAAGCCGCGTCTGGTTGACGATTTGGGCGCGAACAATTTTATGATTCTGCGAAATCACGGACTTTTAACCTGCGGTAAATCGGCGGCGGAAGCGTTTCTGTTTATGTATGTTTTGGAAAGCTCGTGCCGAATTCAAATTCTGGCGCAAACCGGCGGCAACGAATTAATTTCCGTTCCCGCGCCGATTATTGCGGGCGCACAGGCGCAAGTCGCCGCCGTAACGAAAGGAATGGGCGCGGATCTGGTTTTTCCCGCTTTGCTGAGAAAACTCGATAGGATTGACGATTCGTATCAGCAGTAGAATTTTCGCCCCTCAAGAAAAGAAGACACGGAAATCTTTCAATTTCCGTGTCTTCTTTTCTTCTAACACGCACAATTTAGCCGATTTCAGCTTTTCCGATTCTAGCCTTATCGTCGCTGCCGTTTCCGTTACCGTTGCCGTTTTTGTGCATTTGGTCGCGGAACAAATTCAACAAAAGCAAAGTTCCGATTCCGCCGCCGCCGTCGCCGTTTGCGTTGCCGCCCGAA
>CAXSGY010000016.1:0-112804 GCA_964237235.1 uncultured Pyrinomonadaceae bacterium
TTCATTATACCAGGCTAACCTGTCACTGGTGTTTATTCAATTGAAAACCGCTATAGAGTGTATTCCGGCGGTTTTCGAGATGTTTTAGTCATAGTTTTATAGCTTTTGTCTTTTTCCTTCAATTTTCTTTCGATATTATCAAGAAGGTTTGACAAAATTAACTTTTCCTTCTCCCAACGCTTTTCATTGTCGGATTTTACAGACGGAGGAGTTGGATTCGCATTCTCGCTTGAACGACTTTGAGATTCAGCAATCTGACAAGCCGAACATAAGATATTCAGGATTAACACAACTAATGTAAATTTGAAAATTTTATTATTTCTTATTTTCTTTTCCTTTTTCCGAACAATTAGCGCAAATGCGTTTCCCGCGCCGGTTCTAATAGGATGAAAACCTGTTTTACTTTTCAATTGTGTTACTCCTAACTATAAAAACCGTCTGTAGCGCAGAAAAAGAAAGTGTTAATGTCGTTATAAATAGAGCGATAACAAAAATTAATCAATGTTTAATTAACTATATTTCTATTTTTGCATTCGTGAAAGTAAAAATAATTATTCCTACCATTTTTACGTAATGTCCTTTCTTCTTCAATGGTCTAAATTCCCATTGTTTTGCCGCTATTTCGGAAGCGTTTGCTAAAACAGCCGATCCTTTTTTGATTTTTACGCGATTTACAATACCTTTTATATTTGTAAATAATTGAATAATTACTTGCTGCTTTTTAACTACCGAAACGGGTGTCGGCAATACTTTTTTGACAGCTTGATTTTTAGTTTCCTCTTGATTGAGATAAACAAATCCTTTTTGACTTTGAGCTGAGATTATCAGATGCCCGACAGACAAAATTAATAATAGAAAAATAGATTTGATAAAAATTTTCATATTCTAAATCTACAAATAAAAATTAGTTTGAGCTTCTGATTCAGCAGCTTTTACCTCGGCTTCAACCAGCGGCAATCCGTGATTGCCAAGAGAAGGCTTACGCCCGGTTTGAGAAAGCAAGGCGTGCGCCCTTAATTCGTGATAAATTGTTATTACAACCATTAGATCAGTTTGGTCAGCCAAAACATTAGCTCTTGTTACTTTCTCGGTTGAATAAGCCGGATACTCGGTAATACTTGGAGGGTTTTCCGGCGGATACGTTGTCCATCCGACAAAATCTTTTGGCGTTAAGGAAAAATCTTTGCCATTAAAATATTTAGTTTTTCGAGCCGGAGTCAGCACTAAAAGACCGTTTGTTACCGAAGCATGATTTGAGTCAAGACCTTCTCCTGTTTTGACGAACTTTAATTCGCTATTGGCAGTAAAATCATTGGCAATGGTTTTCAAAGCGTTAAAATTGCCTGACGCGCTTTGGTAACTAATATCAACACCTATTCCTCTGCCATTTATAACTGCCGGATTTTTACTAACTCCAAAAAGCAAACCAACCGAACTTCTATCTTTCGGTGGAAGTCCTTTTTGTAAGAGGTTAAAAAATTTGGGTATCTCTATTCTATTTCCGCAAACTAGAGTGAAAGCATATCTCATAGCGGGGATGATAATACATTTCCATCTTAAAAGTAAAATAGATTTTAGATAAGACTTCAACACGCTAAGCTGTTTTATTAAACATAGTTAAGCGATTTTTTAATTATTATTAAATTGATTAAATACCGACTTTCGATATTGCACAATCAAAACATAAACAGAACAGTTTGAATTGTAGAGTATTGCCAATAGAGAAGCCTGTTTTTATTTAAAAATCACAATTTCGGATGCGCTTCGACAAATTTCAAAAGATTTCCGACGTAGGATTTAAAGTCCGGGCAAGCGATATTATGCGCGGCGAGCAACGTTTCGGCGACGTTTGTATCGTAAGTTTGCGGCACGAAAAAATACGGCACCGACGGAAACGGCAAGCCGGAAACAATCGGCGAGAACGGCAGCAGCAGAGATTTTTCGATGAGCTGCGCGGGCGGTTTGATAATTGATTGTTTGTTTGTTAAAGATTCGGCAATCGTGTCGAAAAGCTGTTCGGTCGTCAGAGGATTCGGGTCGGCGAGCGCGACGGTTTTGCCGGCGGCGTTTTCGTCCGCCGATAGCGCGGCGATGCCTTCGACGACGAAATCTACGGGAACGAGATTTAATTTGACCGCCGAATTGCCGACGTTGACGAAGCGCAGTAAATTCGGGGCTTTTCGAAGGTAATTGATCAACGAATAGATGCCGTCGTATTTTGCCGTTTCGCCCGTCGCCGAATCGCCGACGACGACCGACGGGCGAAAAATCGTCACCGGCAAATCGCCTTTCAAACTTTCGACTTCGACTTCCGCCAGATATTTCGTTTCTTCGTAAAAATTCCGAAAACCGGCATTATGTTCCAGCTCGATTTCGAGAATTTCACCGGTGCGTTTTCCCGCCACGTAACAGGTCGAAATGTAATTATAGCGGCGCAGGTTTTTCAAGGTTTTGACGAATTCGTTAACGCGGCGCGTGCCTTCGACATTGACTCGAAAAGCCAAATCTTTTTTCACGCTCAAATCGTAAACGGCGGCGAGATGAAAAACGTCGGTCGCCGTCGCTCGAACGGTTTTTAATTCGTCGCTTTCGATGCCGAGATTTTCTTGCGTGATGTCGCCTTCGAGAACCGTGAAATTTTCCGCCGGCAGATTTTTCGCGGCGGCGATGCGTTCGATTTCATTTTCGGCTTGCCCGACAAAAGCAGTTTGCGCGAGCAGAAAAAATTTTGTGTCGCGCGCCGCCAGCCGCTCGACCAGGCGGGCAGCGATAAAACCCGGAAAGCCGGTGAGAAAAATTACCGGATGATTGTTCATTTTTTGATTATAACCAAATTTACGCGCACAATTTCAATTTCGCTTCACCGAAATTATTCGGAACATTCGTTCTAAATCAAGCGTTTTCTGAAATTACAAGGCGGTTAAAACTTTTACATTGATAGAAAATCCGTGCTAGAGTGCAGATAAACCGGAAGTTTAAAGGAAACTTTTGCGAAGATGCCGACCAAAACAATGAATCAAACGCCGGAAACAGAAAACGAACAAAGCGAACGGCAGGCAAATGCAAATCTTCGGGAAGAAGCGGCGACCGAAGATTTTTCCGGCGATTTAAACGCGCCCGTCTGGTCGGTCGTTTCGTTCGACACACGCCTCGCCCGCAATTTAACTTATCACGCGGCGATTGAAAAATTAAACGAATTTTTTGCCGCCAAAGTCTCCGGCTTGTGCATCGTCACCGACGAAGCCGCTGAAAGAATCGGCGATAATAATTAAGGAGCGCAGGCGGCTTGCCTGCAATGAACGCTTCAGGCGTTCGGAAATTTCCGGTGTGAATCCGACTTGAAAATAATCCAAAGTTTTTAGATGGCTCGCGTAATCTTTGCAGGCAGGTTGCCTGCGCTCC
Source organism: uncultured Pyrinomonadaceae bacterium (assembly GCA_964237235.1). Taxonomy (GTDB): domain Bacteria; phylum Acidobacteriota; class Blastocatellia; order Pyrinomonadales; family Pyrinomonadaceae. The sequence continues at coordinate 3,403 of CAXSGY010000016.1, forward strand.
GTTAAAACTTCAAAACTACCTTACCGAAGCTCACGTTCGATTCGAGATATTGATGCGCTTCTTTGATATATTCGAGCGGAAAAATTCGATCTAAATTCGGTTTAATTTTTCCCGTCGCCAGCAGCGGCGCGACTTCGACGGCGAATTTTCGCGTCGCTTCGGCTTTTTCTTCCAAAGAGCGAGAACGCAAAACCGTGCCGATGATGCGGGCGCGTTTCGACAGAGCCGTGCCGAGATTAAATTGAGCCGTTCTGCCGCTCGTCAAACCGACTAAAACGAGCCGACCTTTTAACGCGAGACTTTCGAGATTTGCCGCGAAAAATTTCGCGCCGACTAAATCCAAAATCACGTCCGCGCCTTTGTCGCGCGTTCGATAGCGCACGAGTTCGGCAAATTTTTCAGGCGTTGATTCGAGCATCGCGCTCTGCGTCAAAATGCCGAAATCCAGATTAAATTCGGCGCATTTTTTCAATTTCTCCGCCGTGCGCGAAGTTCCGATGGTTTCGATATTTCGCGCCTTGGCGAGCTGCAAAGCGGCGAGTCCGACACCCGAACCGACGGCGTGAATCAGAAGCGTTTCGTTTTCCTGTAAATTCGCCTGCGTAAAAAGCGCGTCGTGCGCGGTGATAAACGCTTCGGGTATGGCGGCGGCTTCGGTGAACGAAAGATTTTCGGGAATCGGCGCGAGCGTTGATTCGTCGGTCAACAGATATTCAGCCTGCGCGCCGCCCGCCGTGATGCCGAAAACTCTGTCGCCGATTTTGAAATTTTTAACCGCTTCGCCGGTTGCCGCGACTTCGCCTGCGAATTCCAGACCTAAAATTCGCTCGGGAAAATTTTTCGGCGCGGGATAAAAGCCCTGTCGCTGCAAAACGTCGGCGCGATTTACGCCCGCGGCTTTGACGGCGACAATGACTTCCGACTTGCCCGGCTTCGACGGGTTTTCGACCGCGCGGATTTCCAAATTCTCCGCGCCGCCGAATTCTTTGACATAAACCGCTTTCATTGTGCGTCTGGTTTTAGTATTTGGTTTTCGGTATTTAGTTTTTATTATTTGGTTTCAGCCGAATAAAGTTCGTCGCAAAGATCGGGTCAAAAACCAAACACAAAAACTAAAAACCAACGTCTTACTTTTTCTTCAACACTTCCGCGTATTCGCCGTCTTCGACCCATTTCAGAATTTCCGAAACGCGCCAGATCGGGAACGGATGCGAAAGTCCGGCGTTGAGAATGTCAGCCCAGAATTTATCGAGCTTTTTCTCGTCGTAATTTTTTTGAAATTCCTTCGCCTGTTCCAAAAACTGTTCGTAATCAATTTTCGAAGCGAAAGTTCCGCCCGCCAGCTTCATCATCGTGCGCCCGATCACGTGCGGGTCCTGCACGACGAGCAGAGCCGCGCGGTCGCACGACAATTCGGCGCGGCGCGCCCACGCGAGCAGCGCGCTGCTGATGCCGGCGGAGATTAAAAACTTGACAATTTCCGCGCCCGGAATCAATCGCCCGATAGAAGCGTTCGCCAATGCTTCCAGAAGCCTCGCCGCCGTTAAATAAAGAACGTGTTCGGCGTGTATATGCCCGACTTCGTGCGCGATGACGGCGAGCGTCTCTTCATCGTTCAAGCGTTCGATCAAGGATGAATGCAGAACGATAATCGGTTTTTCAACGCCGCCCGTGAAAGCGTTGACAATCGGATTTTGCTGTATGTAAAGCTCGGGCATCTCAACGCCGAGCGTCGTGCAGGCGATTTGCAGCTTGGCATGCAAATCGGGACACTGCTTCGGCGTAACCTTGACCGCGCTCGCCATAAACATCACGCGAATCGCCGATTCGCCCGTCACGACGAGAAATTTTTTGAGTGCGGTGTCCACGCCCGGAATTGCCCGCAGCGCGGCGAGAGCTTTGCTGTCGAGCGGATGTATATAATCGTGTTTGCTCAAATCGGCAAACTTTTTATGCGGTTCGTTGGAAAGCGGCAGACGGCAGCGTCCGCATTTCGCTTCGCCGTTTTTGTAGTCTTCCTTGACGTAATTTTTCTGTCCGCAGTAACGACATTTGACCGAGTATTTTTCCGCAATCGCGGCGGTTGAATCTTGTTCTGGCATAATTGAAAGTTTAGATAGATATTTTCGATATTTCAACCTCAAAAGGTTTTATAATCTAACGAACCTTTCGATGAAAAAGTTTAGCGGCAGTTTGTATGGCTCTTTGTGAAGATTGTCGGGCGTTGCTATTCTGAATTATGCGAAAACGTTCGGTCAAAGCATTTAAAGTCAGCGCGCTGATTTTAATCGTTTTGCTCGCGGTTTCGGCGTTGATAATTTATTGGAGCGATACGGACAAAGCAGTGATTAAAACCTACGCGACGAACGATTCTTTACCGACGATGAAAACGAATTGGCAGGGCGTGCCGGTTGACGAAAAAGACCGTTTCGTCAACGCGGAATTTCCGTTTTTGCCGAAAATCATTGATGTTCTGAAATGGCAGTTGAACGCGAAACCACAAAAAGCGGAAAAGCAAAACGATTCGTTCCGGCTCGAAGTCCGCGACCCGACCGAATTTCTGCAAAGCAATCGTGACGGACTTCTTTGGCTCGGACACGCGGGATTTTTCGTTCGTTTGAACGGCGTGAACATTTTAATTGACGCGGTGTTCGGCGATCCGCCGCTGATTTCAAGTCTTGTCGAAGTGCCTTCGCCGATTGATAAATTGCCGAAGATTGATTTCATTTTAATTTCGCACGACCACCGCGACCATTGCGACGAAACGACGATCAAACAACTCACCGAAAAATTTCCCGACGCGAAAATTCTCGCCGGTCTTAGAATGGAAGAGCTTTTAAACGATTGGAAATCCCCAAACACCGCAATCGAAACCGCCGGCTGGTATCAGCAGTTTTCGCTCGCAACCGATAAATTGAAAATTTTCTTTCTGCCGTCGCGCCACTGGTCACGGCGCGGTTTGCTTGATACGAATTGGCGGCTCTGGGGAAGTTTTGTCATTCAGGGCGCGGGAAAAACCGTTTATTTCGGCGGCGATTCGGGCTACGATTCGCATTATAAAGAACTCGGCGAATTGTTTCCGAAGATTGATTTTTTTATCGTCGGCATCGGCGCATATTCGCCGCGCTGGTTTATGCAGCCGAATCACAATTTGCCCGAAGAAGCGTTTCAAGGTTTTCTTGACGCGAAAGCCGATTCGCTGATTCCGATGCATTTCGGACGCTTCGATTTGTCGGACGAACCTTCGAGCGAACCACTCAGGCTTTTACGCGAAACCGCCGTCTCAGCGAATGCCGCCGATAAAATCAAACCGCTCCAGATTTATGAAAGTTTGGATTTTTAAACCCCTCTAAGAATTAGCCACGAATAACACGAATGAACACGAATTAAATTTATGAAAAAGCAATTCGTGTTCATTCGTGTTATTCGTGGCTAATTCTTAAGTGTAGATTCAATCAGCCTTGTTTTTTGCCGAGCATATCGAGTCCGACCGCCGCGACTAAAATCGAGCCTTTGATAATGTCCTGCATAAAATCCTTGACGTTCAAAAGCGACATTCCGTTGTCGAGGCTCGCCATAATCAACGCGCCCAAACACGCGCCGAAAATCGTGCCGCGCCCGCCCATCAAACTCGCGCCGCCGATGACGCAGGCGGCAATCGCGTCTAATTCCTTGAGCGTTCCCGCGTCGGGCGAAGCCGAACCGAGACGCGCGGTGAAAATCAGAGCGGCAACACCGGTTAGTGCGCCGAGCAAAGCAAACACTTTCAAAATATTAAATTTATTGTCAATGCCCGAAAGCCGCGCCGCTTCCGCGTTGCCGCCGATGGCGTAAAGATAACGCCCGAACGTCGTAAAATTGGTAATAAACACGCCTAAAAGCGCGACCGCGAGCAAAATCAAAACCGGAATCGGAATGCCCGCGTATGAATTCATTACGTAAATAAACACGACGATTAAAGCGATAACGGGCAGAGATTTCAAAATTTCGCCGACGTAATTCGCCTCGCCGATGCCGTAACTTTTCTGCGTCTGCGCCCGCCGAAAGGCGACTGCCAGAACGCATAAAATGGCGACCGCCGCCAGAATCCAGCCGATGTTCGGCGCGATATATTGCTGTCCGAGCGATTTGAAAATCGGATCGGCAATCGGAATCGTCTCCGATTGCGTCACCGCTTTGACCGCGCCGCGCCACGCGAGCAGCCCGCCCAAAGTGACGATAAACGCCGGAATATTCGCATACGCCGTCAAAGTGCCGTGAATCGCGCCGATCAGAACGCCCGTTCCCAACGCCAGCAAAACCGCCACCGGAAAACTCATTTCCCATTTGCCGAGCGCGAGCGCGGCGAGCGCGCCTGCCAAACCCAGAACCGAGCCGACCGACAAATCAATCTGCCCGGAAACAATGACCATCAACATTCCGACGGCAATAATGCCGGTGACGGAAGTTTGCAGCATCAGATTAGATAGATTGCGCGGCGTGAGAAAAATCGAGCCGGTCGCCCAGTGAAAATACGCCCAAATCAAAATCAACGCCCCGATCATCGTGTATGCCCGCAGTTGACCCGCTTCAATTTTTATTTTGCCGCCGCTTTTTTCCGTCATAATATTTTTAACCCGCCTGTTTCGATTCGTTATTTTTTATTAAACATTGCCCGTCGCCGCCGCCATCACCCGTTCGGGCGAGGCTTCGGAGCGCGTAAATTCGCCGGTCAATTTGCCTTCGTGAAGAACCAGAATGCGGTCCGATAAGCCGATGACTTCCGGCAGCTCGGACGACACCATTACGATTGCCAAGCCTTTTTTCGCCAACGCGTTGATGTTGGCGTAAATTTCCTGTTTCGCGCCGACATCAATGCCGCGCGTCGGTTCGTCCAGAAAAAGCACTTTGGGATTTGTCAGAAGCCATTTTCCCAAAACGACTTTTTGCTGGTTGCCGCCCGACAAAGTTCCGGCGACGGTCTGCGGCGAATTGGCTTTGACGCGCAAATCCTGCATTGATTTTTTCGCCGCGACGTTTTCGCGCGCGCGGTGCGTCAGAAACGCGCCGCTGATTTGCTTCAAACCGGCGAGCGTCATATTGTCGAGTATCGTCTGCGGTAAAATCAATCCGAAACGCTTGCGGTCTTCGGTCACGAAACCGATGCCGTTTTCAATCGCGTCCGCCGGCGAACCGATTGAAACTTTTTTGCCTTCGACGAAAATTTCGCCGCTCTTTTTGCCGAGATGCGCGCCGAAAATTGCCATCAAAAGCTCGCTGCGTCCCGCGCCCATCAAACCGGAAATTCCCAAAACTTCGCCTTTGCGAACGCTGAACGAAACGTCGTCCACAAGCATTTTATTCGTTTCCGCTTCAAATGCAGTTAGATTTTTAACGTCCAGAACCGTTTCGCCGAATTCGTGCTGGCTAATCGGGAAAATGTCGCCGACATCGCGCCCGACCATCAAAGCAATTACTTTTTCAATCGTCAAATCCCGCGCGTCGTTCGTGCCGACTGTTTTCCCGTCGCGCAAAACCGTGACGCGGTCGCTCATCTCGAACACTTCGCCGAGCTTGTGCGAGATGTAAATCATCCCGACACCGCGCTCCTTCAATCCGCGCAGAATGTCGAACAGCGTTTCGACTTCCGATTCGGTCAACGCGGCGGTCGGCTCGTCGAGAACCAGAATCTTCGCGTTCTGCGACAAAGCCTTGGCGATTTCGACCAGTTGCTGCGAGCCGATGCCGAGATTGCCGACCGGCGTTTTTGGATTAATCGGCAAATTCAAATCCTGAAGCAGTTTTCCGGCGCGCTGGTAAAGCTCCGTCCAATTTATCACGCCGAAATTTGCAGGCTCGCGCCCGAGGAAAATATTTTCGGCGACGGTTAATTCTTTAACGAGCGAAAGTTCTTGAAAAATAATGGCGATGCCGGCATTCTCGGCATCGCGGATCGTTTTGAATTGTTTGACTTCGCCTTCGACGACAATATCGCCGCCGTATGTGCCGAACGGATAAACGCCCGACAAAGTTTTCATCAAGGTAGATTTGCCCGCGCCGTTTTCGCCGACCAGCGAATGAAATTCGCCCGCCCGCAAATCGAACGTCACGCCGTCCAGAGCTTTCACGCCGGGAAATTCCTTTGTGATCGAACGCATTTCAAGAAGTGGATTCATAAATTTTTTCATCGCCGGACGACCGGATTGATAAGTTCCGTGAATGAACAATATTAAAACCGACGCACGATTTAAAGCCTTTACCAGCCGTCTTCTAAGTGATGGAAGCCTGCGCGAATTTATGCGTCAGAACGAGGCTGAACGCGCCCATCAGCGTCGGATATGCGCCGAGCGTCGAAGGAATAATTTTCGCCACCGGATAACCCTGACACGTCGCCGATTCCGCGCCCGCTATTATTTCATCGGCGACCAGCGCCCACGCCCGCACGATTTTGCCCGTCACGATGGCGACTTCCGGCGACAATCCTTGAAATAAATTGGCGATACCGATACCGATATAATGCGCCGTCTGCTTGAGAGCTTCCCGCGCGTTTTGATCGCCGCCGAGCGCGAGATTAATCAGTTCGTCGAAACTTATTTTGCCTTTGCCGTTCGTTTTCTCCGATAATTTCGCGTAACGCGCGATTGCCGAAAGCTCCGACGCGAAGGCTTCCCAGCAATTATATTTTCCCGCCGCGCACGCAATCGGCGCGTCGCTGCCGATGGTCATATGTCCGAATTCTCCGGCAATGCCGCCTTTGCCGCGATAAATCTGCCCGTCGAAAACAATGCCCGTGCCGATGCCGCTTTCGATCAAAACCAGTGTAAAATCGCGCACCGTTCTGACTTCCGGGCGACCGAACCAAAGCTCGGCGAGCGCGGCGGCGTTGGCATCGTTATCAATTCTGACCGGCAAACCGACGGCGATTTCCAAACGGCGCACGATGTCCGGCACCTGCCAGTCGAAATCCGTTATGAGCAAAACTTTTCCCGTCTGCGGCTCGACCAGAGCCGGAATGCTCACGCCAATGCCTTCAATCGAACCGGCGTTTTTATTAACCATATAACCGACCGTTTTAATAATTCGGGAAATGGTGTTGTCAAAATTTTTATCGGTCGGAAATTCTTCCTGTTCGATTGTTCGTCCGGCTAAATCGCTCGTGGCGATAATCGTCCTTTTTTTGCCGAGATCAATGCCGACGGCGATGGCGTGTGCCGTCCGTAAAGTCAGCAATTGCGGCGGACGACCGCCCGAAGATTCGCCCTCGATTTCCTCGATTAAGCCGATATTTTTCAATTCCTCGACAATCAGTGAAACGGTAGACCGCTGTAAATCCGTGACGCGCGCGATTTCCGCTCTTGAAATCGGGCTGTTTTCGCGGATGTGATTGAGTATAATTTGACGATTGATATCACGAATCGTACTCGAACGCGCGACGTTCGCATCCTTTAAGTTTATTCGCCTGACCATTTTCTTATTACCCGCCGAACGATTCTGAACTTCTTTAGAACTGCTGATAAATTATATTGCAAATCGCGCCCGAGTAAAAAGCGAAATATTCGTTTTTTTATCAAAATCCCCTTTACTTAAACGTTTTACCTGTATAAACGGCACGCGCCTCGATTTTTCGCCGCGAGCAAGGCGATTTTTACTTGAATGCGTCGTAGAGCGAACGCGCCTTCAATTTTTGTCCGAATTCTTCCGCGCTCATTTTCCGCGCGGCTCGATATTCGATTTCCCGGTTTTTGCCCGGAATCAAATCGAAATAATTGTCGGCGAAAAATCCGTCTGTAAAACCCGAAAGATAGACATCGCGCGCCATTTTGTCGGTCGAAAGCTCGACTTTAAATCCGTCTTTGGTCGGCGAGATTTTCGTTTTTATTTCCGGTTTTGCAAAAGATATTTCCTTATACGGCTTGAAGAAATATTCGTTTTGCGAAACGGTTTTGCCGTTCGTTTTTAATTCGACAAATAAAAAAACGTTTTTATCGTCCGCGCCGTTCAGCAATTCGGCAACCGGCTGGCTGAAATATGATTTTCCTTTGAGCGGCTCGACATTCAAATCGAGCGTTTTCGTCATCAATTGTTTGCCGTTCAAATCAAACAAAGTCATCGAAAGCTGCGCCGGCTTCGCTTCGGGCGAATCGTTGACGACGTAAATATTCATCGCGCCGTCGTCAACGTGCGGCGAAACGAGCAGCGGCGCGTAGAAACGTTTCGTGTAATACATCAGAGCCTTCCAACGTCCGAAATAATCCATCGAAGACCACGACGCGACCTGCCAGCAATCGTCCGCCTGCCAGTAAAGCGAACCCATATTTCGAGGCATTATGCGCCGCAGATGTTCCGCGCCGATTTTGATTCCTTCCGCCTGCAAAACCTGGCTGACATACAAAAACGATTCGAAATCCTTCGGCATATCGAATTCGCGCAGCATATAAGTTTTCACCAGTTGATTGCCGCGCGGATGGCGTTGATGCGCGAGCATGATCGGCGTTTCGATGGAAGCGCGGTCGGCTTCGGTCGTGTAGGTTTTCACGGTTTCAAATTCGGGAAACGACTGAAAACCGTATTCGGACATGAAACGCGGAAACTGTTTTTCGTATTCGGTATAAGGTTTTTCGGCATGCCAGACCGCCCAGTAATGCGTGTCGCCGATGCCTTGAAATTCCGAATCGGCTTGAAAATTTGCGCTTGGGCTGCTTTGCCAATACGGACGCGAGCTGTCGTATTCGTCTAACACTTCGGGCAAAACGCGCAGAAAAATTTTCTTGTAGTCTTCCCAAACAAAGTCCGGGTTTTTATCCTTCCAGCCGCCCCAGTGCTGCCACGCGGTTTCGATTTCGTTGTTGCCGACCCAAATGACGATTGCCGGATGATTTCGCAATCTTTTGACGTTATCAATCGCCTCAAACCGCACGCTGTCCAGAAATTTTTCATCGCCCGGATACATTGAACACGCGAACATAAAATCCTGCCAGACGAGAATTCCCATCTCGTCCGCCAGATCGTAGAAATAATCGTCTTCGTAAATACCGCCGCCCCACACGCGCACCATATTCATATTCGCGTCGCGGAGCGAAGACAAAAGCATTTTATATTTTTCTTTTGTGATGCGGGTCGGAAAAATATCCGCCGGAATCCAATTCGCGCCGTGACCGAAAACGGGAATGCCGTTGACGACGAACGTAAAACTTTTGCCGTATTCGTCGGGCGTTTGCCTGAGTTCCAGCGTTCGCAAACCCGTTCGCTTCGATTGCTCGTCAATTTGTTTGCCGTTGATTGATAATTTCGCTTTGAACGTATAAAGCGATTGCCCGCCGTATCCGATTGGATACCAGAGACGCGGATTTTTAATTGCAAAATCGAGCGCGATTCGATTCGTGCCGTTCGTTAAATTGATTTGTTTGGTCGCCGCGATTTTTTTATCGGTCAAATTTTCGATTTCAATCGTCGCGCTCGCCGCGCCCGTCGAAACGACTTCGGCGACCGCGCTCAAATCGGCGTTTTCCTTCGACAAATTATTTTGTTTGATCTGCAAATCTTCGATTCGCGCGTCGTTCCAACTCTCTAAATTTACCGGTTTCCAAACGCCGCTCGTGACAAATCGCGGTCCCCAATCCCAGCCGTATTGATACGGAGCTTTGCGCGTGTAGGGCGAAGTTTTTTCGCCCTGATCGTTGATCGCGGGCAGTTCGTAATCGAGCTTCGCCATTCTGGGCAAAATCTCGTTAATCGGCGAGCGAAATTTTATCCGCAGCGTGTTCGCGCCCGTTTTCAAACCGTTTTTAACATCAACGCGCCACATTCTGAACATATTATCGGCGTTCAGAATCAGTTTTTCGTTTAAGAAAACTTCGGCGTAGGTGTCGAGACCGTCGAACACGATTTCGAGATTTTGACGCTTTAGAGTGTCGGCAGAAACTTGAAACGTCGTTTCGTATTCCCAATCGGTTTTGCCGATCCATTGCTGGCTTTTTTCGTTGTCGCGGTAATACGGGTCTTCGATTTTGCGGTTGGCGAGCAGATCCGTGTGAACGCAGCCGGGAACCGTCGCGTTCAGCCATTCGCCTTTGTTAAATTCGCGGAACTTCCAATTATCGTTCAGCGCGATTTTCGATTTCGACGCGCTCGTCTGCGCGTTCGCGCCCGCCGCGAATAAAAAAATCAAACTCAAAAGCGCACACAGATTTTTCATTTTCGTTCGCCTCCGGTCAACTGTTTTTCTAACGACGATAAACGCGCACGTAATCAATTTTCATCTCGCCCGGAAAAACGGTCGTCGCATCGGGCGCGCCGCCCCAATTTCCGCCGACGGCGAGATTCAAAATCATAAAAAACGGATGGTCGAAAACCCATTGCCCGCCGCTCGGCAAATTCTGCGGCGTGATGGTTTTATACAAATTGCCGTCAACGTAAAACTCGATTTTATTTTCCGACCAGTCGGTCGCGTAAACGTGAAAATCGTCGGCGAATTTTTGATTGTTCGCCAGGCTGAACGACGAGCTGATGCCGTTCGCGCCCGAATATCCCGGACCGTGAATCGTGCCGTGAACAATCGAAGGTTCGCGCCCGATGTTTTCCATAATGTCCAGCTCGCCGCTCGTCGGCCAGCTGACTTGATCTATGTTATTGCCTAACATCCAAAACGCCGGCCACATTCCCTGTCCCGCAGGGATTTTTATGCGCGCTTCGAATCTGCCGTATTTCTGCTCGAATTTTCCCTTCGTCAGCAGCCGCGCCGATGTATATTGGCACGGTCCATACCAACACGAAAGATTGAGCGGCGGCGCGAGCTTGATCGCCTTGATAACCAAATTTCCGTTGCCGTCGTGATACGCGTTTTCGACGCTGTTCGTGTAATATTCCGACTCCTGATTGCCCCAACCGCCGCCGCCGGTTTCCGCCGTCCATTTCGACGCATCAACCGGCGCATTCAAAGGCTTGTTAAATTCATCCTTAAATGCCAATTTGCGGTAACGAACCTGCGCCTGCGCCATCGTCGAATCGCAAAAAACGAGCCACAAAAACGAAACGAGAATCAAAATTTTTTGAAATTTTCGGCACATAAAATCCTCCATAAAATCTTCACGAAAAATCGGGAATCAACTTTAAGCAAACCGGCGTTGGAACCGCAACCGGCGCGCCGTTGGGCGCGAGTTTGCCGGTTTTTTCATCAATGCGAAACACGAGAATCGAATCGGAATTTTGATTGGCGGCGAGCAGAAATTTACCGCTTTTTTCAATCGCAAAATTGCGCGGCGTTTGCCCCTGCGTCGAAGCGTGTTCGATAAATTCGAGCTTGCCGGTTCGCTCGTCAATTTGAAACGCGGCGATGCTGTCGTGTCCGCGATTCGAACCGTATAAAAATTTACCGTTCGGCGCGACGTGCAAATCGGCGCAAGTGTTCGCGCCCTTAAAATCGGCGGGCAAGGTCGGCACGGTTTGAATTTCTTTTAAAGTTCCGCTTTTCGCGTCAAAATCGAATGCGGTAATGCTCGAATCGAGTTCGTTGATGACGAAGGCGTGTTTGCCGTTCGGATGAAATGCGAAATGCCGCGGACCCGCGCCCGCTTTGGTTTGAAAAAATTCCTGCGCTTGGTTTGGCTTTAATTTGCCGTCTTTTTTGTCGAGTTCATAAATAAAAATTTTATCCGCGCCCAAATCGCACAAATACGCGAAACGATTTTTCGCGTCGAGATTAATCGAATGCGCGTGCGCCGCTTCCTGCCGGTCTTTGTTCGGTCCGCTGCCGCTGTTTTGTTTCAGCTCGACGGATGCGCCTAAACTTCCGTTTTTTTCAACGGGAAAAACCGCCGCGTTGCCGCCCAGATAATTGGCGACCAAAACGAATTTTTCATTCTCCGCAACGGCGACGTAACACGGCGCGCCGCCCAAAGTCGGCTGCTTATTCAGAAACGTCAAATCGCCGCTTTTCCGGTCTATTTGGAACGCGCTGATCGCGCCGCTTTTTTTGCCTTCGTAAGTTTCCGTTTCGTTGACGGCGTAGAGATATTTTTTCGATTTATCAATCGCCAGATACGACGGCTCGACGACGTTTTTTACAATTTTATACGGCTTTAATTCGCCCGATTCGAGATTCAGTTTGTAAATATAAATTCCTTCGCTGCGGCTTTTGCCCGAAGTGTAAGTGCCGATGTAAACGAGCATTTCTTTTGAATTTTTATCGCTCGACGCGCCGCCGAAAATCGAATCGGCGAACGTCAAAGCGGTTGTTCCGGCGACGGCGATTTTCAAAAAATCGCGGCGGGTAGAATCAATTTTATTTTTAGATCGCATAAGTTTGAACGGAATTTGCAACGGCTTTTCGCGCCAGCGCGATTGCGCCGCACACGCCGCTTTCGCCGCCGAGTTCGGCGGGCAGAATTTTTATTTTGTCCGCCGGAATCATCGAAACGAACCGCGGCACTAATCGCCGCAGCGGAGCGAATAAAAGCTCCCTGCTCGCCGCCGCGATGCCGCCGCCGACGATGACCGCTTCGGGCGCGATTAACGTAATCGCGTTGCCGATGCCGACGGCGAGATAGAGACAAGTTTCGTCCCAGATTTCGACCGCCAGTTTATCGTTTAACCGAACGGCTTCGACCAGAGTTTTCGCCGAAACTTCGTCTAAATCGGCGACTATTTCGCGCATCACGCTCGGTTTGTCGTCTGCCAGTCGTTCGCGCACGCGGCGGGCAATATGCGTTCCCGAACAAATCGTTTCCAAACAACCGTTGGAGCCGCAGTTGCACTGCGCGCCGTTGATTTGCACAATCGCGTGTCCGAGTTCGCCCGCGCTCGCCGCGGTGCCGTGCAGAACTTCGCCGTTGATAATTATCGCGCCGCCGATGCCGGTCGAAACGGTCACGTAAACGATGTTTTCAAATCCGCGTCCCGCGCCGTAAATATATTCGCCGAGCGCGGCGGCGTTCGCGTCGTTGTCGAGCGCGATTGGCACTCGGAATCGTTCACGAAAAAGTTTGCGAATCGGAAAATCCGTCCACTCGCGCAAATTCGACGGCGACATCACCAAACCTTTTTCCAAATCGAGCGGCGACGGACAACCGATGCCGATAGCCGCTAATTCGGATTGATTTTCCCGAAGCATTTCTTCAATCGCTTGAAAAATTTGTGCGACGGTTTCAAAAGCGTCGGAGAGCGTCGGCAGAAGTCGCGCGGCGACGCGCCCGCCGCTTAACGCTTCGAGCGCGACGGCGGTTTTCGTTCCGCCGATGTCTATGCCGGCAACAGCTTTGTTCATTCTGAAAAATAAACGTCAATCGAAATTTCAGACTCCAAATTCCAAGTTCAAAATTTTAGATTGAAGACAAGAACAGCAATTCGATTGCTAAATAAATTGTCGAACAATTTCGACCGCCGAACGAGAAATTGACTGCCAAAACCGGCGACGGAAATTTCGCTGAAAATTAGCGGCTCGGTGTTTTCGGAAACGCCGCGTTTCTGACGCGCTCGAGCTTTTCGTTCGGCGCGGCGTTTTTCAAATTCGGCATTTCGATTGCCGCCGCGACGAGCATTTTTACGCCCGGCACAAAGGCAAATTCGAGCGCGGCTTGCGGCTTGGCGGCTTCGGCGAGCGATTTTAATCGCGCGGCTTGCCAATCGGCGGGCGGCGTTTTATTTTCCGCTAAAAACTCGACGGCTTCCGCGGCGATTTCATTCAATACGCGCCAATTTTCATTGAGCGGTTTGGCTTCCGCCAATGCTCTAGACGTTTCCATCTGCGGTGCGAGCTTCGCCTGCGCGTCGCGCCAAGTTGCCAACATCGCGCTGATTTTCGCCGCGCCGTCCGCCGTGTTATTCAAAATCATCTCGTCAACCGCTCGGTTAAATATTCGCGCGTCGGGCGCGTCCGCCTGCGCCGCATCAATCAATCCGGTCAGCGGCGAAAGCATCGTTTGTTTGCGCTGTTGATAGCGAAAATATCCTTTGACCGGCTCGATAACCGAAACTAAAGTTTGCAACGCCGAAATGTCTTGATTGTTCGTCAGACGACGCAGCAGCATCGCCTGATTTTTGCGGTGCGTCAAGCCTAATTCTTCGAGCTGCGAATCAACGACGGCGAGACGGCGATACATATCGTCAACTTGATTGACTTCGCGCGGCGACCAAAATCTTTCGGCAATCGCTGCGGTGCGTGTCCAGATGCGCGAATCAATCGTTTCGGGCGAAACCCATTCGCTCCACATCGTCGCTTCGCCGCCCAAAATTCTCTTTTGTTCGTCCGCTGTCAAAGTCGTATCGGCGGGCAAAGGGTCAACTTTATAATGATCGGCGGCGGGATACATCAAATCAATATAATAACCGTTCGACAAAATGCCCTGATTGCCCTGACGGGCGACTTTGGCGAGCGATTCCTGACCGCGCCACGATTGAATGACGATATTTTTCGGAATGCCGGGCTGAAAAATCTCGTCCCAACCCATCATAATTTTGTTGTTTTTTTCCAAGAATTTTAAGATTCGCTGATTGAAATACTGCTGCAGAGCGTCCTGATTTTTGAGATTTTTTTCCTTCATAAAGGCTTGAATGTTCGGATTCGCCGCCCATTGTTTGCCTTCGTTTTCGTCGCCGCCGATGTGCATATAGGCATCGGGGAAAAGCCCGGACATTTCCTTGAAAAACGCTTCGAGCAGTTTGTATGTTTTCTCGTTCGTCGGGTCGAGCGTCGGGTCGAAAATTCCCGGTCGGCGTTCGATTTGATAAGTTTCGCCCGGCTTGCCGCTGCCGATTTCCGGGTGCGAAACGAGCCACGCCGTCGCGTGTCCGGGCATATCGAATTCGGGCATCACGCGAATCCCTCGGTCAGCCGCATAGTTTATAATTTCGCAGATTTGCTCTTGCGGGTAAAAATTTCCGTCCGAGCCTTTCAAATATAATTCGGGAAATTTTTTCGTCTCGACGCGAAAGCCCTGGTCTTCGGTCAAATGCCAATGAAGCACGTTTAATTTGACCGCCGCCATCGCATCGAGATTTCTTTTCAAAACTTCCAGCGGCTGAAAGTGCCGCGCCGAATCAATCATCAACCCGCGCCACGCGAAACGCGGCTTGTCATTGATTGAAACCGCCGGAAAATAAAATCCGTTCTGGTCGCTTTCGAGAAGCTGCAAAAAAGTTTCCAGCCCGCGCATCGCGCCGACGGTAGTGGGCGCGTTGATTTTCGCCTGCTTGTCGGAAATTTCGAGCGTGTAAGATTCGTCGTCGCCGAGTTTCGGAATCGCGTTGCCGGTAGATTTCGTTTCGATGACGAGCGAAGCGTTCGCCGCGTCAGCCGATAAATCGCGCGGCAATTCTAAAACCGTGCGTCCTTCGAGCCGCCGCGCGACGCGGAAAATATAATTTTTCAAACGCTCGTCGGTTTGTCCGACGGCGGCGATTGTAAAATTTTTCGTCAGCGGCAATCTGCCGTTTTTCCAACTTACTTCGGCGGGAACGGGCATCAGATTGCGCCGCGCCGTTTGTAAATCCTGCGCCGAGATGATTAAAACCGCCGATAAAATCAGCGCGAAGACGAAAAATTTTCTGATAAAAAATTGCAGCATAATTTTTGAAAAAATATCCAAAGTCGGAACGCGGACACTCAGCCCGCAGGCGAAGCACAAAAGCGCGAGCCGAATGATTTCCGTCAAGTCGCGCAAACGGCATTTGAACAACTTCGCATCCGCTCAGTTGGCGGACAAAGTGTCCGCGCTCGTTTTATACGAGTCAATCGCTTTTCGCATACACGGCGCGATTTCAATCGTGCCTTTTCCAAACATATTAAAGCCGCCGTCCCATTCCCACCAAGCGTTCGGAATTTTTAGTTTACCGAGCGCGGAATAGATTGTTTCGGCGTGGCGGCAGCGGTCGGCGAGCGTCGGATATTTTCCGTAAGAGCCGAATTCGCCGAGGAAAATCGGCACTCCGTTTTTCACAGACCAATCTTTAACGGCTTTGAGTTCGGCGAAAATTTTTTCCGCGCTCGAATCGGCGCGATAGTTTTTAATCAAATTTTCTTCCCATTTTCCTTTGACCGCATCGGGCGTTCGAATCGGGCGCGCTTCGTCGAACGGAAACGGCACGTTTTTGATTTCCGCCAACCCCTTGCCCGCCCACGCCGCGCCCTGGTGCGTGAAAACGAACGGATTATAATAATGAAAAGTGTAGATGATATTTTGGTCGGCGAACGGCTTCGATTCGAGCAGCGCGGTCGGCGAATTCCAATCGTGAAAGCCGACGATCAAAGTATGTTTCGGCGCGGTTTCGCGGACGGCTTCGATCACCGCTTCGGCTTGCGCGCGCCAGTCTTCGGCTTTGATGTCGTGCGGCTCGTTTCTGATTTCAAAAAACACCCGTTCGGGATCGGTATTTTTATATCTCGCAGCGATTTCGCGCCATAGCCAAACCACTCTTTCGGTCGTTGCCGCGTCTTTAATCGAGCCGTCAAATTCCGTATGGTGCAAATCAATAATTACATTCAAATTATTTTTCAAAGCCCATTCGACGAACGAATCGGCGGTTTTCAATCCGTCCTGATTTTCCCATCGAAAAGGTTTTTCGTAATTCGCCCACGCGCCGAAATCAATCGGAATCCGCACGGTTTTAAAACCCGCTTCGGCAATCGCGGCAAACATTTTTTCACGCTTCGCCGCGTCCGTCGGTTTGACGAAATCGGCGTATTTTTTTTCCTTTGTTCCGAACCACCAGTTGTCGAGATATGAAAGATTCATTCCGATTTGCATTCGTTCGGCTCGTTTTTGAGCGACGCTCTGCGCGACGATACTTTGAATACCGACGAGCAAAATCAAAAATAAATACGTCGTTCTTTTCATAAAAAATTCGGGGAGAGTTAAGTCAATCGGTTTCGGAAGCGAACGCTTTTTTGCCAATCGCCTTCTGCTTCCGAAACTGAAAATCGTCGGAATCATTGAACCGTAAACTTCGCGCTCTGGTCGCCGATCATCATCGTAAAATCGCCTGCTTCGACCGTCGGTTTATTGTCGGTGTTGATAAACGACAAATCGGCGCGGTTTAACTTGAACGTCAAAGTTCGGCTCTGGTTCGGTTCGAGATAAATTTTCGCAAACCGCTTGACCCGTTTTCCGGCGGGCGACAAAGTGGCGACTTCATCGCGCAGATACAAAATGGCGGTTTCCTTGCCCGCGCGCGTTCCCGTATTTTTCACGTCAACGCTCGCCGTAATTTCGCCGGTCATCGGAATCGAAGTTTGATTTAAGCGCAAATTGCCGTATTGATAAGTCGTATAGCTCAAGCCCGTACCGAATTCAAATTGCGGTTTGTTGGCGGCGTTGCCGAAGCCGGTTTCTTCGGTCTCGAATAATTTGTGGTCATACAAAATCAAATTGTTCGGGTTGCGCGGATAGGTAAACGGCAGTTTGCCGTTCGGGTTGTATTCGCCGAACAGCACGTCGGCGATGGCGATGCCGCCTTCGCTCGAAGGATCGAGCGCGAGCAGAATGCCCGAAACTTGATCGGCGATGCGGCTGATGACGCGCGGGCGACCCTCGACCATAACGACGACGACCGGCTTGCCCGTTGCAATGATTTGTTCGGCAAATTTTAACTGCGTTTCGGGCAAAGTCAAATCGGTGATATTGCCCGGCGTTTCGGTGTAGGAACCTTCGCCCAGACACAAAACGATAACATCCGCGTCTCTGGCTTCGTCAACGGCTTTTTTCACGTCAACTTCCTCGTCCACGTCGGTCGGCGTGGCGTTCGACGGCGAACCGGATTTGCGCGTGATGCGCGTCCCTTGAACAAATTCAAAATTCTTTTTTCCGATCTTCTGTTCAACCGCCTGCTGAATCGTCGGTTTGTTCGGATAAAGCGACGGCTCGGAGCCTTGCCAAACCCAGCTCCAGCCGTTGTTCAAAGAAATTAAGGAATCGGCGGTCGGTCCGGTGATCAGAATTTTTTTGTTTTTCGACAAAGGCAAAATGTTGTTGTCGTTTTTCAATAAAACGAGCGATTCGCGCGCCGCCTGCAAACTGGTTTGCGCGTATTCGGGTTTGCCGAAGTTGTTGCGCGCCGCTTCGCTCGGCATCGGATTTTCAAACAATCCGAGGTCGTATTTCACCTTCAGAATGCGCCGCACGGCTTCGTCAATTCTCGTCATCGGAACCTTTTTTTCCTTGACTAGTTCGATTAAAAGGTCGGCAAAGCTGTAATCGAGCGGCACCATAGACATATCAATGCCCGCCATCACCGCCATCCGCGTCGCTTCCTTTTCGTCTTTGGCGACCTTCCAAAACGTGACGAGTTTTTTAATGTCTTCCCAATCGGAAACCACGAAACCGTCGAATTTCATTTCGCCGTATAACATATCGGTCAGAATTTTTCGGTTGACGTGACCGGGAATGCCGTTGATTTCCGCCGAATTGACCATTACCGTGCGCGCTCCGCCTTTGATGGCGGCGGCGAACGTCGGCATCACGTATTCGCGCAGATAGTTTTCGGGAATCAGAGCGGGCGTGCGGTCGCGTCCGGTCGCCGGCAAACTGTAACCCATATAATGTTTGAGCGACGCGGCGACGTGCCGTTCGTCGCCGATGTCTTCGCCTTCGAGTCCGCGCACGAACGACGCGCCCATCACCGAAGCCAGATACGGATCTTCGCCGAAGGTTTCCCAAAAGCGCGGCCAGAGCGGCTGCCGTCCGATGTCGAGAACCGGCGAAAAACTCCAGGGAATCGCCGCCGCGCGCGTTTCCATCGCCGCGATTTCCGAAGCGCGGTGCATCAAAACCGGATTCCACGTCGCCGCCATTCCGATTTCCTGCGGAAACAAAGTCGCGCCGCGCACGTAATTTGCGCCGTGAATCGAATCAATGCCGTAAAGATTCGGAATTTTCAGCCGGGTTTTCATCGAAGCGTCCTGAATTTTCCCGATTAATTCGCGCCATTTATCAACTGTCAAAGCCTGATCATTGACGTTCAAAAAAGAGCCGACACCGTATTTGTTAATCGCCTTGTCGAGCTTCGCTTCGTCAACCTGCACGTTTTGGTCTGTGCCGCTGACGAACATTCCCATTGTCAACTGCGTCATCTGCCCGACTTTTTCTTCCAAAGTCATTTTTCGCAAAAGCGTTTCAATGCGCGCCGTGTTGTCGCGCTTCGGTCGCGGCTTGCGCGTCATTTCTCTAAATAAAACGTCGCTGTCGGTCGTTTCACGATTAACTAAATCCCGGCTGGCGGTTTGCGCGAAACTTTGTTGTAGTGGCGTGCAAAAGGTTGCAACGAACACCGCGATATTCAATAATAAAGCTGTTAATTTCATTAGATTTTAGATGTCCTTTTGGAAATGCCGTGATTTGGAAAACTTTCGAGTATTCTATTTTATTCGATGCCGGACTGCAAGCAAAATAAATTGGGACAGCCAACAAAATCTTGAAAAGGAGAAAAATTATGACGTTTAATTTGCAAAATCTTGTTCGCGCCACGACGCTTTTCGCGCTTCTTCTGATGGTCGGCGCAATCGCCGACGCGCAGAAAACGACCGCGCCGGAAATTTTAAACCAAACCGAAACGGCGAAAATCGTGCCGTCGAGCTTTTATTTCGCCGGGCAAAGCGCGCCGACGCAAATGCGAAACGCGGCGGTCGCCCGCCTCGGCAAAGACCGTTACGTTATCGCCGGACTCGTTGACACTTCCGGCTACTCGACCGAAATCAGCGGCAAATACGAAGGCTTTTTAATCACCGATTCGCCAATCAATCTCGGCGGCAAAATGTTGGAGACGGGCGCATACGGCTTCGGATTTTCGGCGGACGGCAAGCTGCATATTTTCGATTTGAGCAGCAAGGAAATTATGTCAATTGAAACAATGAGCGACAAGGATATGAAACGCCCGCGCCCTTTGATGATGAGCGCGGCAAGCGACGGCGTTCGATTTTACAAAGGTAAAAATTACGTTTTGGTTTCGGCGAAATAGAATTTTTAACTACGAACAAATAATATTTTTAAACACATAGGAACATAGGTCACATAGTTTTGTTTTCAATCGAAATTATTTGTATGAGATGAATTAATCATAAACTGAATATTAAAAATCTATGGGTCCTATGTTCCTATATGTTTAAAACTTTCTCCCATTTCTCCGATTCGGCGGCGCGAAAAACGGCTTTGATAGCTGCCGTATTTTTCAAAGAATCTTCCAAAGAAATCGCCTGCGTCGAATCGTCCAAAATCGCACGCGAAAACAAATCGCCCTGAATCGTGTATTGATCGGCGGCGGGAATTTCAATCGTCTCCGTGTTCGCGCCGTATAAATCCGCGCCGTCGTCAACGTAAATTTTCGTCGGCGAATCAGCCGGAATATTGAACGGAATTTCGACTTCAATTCTGCCGTTCGCGCCGAAAAATTGCATTCGCTGATGCGGAACAAGCTGCGTCGAACAAGTGAAAATCGAATGACACGACGGAAAATCCATTATCGCCGAAGTCAAAATATCCACACCGAATTTCGCGTCGCGTTCGATTAACGCCGAAACTCGTTTCGGCTCTTCGTTTGTGATGAAACGCGAAATATTTATGCAGTAACAGCCGATGTCGAACAACGCGCCGCCGCCGTTTTCCGGCTTGTTGCGAATGTTGTTTGCGTCGGTGTTGAAATAACTGAAAAATCCGTTGATTGCGCGTAAATTTCCGATGCGGTTCTTCGCGATTAAATCGCGGACGGCGAGCCATTGCGGATGCGTTCGGACCATAAACGCTTCCTGAATTTTGACGTGCGTCGCGTCGCGCGTTTCGATTAATTTTTCGACTTCCGAAACGGTTAAAGCGATTGGCTTTTCGCATAAAACGTGCTTGCCCGCCCGCGCCGCTTTGATCGTCCATTCGACGTGCAAATCGTTCGGCAGCGGATTGTAAACCGCGTCAATATTCGCATCGGCGAGCAGCTCTTCGTAGGAGCCGTAAGATTTCGGAACGTTCAAATCTTCGGCGTGTTTTTTCGCCTTCGCCGAATCTCTCGAAGCAATCGCCGCGACTTCCGAAAAAGTTCCCCGCCGCATTGCCGGAATCACTTTTTTGACCGCGATGTTCGCCGCGCCCAAAACGCCCCAACGTATTTTTTCGCTCATAAATCTAATTTATACGAATCTGGAAATTTCGCCTTACCGGAGCGCGGACATCCTGTCCGCATCGAGCGCGGATGCGCGAGACAAAGCGTTGTCGTCGTGTCGCGCAATAATCAACGAACAACTTCGCATCCGCTCGTTGGCGGACGAGCCGTCCGCGCTCCGTTTATTAATTGGTAATTTCAAATTGAACCCATTGCGTCGCCGATTTGCGGCTTGATTTGGCGAGATTATCGGTAATGTTAATTTGCAGCACGTAATCGCCGGGCTTCATTTCGTTGCCTAAAGCTATCGCTCCGGCAAAATTCTGTTTGCCCGCGTCGGATTGTCCCTCCGGCTTGAACGGATTCGGATTGCCGTTCAAGATAATTTTTCCGTTGCGATAAATTTTGATTTGCGTTTGTATTTGCGGATTCCGGCTCTGATCGAGTTTGACGTTGTAGATTTCCGTGCTGTAACGCAAAATCGTTCCGCGCTTGAAACGCCGGAGCGATGTGTCCCGCATCAAATTAGTTTGTCTTTGGACGGCGATTTGCGGCAAATTTTCCTCTTTCCATTCGGCTTCGGTCAGATTTTCCATCACGATTCCCGAAAGCGTCAGCTCGCCTTTTTTCAAATCGGGAATTTGAATGAATTGACTCGCCGAACCGATTTTCGCATCCGCCGCGTCACGAATCGCCACGCGCATTTGATACGCGCCGGATTTTTTTATCGGAAAAACAAAGTTGTAAATTAAACCTTCGCTCAGAATTTTTTGAAAATTTTCGGCTTTAACGCTAATCGAGAAATTTTTGCCGACCTGATCCGTAATCGCGCCGTTTTCGCCGTAGCTAATTGCCAAAACGTCAAAAACCGCCTGCTTTGAATTGTCGGGCGCGTCGGTGAATTTTAAATCCTTTGCGTCAATATACAAAAACGAATTGATAAACGAGCCGTTTTTGTCGTCTTTTCCGAACAGAGCATTCAACTTTAGATTGATGTCGCTCGCCGTAAAGGGCGATGTCAGCGGTTTGAGAATCTGTTGCAGCGGCGTTTCGTTTTTCGACACGGCGCGGCGCAAATCGGCATCGGTCACGCCGAAAAAGCCGCTGCGGTAGCGCGCCGTTAAATCGGGCTGCTTTATTTTGACAATCAGTTTATTAAAGCGGCGCGTTTTCGCATCGAACGTTTCCGCCTCCGGCTGATAACCGATCAGATAAAATCCCTTCGTATCTTCGAGCATTTTTTCCAGACCGTAATTCAAATCGTTCGAATTAAAAGTCGCGCGTCCGCCGGTTTCCTCCGCCAGGAACGACAAGCCCTGCTGTTTGTCGCGCAGCTCGTCGGTGCGGTTGGCAACCGCATCTTCGAGTTTTTGCGTCGTCAACGAGATATTATCCTGCGCGCTCATTCCGACGTAGGTTAAACCGCGCGCGTCCTGCGTGTAGATCGTGACCGCCGCGCGATTACAGAGATCGGTTAACTGCTGGAGCGTGTCGCGCATCCGGTCGCAGCGCGCGGCATCGTTTTTTATATCCGTTTTGGTGCAGATGGAAAATCCGTCGGAAAAAAGCATTATTGATTTTCTGCCCGGCAGCTCGCCCATTCCTTTGACGACGTAATTGATCGAACCCAGAGTTCCGATTGAAAAAATATCTTCGCGCAGTTCGTTAAAAGCGGTCGTGCGGTCTTTTTCGGCTTGAATCGCCGCATCGGTCGCTGCGCTCGTGTTCGTTCGCGGAGTCGCGCCCGTCGCCGCGATTTGTTCCTGCAGAGTCGGCTCGACCGGCGTAAAGGTGCTGATTCCGGCGCGCCCGATTGGATTCCAGCGCACTTTTTCGACGGCGGCGTAAAGCACGTTTTTATCCGAAGTAAATTGCTGCAGCGAACCGTTTCCGCTGCCGGTGCGGATAATCGCCACCAAATCATTCGGCTGCATCTGCTCGTCAATGAATTTCTTTAAAGCCCTTTGAACGGAACCGATGCTTTCATACGACAAACCCAAATCATCAACCACGAGCGCGATTGTCCGGCGAACCTGTTCGGGGCGAACCGGCACGGGCGGAACCGGCGCGCCGCTTTCGTTTTTATTAGATTTCGGAGCCGGCGGCGCAGACTGCTCTTGCGGCGCGGAGCCGACGAACGAAAAATTCGTAATCGCCTGCTTTTTGTCGTTTTCGTAAACTTCAAAATCTTCCGGCTTTAAATTCGTGACGATTTTGCCTTTTTTGTCGGTAACGGTGACATCCAACTGAATTAAAGTAGTCGAAATTTTAACCACGTCGTCTTCGGCGGGCGTTGGTGTCGGTGTCTGCGCGAAACCGTTAACAGCCGAAAGGCACAACAAAAAAACGACGAAAATAATTTTTTTCATAAAGATGCGGGATTGCTTATTGATTTCAAAGTCATCATATAACGAAACGCATTTAACTCAAAAACAATTCCGGGTCCGAGTGATAAAATTTGCTTTGTAATTTGTAATATCCCGGTCTTTTTTTATAAGGTTGAAATAATGAAATAGATGACGACGACGTAATTCGCGCTGCGCCGGATACGGCAAAGATGAGCGCGGCTCGTGATTTAAACGAAAGGTGAACCAAATCGTCGGCGCGTCAGTTCCGGTAAAGTAAATAGCGAGAATATGAAATGAAAAACTTTAACATTCGTTCGCTTTCGTCGCTGATTTTTATTTTAATCGCCGCTTTGTCCGCGCGGGCATCCGTTTTTTACGTTTCGACCGACGGCGGCGACAACAATTCGGGAACAGAAGCCGCGCCGTTTGCCACGATTCAGAAAGCGGCGGACACGGCGGGCGCGGGCGACACGGTCAAAGTTTTGGCGGGAATCTATGCGCCGCAGAACGCCGCGCCGTATCGCGCAATGATTTTCTTTCGACGTTCCGGCACGACCGCGCAGCCGATTTTATTTGAAGCCGTCGGCGAAGTCGTCGTCAGAGGCGACGGCGGCGTTTATAACTTCGGCGGAATTTTTGAAATCAACGGCGAAAATGCCGGCGCATCGCCGATTCACGATCTTGTGATTCGCGGTTTTCGCTTTGAAAATTCCGCGTGGTTCGGCATCAAAATCTACAAAGCGAACAACATCAGCGTCGAAAATAATTACATATACAACACGGGCGGTTCGGGCATTCTCGCTCTGCAAAGTCAAAATATCAACGTGCGCGGCAACACGCTCGAACGCGCCTGCGTGTCGCCCGACACGACGCGCGACACGCAGGAAATCGTTTCGCTTTCGGACGTTGACGGATTTGAAATTTCCGGCAATCAAATTTTCAACGGCGGAATTACGGGCGGCGGCAACGGCGGCGAAGGCATTGACGCGAAAACCGGCTCGAAAAACGGCACGATTCACAACAATATCGTTCACGATCTGGTGCGGCTCGGCATATACGTTGACAGTTGGGACCGCGTCGTCGAGAACATTGACGTTTACGCGAATCGCGTTTACCGTTGCGCCGACGGCATCGCCGTTTCGTCGGAAAACGGCGGCACGGCGCGGCAGCTAAGGATATTCAACAACGTGCTTTACGACAACCGCAACAACGGCGTAATCGTTTCGGCGTGGGCAGCGAACGGCGCGCGCGAAAACATCGAAATCATCAACAATACGATTGTCAACAACGGCGTTCACGTCGAAGGACAATACGATTACGGCGGCGGCATCAGCGTCGAAACCGCCAACGCCCGCAACGTCGTGATTCGCAATAATATTTTCAGCGCGAATAAGCTCTGGCAAATTTTAATCAACGACCAAGCGGCGAAAATAACGATTGACCATAATCTGTTCGACGCTTTTCGCAATTATTCCGGCAGCAACGTGCGCGAGCGGCGCGGAAAAATTTACATTCAAGCCGATCCGCAGTTTGTTGACGCAGGCGGCGGAAATTTCAGGTTAAAACCAAACAGTCCGGCGATTGACCGCGGCAAAAGTTTGCGCGTGCCGAACACGGATTTCGATTCAACGGCGCGTCCGCAGGCAAACGGTTACGATCTCGGCGCGTTTGAAACGATGAACAGCACAAGACCATAAAAATTTGTAAGTTTGTAAAAATAAAACCAATGAAAAAACTTGACCGGAGAAAATTTTTAGGCGGCGCGCTGCTGGCTGGCGGATTTGCGCTCGGTTTTGCGCCGCGCGCGACGCGGGCAGCGGCTGATTCGAGAATCGAGGTTTTGATAAACGAACCGATTGACACGATTAATCCGAACGTTTACGGGCATTTCGTCGAGCATCTCGGCGCGGTCGTGTATGACGGAATTTGGGTCGGCGAAAATTCCAAAATTTCGAACGTCGGCGGCATCCGGCGCGAAATTGTCGAAGCGTTAAAGCGCATCAAAGCACCGCTTTTTCGTTATCCGGGCGGTTGTTTCGCCGACAGTTACGATTGGCGCGACGGCATCGGCGAACGCTCGAAACGTCCGCGCCGCACGAATTTCTGGTATGGCGCGGCGGCAAAGGAAGTTCCCGAAAATTCCACGACGCGCGTCGAGCCGAACGAATTCGGCACGAACGAATTTATGCGTTTCTGCCAGCTCGTCGGCGGCAAAGCGTATCTCGCGGCGAATTTGCGCGGGCTGACGGCGCAGGATTTTTACGAGTGGATGGACTATTGTAACGCGCCCGCCGGAACGACGACGCTCGCCGCGCAACGCGCCAACGGTTCGATGGGCAATAAAGACCCGTTTCGCGTCGAATTCTGGGGCATCGGCAACGAATCGTGGGGCTGCGGCGGCGAACTTATGCCCGACGAATATGCACAGGAATTCAGGCGTTTTACCGCCGCTTATCCGGGTTACGACACGCCCGTCAAATTTATCGGCTCGGGCGCGAGCAGCGACGATATTAATTGGACGCGCGGATTTTTCTCGAATATGCGCGCGAAAGGCGAAGACACGTTTCGCCGTAAGCTTTACGGTTGGGGCATTCATCATTATTCGTGGAATGTTTCGGGCGGGCGCACGACCGATTGGGACGCGGGCAAAGGCGATGCCGTCAAATTCAATCAGGAAGAATATTATAATCTGCTGACGGAAGCCGACAAACTCGAAAATTTCATCAAGCAGCACTGGACGGTGATGGGCGAATACGACCGCCAGCATCACACGAAAATCGCGGTTGACGAATGGGGTTCGTGGCATCGTCCGGGGACCGAATTGAAGCCGGCGCATCTGCTCGGACAGCAAAATACGATGCGCGACGCGCTGGTCGCGTCTCTGACGCTCGACATTTTCAATCGCCACGCCGATAAAGTCGTGATGGGCAACGTCGCGCAGCTCGTCAATTGTCTGCACTCGCTCTTTCTGGCGGACGGCGATAAATTCGCGCTTACGCCGACCTTTCACGTTTTTGAAATGTTTACCCCGCACAGCGGAGCGCAGGCGGTTCGTTCGATAATCAGCGCACCGCCGGTCTCTTTCGACCGCAACGGCAAGCCCGCCGAATTTTGGGGATTGAACGGTTCGGCTTCGATGAACGGCAGGCAATTGACTTTAACGGTGACGAACGCGCATCTGACCGAAACGCGCGAAACCGAAATCGTCGTGCGCGGCGCGAAAATCAACGCGGCGAAAGCGACGATTTTGTCCGACCGCGACGTTCACGCGCACAACACCTTCGATAATCCGAACGCCGTTAAACCGCGCGACGAAACCGCAACCGTCAAGGGCGAAAATTTGACGTTTCGATTTGCGCCCGCTTCGATTACAAAACTGTCGCTGACGCTCGGTTAGCTTTTTGCGGTCAATGTCAAAATTGTTCGCGGTTAGCGAACGGATGAAGGAAATTGTTTCAAAAATTCAATTATCATTCCGCCGCTTTCAATATCGAACAAGTTCGGCGCATATTGACATTTTAATTAATCAAACTTCAGCCGCCTGCCAACGCAGGCGGTTCTGTCCTATGAACATTTCAAAAAACGTTTCGCTTAAATTTTCGCTTTGTTTTCTGTTGGCAAATTTAATTTTGCCAATTTGTTTTTACGCCCAAAAATCGAGCGAATTTTCGTCTGAAACGAAAATTGAAAATTTGCTCAAACAGATGACTTCGGACGAAAAAATTTCGATGATTGCCGGAACGGGTTTCGACACCGTGCCGATTCCGCGACTCGGCATCCCGTCGTTAAAGATGACCGACGGACCGGCCGGAATCAGAAACGCGCCGGCTTCTTCGTTTCCGTCGGGCGCGGCTCTGGCGGCGAGCTTCGATCCGAACATCGTTTACGCCGTCGGAAAGGCAATCGCCGAAGAAGCAAAAGCGAAGGGCAAAAATGTTTTGCTCGCGCCGTGCGTCAACATCGAAAGAGTTCCGCTCTGGGGACGCAATTTTGAATGCTTCGGCGAAGATCCGTTTCTCTCTTCGCAGATGGCAATCGCGTATATCAAAGGCGTGCAGTCGCAAAACGTCGTCGCGACGGTCAAACATTTCGCCGCCAATAATCAGGAAGAAAATCGCCATACGATTGACGCGCGAATTGATGAACGCGCTTTGCAGGAAATTTATTTTCCGGCTTTCAAAGCGGCGGTCAAAGACGCAAACGTGTGGTCGGTGATGACGGCTTATAATCAGGTCAACGGATTTTACGCTTCGGAAAACGATTATTTGCTGAATCGAACGCTGAAGAAAAATTGGAATTTTCAATATCTCGTAATGTCGGATTGGGGCGCGGTTCATTCGACTGTTCCGACGATCAAAAGCGGTCTCGATTTGGAAATGCCGACGAATGTTTATCTAAATTCCGATGCAATCAAAAAGGCTTTAGCGGGAAAGGAAATCAGCGAAACGCAAATTGATGAAATGGTTCGGCGAATTTTAAGAACGATGTTCGTCGCCGGCATTATGAACGGAAAATCCGCGCCGGGCGGCTCGATTGACACGCCGGAACATCGCCGAATCGCCAGAGATGCGGCAATCGCGGGAATCGTTCTGCTCAAAAACGAAAAAACGATTTTGCCAATTGACGCAAAAAAGATTCAATCGATTGCCGTCATCGGACCGAACGCCGACAAGGCGCGAATCGGCGGCGGCGGTTCAGCGCAGGTCGTGCCGTTTTATTCAATCAGCCCGCTCGAAGCGATTAAAAACGCGGTCGGCGAAAACGTGAAAATAAATTTCGCTCCGGGCATCGTCGCGCTCGAAGATACGCAGCCCGTTCCCGCCGAAAATTTGCGAACCGCTGACGGAAAATCAAACGGCTTGACGGGCGAATATTTCGCCAATATGAATTTTGAAGGCTCGCCCGCTTTCACCAGAATTGATCCGACGCTCGATTTCCAATGGGCGACCGGCGCGCCCGCCGAAAATTTTCCGGCTGATAAATTTTCCAATCGCTGGACGGGATTTCTGGTCGCGCCCGTTTCGGGCAAATACGCGCTCAGCCTGAGCAGCAATGACGGCGGACGGCTGTATCTCGACGACAAATTAATCGTTGACGTTTGGGACGACCACGCGACCTTGAAAGGCGCGGCGTTAATAGAACTAAAAGCGAACGAGCCGCGCAAAATCCGCGTTGACCATTACGAAAATATCGGCAATGCCGATCTTGTTTTAGGCTGGCGATTGATTGACGAAAACATTTTAGATAAAGCGGCGGAAGCGGCGAAAAATTCTGATGTTGCCGTCGTTTTCGCCGGTCTTTCCGATGCCGTCGAAGCCGAATCGCGCGACCGCAAAAATTTGAATCTGCCGCCGGAGCAGGAAGATTTAATTAAAGCCGTCGCCAGGGCAAATTCGCACACGATTGTCGTAATGACTTCAGGCGCACCGGTTTTAATGGACAAATGGCTCGGCGGTGTGCCGGCAATTTTGCAGGCGTTTTATTACGGTCAGGAAGGCGGCAATGCGGTTGCCGACGTTTTATTCGGAAAAACGTCGCCGTCGGGCAAATTGCCCGCGACGTTTCCGCGCCGTTGGGAAGATTCGCCCGCCTTCGGACATTATCCGGGCGACGGAAAAACGGTCGAATATGCGGAAGGCATTTTTGTCGGTTATCGCTGGTTCGACGCGAAAAATATCGAACCGCTGTTTCCTTTCGGATTCGGACTTTCTTATACAAACTTTAAATATTCCAACCTGAAATTAATAAAAAAATCCGACGCGAATTTGGACGCGCGATTCGAAATTAAAAATACCGGAACGCGCGACGCAGCGGAAGTCGCGCAAATTTACGTTAGCGATTCAAAGGCGAGCCTGCCGCGTCCGCCGCGCGAATTAAAAGGCTTTGCGAAAATTTTTCTGAAAGCCGGCGAAAGGAAATCCGTCACGATTGCGCTCAGGGAAAATTCCTTTATGTTTTACGACGCGGGCAAAAAAAATTGGATTGCCGAAAAAGGCGATTTCAAAATTCTCGTCGGCAGCTCTTCGCGCGACATACGTTTAAGCGGCGACTATCGTTTACCGAAAACGATTGCGGAGAAATAATTGATGAATGAAAAGCAGCTTTTATCAAACAGCGATAACGAAATAGCCGCCCGCGTCCGAAGCCGGATTACACGACGTTTAATGCCGTTTTTGATTTGCCTGTTTATGGTCGCGTTTATTGACCGCGTTAATGTCGGTTATGCCGCGCTCGAAATGACGAATGAATTGAAATTCAATCCTGAAATCATCGGTTTCGGCGCGGGCATTTTTTTCGTCGGTTATTTTTTGTTTGAGATTCCGGGAACGCTTCTAATCGAAACCTGGAGCGCGCGCAAATGGTTGGCGCGAATTATTATTTCGTGGGGCATTCTCGCCGCGTTAACGGGTTTTATCCAAAATTCGACGCAATTTTACATCGCCCGTTTTCTGCTCGGCGCAGCGGAAGCGGGATTTTTCCCAGGCGTGATTGTTTATCTGAGTCACTGGTTTCGTTCCCGGGACAGAGGCAAAGCCGTGGCGATGTTTATGACGGCGATTCCCATTTCAAATATCTTCGGCGCG
Organism: uncultured Pyrinomonadaceae bacterium; assembly: GCA_964237235.1. Lineage (GTDB taxonomy): Bacteria > Acidobacteriota > Blastocatellia > Pyrinomonadales > Pyrinomonadaceae. Next base: position 33,389 of record CAXSGY010000016.1, read on the forward strand.
CCGCTGTCGGGTTGGGTTCTCGGCGTAAACTGGTTTGGATTGGCGGGTTGGCGTTGGGTTTTCATTCTCGAAGCAATTCCCGCGGTCGTTCTCGGGATCGCCACGATTTTTTATTTGACCGACCAGCCGAAGGACGCGCGCTGGCTGTCTGAAGAAGAGCGGACGTGGATTGCCGCCGAACTCGAACGCGAAAAGGAATTAAAAAAAGCGCGGCGCGTCTTTACAATTTGGCAGGCGTTTCGCCACCGCAATATTTTGCTGCTCGCCGCCGGATATTTCTGCGCCGTCACGAGCGTTTACGGCTTCAATTTCTGGCTACCGACGATTCTGAAAAATTTATCGGGTTATACGAATTTTCAAGTTTCCATAATTGCCGCGCTGCCGTATTGCGCCGGATTAATCGCAATGCTCGTCGTCGGCTGGAATTCCGACCGCACCGGCGAACGCCGACGGCACACGGCATTGTCGCTTCTAATAGTCGGCGCGGGGCTTTTTTTGAGCGCGTTATTTTTGGAAAACGTCTGGTTGGCAATCGCGTTTTTCTGTCTCGCAGGCGCGGGACTTTACAGTTATCTGCCGGGATTTTGGGCGATTCCGGCGACGTTTCTGACCGAATCAGCCGCCGCTGCCGCTATCGGTTTGATTAATTCCGTCGGCAATCTCGGCGGATTTGTCGGACCTTCCATCATCGGTTATCTGAACCACAAAACCAATTCGTTTTATGGCGGAATCATCTATCTTTCGTGTTCGGCTCTGGCGGCGGCGATTTTAATTTTGCTCGTCAGACATTCGCCCGAAGCAGACAGACAATCAAGTCTTTAAATTAAAGTGAATTTAATTCAAAAAAGAGAATTAACAGGGATAAAGAAGATAAAAGGGATATAAGAAGTGCTTTTAAAATCCCTGTTCATTCCTTTCATCCCTGGTAATTTCTCTTTCGTGTTTTCGTATTTCACCAAGTTGAAATCTGCTCTAATTTTTCGGCTCGGCGAAAACAAACCGCAGTCCGCGATTGTAAATTTCCGGCTTGTTTCCGGCGTGGCGTTCGTCTTCGAGAATTCTGGTTTCAAATTTCAGATTCGCGTAAGCGCGACTTTTGACGGTTTGCATAAATTCCTTGACCGGCGCGGTCAAATCTTCGCTGTCGCCAACGCCGATATATAATTTCACGGGCAAATCCCTGCGCGTTTGCGCGAATTGCTTTTCCTGCTTGAATGAAAAATTGTTCCCGTATGAAACCGCCGGACTCGCCGCGACATAACCTGCAAACAAATCCGGTTCGGTAAACAGCGCGTAAAGCGTAAACAAACCGCCGAGCGAGCTGCCCATTAAAATTCTTTTCGACGCATCGGCTTGATAATTTTTCTCGACAAACGGAATCAAATCTTTTTTCAGAAACTGGAGAAACTTAGCCGCGTCGCCCGAATTTTTCAATCTTTCTTCGCGCGTCGGCGTATAATCCATCGCCCGCAAAGCGTCGTAATCGGGATTTTCGCCCGTGTAAGTAATTCCGACAATTATCATTTCCGGCACGTATCTATCGTAGTAAAGACCGCCGTAAACCGAATCGAGCAACTTAAAATCCCACTGCCCGTCAAGCACGAACAACACCGGATATTTTTTTCCGGCAACCAGCTTCGGAGCTTTGATATATAAATCGTAATCGCGTTTCGTATCAACGGATTTCAACCTTCTGATGTGCGAGCCTTTGATTTCCACCGGCGGAAATTTTTCAGACGTTTCCGAAGTTTTTGTCTGCGCGAAAACGCTGATTGCCGAAAAAAGAAGCGCGAAAATAACGGCGGAAATTGCTTGTGTTTTTGAAATCATAAATTTCGCATTCTCACAGATTTTGAACGGCGGTTTGTGAATATTTATCAAACGGCAACCGGCGTTATTTTGACAGGCGAAGCATCACGACATCGTGCGGCGGAACGACGGTTTTGAACGCTTCGCCGGTCGTTCCCGAATCTTTTTTCGTCCACAAATCCCGAATTTTATAGCTCGCATTTTTCGCGTCGAACTGGTTGTTTGAAAAATCGTCCTTGATAAAATTTTGCTTCCAGTCAAAGTCAATGTTTTTCGCCGCATCGCCGCGGTTCAGAAAGCAGATCGCCCAATCGCCGTTCGACAAAGGTTTCGCCCACGTTTCGAGATTGCCCTCAGAGACTGCCGGAAACGCCTGCACGCCGAGCGCGTCCTGGTTGACGGCGATAACGTCTCTATTCGTCAGCGTCGCCTGCGTTTCCGCGGACATATTTCTGATGTCGTTGCCGGCGATGAGCGGCGCGGCGATCATCGCCCACATCGAAAAATGCGCGCGGTCTTCGGAGGCGGTCATTCCGTTGCCGATTTCCAACATATCCGGGTCGTTCCAATGTCCGGGCGCGGCGTGAACGCGCAAGCCTTTTTGTTTATCGAGAATTCGCATAATGCCGAAGCTCGACCAAGTGCCGTGATTTTCCTCACAATCCCAACAGGCGGTAATGTCGCCGGTCGTGCGCCACAAATTGCCGATTGGTTTCGCCCATTCCCAGGGCTTGTTGTCGCCCCATTCGCAGATGCTGAAAACAACCGGACGCTTCGCCGCATACAGCGCGTCGCGCATCGTCGTATATGCGCCGATTGGGTTCAAGCCTTCGTTATTGCACCAGTCGTATTTCAAATAATCAACGCCCCAGCCCGCATAAGTTTGCGCGTCCTGAAATTCGTGTCCGCGGCTGCCGGGTTTGCCGCCGCAGGTTTTCGCGCCGACATCCGAATAAATTCCGAACTTCAAACCTTTCGCGTGAATATAATCGCCCAACGCCTTCATTCCCGACGGAAAATGTTCGGCGTTCGGCTGAATGAATCCGTTTTTATCGCGCGTCCCGTGCCAGCAATCGTCAATCACGACGTATTGATAACCGGCATCTTTCATTCCGCTCGAAACGATTTTATCGGTGGTTTCGCGGACGAGCTTTTCGTCAACGTTGCAGCCGAAGCCGTTCCAGCTGTTCCAACCCATCGGCGGTGTCATCGCCAGATTTTCAAACTTCTGCGCGCGCGCCAACGCCGCGCAAACGATGACGGCGGCGATGACGGCGATTATTTGTCGTCGGTAGATTTTCATAAAGTTCCTCTCCAGCTATTTCGCGGCAAAGCGGTTAATCGTCCATTTGATTTTTCCGTTGGAAAAATCTTTTTTCAAATTGTATGCGTTTTTAGAACGGTTTAATTCGAGCGTCTGCAAATCGCCGCCGGGTAAAGCGAATTGCCCTGTGAGCGGCGCGTCGTCGGTGCTGAAAATTTTTAATTCGACGTTGTTCCAGTCAATTTCCGAAGTATTCTGCGCCAATTTGACGTGCGGCAGAACCGTATGATTTTTGACGAGCAGAACGATTGGAATTTCGCCCGCCGCAATCTCGAACCAGCGTCCGCCTTCGTAAACTTTTCCCGTTTGATAATCAATCCACGCGCCCGGCGGCAAATAAACTTTGCGCGCGTTTTTGCCCGTTTCAAGCAGCGGCGCGACGAGCAGATTCGCGCCGAACATATATTCGTCTTCGACGAGCCACGAAGTTTCATCCGCCGGAAATTCAAAAAATAAGGCGCGCAGCATCGGAAATCCCTTCGCCGAAGAATCCTTCGCCTCGGCGTAAATATACGGCATCAGCGAATAGCGCAAATTTAAGGCGCGGCGGAAATCTTCGGTCAACGCTTCGTCGTATTCCCAGGGTTCGCGCGGCGGCGCGCCGTGCGCTCTGGTGTGCGAAGTCAGAACGCCGAACGCCAGCCAGCGGCGATACAAATCGCGCGGCGCGCGGTCAACGAAACCGCCGACATCGTGGCTCCAGAACGTAAAACCGGAAAGCCCGAACGACAAACCGCCGCGCAATTCCGCCGCCATCGCCGAATCGGTATTTTCCGCATCGCCGCCCCAGTGCAGCGGATAACGCTGGCTGCCCGCCCACGCGCTGCGCGCCCAGATTATTGACTCATTGGTCGTTTGTTTCGTAATATCGGCGACCGCTTTGTTATATCGTAGCGGATAAAGATTATGCTCGTATAATCCGGTTTTGCCGGAAAAATACTGCCCGTTAACCGGCGCGCCTTCGCCGAAATCAACTTTGATCGCGCCGACTCCCATTTTCAAAAGATTTTCGAGTTTTCCCTGATACCATTTGACCGCCGCCGGATTGCTCATATCGAGAACCGCATCTTCAAACGGCTGTTTCCCGCCTTCGTTTTTTACCGCGTAATTGTTGTCCACGATTTCCTTGAACAATTCATTCTTCGGCGTAAAATATGTGTATTGCCAGAGCGAAATATGAAAGCCCTGTTTTTTTAAATCATCAATCATTCGCTGCGGATTTTGAAAGCGCGTTTTTGAAAATTCGTAATTGCTGCGCCAGTCGGTTTCAAACCAGCCCGTATCGAGATGAATCACGTCCGCCGGGATTTTATATTGACGCAATTTGGCGGCGACATCGCGCACTTCGGCTTCGGATTTGTATGTGATGCGGCTCATCCAAAAACCGAACGACCAGAGCGGCGGCACGGGACTTCTGCCCGTCAAAGCCGTGTATTCGGACAGAATATCCTTCGGCTCGCCGAGAAAAACGAATAAATCCATTTGATCGTCGGCTGAATAGACGACGTTGTGCTGATCATAAGTTTGACCGAAGTCGAACGTCAAAGGCGCGCTCGTGTGAACGAACATTCCGTAACCGCGGCTGCTCATAAAAAACGGAATCGGCTTATACAAAAGCTGTCCCTGCACGCCCATCGCGTCGCGCGTCGAAACGTTGATTTTCTGTCCGCGCTTATCGAGCCGCGTGAACGATTCGCCCGTGCCGAAGATTTTTTCGTCGTGCGCGAGTTCAAACGTCGCGGCGAACCGGCGGCTCAAATCGCTCGCGCGGCGGACGAATGAAAACGGAATCGTCGCAAGATATGTGTGCGGGTCGTTGATGTTTTCGGTGCGCGTCAAAAGTTTGCCTTCACGGTCGTAAAACTCGACGTGAAAAGGATTTTTGACGAGACGGACTTTGCCGAATTCGCTTGTGTAAACGACTTCATTTCCGTTTTGTTCGATCTTCCACGAATTATCCTTCGGCGGCGCGCCGACGAGCATCAGCGACGGCTCGTTTGAAAAAGAACCGGGACGCGAGTTGAACCGCAGGCGCACGCAGCGCGGGCTGACGAAGGAAATCGAAAACGGCAGAGACGGATTTTCGTCGTATTCGGTCGCCGGAAATTCGGTTGATTTTCCCTTCGCCAAATTGATGTCAATTTTGTTGAACGAAAGCGTCGCGCTTCGCAAATACCTGTCCCAGATTAAATTTCCCGCGCCCGTCGCCGCGTCAAAATTTTCAACACGACTGCCAATGAAATACACGTTTTCCGATTTTTGAAAATCCGCTGAAACGTCCGGCGGATCGCCCAGAACCTGCGCCGTTATATATTTTGCACCGAAAAAAATTAAAATCAGCCACACAGCCGTTTTAATTCCGCGTCGAGACCGCGCCGCGCGAAATTTGAAATAAAGCGAATTCATAATTTTATGTGAATCAATAGTAAAAATTCATCAATCGTAAGGCAAATGTAAATCAGCCTTAAAAGACATAGAGGTAAATTTCGATAAAATATTTTCCGGCATTTATTTTCCTGTAATCTCGCGCTCTATTAATTCGACATTAATTCGACATTAATTCGACATTAATTCAAATAATTTTGATTTTCACAAATTTCGCATTAAAAACTGGAATTCAAGGCGAATTCAATCTTATTTACATAATGTATTTGTTTAATTTACAAATATTGTTGATTTAAGCAAAAATTGGTTAAACATTTCAATAATTTTCTTATTGAAATTAAACTATTATCTCCTAACCAGACGAAAACTTTATAAACATTAACAGTTTTACTTGTTTGTTAAATTGATAACCCCTAACAATCAATACCAAACCGCGACGCACGAACATCCTAATTTTATAAATTTTCACAAGAAAAAATAATGAACAAAATAATTAGTTTAAAACGCGGAATTTTTTCCGCGCTCGCTCTGACTGCGTTCGCAATGTGCTTTTTGACTTTGCCTGCGAGTTGGACGACCAGCGCCGCCGGTACGGTTACCGGACGGGTTTTTAAGGATTTTAACGGCAACGGCGTTTACGAAACCGCCGGCGGCGTTTTGACACCCGCCGTTGATACGGGCGTTTCGGGCGTAACCGTTTCAATTTACGATTCGAGCGGCACACTGCGCGGTTCGGCAGCTACGCAGGCGGACGGAACTTACAGTCTCGCCGCGACCGGCACAGGTCCGTATCGCGTCGAATTTACCGGTTTGCCGAGCGGCTTTTATCCTTCGGCTCATTCGACCGATTCGGTCTCCGGCGGAACGGCGATTGATTCCGGTTCGACGACGCAGTTTATCGCCGACGGCAACACGGGCGAGGTCAATCTCGCCGTCAATTATCCGGCTGATTACAGCCAGAACTCGCCGAATATTTCGGTGACCACATTTAGAAACGGTACCAACAGCGCGAATACGACCGACGCGGGCATTTTTACTTTTCCGTGGTCGGCAGGCGGCGCGACCGCCGTTAACACCATTAAAACGACGCTTAATCAAGTCGGGGCATTATGGGGCAACGCTTATCAAAGAACCGCCAAGCGCGGATTTTTTACCGCCGTCGCCCGTCGTCACACGGGTTTTGGTCCGCAGGGCATCGGCGGCGTTTACGTTTACGATTTCGCCGCCAACAATTTAGCCGGTTCGTTCACTTTGCAGAATGTCACGCCGGCGAACGGCGGCGCGGCGATTAATTTGGGCAGCATTAACAGAACCGAAGTGACCGGCGCGATCAGCACGGGCGCGGCGGGCGATTATCAATTGTCGCGCGATAAAACGCAACCGAACCGCGATTTGGAGTCGCTTGCGAAAATCGGTAAGGTCAGCTTCGGCGATGCCGAGTTTGAAGAAAGCGGCAAATATCTGTGGGTCGCCAATTTGAATCAAGTCGCCTTGATTCGCGTGGACGCGAGTTTGCCGATAGCGAATATGGCGGCTTCCGCCAATCAATACGCGGTCACGAGCGGCGCGGGCAGCGCGACGGCAATCGGCGGCGCGCCGGTTTGCACCAACGGCGTATTCCGTATCTGGGGCTTAAAATTTTATCGCGGCAAAGGTTATGTCGGCGGCGTTTGCACGGCGGAATCGGCGAGCGGCACGACGGCTGATTTGCGCGGCTATGTTTTATCATTCGACCCGAACATTTTATCGGGCGGTTTCACGACCGAAGTCAACTTTCCGCTCAATTACAACAGAGAAGACCGTTATGGAAACGAAACGACGAACGATCATTATTTGAGAGCTCCGTGGCAGCCGTGGCGCGACACCTGGGGACAAATAACCGCCACCGGCAACTCTTCACGACCGGTCATCTCGACTATGGATTTTACGGAAAACGGCAGTATGGTGATCAGTCTGCTCGACCGCTACAGCTTCCAGATCGGCAGCGGCAATTATGTTGCCGTCTCCGGCAGCACGACGCTTCACGTTGATGCCGCCGGCGGCGATTTACTTCAAGTCTGCAAGTCCGGCACTTCCTGGATTATGGAAGGTCAGGCGGGCTGCGCGGTCGGCGATACCATCGCTCCGGGTTCCCTGGCTAAAACAAACGACGGACCGAGTAATCTGGGCGAGTTTTACTGGGAGGATAATTACTGGATAGATGACCCGCAGTATATAGGGCATCTGGAAAATTCGCTCGGTTCGAGTTTGGTGTTTCCGGGAACGAATCAAGTCGCCGCGACCGCTTTCGACCCGATTTATAAAAACGGCACGACTCAGTATTACGACCGCAGCGGCGTTATCTGGTATAACAACCGCACCGGCAAGCGCGACGTTTCCAGAAGCGGCAGCGGTTATTCGGCTCTTGATGACACGACTGCCGGCGTGGGAGGTTTTGCCAAGACGGGAGCGTTGGGCGATATGGAGCTGCTCGCCGATGTCGCGCCGATTGAAATCGGCAACCGCATTTGGAATGACGCGGACGGCGACGGCGTGCAGGACCCGGGCGAAGCGGGCATCGCGGGCGTAACCGTTCATTTGTATAACGCGGCGGGCAATGTAATTGCGACGGCGGTGACCGATGCCAACGGCGAGTATTATTTTTCGTCGGCGACCGGAACTTCCAACGGCAGCGGCATTTACGGATTAAATTTACAGCCGAACACGAATTATTCGATTCGAATGGATAATCCGGCGGACTTCTCTCCGGGCGGCGTATTGAACGGCATCTTTCTGACGCGCTCCGATACCGCAACGCAGGCGGGCAATGCCGACTCGAGCGATTCGGACGCGCATTTGACTGCCAATCCGCTCGGCTCGCCCGCCGGGAATTTTCCGGTCATCAGCGTCACGACCGGAGCGTCGGGACAAAACGATCACACGCTCGATGCGGGATTCGCGCCGACGGCTCCGACCGCCGCCGCTTCGGACATCGGCGGGCGCGTGCTGGATGCGAAATGGCGAGGAATCAGCGCGGCGAGCGTTACTTTGACGACGCAGACCGGCGAGCAAACGACGATCCTGACCGACGAGACGGGCTATTTCCGGTTTACGGATGTTCCGGGCGGCTCGCTGGCGACCGTCAGCGTGGCGGCGAAAGGTTATAAATTCAACCAGCCGAGTCAGACCTTGAGCGTCAACGAAGATACGGATGACATTTATTTCTTCGGTTCGGCGAGCAGAACAAACTTCGGTTTATCGCTTACTTCAAAAGACGGTAAATCGCTTAAATAAAGCCGGAAAAAGATGCGAAGCGCAATCGAAAATAATTGCGCTTCGCATCTTTCTTTTTAATCACGAATTCACGTTTAGAGTTATCGGAGACGCATCTCCGGCAACCGCCGCGCGGAGGATCAAAGACCTTCCGCGCTTTTTATTTTCGTTTCAATCCCGTCGCTCCGATAATTGTCGCCGACGGCTTGCCGTTTCGACGCGCCCGCGTTTATTTATGCGCCGAATTTTTTGCGGTTTCCACGTTGACCGCTTCGGTCAATCGAACGATTTGGCGTAAATCCGCCTTCGCTTTTTCCCCGACTGCCGGTTCGACGGTTCGCAGATTTTGAAATATCGGACTCGCAATAACCGCCGCGACCGCTTCGTCCAATTCGATGAGCAAACTCCGCAAACTTTTTCCCGTAATCGGTTTATCAGTTTCTTTTTTCTCGTCGGTTTTCACATCGGCGACTGGCGGCGCGGGAAAAAGATTCAGGTTCAGACGCGCGGCGTTTTTGCTGATTTCAGTCGAAAGGCTGCTGATTTTCGCGTAATCAATCGCTTTGCCGTCGCCGTAAGCGTTCATAATCGCCGCCTGCGAATTTTGCATCGCTTCGTAATCTTCCTTGATTTGCGGATAAGTTTCCGCCAGCGCGTCCTTCGGCGGTTCGGGCGCGGGCGTATTTTCAACCGTCGCCGATTTTTTCTTCGACTTGTTTTTCTTCCTGTCTTTATTCGCTTCTTCTTCCTTCTTCGCCTCGCGGTCAATGCGTTCCATCTCGACCGAACGCTGCTTGACATTCGTGTCGCGCAAATCCTTGTCGCCCGCGCCCGGCGGGGCGGCTTGCTGCGCGTCAACGCTTGAAGCGAACGCTGCCGATAGTATCAAAGCCGCTAAAACTAAAAAATTTTTCATACTTAAAACCTCCAAAACTTAACGAATTTTTTGTAAATATATTAGCGCAAAATATAATCGCCTGCATAGGTAACGCCTTTGTTTTGCATAACCGTCAGAATGCGGTTCGGCGTAACGTCTTTCAACGTCTCCGTTTTGCCGTCGCTCCAGCGAATTTCAACTGACTGAATTTTTTCGTCCGCGCCGAATCCGAAATGCAGCCGAAAATCATTCTGCGAAAGATAGCTCGCGCCCGCTTCGACTTCCTGCATCATTGAACGCTTGTCGGTTTTCAGCGTGACGCGCGCGCCGATTGCGTCTCTATTTTTTCCGTTTTGAATCAACTTGAAATCTATTTTCTGATTTTTGTTTTCGCTCGCGTTCAGCAGAACGGTCGGCGGCTCGCCTAGATTCGTCACGACGACATCAATCAGTCCGTCGTTGTTTAAATCGCCGAACGCCGCGCCGCGTCTGGATTCGAGCGGAATGCTTTTTAGTCCCGAACTTTCCGTTAAGTCTTCAAATTTTCCGTCGCCCAAATTTCTGTGCAACAAAAAATGTTGGCGAAAACCTTCCTGCGTCGCGCTTTTGATAAATTCGATCTGCGGATAGACGTGTCCGTTGACGACGAACAAATCGAGCCAGCCGTCGTTGTCGAAATCAACGAATCCGGTTCCCCAGCCGACATACGGTTTGCTCGCCTGCGCGACTTTCGCTTCGGATGAGACATCGAGAAATCCTTTGCCGCCGAGATTTCGGTAAAGCGCGTTCGGCTCGCCGTCAAAATTGGTCGTGAACAAATCCAGTTTGCCGTCGTTGTCGTAATCGCCCCACGCCACGCCCATCGAACCTTGCTCGACACCCGCGCCGCTGTATCTCGTGCCGGTTTCAAAACCGACTTCGGAAAACGTTCCGTCGCGGTTATTTTTATACAGATAATTCGGCGAACCGTCGTTGGCAACATATAGGTCGAGCCAGCCGTCGTTGTCGTAATCGCCCCACACCGCGCCGAGTCCGTAATATTTATTATCGTCGCCCACGCCGATTTTTTGCGCGACTTCTTCAAAAGTTCCGTCGCCTTTGTTGCGATAGAAAAAATCGCGGTCGCCGTTGATGCCGCGCGGACCGCACTGGACGCGGATACCCCGGAAAGAACAAGTCGGCGAGCTTCCGTAAACGGGCAAGTTGTTCAAATCAAGCGTGACATAAGCGGCGACGAACACATCCAGATCGCCGTCGCGGTCAAAATCCGCCCAAGCCGCGCCGGTCATAAAACCCTGTCCCTGCAAGCCGGATTTTTCGGTGACATCTTGAAATTTACATTGCCCGAGTCCGCGATAGGCGGCGTTTCCTTTGAATCCGGTGATAAATAAATCGAGTATTCCGTCGTTGTCGAAATCAACCGCCGTCACCGCCATTCCCCAGCCTTTGCGTTTTAAATTTGCCGATTCGGTAACATTTTCAAATTTAGGAGTTTTGCTCGACGCGCCGTTCACCTGGCGATAAAGTATTACAAACGAATCGCCGCCTTTTTTGAAACTTTCGACCGACGAACCGTTGACCGTCGCCACATCCAAAAACCCGTCGCCGTCGCAGTCGAAAACCGCCGCGCCGCCGCTCATTGATTCGACGATGTAACGATTTTCCGCCGTCGAGATGTGCGAAATATTAATTCCGCTTTCGGCGGAAATATCCTTGAAAGCAATCGCCGGTTTTTGCGCGAAAACACCAGCCGTCACGAGAAAAATTAGAATTGTAAAAATAAATATTTTCCGCACAGGCTTTTTTTATTTCTTTATTTTCGCGCGAACTTTCTCGAACGGAACGATTCCTTCGCCTTCCAGAACGGCGTAAAATTTATCGGCGGGAACGTCTCTGATCGTTTCGGTTTTGCCCGAATTCCAACGAATCTCAATCGAATCGACTTTCGTCGCCGCGCCGAGACCGAAGTGAACGCGCAGATCGTTTTGGGAAACGTAACTGCCGCCGCTGCGGACTTCTTCGATTTGCGAAACCTTCCCGGTCGTTATTTTAACTCGCGCGCCGATTGCCAGCGGATTTCCCTGTCTCGCGCCGAGTTCCAGAGTTATCCAATGATTGGTTTTGTCGCCCGAGTTTTTCAAAATCATCGGCGAAGCGTCCAAATCTCCGACGACAATATCAATCTGCCCGTCGTTATCCAAATCGCCGAACGCCGCACCGCGCGAAACTCTTTTTTCCGACAAAACCGCGCCGCCCTGTTCGGTCGCGTCGCAGAACGTTCCGTCGCCCTGATTCACAAATAAAATCTTTCCCTGTTTGTAACCGAGTCCCGACGAAATCTCGTTCATCTGCGGATAAACGTGACCATTGACGACGAATAAATCGAGCCACGTATCGTTATCTAAATCGAAAAATCCCGTTCCCCAACCGACATACGGGCGCGTGATCTGCGCGACTTTCGCGGCGAAGGAAACGTCCGTAAAATCGTATTTGCCGTTGTTGCGGTAGAGCGTGTTATATTCGTCAACGAAATTGGTCGTATAGATGGAAAAATTTCCCGAATGATTATAATCGCCGACCGCGATGCCCATCGAGCCTTGTTCCGAACCGTCGCCGCTGACCGCCGTGCCGGAAATCAAACCGTCTTCGACGAATTTTCCGTTGCCCAGATTGCGGTAAAAAAAATTCGGGGTCGAATCGTTGGCGACGTAAACGTCCGGCTTGCCGTTATTGCCGAAGTCCGACCAGATCGGCTGCATTCCGTAATAACCGTCGGGATCGCTCAAGCCGGCAGATTTGGAAACGTCGGTAAACGTTCCGTCGCCATTGTTTTTAAAAAGCGAATCGCCCGCGCCCTTCAGTCCGCGCGGACCGCATTGAACATCAACGCCGCGAAATTTGCACGTCGGCAGAGAACCGAACGTCGGTAAATCGTTAAAGCGAAAATCAACGTAATTGGTCACGATTAAATCTAAAAATCCGTCGCCGTCAAAATCGCCGAACGCCGCGCCGGTTGACCAGCGACCGTCCGCCACGCCCGCTTTTTTCGTGACATCCGTGAATGTGCCGTCGCCGTTGTTTTGATACAAAACGTTGCCGCCGAGACAGGTGATATACATATCCGGCAGATTGTCGTTGTTGAAATCGCCGACCGCGCCGCCCATCGCGTAACCCGGAAAACCGACTCCGGACTTATCGGTGACATCGGTAAAAGTTCCGTCGCCGTTGTTGCGGTAGAGAAGGCTTTTCGATTTTTGATTTTTCAAAGCCATTTCGACCGTCGGCGCGTTCGTAAAATAGATGTCCAGAAAACCGTCGCGGTCAAAATCAATCAGCAAAACGCCGCCGCTCATTGATTCGACGATATATTTTTTTTCGGGCGCGGAAGTATGGGTGAAATTGATTTTCGTTTGTTTGTAGATGTCCGCAAGCTGCGGAATTTTGCGATTCGCGCAGACATTATTTTCGGTCTGCGCCGCCGCATTTTGCGCGCCGGGAATCGAAAGTAAAATGACGATGATTAAAAGTTTATAAAAATTCATTACATTCCGCTTTTCGCCGGATTTCTTAGTTTTTGAAACGTTTCGAGATGCTTTCTGGCTAAATCTTTTTCGCCCGTCAGATTGTATAAACGGCTTAATTGGAAATGCGTTTCGGCATCGTCGGGCGCGAGCGCGACGGCTTTCTCCAACGCGATTTTAGCTTTCGCCTCGTCGCTCGTCTGCAAATAAACCGCGCCCAGATCGCGCAAAGCGAGCCAGTAATCAGGCGCGCTTTTCACCGCCGCTTCAAGATATAAAATTGCCCGCGCCGATTCGCCCTGCGTTTTATACGACAAGCCGAGCTGATAATTCGCTTCCGTGTCGTTCGGGTTGACGGCGAGACATTTTTTTAACTGTTGCTGCGCGATTGCGTTTTTTTCCGTTTGCGCCGCATAAGTTAAACCGAGCGCGAGACAGCCGCGCGAATCGTTCGGGCGCAGCTCGACGAAACGCGCGAGCGACGTTTCCGCCGCCGCCAGATTGTTGCTCTGCAAAGCCGCCGCGCCGCGCAGATAAAGAAATTCCGGCTGGTCGGGTTTTAATTCGAGCAGCTTTTCAGCAGCTTGAAATGCTTTGCCGCCCTGACCCGCGCGCATCGCCGCGATGACGTATTGACTTAAAACGGCAATCGAATTCGGATCGGCGGCGAGCGTTTTTTCCATCAATTCGAGCGATTTTGCCGGGTTGCCCTGCGCGTCTTCGAGCAGACTTTGCGCGAAAAACAATTCGGGCGCGGCGGGATTCAATTTTGCCGACGCCGCCAAGTGCAGTTTGGCGTTCGCCGTGTCCTTCAAATAAATTTCCGCTTTTGCCAGCAAAATCAGCGCGGCGGCGTTGTTCGGCGCGATTTTCAAAATCGAGCGCAATACGTCCGCCCCTTCCGCGGGCGCGTTGCCGTCGCTTAAAACTTTGGCGAAATTAATCGCAAGCGGTAAATTTTGCCGCGCCAGATTTTTCGCCGGCGGCAGAAGCGCGTTTAGATTTTGCCGGTCATTTGCTGCCAGCAAACATTCGGCGCGAAGCGGCAGAGCGTCGGAATTTTTTGTTTTGTCGGCGAGTTTTTCGACGTTTTTCAATGCCGCCGCGCAATCGCCGACGAGCGCAAAAGCGTTTGCTAATTTCAAGCGCGCCGCGTCGCCGTTTAAATCTCTATCGCTGATTTCGTTTAACCGCGCGAGCGATTCGGCGCGGTCGCCGATTTGAAAATTAACGATTGCCAGGTTGATTTTAACCGCCGCCGTTGACGGAGCGAGCGCAAGCGATTTTTGATACAAAGCCCGCGCTTCATTGAAACGATTTTGCCCGGCGCGCAGTCTGCCGAGCAGCTCAAATGCGTGCGCGTCGTTCGGATTCGCAATCGCGTAATCAAGTAATTCACGCTCTATTGCCGCATAATTTCCCTGCTCGATATTTTTTTCAAATTTTACCAGAATGGCGCGATTCTGGTTCGGCGTTTGCGCGGCACTCGCGCCGAAAACGCCGAAGAAAACGGCGGCGATAAAAACGATTCGGAATGTAAATTTATTGCGGCGCATTTCCATTGTTTTTCGCTGGCATCAAATCTTCGACCTTGCGGTTGGCGGCTTTTAACTCCTGATAAAGTTTCAGTTCGCGCGTCGCGTCTTCGGTGCGTGAGGCTTTGCGATACGCGATGCTCAACTGGTAATGAATGTAATCTTTTTTCTGGTCTGAATTTGCCGCCGTTTCGAGATGTTCGACGGCTTTGGCGATTTCATTTTTTTCCAGATAAATTTTTCCTAATTGATAATGTGCGTCGGCGTAATCGGAGCGCAGAGCAATCGCTTCTTCCAAAAGTTTGACCGCTTCGTCAATTCTGATTTTTCTTTCGATCAAGGTTAAAGCCAGATTATATTTCGCCGATTCGTCCGCCGGACTCGTTTCGAGTTCTTTAGCGAAAGCGCGTTCGGCTTCGTCGTAGCGGTTCAGGCGAATCAAACTTTGACCGATGAAAAAATTAACTTTCGGCGTGCCGGGCGCGAGCGCGGCGACGGCGCGAAATTCTTTGATCGCGCGTTCGTAATCGCCCAAAATCATAAAACCCTGCGCGATTGTCGTCAGCGTCCCGGCGTTTTTCTGTGAAACCTGCGCGAGCTTTTCAAAAACCGGCGCGGCTTCCTGATTGCGCTCTAATCTGATCAACGAAATGGCGTAAAAATAAGCCAGTTCCGGGTCGTCGGTAATCGCGGCGGCGAGCGGCTTTAGGATTTCGACCGCGTTTTTGAAATCGTTCGTAAAATAAAAACTCGCGCCCAGCATCTGTCTGGCTAAATTGTCCTGCGGCATCGCCCTGACTTGCCGTGCAAGCGGCGCGATTGCCTGGTCAAATTGGCGCGCCCGGAACGCGATGATGCCGAGATTGCGGTTTAAATTCGGGAAATCCGGATTCCAGACGGCGGCGGCGGAAAAATTTTCAATCGCTTCCGGCGTTTGATTATTCTGCGCGGCGATCACGCCCAGATTGAAATACGCCTGTGCCAGAACGTTTGCTAAATAGTCTTTGATTTTTTTCAGCTCGGCGACGCGCGCGGCGGGCAGATTGACGGTTTTTTCCGCTTGATTCGGCGCGGTTTTGAGCGGCGATTTTCGCGCGTCGCCGACGACCTGGCTGAAAAGCTGATTCAAATCGTCGCGCGTCGTTTGAATCAAAGCGGTTTGCAGCTCGCGCGCTTTGGCGAGTTCAACTTCGCCTTCTTCGCGCCGTCCGGCTTGAACAAGCAGTTTTCCCAAAAGATAATGCGTGCGGCGCACTTCAAAACCGTTTTTGGAATCATTCTGCGTCAGCGCGACGGCGCGGCGCAGAGTCGTTTCCGCCGCCTTTAAATCGCCCGTTTCCATCTGCGCTTGTCCGAGAAACAGATTGGCTTCGCTGCTTTTCGAATTCGCCTGAATCGCTTTTTGCAGAAGCCCGGCGGCTTTCGCCGCGTTGTTCTGCGAGGCGGCGACGACACCGGCGAAAAAATTCGCGTAAAAATCCGTCGGCGTTAGTTGCAATTCCTTATCGAACGCGCTTCCGGCTTCGGCGAGCCGTTCGCTGCCGCCGTATTGCAAAATCACGTAGCCGAGAAAAAAAGCCGCCTTCGGCTGTTTCGGATTGACTTCGAGCGCGCGTTTGAATTCGCGTTCGGCTTCGAGCGGATAATTCGTCTGCTCGAAGGCTTGCCCGAACAAAACGTGCAAATCCGCGCTTTCCTTCTTTAAGGAAGAGGTCATTTCCTCAAACAGCAATTTCGCGCGCTGCGGCTGTTTCAAATATAAATAAGTCAGACCGAGCGCGCGCGCCGAATCGAAATCCGGCGCGAGCAGCAGAACCTTTTCGAGTTCGGGCAGCGCGGCTTGATAATTTTCCTGCGTGAAATAAATGTTGCCCAAAATATAGCGGGCATACGCGTTTTTCGGATCGAGTTCGACCGCCGCGCGCCCTTCCTGCAAAGCTTTCTCGGTTTCGCCCGACTGCAAATACGCGACGGCTAAATCTACGCGCACGCGGGCATTGTCGGCAAAATTTTTCGATTCATCGAGCGTTTTGGCGGCGGCGGATAATTTTCCTTCTTCGATGTAGATATTGCCGACGCGCTGCAAACCGAGCGCGATAATTTGCCGGTTTTCGAGCTGCGCGTTCGGCAGATCGGCGGCAATCTGAAACGTTTCCGCCGCGCTGATATGCTTTTGTAATTCGTCCGGCTGATTTGTCTGAGCGGGCTTTGAAGATAAATTCTGAGCGTGATAATTAAGCGAGAAGAAAAGTAAAATTAAAGCTAATACTTTTGCCATCATAATTACGAAGATATTATTTCCGAGATACTTTGGGAAGTAAAGGAATTATACCACAAAACAAAAATGGCGGAAAGCAAAGTTTGAATGATAAACTTTGCTTTCCGCCAGGATTAAAAGCAATAAAATTTAGAAATTAAATTTGATTGCGTATTGAATTTCGCGTCCGCCGCGAGTTTTCGCTGCCTGACCGAAATTGCCATTCACGCCGGTTCCGGTGATTCCGGTAATAGTGTTGTTCGTCGCACTACAAGGAGTATTAACATTTCCGCACACAACAGTTCCGTTGCTCGAGAAGAGTAGCGGAATGCTATCGCCTCTGAACTGCGGTGTGTTGAAAGCATTGAAAAACTCCAGCCTTAATTGAATGCGCGCCGCTTCACCGAAGAAACTGTTCTTTATAAAAGAAGGCGCGAAGTTTTTATAAACCGAAAAATCTACATTCTTGGTCGGTGACCCTAAACAAGTAGTTTTTCTCGGAATAGTTTGACCGATTTTATAGCCGTTCAAAGTGAATGACTCAGGACCGAAGAATCGTGTCACGTCATTTCCATTTGCCGAACACGGTACGCCATCTACACGGAGTGGTCGTTGGTTTGCAACATTGGTTCCGGTTCCGGTGATTCCCGCTTGAAAACCTCTGTATAGAGGAATCGAGGTCCCCGGAGTAGTTGTCGTATCAAACCCGTAGAGATATTGAAGACCGGTCGCGCTCAGTTGCGGAGTCAGCGATGTGCCGCTCGATACCTGAACGATAGTTGCTACTTCCCAGCCGCCGATCAATGTCCGCACAAACGGATTCGATTCCTTAAATACAGGCAGGTTGTAAATCAAATTGGCAACAAAGATATTCGGGCGGTTGATGTCGGATTCTGCAAAGTCTAAATTCCGATTGTTTCTGTCCAACACGGCAAACGCGCTGCTTCCGCCGGATGAATCATTCAAACCGAAATCAGCCTGCGATCTGGAGAGCGTATAAGCCGCCTGGAAGTTCAGGCTTTTCGCTAATCTGGTTCTGAACAAAACTTGCAGCGAATCGTAATCGGCGCGCCCATTTCGTTCAAATTGATAAATCGAAGCATAGTTGCTATACGGTCGCAAAGCATTGACGGCATTTGCGTCGCCAGCGAAAGCCGCTGCCACCTGATTTTGCTGTAAAACCTGATTTATATCGGAATGCGTCAGTTGTTTGCGGGCGCGGTTGCCGACATAGCCGACCTCAAGCACCGTGTCTTTATACAATTGCTGTCCGACTGAAAAATTGAACTGCAGCGAATAAGGCGTGTCCGGCTCGGGACTGAAAGCATATTTCGGCGAACCGTTCGATGCCGCTCCCAAACCTGAAAATACCGTTCCGTCTAAAGTGCGTTGTCCGCCAACAGTCGCCGCAAACGGTGAATTTTGTGTCAGCGCACCAAACACCGGAGAGATTCGCTCACGAAGATAGAATTGTCCGAAACCGGCTCTGACCGCTGTTTTACCGTTTGAGAAAACATCCCACGCGATGCCTAAACGAGGCGCGAGATTTTTGTAGTTGTTGCGGCGTAACGACCGGTTTGAAAATTCAGCCGGGGTGCTGGCTCCCGCAATTCCCGCACACGGATTTGTTCCTTTCGGAACGACTAAACCGTTACACGGATCAGTTGCCGGTCGTGCCGGATTGTATAGACTTCCGTCAAATGAACTGATCAGATTGCGTTTGTCATACGGCTCGAATAAAAGAGAATATCTGGCTCCCAACTCTAACGTCACGTTCGGTCGAACTTTCCAGGTATCTCCGAAATAAAATTCGAGATTTTTATATCTGGCTTGACCGACCGCCATCGTATTTGTTTCACCGAAACCGAAAAGCGACCCTTTAGTCAAAACATCCGCCAAATAGTTGCCGGAGTTGGCTCCGTTAGCCTGAGTACTTCCGGCTGATCCCCAAAACTGCGGCGTTTCGTTGCTCGGACCGGAATCTTCATTTTTGCCGGCGGTGTCATACAAAAAGCCGACTTTGAATGTATGATTTCCGTAAACTTTGGAAGCGTCATCTCTAATCGTATAAATATCAAGCGCGTTTCTAAAAGGAAGCTGCGCCCACAAATCCTGTCCGCTGCCATAGTTGAAAGGCGCGATTCCGCCCCAGAAAACCGGATGCGGACGATCTACGCCGTTGACTTTAACCGAATCGGGATAATATCCCGGAATAGCTTGATTGATGCTTCGGTTAATATCCGCGCCCGAACCCGGATCAATGTTGATGCGGTTCGCCGAATAAGAAAATTGAATGTCGTTAATCGCAGTCGAACCCAACGTAGATGTCAATTTAGCGGCAAACTGTTGTGACGGCTGCGCCCAGCTGCTTTCGACCGCCGGAAAAGCGTCATCGCCCCACAAATTACCTTGTAGGATTGGAAAAGCATTTGACCAGTCATCTTTTGTATAACGACCGAAAATTTTATTTTTCGCGTTTAAGTTGTAGTCTATGCGAACATTTTCCTCACGAAAATTAATCGGCGAGTTTGCCGACATTGACCAGTTATGGCAATCACTGTCGAAGGCTCGATTCGGCAGCGGAAATAACTGCGTGAGCGCGACTCCAGCCGCGCTGATTTGAGCCTGCGGAATAACATTAGTGCCTGTTCCCGGACGACCGCCGCCAATAGCGTTAAGCTGACAAGTCGGTCGGGTCACACTTTCACGAAAATCACCGGCGCGTTCGGCGGCGGTCGGAACTCTGCCGAAGCGCGACTGTCCGCGAATTTCCTTGTTCCATTCCTGCGAATAAAAGAAGAACAGTCGGTTTTTGATAATCGGACCACCGAGTGAAAAACCATAATCGTTTCGTTTCAGCGCGTCTCTTCCATTTCCGTTTTTGTTGGCGAAAAATTCGGCGGCGTTCAGCGCGTCGTTGCGCCCGAAGTAAAATCCGCTGCCGTGAAATTGGTTGCTGCCGCCGCGCGTGACAATTGAAATAACCGCGCCCGCCGCTTGTCCGTATTCGGGACCGTAACTGTTTCGCAGCGATTTGAATTCGGCAATCGCTTCAATCGAAGGAAATAACAAAATCGTGCGATTTGAACCGGTATCGTTGTTATTCGCGCCGTCGGTTAAAAACAGATTGCTTTGCGCCGAGTTTCCGTTGACCGAAAAATCAACTCCGCCGAACAAACCTTTGCTTTTGCTGTCAAAGTTATTTGCCGCCGACACGCCGGGCTGTAATTGTGTCAGCTGCACGAAGCTGCGACCGTTCAGCGGCAGCTCGCGTACCTGTTCGCCGGAAACGACTTCGCCGACCGCGCCGGACTGCGTTTCGACCTGCACCGCGTCAGCCGTAATTTCGACGACTTCGGAAACCTGGCCGATTTGCAGGGCGACATCTTGTCTGGTCGTGTTGGCGACGTTGACCACGACATCGGCAATCGCTGTTTCCTTGAAGCCGGATTTAGTTACCGAGACGCGGTAAGTTCCGACGGCTAAATTCGGCAGCGAATAGTTGCCGTCCGAACTCGTCGTCACGGTGCGTTTTTCGCCGTTCGCCGTATTTGTTATGGTTACGGTCGCGTCGGGAACCGCCGCGCCGCTCTGGTCGGCGACGTTACCGGATAGTTGTCCCGTCGTCGAAGTTTGCGCCGCAACCGCTGATATCAGCGACAACGCAAACAGCAAAATCATTCCCGTCTTTAACATAAAACTATTTTGCAGAACCGCCGCTCGAAGAGCCGGATTTAGCAAAGGACGCTTCTTATTCATAGAAATTCCTCCGAACTTTAGATCACTTAAATTTTGAATTCTTCAATGTAGAACGATTATTTCAGGCAGCTAAAAATTGCTTTTACTACTTAAATATCAAAAAGACTTTTGTAAAATACGGAAAGCCGAAATATTTGCTTCGATTTTGCAAAACAAACCGGAGACGAATAATTTTCGGAAAGAAAATAAATTGTTAATAAAAACTTTGTTGTATGACCTAACAAAAGTTAATATGAAATTAATGTATTGTCAAGAAGTTTTTGGTATTTTGTGAAAATTCTTTTTGAGAAAATTTTTGCCGAAAAAATTTGCCGAAAAAGTAAACGCTTTCTATTTTAAATATTTACCGACGAGGAGCAATTTATGAACCGAATAAATTTTCTGAAAATCGCGCTTGCCGCCGTTTGTCTTTTTGCTTTCGCCTTCGTGTTTTCGCCGTTTTCAAACGAAGTTTTCGCCCAAACGAATTTGTTTGTCACCGTCAAAAATCATCAATTTTACGTCGGCGGCAAGCCATATTATTTTATCGGAACAAATTATTGGTACGGTTCTTTTCTGGGATTGGAAAAAGATAAAAAGCGCGGCATCGAACGGCTTCGCAAAGAGCTTGATTTCTTAAAGGCGAACGGCGTCGACAATCTGCGAATCATCGCCGGCGCGGAAGGTTCCGGGTTAATTAACGGCGTGTCGCGCGTCAAACCGCCTCTGCAAAACGAACAGGGAAAATTTGACGAAAGCGTTCTTGACGGCTTGGATTTAATTCTCGCCGAAATGAACAAGCGCGATATGAAGGCGATTGTTTTTTTGAGCAACAACTGGGAATGGAGCGGCGGTTTTCAGCAGTATCTGATCTGGAACAAGCTCGTTCCCGACGAGCAGAAAACCAGAAAATTAACCTGGGACGAGCAGCGCGACATCGTGGCGAAATTTTACGGTTGCCAGCCGTGCAAGGAAAGCTACAACAAACAGGTCAATTTGATTTTGAACCGCACGAATAAGATCAACGGCGTAAAATACACCAATGAGCCGGCGGTGATGGCTTGGGAACTTGCCAATGAACCGCGCCCGATGCGCGCCTTCGCGGTGAATGATTACAAAAAATGGATTGCGGATGTTGCCGCGATGATTAAGGCGAAAGACAAAAATCATCTCGTCTGTATCGGACACGAAGGCTTGATGGGAACGGAAAGTTTGCCGCTGTTCGAGGAAATTCACGCCGACAAAAACATTGATTATTTGACGATTCACATCTGGGCGAAAAATTGGGGCTGGTTTAAGGAGGATAAAGTGGCGGAGGGCTTTCCGAACGTCGTCGAAAGAGCGACCGCGTATCTCGAACAGCATCTAGCCGTCGCCGAGAAATTAAATAAACCTTTAGTCATCGAAGAATTCGGTTTGCCGCGCGACAGACAGTCGTTCGCCGTCAATTCGCCGACCGCTCTGCGCGACGACTATTACGGCAAATTTTTCTCGCGTCTCGCCGCGAGCGCAAAGTCGGACGGTTACCTGGCGGGCGCGGCTTTCTGGGCGTTCGGCGGGCAGGCGCGACCGATTCCGAAACAGATTTTCTGGAAGGACGGCGACGAATATATGGGCGATCCGCCGATGGAAGAACAGGGTTTGAATACAGTTTTCGACAGCGATCAAAGCACCTGGAAAATTATCAATTCTTACGGCAAAAATTTGAATGTCGGCAAATCCGCAAAAAAAATCGGCGAGTAAAAAAAACTATACGAAATAGCTGAAAGGTGATTGCTGATAAGTGATGGATTTTATTTTCCATTTATCATCTTTCAGCTATCAATTATTCCGAAAGCCATCTTTCATCAAACTGAAATTTGCAGCGAATCCGAACGGGAAAATTATGAAATCGTTATCAAAAAAATATCTGACGATTCATTTTTTGATTTTCATTTTTTGCGCCGCCAATTTCGCGCAATCGAAAGTTTTCGACATCACCGCTTACGGCGGTATCGGCGACGGCAAAACCGTTAATACGCGGGCTTTGCAAACGGCGATTGACGAATGCAGCAAAAACGGCGGCGGGACGGTTTTCATTCCGCCAGGCATTTTCGTCATCGGAACGGTTTATTTAAAAAGCAACACGCATCTTTATTTGCAGAACGGCGCAATCGTTCGCGGCAGCTCTAATCTGAACGATTACGAACCTTACACGCCGGAAAAACCGTATGTTCCGATTCACAAAGGAATGTTTTTCGCCGAAGATGCCGAGAACATCACGATCAGCGGCGAAGGGCAGATTGACGGCAACGGCGATGCGTTTTTTGAATTGGATAAAGCGAAAAAGCTCGATTCGGCGACCACGCGTTTTACCCGTCAAAAAGACGATTTTCGCCGCGTCGCGGCGGGCATCGGCGACGGTCCGGTCGTGCCGAAAGACCGCCCGTATCAGATGTTCGTTTTCAGCCGTTGCCGCCGCGTTACCGTCAAAGACGTTTTCATCACCAACGCGCCGTTCTGGTGTCTGCACATCGCCGATTCGGACGCGGTGCATATCAGCGGCATACGCTTGTGGAATAATCTGCTCGCGCCGAACGCCGACGGCATTGACATCACGAGTTCAAACAACGTCATCGTTGACAACTGTGATATTCGCACCGGCGACGATTCGATTATCGTCGCCGGTTACAACCATCATTTTGAAATTCCCGGCTTCAAACGTCTGCGCCACGAATCGAACAACGTCGTCGTGTCTAATTGTCATCTGCAATCGGCTTCGAGCGCGATTCGCATCGGTTTTTTAGATCAGAATTCGGTTAAGAACATTCACTTCAGCAACATTAACATCACCAATTCGACGCGCGGCATCGGCATTTTTCTGCGCGACGAAGGCTCTCTGGAAAACATTACTTTTTCCGACGTTTACATCGAAACGAAACTTCGCACCGGCGACTGGTGGGGCAACGGCGAGCCGATTCATATTTCGGCGATTCGCGGCAACGAAGCGGTCGCTCTGGGAAAAATCCGCAAGGTGAAATTCAATCACATCATTGCCAGAGGCGAAGCCGGAATGCTCGTTTACGGCACGCCGGAAAGCGTGATCGAAGACATCGTTTTCGATGACGTGGATTTTGAAATCACGGACAGCCCGCTCAATGATGTCGCAGGCGGCAACATAGATTTGCGCGGCGTTCTCGGCGAGAAAAATCAAATATTCGCCAGAGACATTCCGGGAGTTTTGGCGCAGTATGTCAACAATTTGACGATCAACGATTTCAAATTGCGCTGGACAAATACGCGCGCCGATTTTTTCACGCACGGCATCGAGGCGAATGATTTCAAAAATTTGCGAATTACGAATTTTGACGGAACAGCCGCGCCGAATAATCCGAAAGCGTTTCCCATCGAAATCAAAAACGGCGACGGTTTTACGACTGATTTCAATCGAAAAAACGTTCGCCGCATTGACGTTGCGAATTTAAAGTTTCTCTAAAAAATCAACTTCTCCCGACGCCGAGCGCGTCGGCGACGCGGTTGATGTAATTGAACCACGAAGCAATCAAAGTGATTTGCAAAATCGCCTGATCGTCGAAGCCGTTGGCGCGCAGGCGTTCGTGCCAGCCGGGATGAATTTTCGTCGCGTCTTTCGTTAATTGCACGACGTAATCGCACATCACGCGCTCGGCTTTGGTAATCGGCGCGTTTTCGTAATCGGTCTTCAGCTTTGAAATCAAATCGTCATCCAAAGTTACGCGACGCAGAAACTCTGCGTGAGATTCGAGTCAGTAAAAACAATCGTTGGTCACCGAAACCATCGTCGCAATCATTTCGTGCTGCCGACGCGCAAGCGGCAAATCCGGCGACATCATCGCGCTGAACGCCGAAAAAGAATGATACAGCGCGTCGGGAATCAACGTGTGCGAATCAACGATTGATTCGTTAATCGGACTCGACGGATCATCCGACATCGGTGTCGCATATTCCTGCGGATAACTCATCCGCGTTTTCATCAAAATTTCTTGCAGATTCGCGTCCGCGTCTTCGTATTTGATTGTTTTTATCCAAGCCATATTTCGATTTTGGATTTTAGATTTCGGATTTTGGATTTGCTTTGAAAAATAAATAATAAACCGGAATGCCGAGCAGAACAACCGCCGCGCCGAGAAAACTTTCCTGCGGATTTCGCATTGCGATCATCAGCAAAACGAGCGCGGTCACGACGAGAAAAAACAGCGGCGTGAACGGGTAACAAACCGTTTTGTAGCCGTCGAATTCCCGGCGGTGAATCTTAAAAATTCCGGCGACGACGAGCGCGATAAACAACACGACGACGAAAAAAAAGTAGGAAAGAATCTGCTCGAAATTTCCCGCCAAAACTAAAATCGAAGCGAGAACGATCTGCACGATAATCGCGCGGTGCGGCGTGTTAAAACGCGGGTGCGGCTCGCCGAACCGTTTGAAAAATAAATCGTCGCGCGCCATCGCATAATATACGCGCGGCGCGAGCATCAGATAGGCGATTAAAGTTCCGAGAATCGAAATAATAACAATCGCCGCAAAAACAACGCCGCCGATTTTGCCGAACAAAGCCTCGCCCGCCTGCGCCGCAAAAGTTTCGTCGGTCGTCACCGCCAAGAGCGGCACGAGATAAAAGAAAACCGCGCTCGTCAAAATATAAACGAGCGTAATAATTATCACGCCGACGACCAAAGCCCGCGGCAAATTCCGCTGCGGATTTTCGATTTCGCCGGCGACGCGCGTCACTTCCCACCAACCGGCGAACGCGAAAAACGCGCCGACGATGCCGCCCGCGAACGCGCCGAACGTGTCTGTCGGAACGGCGAAAAACGGTTGAAAATTTTGCCAGTTGCCGAAGCCGCCCAGGAATCCGTACAAAATAATAAAAAGCAAAGTTCCGATTTTCAGAACGGTTAAAATTTTGAGAAAATTCGCGCCCATTCGCGCGCCGAAAATATTTATTAAGCCGACAATGACAATAATCGAAATCGCTAAAATCTTTTTTCCGAACGGCGAAAATTCGATCAAATATCCGGCGTAACCAGCCAGACCGACACCGAAAATTGCCGTCAAGCCCGGATCAAGCACGAGCAGAACCATCCAGCCGTAAAGAAACGCCGTGCCGCGCCCATAAATTTCGCGCAGGTAAACATAACTGCCGCCCGCTTCGGGAAATCTGGCGGCGAGTTCGCCGTAACACAACGCGCCGCTCAAAGTCATCGCGCCCATCAAAATCCAAATCGCCAAAAGCCAAAACGGCGAGCCGACCGATTTTGCCATTCCTGCCGGAGTCAGAAAAATTCCGACGGCGATGACCTGCCCGACAATGAAAGCCGTCGCCGTCCAGATTCCGAATTGCCGTTTAAGCTGCATAAGTTAGAAATGGAAAATGGATAATGGATAATGAAGAAATTCTTAAATTTTCCATTTTCCATTTTCCATTTTTTTCCATTTTCCATTTTCCGTTAGAACGTGAACCGCGCGGCAATTTGAAAGGCGCGCGCGCCGCCCGAGCCGAACACGCCGCCGGCGGTGGTCAGCGGCTGACCGAAATTTGCCGTGCCGAGAACGTTGCCGAAGCCCGAATAATTTGTGTTCGACACGCCTAAAATATTCGTCGTGTTGAAAAGATTGAAGACTTCGATAATCGGTTCTAATCGGAAGCGTTCTTTGAACGAGAAAGTCTTCGACAGGCGCAAATCGAGCGCGCTGAAACCGTCATTAAATCTCGCGTTCGCGGGCGCAAGCGGCAATTGCTGACTCGCCGGACGACCTGAGTTGTAGCTCGTCAAAAATGCGTTTAGCTGCGCCGCGTTTTTGAAAATTCTGCCGCCCGCGTTGCGCTGTAAATTTGGAATTCTCGTTGAAGCGTCCGGCAAAAGAATGTCCATCGGCACGCCCGTCGCCAGCGTCAAAATCGGCGAAAGGCGAAAACCGTAAGGCATTTCAATCGTTCCGGCGGCGGTGAAACGATGCCGCTGGTCGTTCGGTGTCGGACCGAATTCAAGCCGCAAATTATTCGAATCAAGCGGACCGTTTGAAAACGGAATCTGGTCGTCGTTCGCATAATTAAACGCCTTCGACAAAGTGTATGCCGCGCGAAATCCGAAACGATTCGCAAAGCGTTTTTCGACGCTCAGAAGCAAACCGTCGTATTTAAAGTTAACGCTCGATTCGAGATTAACCACGCGGTCGGGTCCGCCGACCACCGGATTAAAAACGGTTCCGACGGTTCGACCGATGATAAAATGCGTGCCGAAATTATGCAGGTAATCGGCGCGCACGACAAAGTTGCGGGCAAATTCATATTGCACGCCGAGATTCGATTGCTGAATCATCGGATTCTGCAAATCGTTGTCAATGATATTGATTCCCGACGCGCCCGCGCCCGTCAGTATGAAGCCGGAAAACGGATTTGAAAACGTTGGCGCGCCCGGACCGAAACGTCCGTTCTGGTCGAGAAAAATCGGCTGTCCATTCGGCGCGGTGAGTGCGTTTCCGGCGCGCACGGCAACCGGCAAAGCGCGACCGTCAAGTCCGCGTTCGAGCGTGATTAATTCCAGAGTGACGCGGTCGTAATAAATTCCAAAGCCGCCGTGAACGCTGAATTTCCCTGAATCCGTCGCGTAATTAAATCCGACACGCGGTGCGAAGTTGTTCAAATCGGCTCTGCGGTTGCCGCGATAAAACGAAGCAACGAGCGGATTTGTATTCGAGTAACCGGAATTATTTTTGACGTTTGTGTCGGCTTCGTAACGCAGTCCGATGTTGAACGTCAGATTTTTGTTGACGCGCCAATCGTCCTGCGCGAAAAAGGCGAAATAATTGTTGTCAACTTTCGGCAGATTCAAATCGCGGTCGGGAAATTGACTGCGCAGAGTGACGGCGAAAAGCAAATCGTTATCGTCAATGCGTCCGTCGCCGTTGCGGTCGGCGTTGGCGAAATCCTGCACGAATTCGATTCTGCCCTGCCGGAAAACGCCCAAAAATAAACTTGAATCAACGCGCTGATATTCGCCGCCGAACTTCAAGCTGTGATTGCCCGCGATTAAATTAAAAGTGTCGGCAAATTGCAAACGGTTTTGTTTTGTTCCCTGCGGCACGCGGAAACTCGAACCGTCCAGAATGCTCGGAAACGTATATTGAATTCCCTGCTGCGTCGGGTCGGTCGCGTTGTCGAAATTATTCAGGCTGAAACTGAAATTATTGACCGCTTTGGGCGAAAGAATGCTCGTCCACGCCGCTTGAAAGGCGTGAAAGCGGTTTTTCAAATTCTGCTGATACGAAGCCGAGCCGAGCGCGCGGTCAAGTTTGCTCGCGTCGGTCGCTTTTACGTCTTCAAATGTGTATCGGAAATTAAAATTATTCGTGTCGTTCGCGTTGTAATCAAGGCGCGAATTAACGAGCGCGTCGTTGAGCGGTGCGGCGGCGAAACCGCGTGTAATTCTTCGCGCCGCCACGTCGCGGATGCCGACCAGAGTCGCGCCGTCTTGGTTGCGATATTCAAACGCGCCAAACGCGAAAAGTTTGTCTTTGATAATCGGTCCGCCGAGCGTAAATGAATATTGCTGGCGGTCGAACGGCGGTGTCGGATTGCTCCGGTCAAAGGTGGCGGGCAAGCCTTGTAATTTTTTATCGCGCTCGAAAAACGAAACGGAACCGCGCAGAGCGTTCGTTCCGCCTTTTGTCACGACGTTAATCACCGACGAAGCCGAACGACCGTATTCCGCCGAAAAACGATTGGTCGCAATCTGAAATTCGGCAACCGCGTCCTGCGAGATATTGACGAGTGAACCGCCGACCACATCGTCGTTATTATCCGTGCCGTCAATCATCACATTTCCGCCGCGCCCAAGCTGCCCGGCGGACGAGATAACGACCGTATTCGTTTTCGTCGGATCAAAGTTTGGTGCTGGCGAATTACCTGGAGTTAATAAAGCGAGTTCGAGAAAATTGCGTCCATTCAAAGGTAGGTTTTCAACTTCTTTATCGCTAATAACTGCATCAACTTTTGAAGTCTGAGTATCAACTACCGGAGTATCATCAATACTTACGAAGTCAATAATTGCTGATGGATAAATTGTTTTGTTCAAATTTATCGTCTGCCCAACTTTAAGAGTTACTAAAGTTTCTCCGTCAATAAAGCCGGTATATTTAACCATTACTCCATAATCGCCGACCGGCAAACTCGAAATTACGAAAACGCCTTCGTTATTCGTCGTCACAATGCGCGTCAAGCTTGTTGCTTTGTTCATTGCTGTAACGGTCGCGCCGGGAATAACCGCACCAGCCGGATCGGTGACAACGCCGGTCAAAGTCGCGTTCGCCTGCTGCGCTTGATTAGCAAAGCTCAACGAAAGCGAAAGAAATACGATTAGAATCGAATTAAAAAATAATTGCTTCATAAATAATAAATTTCATCTCCTAAAAATTCCGTGTAAGTTCAGCTTAAATTAGCCGTCATTTATTATCGAACGAAGCGCGGGGTAAATCGCTCGATATTTTTCGTATTGACGATTCATCGTTTCGACGGCTTGCGGATTCGGCTCGATTCGTTTTGCAACGCGAATCGCCGCGTCACACGCTTCGTCAACGGTTCGCCAGTTTCCCGCGCCGACCGCCGCGAGCAGTGCCGCGCCGAAAGCCGCGCCTTCGTCCGCCGCGATTGTTTCGACCGCCGCGCCGTAAACGTCCGCTTGAATTTGCCGCCAAAGCGCGGATTTCGCGCCGCCGCCGCCGAGTCGAATCGTCGAAACGGATGCGCCCAATTCCTTAAAAATCTCAATCGAATCGCGCAGGCTGAACGCCACGCCTTCGAGAATGGCGCGGACGACGTGCGCCTTTGTGTGGCTCGCCGTCAAACCGATTAACGAAGCGCGCGCCGAAGGATCAATATGCGGCGTTCGCTCGCCCATCAGATACGGTGTCCACAGAAGTCCGTCCGCGCCGGCGGGAATTTTCGCCGCCTCGGAAACCAAATCGTCGTAACTTTCAGCGGACGCGAAATTATCTCGAAACCAACGAAACGAAAGTCCGGCGGCTTGCGT
Source organism: uncultured Pyrinomonadaceae bacterium (assembly GCA_964237235.1). GTDB lineage: Bacteria > Acidobacteriota > Blastocatellia > Pyrinomonadales > Pyrinomonadaceae. Next base: position 63,134 of record CAXSGY010000016.1, read on the forward strand.
CACGCCGGTGTTGTGCCAGCGGTTCGGAACGGCGTGGCAAAAGGTGTGAATGCGCCCGCGCAAATCTATCGAAGGCTGGTCGGTGACGGCGAAAATTACGCCCGAAGTGCCGATGGTTGCGCTGACCGCGCCGGCGCGCGCGATGCCCATTCCGATTGCTCCGGCGGCGTTGTCGCCCGCGCCTGCGACGACCTTCGTTCCGGCAATCAAACCGGTTTCAACGGCGCATTCGGCGGAAATTACGCCGGTAATTTCCTTTGATTCGTAAACGCGCGGCAGTAAGTTTTCGCTGATGTCGCTTGCCGCCAGCATTTCCTTCGACCAGCGGCGATTTTCCACGTCGAGCAGCAGCGTTCCCGAAGCGTCCGCGACATCGGTCGCCTTATCGCCCGTCAGACGCAGACGTATAAAATCCTTCGGCAAAAGAACCGAACGAACCCGATTCCAGATTTCCGGCTCGTTCTCGCGCAGCCAGAGCATTTTCGTCAAAGTAAAATTCGTCAAAGCCGGATTGCTAACCAGTTCGATCAAACGCTCCGCGCCGATTCGCGCCGTTAATTCGCGGCATTGTTTTTCCGTGCGCTGGTCGCACCAGATAATCGAAGGACGCAGCGGCTCGTCTTTTTCACCGAGAAAAACCGCGCCGTGCATCTGTCCCGAAAGACCGATTGCCGAAACGTCTCCGGCGCGAACCGTTTCGCTTTTTAACACCTCCCGAATCGCCGCCGCCGAAGCGCGCCACCAATCGAGCGGATTTTGTTCCGCCCAACCGATTTCGGGCGAGGCGAACGACTGGTGTTCGACGGTCGCCGCCGCGATTATTTTGCCTTCGGAATCTATTAAAACGGCGCGCGAACCGCTTGTTCCGACATCTATACCGAGAAAATTCATAATTTTTTTAGACTTAGTTGCACGACCGTGCAAAAGCATTATAGTATAGCTTTCATCACAAGCAACTTTTAACGCTCCAACAAATTTTTTAATTTTAAGTCGAGGATTTTTTTTATGAACGACGGCAAATACACGCCGAAACCCGAAGATAAATTTACGTTCGGACTGTGGACGGTCGGCAATCGCGGTGCAGACCCGTTCGGAGCGCAGGTGCGGGCGAAACTTTCGCCCGTCGAGATCGTCGAGCTGCTGGCGGAAGTCGGAGCTTACGGCGTAAACTTTCACGACAACGATTTAGTGCCGATTGACGCGACTTCGCAGGAGCGCGATTCAATCGTTTCCGATTTTAAAAAGGCTTGCGAAGCGAACGCGATTAAAGTTCCGATGGCGACCGTCAATCTGTTTTACGAACCGGTTTTCCGCGACGGCGCGTTTACGGCAAACGACGCGCGGGTGCGCGCTTACGCGATTCAGAAAACGATGCGGGCAATGGATTTAGGCAAAGAATGCGGCGCGGAAATTTTCGTTCTCTGGGGCGGGCGCGAAGGCGCGGAAACCGACGGCTGCCGCCGTCCCGACGAGGCGATTAAAAGATTAAGAGAAGCGATTGATTATCTGTGCGAATACAACATCGCGCAGGGTTACGATTACAAGTTCGCGCTCGAAGCCAAACCGAACGAACCGCGCGCCGATATTTATATGGCGACGACCGCCGCTTACTTAGCGTTTATCGAAACGCTGGAGCATTCGGAAATGGTCGGCGTGAACCCGGAAGTGGCGCACGAGCAAATGCCAGGCTTGAATTTCACGCACGCCGTCGCGCAGGCGTGGGAAGCCGGCAAACTTTTTCACATTGATTTAAACGACCAGTATCCGGGCAGATACGACCAGGATTTGCGTTTCGCGTCCGTCTCGGTCAAACAGATGTTCTGGCTAGTGAAATTTTTGGAAGATGTCGGCTACGCCGGAATGCTGCATTTCGACGCGCACGCTTATCGAACGGAAGATTACGACGGCGTAAAGGATTTCGCCCGCGGCTGTATGCGTTCGTATCTGATTTTGAAGGACAAAGCGGCGCGCTGGAACGACAACGAGGAAATCAAAGCAATTCTGACGAACATCGAAGCGACCAATCAAAGTTACAAGCTCGAAAAATTCAGCGCGGACAATTCGGCAAATCTTTTGCAGGAAGAATTCGACCGCGCGGAACTCGCCGCCAAAGGCTTGCAATACGAACGGCTCGACCAATTGACGATGGACATTTTATTCGGCGTTGATTAAAGCGAACTCAAATATGTCGCTTTCTGTTTTTGATTAACGAAAAAATTTATGAAAATCAATCGAAAAATTTTGACGAGAATTTCGCTCGGTCTGGCTCTCGCATCGCTTTTGATTTTAATCGTCGCGCCGACAAAAATTTTCGTGCGGGCGCAGACGGAAAAATTTCCGTATAAAAACCCGAAACTTTCGATTGACGAGCGCGTCAAGGATTTGCTCGGGCGAATGACTCTGGAAGAAAAAGTCGCGCAGATGCAGTGTCTCTGGATGGAAAAGCCGAATGACAACAGCCGCGTGCCGAAAGAGCAGATGCCGATGGGCGGCGAATTTTCGCCGGAAATCGCCGAGCAAAAAATGCCGTTCGGAATGGGACAGTTTGCCCGCCAGCGCGAATATCGCGACGCAAAGCGTTCCGCCGAATACGCCAATCAAGTGCAAAAATGGATTTTGGAAAACACGCGGCTCGGCATTCCCGTCGTTTTTCACGACGAGATTCTGCACGGCTTGATGGGCGAAGGCGCGACGGTTTTTCCGACTCCTCTGGCGATGGCTTCGAGCTGGGATACGGATTTGGTCTCGAAAGTTTTCACCGTCGGCGCAAGGCAGACGCGCATTCGCGGAACGCAGCACGTTTTGGGTCCGAATATGGATTTGGCGCGCGACCCGCGCTGGGGACGCACCGAAGAAACTTACGGCGAAGACACTTACTTAGCGTCGCGAATGCTGGTGTCGGTCGTCAAGGCTTTGCAGGGCGGCGCGACTTATCAAAATCCTTCGATTGACGACGCGCACGTCATCGCCACCGGCAAACATTTCGCCGGACACGGACAGCCCGAAGGCGGCAACAATATCGCGCCCGTCAATTTATCGGAAAGACTGCTGCGCGAAACGCATTTTCGAACGTTTGAGGCGGCGGTCAAAGAAGCGAATTTATTCAGCATAATGCCCGCGTATCACGAAATTGACGGCGTTCCGGTTCACGCCAACCGCTGGATGCTCGACACGGTTTTGCGCGGCGAATGGAAATTTCAAGGCACCATCGTGTCGGATTATTACGCGATGACCGAACTCGAAAAACGGCATCACGTCGCCGTTGACGCGGCGGACGCGGCAAAGCAGGCTCTCGAAGCCGGACTCGACGTTGAATTGCCCGACCCGGGCGTTAATCAAACGCTCGTCGCGCAGGTCAAAGCCGGAACGATTCCGATGAGTTTGATTGACAAAGCCGTTTCGAGAATTCTTTATCAAAAATTTCAGCTCGGACTGTTTGAAAATCCATATGTTGACGCGGACAAAGCCGCGCGGCTGACCGACACGGCGGAAGACAGAACGCTCGCGGCGGAAACTGCCCGACGCGCGATTGTTTTATTGAAAAACGACAAAAATATTTTGCCGCTCGACAAATCGAAATTAAAATCCGTCGCCGTCATCGGACCGAACGCGGCGAAAGCGCACCTCGGCGGCTATACCGACCCGAACCCGCCGCGCACAATCAGCATTCTTGACGGCGTGAAAAACAAGCTCGGCAGCGCGGTCAAAGTCAATTATGCCGAAGGCGTGAAAATCACGAAGGAAGGCGGCAACTGGTTCGGCGACACGGCGACTTTAAACGACGAAGCCGCCGACCGAAATTTAATCGCCGAAGCGGTCAAAACCGCCGAAAATTCCGACGCGGTGATTCTGGTTCTCGGCGGCAATGAAGACACGAACAAAGAGGCTTGGGCGGAATCTCACCTGGGTGACCGCGATTCATTGGAACTCGTCGGACGGCAGAACGAACTCGCCGCCGCGATGCTCAAAACCGGCAAACCGGTCGTCGTTTTTTTAATCAATTCGGGACCGCTCGCCGTCAATTATCTGGCGGACAACGCGCCCGCGATTTTAGAAGGATTTTATCTCGGCGAAGAAACCGGCACCGCCGCCGCCGACGTTCTGTTCGGCGACGCGAATCCGGGCGGCAAACTGCCCGTTTCGTTTCCGCGTTCCGCCGGACAACTGCCGATTTATTACAACCGCAAACCGACGGCGCGGCGCGGTTATCTTTTTTCGACGACCGAGCCGCTGTTTCCGTTCGGTTTCGGTTTGAGTTATACGACCTTCGCGTATTCAAATCTGAAAATCACGAAACCGAAAATCAGAGCAAACGAAGAAACGACCGTTACCGTTGATGTGAAAAACACCGGCAGTCGAACCGGCGACGAAATCGCCGAGATGTATATCCGCGACGAAGTTTCTTCGGTCACGCGCCCGGTCAAAGAATTAAAGGATTTCGCGCGAATTACGCTCGCGCCCGGCGAAACGAAACAGGTCACGTTCAAAATCACGCCCGAAAAATTATCGCTGATTAACCGTGAGATGAAGCGCGTCGTCGAGCCGGGAACGTTTCAAATTATGGTCGGCGGAAGCTCTGTAAATTTGATAAATCAACAGTTGGAAGTTACGCAATAAATTGCATCGGAATTTTTTCGATTTGATAATTTCGCGCAAGATTTCAAAATAAAAAGCGGTAAGTTCGGCAACTTACCGCTTTAATCTTTGGTGGCGGGAGGGAGACTTGAACTCCCGACCTTCGGGTTATGAATCCGACGCTCTAACCAGCTGAGCTACCCAGCCACGAATTTAAGATTATAGTTTGCTGCGCGGAAAAATCAAGCGAATTTAGGCGAAATTTCCATTCGATTGTATTATTACAAAGAAAAGCAATCGAATGGAAACCTTTAAAATCGAACAAATCGAATTGATAATTTTAATCGGCGCAATCGTCGCCCTGCTCGCCCGTCGTCTTAAAATTCCATACACGGTCGGCTTGGTTTTGGCGGGAATTTTCGTCGCGTTTCTGCCGCTCAATCTCGAAATAAATTTCAGTAAAGAATTGCTTTTCAAGGTTTTGCTGCCGCCGCTGATTTTTGAAGCCGCGCTGTATATTCGCTGGCAGGAATTGAAAAAAGATCTCGCGCCGATTATCACTTTTGCGGTTGTCGGCGTGCTTTTATCGGCATTCGTCACCGCCGCGATTATGCATCTGGCAGTCGGCTGGTCGTGGCAGGCGGCGATATTGTTCGGCGTTTTGATCGCGGCGACCGATCCGGTTTCGGTCATCGCCACGTTTAAGGAAGCCAAAGTCGAAGGACGGTTGCGGCTGCTCGTCGAAGCCGAAAGTCTTTTTAACGACAGCACAGCGGCGGTCGCCTTTACCGTCGCGCTCGCGTTCGCGGCGGGCGAAACTTTGAGTTTAATCGGGTCAATCTGGCTGATGTTTTTGTCGGTCGTCGGCGGCATTTTAAGCGGCTTGCTGATCGGCGGTTTGGCGATGCTTTTGATTGGCAGAACTAAAGACAATCTGGTCGAATTGGCGATGACGACGCTCGCCGCGTTCGGTTCGTTCTGGCTCGCCGAACATTTTCATCTGTCGGGAATTTTAGCGACGACCGCCGCGGGACTTTTGATCGGCAACGCGACGGCGTTCGGAACTTTCACCGAAAAGGGCGAAGAAGCGGTCGGACATTTCTGGGATTTTGCGGCGTTCGTCGTCAATTCAATAATTTTCGTGATTCTCGGAGTCAACGTCGCTTATCAGGCGTTTGCCGCCGCGTTTGTGCCGATAATCGTGGCGATCATCGCCGTCGCCGCAGCTAGAGCGATTGCCGTCTATCCGTGTTCAGCTTTGTTCAGATGGTCGTCTTTGAAAATCGAGTCAAATCACCAGCATATTTTATTTTGGGGCGGGCTGCGCGGCGCACTGGCGTTGGCTCTCGCGCTCGGCATTCCCGAAAATTTGCCGTATCGTCAGGAAATTTTGACCGTCACGTTCGGTGTCGTCGCGTTTTCGGTTTTCGCACAGGGTTTAACGATTACGCCGCTTCTGCGCCGTCTCGGACAAATTACGAAAAGCAGTGCGACTGCAGAGAAATGATTAAAAATTGCTCGAATTTTGTCGAATTTGTAAATCGCGCATTCATCAAAAACAACAAAAATTTGCGAACAGACATCAAATTGAGCCTAAAATAAATTAAATGAGAAAAACGGAATGCAAATTAAATCGAATAAAATCTGCAAAAACTCGCTCGTAATTTTCTGTCTGACCGGACTTTTGACCTTAGCGGCGGGCGCGCAAATATCAACCGGCGCGGCGAATCAAACGAGAATGCTGATTGTCGTTACCGAACCGAAAGCGATTGTCTGGCTCGACGACGTGCGCTACGGGACGACTGACGCTAACGGTAAGTTAACTCTCAGACCAATCGCGGCGGGCGCGCATACGCTTCGCGTACGGGCTGACGGTTTCAAGGAAATCTCGCAGCCAATCAGTGCCGCGCAAAAAGGCGAAGTCAAAATTTCCCTCGTCAAAACCGAAGACGCGGCGGAACTTCAGTTTCAGGAAGCCGAAAGATTATCGGAAGTTGACCGCGATAAAGCCGTCGTTGCGTATCGCAAAGCGATCAATCTGCGCCCGAAATACCCGGAAGCGTATCTCGCGCTGGCGCGTATTTTGACGGCTCAAAATAATTACGATGACGCGCTCAAAGCGATTGCCGGAGCGCGCAAGGCGCGTCCCGCTTACGCCGAAGCGTCGGCGGTCGAAGGTCGAATTTACGTCACCGAAGAAATGCCGGAAAAGGCGACGGCTTCTTTCAAACGCGCTATCGCCGAAGGCAAAGGTTTTCAACCCGAAGCGCAGACGGGTTTAGGCTTGCTTTACCGCGAACAAGCCGAAGCCGCCGGCAACGGAGGCGATTTTGAAGCCGAAGCGGATAATTATCTGTTGGCAATCGCCGCGTTCAAAAAAGCCGCCGCCCAGCTTTCCGGCGCGCCCGACGCGATTACGATTTATCAATTTATCGGTCTGGCGTATGAAAAAATGAAAAAATACGACGAAGCGATCAAAGTTTACGAAGAATTTCTGCACGTCTTTCCCGACAGCAACGAAGCGACGGCGGTGCAGTCGTTTATCGTGCAGCTTAAAAAACAAATGAGCGAGCAATAGCTCGCAAATAAAAAGAGACGCTTTAACTTCAAAAGCGTCTCTTTTTATTTTTCTACAAAAATCGCGACTCAAATTAGTTGGGCATCAAAACCGTGTCAACAACGTGAATTACGCCGTTCGATTGTTTGACATCGGCGATGGTTACTTTCGACATTCCGCCTTTTTCGTCGGTTAAAACAAGCGTGTTGCCGTCCATCGAAGCCGTCAGCATTCCGCCCTCGACGGTTTTCAGCATTGCTTTGCCGCCGCCTTTTTTGATTTCCTTGGCGATTTTCTTCGAATCATAATTTCCCGCGACGACGTGATACGTCAAAATTTTCTTTAACATCGCCATATTTTCCGATTTCATAAGCATATCAACCGTTCCAGCCGGAAGCGCATCGAACGCCGAATTGGTCGGCGCAAAAACCGTGAACGGTCCTTTGCCCTTCAAAGTGTCAACCAAACCGGCTTGTTTGACGGCGGCGACCAAAGTCGTGTGGTCTTTGGAATTTACCGCGTTGTCAACGATGTCCTTATTTTTATACATCGCCGCGCCGCCGACCATCGGGTTGTCGCTCTTCATCATTTTGTCCTGTTTCATCGTATCCTGCGCTGAAACGTTATTTACGCCGAAACCGATGCCGAGCGCGATTAAAACAAATGCAAAAACAAACTTTTTCATATTATCTCTCTATACTTCGTCCCTAATCTTTTATTGAAGGATTTAATTTTCCTTCTCAAAAAACATTTCGTTGAAGTATGAGAAACAGATTCAAATTTTCGGTTTCGACAGTCATTACAAAGATTTTAAAGTGACTCGATAGACCTTGAACAAACCGAAGGTTTTTCCTTCGCCGCGTTCATACCACGAATCGAGATTTTTATAATCCGGCTCGGCTTTGGTCGGAACGATGATGTATGAAAGTGCAGGCGCGGCGGCTTTTTCGCGGGTGAAATTTTTAATAAATTCGGCGTAATTATTGATTTCGGCTTGCATCTCCTGCCGCGTAATCGGTTTGGCTTCGCCACCCAAAACGGGCAAAGCGCGCTCGCCGCCGAACAAAGCGGCGGTTACTTCGTAAAGGTTTTCGTTGACTGCCTTCGCCAAATCCTTCTCGTCGTAACCCGAATAATACAGATAACGGTAAAACAGCTCGCGGTTTTCGACCGCGTTGATGCCGCCCGCCGAATTTGAATGCGGATTCCAGAGCGCGCGATACGAAGTCACCGTCGGAATAAATTCGGCGACCATCAGATTTTGCGAAAAAACGGTCGCGTATTTTTGCCTGCCGACGCTCGGCGGCGAATCAATGTTCTGTTGATCGCGCAAATAGACGAGTGCCGGAATCGAATCGTCGCGCAAACTCTCGTAACCGGCGTTTCTGCGGGTCGTCGCGGCTGATTCGACCACGCCCCAAGCCGCCGCGATGATTCCTAAATAAACAAGCCCGCGCCGCAATTTCGGCAAAATTTCTTTGTTTTTATAAAGCTCGAGCCAGAGCCGGACGAGCATTACGAAAGCGATTAAAACGAGATAATTAGCGATGAAAATTTCGTAGTGAACCGGCTGCAAAGAGCGTCCCGTAACAACTTGCTGATTAAAAAGAATAAAAGGCGTGAGCGCGGTCGAAAGCCCGAATAATGCTTGCGGAGAAGTCAAATCGTATGCACCGCGCCGCGCGAGAAAAAAGACGGCGGCGGCGATCAGCAAACCGAATAGTTCGGGCAGAGCGGTTAAATTCGGCATTCGCGTATAACTTAAAAGCTGCACCGAATCGGTGTTCGTCGAACGGTTGGCAAGCATCAGAAAATACGGAACGAGCGCGGCGATGCCAAACAAACCGACCGCGCAGGCTTTCAAAAGCGTCTGTTTCCGCTCGTCGCGCCGCCGGACGAGCCAGAGCAAAATCAAACAACCGAACCAAGCCAACGCCGCCGTCCATAAATAAAAATAAGAGAACACTAAAACGACTAACAGCGCGCCGGAAAAAATCGTGTATAAAATCGCGCTCCGATTCGTTTCCGCCGTCAGCATACGCCAGACGAACAGGCAGAAAACGAAAAAAATCGGAAAGGCGAAACCCGGTTGATACCTTCGCAAAAACGGAAAAAAATCGCACAGATAATTCCCCAGAATCAAATGCTGCAATTCGCCCTCAAAAGCGACTGCGCCGCCCAAACATAATACCGTCAAAACGCCGACGGCGGACAATAAATCGTCTTCGGTAACAGCGCGAAGCAAATTAAAAATCGCCAAAGCGGAAAATATCGCAATCAAAAAATTCAAGACGACAAACGCCGTCGAAGTCTGTAAACCGAGCAGCCGCGCCGGCAGAGCAATTGTGTATGCGGGAATGAATTGAATCGAATAAAGCGATTCGTTCTGCGGAAATTCGGGCGCATCGTCCGTGCCGATAAACGGATCATTTTTGCGCGGTCGGTCGTTGACAATCGAATTGACGTAACCCGAATACGCCACTTCGTCGTAATTTGAGACGGCATACGCGCCCGCCCACGAAAAGCCTTTCACCAGCCATAAATTTATCTGCGGATAAACAGCCAGAAAAACGACGATTATCGTTGGAATCAACCAAAATTTCCAGGTCCTGCTTTTTTCAGCTTCCATAAATTTTATGAATTCCGTTCAAACGAAAAGACAAATATTTGCCGGAAAATTTTATAATTATTTGAAGATTTTTAATGATTTTGGGGTTCTGAACGACAAAGGCGGGCAGCCCAAAATTCTAGACTGTCCGCCTTCAAAGATATGAAAAAAACCGGCTTTAAGCAACCGTTATTTCTTTTGCGAGATAAACGTCCTGAATCGCGTTCAGCAAATCCGCGCCTTCCGCCATCGGGCGTTGAAAGGCTTTTCTGCCGGAAATTAAACCCATTCCGCCGCCGCGTTTATTGATGACGGAGGTGCGAACCGCGTCCGCCAAATCCGAATCGCCCTTCGATTCGCCGCCGGAATTAATCAAACCGCAGCGTCCCATATAACAGTTGGCGACTTGATAGCGCACCAGATCAATCGGGTTGTCGGTCGTCAGTTCGGTGTAGATTTTCGGATTCGTTTTGCCGTAACTGCTTTCGACGTTCAGCGCGTTAAAGCCGCCGTTATTGGTCGGCAGTTTCTGTTTGATGATGTCAGCTTGAATCGTTACGCCCAGATGGTTTGCCTGTCCGGTCAAATCGGCGGACGTGTGAAAATCCTTTTCTTTGGTTTTGAACGCCGGATTTCTCAAATAACACCACAGAATCGTCGCCATTCCGAGTTCGTGCGCGTAGGCGAAGGCTTTTGACACTTCGACCAGCTGGCGCGTCGATTCTTCCGAGCCGAAATAAATCGTCGCGCCGACGGCGACCGCGCCCATCTCGCGGCACTGGTCAATCGTGCCGAACATCACCTGATCGAATTTATTCGGATAAGTCAAAAGCTCGTTATGATTGATTTTGACGACGAACGGAATTTTGTGCGCGTATTTGCGGGCAACCATTCCAAGCACGCCGAACGTCGAAGCGACCGCGTTGCAGCCGCCTTCAACGGCGAGCTTGACGATATTTTCCGGATCGAAATACTGCGGATTCGGCGCGAACGACGCGCCCGCCGAGTGTTCGATGCCCTGATCAACCGGCAAAATCGAAAGATAGCCGGTTTTGGCGAGTCGTCCGTTATCGAATAAAGTCTGTAAAGAGCGCAGAACATTCTGGTTGCGGTCACTGCTGAGCCAAACGCGGTCTACGAAATCCGCGCCGGGAATTTGCAGATTTTCCTTCGGAATAGTTTTCGTCTCGTAACTTAAAAGCGTCTCGGCTTCCGCGCCGAGCAGGTCTTGAATTTTATGGAAATCAACCGACATTTACAGTCTCCTTTAATGTTGTATAATTGCGTGTTTTGAAAGCGTTTTTCGAGCCGATTATAGCATAAAAACAATTTTCACTTGAATTTCAAACTTTTCTTGCTTCAAATGATTATCAGATGATAGAATTTTAACGACGATTTCTCTTGAGTCGCGGCTGTCAGTTCCCTAAATTAGCAGCCTTATCCCATAATCTTTAACCCGCGCCGTATCGCGCGGCAGACAATATACAAAAAGAGGTATTAGCTAATGTTCTTAACCGTTGGAAGGCGTATTGCCCTGCTTTCTATTTTGAGTTTGTTCGTGTTCGGCGCGCAGTTTGTTGCCGCGCAGGACAAAAACTGGCGCGACATTTCGCCCGCCGAATTAGCGATGAAAACGCCGCAAGTCGAGCCGGATGCCGACGCGGAAGCGATTTTTTGGGAAGTTCGCGTAGATGACAGCGCAGACAATGAACTCGCGCTCAAGAATTATGTGCGCGTGAAGATTTTTACCGAACGCGGACGTGAAAAATACAGCAAATTCGACATTCCTTTTACGCGCGGAGTGAAAATCAAAGATATTGCCGCGCGCGTTATCAAAGCCGACGGCTCGGCGGTCGAAATCGGCAAACAGGATATTTTCGAGCGCGAGATTATTAAGGCGAATAAAACCAAAATCAAAGCCAAATCGTTCGCCGTCCCGAATATCGAACCGGGCGTAATCGTCGAATATCGCTATCGTGAAGTGATTGAAGATGCCGGCGCGAAGGGAATGGATTTATCGTTCCAGCGCGATATTCCGGTTGAAAAACTTTCTTATTACTACAAGCCCTACAATAAAAGAGAGCCTAATTATCAATCGTTTAACTTTACCGATACGAAATTCATCAAGGACGACAAAGGATTTTATCTGGCGCAAAGAACCAATGTGCCGGCTTTTAAAGAAGAGCCGCGAATGCCGCCGAGCAATATGGTGCGTCCCTGGATGCTTTTGCAGGGCGTTAGTCTGAACATCGTCAACGCCTCGGCGTTTAATATCCAATACACGATTAAAGACCCGAGTAATCCGAGAAGTTACTGGAGTTCGGTCGCTCAGGAAAATGCCTTTCTCGCAAAATTCATTGATAAATCCGACAAAGAAATAAAACGGGTGGCGACGGAGATTACCGCTTCGGCGACCACGCCCGAAGAAAAATTGCGAAAGATTTACGAGTTCTGCCAGACGCAAATCAAAAATACGACCTTCGACCCGACGCTGACCGATGAACAGCGCAAAAAGCTGCCGGAAGTAAAATCGCTCTCCGACGTTTTGAAAAACAAATCAGCCGCGTCGCCGTTCATTGATATGTTGTTCGGCTCGATGGCGAATTCGCTCGGGTTCGAAACGCGCGTCGCGCTTCTGGCTGATCGTAGCCAGATGTTTTTCAAGCCGGAAATGACGAACGAGTCTTTCGTCCATCCGGGCGCGATTGCCGTCAAAGTCGGCGAAGAATGGCGATTCTTTAATCCGGGAATGAGTTTTCTGCCGTTCGGCAAACTCGTCTGGTATGAACAGGACGTTTTTGCTTTGCTGGTCAGCGAAGACAATTCGCTGTGGTCGAAAACGCCGCTGGCTGAAGCGCAGGATTCGATTGCCCGGCGCACCGGAAAATTCAAGCTGCTCGAAGACGGAACGCTCGAAGGAACGGTCAAGGTCGAGTTTACAGGACAAAGCGGAGTCAGTTATAAATTGGACAACTACGACGAATCGGCTAACAAGCGCGAAGAAGACCTGAAAGACGAGATCAAAACGCGCATCAGCACGGCGGAAGTCTCCGACATTCAAATAGAAAACGTCGCCGAGACTGAAAAACCGGTCGTTTACCAATATAAAGTGCGCGTTCCGAACTACGCGCAGAAAACCGGCAAACGTCTTTTTCTACAGCCCGGATTTTTTGAATACGGAGAAAATCCGCTATTTTCGACGGCAACCAGAAAATACGATATATATTTTAATTATCCCTGGTCGGAAAACGACGATATCGAAATCGAGCTTCCGAAAGGCTTTTCTCTGGATAACGCCGACGCTCCCGGAGTGCTTGCCGATCCGCAAAAAATCGGCTCGCTGAGCATTAAAATGGCTCTGGTAAACAACACCAACACTTTGAAATACGAACGAAAATTTTATTTCGGCGGCAGCGGCAGAATTTTATTTCCGTCCGAATCCTACAAACCGCTGAAAGATTTATTCGACGCGTTTCACAAAGCCGATACGCATACGATTACGCTCAAACAAAATTAAATATAAAAGGCGGCGCATCGAATTTTAATTCGCCGCCTTTTTACCTGGAGAATTTATGACTCTGTTTTTTAGAACTATTTTCCCGACTTTTTTAACAATTTTATTTTTAACGAACGCCTTCGCCGACGGCGGCGCGCCGAATTGGTTGAAACAAGCGGCGACGGCAGCCACGCCCGTTTACGCCAAAGACGTGCCGGACGTTGTGCTTTACAACTCTAAGGACGTAACGCTCGATTCGGACGGCAAGCTCGTCACCGTCGAGAACCGCGCCATTAAAATATTGACGCACGAAGGTCGCCGCCGCGCGGTTGCCGTCGCTTTGTATCTGACGAGTTCGAGCAAAGTGCGCGACATCAACGGCTGGCTAATTCGTCCCGACGGTTCGATTAAAGAATACGATAAAAAATCCGTCCTCGACCAAATTTCCGACCCCGACGATATTTACAATGAATACCGCGTGAAGGTCATTGACGCTTCAAGCGACGTTGATGCCGGTTATATTTTCGCCTATTCAATCGTTACCGAAGAAAAGCCTTTATTTTATAACGAAAATTTCAGCTTTCAGACCGATTTGCCCGTTATTCAATCGCGCCTGAGCTTAAATTTACCGGGCGATTGGAAGGCGGCGAGCATTACGTTCAATCACGCGGAAATCGCGCCGCAAAAGAACGGCGCAAGTTACGTTTGGGAGCTGCGGAATCTGCCGCCCGTCGCCGACGAACCGTTGAGTCCGTCGGTTGGAAACATCGTTCCGCGCGTCGCCGTCAATTATACGCCGACGAACGGGGCGCAGGTCGAAGGACGCACGTTTACCGATTGGATTTCCGTTTCGCGTTGGGAAAGCAGTATGAGCGACCCGCAGGTCATTGTTGACGATGCGGTCGCCGGCAAAGCCAGGGAATTAACCGCCGGAGCAAAAACCGAGCTTGAAAAAATTCGCGCCGTCGGCAATTTCGTGCAAAATATGCAGTATATCTCGATTGACATCGGCGTGGGACACGGCAACGGTTACCGCCCGCGCCCGTCGAATCTGGTTTTAAGTCGCGGTTACGGCGACTGTAAAGACAAAGCCAATTTAATGCGGGCAATGCTTCGGGCGTTAAAAATCGAAGCCTATCCGGTGGCGATTTATTCGGGCGATCCGACTTTCGTCCGCGAAGAATGGGCTTCGCCAGACCAGTTCAATCACGCGATTATCGCCATCAAAGTCAGCGATGAAACCGTCGCCCCGACGATCTTAACCCACCGCAAACTCGGACGTTTGCTTATTTTCGACGCGACCGATCCGTACACGCCGGTCGGCGATCTGCCCGATTATTTGCAGGGCAGTTTCGCGCTTATCGGCGCGGGCGAGGACGGCGGCTTGGTAAAAATGCCCGTTACTCCGCCGGAAACCGATTTGTTGGAACGAAACGTCGAAGTAAGTTTGACCGCCGAGGGCGAAGTAAAAGGTTTGATAAGTGAAAAAGCGAGCGGGCAGACTTCGACCGTTTTCCGCCGCGAACAGCGCGAATTGAGCGCGCCGCAGTATAAACAGGCGATTGAAGGCTGGCTGACGCGCGGCGCGACCGGCGCGCAGCTCGTCAAAATGACTTCCAATGACAAACACGCCGACGCGAGCTTTGATTTGGACGTGGAATTTGCCGCGCCGCATTACGCGCAACTGATGCAGAATCGCCTGCTCGTTTTCAAACCCGTGATTGTCGGCAGACGCGGCGGCGTTTTTCTGACCGAAGCGAAACGCGAACAACCGATAATGCTCGACTCGAACGCGATGCGCGAAACGGTGACGTTCAATTTGCCGAGCGGTTTCGTCGTTGACGAGCTGCCGGACGCGGTTTCGCTCGAAACGCCGTTCGGAAAATATTCGACGAAATACGAAGTCAAAGACAATAAACTCGTTTTCACGCGCTCGCTGACCACGACGCGCTCGATTGTGCCGGTTGAGAAATATAATTCCGTCAAGGATTTTTATTCGAAGATTATGGCGGCGGAACAATCGCCGGTCGTGCTTTTAAAAAAGTGAAAAACTAAAAGCGAAAAATTAAAAACGATAAAACGCCGGTCGGTCAAGATCGGCGTTTTTCGTTTTCGACAAATTGCGTTTTGTCTTCAACTTTTCACTTTTCACTTTTCACTTTACACTAAACAAGTATGCTCAAACGCTTTATGCACAACCGCGAGCGGTATTTTGCGATGCACAATGCGAACCGCGTCGTGCGCGAATTTGAATGGGGAACGGAATTCGTCAAAGAAAATCCGAACGGCGGCGATCCGCGCAAGATTTTCCGCGATTACACGAAAAAAGTTCTCGAAAACAGCGACGAATTTTTCTTCGCGCCCGAAATTAAAGATTATCAGTTAAACGATAAAATTCTGACGTGGACGAGCGCGATTAAAACTATTTCGCCGGAAAACAACACGGCATACGCGCGGTTTTTTCCGCACGCGGAAAATAAAAAATCGGCGGTCGTTGTGTTGCCGCACTGGAACGCAAAAGCCGGAACATATTTCGATTTGTGCAAGGTTTTCAACCGCGTCGGCGTGTCCGCCTTAAGGCTGACTCTGCCGTATCACGAAGAGCGTATGCCGCCGGAATTGGAACGCGCCGATTACCTGGTCGCGCCGAATATCGGGCGCACTTTGCAATCGCTCCAGCAATCGGTCGTTGACACGCGCGCCGCCGTTCTGTGGCTCAAACAGCAAGGTTATGAAAAAGTCGGTATCGTCGGCACGAGCATCGGCAGCTGCGTCGGATTTTTCGCCTTCGCGCACGATTTGACGATTGACGCGGGCGTTTTCAATCACGTTTCCGGCTATGTCGCCGATGTCGTCTGGGAAGGACTTTCGACGTATCACGTCAAAGAAGGCATCGGCGATAATGTAACTTTGGATGAGCTGCGCGAATTCTGGCTGCCGATTTCGCCGATGGTTTATATGGATAAATTAGCGAAGATGCCGCCGCGCCCGCAACGTTACATTTACACGCTTTACGATTTAACTTTTCCCGTCAATTTATCGCGCGATATGATGCGCGCGCTGCGCGAACACCGTATCAAACACGATGTCGTCAAAATTCCCTGCGGTCATTACACGCTCGGCGAAAAGCCCTGGGTTTACCTCGACGGCTGGAAGATCGTTTCGTTTCTCAGAAAACATCTCAAGTAACCGAAAAAACTATTTTAATAACTCGGCTTTAAGAAATCAGCCGTTAATTTGTTAAGATAAATGTTTATGGCGGATATGATGGTGAATCTGCGCGTTCTGCGAGACCTCGCGCCGGTCTTGGACGAGCAGCGCGCGAACGGCGTAGAGATACGCCGGGCGCGGTTTGACGAATGCGACCCGGTTTGCGAATGGGTGCGCGAAATCGTCAATCCGAATTGGCGCGTGGCTTGCGAAGTCGCGCTCGAACAAACGCCGCCGAGTTGTTTTATCGCTTATCAAAAAAAATCCGGCAACGACGAACCGGATAAATTATCGCCGGACAATCTGCTCGGTTTCGCCTGTTACGATATCGTCAAAAAAGGCGTTTTCGGACCGTCCGGCGGGCGCGAGGATTTAGCCGAAAGCGACATCGGCACCGCGCTTCTGCTCGCCTGTCTGCACGCGATGGCGGAAGAAAACAACACCGAAGCGGTGATTGGCTGGGCGGTCACGACCGGCAATTATGCCGGCTGAAAAATTTGCAAAAAAATCATTTCCGAAACGAGCGATGAAGAACGAGCAAGTCGCGCCGCCGGTCAAATTGAACGGCGCAACGCCGGATAATTTGTCATCGTTTGAACGCGCCCGCCGCCTTGTTCTGGCTCACGGCTGGAATTCGACTTCATATCAAATTATCAATCCGGGAATCGAGCGTTGGTTCGCCGAAGCGGGCGACGCGGTCGTCGGTTTCATATCGAGCGGCGGCGAGCGCGTCGTCGCCGGCGCGCCGGTGTGCGCCGAAAATCGTTTGACGGAAGTCGTCGCCGAATTTGAAGCGGACGCGGCGCGGAGCGGCGAGCGCGTTTGTTATTTTTGCGCCGAAGCGCGGCTCGAAGCGGTCTGTAAAAATTTGCCCGATTATTCAAAAATAATGCTCGGCGCGCAACCGGTCTGGCAGCCGCGCAACTGGACGAAAATCGTCGGCGAACAAAAGTCCTTGCGGGCGCAGCTTAACCGCGCCCGCAATAAAGGCGTTGCGGTAACGGAATGGACAATCGAAAGAGCGCGTAATAATCCGTCGCTGCAAAAATGTCTCGACGAATGGCTAGCGACGAAAAATCTGCCGCCGCTCGGATTTCTGGTCGAACCGCAAACGCTCGCGCGGCTTTTCGACCGCCGCGTTTTCGTCGCGGAAAAAGCGGGCGCGGTCGTCGGCTTCGTCGTGTTGTCGCCGGTTGCAAAACGCAACGGCTGGCTGTTCGAGCAATTTCCGCACGCGCCCGATGCGCCGAACGGCACGGTCGAATTGATGATTGACCGGGCGATGCGCGCGCTTGCCGAAGACGATTTCGATTACGCGACGCTCGGACTTTCGCCGCTTTCCAAACGGGCGAGCGTCGCACCGCTCGCCGTTCCTTTGTGGCTGCGCGTCGCGCTTTTCTGGCTGCGAAAACACGGTCAGCGGTTTTATAATTTCGACGGTCTCGACGCTTTCAAAGCCAAGCTGCGACCCGAGCGTTGGGAGCCGGTTTTCGCCCTCGCCAACGAACCGCGCTTTTCTCCGCGCACGCTTTACGCCATCGCTTCGGCGTTCAGCCGCAACGCGCCGTTCAAATTATTCGCCAACGGTTTGGGACGGGCGGTCAAAACCGAAGCGCGCTGGCTGAAACAAAAAATCGAAAAACGCGATTAAAAATTTGAAATTAAAAAACTTTTCGCGGCTTTTCGCTGTAATAAAAGGTAAAAATTTTTGCTATTTAACAAGGAGCGGTTATGAAATTTAAAATTTACACGGTATTCGTTTTAGGGTCGGCGATTTTTTTCGCCGCCTGTCAGACGGCGACCGCGCCGTCGGCGAACCAAACGGCAAACGTCAACGGAAACGCCAATACGACCGGCGCGAACGCCGATTGGGACAAATACGTCAATCAATTTTTGAACGATTATTTCACAGCCAATCCGCAATTTGCCGTCTATCAAGGCAAGCACGAATTTGACGGACAACTCGCCGATTGGAGCGAAGACGGATTGAAAAAAGAAATTGCGCGGCTTCATTCGGAGCGCGACAAAGCCGCCGCCTTCAAAGATGACAAATTAGATGAACGGCAGAGATTCGAGCGCGATTATCTGATCGCGCAAATTGATCACGATTTGTTCTGGCGCGAAGTCGCCGACCAGCCGCACACGAATCCGTATTTTTACGCCGACGCGATTGACCCGGACGTTTACGTTTCGCGCGAATATGCGCCGCTCGACGCGCGTATCAAGTCCTACACGCTTTACGCCAGAAACGTACCGAACGCGCTCAGTCAAATCAAGGCGAATTTGAAAATGCCGATGGCGAAAACTTTAATCAAAATCGGGCGCACGACGATTGGCGGACTCGCCGATTTTTACTCGAAGGACGTGCCGAAAGTTTTTGAACCGGTCAAAGACGAGCAGTCGCAAAAAGACTTTAAAGAGGCGAATGACGCGGCGATTAAAGCGATCAAAGATTTCGACGCATATCTCGCCGACAACGAAAAAACGGCGACGAACGATTTCGCGCTCGGCGCGGACAAGTTTGCGAAAATGCTGAAAATGACCGAAGGCGTTGATTTTCCGCTCGACAAATTAGAGCAGATCGGACAGCAGGATTTGGACAAAAATCTCGCCGCGATGAAAATCGAATGCGATAAATACGCCGCCGGCAAAACCTTGCAGGAATGTATGGCGCAAGCCGGAAAACACAAGGAAGAAGGCGCGACGGTCGTTGACGCGGCGACTAATCAACTGAAATTGCTGCGTCAGTTTATCGTTGACAAAGACATCGTTTCGATACCCGGAACCGAAGAAGCCAAAGTCGGACTCGCGCCGCCTTACAAAGCCTGGAATTTCGCCTACATCAACATTCCCGGACCGTATGAAACGAATCAGCCTTCGACTTATTACGTTTCGCCGCCCGACCCGAAATGGTCGAAGGAAAAACAGGAAACATATATTCCGGGCAAGGGCAGTCTTTTATTTACATCGGCTCACGAAGTTTACCCCGGACATTTCGTGCAATTCTTACACGCCAACCGCGCTCAATCAAAATTCGGGCAGGTTTTCGTTGGCTACGCCTTCGCCGAAGGCTGGGCGCATTACACCGAAGAAATGATGTATGACGCGGGACTCGGAAAAGACGACGCGGAGCTGCACATCGGACAAATCGAAGAAGCCCTTTTGCGCGACGTGCGATTTTTGTCGGCAATCGGAATGCACACCAGGGGAATGACGGTCGAAGAATCGAAAAAAATGTTCGTCGAAGAAGGCTTGCAGGACGAAGGCTCCGCCGACCAGCAATCCGAGCGCGGCACGTTCGATCCGGCTTATTTAAATTACACGATGGGCAAATTGATGATTAAAAAACTGCGCGAAGACTGGACGGCGACGCGCGGCGGACGCGGCGGCTGGAAACAGTTTCACGACGCATTTTTAAGCTACGGCGGTCCGCCGATTCCGCTGGTTCGCAGAGCGATGATGGGCGCGGACGATAAAGGCTCGCTGTTCTAAAATAGACTTCGCCGTTCGCGTGAAAAACTCCGGCGCGTTAATCGAAAATGCGCCGGACTATTCGCCAGCCTTTTGGGTGAAGCGGACAATTTCCGCGCCGGAGAAGTTTTTTTTGCGGCATCGGATGAAAATTCTGCGAACTCGAAGATTGACGGCGATTTTTCTGAAAATTTGTCGCGGCTGTTCGGCTTCATTTCGATTGTTCGGAAAAATTTTTGATCAAAGCGAGTTCGCCCGTCGTTTCGCCGAGCGAGAAAATTATGTTTTTTTCGTCCGGCGAGAAATCGAAGGCGGCAATCGAAAGCGGATAAAAATCGGTGATCTGTTTCGCTTCGCCGCCGATTGGCATTTGAAAAAGCTGCCCGCTGCTTTCGTTGACGTAATAAATCGCCTTTGAATCGTTCGACCAGCGCGACTTTTCAATATTTCCTTTAATCTTCAGAAACGAATTGCCGCCGGTGCGGTCAACAATCCCATATTCCGGAGTTTCTTCCTTAGATTTCGCGCCCCAAAAAGTCATCAATTTCCCGTCGGGCGAAACGTCGGGCGCATACGCGTAATAACGGTCGCTGACTTCGACCGGCTCGCCGCCTTCGATTGAAACTTTATAAAGCTAAAACTGCTGTCCGTCGGGCAGCAAAGTCAGATAGTAAACTTCGTTTTCCGGCGAGACGCTGAAAATCTAGTTTTCGATGCCTTTGGAAAGCTGCAGCGGATTGCGCCCGTCCGCGTCCATTCGCCAGATTTGGTTCGTATGATTTCGGTTCGACCTGAAAACGATGCGGCGGTTGTCACGCGCTAAACGCGGCTCGTCGTTATTTCCCGCGTTGACGGTTAACTGCCGCCGGTTGCCGCCGTCCGCGTCCACCTGCCACAAATCGTTGCGCTCGTTTTCGAGCGCGGTGTAAATTATTTTTCCGTCCGGCATCGAAACTACGCCGTGCAGCCCGCGCTGTCCCGTCGCGCCGACGGTGAGCTGACGTTTTTGTTCCGGATGTTCGGCGGATGCCGTCCAAATGTTAGAATTAGAAACTGATTTTTCGGCGATCAGCAGCTTTCCGTCCGCCGAAAGTCTGATTGATTTGTAATTGTCGCTTTGATTGGAAACGAGCGCGACTTTGCCCGTTTGAAAGGAACCGAACCAGATCAAAAAAGGACTTTGAGTGCTGAAGGCGTGCGTGGCGATAAAACCGCTTCCGTCGGGCAGATATTCGATTTGTCCGACGTTCCCGATCACCTGATTGATCGGAATTTCGCGCTGCGTGCCGGTCGCTAATTCGACTTCAAAGAGGTGCTGCATATTGCTGTAAAATTGATACACCCAGCCGGCATACATCAGTCGTTTGCCGTCGGGCGACCACGCCGCCGCACTGTTCACATAGCTGCTAACGCCTTTTTTCATTCCGTCAACTTCGACGACTTTGCGCTCGGCTCCGGTTTCCACGTCGGCGACGATCAGCATTCGCCAATCGCGCATAAAAGCGATTTGCGTTCCGTCCGGCGAAATCGAAAAATCCGTGTCAACGTTTTGTAGAATTTTCTGCGCCGCGCCGCCGCCCGCCGGAATCCGGTAAATAATCCGAAAGCCTTCGCGTTCGACGTTTTTCCGGTAATAAATCCATTGTCCGTCCGGCGAAAATCTGGTCGAAAAAATTTTGCCTTCCTTAAGCGGCGCGGCGGGCAAAAGCTGCGTCAACTGACCGCCGGAAACGGATTTGCGCCACAGGATTTCCTGATTGTTTTCGACGCGGGCAAACACGACCGATTCGCCGTCGGGCGAAATCGAAGGCGCGTAAGAATCGGCATCGGACGCGAACGGCTGAAAAACGACTCCGGGCATCGAAACGGTCAAAAATTGATTCGCTCCGCGCCAGTAACGCCAACCGGCAAAAATCGCCGCGCCGACTAATAAAACGCTTATCGCCGCCGCAACAGTCCAAATCACGCGGCGACGTTTTTCGCCCGTCGAAACTCGATTTATTGAAGCGGGCGCAAACGCTTCCGCGTCGGACAAATCGCTCGTCTCAAACGCCGTTTCTTCGATTGTCCGCACCGCCGCGCGTTCGACAATCGTAATTTCCGCGCTTGCGGAATGCTTCCCGCTTTTTAATTCTGCGACAAACCGATAGCCTCTACGCGGAATCGTTTCAATAAATTTGCGTCCGTTTTTGTCTTCGCCGAGTGCTTTGCGTAAAGCCGAGATGTGATGCGTCAGATTCGCTTCTTCGACAAAAGTATCTTTCCAAACCTTATCCAAAATTTCCTGCTTGGTAATGAGCTTGCCGTTTGATTCGATGAGCGCGAGCAGCACTTCGACGGCTTTCGGAGCGAGCGAAACAACTTCGGAATTTCTTAACAACAATAAGTTTTCGGCTTCGAGACTGAATTCGTCGAAGTCGTAAACTGTTGCATTTAGATATTTTGCATTGTCTTCAGAAATCATACGGAAATAATTTAGAAAATCTAAAGGACGCGAAATGAACTTTCGCGCTAGATTTGCCACATCGGGAAAAAGATGTCGGAAGCGTCTCTATTCTAAAGGCAAATTGTTTTTCAGTAAAGAATTTTTTCGACGCGGAACGCCGGAATCGGCGGAAGAAATTTCTCCCGACAGACAATTTTCAAAAAATAAACAACATAAGGATAAGGAAAAAATTATGAAAATCGAAAAATCAAAACGAATCGTCGGGGCTTTTGCGTGCGTTCTGTTTTTAATCGGCGGATCGGTAAATTTTGCCGCCGCGCAGCAGATTAATTCAAACGACAAACTGACGGCGGAAATCGAAAAGGCGGTTCACGCAATGTATGACGCTTTCGTCGGGCGCGACGAAACGGGCTTTAAGAATGTTATCGCCGACGGCGGATTTCTTTACGATGAATACGGCTACATTACGGCGACGGATTTCAAAAAAGAGACCGCCGGTTACTTCAAATCAACGCCGAAACCGAATACGAAACTTTCCTTTGAGATAACCAATCTGAAAGTCGTCGCCGTCGCGGACGACACGGCAATCGCCAGCTATGAAATCGCGCAGCGCACCGAAGACAACGGCAAAACGCGCATCACCCGCGACCGCCATACGGACGTTTTAGTGCGGCGCGCCGGACGCTGGCAGATTTTCGCCGAACACGGCTCGAAAATGCCGAAACTGATCGAACCAGTTTCTGCCGGAATGCCGAACGGCTGGCGCATCACGCCGGAAGACAGCAAGGCGGCGAATTACCGTTTGACCGTTGACAATTCGACGAAACACGGCGGCGCGGCAAGCGCGCGCATCAGCGGAATGTGCGCCGACAATGAAGGCGATTGGGCATCGCTCGCGCAGTCAATTCAAGCGGACGAATTTCGCGGGCGGCGAGTGCGCCTGACCGGCTGGCTGAAAACCGACGGCGTGAACAAAGCCGGTTTGTGGATGCGCGTTGACGGCAACCGGCACACGCTCGGTTTCGACAATATGGACGACCGCGCCGTAACGGGAACCAGCGATTGGAAACAGTATTCGGTTGTTTTAGACGTTCCCGCCGAAGCCGTCAATATTTATTTCGGAACGCTCGTGCAGGGCGCGGGCAACGTCTGGGCGGACGATTTCAAATTGGAGACGGTCGGCAGCGATGTCGCCGCGACCAACCGCGATTCGGTCGAAGACGCGAAACGCGACAACGGACGCGAAGCCAAACCGGACGCGAACAAAAAGGCGGTCAACCTCGATTTCGAAGCGGGCGCGGTCGCCAAAACAAACTAAACGAACAATTCGGAACTCGGATATTTACCGCGCGCCGCAGATCAAAATGCGGCGCGCCGGAATAGGTTTCTTTAAAAAGCGGAAAAACCCAAGTGAAAATTACAGCAAGGAGAGAAATTTTCATCGAGCGCGAGCGAACTTTGACGATTCGCTTCAATGCCGCGCCCGCGATTGAATTCTGCGCCGAATGCCAAACGCAAACGAGCTTCGTCAACATCAATCAGGCGGCGATTATCGCGCAAAAAACCGACCGCGAAATCTTCCGGCTGGTCGAAGCGGGTCGCCTGCATTGCCGAGAGTCGGCGGAAGGTTTTCTGCTCGTCTGTCTCGCGTCCCTGCAAAATCTTCGCGCGGCAATTACCACGAATCAAATAACGACAGGAGAAAAATAAAATGTTCAATTCAAATCAAAAAGCATACAGACAATTTTTTATCATCTGCGCCTTTTTCGGCAGTTTACTGTTCGGAGCGTTGACCGCCGCCGCGCAGACTTCGGCATTTACCTATCAGGGACGTTTGACCGACGCAGGCGCGCCCGCCAACGGCTCATACGATTTGCAGTTTGCGTTGTTCGATGCGGTAAGCGGCGGAACACAGCAGGGCATAACAGTTACCAAACTCGGCGTTATCGTCACCAACGGAGTTTTTACCGCCTTGCTCGATTTTACCTCTGCGCCGTTCACCGCCGGAGCCGACCGTTATCTGGAAATCACGGTTCGCAATCCGGCGGGCGGCAGTGCGGCGACGCTCGCACCGCGCCAACAAATCACTTCCGCGCCGACGGCGATTCAAGCGGCAAACGCCGTCAACGCGCAGCAACTCGGCGGCTCGGCGGCAACGAATTATTTGCAGACGAACGGCAGCGGCGCAAACTTAACAAACCTGAATGCCTCGAACATTACGAGCGGCGGATTGAACGATTCACAGCTTTCGGCAAACGTCGCGCTTCGTAACCAGGCAAATACATTCGTGGGCAATCAAATCGTCAACGGCAATCTGACGCAGACCGGAACGGTTGCAGATTTAACTTTAACGAACGGTTTTGTAGTAAGCGGCACTCTCGGCACGGGCGTGATTCCGGCGACGGGCGCGGGAACGCGAATGATGTTTTATCCGGGCAAAGCGGCGTTTCGTGCCGGCGATGTTGACGGAACGCAATGGAACGCCGCAAGCGTCGGCGGTTATTCGGCGGCGTTCGGATCTAACACAATCGCCAGCGGTTTTGGTTCAACAGCTCTGGGCAGTGGCACAAGCGCGACAGGCAACAGTTCGTTAGCGGCTGGATTTGCTACGACTGCCAGCGGCAATATTACCACCGCATTGGGTTATTTCGTCTCAACCAACAATCAGCAAGGCAGCTTTATCTATGGCGATAGCTCGACGACAACCTCTTTCGTTTCGGTTGCGCCGAATTCATTCACGATGCGGGCGACCGGCGGGTTTGCATCGGTCGGCACGTTCGGCACGGGCGCGATTCCGGCAATGGGCGCGGGAACGCGAATGATGTTTTATCCGAATAAAGCGGCATTTCGTGCCGGAAATGTTTTTTCAACCGAATGGGACGACGCGAATATCGGCAATTATTCGACGGCGACGGGCAGAAGAACCGTCGCCAGCGGTTTGGATTTGACGGCGATGGGTCTGTTAACCGTGGCGAGCGGCGAAGAAGCGACGGCTCTCGGTTTTTCAACGACGGCGAGCGGCAATGAATCTATCGCAATGGGCGAAAACACGATAGCCAGCGGCGCGAATTCAACGGCGATTGGACTCCACACCTTAGCGAGCGGCTTTGCGTCTGTCGCCGTAGGTGAACGCACCACGGCAAGCGGGAATTTTTCAACCGCAATGGGAAGAAATGCCTCGACGAATAATCAAACCGGCAGCTTCGTCTACGGCGATAACTCGACCAGCTTAGGGTTTAATATCCTGTCGAGTGCGCCTAACCAATTCGTCGTTCGCGCCCAAAACATTTGGTTCGGGCAAAACAACGGAGTAATCAATACCGCCAATCGTTTTATCGAGACTTCGACGGGAGCCTATCTTTCGACCGGCGGAACGTGGACGAACAGTTCGAGCGTGAATCTGAAAACCAACTTCGCGCCGGTTGATTCGCGCTTTGTTTTGCAGAAGGTTTTAACATTGCCGCTGACGACGTGGAACTACAAAAGCGAAGACCAAAGCGTCGTGCATTTGGGAGCGATGGCGCAGGACTTTCGCAAGGCTTTTGATCTCGGCGCAGACGATGAACATATTTCGACCGTTGATGCCGACGGCGTGGCTTTGGCGGCAATTCAGGGTTTGAATGCCGAAGTGAAAGATGAAATGAAATTACGAGATATAAAATTTGAAAGTCAACAAACGCAAATCGAAACGCAGCAAACAACTATTGAACGCCAGCAGAAACAGATTGACGCGCTGGTGAAATTGGTCTGCGCGTCGAATTCGGCGGCGGACGTTTGCCGGCAGGAGGAAAAAATAAAATGAACAAACGAATCTTAATCGCCTTGTTTTTAATATTCGCGCCGGTCTTTAACGCGGCGGCGCAATCTTCGGGCAGCACGTTCGCCGTTACCAAATCCGTGATTGCGGCGGGCAGTTCGCAATCTTCGAGCGGCGGTTCATTCGCCCTTGCCGGGACAATCGGGCAATCAGTTGCGGGCAACAGTTTGACCGGCGGCAGTTTCGCTCTGAATTCCGGTTTTTGGAGTCCGACCGTTTACAATGTCGGCTTGGAAGGCGACATCGCCGCGCGCTCTTCGGGCAACGGCGCGGTCGAATCGAACGATGTCGTTCTCGTCAGACGTTTGTTCAACGGCACGGCTCTAATTGATTACGAATACAACGAATTTCAACGCGCCGATTCCGCGCCGCGCGCGACTTTCGGCGACGGTGCAATCAACTCCGCCGACATCGTGCAGGCGCATCGTTATCAAAACACGACCGACGCGCCGCACGTTGCCGCCGGTCCGGCTGAACAAGGCGCGTCGCCGCGCGTCGCCGCGGGCGAAGAACAAACGGAAAACATTCGTGCGGCGGAACAACAGATGAGCGCGCCGCGGCAGGTGCGGGTCGAATCAACGAGCGCGATTGCCGGACAAACGGTCACGATCAATATTCGCGTTGATGCGGCGGGCGACGAAGCCGGTTACGGATTTATCTTGAACTACGACAAAACCAAACTGACCAATCCGGTCATCGGCGCGGGCAATGCCGGAGCGGCGGTGCGCGCCTGTAATCTGAATTTTTCGACCGGCATCAACTGCGCGGTGGACACTTTTCCGGTTAACAATCCGAACAGCACCGACGCGAGCATCGGTGAGATTGCGGCGGGCGAGAATCAGATTTTAATCACGGTGACGTTTAATGTGGCGATGAACGCGCCGCCGGTGCTGAATCTGACATTGAGCAACGTCAACGCCTCGAACGACAACGCCGATCTGGTGGCAATCAGCGGCGCGGACGGCACGCTGATGGTTTCGGGCGGACCGACCGCCGCGCCGGTCGTCGTCGGCGGGCAAATTCTGACGGCGGACGGCAGAGGCATTCGCAATGTGCCGGTGAAAATGACCGACGGAAGCGGACAGACGCGAACCGCTCTCTCTTCAATCAACGGACGTTTTCGATTCGCCGATGTCGCGCCGGGCGCGGTTTACATTTTCGCGGTCAGTGCCAAGCGTTTTCGATTCGCGCAGGACAAACAGGTGTTGGTGATTAACGAAGATAAAGACGACATAAATTTCACCGCCGAAGCGGGCGACGCGCCGCCGGAGACGGAAAAATAACCGGATTAAAATTCGCTTTTTCGGTTGATGTTGAGGTTGCGCAGTTGAAAATTTGATTCGCGCCTTTTTGTGTTGATTCGTGTAATTAGTGGATAATTCTTTTTTCGCTAAACACGCGAATCAGCACGAAGAGGCGCGAATCATAAAGATTAAAAGTAATTTTTTGTTTCAACTGCGTAATTTCTATTCTGAAGAAAAAAGCCTGACGAAATTTTCATCAGGCTTTTTTGTCAACCAAATTTTACCAACCGGCTTCGGGCAGCTCGTCTATCGAGACGAGCGTTCCGAAAAAGTTCTTTTTGCCGTGCAGCCGCATTCCGTTTTTGAAGCGCGACCACGTTTCCGCCGTCAATTTTATTTTGTGCGGTTTGTTATCGCCGCCGAGTTCTTTGACAAGCAAATTATAAGTTTCCGTTCGCTTTGCTTCGCGGCGCGTTCGATCCGTTTGAATCGTCGCCCACTGCGGATTAAAGTCCGTGCCGGAAGTGGTTTTTTCGCCCGCCGCGATCCATTTATCAACGTCGTAGGTGTAGCGAGTTTTATAAACCGGAACGTCACGGTAAACGGTTTCGCTGCGGCTGCGCGTTTTCGTTACCGTTTTATATTTTGTGCGCGTGCAGTATTTATCTTCAAAATAGCCGTTCTTTTTGTTAATTTTGCCGCAAACATAACGCTCCGAACCGTCGCTGACTTGTTCGGTGTAAGTTTCGGGAACGCTGCGCGTGCCGTCGGCGATTTTATCGGTGTGATGCACGGCGCGGGTTTGCGATTTTATTCGCGCACCGGACGGAACTTCGCCCTCCCAAGCCGTCTCATTAACGGTTTTATATTCTTCGACGACGATGGAGCGCGTCCATTCCAAACCGGCGACTTCGACTTCGACCGCGCCGGTCAAAGTCGAAAGATAAACGAGAACGACGAACAAAACGGCGAACGCCGACAGCAAACCGCCCGCGCCGAGCAAGCCGAATTTGAAAAGCCTCGAGCCGAAAAAGGATTTTCGCGGCGCGGTCGGCTGAAATCGCGCCGGCTGAATATTCGGCGGATTTTTTTTTCGCGCTTCCGAAGACCAATCGCCGTCGTCGCGCGTTTCTTCGACCAGCCGTCTGTCGAGACTCGAACGAACGCTGCCGCAGCTCGAACACTGCGTTTGATTGGCGCGGTTGTTACCGCCGCAGTAACGGCAAATCCAATCCGCGCCCGCGTTCGCCTGACTTAATAAATTCGCATCCGCAACGACGGCGGCATCGTCTTCGAGATAAAATTCTACGTCGTCGCCGCGCTTTACGCCGCAGGTCTGACAATTCAGATTGCGTCCGAGATTCGCCGTCGAACACCGCGCGCATCGCCATTTTCCTTCGTAAGTCGCCATAAGAAAAACCTCAGCTTTATAAAGCGTAAAATCGAAGCCGAAAGTTTCAGGAAAATTTGCAGATAAATTTTAACGGGCATAAAATTTATTATATTTATTTCGCGGCGCGGCGAAAACCGAATCATACAAAGCTTCGTTTGCTGATAACGGACAAGACGGTTAACCGATGTATTTGTGAATCGAAAGAGCGGACAACTTTATGAATCGAACGTTACAGAAATCAGTCGGCTGCGGAACCGCCGAATCGGGCGAATAATATCCGGCGCAGATCGCGCAAAAAATATTTGTGATTGACTTTCGCGCGTCCTCTAAAACGCCGGTATCGGCATGCGTTTTGATGTTCCGCGTTTGATTCGTCGAATCGGTTCGAGCTATGCGCCGGATGACGAACGAAACTTACGGCAATTGATTTTCGGCAAAAAATTCAACGGAATGTTTTTTATTGACGCGCTCCGCCGGAGCGCGTCCGAATCCGCCGGTCACAAACGTCGCGCCGATGCCCTGAAATTATTTTCAAAACGCGGAGAAAAACGGATGAAAATTTTACCTTTGATACTTTTGCTTTTCGCGGCGGCTTCAATCGTCGTTCGAGCGCAAACCGAAGAAAAACGCATCGAGCGTCTGAGCGGTTTAGCCAAAATCTGGGGCGCGGTGAAATATTTTCATCCGTTTGCGGCATACAAAGACATTGATTTGGACAAAGCTTTAATTGACGCGATTCGGAAAGTGAATGCCGCCAAAACGCCGGAAGAATACGCCGCGGCGATTAATTCGATGCTCGCCGCGCTTGATGATAAAAATACCCGCGCCGAAGTTTTTACGGAAAAGCCGAAGGCGGAAAATAAAAGCGCGACCGGTGCCGCCAAAGAGCTGTTCAAATTTGAAAACGGCGTTTTGACGATTGACGTTTACGCGATTTCGGCGGCGATGGCGAACGCGCAGGGACAGACGACGGATAATCAAATGACGGGCAAAATGTTCGAATCGTTTTCGCAGGCAAAAGCGGTGATTCTCGATCTGCGTTTTCCGACGGACACAAACGATTTCGCTTTTTATTTCGCCGACGCTTTTTTGCGAAATGCTTTGCCCGCGATGCTCGATAAAACGGTTGTGCTGTCGGCGACGCGCTATCGCGCGCATAACGGTTACGAATCGCAGACGGGCGGTTACAGCAATTACGGTTCGGCGATGACGACGACCGCCGCGAAAACTCTGGAGGGAAATAATAAGACGAAAACGCCGCCGATGATCCTGCTCGTCAACGAAAATTCGCCGAACGCGGACATCGACGGCGGCTTGCAGGCGGCTGAAAAAGCGTTCGTGGTGCAGGACGGCGGGGCGGCGGAGCCGTTGGGTTCAGCATTCACGACGATTAAGCTCGCGGACGACGTGCGCGTCAAAATGCGGACGGCGGAACTCGTCAATGCGGACGGCACAGTTGAATTGACGGCTGACCGGATCGCCGTCGAAGGCGCGGCGGAAATTGAAGCCGGGAAAATTATCGCGGAAAATAAATTCGTTTCCGCGCGCGTGAAAAACGTTTCGACCTTTACGCCGGTTATCAATCGAAAGGAAAAAATTTACGCCGAAATGGAATTTCCCGAAAAGCAATATCGGCTGCTCGCGTTGTTTCGATTCTGGAACGTCATCAATTATTTTTTCCCGTATAAGGATTTGATCGGCGCGGACTGGAACACAATTCTGCCGAAATATATCCCGCAGTTCGAGGCGGATAAGGACGCGCTCGAATATCGTTTGACGACAGGGAAAATGGTCGCCGAATTTCACGATTCGCACGGATTTCTGCGCCTGCCGCCGCTCGAAAATCCGCCCGTTTTTTATTTTCCGCCGACGGTCGAAGGTTACGCCGAAAATCAAACTTATATTCGCGGCGTTTTAGACGAAAATTCCGGTTTTCAGGTCGGCGATGTCGTTTTGGAAGTTGACGACGAGCCGATTGCGAAAATTTTGGAACGATTCACCGTCCGCGTCGCGGCTTCGACCCCGCAGGCGGCGATGCAGCAGGTTCACGGTTACGGAATTTTCCGCGGCGCGCAAAATTCAAAAGCCGTTTTTAGAGTGCGCGGTCTCGACGGCAAAATTCGCGCCGTCGAAACCGTACGCAACGTCGCGTCGAGCGATCCGCGCTTTGCCCGATTCAACGACCGCAAACGTAAAACGCCCGTCGTTTCGATTTTGCCGTCGGGTTTCGCTTACGTTGACCTCGACCGTTTAACGAACGCCGAAGTTGATAAAATGCTCGAGACGATCAAAAACGCGCCCGCCGTTATTTTCGATATGCGCGGCTATCCGAACGGCACGGCGTGGTCAATCGCACCGCGTCTGACGGCGAAAAAAACTCCCGTCGCCGCGCTCTTTTCGCGTCCGCAACCCGAAGCCGTCAACTTTAACGACGATACGGCGGCAACTTATAACTTCGCGCAAAAATTTCCCGAATGGAACGGCGAAATCTACACGGGCAAAGTCGTGATGCTGATTGACGAAAACGCGCAGAGCCAGTCCGAACACGCAGCTCTGTTTTTTGAAACGGCGCGACCCGACATCAACTTTATCGGCACGCCGACCGCCGGCGCGAACGGCGATGTCACGGCGACCGTTTTACCGGGAAATATCATCGTTTTTTTTTCCGGTCATAACGTTCGCCACGCCGACGGCGGACAATTGCAAAGAATCGGCATTCAACCGACGATAAAAGTTGCGCCGACGATTAAAGGCTTGACCGGAGGCAAAGACGAAATTCTCGACGCGGCGGTTAAGTTTTTACAGACGGCGCGTTAAATTATAAGCAGTCGGACGCATTTATATGAGGTAAATTTACTTCGGAAGCCTTTGAAAAGCGCGAGGTAAAAAGTGAAAGGCAAAACGCCGCAGCTTGATTTACCGCCTTTTACTTCCCTTTTATTCAGAAAATTGTCCGACCGAGATAGCGAACATCAGCGCGCGAACAGTTCGGTAAAATTCTTAATTTATTCGCGCAAAACATTATTGAAAACTCGATCTCGCCCGAATGACGAACATTGACATAAATTGCCGTTTCTCATACTATTTTCGGCGAGGAGATTTTTATAATTACGAATGTTTCCCGACTCCAAAACTCGAAAATTCAGTCAATAAAAAGTTAAATCGGGAGCTTTACAATTCCGCCGGTAAAGTCGTCCGCAAAAGCCTGCGCCTGCTTCAGAAACAGGCTATGCTCAAGCAAATTCGCCGCGACGAACTGTGCCGCGAAATTATGCCCGGCGTTGAAATCTATCGCGTCCTGCATAATTCGAGAGACAGCGTCCGAATCTTTGAAGATGTCGTTGACGACATAAAATAAAAATTATGAATCCAACAGAACAAAAATCAACCGTTTCCGAAGCCGTGCGAAAGCATAAGGAATTTCTTTTTCCGGCGGTCGCCACATATTATCAAGAGCCGGTCGCTCTGGTGAAGGGCGAAGGCGAATACGTTTGGGACGATCAAGGCAATAAATATCTCGATTGTTTCGGCGGCGTTTTGACGGTCAGCGTCGGACACGCGAACCCGAAAATCAATCAAGCCGTCATCGAGCAAATCAACAAAATCTCGCACACCTCCGCCTTGTATATGAATGAGCCGCAATCGAATCTGGCGGCGAAACTGGCGGAAATCGCGCCGGGCGATTTGAAGAAATCGTTCTTCACTTCGAGCGGCACCGAAGCCGACGACACAGCGATTCTGGCAGCGAAAACGGCGACCGGCAGAAACGAAATCGTCGTGCTTCGGCACAGTTATTCGGGACGTTCGGCGACCGCGCTGTCGGCGGTCGGACACAGTTCGTGGCGACCGATTTCGGCGCAGGTCGCCGGAATGGTTCACGCGCACGCGCCTTACTGCTACCGCTGCCCGTTCAAAGCCACGCCGGACAATTGTAATTTGGCTTGCGCGAACGATGTCGAAGAATTGATTCAAACGACGACGACCGGCGAAATCGCGGCGTTTATGGCTGAACCGATTCTCGGTGTCGGCGGTTTTATCGTGCCGCCGAAAGGTTATTTTGAACGAGTTTACGAAATTACGCGCAGTCACGGCGGCGTGTGCATCGCCGACGAAGTGCAGACGGCGTGGGGACGCACGGGCGAAAAATGGTTCGGCATCGAGCAGTGGGACGTTGTGCCGGACATTTTAACGAGCGCGAAAGGAATGGGCAACGGCGCGCCGGTCGGCTGGACGATTGCCACGCCGGAAGTCGCCGACAAATTTCCCGGCATCACGTTTGCGACGTTCGGCGGAAATCCCGTTTCGATGACCGCCGGTTTAGCCGTTATCAAAATGATCGAAGAAGAAGATTTGCGAACGAACGCCAAAACGGTCGGCGATTATCTGCGCGCAAAACTCGAAGAACTCTACGAAAAATATCCGATCATCGGCGAAGTGCGCGGAATGGGTTTGATGCAGGCGGTCGAACTCGTCAAAAACCGCGAGACCAAAGAACCCGCGCCCGAAGCGGTTTTGAAAGTTTTTGAAGAAACCAAACGGCAGGGCGTTTTAATCGGCAAAGGCGGGCTTTACGGCAACGTCATTCGCACGGGAATGATGCTCAATTCGACGAAGGATAATGTTGATGAATTGATTGCCGCCCTTGATCAAGGTTTTGCCGTTGTTTAGTTTATGGACAAAACTTTTGAATTAAACGAAATTGAATTTGAATGGGATGAAGAAAAATATGCTGTCAATCTTCGCAAACACGGCGTAAAATTTGAAGAAGCCGCCGAAGTTTTCTTTGATCCCGAAAATCAATTCGGCGATGCTTCGGCGCACGATGAATTTCGGGAATATATGATCGGATATTCGTTGTCAAGCCGCGTTTTGCTGGTTGTTTTTGTCGAGCGTGAAGTTCGAATGCGAATAATTTCGGCGCGTCGGGCGACCGTTCAAAAGAGAGAAGAATATGAAGAAAGATAAAAAAGAAATTATTGCGGAAGAAGGTTTTACACTAAAATTTTACCCGCGTGAAATGAAAACCGTGACCCTGGAAATTTCGGTCGAAACGCTCCAAGCATTGGAAAAAGTCGCCAGACAAAAAGAATTGCCTCTAAAAGCACTGCTTAAATTTTATGTCGGGCAAGGTTTACGGCAGGATTTAAGTCCGGCGGAAGCAAAAGAACTCGCGCTGAAAAAATTAAAAACGAGAAAGGGCGCAGAAGAAAAGCTGGAGGTTGATTTAGCCGCATAACAAAAACGAAGTCAGATTTAACGGCGGCATTGTTTGTGTGTAAATGATGCTCAATTCGACGAAGGACAATGTTGACGAGTTGATTGCCGAGATTAATTAAGGTTTTGCGGTTTTGCAATAATACCAAGCTATGTAAAATTATGAGAAAAATTAGCCGCGGACGGACGCGGAAAACGCGAATCAAGCAGATCAATTAGCGTTCCTCCGCGTTCGTCCGCGGCGAAAATAATCTCGTTTATTCAAGCAGCTTCGTGTAAGCATAAATATATGAAAACTGGCTGGCTCAAAATTAAGCCGCCTGAAGAACGCTCGCCGATCTGGTGGTTTCGCTGGGTGCCGGCAATCGTTTTATCGGCGATTATTCTCTACTTTTTATACGTTGTCGGCAGCGTGGCGATTATTCCGGTTCTGGCTTCGTTCGCGCTCGCTTTTCTGTTAAATCCGATTGTTAATCTGGGCGAACGGCGCGGTTTATCGCGGACGGTGGCGGCGATTGTTGCTATCTTGCTCGTCGCGCTGGTTATCACGGCGTTTATGGCGTATGTCATTCCCGATTTGTGGTCGGAAACATCGAAGGCGGGCGCGAAAATCTCTGAAAATTTTACGCCGGAAAACGCGGCGCGGCAGCGAGAATTTCTGCGCCGCTATTCGCCCGCGCTCGAAAAAGTGGCGGGCGACAAAATCGAGAAATTTTTGAGCGAGCCGATTGCGTTTTACAACGAAAACGTCTCGTCGGCGACGACGGTTGACGAAGCGGGCAACGTCAGGGCGGCGAGCGGCGGCGGGCTGATTATGCAAATTCTCAGTTCCGGCTTTGATTTGTTTCTCGTGCCGTTTTTCGTTTTTTATTTGCTGATTGATTTCCGGCGGTGGCGCGATTCACTCGAAAGTTTGATTCCGCCGCGCTTCCGCGACCCATTCAGCGCGCTGTTTGACGAATCGGGGCGCATTTTGGAAGCCTATGTGCGCGGGCAGATTTTGATCGGTTCGGTGATGGCGGTCTGCTACGCCGTCGGTTTTTATTTTCTCGGCGTGCCGGCGTGGGCGGGCATCGCGCTGATTGCCGGACTGCTCAACGCCGTGCCGTATGTCGGGACAATCAGCGGCATCGTTCTCGCCTGCGGTTTCAGTTTTGCAAGCGGCAGCAGCTTCGGACACATCGCCGCGATTTTGGGCGTGTTCGCCGCCGTCCAGAGTCTCGAAGGCTACATTTTAACGCCGCGTATTATGGGCGACCGTCTGAATCTGCATCCGATGGCGGTCTTTTTAGGCTTGCTCGTCGGCGGCAAATTGTTCGGGCTTTTGGGAATTATTATGGCGATTCCGGCTATTGCCATCGCCAAAGTCTTTTTCAAGTTTCTGCGCGAGCTTTATCAAGCCTCGTATTTCTATCATTCGGGCGATTTTCACCCGTCGGACGCGCCGAGCGAAAAAATCGAAGACCGCATCGCCGATGCCGCCGAAACCGTTCTCGCCGAACAAGCCCAGAAAGACGTTGACGAAACGAAGGACGAACCGACATTGGCGGCTGAAATGCCGGCGATCATCGAAAATCCGGCTTAAAGATTTTTCAGAAAAAAATTTATGAAACCAAACTTCATTCGTTTTTTATTTGCTCCCTTATTGTGTGTTTTTTGTTTTTCGCTTGCCCATTTCGGTCAGAAAAAGATTTTCTCGCCTCTGAATCCGAATCGCTGGAATTTTTCGGAAAGCTCGTAACAAACTATAAAAGATGCGTCGCACTGCCCGGTGGCGGACACGCAATTATACTGGAAAAGAATTATCACAAATTTCAAAATGCGGTTTTGAGTTTTTTGAATCAGCCGTAAAATTCAAGAAAAAAAATAATTTGAAAACATTAATCAAAAACGGATAAATTGCGGCGACGGTTAAATTATGAATATTATCGGAACGGTCGAGAGTTTGTGGCGTTATCCGGTCAAAGGGATGAGAGGCGAAGAATTGCCCGAAGCGTTTATGGGATTTTCCGGCTTTTACGGCGACCGCTGTTACGCGGTCAGAGATTCCGCCGCCCGCAAAGGATTTCCGTATCTGAATGGCAATGTGCAGCCGGCAATGCTGCGCTGCCAGCCGCAGTTTCGCCATTTTGAAAAATCTTTGAAACCGCCGAATTTAACCGAAGCGTCAAGCCTTGCGCCCGGCGTAACGCCGACCAATCCGGACGCGAATGATTTTGATTTGGACGTTATCAACGCGTCGGGAAAAGTTCTTTCGATTGATGATTTGCGGCTGCTTGAGATGCTCGGCGAAAATTTGCGCGGCGTACATAACTTATCAATCGTGCGTTCGGACAGAGCTTTAACCGACTGCCGTCCGATTTCGCTTATCAGCCGGCAAACTATCCGGCAGATTGAAGCAGAGTTGGAAATTCCGATTGATAAGCGGCGGTTTCGGGCGAATGTTTATTTTAATCTGAATTCGGACGAAGGATTCGGCGAAGACAAATTAATCAATCGCCGTCTGCGAATCGGACAAAAAGCGGAAATTATGGTTTTGGAACGCGACCCGCGCTGTAAAGCGATTTCGCTCGACCCCGAAACGGGCGAACATAACCCGCAAGTTTTAAAAAAGGTCGCTCAAATGCGCGAAGCAAATGCCGGAATTTATTGTGCCGTTCTGGTTGAAGGAATGCTGACGGCAGGAGATTCTATCAGCGTTTCGGAGTAAATTTACATTGCTTTTGAAAAGCTGCGGCTTTGGATTGAAATTATAAAAACAATAATAAAAAACCGGCGAATCAACGCAGCGGTTAACAATTAACGCGCCGCTGTTTTAATCGAAGACGAAACGGTCGCCGGCAAATCCGCAATTATGATAGATGAGAATATTGTTCCGGCAGCGTTTATGAAAATAAAAAAGATTATCAATCGTCGTTCGTTTACCGTCGTCGTTTTAATTCTGCTTTCAATCGCCCGCGCCTTCGCGCAGGATGCGGCAACTGCGGGCAAAGTTGACGAATTTATCAAGAGCGAAATGCAAAAGCAAAAAATTCCGGGCGTTTCGCTGGCGGTCGTTAAAGGCGGTCAAACGATTTACACCAAAGGTTACGGTTTGGCAAACGTCGAGCTGCGAGTTCCCGTCAAAACCGAAACGCTTTTTCAGTCGGGTTCGGTCGGCAAACAGTTTACGGCGACCGCCGTGATGATGCTGGTCGAGGAAGGCAAAATAAATCTCGAAGACAAAATTGCGAAATATTTCGCGGACGCGCCGGACGCTTGGAAAAATATCACGGTGCGGCATCTTTTGACGCACACTTCCGGTCTTGCGAACGACTTTCCGTTTGAAAATTACAAACGCGATTTTACGGAAACTGAAATCATCAAACTGGCGGCGACTTTTCCGCTTGATTTCGAGCCGGGCGAAAAATGGAGTTACAGCAACGTCGGTTATAAACTGCTCGGCGTTTTAATCGGCAAAGTAACAGGCAAATTTTACGGCGATTTTTTGCAGGAAAGAATTTTCAAACCGCTGAATATGACGACCGCCCAAATCATCTCCGAAGCCGACATCGTGCCGAACCGCGCCGCCGGATACCGAATCGTCAAAGGCGAACTCAAAAATCAGGATTGGGTTTCGCCGACGATGAACACGACCGCCGACGGCTCGCTCTATCTGACCGTCCTCGATATGGCAAAATGGGATGCCGCGCTGTACGGCGAAAAATTGTTGAAAAAATCGAGCCTCGAACAAATGTGGACACCCGTTAAATTGAACGACGGCAAAACTTATCCGTATGGTTTCGGCTGGGCGTTGGGCGAAGTCAACAAACATCCGGTTATCGAACACGGCGGCGCGTGGCAGGGCTTCAAATCTTTCATCGCGCGTTATCCGAACGATAAATTGACCGTCATCGTGTTTGCCAATCTCGCCGAAACCAATCCGACCAAACTCGCGCACGGCATCGCCGGAATTTACAACGCCGAACTCGTTCCGCCGCCGCCCGCGACGATTGAAGATAAAGAGCCGCAGGTCACGATGCTTTTCAAATCAATTTTGCAAAAATTCGTTGACGGCACGATCAAACCCGAAGTTTTCACGCCGGAAATGAGCGCAGGCATTTTTCCCGATCTCGCCAAACAAATCGGCGCGACGATAAAATCCTTCGGCACGCTCGAATCCGTCAAACTTCTAAGCCGCGCGGAACAAAACGGCTTTCGCGTTTACCGCTATCGCCTGCAATATGCGTCGGTCAATCCGATTGTTAAAATAATTCTCACCAAAGACGATAAAATTGCCGGAATGAGTTTGGAAGGCGAAGACTGAAAGAAATTTTTACGAACGAATTATTGATAATTTCGATGGCAACAAAAGAAAAAGGCGTAACTTTAATCGAAGCGATCCGGCAAGGAATTTACGAGGAAATGAGTCGGGACGAAACCGTCTTCGTCATCGGCGAAGACATCGGCGCATACGGCGGCGCGTTTAAATTGACCGAAGGATTTATTGACGAATTCGGCGCAGAGCGAATGATTGACACGCCGATTTCCGAAGCCGCGATTGTCGGCGCGGCGTGCGGCGCGGCTCTTCTGGGAATGAAGCCGGTTGCCGAATTTCAATTTATAGATTTCGTGTCAAACGGCTTTGATATGCTGACGAATTACGCGGCGAAATCGCGTTATCGCGGCTGCGGTTCAATCGCCGCCGTCTTTCGCGGTCCGTGCGGTTCGGGTGTGCGCGGCGGTCCGTTTCATTCGCTGAACGCCGAATCTTTTTTCTTGAACACGGCGGGCTTGAAAATGGTCGAACCGGCGACCGCTTACGACGCGAAG
Organism: uncultured Pyrinomonadaceae bacterium; assembly: GCA_964237235.1. Lineage (GTDB taxonomy): Bacteria > Acidobacteriota > Blastocatellia > Pyrinomonadales > Pyrinomonadaceae. The sequence continues at coordinate 101,977 of CAXSGY010000016.1, forward strand.
GGTTTAATCAAAGCGGCAATTCGTGATCCAGATCCGGTTTTGTTTTTCGAGCATAAAAAACTTTATCGTCTGCCGAGGTTAAGAGAAGAATTGCCGACGACCGATTATATCGTCGAAATCGGCAAAGCCAGAATTGCCCGCGAAGGCAAAGATTTATCAATCATTACGTTCGGCGCGCAGGTTTTGAACGCGCTCGACGCGGCTGATGAACTCGAAAAATCAGACGGCTTAAAAGTCGAAGTAATTGATTTGCGCTCGCTCGCGCCGCTCGACAAAGCCGCGATTTTAGCAACGGTTAAGAAAACAAATCGTGTGATGATTCTGCACGAATCGAGTTTGACCGGCGGCATCGGCGGCGAGATTGCGGCGATCATCGCCGAAGAAGCGTTTGAATGGCTCGACGCGCCCGTCATTCGCGTCGCTTCGATTGACGCACCAGTGCCGTTTGCGCCGCCGATGGAAGATTATTTTCTGCCGCAAATCTCCGAAATCGTCGAAGCGGCGCGCAGATTGGCGAATTATTAGACGGCGTTTAAGAATTTTTTGCCGTATTTTCCTAATTTTTTGACGATTGGTAAATTAGCTTCCGTTGATACAGCGAGGATGTTAAAAATTGATACCCGACACGATTGAAACAAAAACGAGCGACTTTTTGCCGCATTCAAAACTCGGCATCACGTCTTGTGTGATTGCCGTTATCGTTTTCGTCTATTTCCTGGTGGCAGGCTATGTATCTCTTTACGTGCTGGATGATTTTTTCAAAGATTCAAATGTCTTTGCCGCCCTCGGAATTGTGATTATCTGGTTTTTTATTCATCTCGCCTTATGCAGTTTCGGTTTTACCATCGGGCTGGCTTTGGCAATCGTGGGCGTAATAAAGAAGGACAAAAAACGATTATTTCCCGTTATCGGTTTGATTTTTAACCTTTTGCCGTTAATCTCGGCATTGATTTTTACAATTTACTTTTTCTCTCTGAGCGAAAAACAGTAAATAAAAGAATGACAAAAATGTTTCCAAGACTATTGAAATAATCCTTTAAAAAAGGCTGAAAGAATCAATCTCTTTCAGCCTTTTCATTATTTATCGCATCATTCGCGCATCCTGTTTCGGTTTGATTTCGTATTCCTTCGGCGGTTCCGCGCCCATCAGATTCTTCACGAAATAATCCCAACGGCGGCGCATCATATAGAAATTCGTCTGGGGCGAAAAACCGTCAACCGCGTTGTTGGCGTAGCCGTGGCGCGCGTTCGGAAAGATTATCAAATCGAAATCCTTGTTCGCTTTGACCAGCGCGTCAACGACCAGCAAAGTGTTGGACGGCGGCACGTTGTCGTCCATCGAGCCGTGCGCGAGCAGCAACTTCCCTTTTAGATTTTTGGCGTAAACCTGATTCGCCTGTTTTTCGTAATTGTCGTCCGCGAGAAGTCCGATATAGCGTTCGCCCCAATCGTCTTCGTAATTGCGGTTGTCGTGATTGCCCGACTCGCTGATGCCGACTTTGAAAAAATCGGGATAGCGAAACATCGCCGCCGCCGTCGCAAATCCGCCGCCCGAATGTCCCCAAATGCCGACGCGATTTAAGTCCATATACTGATATTTTTGGGCGAGCTGCTTGATGCCTTCGATCTGGTCGGGCAGCGTGTTGTCCGCCATATTGCCATAACACGCATCGTGAAATGCCTTCGAGCGCAGAGGGTTACAAGTTCCGTCAATGACGACGACGACGAAACCGAGTTCGGCTAATGCCTGGTGGTCGCTGCGCCCGGCGTTGAACGCCCGCCCGCCGACTCCGCCGCCCTGCGGTCCGGGATAAATATAATCAACGACCGGATATTTTTTCGTCGCGTCGAGATTGGTCGGCACGAACATCAAGCCGTATAAATCCCATTTGCCGTCGCGCGATTTGACCGTGATCGGCGTGGGCGGTTTCCAGCCGGTCGCCGTCAAACGCGAGATGTCGGTTTTCTCTAAATTCACGACGACTTTGCCGTTGATGTCCTTCAAAACGGTCGTCGCCGGAACGTCGGGTTTCGAGTAAACATCAATAAAATATTTGTTGTCGGGCGAAAGCGTGACATCGTGCGTGCCATCTTCGGGCGTTAACGATTTTAAGTTTTTGCCGTCAAAGCCGACGCTGTAAAAATGGGTGAAATACGGGTCTTGTCCTTTTTCGCGCCCGTTTGCGTCGAAATAAATCGTGCGGTTTTTTTCGTCAATATCCAGAATCTGCGTAACGACATAATCGCCGGAAGTAATCTGGTTTTTTAATTTTTTGGTCGTCAAATCATACAGATAAAGATGTCCCCAGCCGTCTTTTTCCGAATACCAGATAAACTCATTCGTGGCGGGCAGATATTTCCAGTTAACTCCGCCTTGTCCGGCTTCAAACTGCGTCGGGCTGACTTCTTCAAAAACATCTTTGACTTCGCCGCTCGAAGCATCGGCGACGCGCAGATCGGCTTTTTTATGATCGCGCGAAGTCGAAACGAAACCGAGCGTTTTGCCGTCCGCGCTCCACGAGATATCTTCCCAGCCGCCGTCGCACGAAACGTCGTCGCAAATCGTCGAGCGATGCGGATCGGGCGGCATTTGCAGACGAATGACGCGCGGCGTTTCCGTTTCGATGACGACGCGCTGAATCGTCGCAATCGCGTCGCCCGGCAGCGGATATTTCCATTGTTCGAGCTTCGGCGCGCCGACGTTCGTCGAAACCAGATACATATCGGTCGCGCCGCGCTGATCCTGCTGAAACGTGGCGATTTTTTTTGAGTCGGGCGACCAGACGAGAATCGGTCGGTCGCTGTGAACCCAACCGGCGTTGTCGGTCGCGTAACCGAAATCCTTTACGCCGTCAACGGTCAACTGCGTTTCCTTGCCCGTCTTTAAATCGCGCATCCAGAGATTGTAATTTTTGATATAAGCTTCGCGCGTTCCGTCGGGCGAAGCGACGGACGGCTGCCGGTTGCCGCGCCGGTTTTCAGGCGCGGCGGGCGATTCGGTAACGCCGAGTCCGGCGAGATTGGCGGCGGTTTTGCGCGTGCCGTCCGCCGGATTGATTAAAACGAATTCGCTGCCCGTCGCCGTCAAAACGCGGTAATAAAATCTGCCGTCGGGCAGAAAAGTCGGGCGCACGCCGCTGCGGTCAATCATTTGATTCGCGCTGAAGCCGAGCATTCGCACGGCGCGGTCGTAATCCTCGCCGGTCAAAACGCGCGGCGCGGTCGTCGTCTGGGCGAACATCGTCGCCGTCAACAAAAAAAGCAGACAGTTAAAATATAGAATTTTCTTCATCGGTATTTTTTTTAATCTTTGTTCAAAGTAAAGACAATTTTTTGGAATTGATTCAAGCATAAATCCGCCGACGTATTTTTGCCTAACGCGCAGAATAAAGAAAATCCGCCGTTTAAGGTTTTCAGCGAATTTAATTGTATTCGCAGACCGTTTTTTTGTTATTATCTGAAAATCAATCGTCAAAGGAAAATCCGGTTTTTATGAACAATTTCGTTTATTCATCGCGGCGCAGACTCGCTTTCGCCGTCGCTTTTTTATTGATTCAGGTTTCAATCGCCGCCGCGCAAAATTCGATTAACATCGCGGTTGACGCAAGCGGCGCGGCAAAAAACATTCTGCGCGTCCGCGAAACGTTGGCGGTCAAGCCGGGCGCGTTGACGCTTTTTTACCCGAAATGGATTCCCGGCGAACATTCGCCGACCGGACCTTTGAACAATATGATTAATTTATTTATCAAAGGAAATGGCAAACCAATTCAATGGCGGCGCGACGATGTGGAAATGTTCGCGTTTCATCTGACCGTTCCCAACGGCGTGAGCGAAATCGAAATCACTTTCGACGATGCCGCCGAAGCGGGTTCAACTTCGAGCGCGCAGCTCGCCCGAATCAAATGGAATCGTCTTTTGCTTTATCCCGAAGCGGCGAAAAGCGACGACGTAAAGGTTAAGAGTTCTTTGAAAATGCCTGCCGATTGGAAATATGCGACGGCTTTGACGACCGTAAAAGAATCGCAGAACGCGGTTGATTTTCAAGAAACGACTTTGACGACGTTCGTTGATTCGCCCGCCGTAATCGGAAAGTTTTTCAAGCGCGTGCCGCTCGAAAACGTGAGCGGCGCGGCGCACGAAATTGATTTTTTCGCCGATTCCAATGAAGCTCTCGAATACAAACCGGAAACTTTGACGGGTTGGAAAAATCTCATCAAACAGGCGAACGCGCTGTTCGGCGCGAGGCATTACAACAGTTATAAATTTCTCGTCACGTTAAGCGATTTCGGCGGCAGCGAAGGTTTAGAGCATCACGAATCGAGCGAAGACGGCACGACCGAAAAAGCCTTGAGCGAACGCTACGATTTGCTCGATCTCGGCGGGCTGCTCGGACACGAATACACGCATTCGTGGAACGGCAAATATCGCCGACCGAAGGGTTTGGCAACCGGCGATTTTGAAACGCCGATGCGCGGCGAGCTTCTGTGGGTTTACGAAGGCTTGACCGAATACTTAGGCGACGTTCTGCCTGCCCGCAGCGGACTTTGGACGGCGGACGAATTCCGTGATGTCATCGCCGAAGTCGGCGCGAATATGGATTATGAAACCGGCAGACGCTGGCGACCGCTGGCGGACACGGCGACCGACGTGCAGTTCACCTACGCGGGCGCGAGAAATTGGCGCAACCAGCGGCGCGGCGCGGATTATTATTACGAAGGCGAGTTAGTCTGGCTCGAAGCCGACGTTTTGATTCGCCAAAAATCCGGCGGCAAATTATCTCTGGATGATTTTCTGAAAAAATTTCACGGCGGGCAAAATTCCGCTCCCGCAGTCAAGCCATATGATTTCGCTGAAGTCGTGAAAACTTTAAACGACGTTACACCTTACGATTGGCGAACGTTTTTGCTCGACAGAATTTACAAGCCGCAAACGCGCGCGCCGCTCAACGGCATCACGAACGGCGGCTGGAAATTGATTTACAACGACACGCCGAACACGCAGGTTTCGGTCAACGAGACGCGCGGCAATTCGGCGAATTTTTCCTATTCAATCGGGGTTTTAGTCAACGCGGCGGGAACGATTCTCGATGTCAATCCCGATTTACCGGCGGCGAAAAGCGGACTCGTCCCGGCGATGACGATTCTGAAAATCAACGGCGAAGATTTTTCAATCGAGAATTTGCATAAGTCCGTCGCTGCGACAAAAACGAGCGCGTCAACGATTGAAATCGTCGCGCAGAATAATAACGCGACCGAAACTTTCAAAATAAATTATCAAGGCGGCGAAAAGTATCCGCATCTGGAAAGAGACGCGGCGAAAACGGATTTGCTTTCGGACGTGGCGAAACCGCTTTCCAATACACAGCTCGGATTTTCTAATAACGCCGGAGTTCCAGAAGGATTTGTTCTAAGCAGTGAACCAACCAGTTGGATTTTTACTGGTAATCTGACAAAAACGAGGCAAAGAAAAAGTGAACTTATAAATCAAGTTGCCGACGTAACAAATCTTCTTTTGAGTCAATCTGAAATTGTCGCAACTTGTGCAACCAGTTCAAAAAGTTGTTCTAACAAAGATCGCTTGATAAATATTTCAACTGAAGCGTTCGATGCGGAAAACGATGTTCTGACTTATCTTTATACCGTTTCAGCCGGAAAGATCGTCGGTCAAGGTCAAAGAGTCGAATGGGATTTGTCAGGCGTTCCGCCCGGAACTTATACAATTACTGCCGAAGTTGACGACGGTTGCGGTGTATGCGGAAAAACGCAGACACGAACGATTAAAGTTATCGAATGTCCCGATTGCAAATAAAATCGGTTGAATATTTGCAGAGATTTTTTCGCGTCGAAAAACGACGCTCATTGCAGGCAGGATGCCTACGCTCCAGTCAAAATTATGAAAAAGAAAATTTTATCGCTGAATTTGTTTTTAATGTTCGTCGTTTTTCCCGCGTTCGTTTTCGCGCAGACGCTCGACGACAAATTAAAGGAAATTGACGCTTATGCAGAAAAGGCGCGTGAGGATTGGAACGTGCCGGGCTTTGCCGTCGGGATTGTGAAGGACGATAAAGTCGTTTTTTTGAAAGGTTACGGCGTGCGTGAATTAAATAAACCCGAAAAGGTTGACGAACATACTTTGTTTGCGATTGCGTCGAATTCAAAGGCTTTTACCGCCGCGTCGCTGGCGATTTTAGTTGATGAAGGCAAATTGAAATGGGACGACAAAGTTGCGAAGTATCTGCCCGATTTTCAGATGTATGACCCGTATGTGACGAGCGAGATGACGGTGCGCGATCTGGTTTCGCATCACAGCGGACTCGATACGTTCAGCGGCGATTTGCTCTGGTATCAAACGACTTATAATACCGACGAAATTCTGCGGCGCGTGCGTTTTCTCAAGCCGACTTCGGGTTTTCGCACGAAGTTCGGTTATCAAAATCTGATGTTCATCGCGGCGGGCAGAGTCGTCGAAAAAATTTCCGGGAAGACTTGGGCGCAGTTTGTCAGGGAAAAGATTTTAACGCCGCTCGGAATGAACGACACGGAAACGAGCGTTAAGGATTTCAAACCGGGCGAGAATATCGCTCTGCCGCACAACGAATCGGGCGGCAAACTTCGCACTCTGGTTTTTGACAACGTGGACGGCGCGGCGGGCGCGGCGGCACTCAATTCTTCAGTTGCCGATATAACGAAATGGCTGCGGCTGCAGCTCGCGCACGGGAAATTTGAAGGCAAACAAATTTACAGCGAACAACGCGCGGGCGAAATGTGGTCGCCGAACACGATTATCGCCACGAATCCGTTTCCGGCGCAGGACGCGCCGACGCAGATGTTTTCGGCTTACGGCTTGGGCTGGTTTTTGCAGGATTACCGCGGGCGTAAAATCGTGCAACACGGCGGCGGACTCGACGGAATGATTTCGCAAACCGCGATGATGCCGTCCGAAAATCTCGGCTTGGTCGTTTTGACGAATTCGGAAACGGGCGTTAATACGATTATGATGAACAAAATTTTCGACGTTTTTTTGAACGTCGAGCCGAAGCGCAACTGGAGCGCGGAACGCCTCAAACGCGTCGCCGACAATAAAGCGAAAGCGGCGAAGGACGACGCGGAAATTGTCGCCGCGCGTGTTCCGAATACGAAACCGAGCCTTGAACTGCAAAATTACGCCGGAAAATACACGGACGAGCTTTACGGCGACGCGACCGTCGCGGAAGAAAACGGCAAACTGGTCTTGCGTTTCGTGCAATCGCCGAATTTCGTCGCCGATCTGGAGCATTGGAATTACGACACGTTCCAGATTCACTGGCGACCGACGGTTTCATACAATTTCCCGCGCGGCTTCGTGACGTTCACGCTCGACAAAACGGGCAAAACCGACGAACTGAAAATTGACCAGCCGAACAGCGATTTCTGGTTTTACGAGCTGCATTTCCGCCGAGGGGAAAAAGAGTGAAAGAGTGAAAAAGTGGAAAAGGGAAAAAGTTTGGGATAATTCCGACAACTTTTCCCCTTTTTCACTTTTTCACTTTTTCACTTTAAAACCGCTTGCTTTCAATTCGGGGCTGTGTCAGAATTCTCTCAACAATCAACAATTTATTACATAATCAGAATTTGAGGAGACTTTTTAAATCATAATGACGGAAAACGGAACGGTCACCGCGACTGAAGAAACTAACTCGACAAACGCGCCGACGGAAGAAAATAAAACGCCGGAAACAGTGGAAACGCCCGAAATGATCGAAGATATTTCGTATCACGCGGTCGAAAAGGAAGGAAACGTAACGGCGATCTGGGAAATGCAGGGACGTAAGCACGTGCGAACGATTGATCCGCGCTCGCACGAAGGCAAACAGATTTTGGCTCTTTTTGAAACTGCCGGATAAAAATAAATATTCGACTGACCATCGAAACGAGTCAAAACGTCAAAAAATTCTTGCCTTTTAGAAGCGATAGCGTTACCATTATTTGCATTCCAAAACAAGCAGTTTGAAAGTTTGCGGACACATATCTAAAAGTCCCGATTTTTAAGTCGAGGCTGGCGAAACTTCGGAAGTTTTATCCTTTTTCAATATCAGTTGGAGGTGATTTTTGTGAAGAATTTGCTGTATGCAGTTTTAGCTCTGGTTTCGGTTGTTGTGGCGGGCTATTTTTTATACTCGTTTCAAAACAGCGCGGGCAACACGACCGCGCTGGTCATCGGGGTAATTTTCGCATTGGCGGCGATTATCTTCGGCGGACTTTTTATGTTCGGCAAAGTTAATCAGCACGAAGACATTCATATTACCGAGTAAAAAGTTCGTTTGACCAACAAATAACTTTTCAAGCGGCAAGCCGCGAATTTATTTATCATTTTTATTGATTGATGAATGGATTACGGTTTGCCGCTTGTTCATTTTCCTCAAATTCGCTTTCTTCACTTCGGAATTCGCTCGGAGAATGCAATCGAAAATCTTTTTTGTTATAATGTTGACTAAAATGTAAAGATTAAATATCCGAACATTTTTAACTTGAGTGAAAGGATTTTTAAAAGATGCCGAAAATTGCCGATATACAAGAAACGCCGAATCCGAACGCGGTAAAATTTATTTTAAAGGAACCGGTCAGCAGCGGAACTTCGCATTCGTTCGATGCCGCCGCAAAAGCCGCCGACGACCAACTCGCCAAATCCTTATTTGAAATCGGCGAGGTCGTCTCGGTTTTTTATATGGACAAAATGGTCACCGTCGAGAAAACCGACGAAGCCGATTGGGACGAGATTCTGCCGCTGCTGGCAGTTCCGATTCGCGCGGCGGAATCAACCGGCGCGGCGAACGGTCAGAACGGTTCGGCGGCGCAATCAATCGGCGGCGCGATTGCCGCCGCGGTCAGCGACAATCCGATAATTGCCCGAATCAACGAACTGCTCGATGAGCGAATCAGACCTTATCTGGCGAGCGACGGCGGCTGGCTGGAAATTTTAGATTTGGAAAATAAGACGCTCAAAATTCGCTATCAAGGCGCGTGCGGAAGCTGTCCGTCGAGTTTGACGGGAACTTTGATGGCGATTGAGAATATGATTAAAGACGAAATTGACCCGGAAATCGAAGTCGTCGCCGCGTAAAACCTACTTAAAAGTCGTTTTAACATTTTTTACTTTCGGCAAAAAAGATTTCTTGACATCGAAACCTAAATTTGTTCATAATCTATGAGGTGGCATTGATTAGATATGTCATCTCATCTTTTTTAGGTTTCAAAAATCTACTCAAAAAAAAACCGCCAGCCATTGTCATTCCCAGAAAATGCTGTGTTTCTAAAAAACGGAGGAGTAATATTGTGAATAGTGAAGAACTCGAAATGAGTTTGAGAACCGAATTTGAGAGTCATCTCAATAGCGTCATTGCCGGTATGCGGCAGGAACTTTCCGAGCTGCAGGGAAAGGTCGAAGCCGAATTCGACAAACAGAAAACGCAGCTTAACGCGGCATTTCAAGAATTTTCCGCGCGTCTCGAAACCGGCAAGGAACTCGACCGCGGCTTTAAGGAAACGGTCGTCGAGCATCTGCGGCTCGCCCGCGACGAAGGCGCGCGCATTACGGCGACGGCGATTACCGAAGCCGAAGAGATGAACGACGGACCGGCTGCCGCGCGCTATACGCCGCCGTCAGCCGGAGTCAGCCAATTACGCGACGCGATTAACGACATCACTTCGCAGACCTCGCAGGGAACGATTTTATCTTCGCTGGTCGAACACGCCGCGCAGTTTACGCCGCGCGGAGCGTTTTTCATCATTAAAAACGAGCATTTCGTCGGCTGGCGCGTTTTCGGCAAGGAAGCCGACGGCACGAACGAAGACGCGGTGCGCGACATCCATCTGCCCGTTTCGTCTTCGACCGTTCTGGGCGAATCGGTACGTTCTTTGAGCGCGACGGAAAGCTCTTACGGAACGCACGACGATGATTCTAATTTCCTGGGCAAGCTCGAATTCGGACAGCCGGACAGAATGCTCGCCATTCCGCTGATTGCGCGCGGACGCGGCGTTGCCGTGCTTTACGCCGATTACGGCAGCCGCGGCGACGCGGTCAACGTCGAGGCACTCGAAACTTTAGTGCGCGTCGCCGGTTTGACGGTCGAAGTTCTCGCAGCGGGACAGACGGCGAAACCGGTCCAGGAAACGCAGTCCGCGCCCGTAACGGTGGACGAAGACGCGACCGAAGTCGAAGCCGCGAAAAGTTTACAAACCGACAAGCAAACCGCGCCCGTCGAAGACCAACCGACGCGGGAAACCGAGACGACCACGGAAACCGAGTTTAAAAGCGATGAATCGCCCGCGCAAACCGATGTAACGCCGGTCGAAGAAACAATCGCTTTATCGGAAGAAGACATTCAGCCCGATGTGGAAGACGTTCCGGCACAGGATTTTACCGCGCCGGTGCAAGAGGAAAGTTCGTTTCAAAAACCGGCGAACGCGCCGACCGAGACGGTTTCCGACGAAAAAGGCTTTGAAACGCTCGGCACGGAAGGCGGCAATTTGGACGGTTTCGTTTCCGAGCCGATTAAAACTACCGAGACGGTTTCCGCCGCGCCGCCGAAATCGCGCCTGAGCGACAGAAACGTTGATTTGCCGATTGAGGTCGGCGAAGAAGAACGCCGTCTGCACAACGACGCGCGACGCTTTGCGCGGCTGCTGGTTTCGGAAATCAAACTTTACAATGAACAGAAGGTCAAGGAAGGACGCGAAGCGCAGGATTTATACGACCGTCTGCGCGAAGCGATTGACCGTTCGCGCGATATGTATGACAAGCGCGTTCAACCGCCGGTCGCCGCCAAATTCGATTATTTTCATTACGAATT
>CAXSGY010000017.1:0-108447 GCA_964237235.1 uncultured Pyrinomonadaceae bacterium
CGGCGGCGGGAATAGTTCGGACTCTTACAATCTGCCCTGGTATTTCGCCGCGCAGAAAACTTCGATTGATTGTCTCGAAAAACGCGGCAAAAAAGGCTATCTGTTCACCGTCGGCGACGAACAGGTTCCCGAAGATTTAACGAGAGAAGATGTCCGGCGGGCAATGAATCTGGATTTGCAGATGGAGCGCATCGCCAATCGGGATTTGCTGACGTTAGTCGGGCGTTTTTACGAAGTATTTCATCTGCTGGTCGAAGAAGGTTCGCACTATCAAAGTCACGGCGAAACGGTGCGGCGCGGCTGGGTTGATCTGCTCGGACAAAGGGCGATTCCGCTCGCCGACCACACGAAACTTTCCGAAGTCATCGTCTCGACGATTGAAGTCGCCGAAGGACGCGACAAAGCGGCGGTTGCGGCAAGTTGGGACGGCGACACGTCTTTAGTCGTCGCCCGCGCCGTCGGCAATCTGAACGCCAATCTGACGCGCCCGGCAAGCGGCGGCGTGGTCCGTTTCTAAAATATCGGCAGACTTGCAAAGTTTAAGCGAATAACCGTTTTATAAATGATTGCGCTCAATTTTCATAATGAAGACAGATGCTCCTGACAACATAAAAAGCCATCACCCGAACGCTGTCGAAAAATCCGCCGTCGTGATAATCGGGGCAGGCTTCGGCGATGAAGGCAAAGGATTGTTGACCGATTTTCACGCTGCCCGCTTTGGACCGGACTGCATCGTCGCGCGTTTCAACGGCGGCGCGCAAGCCGGTCACACGGTTGTTTTGCCGGACGGGCGCAGGCACGTTCACAGTCATTTCGGAAGCGGCACGCTGGCGGGCGCGCAGACTTTTTTGAGCAGTTATTTTGTCGGCAATCCTCTTCTGTTTCGCGGAGAAAAAATCGAGCTTGAAAAACTCGGCATCGCTGCGCCCGTTGTTTTTGCCGACGGGCGCGGGCTGGTCACGACTCCCTACGATATGCTCATCAACCAGTGGGCGGAAATTTCCCGCGGCAGCGGCAAACACGGCAGTTGCGGAGTCGGATTCGGGGAAACCGTCGAGCGGTCGCTCGACGAGCGATTTGCGATTCGGGTTGCCGATTTATCCGATGCCGGCAGATTACAGGCGATACTCGATGACATTCGACGAAATTGGACACCGGCGCGATTGGCTAAGTTAAATGTTCCGAGACTTTCTCAGGAACAGAAAAATCTGCTTGCCGCCGACTGGTTGCGCGACGAATTTCTCGCCGCGGCGGCGGAGTTTGACGCTTCCATTCAAATTGCAAATCCAGACATTTTGGCTTCTGCGGCGGGCATCGTCTTTGAAGGAGCGCAAGGTTTGCTGCTTGATGAAGATTACGGCTGGTTTCCGAATGTGACGCGCTCGCCCACCGGATTGAAGAATGCCGTCGAACTCGCCGCCGAAGCCGGAATCCGAGGACTCGATTGCGTTTATGTGACGAGAGCTTACGCAACGCGCCACGGAGCCGGACATCTGCCGCACGAATTGCCGGCTAAACCTTTTGCGAAGATTGAAGATTTGACCAATCTGCCGAATCCGCGCCAGGACAATTTGCGTTTCGGCTGGCTTGATCTGGATTTGCTGGGTTCGACGATTGCCGCCGATTTTGAGCGTTTTGCCGCTTCCGCACCAATTCAAATTGCCAGGCGGCTGGCTGTCACCTGTCTTGATCAGCTCGACGCGCGGGTATCTTTTGTGAGCGGCGGATTACTCTGCGATTCGAGCGTTGACGAATTTGTCCGTTGTGCAGCGCAAGCCGCCGGTGTCAGCCGAGTTTGCGTAAGTCGCGGACCGACGCGCGAAACTATAACCGAAGTTTGAGATGATAACCGGAAAAGTTATAAAAGTTTTTATTAAAGATTTTCCGGTCGGGATTGAATCGGAAAGCGCAACGGCGACTCTCTCTCTCATTTAGATTTTTCCGTTAACTTTAAATCGCTTGAATTCAGTTACACTCCGGCGCAGGCTTTTGATCGTCCGGTCAGACTTTTTCCATTTATCCGTTTGTAATTTCCGCCACCGGTTGAACTCACAAGTTTTTAATAACTTTGAGCTGTTGCTGACAAAAATACCACTTCCAAGCCTTAGAAAATTTATTCCTCAACCGATTAAGGCTTTTAAAAAGCTATTTCTCCAAAAACATTTTCAACACGCCGCTTTTAATCTTGCAGGGCAGTGCCGACTGGCGCGCCGACACCGGCAATCAGGCACTCGCGCTCGTTCAAAAATTACAGCAATACGGCAAAGTTTACGAATTTCACACCTACGCCAAAGACGACCACCGCTTAACGCTCAACGCCGCCGACCGCGACCGTCGAATCGTCGAATGGTTCAGAAAATATATGAAATAACAAGTATAATTTGATTGCTTTCGTCAATTAAACAACTGCAAAATAATGTATTTGCCATTCGAATGACGTTTGATCTGCGTGACGAAAGAAATGTTTCTTATTAGCCGATAACCGTTACCGGCTTCTGAAACATCCGCGATTCAAGCGATTCCGAGCTGAGAATGTCGCTTTTGTGAAATCATTCAATTCTCTTCATCGGTAGATTCAAGACGATTTGTCGCTGCCGACAAATTATTCACGGATAAAACTTATTTTTTCTCGATGATGACTCCCGTATTGTGAAAATCGTAAACTTCCATCTCAATATTGTCCGCCCCTTTTTTCATATCCACGACGTAACGGTCGGTCGGTTCTTCAAATTTAACGAGTTCCCAGCCGCCCGCCTTGAGTGCCTCGGTGTAATTTTTCAGCACGGTTTTTTTATCGTCTTTATGAACGACTTTCAGTTCCTTATCGCTGCTCGCCCACACAACGGCATTGTCCTTAACCGGCAGATTCATCGCCGTCCAGGGCGCAGTCAGAGGGACGGCGGAAACTTCCGGCTTCCAGCCGCAAGCCGCTAAACAAACGCTCAAAAGCGCGAACATTAAAATTGTCATCAGTTGTTTTTTCATATCTGTTTTCATAATTTACCAGCCGTTCCAAACGACTTGAATTGATGTTTCATCTTAATAAGACAAACCGGAGATAATATTTCACTCTATTTAAACTGTAATTCTTTCACGCGCCGCGCTTCCAGGACTCCTGAAATTAAACGCGAAAAATTAAGTGCGAACGAAAGCAGGATTTTCATCAGAGGTAAGATCACAGAATTACAGTCAAATTGATTAACGGCGGAAATAATCAAAAAACCCCGAATTAATTAAAAACAAAAGTCCGTCTGTTTTCAGAAACGACTCTTTTGTAAATTCTGCGGTTGGAAATATAAAACGGTTTGGAGTGCGAGTCAAGAAAGGGTTTTGGTCAGAACAAAATATTGAAAAGTTTTTTATTCCGCCTAAAATATCTATTGAATTATTTAACCGAACTTAAGCAGTCGTGCAAAATAAATTTATAAAAAGTCGGAGCGCGGACACTTTGTCCGCAACCGTTTCAGCGCAGCGAAAAACGCGGCACAATTTATTTATTACACATTACACCAATTTTAAGGTAATCGGCAGAGAATCGTTTCCGAACGGCGAAACATCCTCAAACAGCGGCAAACAGCGGCGGACAAAGTGTCCGCGCCCTGTCCGACTTTATAAAGATTTATTTTGCACGACTGCTTACATCTTTCACGCCTTCATTTTATTGAGGCTGCTTCGGAAAAAGAAAGAGTTTTTGCGTAGCACTTTTACTCGGCGTAAAAGTAAAAACATTTTCATCCAGCTTGAATTTCGCCGCCGGAAATTTCCAATCGCTCACGTTATTCGGACGAATCGGAGATGTTGAATTTTGCGCTTGTTCGGTTTTTGAAAGACACGGATTAACGATAATCAATTTGTAATCAATTTTGTTTTCAGGCTTAACGATGGGCAGTTTGTTTTCGTCAATAAGCGGTTTGATAACGGGCATCGAATAATCAGGACACGGCGAATTGTCGTTAGATTGGCTGTCAACCGTTTGCTGAGCAAAAGCCGCGCCCTGCAACAAAAAGACGAAAACTATTGTGTAGATCAGACAAAATTTCATACCGTAATATTCTCCTTATTTTACGATTAAAGTTATGGTTGCGTTTACTAATCTATCGGTTAGTCTAATTAATTACGGTGTTAGATTCAAATAAAAAAGGCGGAACAAAGTCCGCCTTAAAGCTAATGCCGAATTAGCCATTCAGACAACCTGCGTTAGAAAGTCAGACGCAGCTGAATGCGACCCGACCGCGCCGAGCCTTCGCCCTGCGTTTTCGCGTCGTTGAAAAGCGTGTTGGTCACGTCGCCGCGATCAAACGTCAAAAGATAATTCGGTTGATTCAATACGTTGAAAACGTCGAATCTAAATTGAAAACGAACGTTTTCAAGTCCGAAATCGCGCGACAGCGAAGCATCGAGCCGCGAAAATCTCGGTCCGCGCAAAGTGTTGCGTCCGGCGATGCCGGTTCTGATGTTGTAATCAACCGCATAACGAGCGTCGGTCAAATTAATCGGATTGCCCGCCGCATCCACATAACCGGTCGGCGAAGGAACGTCGGGACCGAATATTTCGTTGCTGATGGCAACGCTGTTCATCGGCGCATTAGCGTTGACGATTGCCGGTCGGTCGTTAAAGGCGTTACCGTCGCCGTTCAAATCAACGCCGCCGATATACGGATTGGTCACCGCGCCCGATTGAATGCGGTAAATAGCTCCGAAAACAAAGCCTTTCAGAAATCTGCCCGGAATTCCGCCGACACCGAAGGTCGGCACGTTTATCAGCGTCGTCACGGTTCCAACCTGCGGTATGTCGAAATCGGCAAGCCCGCGATCCGTGCGGCGGTTAAACGGGTCGCTGCCGACGCTCGTGCCGCCGGTCGTGGCGAACACTTCGCTGTTGGCAACGTCAATCGTTTTTGAAAACGTATAAGTTCCGCGCACGAGAAAGCCCTTTGTAAAGCCGCGCTCGATTCGCGCCTGCACCGAATTATAGTTGGAATCGCCGCCGTTGGTTCGCAAAGTAACCGAACCGCGCGACGGATTGATGCGCGTCGCGCTGAAATTGACGAACGGATTAAGCTGTTCGTTGATAAACAATTTCTGACCGCGCGAACCGACATAAGCGACATCGAAAATAAAATCGCCGGGCAGTCTGCGCTGAATGCCGAGATTGTAAACATACGATTGCGGATTCTCCAGATTCGGATCAATCGAAGTAATCGAAGCCAGCGGATTCAATGTCGCGCCGGTCGGCAATTGATTGATATTGAACGCCGCTGAACCGCGCGGATTGGTCGCCGTGACGCTCGATTGACCGAGAATCGTCGTCGAAGCGACGTTCGGCGACGCAGCCGCCGTATTGCCCAGGATGTTATTGAAATACACGTCATAATTGACGGCGAAACCGCCGCGAATGACCGTGCTTTTCTCGCCGAATAATCTGCCGACTCCGAAAAATCCGTTGCCGTTTGAAAAGTCCGGCGAGTAGGCGAACGAAAAACGCGGCGCGAAATTGTTGTTGTCGCGTTTTTGCGTAGCGACCGTATTAATCGGCACATTGAAACCGGCGAACGCCGGAAATGCGACCTGATTAAACGGCGTGCCGTAATTTTCATAACGCAGACCGAGATTGACGGTTAAATTATCTCTTACGCGCCATTCGTCGTTGATGAAATAATTTTGAAAGAAAGTGTCGGGATTGACGAATTGGCTGCCGAATGCACGCGTAATCGTTCCCGTGGCACCGCTGAATCCCTGAATAAAATTCTGGAAAGCGTTGATGGTGAACGCCGCGCCGCCGCCCGTCGGCGTAATCGAACGCGACGCGGTAAATCCGAACGAGCCGCGTGAATTAAACGGGACTGCCTGACTGCCGCGCTGAACGTTCAAATCCGCGCCGATACGAAACGTATGGCGGGCAACCGTATAAGTTACCGTGTCCTGAAATTGATAGTTGTTGAACTTTCTGCCCTGCGGAAAACCAGTTGCCAGACCGACACCCGTAAGTCCCGTGCCGAGACCAACACCTGAAAAAGCGGCAGTTGCGCCGGATTGTCCGACCGCCGCGTTGCGCGGTTGAAAATTCGCTCTGAAAAAGCCGTAACCGAAACGAAATTCGTTGGTCAGATTCGGCGAGAAATTTCTGGTGTAAGAAGTGTAGAGATTCTGCGTAAAGCCGGGAACGTCAACTTCAAATCCCTGAAAAACCGTCGGAAACTGATTATTAAAGTTTTGTTTATTCGCCAGGTAGCGAATCGTCAAACTGTCGCGCTCCGACGGAATATAATCAACCCGCGTGATGTAGTCGTAAGTGTTGACCGGCTGCGCGGCGACGGTCGAGACCGTGCCGAATTCGACGTTGTTGATAACCGCACCGGTCGTCGTGTCCCTGATCGGCACGTTAAAAGTGTTCGTCGTTCCGCGCACGCCGCCGAGAATGCTTCGGTAATAATCTAAGTTTGCGCTTGTTCCGGCGGGAAAAAGCGTCTGCAGCGTGTTAAAGCCGTTAACGGTCGGCACGGTGGCGGTCGCTTCGGCGTTGTTTCGGAAAAGATCGGCTTGAAATGTGCCGAAGAAAAACAGCCGATTCTTGCCGCTGAAGGTGGTCGGTCCGCCTTCGCCGAAGCGCAGAAAGCTGAGCGGTCCGCCGATTGAGCCGCCGAACGTGTTTTCGGCGAATTGCGGCACGTCGGTCAAGCCGCGACTCCGTTGTCCGGGGGTCAGCGAATTCAAAAATCTGTTCTGAATGATGTCGTAAGCCGAGCCGTGAAAATTGTTCGTGCCGGAGCGCGTAATGACGTTGACGACCGCGCCGCCGGCGCGCCCGTATTCAGCCGAATAATTAGACGATAAAATGGCGACTTCGCTGTAACCGTCGCGCACCGACGGTTGATAAGCCTGTCCCGTAATCGAATTGTCGTTGTTGTCCAAGCCGTCAATCAACTGATTGTTTGAACGGGCGCGCAGACCGTTGGTTGAAAATTCGGTTCCCTGCACGAATCCGCCGACGTTCGTTTGTCCGACATCGGCAACGCCGGGCAGCGTGAAAACTAAATTTGCCGGATTCAGCCCGGCGACCGGCAGTTCGGTGATTTGACGTTCTTCGAGCGTGTTGATGCGCGTGCCGTCCGTGGTCTGCAATTGAACATTGCTGTCCGTTCCGACGACATCCACCGTCGCCGCCGAGCCGCTGACGGAAAGCTGCAAATTAACTTCCGCGGTTTGCGCCGAAGCGACCACGATATTTTCGCTTTTGGAGCCGGAAAAACCGGCGGCGGAAATTTCCAGATTATATGTGCCGGGATCAATCGCGTCGAAACGATAAGTCCCGTTGTCCTGCGATGTCGTTGTGCGAACCGCACCGGTCGCCGTGTTTGTAATTGTTATGTTGGCGTTTGGAATGTTGGCTCCGTTCGGATCGGCAACCGTGCCGACGAGAAAGCCTTTACTGGTTTGTGCAAAACCGGCACTTGCGCCGAGTAGACAAACCAACAGAAAACTAAAAAACCTTTTCATTTGTAAAACTCCCTATATTCCTTGTTATTTTTTTCACCGAAGCTTGCTTCGATGAAATTTACCTTATTTGTTAATCAGCGTTCCGTTTAATAAAAACTAACGCTTCTTTGCACCTTATTGTGCCGAGTTGTTTTTAGTGCAAGTTGATTGCCAAAGATATGAACGGAGTGAAAATTGACTCGCTGCTTCCGTATTTATTGAACTTTAATTATTTGTGGCGGGCGGCGGGAAAATACTTTTCAAGGTTGTCTGAATATAGGTATATTGACCGAAAACGGAGAATCCATTTTTTCGGAAATTCTATGAAATAATGTAGCCGAATCTATGATGTGCGGATTAATAAACATGGTTGTCGCTCCCTTCAATTTTTAGATAATTTTCGAGAAAACTAAAATAATTTTTACGAAGCATTTTTTCTAAATTACAGAGACTTTTCCAAATGCGCTTTCGGTCATAACCTCGCTGATTAGTTTTATCGAGATATTAATTCCCAATCGCTCAGATTCCTCGCGTACGGCTTTAGTCAAATCGGCTTTTATCGAGAACCGTCTTCCGGCGACTTTAAAACCAGTTATCCGAAACTATTTCGGCGAGTTCCCTGTTTTCCCGGTCACATTTCCGTCGCCGAAATTTATTCTGGCGCAAAGTTCTTAATGGTGTTTTATCATTTTAGTTGGTCTGATTATTTTTGTTTGCAATTGTTTTGCAGTATAGTAGGAGATGTAGTCGTAGTAATAATAGTAGTAGGTAATCCGGATTTATGTGTGGTTACGGCAGTGGGAATTGTAGAATTGACAATAGCAGGGGCTGGAGCTATAAGTATTAGTGCAATTGGTAGGGCAATTCATACACTATTTATAGCTATGTCACAAATCATACAAATACAGAGTTTTAAGGGCGGTGTGGGGAAAACTACAACGGCGGTTAATTTGGCGCACGCGTTCGCCAGAAAAAAGAAAAAAGTGTTGCTCGTCGACCTTGATCACCAGGGAAATGCGACCAGCGGACTCGGTTATAAAATGGACGATACCACGCCGGCTCTCTACCACGTTTTGGTCGGAGATTTAAGATGGGAAGATGCAACGGCAACGGTGCGCGAGAATCTGGATTTATTGCCGTCGAACCGAATGACCGCGCTTGCCGAGGGCGCAATCTATCCGATGCTCTCGCGCGAAAGCATTCTGAAACGAAAACTTGAAACCGCCGATGACGAATACGACTTAATTGTTCTGGATTGCCCGGCGAGCCTCGGCATTCTACACGTCAACGCCCTCTTTTTTGCGACGCACATCATCGTCCCTGTGCAGATCGGAATCTGGTCGGTGGACGGGCTGGAGCAAATCTTTCGTTCAATGGAAGATGTCGGGGCGGCAACCGGTAAAATGCCTGAAATTTTGGGCGCGTTGCTGACGATGGTGGACGAGCGATACAAACTGACCGAAGAAGTCCGCGAACTCGTCGGAGCGACTTTCGACGGGCGATTGCTGCCGCCCATCAGAACCGATGCGGACCTGATGAACGCTCCCAAAAATCGTGAAACAATTTTTGAATATAATCCGACTTCGAAGGGAGCGGAAGATTACGCCGCGCTAGCCACAGACTTGCTCAAGAAACTGCGAACAAAGAAAGACGGCAAGGAGGAAAAGAGAAGTGCCAAAAACAAAAAAACTAAATAACTCCGAAGACGAAAAAAAGACGGCTTGGAGAACGCCCGTCAAACTGCCGGCGATTTCTGCCGTCGAGCCGATGAAATCGCTTTACGCCCCGAATAGCGGCGCGACGCAAACCGAGTCGCAAATCAAAGATATTGCCGCCGAGGTTGAGCATTCGACATCTGCCGACGAAGTTCCGGCACAAAAAATAAGTCAATTCCGAGAAATTGCGGATTTGACATCCAAAAGTCCGCAAAGCTCCATAGAAAAATCGCTCTCGACTGCTTTTGCGAAACGCAAGGCATCACCGGAATCATCATTGTCATTCAAGCAGACGGCAGCTGTAAACAACTCTGAAAACCTGAGTGAAATGGATTTTTTGAGACTGCTCAGAACTGAAAAAATGGACTTTTACAGTTTGGCGGAAATTCTGCGCGGTTCGAGTATGGCTTTATATTGCGTCTTATATTCGGAAAGTTTGGCGAAGGGCGAAGAGCGTTGTCAGCTGCGGCAGAACGAACTGATGATGCGCGCCGGCATCAATAATCCGGCGACGCTTTACAAACAGGAGCGTTGGCTGACCGCGCTGCGCTTAATCAGTAAATCGGTGCGGCTCGGCAATCATAACGGCGCATCCTACGAAGTTCGTCCGCTTCAAAATTTGCCGCTGCCAAACCATATTCTCAACCAATTCGGCGGTTATTTGGCGGAGCTGGTTAAGTAAAATTGTATATACGATTTTTGCCGATCATCACTCAAAATCACGAATCGAACGGCAACGTATCGTCATCGTAATTGAGATTATTTATCGAATTGTCCTCTAAGCTTTGACGGTGATGGTCATACCGCTGAACCGATTGAATATGCTTGTGACCGCTGCCATTTTGCACCTGCCGGTATGTATGCCCGAGGTCTAAGGCACGGGTGATTGCCGTCCGGCGCAAATCGTGTGGAGTAACTTTTCCGATGCGGGCAAAATCAGCCCATTTTTTCATCAAATGCCAGACGTGTCTGGTCGTCAAAGGCTTATTCTCGCCGAAATTTCGGCGCGTTACATCGGCTTGAAAAACAAAAGCGTCAATGCCGCCGGTTTTCATCGTCCGGCGATTTCCTTCATCGAGCAATAAATAATCGTCAATCGCTTTTTTGACATCCGCAGGGACGGGAATCGTCCGCTCGCGTCCGCCTTTGACTTTCACCTTGAGCGTCCAACGCCCTTTTGTCCAGTGAAAAGAGGAAGCGCGAATATGAGCCGCCTCCGAAACCCTTAAAAAAGTTCGGCACATCAATAGAATTAACGCGTAATCCCTCGCCCCCGTAGCGGTTTGCGTGTCGGGTCCGGCAAGCAAATATCTTACTTCCTTCGGCGTTAAAGCCCGCCCGGAAAGTCCTTCGGGCAGCTCGGGCGGCGGAACGAGCTTTGTCGAAGCGGGATTTTTATCAATGATTCCGACTGCGCGCAAGTAATCGAAAAACGAGCGAATAATCGAAAGCTTAGTCGTCACAGTCGCCGGACGACTGCCGCGCCGGATTAAATGGTCTCGCCAGCGGATAACATCAATCGCCTGAATGTTGACCGGATGTTTTGAAAAGTGGAAAAGAAAAAATTCTCGAATGTGGGTTTCATATGTCCGCCGCGTTTCCGGCGAATTTGATTTTAAGACAAAAGCTCGCGCCTGCTCGGTATACTCAAATTGAGCGACTTCTTGATGAACAACGATTTTTTCCAGACTTTGACTCATTTATAAACGTAAAATTCGTTAACTTTCGTTGATTTTCGACTTCGATTGCAGTCAAATCATATCATAAAAACTAAATTATCTGATATAACATAAAGGAAGAAACATCGATAATTATCATTCTGTATAAAACAAAAGTAAATTCTAAGTTTTTTATTATATTGTGCCACGATGAATAAACGGATAGATTGCTCAGTTTGCATTTCTGAAACACGGAACGCAATCAGATAATATGAATCGCGTTTCTGCCGAAAAGCGAAACCCGATTTGTAATGTCTCGAATATCCTCCCGAATTTTGCCAGTTCTGGTAGTCGGATTTGGTTGTTGTGATTGAGCAATGGAAGGACAGACTCTTGAAATTATGGGTAATAAATATTTATGGAACTTTGAAGCGGCGAAAAATTCGTTTTTCAATCCAATCATGCGGAACGAAATGACCGAATACATTGATAATCTGCGGTCGAAACTGAAAATTGATTTGGAATTTTTTGATCAGATTCTTAACGAAAAAAAGTCTGGCGAAAAAGCCGAAACCGCGCTCAAAAACAGTCAAACCGCCTATCTCGAATTTTTGCAGGAAAAGAGAAAAATTCTCGACCGAATTAATCATAAAACCGAATTTGACGAAGATTTAATCAGAAAATATTTGTCGCTGATTGACCTTGAAGAATACAAAATCCGTGAACGACAACTTCCGGCAGGCAATGCCGAATAGAAATTTTCCCGGATTAATGTAACGAAATCCGGAATCGTCTCATC
Organism: uncultured Pyrinomonadaceae bacterium; assembly: GCA_964237235.1. Lineage (GTDB taxonomy): Bacteria > Acidobacteriota > Blastocatellia > Pyrinomonadales > Pyrinomonadaceae. The sequence goes on from CAXSGY010000017.1 coordinate 11,649, forward strand.
TGACAATTATTTTTGGATGCCGGTTCAACTGAATATATACTTAGACAAATAATCCGACACCTTCCTCAAGATTAAGGAAACGTCTTTCTAATGGGAGTTAATTTTATGAAAATTATTTTTATCATATCCGCTCTTATAATTTTGAACGCTTCTATGAAGGCGCAAAAAGATGATTTTACAACGCCCGCCGACCGTCCGGTTCCGCGAGCGGACAGAAATTCTCAAATTGCCCATCGGCAATTGCTCGAAAAGGCAAAAAAGGGCGGCATTGGCATTTATTTTCTCGGCGATTCGATTACCCGTCGTTGGGGAACGAGCGATGCGAAATACGAATCGTTTCTGGCAAACTGGAAGGAAAATTTTTTCGGCTGGAACGCCGCCAACTTCGGCTGGGGCGGCGATACGACGCAGAATATTCTCTGGCGTTTAAGCGAAGGCGAACTGGATAACGTCAATCCGAAAATTATCGTGCTGCTTGCCGGAACAAATAACGTCGGCAATAAATCACCGCAAAACAACGCCGCGGAAGAAGAAACTGCCGTCGCCAAAGGAATCAAGGCGATTTTAGACGTTTGCCGCCAAAAAGCTCCGAATGCCGTAATTATTCTGACGGGAATTTTGCCGCGCAACGATAACCCGGACGTGATGCCGGTTATCAATAAAATCAACCGCAAAATTGCAAAATTTGCCGACGGAAAAAAAATCAAATATCTAAACATCAACCGCCGTCTGGCTGACAAAAAAGGAAAGTTATTTGCCGGAATGACCGTCTCGGACAATCTGCATCTCGACCTCAAAGGCTATCAAATTTGGGCGGATGAGCTAAAACCGATTTTCACAAAACTGCTCGGTGCGCCTGCCAAAGAAGATCACGCGCCGCCGCCGACCGGCGACCCGGGCGCGATTATGCAATAGTCAAAAAAATAAGTTTTTAGAAAATTTCCCGTTCTGTTTATCTTTCCGCGACCTCGAAATTTTTGCCCTCAACGGTAAATTTTCCCGAAACAACGCCGGTCGTGACGGCATCGGCTCGACCCGAAAATCCGGGCTGTTTGCCGCCGACGCTGACCGTAAATTCGCCGGGTTCGACGACGCGTGTGCCGTTGTCCAAAATCAGGGACATCTGGCGCGGCGTGAGCGTGAAGGATAGGTTGCGCTTTTCGCCGGGTTTGAGAAAAATTCTTTCAACGCCGGCGAGCGCACGGACGGGAACTCTGACGGACGCGACGGAATCGTTGATATAAACCTGCGCGACTTCATCGCCCGCCATTTTTCCGACGTTTTCGACCTCGACGCTGACTTCCAAATTCTCGCCCGCCTTAATTTTATTTTTCAACGTTAAATTGCGATAAGAAAATTTCGTGTAACTCAAACCGTAACCGAACGGATAAAGCGGCGCGCCTTTGAAAAAACGGTAAGTGCGCCCGTCCATTTTGTAATCGTCGAACGGCGGCAAATCGGCGACCGATTTATAAAAAGTGACGGGCAAACGTCCCGCCGGATTGTAATCGCCGAACAGCACATCGGCAATCGCGTTGCCGCCTTCTTCGCCCGCATACCACGCATCGAGAATCGCCGGAACATTTTCGTTTTCCCAATTAACCGCGAGCGCGCTGCCGCCCGTCAAAACTAAAACGACGGGTTTGCCGAGTGCGTAAACGGCTTTGATTAAGTCGGTCTGCGGTTTCGGCAGGGAAATATCGGTGCGGTCACCGCCTTTGAAACCTTCCAGCTGCACGTCCATCTCTTCGCCTTCGACGGTCGGCGAAATTCCCAATACCATTACGACGGCATCGGCTTGGAGGGCTTTTTCGAGCGCGTCTTCACGCAGCTTCGCCTGCGCGGTCGGCGGTGTCCAGACGAGTTTTGAAGAAGCGTATTGATTGGCGTTTTCAAAATATTCGATGCGAATGTCGCAGGATTTTCCGGCTGCGAGATTGAATTCCTTAACGATGCTGCGCGTGCGCGGATTCTGCATTTCCTCGAAGAACAATTTACCTTTCAGATAAATCCGCACGCCGCCGTTGCCGCGCCAGCCGAATTTGTATTTGCCCGTTTCCGGCGCGGTCAATTTGCCCGTCCAGCGCACGGAAAAATTGTCTGCATTGACTTCTTTCTCCGGACTGTCCGAACCCCATTTAAAATCAACTTGTTCGTCGGTTCTGGTCAAAGCCGGTTCGCCTTTGAGTTCGCGGTTGTTGAAATATTCCGCCTTCAAACCTTTCGTATTGCCGTTCGACAAAAATTCTCCGGCGATTGGCTCGAAAATCACGCCGGTCGGATACATTCCCGGCGAATACAAAACTTTCGTATTCGCCGAAACTTTGTTTTTGATGCCTTCGAGCGGCGTGTAAATGCGCGACGGCTGACCGTTGTAATTTCCCAAAAGCACGTCCGCGTCGTCCGCGTTCGGACCGATGACGGCAATCGTTTTTAAATTCTTTTTGAGCGGCAAAGTCTGTTGGTCGTTTTTCAAAAGTACAATCGATTTTCGCGCCGCTTCGAGCGATAAACGGCGATGTTCGGGCGAATCGTTCTCCGAATACGGAATTTGATTGTATGTGACCTGTTCCGGCGGATCGAACATTCCGAGCCGAAAACGAATTCGCATCAAATCCTTGACCGCCGAATCAATTTCCTTTTCGCTGATAAGTTTGTTTTTGATTGCTTCCGTTAAAGAACTAAATTCTTTGCCGCACGTTAAATCCGTTCCTTTTTTGACGGCGACGGCTGCTGCTTCCGCTTCGGTTTCGACGAATTTATGACCTTTGTAAATATCGTCAATCGCGCCGCAATCGGAAACGACGTGACCTTTAAAACCCCATTCGCCGCGCAGGATTTTCTGTAGCAGAAGGCTGTTCGCGCAGGCGGGTTCGCCGTCAATCGCGTTATACGCGCACATTACGCCAATCGCACCGCCTTCGAGAATCGTCTGGTGAAACGCGGGCAAATAAGTTTCGCGCAAATCTCTTTCGCTGACAGCGGCGTTAAAGCCGTGTCTTTCCGGTTCGGGTCCGCTGTGAACGGCGAAATGTTTGACGGTGGACGCGACCTTCAGATATTGCGGATCGTCGCCCTGCAAACCTTTGACGAACGCCGTTCCCAGAGTTCCGGTCAAAAACGGGTCTTCGCCCCACGTTTCCTGCCCGCGTCCCCAGCGCGGATCGCGGAAAATGTTGATGTTCGGCGACCAAAAAGTTAAACCTTTGTAGCGTCCGCGCTCGTTTCGGCTTTGAAAATAATTGTATTTGGCGCGCGCTTCGGTCGAAGTCGCGTCCGCCACCCGCCAAACCATATTTTTGTCGAAAGTCGCCGCCAGACCGATTGCCTGCGGAAAAACCGTCGCGGTCCCGGCGCGCGCAACGCCGTGCAGAGCCTCGTTCCACCATTCATATTCGGGAACGCCGAGCCTCGGAATCGCCGCCGCCGCATTTTGCATCTGCGAGATTTTTTCTTCTAGAGTCATCCGCGAAATTAAATCGTTAATTCGTTCTTCGAGCGGCAATTTCGGATTTTTAAAGGGAAAATCCGACGTTTGCGCTTTGATTTTCGTCACGGGCGAAACGAGCGATAAAAATACGGCGACAATAAGCAGTAAAGCTGGAGTAAAATGAAAACGTTTCATAGAAGTTTTTTATTTCACTAATTTTTCAGCGCAATCAAATAAATACCATTCACGCGCGCCGAACTTAATTCACCGCCGATTTTTTTTCGCATTCCGGTTTTTCGCTTACCGGCAAATTAATCCAATCGCGGAAATTTCCCGAAAACAGACGCGTTACGTCGCGCTCGATTTCTTCCCGCGTTGCGCTGCGTCCCGCATCCGAAAGTCGTTCGTAAGTTTCGCAAAGACATTCGGCGATGACGCGGCGCGAATGTTTCCATTTGTAAATTAATCGTTCCAAAACGCGCGCGTCCGAATGTTGCGGAATGAAACTCGTTCCTAAAAGCTCGAGACGCGCGGGCGTGATTTCTGCGACAATCGAACGAAAAGTTTCGGCGATTAGATATTGACAAGTCATTAGTTCGTCAATGCCGTCTGAATTCAACGCGCCGAATTCAGACGGATAAAGATGCGTGCGGATGTCTATGACGGGCGCGTTTTTTACGACATTCTCAACCCGGCGATAAAGTTCAGCTTTTTCCTTTGCGCGGGTATTTTCGCCTGTATGATTTTTCGTTTCGTTTGTTTTCATAATTTCTTTTTCCCGTTAATCAAAAAACGATTTTATCTTTTTTCTGTCTGAGCTTACCGGTGAAAATCTATCGCTGAAACTTTTGCAAAATAATTTTCTATCAGCTATCAAATCAAAACTTACTTGTGATTTTCATCAAAAGTCCCGATGCCTCTGGCGTAATCATCGAGCAGGTCAATTTTCTTATAATCTTCTAAAGTTCGCTGCGGTTTCTCCACGCCGTCCGGGAGAGGAAGTTTTGAAAAAGTCTGAAAATAACTCAAGCAAGCGTCCTTCCACCAAACCGCGTCGCGTTCCTGAATCGCTAATTTTTTTGCTATCGCCCGATGGCGTTCCGGGTCAATTACATCTTTCAAATTATCCCAATTTTTTCTCGTTTTCCGCGCCCAATCAACTCCGCGCTGGTAATGCAAAGCCATTTCGTCCCACAAAGTTTTGCCCGACTTCATTTTATAATTCCAGGGAACGTGTCGGAACCAGAGCAGATATTTTTCGGGAACGGTTTTCAAATTTGAAAACTCGTCGCGCACCGCCGGAAAATACTGGCTGACCGTATCGCTTCCTGTTTTTGTGCGGTCGAAACCGATGCCGCCTGCGTCGGCTTTGTTGTAATAAACCGGATTCCAGTCGGCGCGTTCGTAAGAATTCCACCACGGCGCGGGTCCGTAATGATGCCCGCCCCACATTTGATGATGCAGTCCGAGCGGAGTCATATAATCAACCGACCGTTCGTGCGATTCGAGCAGGATTTTCGTGATCGTCGCCACGCTTCGCGGCTCGCGCGTCAAAGTCATTTTCGTCCATTCGTCGGCGATTTGCGCTGCCGAAATTTGATGGTTCCACGCCAGCCGCCCGAACGCATACCAGTTCGCCTGCAAGAAATCGTGTCCCGTCCAATTTCGGTCGGTTCCGGTGTTGGCAACCGCCGCGATAGCCGTGATTTTTTGATTGAAAAGCGTACCGTCGGCAACTTTCGCCACCGTCGAATTTTTGCCTTTCGCGTAAGTGTCCGCCTCTAAAACTTCGCGCCACATCGAGGCGAGGAAAACGAGATGATTCGAGAAACCGAGATATTCCTGCGTGATTTGAAATTCGGGCGCGATTTGCGTTTGCGGCATCGCGCCGAACAGCGGATGAAACGGTTCGCGCGGCTGAAAATCAATCGGACCGTTTTTAACCTGCAATACAACATTCGCGGCAAATTTTCCGTCGAACGGCTGAATATTTTCAAAAGCGGCTGCGGCGCGGTCGCCACCGGGTTTGGCATCGTAAACGAACGCCCGCCACATGACGATTCCGTTGTGCGGCGCGAGCGCGGCGGCGAGCATATTCGCGCCGTCGGCGTGCGTCCGTTGATACGTGCGCGGTCCCGGCTGACCTTCGCTGCTTGCCTTGACCAGGAAACCGCCGAAATCGGGAATCTTTTTGTAAATCTCGTCCGCTTTTTGTTTCCACCAATTTTTAACGTCTTCGTCAAACGGATCGGCGGTTTTCAAATTGCCGATTTCCAACGGCGCGCTGAATCTGGCGGACAGATAAATTTTCACGCCGTAAGGTCGAAACGCATCGGCGATTGCCGCGACTTTTTCGATATATGCGGGCGTAAGAATTTGCGCGTCGGCGTTAACGTTGTTCAGTGCCGCGCCGTTGATGCCGACCGAAGCGTCGGCGCGGGCGTAATCTATCAGCCGCGCGTCAATCCTGCCGGGCAATTCCGCCCAATTCCACAGAGATTTGCCGGCGTAACCGCGCTCAATCGTGCCGTCGAGATTGTCCCAATGGTCGAGCATCCGAATTTGAATTTTCGGTATTTCGCTGATGTTTAAACGCTCAACCGGCTGTAATGTCTGAATCAGCCGCAGAAAGTGAAACGCGCCGTAAAGCGCACCCGTTTCGCCGCTCGAAGCGATGACGATGACGTTTCGATTTTTGATTTTAGTCGAGCGAATTAGAAATCCTTCATTGCCGAGCGCGGACAGTTCTTTGTCGAGTTTTAATCCGGCAATTAAAGTCGAGCTTCGCGGCGTTCCGACGATAACGCCGCCGTCTCGTTCGAGGTTTTCCGTCGCCGAAATTTGTCTGCCGAGAAGCCCGCTCAAACCGATTTCGAGTTCGCGCCGCGCCGCAGCAAGCGTTCCCGAATCGCCGACCACAATCAACGTTGCAATTTGCTTTTGATAGACCGCTGATTCTTTCTCCGAAAGCGCGTCGTAGCGCAGCCACAAACGATAACCGTCTTCGGCTTTCGCGCCAATCGTCAGCAAAAACAACATTTCAACGATAATCAGCGCGTATCTTTTATATTTTCGGTTCAACATCAAATTGTTTTTTCGTCTCGCTTGAACTTTATTTGGTTTATAAATTTTTTGAATACGAAGCTGATAACTGATTTTTGGTATCTGTTCTTATTGCCCGTAAAATCCTTATCAAACTGCGAAAATTTAAATGATTTGCAAAAAGCTGTTACGGCACGATTTCAAATTGTCCGTTTAAGCGAATATCTTCGCTCGACGCGCCGATCATTATTTTGAAAACGCCGGGTTCGAGAGTCCATTTCATATTCGCGTCGAGCAGCTGCAAATCTTCGGGCTTCAGCGTTAAAGTAATTTGTTTTGATTCGTTCGGTCGGAGATTGACGCGCTCGAAGCCGCGCAAATTTTTCTCGTAGGTGATGACGCTCGAAACAACATCGCGCGTGTAGAGTTGAACGATTTCATCGCCGGCGCGGTTGCCGGTATTTTTAACGTCGAAACTGACTTTAATTTCGCCGCCCGCCGTTTGTTTTTCCGGAGCGATTTTCAAATTTGAATATTGAAAAGTCGTGTAACTTAAACCGTAGCCGAAATAATACAGCGCGCCGCTCACGCGCGATTTTTCGCCTTCCCATTGCGCGTTCGGTTTTGTAGGAAAATTAAACGGAATCTGACCGGCGGATTTCGGAAACGTGCCAGTTAATTTTCCGCCCGGATTATAATCGCCGAAAAGCGCGTCGGCGATGGCTGTGCCGCCGTGTCCGCCGGGAAACCAGGTTTCCAAAATGCCGGATATATTTTTGTCAGCCCAGTTGATAGACAGCGGGCGACCGTTGATTAAAACCAGGACAACCGGCTTTCCGGCGGCATACACGGCTTTCAATAAATCAAGCTGGCGACCGGGCAGATCGAGGCTCGTCCGCGACGCGCTTTCGCCGACGGTCAGCGGTTCCGTTCGTTGAAAGGCATCGGTTTGATCGCCCAGAAATACGACCGCGACATCCGAGCTTCGCGCCGCTTCAGACGCTTTTTCGATTTCCGTTTTTTCGCTTTCGGTTAAAGGCGTGGGCAGAATTTCTTCCTGCGCCCAATTGTCGCTCGTGACGTTGCAGCCTTTCGCATAATTGATTCGCACAGTGTTTCCGAGCTTTGCCCGAATTCCGTCGAGTGCGGTTACGCCGTCGTTCGGGCGCGAAACGCCGTAGCGGTAGGTCAGATTCGATTTGTTATCGGCGTTCGGTCCGATGACGGCGATTGATTTGATATTTTTGTTTAAGGGCAGAATGTTTTTCTCGTTTTTGAGCAGCACGATTGATTCGCGTGCCGCCTGTAAAGCGATTTTTTGATGCTCGGCGGAGTTGACGATTTTAATCGTTTCGTTCGCGTCTTTGATATACGGACGGTCGAAAAGTCCGATGATAAATTTAACGCGCAGAACATCGCGCACGCGGTCGTTTAAGGTCTGCATCGAAACTTTTCCTTCTTTGACGAGTTCGCGCAGCGGCAGAATAAAAGTTTCCGGCGGGCGAAAATTCGTTTTGACATTTAATCCGCCTTCGATTGATTGCCGGACCGAATCCTTCGCGTCGGCGGACGTTCGATGTTTTTGATCCAAATCCTCGACCGCGCCGCTGTCGGAAACAACGTAACCCTGAAAGCCGAACTCTTTTCGCAAACGGTCGATCAACCAGTATTTACTGCTGATAATCGGAACGCCGTCGTAATCGTTATACGATGCCATCACGCCGAGCAAGCCGCCTTCCCTGATTACTTTTCCGAACGGTCTGACGAAAATGTTTTCGGCTTCGCGCGGCGAGATTTGCGGATCAACCCGCGCTTCGCCTTCGCGCGCTCCTTTATTAACTCCGTGAATCGTAAAATGTTTGGCGGTCGCCGCGACCTGAAAATTTTCCTGCAAGCCTTTGACCATTTCCACGCCGAGCGTTCCGGCTAAAAACGGATCTTCGCCGTATGTGTCTTCGTAACGTCCCCAACGCTGATCGCGTCCCATATCCATAATTGGCGCATAAATATTCGTGTAGCCCAAAGCTCGCGCCTCGCGCCCCGTGATACACCCGATTTCGCGGACGAGCTGCGGATTCCAGGTATTGGCGAGCGCGAGCTGCGACGGAAAGCTCGTCGCCTTGGTAAACGCCACGCCGCGAATTTCTTCGTTAGTAAAATCCGCCGGAATTCCAAGGCGCGTCCGCTCGACAAAAAACCTTTGGACTTCGTTCATCGCCCAAACGTGTTTTTTTATATCAATCGCATACGGATTGTCCGGGTCTTTGTCGTCCCAGCCGTTATTCTGCTCGTCAATGTTGGCGATGCCGTCTTTCCAGATTGCATTTGTCCATTCGGCGGTCGGCAGAGCGTCTTTCAAAACACGGTTGTAACCGTAAAGCGTCGCCGTCTGATTTGTTTTTTCCTCGAGCGTCATTTGTCCGAGCAAATCTTCGAGGCGGGCGTTGATATCAGCTCCGGAATCTTCGTAAACGTCCTTTTTGCCGTTTTTATTAAAATCCGTCCAGTCGTCAAAATAAATATTTTTCTTTGGAAAAACGTTGCTCTCCTGCGCCGCGAGATGAAACGCGAAACAATTGAAGAAAATTGCTGCGATGAGCAAAAAGGATATTTTCATTTTGATAATGTTAAGCGATAAACAAAATGAAGCAAAATTTTCAACGCCGGTCAACGCCGGATTTCGCTGATAATTTTATCTGGATTTAATCTCACGTTGAGACCAGAAATTTATGAAAAAAATTACGGCGATTATTTCGATTCGCAAACATCAGAGCCTCAAATCGGCAGAGAATCGTTTCCGAACGGCGGCGCAGACACCAGACAGCGGCGAAACATCATCAAACAGCGGCGGACAAAGCGTCCGCGCGCTCCGTCCGACTTTTTATAGATTTATTTTGCACGACTACTTAAAGAATTCCGACATTCGTCATTTGGAATTCGTCATTTGAAATTCGTCATTCGCTCATTGAAATATGACAATACACGAACTGACTGAAAGCAATTTCGTGACCGCGCCGCCGCGCCGCGCTTGGCGGAAAAGGTTAAAAGCGGAGTCAAAAGTTTAGGTAAAAATTGCGAATGCTTTTGTTTTTATCAAAATTTACCGATGAGCATAGGCGTGTCAAGTTATTTATCAGTCATCAAAAGACGCGAGGGAATAATAAAACCGCTTTTCGGTATAATAATATTGACGCGGTGCCGAGGGAATTTCGGAAAAGCCCGGTGTGCCGGGCAAACGGAATTTATTGTGAATTATAAATTTATTTTGTCTCTAACGATTATCGTAATTATTGCGACGAAAAACGCGCCCGCTCCGGTCAAAGGCGGCTGGATAAATTTCGATTTGTTGACGCTCGAAAAAGTTGCGCGGGCGAGTCGTGCCGGTAGATTTCCGGACGTTCGGTTGCTATAACTTCCGCGATTACTTTGCCGGCGTTCAAGAAAAAAGGAAACCGCAATTTCAACGGCGCGAATTTTATAAATTTTGAAATTTGAACGAAAGCGCGTAATGCTTTCGTTCGGCGAAAGAGGTTAATTTTATGTCAAAACAATTCTTTAAATTTTCCGCCGCGCTGTTGCTCGGCGGCGCGCTGCTGGCGGCTTGCGGCAAAATCAACAATTCAATCGAAACCGTCGCCGCCGAGTCGAGCGACAATTCCGCAATCTCGAAGGCAACCGTTTCGACAACGCCTTCGAAAACCGGCAAAGGCGCGACCACCGCCGTGTTTGCCGGCGGCTGTTTTTGGGGCTTGGAAGCCGTCTTTGAACACGTCAAAGGTGTCAGCGATGTGACCAGCGGTTATTCGGGCGGCACGGCGAAAACGGCTGATTACGAAACGGTCAGCACCGGAGAAACCGGACACGCCGAATCAATCAAAATCACTTTTGACCCGGCGCAGGTTTCCTACGAGCAGCTGTTGAAAGTGTTCTTTTCGGTGGCGCACGATCCGACCGAGTTGAACCGGCAAACGCCCGACACGGGAACGCAGTATCGCTCGGCAATCTTTTACGCTGACGAAGAGCAGAAAAAACTTGCCGAAAGCTATATCGCCGAGCTGACAAAGGCGAAAACTTTCCCGAGACCGATTGTGACGCAAGTCGTTGCCCTCGACGCTTTTTACAAGGCGGAAGATTATCATCAGGATTATCTGGCGCATCACCCGACGCAAACGTATATCGTCGCCTACGACCAGCCGAAAGTGGAAAATCTGCAAAAGCAATTTCCCGATTTGTATATCTCGAAATAGTTTTTCTAAAACGGATTAAAGCAGTTTTCAGCACGGGCGCGACTGCTTGCCGGTAAAAAAAAGCGGCGCGAGCCGGAGAAAAATGTTCCAGGACATTTTTCTCCGGCTCGCGCCGCTTTTCGGCTCGAATAGTTTTCATATAAGACTCGCGGTCATTTAATTTAATTCCGCAGAACTTTCAACGCTACGCAAAAAAGAGAATTTCCCCGATTGAAAAAACTTCGATAGTAAAAAGTTTTCCCGGCATCCAAACCGGCAATTTGATTGTGCCTGCGAATTAACCCGAACCGTCAACCGCCGATGTCTCAAGCGCGGGTTGTTCGATGATAAAAAACAATAGTATCTTGTATGCGGTGACAAGTTACCGCATATTGCTCCGGGCTAACTTCTTACTTCGATTCCGCCTTTAAATGAATTGATCCGAACCCGATGAGAAATAACGAGACAAGCAATTCCGCTCCGCATTCCAACGAGATCCTTCAGGAACTTCTGCGGAACGGGGAAGTCAAGGTGAATAATCTCGCCGCGCTTTTGAAAACTTCTCCGTCCACCGTCCGCCGTTCTCTGAGCGTTCTGGAACAGCAGGGTTTACTGCGCCGCATACACGGCGGCGCGGTTCCCGTCGAACCGGCGTTGTATGAACCGTTCCGGCACGTTTCTTCGTTTCACGAACAGGAACAGCAGCGAGCGATTGAAAAACGCCGCATCGGACTCGCCGCCGCCAATCTGATTGCCGACGGCGAAGTGATCGCCATCGGCGCGGGAACGACGACGACGCAGGTTGCCCGCAGCATCCGACATCGAAAAAATATCACGGTCGTCACGAACGCCGTGAATATCGCGATGGAACTGAGTCATCGCAGCGATCTGAAGCTCATCGTGACCGGCGGTTCTTTGAGCGGCGACTGGTTCGCGCTGGTCGGTCCGACGGCGATTGCCAACATCGGCGAGATTTTCGTTGATAAAATGTTTGTCGGCGTTGACGGCATCAATGCCGAACACGGATTGACGACGAATTACCCGGACCAAGCCGCCGTTCACCGGATGATGTTAAAACAATCGCGCCAGAAAATCGTCGTCGCCGATTATAAAAAAATCGGCGTGACCGGAACCGCGCTGATCTGTCCGGTTTCCGCGATAGATATTTTTATCACTAACAAGGGAGCGGCGGAAAAATCCCTCGCGCCGCTTTTCAAAAAGGGAATTAAAATTCAAAGAGTATAAAAATTCGAGATTATTCAAATCGCAGATAAACTAAAAAGTCGGCTCCCCGAAACGCCGTCAATCAAGTTCGTTTCGCCAGAAAAAAAAACATCAAATAAAATTCGCGCTCGAAAATCAAGACTTGACTTTTTGCTCATATTGGGCTTAAATGAGCAAACTGATGACCGTAATCAGGACTTTCGCTCAAAACCGCCGGTTTTGTCACGGTTTATAAAATTTAGAATTTAACCGTTAAAGCGGTTGTTTCCGCGGTTGCTTCGGTTCGACAGATTCTTATATTTCCGTAGCCGTCTAAAGCCTTGAAGCGGCAGCGTTTCTTTTCAATTTTTAGTAAGTTCATTCGGGATAATCGAATAAAAGTCAGGAGAGTTTTATGATGAATCGTAATTGCTTGAAATTTGCAATGTCCGTCTTTTTGGCGGGCATAATATTTTGTTGTGCCGCCGAAGTATTCGCGCAGGCGACTTCCGGCACAATTCTCGGACAAGTCACCGACGCGCAATCGGCAGGCGTTCCGCAGGCGAGCGTCACGGCTAAAAGCGAAAAGACGGGGCTGACGCAGACCGTTCAGACAAATAATAACGGCGATTACGCTCTGGTCAATCTGCCGCCGGATTTATACACCGTCACCGTGACGAAAGACGGTTTTTCGACGACCGTCACCAATAACAACAAAGTGGAAATCGGGCAGAAACTGCAACTGAATGTTCAGGTGGCGGTCGGCGCGGTTTCCGAAACGGTCAACGTCAACGCCGAAGCCGCGCTGCTGCAGACGCAGACGACGGAAACTTCGCAGGTGGTCGAAAATAAAAGCATCAGCGATTTGCCGCTTCTGGGACGCAATTTTTTGAATCTGACGCTGCTTTCGCCGGGTGTCGTTAACGGACAGGGCGGTAATCAATTAAACATCGCCGTCAACGGTCAGCGCGAATTCAGCAATTCGGTCGTCGTGGACGGCATCGAGGTAACGGGCAACCGCAACAACGACACGGGCTTGAGTCCGAGCGTTGATTCGGTGCAGGAATTCCGAATTCAAACGTCGGCTTACGCGGCGGAATACGGCAAGGCTTCGGGCGCGTCGGTGTTGATTCAAACCAAGCCCGGCACGAACAATTTGCACGGCAGTGCCTACGAATTTTTCCGCCCGAGCGCGACTTCCGCCCGTTCGTTTTTCGCCACCAAACGCGGCGATTTGCAGCAGCATAATTTTGGCGGAACCATCGGCGGTCCGATTGTCAAAGATAAATTATTTTTCTTTTTCTCGTATGAAGGCTTGCGGACGCGCGATTCGTTTAATTATCTCGATTCGGTGCCGCCCATCGGACAGATTAGATTTTTGCCGAACGGCGACGTTGACCTCTCCGGTTTGAGAGACCCGATTACCGGCAACCAGGTTCCGATTTTCGATCCGGCTTATTACGCCGCCAATTTTTCGTCGCGCCGGTTTGCGGGCAATATCATTCCGGCAAGCCGCGTCAGTGCCGCCGGACGCGCCATTTTGCAGAAACTTTTTCCGGCGGCGATTACCGGCGGTACGCTCAACGGTTATTACAGTAATTTCCCAGTCTCGCAGACGTATCGCTACAACTCAGACAAAGTCGAACCGAAAATTGATTTTAACATCTCGGACAAAGATCGTCTGGTTTTTTCCTATAAATACATTCCGTATAATTACATAACCGGCGACCGGTTCGCCGGTCGAATTCCAGTCGAAGGCGGCGGCAGCACCGATTCGGCGGACAACGGAGATTCGACCAATCAAGTTTTTTCGGTTACGGAAACGCATATTTTTTCAAACAGTCTGGTCAACGAATTTCGTTTGGGATATGTTCGCTTCAGATTCGATCAGGATGATTTGATTCAGGATCAGAACGCCGCGACCTCGCTCGGCATCCGCAATATCAATCTGCCGAATTTTCCGCAAACCGGCGGACTTCCGTATATACAACTCGGCACGGGTTATTCGACCGGCGGCTCGACCTATAAACCGCTCGCGTTTCTCGACAGCAATTTTCAAATTTCCGACAATGTGACCAAGCAACTCGGCTCGCATAGCTTAAAGGGCGGCGTGGACATCCGGTATTTAAATGCGAAACCGACGTTTTCACTGCTGCCGACCGGTTATTTTTACTTTAGCGGCGCGTATGCCAGCTTAACGAGCGACCCGAATTATTGTAACTATTCTTATTCGCCGTGTCCGGATACGCCGGGCGACGGCTTTGTAGATTACTCGGCTTTTTACGGGAACGGCGGTTCAGACATCGCCGATTTGTTGCTCGGATTGCCTTCGGTCGTCCAAATCGGTTTGCAATTGACCGATCCGCGCACGAAAAGTCACGAATACAGTTTTTATCTACAGGACAGCTGGCAGGCAAACCGGCGGTTAGTCGTTAACTACGGCGGTCGTTACGAATATCAAAGCCCGTATGCGGAGAAGGACAACAATCTTTCCAACTTCGATCCGGCGACCCGTATGGTTCAGCTGGCTGGTCGCGGCGGCAACTCGAAAACTTTAATCAATCCCGACAAAAATAATTTTATGCCGCGCGTCGGAATCGCTTATAAAATAACCGACAAAACCGTTCTGCGCGCCGGTTTCGGAATTTTCTACACGCCCGAAAACGATGCCCGCAGCGACGTTCTGACGAAAAATTATCCGTTTGCCACGCGGCAGGATTTTACGAACGACGTTTATTCCGGCTTTAACTATAATTTGGATACGGGCGTGCCGCGGCAAACGACGGTGACGATTCCGAACGGCGCGTCGAGCATCAGTGCCTTGACGATCCCGAACGCCAAAAATCAATCGTTCTTCTCGGTTGACCCGAATTTTAAAACCGGCTCGGCGCGTTTATTCAACGTCGTTTTGCAGCACGAATTGTTCAGCAACTTTACCGTCGAAGCCGGTTACGTCGGATCGCGCAGTCACGATTTGCCGTATGCGATTGGCAATATCAATCGCAACAATCGAATCTCCAGTCAGCTCGGAAGAATCGAAGCGCAGTATTCGCTCGGCAAAGCAAGCTACGACTCGCTACAAATCAAAGCCGACAAGCGTTTTACAAAAGGCTACAATTTTTTCGCGGCTTACACGTTCGGAAAATGTATAGACAACGGTCCGGCTCCGTTTAATCTCGGCAGAAACAATCAATCGCCGCAAGACCCGTTTAATCTCAATGCCGAACGCGCCGTCTGCGGCTACGATGTTAAGCATAATTTTGTCAGCAGCTTTATTTACGAATTGCCGGTCGGTAAAGGCAGACGCTTTTTGGGCGAATCGAACGCCGTGGCGGACGCGATTCTGGGCGGCTGGCAGGTCAACGGCATCGTCAGCATTCGTTCGGGTTTGCCGATTAACGTCATTCGCAATTCCGCCGACGGAACTTCGTTTCGTCCGAATTTAATCGGCGATCCGCGCGTGATTAATCCGACCGTTGACAATTATATAAACGCCGCCGCCTTCAGCATCGCCGGTTTAGGAGCGGGAACGACGGCATCGCCGCTGCGCCCGGGCAACGCCGGACGAAATCTTCTGCGCGGTCCGGGTTACTCGAATCTCGATATGTCCGTGTTCAAGAATTTTTCGCTCGCCCGTTTTCGTGAAGGGATGGGTTTCGAGCTGCGTTTTGAATTTTTCAACGTAACCAACACGACGCATTTTGCCAACCCGAATTCGATTCTCGGTCAGGGCAGTTTCGGCAAAATTACCGGCACGGTCGGCAATCCGCGTATTATTCAATTTGCCGGAAAATTCAGCTTTTAACCGAAGCCGGGAAAGCGTAAATTGTTGACAGTTTACGCTTTCTCATCATCTTTATAAATCTTGCCGTGAAATAAAATTTCCGAGGTAAAGAAGTGAAAATGCCGCTTAAATTCGCGTGTTTTCTGTTCGCGCTCTTGTTTTTCGGAAACATCGGTGCGCGCGGTGAAAACGCGAATTTTTATTTGAAGAACGGCGACCGCGTGGTTTTTTACGGCGACAGCATCACCGAACAAGCCTTCTACACGAACTTCGTCGAAACTTACGCGCTGACCAGATTTCCGAAGTTAAAAATCGATTTCACGAATTCCGGCTGGAGCGGCGATAGAATTTACGGCGGCGGCGGCGGAACGGCGGACGAGCGTGTGCGGCGCGACGTTTTGCCGTATCAGCCGACGGTTTTGACGGCGATGTTCGGAATGAACGACGGCTGTTACGTCGAATTTAACGCCGATTGCGATAAGGGTTTTACCGAAGGTTACGGGCGGCTGCTCGATCTGCTCAAAAAAAATTTGCCCGGTTTGCGCGTTACTTTACTTCAGCCGTCGCCGTTCGACGATTGGACGAACGCCAACGCCTGGCGGCTCGCGCCGCCGGTCAAAGGCGGTTATAACAACGTGCTGATTCGCTACGGCGAATTCGTCAAAAATCTGGCGCGTAAAAATAATCTGAACGTCTCCGATATGAACGCGCCGCTCGTCGAAGCGATTCAGCGGGCGCGGAAAATTGACGAAGACCAAGCGCAGAAAATTATTCCCGACCGCATTCATCCGTCGAGCGCAGGCGGCTTGCTGATGGCAAACGAGCTACTTAAATTGTGGAACGCGCCCGCGCTGGTGACGGCGATTGAAATTGACGCGGCGAATAAAAAAATCGCGCGTGAAGAGAACGCGAAAATTTCCGATTTCAAAAAATCCGGCGAAGAAATATTTTGGACGCAAGCGGACGAGTCTTTGCCTTTGCCGATTGATGCGGGCGACAAAACGACTGCGTTTGTGCTGAGTATTTCTAACGTCGTCGAAAATTTGAACCGTGAAATTCTCAAGGTAAATAATTTGAGCGCGGCAAATTACACTTTGAAAATTGACGGCGCGGAAATCGGCAAATTTACAAAGCAAGCGTTGGCGAACGGCATCAATCTGGCGAATTTTCAAACGCCGATGATGAAGCAGGCGATGGCGGTTTATAAATTGACCGAACAGCATAATCGAATTCATTTCACGCGCTGGCGCGAAATTCAAGTGCCGTTTGAAAAGGAAAATTTAACGGACGCGCCAAAAGTTTTGAGCGCGCTCGATGCGTCGGAAGCGGAACTCGTTAAACGACAGCGGGCGGCGGCGCAACCAAAAATTCATCAATATCAATTGATTGCGGCTGGGTAATTAAGAATTTGAAATTTCAAATTTAAGATTTCAAATTTGGAATTTCAAATTAATACAACACGAATGTTAAAACGGCGCGAAAAATGTTGCAAAATTATAGTTGCGCTGATTTTCTGCGGCGTGTTGTTAACGAAATCACTTTCGGCGCAGGAAAAGCCTTTGAAGTTGACGGTCAGATGGGAAAAAATAATTGGCGTTTCCAAAACCGTCCCGACGCTCCAAGTCGTCATTAATCCGAAGCTGCGGAGCGAATCGCCGATTCACAAACAGGCGTTCGCGTGGTTGAAAAACTTAAACGCCGATTTCGTGCGTTACGCGCTCTGGTATCCGTATCCGCGCCTGTCGGTTGCCGCGCTCGACGCGCCGCAAGACGGGAAAACTTCGTGGGATTTTTCGCTGATTGATTCGACGATGAGCGATTTTTTAGACGCGACCGAAGGACGGCGGCGCGTGCTGGCTTTCAGCACCGTGCCGGCGTGGATGTATCGCACGGGGTTTCCGGTTTATTACAGCGCAAATCCGAACGAGGAAGTTTGGAGTTATCCGCAAGGCACGCAATTGCGCGATGAAACCGGCAAGGAACTCGGCGATTATTACGCGCGGCTGGCGAGTTGGTATGTGAAAGGCGGTTTCGCGGACGAATTCGGACAGCGGCGCGAATCGGGACACAGATACAAAATCGATTTCTGGGAAGTTTTCAACGAGCCGGAATTCGAGCATCAGATTACGCCCGAAGATTATACGAAGCGTTACGACCGGATTGTCGGCGCGATCAAAAAAATTGACAAAGAAGCGAAATTCGTCGGAATGTCGCTGGCTTATCCGGCGAAACAGCCCGGGTTTTTCGAGTATTTTCTGAACCCGAAAAATCATCAGACGGGAATTCCGCTCGATATGATTTCGTATCATTTTTACGCGCAACCGACCGGCGACCAGCCGATTGAGACGCATCAGTTTACGATGTTCGAGCAGGCTGATAAATTCGTCGAAACCGTGCGGTTCATCGAATCAATCCGCCGCCGTTTGTCGCCGCAAACCGGCACGATGATTAATGAAGTCGGCTCGATTCTGCCCGATGATATTAATCAGGGCGAGCAGGGAAAAAAGTATCGGACGAACGCCTATTGGAATTTGTCGGGCGCGTTGTTCGCGTATCTTTACGTCGAATTGGCGAAACAGCAAATTGACGTTTTGGGAGAATCGCAGCTCGTCGGTTTTCCGGGTCAATTTCCGAGCGTCACGATGCTCGATTGGGAAACCGGCAAACCAAACGCGCGTTACTGGATTTTAAAAATGCTGATTGATAATTTTTCGCCGCCCGTGAAAATGCTCGAGTCCGAATTAAAAAATTCGGCGGTTCACGCGCAGGCTTTTGTTGACGAAAAAGGCGCGAAAAGAATTTTGCTGATTAACAAGCGCGACCGCAAATTTGAAATCGAAATCGCCGGAATTTCAAACGGCAGTTTGCAGACGGTTGACCAAACACACGACGGAATCGCGGCTGAAAAAATCAATCGAGATAAAATTACGCTGAACGAATTCGGGGTGGCGGTTGTGACGGTTAATTAAATTGTAGGGGCGATCCCTTGTGGTCGCCCGTCTTGCGCCGAATTTAACGTGAACGGGCGCGGACAGCTACAATTTAGAACGGGCGCGGACAAGCCGTCGCCCCTCCAATTCAGAATAAAATGATTCGTCATTTACAAAAAATCGGCATCGCGTTTTTTATTTGTCTGGCGGCAAATAATTTTTGCTTCGCACAAAAATCGAACGGCTTTTTTCGCGTCGAACAGCGCGCCGGCGTTTGGTGGTTTATCACGCCCGACGGCGAGCCGTTTTTCTCGAACGGTGTCAATGTCGTCAGCGAAGGACAAACGAGCCGCAATTATAATACGAAAAAACCGGCATACGCCGCATTCCGATTTTATCCGACGACCGATGCCTGGATTGACGAAACTTTGAAACGATTAAAAAGCTGGAATTTCAACACCATCGGCGGCTGGTCAAGCCGCGCCGTCGAACAACGCGGCGCGCTGCCTTACACGAAAGTTCTGCATCTCGGCGGCTCGAAATTCGTGCCGTGGGGAGATATGTTCGGCGCGGAAGTCGCTGCCCGCATTGACGGCGAAGCCAGACGCGAAATCGGCGATTTGAAAACGGACAAAAACCTGATCGGTTATTTTTCCGACAACGAACTCGGTTGGTGGGACGACACGGTTTTCCGGTATTTTCTCAACCAACCCGCGACGAATAAAACCCGGCGCGTTTTGATGAAACTTTTGCGCGGGCATTACGGAGGCGATTTCGCCGCGTTGCGAAAAGATTTCGACACCGGACGCGCCCGCAATTTCGCCGCGCTCGAACTCGACGCGGACTTGACCTTAAAACCCGGAGGACGCGGCGCGGACGTAATTGACGAATTTATATATCTCGTCGCCGAAAAATATTACAAGCTCGCGTCCGAGGCGATTCGCCGCTATGACCCGAACCATCTGATTTTGGGCGACCGTTATCCGAGCTGGTATTCGCAATCGGTCGCGCGGGCTTCGATTCCATACGTTGATGTCGTTTCCACGAATTATATGGCTGATTGGAACGACGGCAACATCGCGCATTTTTATCTCGATTCGCTGCACCGCTTAACGAATAAACCGGTGATCGTCACCGAATATTATATGGCGGCGACCGAGAACCGCAGCGGCAATAAAAATTCGAGCGCGGGTTTTCCGGTCGTCGAGACTCAGAAGGAACGCGCGGCGAGCTTTCGACGGAATTTAACTTCGTTTGCCGAACTGCCGTATGTCGTCGGCGCGCATTGGTTTCAATTTACGGACGAACCGGCGTTCGGACGTTCGGACGGCGAAGATTACAATATGGGCTTGGTTGACATCAACGACCAGCCTTACGAAGATTTAATTGCCGCCGCGATGTCCGTCAAAACCGGAGAAATTCACGCGCGGGCGAAAAACGAAACGCAGATTTCGACTGAAATTCCGCCGGCGGCGAAACGCGCCGTCGAAGGCTTGCGCTTCTGGAATAAAAACGCTTCGTTCGTCGCGCCGCGGGCGAGCGTCGAAAACGAATTGCCGTTCGCCGATTGCTACGCGGCGTGGGACGCAAACAATCTTTATCTGAGCGTTTACGCGATTGATTTTGTCGAACAGCGAATTTACGCGAGAAACCAGATTCCCGAACCGGAGCGAATGACGTGGACGATAAATTTTAACGGCGCGCAGAAGCCGCTGCAAATTCGTTTCGGCGCGGGCGGCGAACCAATTATCGAAGGCGCAAAGCTGGAAAATAAATTTCAAAACGATGCGACGCGCTCGACGATTCTGTTGAAAATTCCGGCTGCCTTCGCCGGCAAAAAAAGCTGGCAGGCGGGCAATAAAATTCAATTCGCGGCGACTTTGACGAGCCACAGCCGCGCCGAATTGATGCGCTGGAATCAAACGCTGACGTTGAGCGAAATCAATTCGGAAGAAATGTAAAATCGTAATGAAAAAATTTGCGCGCAAAAATTTTCTGTTCCGTTCGATTGTCGCGGCGGCGTTGATTTCTAATTGCGCCGCGCCGTTCAGCAACGCGCAAAACATCGGTTTCGTCGGCGACAAACAGGGAATTTATTTCAGCAAAAAATCATATGCGCCGCAACAGAAAATTTTAAAATTCGACGAATTGCGCGAAAAATTGCCCGCGCCGATTTACGACGACAATCCCGATTTCGTCAAACTTTACTGGCGGGCGTGGGAGATTGCCAGCCAAAATTTTTACGAGCCGAACGAGAAAAACAAATTCGTTTCCGCTTACATAGATGCGACGTTTAACGACAACGTTTTTTTCTGGGACACGGCGTTTATGACGATGTTCCTCAACTATTCGCGCGGTTTAACGCCGGGCATTTCTTCCCTGGATAATTTTTACGCGAAACAGCACGAAGACGGCGAAATCTGCCGCGAAATTTCAAGGGCGAACGGCGCGGATTATTGGATTAACAAAGGTGAAACGGTTCTTTACAGCGATTGGGGTTGGAATTTTAAGGTCGAAGAATTGCCGCCGGACAAAGGCGCGTTAGTCGTTTATAAAGGCAGAAAAACGCCCGCGCCCGCGCCGGTTTTGTCGCTCGACGCGCTTAATCATCCGATTGCGGCGTGGGCGGAGCTGGAAAGTTTCCGCATCACGGGCGACGCGGCGCGTTTGAAAACGGTTTATCCACCGCTCGTCAAATATTACGAAGCGTTGCAGAAATATCTTCGACAGGGCAACGGGCTTTATATCACCGATTGGGCGAGCCTCGACAACACGCCGCGCAATCCGTTTATGGCAAACGGCGGCACGGGCATTGACATTTCCGCCGAGATGGTTCTGTTCGCCGAAGATTTGGCGGCGATGGCGCGGATTAACGGCGATCAAATTGACGCGAAAAAATACGAACGCGAAGCCGGCGAATTGACAAAAATTATCAACCGCAAAATGTGGAACGCCGACAAACGATTTTATTTCGATTTGACGCTTGACGAAAAGCAAATCGAAATTCGTTCGATTGCCGGATTCTGGACGCTGGTCGCCGGTGTCGCTTCCAAAGAACAGGCGAAGGCGTTGGCTTCTGAATTGAACAATCCCGAAACTTTCAAACGAACGCACCGCGTGCCGACTCTGGCGGCGAACGAGAAAAAATACGATGTGCTGGGCGATCAATGGCGCGGCGGCGTTTGGTCGCCGACCAACACGATGGTCGTCAAAGGTTTGGAGCGTTACGGCTTCCGCGATCTGGCGCGTGAAATCGTGTTCAATCATCTCGAAAATATGGTCGCGGTTTACAAAAAAGACGGCTTTATCTGGGAAAATTATTCGCCCGAAAAAATCAGCGGCGGCAATTCTTCGCAAACCGATTTCGTCGGTTGGAGCGGCGTTTCGCCGATTACCTTATTTATCGAATACGTCATCGGACTGCAAGCGAACGCGCCGCAGAATGAATTAGTCTGGAACTTAAAAGCCGGCAAACGAAAAGGCTGCGAACGTTTTCGATTCAACGATCACATCGTTTCGCTCGTCGCCGAACCGGACGCGGAAAATCAACGGAATTTCAAAATAAAAGTCGAATCGAACGGCGCGTTTAATTTGAAAATCGGCGCGAAAAAGTTCGCCGTCAAAGCGGGAATGCAATTATTCGACGTAGAGTTATAAGCATCATTTAAAAAAGGGAGAAACAAATTAATGAAACAGAAATTTGTCATATTTTTTGCCGCGATTTTACTCGCCGCGACGTGCTTGAATTGCGCGCCGCCGAACGGTTCCAACGGCAGCGCGCGAAACAATTCGGCAACGGCGAAGCGCGTCGCGTTCGTGACCAACAACGCTTCGGATTACTGGACGATTGCCCGCAAGGGAACGGAAAAAGCCGACGCGGAATTAAACGACATTACGGTCGAATTTGAAATTCCTTCGGACGGAACCGCCGCCGAACAAACGCGCATTATCAACGATTTGGTCGCGGGCGGAATTTCAGGAATTGCGATGAGTCCGGTTGATCCGGCGAACGAAGTGCAGTTAATCAACGATACCGCCAAAAAATCGCTCGTCATCACGCAGGATTCGGACGCGCCGACAAGCGAACGCGCCGTCTATATCGGCACGGACAACAAAGCAGCCGGACGACAAGCCGGCGAATTGATTAAAGAAGCTCTGCCCGACGGCGGAAAAATTATGGTGTTCGTCGGCAAGCTCGACGCGCAAAACGCCAAAGATCGCTTCGACGGCATCAAGGAAGTTTTGCAGGGAACGAAAGTCGAAATCGTTGACGTTCGCACCGACGACACGGATTTAGCCCGCGCCAAATCGAACGTCGCCGACGCGATGGTGAAAACGCCCGATCTCGCCGGTTTGGTCGGACTCTGGGCATACAACGGTCCGGCGATTTTGAACGCCGTCAAAGACGCGAATAAAGTCGGGCAAATCAAAATCATCTGTTTCGACGAAGACGACCAGACTTTAGCCGGAATCAAGGACGGCGGCATTTACGGAACAATCGTCCAGCAGCCGTATGAATTCGGTTACCGCGCGATTTATTTGATGGCGAAAATCCTGAAGGGCGACAAATCGGACATCCCGGCGGGCAAACAGATTTTCGTGCCGACGCTCGTGATTAAAAAAGATTCGGTCGAAGAATTTACGAAAAAAATCAACGGCTTGCGCGGGAGAAATTAAATTAACAACAAATTTCCCGTTCAAAGTTCAAGGTTCAAAGTTATCAGATGCTTTTGAGAATTGAACCTTGCCTTCGACTTTAGTCGTTAAACTTTGAACCTCGAACTGAACACTATGCGAAAAGAACTCGGAACCTTTGTTTTGCTCGTCCTTTTGTGCGTCGTTTTGGCGATTCTCAATCCGAGCTTCGTGACCGCCGTCAACTTGCAGAATCTCGCCCGTCTGATCGGCATCTACGGCATCTTCAGCATCGGTCTCGGACTGGTGATTATCACCGGCGGCATTGATTTGTCGGTCGGCTCGGTCTTCGCTCTGCTCGGCGTGCTGCTCTCGATTTTTCTGGTCGAGTGGCATCTGCCGGCGGCGATTGCCGTTTTGCTGGTTGTCGGCATCACGACCTTTTTGGGCGTAATCAACGGCTTTCTGATTTCCAAAGTAAAAATCCAGCCGTTTATCGTCACCCTGTGCGGGCTGCTGTTTTATCGCGGGCTGGCGCGCTTCGTCGCTCACGACGAAACCAAAGGCTTCGGCGCGGCGCAGGGTTTCGAGACTTTGCAGAGTCTGGCGACGGGCAGCTTATTCGGTATCCCGACTCCGTTCGTGATTTTGATTTTAATCAGCGTGATTGCCTTCGTCGTGCTGCACCGCTCGGTGTTCGGGCGTTATCTGTTCGCCGTCGGGCGCAACGAAACGGCGGCGCGCTATTCGGGCATCAATGCGGATTTGACCGTCGCGGGAGCATATATTTTGTGCAGCTTTCTGGCGGCGATAGCCGGAATTCTGCTGGCATTTTATACGAATTCGATTTCGCCGTCGTCGCACGGGAATTTTTATGAATTATACGGGATTGCGGCGGCGGTGCTGGGCGGGTGCAGTTTGCGCGGCGGGGAAGGTTCGATCATCGGGATTTTAATCGGAACGGCACTGCTGCAAGTTTTGCAAAATCTGGTGAATTTACTGGGCATTCCGTCGTCGCTGAATTTTGCGGTGATGGGAGCGGTGATCTTAATCGGCGTGCTGGCTGACCAGCTTCTGCGCCAGAGACAAGCCCGGCAAATCGCCTGATAAAATTTTGATAAATTGAGAAAAATGAATTTGCAGCGAACGAAAAAAATAACAATTCTGAAAACGATTTCGGCGTTCCTTTTGCTGATGATTGTTTGCGCCGAAATCACTTCGGCGCAAACGCAGAATCGTTATAAAACTTTTCTCTACGGCGTGGATTATTACCCCGAACAATGGTCGGAAACGCTCTGGGAACAGGACGCGCAACGAATGCAGGAGTGCGGCGTGAACGCAGTCCGAATCGGTGAATTCGCGTGGGCGATGTTTGAACCGCAGGAAGGCAAATTTGATTTTGCTTTGTTTGACCGCGCAATCGCGATTTTGGCGAAACACAACATCAAAATCATCTTCGGCACGCCGACCGCCACGCCGCCGAAATGGTTGACGGAAAAATATCCCGAAACGCTTTATGTTTTCGACGACCGGCAGGTTTCCAACGACCAGACGCGCCGTCATTACAATTACAACAGTCCGGTTTACCGCAAATTTTCAAGGCGCATCGTCGAAAAATTGACCGAGCATTACAAAGACAATCCGAACATTATCGGCTGGCAGATTGACAACGAATTCAACAACGAAAACCCGGAAGCGTGGTCGGAAAGCGACCGCGCGGCGTTTCGCGTGTGGCTGAAAAATAAATACAAAACGCTCGATGATTTGAATGCGCGCTGGGGAACGATTTTCTGGAGCCAGACTTACACGGATTGGGAACAAATAGATTTGCCGTTCAAGGCGACCTCTCTGCATAATCCGTCGCTGATGCTCGATTACAGACGCTTCATTTCCGATTCGGTCGAGTCTTTTATGAACGAGCAAATCGAAATTATCCGCAAAAATCGTCCGAACGATTTTATTACTCAGAACGGCAGCTTTAAAAACATTGATTATTATAAATTCAGCCGCAATCTTGATTTGCATTCGTCGGCGAATTATCCGCTGTTCAACGATAATCCGCAGTATTCGACCGGCACGTCGCTGACGTTTCACCGCAGCGTCACGGGCAGATTTATGATTATGGAGCAGCAAACCGGCGCGGGCGGGCAGACTTATCTGCTCAGAACGCCGCAGCCGGGCGAGATGCGCCTCTGGACTTTTCAGTCGCTCGCGCACGGCGCGGACGGCATCATTCATTTTCGCTGGCGCACCGCCAGACGCGGCATCGAGGAATACTGGCAGGGCGTGCTTGACCAGGACAATGTGCCGCGCGCGCGTTTCGAGGATTTTAAAAAAGAAGGCGCGGAAATCAATCGAATCGCGCCGGAAATTTTCGATTCGAAAATCGTTTCCGACATCGCCGTGATCAAGGATTTTGAAGACGAATGGGTTTACGAACATCAATTTCTGACGAACGAAGTTCATGCCAGTTGGGCGGCGGGCGACATTTTTCGCGCTGCGTCCGAGCAGAAATTTAACATTGATTTTATCAGCCCCGAACAGGATTTTAATCGTTATAAAATCGTTTTCGCGCCGTATTCGATTTTGATGGACGAGCAGCTCGCCGCAAAAATGAAAGCATTTGTCGCGGGCGGCGGAACGTTGATCGTGTCGGCACATTCGGCGGTTAAGGACCGCGATAACACTTACACCGATCAAACGATTCCGATTATGGGAATGAAGGAATTATTTGGCGCGGAGATTGATTCGTTCAACGTTTATCAGCCGCCTTCAAAAGATAAAAATTCGCTCAAATTTACCGACGGCGCGAATATTTCCGTGCAGGTTTTCGCCGATCTTCTGAAACCGACGACGGCGAAAATTCTGGCGGTTTGGGATAAAGATTTTTTGAAGGGCAAACCGGCGGCGACCGAAAATAAAAGCGGCAAGGGCAAAGCCGTTTATTACGGCTCGTTTTTCAATACGGACGCGGCGCGCTATTTATTGAAACGCTATGCCGCCGAGCAGAATTTAAAGCCGATTTTTACCGGATTTCCCCAAAATATCGAAGTCACGAAACGCACGAAAGGCAGCGCGAATTACTATTTTATTTTGAATCATTCGAGCGAATCCGTGCCGCTGAAAATCGGCGCGGGATTTTACGATTTGCTCGAAGGCAAAAACGCGCCGTCCGCTTTTTCGCTTTCGGCTTACGGTTATAAAGTTTTGAGAAAAACGAATTAGCAGCGCATTTATTTTGCCGTTAATTAATTTTATGATGACAGAAACACGCATCGCACCGACGAAAACCATTGAAACGAAAACGGGAATGTGGGAAGAACGCTGGCATCCTTTGCGCGAGGAATGGGTGGTCGTCGCCGCGCACCGCCAAAATCGTCCCTGGAGCGGCGAAACGCTCGAACACGAACATAAAAATACGCCGGAATATCTGGCGGACTGCTATCTCTGTCCGGGAAACGAACGCGTCAGCGGTTCTTTTAATGCGGATTATAAAGGCGTTTACGTGTTCGACAACGATTTGCCGTGCGTCGGCGCAAATGCTCCGAAAGATTTGGACGCGCCCGCCGGAATTTATAAAAATCGTCCGGCGAGCGGCGCGGCGCGCGTCGTTTGTTACAGCCCGAAACACAATCTTTCGCTCGCCGAATTGAGCCGGACGGAGATCGAAAACGTGATAGCGATGTGGCAGAAACAATACGCCGAATTAGCAAGCCGCCCGGAAGTGAATCACGTTTTGATTTTTGAAAACAAAGGCGAAACCGTCGGCGTTTCCAATCCGCATCCGCACGGGCAGATTTACGCGACGAATTTTGTTTTCAAAACCATCGAAACCGAAGCCAACGCGGCGCGCAAACATTTCAAAGAAACGGGTAGAACATTGTTTGAAGACATCATTCGCGCCGAGCAGGAAGACGGGCGGCGCATCATTTTTGAAAACGAATGCGCCATCGCTTTTTTGCCGTATTTCGCGCGTTACGCTTACGAAGTTTACGTCGCACCGAAGAGAGCGTGTCGAAGCGTCGCCGAATTAAACGAAGTGGAAACGAAGGATTATGCCGAAGCTCTGAAAACCGTTTTGATCAAATACGATAACCTTTGGAAAATGTCTTTTCCGTATGTGATGCCGCTGCATAACGCGCCGACCGACGGCGGCGATTACGACGGATTTCATTTTCACATACAGTTTCATCCGCCGCTCCGCAAACCGAATTTGCTGAAATATCTCGCCGGACCGGAAATCGGCGGCGGCAATTTTTTAAGCGATACTTCGCCCGAAGAAAAAGCGTCGGAATTGCAGGCGCAGCCGGACGTTCATTACAAACACGAAACGGAGATTTAGGGTGAAATTTAACCGCCGACGAGCGCGGGCAAATACGAATAATTTCCGACGAATTTTTTAATGCAAAACATCGAAGATTTTTTACCGTTAATCAAAACTCTGCACGAGCGCATTCGGGACGCGGTCGTTGATGCCTGCGAAAAATCAACCGTCGAGAGTCTTTCAAGTATTGCCAAAGAAGAAGAAATTGACACGATTTACGCGGTTGATGTGGTCAGCGAAGAATTGATCGTCGAGTTTTTTGAAACGGAAATCGCGCCGCGCGCGCCGATAATTTTAATCGCCGAAGGCATCGAAGGCGGCGAGCTGATTTTGCCGCGCGAGGCTTCCGCCGCCGACGCAGAATGGCGCGTGATTGTTGACCCGATTGACGGCACGCGCGGCATTATGTTTCAGAAACGCAGCGCGTGGATTTTGACGGGCATCGCGCCGAACAAAGGCGCGGACACGAATTTGTCCGACATCGAGCTGGCGATTCAAACCGAAATTCCGCTCGTCAAACAACATCTGTCCGACACAATTTGGGCGATGCGCGGCGCGGGCGCGCGGGCGACCAGATTTAATCGCATTACCAAAGAAACAAACGATTTACGGCTTGCGCCGTCAAACGCTTCGACCATCGCGCACGGCTTTGCGAGTATGTCGCGCTTCGTTCCCGGTGTCGGCGTGGAAGCGACCGAAATTTATGAAGAAGTAGTGCGCGGCGCGCTCGGCGAAATGCAGGCGGGAAAAGCGCAGTGTTTTGAAGATCAATATATTTGCAGCGGCGGACAGCTTTACGAATTAATCGCCGGACACGACCGCTTTATCGCCGATCTGCGACCGCTGTTTGAAAAATCTCTGAAAAAACGCGGGCTGAGATTGGGTCTCTGCTGTCATCCGTACGATTTATGCACCGAATTGATTGCCCGCGAACTCGGCGTGATAATCACCGACGAAAACGGCGAACAATTAAAAGCGAAATTGGCGGTTGAACCGGATGTCGCGTGGCTCGGATACGCCAACGGAAAAATTCGACGGCAGATCGAACCGCTTTTGCAGTCTGAATTAAATAAACGCGACTTAAATTCGTAATTTATAATCGAGTAAATGTTCGAAATTATTCACGGCTCAACTCATAAACTCTCCGACGTTTCGGCGTTTCTCAAAACGCTCGAAAAGCACGCCGGATTTTTCGATTCGGCGGCGGAAATTTTCGTGACGCGCGCGCCGGGACGACTCGACGTAATGGGCGGAATCGCCGATTATTCCGGCTCGCTCGTGCTGGAGATGCCGATTGCCGAAGCCGCGCTCGTCGCTCTGCAAAAACAAGATTCGCGGCTTTTGGAATTTCAAAGTCGCGGCGCGGAAAAAAACGGACGCGCCGATTCGTTTGCAATGCATTTGGACGAATTTTCGCGCGGCGGCGAAGCAATCAATTATGCCGAAGCGCGAAAGCGATTTCAGAGCGAAAAACAAACGAGTTGGGCGGCATACGCGGCAGGCGCGTTTCTCGTTTTGATGCGCGAGCGCGAAATCAATTTCAACGCGGGCGCGAAAATTCTGATTGATTCGAAAGTTCCCGAAGGCAAGGGCGTAAGTTCGTCGGCGGCAATCGAAGTCGCGGTGATGAACGCGATTGCGGCGGCTTACGAAATCGCTCTGTCGCCGCGCGAATTGGCGATTTTGTGCCAGAAGGTCGAAAACTTCGTGGTCGGCGCGCCGTGCGGCATTATGGACCAGATGTCTTCGTCGTGCGGCGGGAGAAATCAATTGATGGCGATGATTTGCCAGCCCGCCGAAATTTTGCCGGCGCGTTCGATTCCGTCTGAAATCGCTTTCTGGGGAATTGATTCGGGCATTCGCCATTCGGTCGGCGGCGGCGATTACGGCTCGGTCAGAATCGGCGCGTTTATCGGCTACCGAATGATCGCCGAATTAGTCGGTTTGAAAATCGAAGAAACCGCCGCCGACGGCATCGTTAAAATCAAAGACGAACGATGGCGCGGTTATCCGGCGAACATCACGCCCTTGGAATTCGAGCGGGATTTTGCGCGGCATCTGCCGGAGAAAATTTCCGGCGCGGAATTTTTAGAACGTTTTCGGGGCATCACCGATTCGGTGACGAAAGTAGATCCCGAAAAAACTTACGCCGTTTTAAAGCCGACGGCGCATCCCATTTACGAAAATTTTCGCGTTCACGAATTTGCGCGAATTTTGAGCGCACCGGCGACTGAAAATAATATGCAAAAGCTCGGCGCGCTGATGTATCAATCGCACGAAAGCTATTCCGCCTGCGGTTTGGGAACGAGCGGCACGGATTTATTGGTCGAACTCGTCAAGCAGTCGAAAAATCTCTACGGCGCGAAAATCACCGGCGGCGGCAGCGGCGGAACCGTCGCCGTTTTAGGGAAAAAAAATGCCGCTGAAGAAATCGAAAAAGTCGCCGCGGCATATGAAAAACACACGAATTATCAGCCGTATATTTTTTCCGGCTCGTCAAACGGCGCGGCGGAATTCGGATTTTTAAAATTGCGGCGGCAGAAGAAATAAATTATGAAAACGACCCGCCGGGAAATCTTAAAGCTCGCCGCGCTTTCCGCGTTCGGCGCGGGCGCGTCGAAAATTTCCGCGCAGCCAAAACCGGAAAAATTCGACCGCGAAGACGAGCTTTTATCGAAAATGACGGTGGACGAAAAAGTCGGGCAACTAACGCAGTTTGCCGGAGATTTCGATTCGTGCCGCGTCAAAGACGAGCATAAATCTTTAATCAAAAAAGGCTTGATCGGCTCGGTTTATTTCGTCAAAGGCGCGTCCGCCTCGAACGAAGCGCAACGCATCGCAGTCGAAGAATCGCGCTTGAAAATTCCTCTGCTCGTCGGCTTCGATGTCATTCACGGTTACCGCACGATTTTCCCGATTCCGTTGGCTGAATCGTGCAGTTGGGATTTGCCTTTGATCGAAAAATCCGCGGCAATCGCGGCGCGCGAAGCGCGGGCAGCGGGCGTGCATTGGGCATTCGCGCCGATGGTGGACATCGCGCGCGATCCGCGTTGGGGACGCATCGCCGAAGGCGCGGGCGAAGACACTTTTCTCGGCGCAAAAATCGCGGCGGCGCGCGTGCGCGGATTTCAGGGAAAAACTCTCAATTCAAATGAAACGGTCGCGGCGTGCGTCAAACATTTCGCCGGTTACGGCGCGGCGGAAGGCGGACGCGATTACAACACGACCGAAATTTCCGAACGCACTCTGCGCGAAGTTTATCTGCCGACCTTTAGAGCCGCGATTGATGCGGGAGCGGCGAGCGTGATGAGTTCGTTCAACGATATGAACGGCTTGCCGTCGAGCGCGCACGAGTTTTTATTAAAGAAAATCTTGCGCGGCGAATGGAATTTTGGAGGCGTTTTGTTGAGCGATTACGATGCCATCGGCGAGCTTGTCAAACACGGAATCGCGGCGAATCTGAGCGACGCGGCGCGGGAAGCGATTTCCATCAATCTCGATATGGATATGGAAAGCGGCGCGTATCAAAAAAATCTCGCACGGCTTCTAAAAGACGGGAAAATTGACGCGAAAATTTTGGACGAATCCGTCCGGCGCGTTTTGCGTCTGAAAAACAAGCTCGGACTTTTTGAAAATCCGTATGCCAATATAGAACGCGAAAAAATTACTTTATTGACCGTTGAAAATCGTCGTCACGCGCTCGAGATTGCCCGCCGGTCAATCGTGCTTTTGAAAAACGAAAATGGTGTTTTGCCGCTGGCGAAAACCGCGAAATCAATCGCCGTCATCGGCGCGCTGGCGGACGACAAAAATGCGCCGCTCGGCTGTTGGTCGGGCGACGGCAAGGCGGAAACGGTGGTGAGCGTTTTGGAGGGAATCAGGCAAAAAGTTTCCGCCGCGACGCAAATAAATTACGCGAAGGGTTGTGAAATCGAAATTGATTCGATTGACGGATTTGCCGGCGCGATTGCGGAGGCGAAAAAGTCGGACATAATCGTTTTCGTCGCCGGCGAATCAGCGAAAATGAGCGGCGAAGCGGCTTCGAGAGCGTTTTTGGATTTGCCCGGAAAGCAAGCAGATTTACTGCGCGAGATTTATAAAACGGGCAAGCCGGTAATTTTAGTTTTGATGAACGGTCGCCCGCTGGCGATTGAATGGGAAGCGGAAAATCTGGCAGCGATTTTGGAAACGTGGCATCTCGGCGTGGAATGCGGCAACGCGGTGGTCGACGTTTTGTTCGGCGATTTTAATCCGTGCGGCAAATTAACGACGAGCTTTCCGCGCTCCGTCGGGCAAATTCCCGTTTATTACAACCACAAAAACACCGGACGACCGACGCAATCGAAATATCTGGATTTACCGAACACGCCGCTTTTCCCGTTCGGTTTCGGTTTGAGTTATACGACATTTGAATATTCAAATCTGCGTTTGAGCAAAAATAAAATTAGCGGAAACGAAATTTTAGATGTCAGCGTCGAAATCGAAAACACGGGCAAAACGAAAGGCGAAGAAATCGTCCAGCTTTACGTTCACGATGAAACGGCGAGCGTGACGCGTCCGGTCAAAGAATTGAAGAGTTTTCAAAAAATTTCCCTGAACGCGGGCGAAAGGAAAAATGTGAATCTAACCGTCTCCGCCGCCGATTTGAGATTTTATAATCGTCAAATGCAATTGGCGGTCGAGCCTGGAAAATTCAAAATTTGGGTCGGCGCGAATTCGGCGGTTGGTTTAGAGTCGGAATTTGAAGTTATTTAAGAATTTGAACGGTCAACCGCAACTATTATGAAAAATAAATATCAACTGAAAACCGAAGACAAATTGACGTTCGGCTTATGGACAATCAGCGGCGCAAAGCGGTTGAGGTTTGCAATTTTTTCGGGAGTTCGATGATGAATCGCAGAGAATTTTTATTATCAAATTTAATCGGCGGCGCGGCGATTTTGGCGAGCCGGAATTTAGCATTTTCGCAATCGAGCGAAAGCGTCGAAACGCGCGTTGACGAAATTATTAAACAACTCAGCCTCGAAGAAAAAATTCAATTTCTACGCGGCGACGGCGATTTCAGCTCGCAGGGAAACGCGCGGCTGAACCTGCCCGGAGTCTCGATGGCGGATAGTCCGCAAAGTGTCCGCATCGAAGGAAATTCGACGATTTTTCCGTCGCCGGTGGCGATGGCGGCGACCTGGAATACGGATTTAATCGAACGGGTCGGCGCGGTTTTGGGCAGCGAATTAAAGGCGAAGGGACGCGATATGCTGCTCGGTCCGTGCGTCAATATTCACCGCTCGCCGCTCGGCGGTCGCAACGTCGAAAGTTTCGGCGAAGACCCGCATCTTTCCGGCAAAATCGCTGTCGCCTATATCAAAGGCGTGCAGAGCGAAAACGTCGCTGCCTGCGTCAAGCATTTCGCGGCGAACAATCTGGAAACGCGCCGTCTGTTTCTCGATGTGACGGTTGATTTGCGATACCTGCACGAAATCGAATTTCCGCCGTTCAAAATGGCGGTCGAAGAAGCGAAAGCGTTCGGCGTGATGGCTTCGTATAATCAGGTCAACCATCATTATTCGTGGGCGAACCGTCATTTGCTGACCGACGTTTTGCGAAATCAATGGAATTATAAAGGATTGATTACGAGCGACTGGGGCTGCGAGTGGATGCTGCCCGAAGAACGAAGCGTTTTGGAATCAATCGAGGCGGGAACAAACGTCCAGATGCCGACCGGTTATTACTACGGCAACAGTCTGGCGAAATTCGTCAAACAAGGAAAAGTTAAAGAAGCGGTCGTTGACAATCTCGTCAGACAAAATCTCATCGTCATACACGAACTCGGACTCGTCGGCAAACGGAAAAAAGTTGACCAATCACAGACCGATACGAAGGCGCATCACGATTTGGCGAGAAAAGTCGCGGCGGAGAGCATCGTTTTGTTGAAAAACGAACGCGCGATTCTGCCGCTCGACAAAGCGAAAATAAAAACGCTCGCCGTTATCGGCGCGAATGCCGCCGTCGCGCGGCTCGGCGACCGCGGAAGCGTCTATGCGCCGTCCGCTTACGCGGTCAGTCCGCTCGAAGGTTTGAAAAATAAGCTCGGCGATGCGTTGAAAATCAATTACGCGAAAGGTTTCGAGATTACGAATTTTAAGACGATTCCGGCTGACGCACTGCAAACGCCCGACGGCAAAAAAGGCTTGCTCGGCGAATTTTTCACCAACAAAGATTTTGAAGGCAAAGCCGCGCTGACGAACTTCGTAGAGCAGTTAAAATTCGATTGGGGCGCGAATTTGCCGAAGGAAGCGGCGGGCGGCAAAACCTTCACGGCGCGTTATACGGGAAAATTGCTCGCGCCCGAATCTAAAATCGTTTTTCTCGGAATCAAAAGCGATGGTGTCGGAAAATTATACGTGGACGACAAACTTTTGATCGAAAACATCGGCACGTGGACCACGCCCGTCGAGCCGAGTGTCGTCAAGTTTGCGAGAATTGATTTGCAGGCGGGAAATGCCCGCCGAATCCGTGTCGAATACGAGCGCGGCAAGGAAAATTCCGCCGTCGAACTCGTCTGGGCGGACGCGCCGCCGAATCCATTTGCGGAAGCCGTCGAAGCGGCGAAAAATTCCGATTATGCCGTCGTTTTCGCCGGTCTGAATATTGATTACGAAGGCGAAGGTCTGGACAGATTCGATATGAATTTGCCCGATTTGCAAAACGAATTAATTCAGGCGATTGTCGAAGCAAATCCGCAAACAATCGTCGTCATCAACAGCGGCACGCCGAACGATTTGACGCGCTGGATTCAAAAAGTTCCCGCCGTTTTGCAAAGCTGGTATCCGGGAATGGAAGGCGGCAACGCAGTCGCGGACGTTCTTTTCGGCGACGTAAATCCGTCGGGCAAACTGCCCGTGACATTCGGCAAACGCCGCGAAGATTACGCCGATTTTCCGCATTCGATGATCGTCAACGACAAGATAACTTACGCCGAAAGCATTTTCGTCGGCTATCGTCACTTCGAACGGGAAAAAATCCGACCGCTTTTTCCGTTCGGTCATGGGCTTTCTTATACGAGCTTTGTTTACAGCGATTTGAAAATCGAAAATAAAGGCGCGATTCTGAAAGGCAGTCTGCAAATCAAAAATACGGGCAGGCGCGAAGGCGCGGAAATCGCGCAGATTTACGTCGGCGATTCGGCGAGCAGTCTGCCGCGCCCGCCGAAGGAATTGAAGGCTTTTAGAAAAATCAATTTATCGCCGAACCAAACGGCGACGATTAAATTTGAACTGAAAAAAGAAGATTTTTCGTTTTACGACGCGCAAAAACAAAGATGGATTTTCGAGCCGGGCGAATTTGAAATTTCAATCGGCGCGTCGGCGGGCGACATTCGCCTGCGCCGGAAAGTCGCGTTGAGCTGAATCATTTATTAAACGCAAATGTTTATGAATAAAATTAGATTTTTTGAACGAATTTCGCGTTTGCCGTTTGGCGTTGGTCGGCGGACAATTTTCTTTCCGCTTCGGAAATTGATTTTCTTTTGCGCCTGTATTTTGCTCGCGTTTTGTCAATTGACGGCGGCACCGATCAATTCCAACGCGCGCATTCCGAAGCGCGAAATTCTTCGTCTAAAATCGCCCGACGGCAACCTGGTCGTGACGTTTAAATTAACCGCCGACGCGCCCGTTTACAGCGTTGATTATAAAGGGCAAACGCTCGTCGAAGATTCAAAATTGAATTTGTCGTTTCGGGACGACGCGGATTTTTCGGCGAAGCTCGAATTGCTCAGGCCCGTTTTTCGTGACCGCGACGAAACTTACGATTTGATCGTCGGCAAAACTAAAACGGTGCGTAGCCGCTCGCGCGAAATGCTTCTGCCTTTTGTTGAAAAGAGCGGCGGACGACAAATTAATTTAATATTCCGGGCGTTCGACGACGGCATCGCGTTTCGCTACGAATTTCCCGCGCAGAAAAACTGGAATTCCTACACGCTGACCGACGAGCGAAGCGAGTTTCGGCTGACGCAAAATCCGACGGCGCGGGCTTTGTTTTTGGAAAACTTTACGACTTCGCACGAAGGGCTTTATACAATCGTCGCGCTCGACAAAATTGCGGACGAACGGTTGATGGATATGCCGACGCTGTTCGAGTTTCCGAACAAAGTTTATCTGGCAATCACCGAGGCGAATCTGCGCGATTACGCCGGAATGTCTCTGGCAAAGCGCGAAGGAATTCTGGCGAGCCGGCTTTCGCCGCTGCCCGGTCAAACGGAAATCAAAGTCAAAGCCGTTTTGCCGCACCGCACGTCGTGGCGCGTTTTGATGATTTCCGACCGAATCGGCGCGCTGATCGAATCGAATATTCTGACAAATTTGAACGAGCCGAGCCAAATCAAAGACGCTTCGTGGATCAAGCCCGGCAAAACCGATTTTCCCTGGTGGAACGGCAACATCGTTGACGATTCGGTCAAAACGCCTGGCAATAATTTTGAAACGGCGAAATACTACATTGATTTTTGCGCCCGTCATAAAATTGATTATCATTCAATCGTCGAATACGGCGGACACGAATGGTACAAAAGCGACGGCGCAAATTATATGCCCGGAGCGAATGCGGATGTCACCGAACCGGTGCCGGAACTCGATATGCAGAAAATTTGCGATTACGCCAAAAGCAAAGGGGTCGGCATCAGAGTTTGGGTGCATTGGAAGGCACTTTACCCAAACTTGGAAGCGGCGTTCGCGCAGTTTGAAAAATGGGGAATTGCCGGAATGATGGTTGATTTTATGGATCGTGACGATCAGGAAATGGTCAACATTCAGGAAGAAATTCTGCGTCGCGCCGCCGCGCATCATCTGCACATACAATTTCACGGAGCATATAAACCGACGGGTTTGAGCCGCACGTATCCGAACGAATTTACGCGCGAGGGAACTCTGAATTACGAAATCAACAAATGGGACGCGAACGGTTTAAGCCCGGACGCGGACCTTTCGATTCCGTTTACCAGAATGCTCGCCGGTTCGACCGATTATCATCTCGGCGGTTT
This sequence comes from uncultured Pyrinomonadaceae bacterium, assembly GCA_964237235.1. GTDB lineage: Bacteria > Acidobacteriota > Blastocatellia > Pyrinomonadales > Pyrinomonadaceae. Next base: position 48,257 of record CAXSGY010000017.1, read on the forward strand.
TCGCGCCGTGCTTAAAAAAGATTTCCAGCCGAACTACATTCGCCCCGTAATGCTCGGCACCCGCGCGCACAGTCTGGCGATGTATGTCGTGCTGGAAAATTACCTCGGAATGGTTTGCGATTATCCGCAGGCTTACGAAAATCAGAGCGGTTTTGAATTTCTAACTCAAGTGCCGACCGTGTGGGACGAAACAAAGGTTTTAGACGCGAAAGTCGGCGAATACGTCACGATTGCGCGCCGCAAAAACTCGACGTGGTTCGTCGGCACGATTAATAATTCGCAGCCGCGCGCCGTCGAAATTTCGCTCGCTTTTCTGCCGAAGGGAAAATATTCAGCCGACTTATATACGGATGCCGGCGACACCGGCGAAAATCCGAATCATTTAATCAAAGAGACGAAAATTTTCAGCTCGAATGAAATTGTTAAAATCAATCTCGCGACGGGCGGCGGAGCGGTTCTGCGCCTGCAAAAATTGTCTAAATAAACCGAAAAAAATCCAGGTCATTATTTTTTCTCCCATTTATTATTGGTCGTGTCCGCGTCCATAAAAATGCCGCCGTCGAGAGTTAAAGTTTTTATCTTCTTTTTCGCGGCGATATTAACGATTGCTTCTTTCTGATTTTCACTCCAGATGGCGGGCGTTTGATGCAGCGTTTCCGTCGTGCCGTCCGTATAACTGACAATTAAATTGACGGGCGCGGCGAAACCGCCGATATTTTTGAGCGTGACCGCGTAATTGGAATCCGTCGGCGCGACCGTTTCAATCGCCAAATCAATATAGCCGTTGCTGAAATACCAGTTGTTAAAAAACCAGTTCAAATTTTTGCCCGACGCGTCGTTAAAAGTATTGAACATATCCCACGGCAGCGTGTGTTTGCCGTGCCAGCGGTTGATAAATTCGCCCAGAACGCGTTTAAATTCCGCGTCGCCGAGCAAGTCTTTAAGTGCCAGATAACCGAGCGCGGCTTTGCCGTATTCGTTTTCTCTGTAACCCGCGCCCGCCATCGCGTCGGCGGGCGTGATAATCGGCAAATCGCCGTCCGCCGTCGGATAATTAATCCAACGCTCGACGCGAAACAGCTTGAAAAAATTGTCGGCTTTTTCCGCTCCCAAATCGTTTCTGCCGATCAGGTTTTCAAACGCCGTCGTCCAGCCTTCGTCCATAAAACCGTAACGCTGTTCGTTGATTCCCATATAAAACGGAAACCACGAATGCAGAATTTCGTGTTCGACGACAAAGCGCGTGAAATTCGGGTCCTTCTGCGAGCTGTCGTTGACCATCATCGGATATTCCATATCGGCAAAGCCGCGCACAATCGTCGTTTTTTGAAACGGATACGGCGTTCCCGGAAAATTATTCGATGTCCAATCGAGCGTGTGCTTGCCGTATTCGACCATTCGCTCGAAGTCTTTCGCTTCCGAGTTATACGCCGCCTGCACGCTCGCTCTGCGCTGCGTCGCGCCGTCAACGACGACGCTGCCCGCGTCCCATATGAAATGATCGCTCGCGGCAATCGCCACGTCCGACACGTTTTCGGCTTTCCATTTCCAGGTGACCGAATCTTTCTGCGCGGTCACCGAATTTCCCGCCAATTCGGCGGCGGTCGCCACGTGAATTACGTCGTCGCTCGTGAAGGATTTTTTCAGACGCGCGGCATAGTTCGGCTGTAAACATTCGTCGGCGTTCAGCAAATCGCCGGTCGCCCAAACGATGTAATTTTTCGGCACCTGCACTTCAAACTCGTAATCGTTAAAATCGTTGTAGAATTCGTGTCCTTCGGTAAAGTTAATCGTGTCCCAGCCGCTCGTGTCGTCGAAGACGGCGACGCGCGGATAAAAGTAAGCGATGAAAAACGTCGTCGGATCAATCGCGCCTTCGCGGTTGCTTTCGATTGAAACGTCGTAATGCCATTTGAAGGCAATTTTTATCGAATCGCGCGGAGCTAAAGGCTTGTCCAGTTTCACGCCCTGCCAGGTGTTGCCTTTTCTCTGCGTCCACGCTTTGACCTGACCGTTTTCACGATATTCGTCAATCTGCACGCCGGCGGTCAGATAATCGCTCGACACTTCGTCCTCGCGCGGAGCTTCGGGCGCGTGCGAGTTCAGCGTGAGACGGAAAACGAGATTGCCGAGCGGGTTCGGACTGTTGTTCGTATAAACGATTTCCTCGGTGCCGGTCACGGTTCTGTTCGGCGGCGCGAAGCTGATGCCGATGCGATAGCGGGCAGAATTCTGCCAGTAATTTTTGCCCGGTCGCCCGTCGGCGGCGCGCGTCTGATTTTTGTAAGCCGCCTGGACGGTGCGCGGCATAGGCAATTGCTGCCCGGATATATTCACGCCGACGAACAACGCCAGTAAAATAATTCCTATTTTTCTTTTCATCTCTTTTCCCGAAACCGATTAAGTCGAAACGTCAAAAATTTGATTTAGATAAAACGGACGAACACGGAAGTTGTTTCACTTTTTGGAGAAATTAAGCACCAAATCTGAGAGCCTGTTTGAAAATTAAAGATGTCTGAGAAAAGTAGAAATTAACAGGAATAAACTGGATGAGCCGGATTTTTTTGAAATCCATCAAAAATAATATCTTAAGCACAGGCTTTCAAGGCATTGGTAGTCGGCGTTTCGCAATCATTTATGTAATTAAAATGACAGAAACGCTTTCAAGATTTATGGAATACTGATTATCAGTTTAATCCGCTCGAAGTGAAATTTATGATTGCCGATTCTTCGTGAAGTCGGTTAGACAATTTAAGGGAAATTACAAGGTGGAATTTATGAAGAAAAACTTATTTTCATTGACGCTGTTATTCGTCTTTATATTGGCGGGCATCGCTGCACAAAGCGTTTCCGCGCAGTTTCCGCGCACCCGTCGGTTCTCCGCCGATATTAACGGGGCGAGTATTTCATACACCGTGACGGGCATTCGCGGCGAAACGATTGTGCTGATTCACGGCTATCCGCTGAACGGCGATTTATTCGAGCGACAGCGGCGCGTGCTTGGATTTAACAATCGCATTATTACGATTGATTTGCGCGGCTTCGGGTATAGCACGATCCCGAATGATCAGGCTTCGATTGATCTTTATGTGGACGACGTTTCCGCGCTATTGACGCGGCTCGGCATTCAGCGGGCGATTATCGGCGGACATTCGATGGGCGGCGCGGTGACTTTGCGGTTTTATGAGCGCGAGCCGCAGCGGTTTCGCGGAATGATTTTGAACGACGCGGTTTTTATGCCGCCGCCGACCATCGAGCAGTTTATGTGGCGCGGTTATCAACAGCAACTGCGCGAGATGGGCGTGGCATCAATTGTGCCGCTGCTGTTGCCCGAATTCGTGACGGGACGCAACCGCACCGACCGACCGGAGTTGGCGACCGAAATCACCAGAGAAATTTTAATGGCATCGGTGAACGGCGCAATCGGCGGCGCGAGAGCTTTGGAAACGCGCCCGGATTTGCGTCCGATTTTGCCGGCTATCGCCGTTCCGACGCTGATTTTATTCGGCGAAGAAGATTCCTTAACGCCGATGGAAACGGCGCGGATGCTCAATCAGACGATTCCATTTTCCGATCTGTCAATTATCAGAGGCGCGACGCACGGCGTGATTCGCGAAGAAAGCGACCAGGCGAATGCGGTCATTCAGGATTGGCTGACGCGCAATTTCGGCAGCGGCTCTAATCAGAAAATCGCCGCGCCCGTTGACGTTAAAGAGCAGTCGCCGACCTCGAACGAATAAGCGAACCGAACGATGACAGACTATGACTTCCGGGAAACGATTTGATTTCAAAAGGAGAATTTGAACTTGCCGAGAAAAATTAAAACTTCGCTGCTCGAAATCGCTTGCGAAGAAGCGGGCAGTGAGACCGGCGCGCCGGTGATTTTTATGCAGGGCTTTCCCGACGGCGCGCAGACTCGGTCGCTTCGTTCAACGCGAACGAAGCGAAGCGGTGGGAAAATTGACCGGAGGATCAATAATCCGGGATACTTTAATCACTGGAAGATTTATGAAAAATTCACTCGGCAAGCCGGTTGACCGCGCCGACGCGAAATTAAAAGTGACCGGCGCGGTGCGTTATTCGGCGGAAATCAAAACCGAAAAAACGGCTTATGCCGTTCTCGTCGGAAGCGCGATTGCCAGGGGAAAAGTTAAAACGATTGACGTAAGAGAAGCGGAAAAAGCGGGCGGCATACTCGCCGTTTTAACTTATGAAAACGCGCCGCCTTTGAAAAAAAAGTCCGAAACCTTCGATATGAACGGCGCGGGCGGCAAGAAGAATTTGCCGACGAATTCCGCAACGAGCGTTTTGCCTTTGCAGTCGAATGAAATATTTTATCGCGGACAGGCGGTCGCGTGCGTCGTCGCCGAAACCTTCGAGCAGGCGGAAAACGCCGCCGCGCTTCTGAAAATAGAATATACGGAAGAAACGCCGACGCTTGATTTAATGAAAAATCTCACCGAAGCCGCACAGCCCGCACAGAAAGAAGGCGATCCGATTGACAAAGCAGACGGCGACGCAGAGACCGCGCTGAAAAATTCCGACGTTAAAATTGACGAGATTTATCGCACGCCGCTCGAAAACCACAACGCTATCGAGCCGCACGCGACGTTAACCGAATTTCGCGGCGACGGCTCGCTCGTCGTTCACGATACGACGCGTTATGTGCAGGGCGTGAAAAAAATGTTCGCCGAATCGTTTGATTTGGCACCGGAAAAAATTCGCATTCTCGCATCGTTCGTCGGCGGCGCGTTCGGCAGTAAAGGTCCGATTCGCCCGCACGTCGCGCTCGCCGCGATGTGCGCGATGCGCGTCAAACGCCCGGTCAAACTCGTTCTGACGCGCCGCCAGATGACCGAAACGACCGGACACCGCGCCGACACGCGCCAACGCGTCGCGCTCGGCGCGGACGGGAACGGAAAACTGAGGGCGATTATTCACGAAGGCGCGTCAACCTGCTCGGCGACCGACGAATTCGTCGAGCCGTTCACGAAACAAACTTACGGGCTGTATGCCGCGCCGACGCGAAAAGTCGCTCAAAAAATTTTGAAAATCAACGCCGCGCAACCTTCGCCGATGCGCGCGCCGGGCGAAGCCTCTGGAATGTTCGCGCTCGAATCGGCGATGGACGAACTCGCTTATAAACTGAAAATTGATCCGCTCGAGCTTCGTAAAATCAACGAACCCGCCGTCGAACCCGTATCCGGCAAACAATTTTCCTGCCGGCGTTTGATTCAATGCATCGAAAAAGGCGCGAACGATTTCGGCTGGAATAAAAGAAAAAACGAGCCGCGTTCGACGCGAGAAGGAAATCTGCTGATCGGTTACGGTTTCGCGTCTGCCGTTTATCCGCTCAAAGGCAACGAAACGCACGCCCGCTGCCGCATTTTGAAAGACGGAAACGTCGTCGTGCAAAGCTCGACGCACGATTTCGGCAACGGAATTTCGACGACTGCCCGCCAAATCGCGGCGGACGCGCTTCAGACCGATTACGAGCGGATTACGTTTGAATACGCCGATTCGAACTTGCCGTTTGCGCCGATGACCGGCGGCTCGACCGCGACGATGTGGGTCGGCACGGCGGTTCAGAAGGCTTGCGAACAGGCGAAAGCGAAAGTTTTGGAGCTGGCGAAAAACGGGAACGCGAATTTTTCCGAAATTCTAAAAAGCGCGAATCGGGAATTCGTCGAGGCGGAGGCGCAGGCGAAACCCGACGAAGCCGCGCAGAAAAAATACGCGATGGATTCTTACGGCGCGCTTTTTTGCGAAGTCGCGGTTGATGCCGCCGCTTTGCAAATTACGGTTCGCCGTTTCTCGGGCGTTTTCAACTGCGGCAGAATTTTGAATCCGAAACTCGCCCGCAGTCAATTCATCGGCGGCATCACGTTCGGCATCGGAATGGCGTTGATGGAGCAGAACGTTTTAGACGACCGCAACGGCAAATGGATTTACGACAATCTTGCCGAGTATCACGTTCCGACGAACGCCGACGTAAACAATATTGAAGTTTCCTGGATTGAAGAACCCGACCGCATCGTCAATCCTTTAGGCGCGAAAGGAGTCGGCGAAATCGGCATCGTCGGCGCGGCGGCGGCAATTGCCAACGCGGTTTTCAACGCGACCGGCAGGCGCGTTAGAGATTTGCCGCTGACCGTTGACAAACTTTTGTAATTGCACAAATCGAGGATATTAAAATCGTGGAAATACAAACGAGCGTAAACTTTGTAAAATATACGAATTCGGTCGGGCGGATTTAGCCGAACGAGCGGGAAGAGTTCGTCTGCATCGGCGCAGCGATGGCGCGCCATCGTGACGAAAATCTACGTGCATCGCGCAGCGTTTGCTCGGCGACATAATGCGCTGCCGCGAGTCGGGCAATATCGAACCGCGCTCGATTGGTGAAACGCTCGGTTAAAAGCTGATTTTGAACGACGAAAGAATTTTTATTTATGAACAAGGATTACACGCAAAACGAAGACTTGGGCGATTTGGAAGTCGGAGAAATTAAAGATATTGCGTCGGGTTTGCCGGCGATTACCGACACGGTTAAGCACACTTTCAGCGAAATGGGCGCGGCAAGGGCAACCTTTGCGCTGCTCAATCTGAATCAGAAAAACGGCATTGACTGTCAATCGTGCGCGTGGGCGGACCCGGACGAGCGCACCGTCGCCGAATTCTGCGAAAGCGGCGCGAAGGCTCTCGCCGACGAAGCCACGACGAAAACCGTCGGCGCGGATTTTTTCGCCCGCCACAGCGTCGCCGAATTAAACGAACAGACGGACCGCTGGCTGAACGCGCAGGGACGCATCACCGAACCGCTCATCAGACGCGAAAACTCCGATTATTACGAACCGGTTTCGTGGAGCGAAGCCATACGGTTTTTAGCCGAAAACCTGAACGCGCTGCACTCGCCCGACGAAGCGATTTTTTATACTTCCGGTCGCACGTCGAACGAGGCGGCGTTCGTTTACCAGCTTTTCGTCCGGCAGTTCGGCACGAATAATCTGCCCGACTGCTCGAATATGTGTCACGAATCAACGTCGGTCGGTCTGAAGGAATCAACCGGACTCGGCAAGGCTTCGGTTCGGCTCGAAGATTTGGAAAGCTCCGATTTGATTATGATTATCGGGCAGAATCCGGGAACCTGCGCGCCGCGTATGATGTCGTCTCTGCAGGAACAAAAGCGCGCCGGCGGCAAATTGATCGCCGTCAATCCTTTGCCCGAAGCCGGTCTGATGAATTTCGTCAATCCGAATCCGCAGCATTATCCGAATCCATTGATGTTTCCGATTGACGTTCTCGGCAATCGTCCGACACCGCTCGCCGATCTTTACCTGCCGATCAGAATCGGCGGCGATATGGCATTTCTGAAAGGCTTGATGAAAATTCTGCTGGCAGAGGAACGCCGCGCGCCCGGCGAAATTTTCGACCGCGAATTTATCGAGGAAAAAACCGAAGGCTACGACGAATTCGTCGCAAATCTCGAAACAATCGAATGGAAAGATATTCTCGAACAGAGCGGTTTGACGCGCGAGCAGTTTGAAGAAACAGCCGCGATGTTTGTCCGGGCGAAGCGTATCGTGACCTGTTGGGCGATGGGCATCACGCAGCACAAACACGCCGTTGCGACGATTCAGGACATTGCCAACCTGCATTTTCTGGGCGGTCAGATCGGACGAACGGGCGCGGGTTTGTGTCCGGTGCGCGGTCATTCGAACGTGCAGGGCGACCGCACGATGGGCGTTTGGGAAAAAATGTTTCCCGAATTTCGCGCCGCTCTGGAAAAGGAATTCGATTTTAATACGAAGCCCGAAGACGGTTTCGATGCGGTTAAATCGTTGGAAGCGATGCACGACCGGCGCGCCAAAATCTTTTTTGCGATGGGCGGCAATTTTCTGTTGGCGGTTCCCGACACGCTTTATGCGGAGAAGGCGCTGGAGAACTGCGACATCGTCGCGCAGGTCATCACGAAACTCAATCGCACCGCTTTGATTAACTGCAAAACTTCGCTGATTCTGCCGTGTCTCGGACGTTCGGAGAAAGATTTTACCGGCGGTCAAGAACAATTCGTAACGACCGAAAGCACGATGCTCAACGTGCAGATGTCGAAAGGCGTTCTGGAGCCGGCAAGCGAGGATTTACGCAGCGAGACGTGGATTGCCTGTCAGCTCGCCGAAGCCGTTCTGAAGCAGAACACGACGGTTGACTGGGCGGCGATGCGCGAAGATTATGACGTGATTCGAGATTCGATCGCGCGCGTCGTCGCGGGCTGCGAAGATTATAATCAAAAAGTGCGCGTCAAAGGCGGATTTTACCTGCCGAATAAGCCCTACGAAGGCGAATTTCCAACCGAAACGGGAAAAGCGAAGTTTATCGCGTCGCCTTTGCCGAAAATCGAGCTGAAGCCCGGGCAGATGTTTTTAACGACGGTTCGCTCGCACGACCAATTCAACACGACCGTTTACAGAGATAACGACCGCTATCGAGGCATTAACGGCTCGCGGCGCGTCGTTTTTATGAACGAAGCGGACATCGCAACGCGTGGTCTGTGCGCCGGACAGGTGATAGATTTTACGAGCTATTTCGATGACGGAACGCGCCGCGCCGAAAAATTCGTCGTCGTCCCATATCCGATTCCGAAGGATTGCTGCGCCGCTTATTATCCTGAAACGAATATTCTGATCGCGCACGACAGCGTCGCCGAAAAAAGCAACTGCCCGACTTCAAAGTCAGTCGTCGTCACCGTCGCGCCGCATCTCGAAAGCGGCGAGCCGCTGTTTTGGGGAGCATTTGAGAGATAATTTTGATTGTATCTTTCAAGCGGAAGAACAGCGTGATTGATAGTCGAAATTCTCTACTAAAATTTTCTGTTGAAGAGCAGTGCGTTCCGTTGGCGATTGTTTTCAGTCGAGAGACAAAGTTTTCGCAAAAATTATGAGTAAAAAACAAGTAAAGAAATCGCTCTGGCGCGGCGCGGTCGCCGGTTTGATCGGCGGTTTAATCGGAGCTTACGTCAAATCGTTGGTCGAGCCGCCGCTGCAAAAAGTAGGCGAAAATTTGTTTCCTTCGTCTCCGAAAGATTTGGCGAAGCGCGGCGCGGACATCACGGGACATCCGCTGAATATGCCGCCCGCCGTTTTGTTTCGGGAAGTGTCAAACGAGACCACCGGCGAAACTCCGTCGGCGGCGCGCACCGAACAGGGAATGACGGCTATTCATTATGTTTTCGGCGCGGCTCTCGGCGCAGCTTACGGTATCGTCGCCGAAACCGTTCCTTTCGCCGGTAACGGCTTCGGCGCGCCGGCGGGCGCGTTGATGTGGAGCATCACGCACGGCACGACCGTTCCGGCACTCGGTTTGCAGGCTCCGACGCGCTCGATGCCGGCGGCGTGGTATGTTTGGGAACTCGGTTCGCATGTGGTTTACGGCACGACGTGCGAAATCGTCCGGCGAATTGTTCGCGAGAAAGTGTAAATTGAAGAATATTGTAAATTTAACGCTTCGGCGAAGGGAAAATTGCGATGGCGGAAGCGGTTACGGATTCGTTCGTCGAAGCGATTGCGCGGCGGCGCGACAATCGCAACCGGCGGCTGGTGCGTCCTTGAATCTGATTTCAAAAATGGTCCTGGAAATCCCCGAATGAGTAAATGCGGCTTGACGGAATTGTTGCGATAAATTAAACGTATCAGGTAAAGTTGCATTGCAGGCAATTGGATAGGCGTTAGAATCATTTATGACAAATTGATTTTACTGCTTTTGTCGTTTTCCGTGCGATACCGATATTGTTTGACGGAGGTGACCTTTAGTGGCTAAAAATAAAATTACCGGCAGCGCAAAGCCGAAAAAGTTTTCCGAGCAGCAAGTGACTGTTCCCAAACAGTTGAGTTTGTTCGAGCTGTTTGCGGGCGACCGGGAAGATTATTCGCAGACTTTGAAGTTATACGGCATTATCCCGACGAAGGTTTATAACAAAGTCGAGCGGGTTCAGGGACAATATCTGCCGAGTTTTGAGCGGATGTTCGTTTATCAGAAGAAGGGTTATAAATTGAAGGTAACTCCGGCGCGGATACAGGATTCGGAAGGTAAAGACCGCGATGCTTATATGGGCAAGCGTGAAGAATTAATTGAAGACGCTTTGCTCAAAATGGCGGCGGACGGTCGGCGTGCGCAAGCCGTCTATCTTGACAACCAGTTTACGGTCATTTTTACGAGAAATGCTCTCCAACAGGAGCTTGCCGCGCAGGGACACACATATTCGTATGCTCAAATCGAGGAATCAATCGAAATTTTGTTCAAATCTTCGGTTGAGCTGCAGGCGGAAGGGCAGAATGATTACGATAAGTTCCATCCGGTCGAAGCGTATGGTTTTCGGGGTCGCAATGACGAGGAATATACTTACGTCAAGTTTTCGCCGCAGGTGACGGCATCGATTGAAAGCAACAATTTCCGGTTGGTGAATTACCGTAAGCTGATGGCTTACACTTCGACTATTGCCCGTCTTTTGCACAAGCGATTGGCGCATAATTTCGTTTATGCCGATGATGAACAGACTTATCATTTTTCGGTTAATTCGATTTACCGTGATTTCGGTCTGAATCAGGAATCTCTGCTCAAGCATAAAGTTGCTGAAACTAAAGACGCGGTACAGGAACTGGTCGCCTCAAACGTCGTCACCGATTATAAAATGAGTCCGGTTTACGACGCTTCCCGGAAGAATAAATTAATGGATCAAATTTTCGACGTCACTCCGCACGAAGATTTTATCAAAGACGTAATCAAAGCCAACAAGGATGTGCGGCGGCGAAGCGGCGAGGTGAGCATCGAGAAATATCTGCCGTCGGAATTGCGCGGCAATTTGCCGGAGAAATAGACGTGTAATTTTTTAAGCCCGGATAAAAGAAGGTTAATATTAGGTTAGAAGAAGGTTAAAACGGTTAGCGCGGCGAAAAGAGCATTTAAGTTTAATCCTCACAATAAATACGTCGGATAATCGGTCGGTCAGAACTCGAACAATTGTTGTCCGGGATGCGAGTGCGAAAAAAATCGGTCGGTCAGAACTCGAATGAATTGCGAAATCGGTCGGTCAGAACTCGAATGAATTGCGAAATCGGTCGGTCAGAACTCGAATTTATTTCCCGTTCAAAGCCAAAAAAGCCTTTTTAAGTGCGTAAGCCTGTGGAAAAAGTGTCCGATTTTTCCACAGGTCGGCTAAAACTCGAGAATCGGTCGGTCAGAACTCGAAAATCGGTCGGCTAAAACTCGAGAATCGGTCGGTCAGAACTCGAAACTAGTAAAGAGGAAGTTTGATCGAGTCGAGTTTTAGCCGACCGATTTAATAACCTTCCGGAAGCCGGAATCTATAAGTCAGAAAGCGTCTGACCCCGAAGCATAATAGGTCGAATTAAGCTTGAATTGTTCTTTGTCATTTTGCCGACCTTTGATGACGTTTTGATAGACAAAAGGAATGAGCCTGGATGATGACGCTTGTCCAGGCAAGTTAAAAATTTTGCCATAAGAAAGATGCGTCTGATAATGACTTAAATCTATCGGTCTTATTTTGGTGCAAAATCATTCCAAGACTGAAATCCTAAAGCAGATACGGATCAATGTATGGCAGACTGAATTTGCTCTGGTTCATCTGTTTTGCGTGTCGGTTTAACGTTTTGATTCGCGGTTGCCCTGGTTTTGTTGTTGGATAATTTTTGTATGATATGGGAGATATTTATATTATGCTGGAAGTTTTTATAGATTCGACAGTTGCTGTTTGCTGAACTGCATTGTCGTTTTTGAAATCCGAATCGGCTTAAAAGATGACAGGCTTCTTTGAGCTGAAAAGAAAGCAGCACCGTTTTCATTATCGGACGCGAAAAGAAAGTCTAATTTTGCTTATGCATTTGAACTTTCATTCTTTTAGAAATCGCCCGGATGATTCAAGGTTGGCAGTCAGTTCAGGCGCAAAACATTCGCGTATCAGCCAACGGAAGCAACCTTCCAAATTTTCTTCGCAGTTTTTTTGCGCCCTTTTATCGAATCCAATTTCAGATAATTATCGAAGATAAATAATAGTGAGCGTAATCGCTCATCTATGACCGCAGCGGGAAGCGATTTCTTTAGGGAGTGTCGCTTTCCGCTGTTTCATTTAATCTAGCCGATTTTGTCTTATCTGATTTTTGCCATATTATCCGAATAAAATCTCGAATGCCCGCCGAACGATTTTTAGTTCGGCAGATTGTTCAATGATTATAGAGGCGTTGCCTGAGAAAGTTTTCGTTTCAGGCAATCGGGAATTTCAGGTGTCCGTCTGAAATAATTACGCCGTATTTCGGGCGTTTGCCATAATTGTTCGGCATTTTGATAACAGTCTGCCGCCTTTTGTCGGAATGATTATTTACGTTTTTCTACAATTATCATTCGGTGCTTTTCGATGATCGTCAACACTAATTTATCTTTCGCTCTCCGTCCGAAAATTTGTTTAGATGAAAATTTACCTTCTTTTTTATCCGGTTTTTAGTATCTCATTCCGAAAGATGAATTACACGGAAGAAGAGTTGATTTAATGTTTCTATTTTCGTTCGACGGGCGCGTCGGGCGCGTATTTTTTGACGATTTCAATTGAACGCAGACAACTCTCTTTATCCTCATAGCTTGCCGATGAGACGGCGATTATGCGCCCGCTTTTCGAGATAAATCTCCAACGCCAACCGTTCTGCATATCTGTAAAAATTTCAAATCTCATTTCTCTCCTCTTCCGGGAAAATCCATAAGTTTTCTGCTTTTGGTTATAAGTTTTTACAGGGTTTGTTTTTGTTAAATTTCGCCGATTACGAGATTAATTGCAAGGGAAACACGAGCGATCGGCGTTTTTTTTTACAAAAAACGAAAAACTACCGAAGATTGTGCTGCCTGCGTTCGCTTCATACTGCTCTCGCCGGCGGCAATTTTTTCACGCCGCCCACTAAACAAATCAATGCCATCGCCGTTTTGCCGTTCGAGAATAAAAGTTCGGATGCCGATACGAATTATCTGTGGGACGTTTTGAATGCTTTGCTGAAACGGATGAATCTGCCGTTGTAAACTTGTATTAGAAGATAATAGATATACAGCCAGAGTAAAAATTATAAAAATTGGAAATTAAAAACGGACGTATTGCGGGCGGCGGTTGATGTATTATGTTCTTCATTTAATCCAACAAACTTTTACCGACTTTTGTTGAACAGTTCGCGCCGATTAGAAATGCCGAACCGTGATTCGACGATTATCTTACACATTCATATATCTCTTATTCGCCTGCGGCGGCGGGGCGGCGCAGTATCATTTCGATCAATGGACGGCGGACAATGGATTGCCGCAGAATTCGGTGACCGGCATCGCGCAGACGACGGACGGTTATCTGTGGCTGACGACGAACGACGGTCTGGTGCGTTTCGACGGCGTGCGGTATACGGTTTTCATAAAGGCAACTCGCCGAATTTGCCGAACAATCGTCTGAAAAAAATGCTGGCGGACGGCAACGATCTTTTGTAGAAGCCGGAGCGCGGACACTGTTGTCCGCCGCGTTCAGGTTGATGTTCACGATGTGTTTGCCTAAATGCACATGCAGACGCTTGCGGACAAGGGTGTCCGCGCTCCGGCTAAAAAAAACGATGACAGATCAAATCAAAATTGTAATCGCCGACGATCATTATTGTAAAAAAACCGGCGCGACCTGCATCGTGCGTCGGGGAGAGACGCGATGCATCGCGTCTCTGCGGCGGGCGATTAATGACAAATCAAATCTATGTATTCCTACATAGAAAAATACGCAAGCCTACGGATTTTCACGCCGCTGTTTTCCGCTTATATTTACATTTTAAATTTAGATTTCGTGAGTGCCAATGAAAGTTTTAATCGTTGACGACAGTTCGCGGATGCGCGGAATGATGTGCCGGTATTTGCCCGCCGCTGCCAAAGAAATCCACGAATGCGAGGACGGCTTTGACGCGCTCGATTGTTACGAGCGGTTTCTGCCCGACCGGGTTTTGATGGATTGGGAGATGAAACGAATGAACGGGCTAAAGGCAACAAGAAAAATCGTCGGCAAATACCCGGACGCGAAGATTTTGCCGTTCACGCTGTATACTGACATTGAGTTGCGCGAAACGACGGCGGAAGCCGGAGCGTGCGGCTTCGTTTTGAAAGAAGATTTGGCTGAACTGCGCCAATTTCTCGCCGCGTCGGTGGAGCCGCCGATTTTTACCGACGGCGAAAGTGGGAAAGAAAAAATAAATGAGGCATTGCCGGCGTGAACTGAATTTTAGACGAGAGTGCGCTTGCCGCCGTAACTTTCTTCCGGCGATGAATGTGTTTTTTCAACATTCTCGCTCATTAAAATGCAGCGATAAATTTCGAGAATTTATTTTAATGTTAATTGTTGACCCTTTTCCCGAATAAATATCGTTTAGACGGGTAAGAGGATAACTGTCTGGCGACTGCATTGAACAACTAAAGAAAGTCAGCAGGTAAATTTTGAGGGCGGCGATGAATTTCAAATCGGTTAAATTAAACCTTCGTCACAACGGAGTTTGGGAAAGATAAAATGAAAATAGGTGAAAGAATAGTAACACGGACAAGTATTTTATTGGCGTTAGCGATGGTTGGATTGATGGTCGTTCTGGCAATTCTGCCGTTCGCCTTTAAGTCTGTTGCCGGTGGTCAAAAGAACTCCGAAAGGCATTTGAGTAAAAGAACCGTCAGCGAGGAAGACGGCATCGGGAATTACGATATTCGCACCAATAAATCGAAAAGCGATGTGTTGTACGGTTTTCGTCTTCCCGCCCGTAAAAGCGCAGTCGAGATTGCCGATGTTCGAGACCGATTCGTTGTCGGCGAAAATCTGCTGCGCGAAAAAGTTCCGACTTTGAAAATTGAATATAACGAAGATATTCGCATTCCCGAAGTGATCGCGCCCGATGTCGAGCAGGAGGGACGCGCTTTTTTGACCGAACCGTCAAATGCGAAGCGTTCGAGCGTTCTACGACAATTCATTTCCGACAATAATAATTTGATCGGCGTGGAAAAAGCGCAGGTCAAACAGCTTAAAACAACGGCTGATTATACGAACCCGGACGGCAATTTATCTTATGCACATCTCGAACAGACGATTAACGGCATTCCGGTTTTTCGCGGCGAAATTAAAGCCGGATTTACGCACGACGGCGCGATGTTTCGCGTAATTAATAATCTCGCCCCCGGCTTGGATTACGCGGAGCTTTCGACTGATTTCGGCGATCCTTTCGCTGCCGTGCAAGCCGCCGCCGCTAACGTCAATTACGAATTGAAAGAATCTGAATTAAATCAAAATTACGCGGATTCCAATGATTTGAAAGCCGTCTTCGGGACGGGCGATTGGGCGACGACCGCCGAGAAGATGTATTTTCCGATTGAACCGGGCGTGGCGCGCACGGCGTGGCGCGTTTTGATCTGGAAGCCGACGAATGCTTACTACGTGATCGTTGATGCCGAAACCGGCGCGCTGCTGTGGCGCAAAAACATCTCCGCCGACCAAACGCAATCGGCAACCTACAACGTCTATACGAATCCTGCCAATATGTTGAACGTCGCCAACAATCCGGCTCCGATTGTTCCGGGACTCAACACGCCGAACACCGGCACACAGGGCGCATTGATTTCGCGTAGCAACGTCGCGCTGACCGGAAACGAAGCACCGAATACTTTTAACAATCTCGGCTGGATCACCGACGGCGCAAACGGCGCAAACGGTTTTACCGACGGCAATAATGTGCAAGCCGGTCTCGATATTGACGGAACGAACGGTGTTGATGCGCCGGTCAGCGGAACGAGTCGCGTCTTTAACTTTGCTTACATCCCGAATACCGATTCGCCGACGCTTCCGGCTTTCCGAAACGGCGCGGTGACGCAGCTTTTCTACACGACCAACCGCTATCACGATGAAACGTATAAACTCGGTTTCACCGAAGCGGCACGCAATTTCCAAAACGATAATTTCGGGCGCGGCGGAACTGCCAACGACCGCGTTTCGGCGGAAGCGCAGGATTCGTCGGGAACGAGCAATGCCAACTTTGCGGCGGGGGCAGACGGAACACGCGGAAGAATGCAGATGTATATATTCAACGGACCGAATCCTGACCGCGACGGCGACCTCGATAACGATGTTGTGGTTCACGAGTTGACGCACGGATTATCAAATCGCTTGGTCGGTAATAATTCCGGTTTGAACACTAATCGCGCCGGAAGTATGGGCGAAGGATGGTCTGATTTTTACGGTCTGGCGTTGCTTTCCAATCCGTCCGACCCGCTCGCCGCCAATTATGCCACCGGCGGTTATGCGACGTATTTACTCACGGCGAATTACACATACAACTATTATTACGGTATTCGCCGTTTTCCATACGCGATCAAATCGTTCACGGGCGGACCGAATAATCGTCCGCATAATCCGTTGACTTTCGCCGACATTGACCCGAATCAAATCAATCTTTCGGACGGCGCGTTTGCCGCCAATCCGGTTTTCGCGGCGAACAGCGCGACTGAGGTTCATAACGCCGGTGAAGTCTGGTGTTCGGCATTGTGGGAATTTCGCGCCCAACTAATCACTCGACTCGGCGCGGCAAACGGCAATCTCAAATCGCTGCAGCTCGTCACCGACGGTTTGAAACTGACACCGAACAGCCCGAATTTTATACAGGCGCGTGATGCGATCATCGCGGCGGCGAATGCCAATTCGGCGGCTGATGCGGCTGATGTCCGCGAAGGCTTTCGCATTCGCGGAATGGGATTCGAGGCGCAGGACAACGGAACTTCGGTCGTGGAATCGTTTGATGTTCTGAATGTTAAATTGACAGACCCGTTTTCGGTCAGCGATGCTCCCGGCGACAACGACGGATTTCCCGAACCGGGCGAAAGTGTTTTATTGAGCGTGGCGATCACGAATACGACGGGCGCGACCGTTGACAGCGTGGCGGCGAACGTCAACGGCGGAACCAACGTCGCTTACGGCAGCATCGCCAACGGCGCGATTGTTACAATGCAGATTCCATACACGATTCCGGCGGGAGCCGCTTGCGGAAGTCTGCATTCCGTGACGATCAATGTCAGCAGTGTTTTGGGAACACAAGCTCCGCAAACACGGTCTTTCAGAATCGGCACTCCGATTTTCGGCGGCGCGACGCAAAACTTTGACGGCGTCACCGCACCGGCGTTACCGGTTGGATGGACTCAGACTAACAGCAGTGCGAATACCGGCTGGGTCACAACGACGGTCAATGCGGTCAGCGCACCGAATTCAGTTTTTGCGCCCGATCCGGCAGCGAGCGGCGAAGCAACGCTTGAAACATCGGCGAATATCACCTCGGCTTCCGCCCAGCTTTCGTTCAGCAACCGATTCAGCACGGAAAACGGCTACGACGGCAGCGTTTTGGAAATCAAAATCGGCGGCGGTGTTTATCAGGATATTCTGGCAGCCGGCGGCAGTTTTGTATCCGGCGGATATACCAGAGCGTTACTCGGCGGCACTTCGCTCGGCACAAGGCAGGCGTGGACAGGCAGCAACGGGACGGGTTTCACGACTCTGGTTAATTTACCGGCGGCGGCAAACGGACAAACTATCGGTCTGCGCTGGAGAACCGTTTCCGATGTGGACACCAGCGTTTCCGGGACGTGGTATGACAATATGCAGTTGACCGGCGGCAGCTTCCAGATCGGCTATTTGTGCAACATTCCGATCAACCTCGTCGTGACGACCGCCGCCGACACGAACGACGGAATGTGCGACAGCAACTGCTCGCTGCGCGAAGCTCTCGACGCGGCGGACGGCGACGGCGCATTTAACACGATTACCTTCAACATTCCCGCCAACAGCGCAAACTGTGTCGGCGCGAATTGCACGATAACTTTGACGAGTCCGCTCGCGCCTTCGGCGGACGGCGGTTTTTTGACGACGATCAACGGCGGCACGGGAGCAAACGCCATCACTTTGAGCGGCAATGGCGCGACGCAGATTCTCTCCGTCGGCAGCGGAGTCAATCTCGCCGCCAACAATTTGAATTTCACGCGCGGCGCAAACAGCGGCAGCGGCGCAAACGGCGGCGCGATTGGCAATTCCGGCACGCTCACGCTCACTAATTCCGCCATCTACAACAATTCGGCGCAAAACGGCGGCGCGGTGGCGACCGTCAGCGGCAGTGTAACGAATCTGACGAACGTCACCGTTTCCGGCAATTCGGCGAGTCAGTTCGGCGGCGGGATTTACAACGGGGCGACGGTCACGGCGACAAATTGCACGATCACAAACAACTCGGCGGTTCAGTTCGGCGGCGGAGTCATCACTTTCAACAACACGAACTTCAACATTCGCAACACGATCATTGCCGGAAACTCGGCTTCGCTTACGCCGGATGCCAACGGCAATTTCACGTCAAACGGTTACAATCTCGTCGGCAACGCTAGCGGCGCAAACGGTTTTACGGCGACCGGCGATCAAACCGGAATCAACGCGATGCTCGCGCCGCTGGGCAATAACGGCGGTAAAACGCTGACGCACGCTCTGCTGACCGGTTCACCGGCGATTGACAAAGGCAATAGCTTCGGGGTAATCGCCGACCAGCGCGGTTTCACCCGACCGATTGATTTGCCCAGTGCCAACTTTCCGAATGTTTCGGGCGGCGACGGGGCGGACATCGGAGCATTTGAAGTGCAGGCTTTAGTTAACGAAGCCGACGTGCAGACGCGTCCGGGCGGCGACGGCTTTGTGGATTCGGACGACATCCAGCAGATTCGCCTTTTCTCCGTCGGCACCGGCTTGCCCTATCAAAGCAACGAATTCCAACGCGCCGACTGCTCGCCGCGCTCGACGATGGGCGACGGCTTTGTGGACGGCGACGACGTGCAGCAGGCGCGCCGCTACTCGGTCGGCACCGACCCCAAACAATTTGCGAGCGGTCCGGCTTCGCGTCCGGCTCCGGCGCAGGATAATCTGACGGACAAGGTGGGTGATTTGTCTTTCGGCACTCTGCCGTTCAGTTCACCGTCATTCCGCTTGTTCGATACATCAATCGGGAAGGCGTTGGCGGGACCGGCGGCGTTTCGCATTGACAATCAGAACACCGGTGCCGGGCAAACTCTGGTCGTGCCGATTCGCGTGGACACGGTCGGCAACGAGGCGGGCTACACGTTCAGCATCGCTTACGATGCAACTAAATTAACCAATCCGTCTGTGACAATCGGCAACGGCGGCGGCGATGTCGTCTTCAACGCCGACACGCCCGGTCAGATCGGCTTCTCGGTGACCTCGTTCCCGGGCGGGACGATTGCGGCGGCAAACAACGTGATTCTGGTGAACGTGACGTTCACGGTGGCAACGAATGCTCCTGCCGGAACGACGGCGATCACGTTTACGGACACACCGGCGCGGCGCAAGGCATCAGGAACCGACCCGAACACGCCGCTCGCGCAGCCGAGTTACACGGGCGGCACGATCAACATCGGCGCGCCGACCGCGGCGGCGGCGACTATCGGCGGACGTGTGTTGACAGCGAACGACAGAGGATTAGCCAATGCAACGGTTAATTTAACCGATCAATCAGGAAGCATTCGCACGACGCGCACAAATCCGTTCGGCTATTACCGCTTTGAGACGGTTGGAATCGGACAAACTTACATCCTTTCGGTGCAGTCGAAGCGTTTTCAATTTCCCGCGCAGGTTATCAACGTCTTCGAGGATTTGAGCGAGCTTAACTTTTACAGCAATAGCGAGGGCTTGCAGTAAAAGGAAATAAGCCGGATAGGAGACGGCAATCATATGGCTCGCACGAATGGTTTTTCAATTTAATTCAAGATTGAAAAGCCGTTTAATCCGGGCAGCCTAAAAGAAGAAAAGGCGTTCGTCGTATGAGCGATGAACGCCTTTTCTTTGACCCGAAGAAAATTTTCAGGCGAGCCGCTTTCTTTACTCTGAATTTCGGCTGCATAGACGGAATCATAAATTTTGGAAAAACCTCGTTGAAATCGAGCCGCCGGCTCCCGTTTCGCACGGCGTTTATCAAACCTTCGTCATCGCCGGAAATTTTATCTACATTTCCGGTCACGGACCTTATTTGCCGGAAGGCGGCTGGATGACGGGCAAAGTCGGCGCGGGAGTTAACATTGAAACCGCGACAAAAGCCGCCGAACAAACGGGTTTGGCGATTTTAGCCACTCTGAAATCGGCAGTCGGCAGTCTGAACAAAATAAAAAGAGTCTTCAAAATTTTGGGAATGGTCAACTGTATATAATGTGAATTATATCGGTTGTTCGCCGTTCTCAGGCGGATGGAGAGACAACGCCTGACGCGATTGTGCCTGACGCTTTGACCGAAGCGTAAAAGATAATTGAAGGCGGCATTATTTGTCGAAATGAACAAGGCGATTACGTCAGAACGCAGAACGATTTGAATAAGATTTTGCTGAAAGAACCCGCAAAATATCTACGCCCGGAGAATTTTGCCCGGAACTCTGGCGCGGCAGGTTGGCAAAAACGATCATTCACCGGAAAATGTCGCGCTGAGCCGGAAAAGTCGTCGAAACCTCCGAACAGTATTTGATACATCCGCACATTCCGCTCTGAAGAAAGACGGCTGGCGAATCGTCGGATTACTGACCTTTTTGAAAAGATCAGCGCGGACGAAAAAACCGGCAAATTAATAAAAGAGCCGCCGATAAAAATCTGACCGCACCCGGAGGCGGCGACTTTTATACGAGCCTGCCCGCGCCGAACAAACCGCAATCATTAATCTCGCCTCGCGCCGCAAAAAACCTCTGCACCGGCTCGTCGAAATTCAGATTGTTTTCTATATGACAATCTTTCTTTTAACTTTCTTCCTTCTCAAAATTTCTCCTGCAACGCGAGAAGACGATTTTCAAATTTTTATTGCAGTTTTTACGACAATAAAAATAATTTGAAATGGTTTTTCCGAAATATCTTATCAACAGTGAAAGCGGATTTCTAAATTATCGGAGGAACCTGAAACAAATGAAACAACAATCGAAATTTAAACGGTTAATCGTATTTTTGCTCGGAATTATATGTCTTTCGCAAATCGTCGGCACGATTTTCGCGCAGAGAGATTTCTTGGCGGCACCGTCTGATAAAATTATTATCAGACCGGTCAACGGCAAAGATGTCGCTTATGCTTTGGCTACGCAGTCGGACGGCAAACTGGTTGTCGCCGGACAAAGTTCCGATGCGTCGAAAAACAAATTCTCTCTGGTTCGTTACAACGCTAACGGTTCGCTCGACACCACGTTCGGCACGGGCGGCAAAGTTCTGACCGCTGTCGGCACGTTTAGCGGCGCGAATGCCGTGGCGGTTTTAGCGGACGGTAAAATTTTGGCGGCGGGTTCTAGCAATTCCAACGCTGTTACGCAAACCGATTCCGCATTGGTCAAATATAATTCCAACGGGACACTTGATACATCATTCGGCAGCGGCGGTATTTCGATAGTGGATTTGAGCGGCGGATATAATGACGGTTTAAATGCACTGGTAATCCAGTCGGACGGTAAAATTGTCGTTGCCGGTCACACACAGGCATTTACCACTCTCGCATCGCCGCTTGCCCGTTTCAACTCAAACGGCACACTGGATGTTACGTTCGGCAGCGGTGGAATAGTTTATACCTCGATCAGAGGATTAGATTCTACCGCTTACGCGGTGGCGATGCAGGGAACTAAGATAATAGTCGCCGGTGATACCGGTTTCCATCTCGGAGATTCAGCCGCGCTCGCCCGCTTTAATTCCGACGGCTCGCCCGATTATTCCTTCGGCAGCGGCGACGGAACGGTCAGATTTTTTGAAGACACAAATCAAATCGCGACCGCGAAATCGCTGGCTTTCGTTTCTACTTATGCCGGCGAAGATAAAATCGTCGCCACGGGTTCAATGACGACGGCTGGCAACGGCACCATCAACCAGAAGACTCAAGCGATTGTCTGGAGTTGCAGCGCATATGACGGTTCGCCTGACGGTACGTTCGGCACCTACGGCAGAATAATCAATCCTCTCGAGGACAGCGCGAACAGCGCGGTAAAAGTTCAGGTAAAATACGGCGTATCAAACAGCATCGTCGTCGCGGGACGTATCGGCAGCACCGCCGTCGTATCGCGCTACCGCCTCGACGGGACGTTCGACACGACCTTTAACGGTTCCGGCACGAAAGTCCTCGATACCGGAGCTATCTACGCGCTGTCGCTTCAAGCGTCGGACGGTCCGCAACAGTCGGATAGTAAAATTGTCGTTACCGGAACATACGGAAACGATTTTCGGACTATCAGAAGCAATACGAGCGGCGCGCTCGACACCACATTCGACGGCGACGGCATCCGAACCGACAACATCGGCGTTAATTGAACAAATGCGAAATCGCGGTTAAGAGAGGCTTTTCCAAGCCTCTCTTTTCATTAGCGAAATTATTGTGAAAGGTTTTTCGATCAATTGTCTTATCAGTATGGAAAACGTTTGGCGGGTAAGAGAAGACGAATGAAAAATCGTCCGCGCGCCATTGTTAATTTCAGAGCCGCCGATATGAAAAATGTTGATGGAATCAAAAAGAAGGATTGTAAAACCGGCGCGGCGATTATTACGGATTATGACAGGCGAAACGACGGAAATTTCGTTTGCGAAGAGTAAAAAATTTATGAGGTTACTATTTATGAATGACAACTTGAAAAGATACTTTTTGTCCTCGTCGGTTATTGCGATATTTCTGTTCGTTCAGTTCGGCGGCGACTTATACAGCAGCGCGGCAAAAAACGCGGCTGAAAAAAATATTGCCGGGACATTGCGCGGCGAACCGGCAATTCGACAATTAAAGCAAACCGGCGGCTTCGATTCGCTTGCCGAAGCGTTCAGACAAGTCCGCAGCGCGGACAATCAACCCGCCGATTTGCAGTCGCGTTTCAGCCAGCAGGCGAAACTGACGGCGACAAACGGCGCGTCGGGCGATTATTTAGGCAACAGCGTCGCCATCGCCGGCAACACGGCGGTCATCGGGGCTTCTAAAGCCGCCGTCGGCGCGAATGCCGCTCAGGGCGCGGTTTACGTTTTCGTGCGAAATCCGTCGAACGTCTGGACGTTTCAGCAAAAATTGACGGCGGCGGACGGCGCGGCAAACGACCAGTTCGGCAATAGTGTCGCCATTGCCGACATTCCCGCTCCCGCCGAAACGGTGATAATGGTCGGCGCGCTCGGCAACGACGCGAACGGTCGCGCGAATCAGGGCGCGGTGTATGTATTCGAGCGCGCGTCCGGCGGCGCGACCTGGATTTCGAATCAAAAGCTGACGGCGACGGACGGCGCGGCAAATGATACTTTCGGCTTCAGCGTCGCAATGACCGGCAATTTTGCCATCATCGGGGCGAACAACGCCGATACACCGAACCGAACCGATGTCGGCGCGGCATATATTTTCTATCGTTCGGCAACGGCTTGGAGCCAGGAGCAGAAATTGACGATTCCCGGCAACGGCAATAACAACGATCATTTCGGCAACAGCGTCAGTATTTCCGGCACACTGGCAGCCATCGGCAGCAACGTTACCGGCTCTCAAACGGGCTATGCCTACGTGTTCGAGCGAATTCCGAACACGAGCGTGTGGGCATCGCAGATCGGATTTCAGGCGAACGGCAAATACGGCGCGAGCGTCGCCATCTCCGGCGAAACCCTGCTCGTCGGTTCACCCGAAGCCACCGTCGGTGCGAATCCGGGTCAGGGAATGGTCAATTTTTACAAGCGAGTCGGAAGCTCCTGGACGGATCAGGGAAATTACACGGCGGCGGACGGCGCGGTCAATGATTATTTCGGCACAAGCCTCGCCATCAGCGGCGACACGGCAATTATCGGCTCTGATTTTGATGATGTCGGGGCGAATGAAAATCAGGGTTCGGCGTATATTTTTTCAAGAGCGGGAACCGTCTGGACGGAGCAGCAAAAACTGACGGCGGCGGACGGCGCGGCTTACAATTACTTTGGCATCAGCGTCGCCATCAGCGATTCGACGGCAATCGCCGGAGCTTCCTTTAATAATTTTCAGCGCGGCGCAGCTTACGTTTTTACGCCTGCCAACGCCGCTTCTTCCTCCGCGCGGTTCGACTTTGACGGCGACGGTAAAGCCGATGTGTCGGTGTTTCGCCCGTCAAGCGGAGCGTGGTATCTGCAGCAATCGCAGAGTGGTTTTTCAGGCATCGGTTTCGGTCAGAGCGGCGATAAAATCACGCCCGCCGATTTCGACGGCGACGGAAAAACCGATGTCGCCGTTTTTCGCTCAAACACCTGGTATCTGAATCGTTCGCAGCTTGGCTTCACAGGCATCCAGTTCGGCGCAGGCGGCGATTTGCCGATGCCCGCCGATTTTGACGGCGACGGCAAAGCGGACATCGCGGTCTTCCGTCCGTCAAACGGAGTTTGGTATATTCAGGGGTCGCAAGTCGGATTTTACGGCATCCAATTCGGACAAGCGGGCGACGTGCCGGTGGCGGCGGATTACGACGGCGACGGCAAAGCCGATGTCGCCGTTTATCGTTCGGGAACGTGGTATATCAATCGTTCGACGACTGGTTTTACCGGCATTCAGTTCGGACAGGCGGGCGACAAACCCGCGCCGGCGGATTTTGACGGCGACGGCAAAACCGATCTCGCCGTCTATCGCGGCGGAACGTGGTATCTGCTGCAAAGTCAGCTCGGATTCGCCGGCATTTCGTTCGGTTTGGCAACCGACAAACCCGTGCCGGCGGATTACGACGGCGACGGTAAAGCCGATGTCGCGGTGTTTCGCCCGTCAAACGGAAGCTGGTATCTACAGCGCAGTTTGCAGGGCTTCACCGGCGTACAGTTCGGGGCGAGCGATGATATTCCCACCCCGGCGGCTTTTGCGCCCTAACAAGTATTCAGCAAAGCGATCCGACGGCGAATAATTTCGTTGTATGAATTTGAGATCCTCCGCCGTTATTTTCGATTAAGATGCGAATATTTAAATAATAAAGAATCAAAGAAAATTCTTTTACGGGCGGGAAAAGAGCTGTTGAAAAAGCGGTTCTTTTCTTTTTCCGATGTCAGCGCAAAATGTTTTCCCGTCGTGTCTCAGCAATTCAAAATACATTTTTGGTCACAGGAATTAGAGCAGATTTCAGGTGTAAAAAAAACAGAGACAGAATAGCTGTATAACTCCGGCGATGCAGGCGGACATTGTTAGCCGAAGATGAAAACGCATCTGCGGGCGGTCGAGGCGCGGACGCACGAAACTTTCTACAGAGAGATCTGAAACCAGAATCATTTCTTCAGCGCGTCGCGGATGGATTTTGAATGTTTGTCTTTTTTAACCGCCAGTCTTTGCACATAAATTTGCGTGGTTTTGATATTGCTGTGTCCCAGAGCCTCTTGAGTTTCCGCCATTGATTCCGAATATTCCGAGACGATTTTGGCGTAGGTGTGTCGCAAACGGTGAATGTGAAAATGTTTAATTCCGGCTTCAACGGCGTAAATTTCCATGCGGCGCACAAATCCGTGCGAGGTTAACCCTTTGTTTTTACTCGAACCGGCTCCTTTATCGTGTCTGAGCCAGAGCGGTTCGTTGCGACTGAAAATATCAGCGCGATTTGTCGCTTCAAGATACGCGAACAAAGCATTTTTGGTTGGCTCGTCGTCGAGTTCAAAGTTGAGGAAAAATCCGCCTTTAACTTTAGCTTTGATAAAAAATCTGCCGTCTTTAATCTCGATACTGTCTCCGCGAAGACTGATAATCTCGGCGCGCCGCCGTCCGGTGGCGACATAAAACTGTAGAATGGCGTAATCTCTTAGATGAACGGGTCGTTTATCAATTGCGTGAATGGCAACAACCTCGAGCAATTTGCCAAGCTCTTCGCGAGATAGTGCCTTGACGCTTTCCGACTGAAAAGGTTTTTGGGCTTTCGGCAACGAAACCCGCGCCGGATTAACGGGAATAAATTTCGACATCCCGACTTCATTTCTCAGATATTCGTAAAACTGCGATAACGCAGAAATTCGATTATAAATCGTCCCGTCAGCCAATTTTTGAGTTTTAAGATACCAACGCCATTCTTCCACGTCACCCGGCAAAACATGTTCAGCCGATTTTCCGCAAAAATCAAAAAAATCAAAAACGGCTTTCGATTTATCATTGCGAATGTCGTTGCTTCGTTTCAAAGATGAATTGATGGTTCTGGTCAGCCAGCTTTCGACCACCGCATTCACATCGAGCGCGAGCGTAGCATTGCCGGCATCTGAAATTTTCAGTTTTTCGGAGGTGTTCACAAACGGATTCTAGCGCAAAATTTTCCCAAAATAAAGGTTACACATTTGTCGAGAATGTGTAACCAAAAGATGTCATATTCTAGTTTTTGAAGTATGACTTCATGGGAGTTAATGCCATTATTCTAAATAATGACATTATTTTACCGATTGCCATTTAAGGGAATATAATCCCTTGAAAGAGAATTATTCATCATATATAGTTATATTTATGATTACAGAAGTTACCAGGTTAACAAACGGAAATCGCGTCGTTATTCCGACGGCGATTCGCAAAAGCCTGGGCTTGCAGGTTGGAGATGCGGTAACGCTCGTTTTACAGGATAACGGCGAAGTTCGGCTTCTGACTCAAAGCGAAGCCGTTCGGCAGGCGCAGGCTTTAGTCAGGCAGCAGGTTGATAAAGATCGAAGTTTGGTGGAAGAGTTGTTAGCCGAACGGCGGAAAGAAATTGCGGGGCGTGTGTGATAATTGAATGATCAAGAATATACTCGACGCTTCAGCCGTTCTGGCAGTTTTGAACGGCGAACGCGGCGAAAAAAAAGTAATTCCGCTGCTTGCGGAATCCGCCGTCAGCAGCGTGAACTTAACGGAGGTCGCCGCCAAACTGCTCGAAGCCGGAATGGATGAAGGAAGCGCGCGGCTTGCCGTTTCCGTTTTGGGAATCGGACAAATCGTAGAATTTACGGAGGATTTGGCGTGGGCGGCGGCGCGGCTGAGACCCGTTACCAAGCAGTATGGTTTATCCCTGGGTGACCGCGCTTGTCTGGCACTCGCTGTAAAACTGAAAATACCTGCCGTGACCGCCGATCAGGGCTGGTCAAAACTCAAAATCTGTAAAGTAAATATTATTCGCTAAACCCTTCAAATTCGCCGCCAACTTTCCGCAGAGAAAAGTGTTTCCCGGATTCTCGTAAAATCTTCGACTGACGTTTCCAGAAGCGAACTCATAAAACCGATGCCGCTGCTCGAACCGGTCACTATTACAACTTTTCCTTTTTGATTCGGAATAGCTTCCGCCGTCCAATCATCGCCGCACATCTTTTTACTTCTTTTAATAATCGAATGTTCGTTTAATAATGCATCCAAAAAAATTAATTCGTTATCGCTTTTCGGGTGATTTCATAAATCGCCGCCGGAGTCTTTTCGTTCAAATCAATTCTGCCGCTTAAATGTTTCTTAATCAATCCGTTCAACCGTGAAAACGCGAAATTGAATCCGGCTTGTTTACTTTGAGAGAGAAGTTTTCTTTCTCAGGCAAAATCAGATGACGAGCGGTTTGCCGGAGCGACTGTTTAACGGCGAAACTTCCCGTTTCGGATTTAACTATCGCTGATTCGGCTAACTATACCGGCGAAAATCCCTGTATCATAAATTTAGAAGTTCGGATTTTAGTCAGAGAGCAATTTACGAGAAATTTATAAAATAATGAAAGCAGTCAGGATTCATGAATTCGGCGGAACGGATGTTTTGAAGTTAGAAGAGACGGCACGTCCCGTTCCCGCCTCCGATGAAATTTTATTGAAAGTATATGCGAGCGGCGTAAACCCTGTTGATGCTGGAATCCGTGAAGGAGCGAACGACTTGTTGAGGCTGCCGCTGCCGGTTACATTGGGCTGGGACGCGGCAGGCGTTGTCGAAGAAACGGGCGGCGACGTAAATAATTTCAGCAAAGGCGATGAAGTTTACGGGGTTCCTAATTTTCTTGGCGATGGAAGTTACGCCGAATATCTGGCGGCAAAGGCGATTCAATTCGCCTTAAAATCGAAAAGCCTTAGTTTTGTTGAGGCGGCAGGCGTGCCTTTGGCGGCACTGACAGCCTGGACGGGCATTTTTGATTGCGGAAAGCTGCAAGCCGGACAGCGCATTTTGATTCACGGCGCGGCTGGCGGTGTCGGACTTTTCGCTCTGCAATTGGCAAAATGGAAAGGCGCGTCTGTCATCGGAACCGCTTCGGCGCATAATCACGATTTTTTAACCGAACTCGGTGCTGATGAAGTAATTGACTATAACAAACAGAAGTTTGAAAATTTACTGCACGACATAGACGTGGTGTTCGATGCCGCGCCGGTGGTCGGCGGCGATTTGCAGATAAATTCCGTCAAAGTCTTAAAGTAAGGCGGCATTTTGGTCAGCACGCACGCTGAAGTTCCGATCAGCGACGAGGTGACCGAAGCACTGGCAAAGAAGAATGCGAAAGGCGAAATTGATTATGTTCAAATGAAGCAGGAATGGTTAACCGAAATTGTGAATTTGATTGACGACGGAAATATAAAGGCTATTATCAGCAAAGTGTTTCCTTTAGAAAAAGTCGCCGAAGCGCATCGGGAAATTGAAACGAAACACGTTCGCGGCAAACTAATTCTGGAAGTGAGAAATTTATAAGGAGATTTTGTGAAAATTGTCGTGACAGGTTCATCAGGGAAATATCAGCAAGCCGCTGACTGAAGAATTAGTGCGGAAAAGACCCGCGAACAGGCGAATGATTTGACCTTTTGCGAATAATTTAGCGAACCGAAATTAAAATTTATCGGGCGTTTCAAGCTGAAAACTTGCGCGGCTCGAAGCCAGAACCAGCACTTTCAAATGAGTTATACGGCATTGGAATTAAACGGAAAAACGGCGGTCGGCGGCGGCGGCACGTCGGCGGCGGTCGCGTCGCTGACAAAATCTTTAGTGGTCGAATGGTCGGCGCGCGGCGTAAACGTCAACGCCGTCGCGCCCTTCGTTTTCCGCACGGCTCTGAATGATAAATTGCTCGATGAAACCGGGCGCGGCAGAGAATTTCAGATGCGAACGCCGATGAAGCGGTTCGGCAGGGTCGAAGAACCAGCGGGCGCGGCGATTTTTCCCGCGTCGGATGCGGCATTAATCGGCAGCGGCGAAATTTTAACCGTTGACGGCGGATTTTTGGCGAGCGGAGTTAACCAATAAAATAGTGAACCGTCAAATTGAAATTTCGATTAAAACCGAACGCCTTCTAAAAATGCTCCGCGCGAAAAATCTGGACGGCGTGTTGATTAATTCGCAGCCGAATTTTGCGTGGGCGACCGCCGGCGCGCACAGCGGCATTGACCGCAGCCGCGAAAACGGTGCGGCTGCGCTGCTGTTCAGACGCGACGGCAAACGGTTCGTTCTCGCCAACCGCATCGAGATGCCGCGCATTTTGACCGAAGAAATCTCCGAAACGGATTTCGAGCCGGTTGAATTTGACTGGACGGAAGAAAAAACCAACGGTTTTTTGACGGATAAAGCCGCGTCGCTTTTGCCAAACAAAGATGCGCTCGGCGCGGATTTGTTCTTAAATTCGCAAACGCCAATCGTCGAAGCGGACATCGCAACGTGTCGTTACGAATTGACCGACGCGGAAATCGAACGCTTCCGCCATCTCGGGAAAGATGCCGGCGCGACGCTCGGCGAGGTGTTAAAAACTCTGCGCGGCGGCGAAAGCGAACAAGCAGTAGCGCGGCGGACGAACGACGCGCTCGCCGCGAAAAATATTTCGACGGTGGTAACTTTAGTCGCGGCGGACGAGCGTTTGCAAAAATTTCGTCATCCGGTTCCGACCGAAAAACGCTGGACGAAAACTTTAATGATTGTCGTCTGCGCCAAACGCGGCGGATTAATCGCTTCGCTTTCGCGGATTATTTGCGCCGGTGAGGTTCCCGCAGATTTGAAAATTCGCACCGAAGCGTGCGCCCGCGTCAACGCCAAAATTCTGGCGGCGACGAAGCCGGGCGCGACGGGCGCGGAGATTTTTAAAATCGCGGCTGACGCATACGCCGCGGAAAATTTCCGCGGCGAAGAAAAATTGCATCATCAGGGCGGCGCGGCGGGCTATCAAACGCGCGATTGGGTCGCGCATCCCGAATCGTCGGAAACGGTTTTTGCGAATCAGGCGTTCGCTTGGAATCCTTCGATCACCGGAACGAAAACGGAAGAAACGGTGATTGTTCGGACGGGCGGAATTGAAACGATCACCACCACGCCGAACTTTCCGCAAATCAGTGTTGAAATCGAAGGGCGCGAATATCTCTCACCGAATATTTTGTCTTTGTAAAAACGCCAAGCAAAAAAAAAGAGTCAAACGAGCAGATTTTTTGAATAATTGACCGAACTGCAAACGCCGAAAATTGTCGCGCCATTTTTTGAAGGTAAAATTTCGCCCGCTGCCAGCGGGCGAATGACGGCGCGTAAGGTCGGACGCGAAACGCCCAAAAGTCGTTTGAATTTCACCGAAAAAAAGCGATATGTAAAAGTCCGCCGCACTTTAAATGCAGAAGCGCACCCGCAGTCAGCGCGCAATGTTTATGAACACGCGCCGACTTCGTGCGTCCGGCTGCAAACTTAATCCGACCAAGGCGCGGGCTGGCGAATCCATTGATGTTTTTTTAGTTCGGCAATTAAATCTTCCGGTAAATTTCCGGCATCGCTCGCGGCACTGTTCGCTTCGACGTTTTTGATTTTTCGCATTCCGGGGATAATCGTCGAAACGTTCGGGTTGTTTAAAATAAACCGCAGCGCAATTTCGGCGAGCGTCGAATTTTCCGGCACGATTTTCTTTAATTCGTCGGCGCGTTCGATGCTCGGAAGCAGATTTTCCGGCGTGAAATATCGGCTGCGCCAATCGTCCGCCGGAAACGTCGTTTCACTGTTCAAAGTGCCGGTCAAAGTTCCTTCGTCAAACGGCACGCGGGCAATGACGGCGACGTTCATTTCCGCACAGGCGGGAAACAATTCGTCTTCCGGGTTCTGGTCGAAAATATTATAAATGACCTGCACCGAATCAATTTTTCCGCTTCTGACCGCCTTCACGCCGTTCCACGGTTCCCAGCGGTTAATCGAAATTCCGCAGGCTCCGATCAAATTTTCGCGCTTCAATTTATCGAGCATCGCCGACCAGCCTGATTCATTCGTCCAATCGTCGTTCCAGGTGTGAATTTGCAGCAAATCGAATCGTTCGAGTCCGGCGTTTTCAAGACTTTTATGCAAAAATTCCTCGATGTGTGCGGGCGGATAACATTCGTCCAGAGAGTATTCGGGCAGCGTCGGATATTTCATATTTTTCGGCGGAATTTTCGTCGCCGTATAAAGTTTTTTTTCGGGATTATTTTTAACTAATTTTCCCAAAAGATTTTCGCTGCGCCCGTTGCCGTAAACAAAAGCCGTGTCGAAAAAATTGCAGCCCAAATCAACCGCGCGCTGCAAAGATTTTAAGGATTCGTCGTCGTCCGAACCCGACCAGCCGCCCATTCCCCACATTCCGTAACCGATTTCCGAAACCGACCAGCCGGTTCGTCCGAATTGTCTGTATTTCATAATTTATTTTCCGCCGAGCGTAATTTCCGCCGTTTGCAAACCGTCGGAAACGGCTTTCAATTTGATTTTTCCAGGCTTGCCTTTAATCGAACGAACGACGACCAGAGCCATTCCGTTGAACGCGCGGCGTGATTTCGATTGGAACGAATTTAAATCGGTCGCGTCGCCGTTGTCGGTCGCCGCGATTTCGCCCGCGCCTTCGATTTCAAAACGAATCGAATTTTTCGAGCGCGGAACAGTCAAATTATTTCGGTCGGTAATTTTGACCGTGATGAACGATAAATCGTGTCCGTCGGCTTTGATTTCCGCGCGGTCGGCTTGCATCGAAATTTGCGCCGCCGCGCCGGTCGTTTTCACCGCATCTTCCGCCCATTTTTTGCCGTTTTTATAGGCGACGACTTTTAATTCGCCCGGCTGATAAACGACATCGTCCCAGCGCAGACGATATTCAAACGCGCCTTTCTTTTTTCTGCCCAGAGATTTTCCGTTCAGAAAAAGCTCGGCTTCGTCGCCCGACGTGTAAACGTGGACGGGCGTGATCTGCCCGGTTCTTTCCGCCCAATTCCAATGCGGCAAAATATGCGCCGACGGCAAATCGGGTCGCCAGCGCGCCTGATAAATATAAAAACGGTCTTTCGGAAAACCGCACAAATCAATAATGCCGAAATAAGAGCTGCGCGAGATTAATTGGATTTCGCCGTTTCGCGCGAGTTCGTCCGCAAAATTTTTTCGCACATCGGGATCGCTGATTTCGGGCATCGTTTTTGTTTTTCCGTCAAACGGTGTCGGCTCGCCCAGATAATCAAAACCCGTCCAGACAAATTCGCCCGCGACAAACGGATTTTCATCTTGTCCCGCGAATTCCGTGTCGGGCGAAGTCGCCCACGGCGGCGCGTATAAATCAAAAGAACTCATCTGAAAATCCGCTTGACCTTTGCTTTTGTCGTCGGAAACGGGGAAAAAATATTCGCCGCGCGAGCTGATCGTCGAAGCCGTCTCGCTCGAAAAAAGCGGAATCGAAGGATTCGCTTCGCGGAATTTCGCGTATTCCTGCGGTTTATAATTGTAGCCGAAAACGTCTACGGTTTTTTGAAATCCATTGTAGCCGGAACGCGTGTCGTTCGCGCCGGCAGTCGTCGGACGCGTCGAATCTTCTTCGTGGGCAATCGCCGTCAATTCCGCCGCTATTTGATGACCTTCGGGCGTGCCTTGTTCCCAGATTTCGTTGCCGATTGACCACAAAATTACCGACGGATGATTGCGGTCGCGCCGTAGCTGCGAACGCCAGTCCTTCTCGTGCCAATCGGCGAAAACAAGATGGTAATCGTTTTTCTCTTTGCCGCGCGCCCACGCGTCGAACGCTTCGTCCATCACGACAAAACCCATTTTATCGGCGAGTTCCAAAAGCTCCGGCGCGGGCGGATTATGCGAAGTGCGAATCGCGTTCACGCCCATCTGCTTTAAGATTTCCAGTTGCCGTTCGAGCGCGCGATAATTTATCGCCGTGCCGAGCGCGCCCAAATCGTGATGGTCGCAAACGCCCTGCAAATATAATTTCGCGCCGTTCAAA
The DNA here is from genome assembly GCA_964237235.1 of uncultured Pyrinomonadaceae bacterium. GTDB lineage: Bacteria > Acidobacteriota > Blastocatellia > Pyrinomonadales > Pyrinomonadaceae. Next base: position 81,460 of record CAXSGY010000017.1, read on the forward strand.
AAAAAGCCTTTCGCCGCGTCGAATTTAATCGAACGAACGCCGAAAGCGGTTTCGTATGAATTAACAACCTTTCCGCCTTTCTCGATTTCCGTGACTGCCAGATAACGATTCGGCGCATTTACGTTCCAGAGTTTCGGATTTTTTATTTGCAAATTCGTCAAAACTTTTCCGCTCGAATTTGCGTTCAAGTTCAAATTTTGTTTTTCCGAAACGGCAATTGCCCGATTGATTTTTCGGTCGTCTTTGGTAATTTCATAAATCGAAGTTTTGAGGGAAACATTCGCGTTTTCCGCCGATTCGTTTTGAACGTTCGTTTCAATTTTTACGTCCGCCGAATCGTTCGTAATTTCCGGCGTTGTGACGTAAGTTCCCCAGTGCGCGACGTGAATTTTTGCGGTTTTCACGAGCCACACGTTGCGATAAATGCCCGCGCCCGGATACCAGCGCGAAGATTCGGGCAGATTTTCGATTCTGACGGCTAAAACATTTTCTTTGCCGTATTCGAGATACGGCGTTAAATCCAGACGAAACGAAGAATAACCGTAAGTCCAGCCGCCGACGAATTTCCCGTTGAGCCAAATTGCCGGATACGACATCGCGCCGTCGAAATCAATAAAAATTTGCCGCTCCTTGTCGTTCGGCGAAACGGTAAAATGTTTGCGGTACCAACCGACACCGGCATACGGACGCTTGCCGGTTTCGCCCGGCAGCTCGCGGACGAAGTCGCCTTCAATCGCCCAATCGTGCGGCAAGTTCAACTTTCGCCAATTCGCGTCGTCAAAATCTTTTTTCGTATAAGCGACCGTCTCGCCGACGTTGCCCGCCGGTCTCGAAGATTTAGAGGCATTCGATGTCAAAACAAATTCGTTGCCGGTCGAGCGCATCCAGTCGGTAATTTTTTCGTAACCGAGAACGCCTTCCGCGCCCGCCGGATCGTTTCGCTCAAATCGCCAATCGTCATTAAACGAAGAGCGTTCGCCAGCGGTTTGCGCGTTTGCCGAAACGGAAAGCGCGACGAGCAGCGCGGCGAAAAAATAAAACGATTTTTGAAAATTTTTCATAATATTTCTTTTACGAAAGTTTCGGTCGGCGCGAAATAAATTGTTTCCGGTTTGCTCGCGCTCGAGATTTTTGCCTTCAACGAAACGGAATTTCGCCGCGAAAACCGACGGCATAATTCGAAAACTATTTAGCGGGCGCAGCCGTTTTAATTTTTGCAAAAATCTTTGAAAGTTGAGCGACTGGAATTGATTGCTAAACTTCCGATTTGTCCGGGTTAAATCGCTGTTAGCGGCGTTCCTAATTTTAGCGAGAAGAAATTCCGCCTTCTCGCTCTGAACTTTCCGCCGCGCCGACCGCCAGCCGCATCACGGCTTCTTCGCTCGCCGCTTCGCGCTCGAGAATGCCGGTGATTGCGCCTTCGCGCATCACGGCGATGCGGTCGCTTTCGCCCAAAACTTCTTCCATATCCGATGAAATCATCATAATCGCCACGCCGCTTTCCGCCAATTTTCTCATCAGGGTATAAATTTCGGCTTTCGCGCCGACATCTATGCCGCGCGTCGGCTCGTCGAAAATCAATAATTTCGGATCGAGCGAAAGCCATTTCGCCAGCACGACTTTTTGCTGGTTGCCGCCCGACAAATTTGCCGCTTTGGTTTCAATCGAAGCGGTTTTGACGTTCAGCTTTTCGCACATCGTTTTTGCCGTGCGGCTTTCCGCTTCATTGCTGATAAGTCCCGCCGAAGCGTAACGCGAAAGCGCGGGCAGCGTAATATTTTCGCGCACCGAAACGTCCACAATCAAACCCGAATGGCGGCGGTCTTCGGGAATTAAATAAATGCCCTGACGAATCGCGTCGCGCGCCGAACGAATTTTAACCGGCGCGCCGTCAATCGAAATTTGCCCGCCGAGCGGCGCGTCAACGCCGAAAATCGCCTGCGCCGCGTCGGAGCGTCCCGCGCCGACCAGACCGGCGAATCCGAGAATTTCGCCGCGCCGCGCGTCGAACGAAATCGAACACTTCGGATAACGCGCGGTTCGCAAATTGCGGACGCTGATCGAATCGTTCGCGCCTTCGTTCGCCAACGGCGGTTTGTAAAATCGTTCTATGTCGCGCCCGACCATCAATTTAACAATCGCGTCGTGATTGATTTGTTCGCGCTCTAAACTTCCGGCGTTTCTGCCGTCGCGCAAAACCACTACACGGTCGGCGATTTGCTTGATTTCGCCCAAACGGTGCGAGATATAAATAATGCTCACGCCCTGTCCGCGCAAATCTTTGATAACTTCCAGAAGCCTTTCGGTTTCGGTCAACGTCAGGCTCGAAGTCGGCTCGTCCATTATCAAAATTCGTGCGTTCAATGATAACGCTTTGGCGAGTTCGACCATTTGCTGCTGCGCGATGGAAAGCTCGCCGAGACGTGTTTTCGGCGAAATATTCAAGCCCAATCTTTTTAAGAAAACTTCCGCGTCAAAATTTAATTTTTGGCGGTCAACCAGAAATCCGAATTGCCGCGGCTCGCGTCCGAGAAAAACGTTTTCGCCGACGGTCAGATTGTCCAGAACATTTAATTCCTGATGCACGAAACCGATGCCGTTTTTGGTCGCGTCGGTTACCGAGCGAATCTGCGTTTCTTTGCCGTCAACGAAAATCTGTCCGCCGTCCGGCTGATAAACGCCGCCGAGAATTTTCATCAACGTAGATTTACCCGCGCCGTTTTCACCAGCCAGAGCGACGACTTCGCCCGACGCAATCGAAAAATCAACCGCGTCGAGCGCGACCACGCCGGGAAATCGCTTGCCGATTTTTTGCATTTCGAGAATCATAAAAGTGGTAAGTGGTAATTGGTAAATTCGCATCTGCCGCTTACCGTTTATTTTTATTCTAGCTGCGCCCGCGCAAGCCGTTGATTTTCTTCGTAAATTCTTCGACCGAATCTTTTTTTATCACGAGCGTCGGTATGTTGATTTGTTTGTTCGCGGGAATTTTCGTTTTGTCGCCGCCCAAAATATCAGCCATCAGTTTGACCGATTGATAGCCGAATTCAAACGGCTGCTGGACGACCGTGGCGAAGATCGCGCCGTCTTTAACTCCGGCGAGCGTTTCGTCTTCTTCGTCGAAACAAATTATCTTCACCTGTCCGGTTTTGCCCGCGTCTTTAACGGCATTCAAAATCGCCGGACCGTTATAGCTCCAAAGCCCGACGAGCGCGGCGACATCCGGATATTTGACCAGAGTGTCGGCGGCGTTCGATTTGGCGCGGGCGCGGTCCGTGTCGTCGGTGCGCGTGTCTATAATTGTAATGTTCGAGCCTTGCAGCGCGTCTTTGATGCCTTGCGAGCGTTCGCCGGCGTTGCGCGCGTCGGATTTGCCGACGAACAGCATAATTTTTCCGCCGTTCGGCAATGCTTCCTTAATCAATTCGCCCGCCTGCCGTCCCGCCGCTACGTTGTCCGTGCCGATATACAAGGCGCGTTCCGAATTCGGCGCGTCCGAATCCTGCGTAATGACCAGCGTTTTTTTCGCCGTCTCGTTGATCAGCTGCGTTTGATTGTCCGGGTCAACCGGCGAAATGGCGATGCCGTTCACGCCCGTCGAAACGAGGTCGTCGATAATTCGTTTTTGCTCGGCGGCGGTTCCTTCGCCGGGCAGCTTGAATTCGACCGTGACGTTGTTTAATTCCGCGTCGGCTTTTTCGACACCTTTGCGGGCGATTGTCCAGTAATCCGAAGCGTTGTTGGTGACAAACGCGAGCTTAAAGTTTTTTGAATTGCCCGTCGCGTTTCCGCCGTTTCCGGCGTTCGTGGCGGTTTCGCCGCTTTGATTGGTTTTGCACGACGCGCCGAAAAAAAACAGAACGCCAAGCAAGGCGCATAAAGCGCGAAAATTTTTCATTTTTTTTGTTTCTCCGAAAAAGAAATTTAGCAGATTTTGATTGACAAAGAAAATAATTCCTTTATCTTTTGGTTAAGCGGTTTTCTGAACCTGGATTCTTCGATTGCGCGAAGTTTTTGTCAAACGCCTGTCCACGGCGCGTTCGCCGCAACAAAAACTTATGCGGCGATTAAAAATTTAAGTCGAAAATTTTAATCGGAAAATTCAACTTACTTGCGGAGCGAAATTAAAAATGGATAAATCCGTACAGATTTTTATCGGCGCGATTTTTATTTTGTTGAGCGGAATTTTTCTGTCGGCGGAAGCCAAACCGTCAATCAAAAAACAGCCGTTCGGAAAAACAAAAGACGGCGCGGCGGCTGACATTTTCACGCTCCGTAACTCGCGCGGCGCGGAAGCGAAAATCACCAACTACGGCGCGATTGTCGTCGCTTTGAAAATGCCCGACCGCCGCGGAAAATTTGAAGACATCGTTCTCGGCTACGACACGCTCGACGGTTATTTAAACGACACATTTTACATCGGCGGCGTGGTCGGACGCTTCGCCAACCGCATTGCCAAAGGCAAATTTACGCTCGACGGCAAAGAATATAATTTAGTTAAAAACAATAACGGAAACCATCTGCACGGCGGACTTAAAAGATTCGACAACGTCGTCTGGAACGCGAAACCGGCAACGGATAAAACGGGCGCGAGCCTGGAATTAAATTATCTGAGCAAAGACGGCGAAGAAAATTATCCGGGCAATTTAGCGGTTAAGGTCGTTTACACGCTGACCGAAAATAACGAGCTGAAAATTGATTATTCGGCGACGACCGACCAAGACACGGTTTTAAATTTAACCAATCATTCTTATTTCAATCTCGCGAGCGCGGGAACGATTTTAAATCACGAAATCGAAATCAACGCCGAAAAATTTACGCCGGTTGACAACAATTCGATTCCGATTGGCGAATTACGAAGCGTCAAAGGAACGCCGTTTGATTTCACGTCGCCGACGCGCATCGGCGCGCGCATCGAAGACACCGACGAGCAGCTGAAATTCGGCGGCGGCTATGACCACAATTTCGTTTTGAACAAAACGGAAAACGCTTTGCAGTGGGCGGCGAAAGTTTACGAACCGACGAGCGGGCGCGTGCTGGAAGTTTCGACGACGCAGCCGGGAATGCAGTTTTACAGCGGAAATTTTCTCGCCGACGTGAAAGGCAAAAACGGCAGAATCTATCAAAAACGCGAAGGCTTTTGTCTGGAAACGCAGCACTTTCCCGATTCGCCGAATCAGCCGACTTTTCCGACGACCGTTTTGAAAAAAGGCGAAAAATTCGCTGCCACCACCGTATATAAATTTTCCGCGCGGGACAAATAAATCAAAGCTGTTTGTCTCCAACCGTTCAAATTAAACGAAGCCGACGTTTTTTCAATTAACTTTTTCGCTGTCGGTTATCATCCGTTCCGATAATTTCCTTCAATCGTTCGTGGACGAACTGCACCGCCATCGAGCCTTCGCCAACGCCGGACGCGACGCGCTTGACCGAATCGCAGCGCACGTCGCCGACGGCGAAAACTCCGGCGCGGCTTGTTTCCAGATAAAACGGCGGGCGTTCGGATTTCCAGTTTTCGTTGTCGGCGACGCGCATTCCGGTTTTAATAAAGCCTTTGTCGTCGAGCGCGATACAGGCGGAAAGCCAGCTCGTGCAGGGACTCGCGCCGATGAACGAAAAAACTCCGGCGATTCGCTCGCGGCGCGTTTCGCCGGTTTCGCGGTTAATTAATTCGACCGCTTCGAGATGATCGCCGCCGTCCATTGCGACGATTTCGGTGGCGGTTAAAAGCTCGATATTTTTCGCGGTTTCGATGCGTTGGACGAGATAATCGGACATTGATTTTGCCAGATCGTCGCCGCGAATAATGTGGATGACGCGCCGCGCCGTCTCCGACAAAAAAATCGAGGCTTGCCCGGCGGAATTGCCGCCGCCGACCACGATCACCTGGTCGCCACCGCAAATTTGCGCTTCCATTTGGGTCGCCGCGTAATACACGCCCGCGCCGTCGAAGCGTTCGCGGTTCGGCACGTCGAGTTTGTTATATTTCGCGCCGGTCGCAATAATCAAAGTTTTGGCTTTAACGCGCTCGCCGCCCGCCAGTTCGAGCGACGGCAAATTTTCGTCGTCGAAGGCGAGTTTTTTGACTTCGGACGGAATCGAAAAACGCGCGCCGAATTTTTCCGCCTGCAAGGTCGCGCGTCCCGCCAATTCTTCGCCGGAAAGCCCGGTCGGAAAGCCCAAATAATTTTCAATCTTTGAACTCGTGCCGGCTTGTCCGCCGGTCGCCAATTGTTCCAGCACGACGGTTTCCAAACCTTCGCTCGCGCCGTAAACCGCCGCCGCCAATCCCGCCGGTCCCGCGCCGACAATCGCCAGATCGAAAAGTTTGTCTTTGATTATGCCGCGCTTGATGCCGATTTTTTCGGCTAATTCTTCGTTTGAAGGATTTTTTAAAAGCCAGTCCGCGCCGTAACCGACGACCGGCAAATCCGTTTCTTCAATTTTAAAGGCTTTGAGCAGCGAACCGACTTCTTCGTCCGCGAAATCGAAATACGAATAAAGGGCGTGGTTTTTCGACAGAAAATCTCGGATCCGAAATGTGTCCGGGGAAAAGCGCGTGCCGATGACGCGCAAGCCCGTAAAATCGGCGTTGTCGCGCAAAGTTCGGGCGCGGATGATGAACGTCTGCAAAATCAAATCGCTCAACGCCGGACGCTCGGCGATGATGCGGTGCAGATCAATTTCGCAAACTTCATAAACGTCGGTTTCGCCTTTGGCAATCGCGTCCACGTTCGACGACCGTCCGGTCAAGTTCGCTAAATCGCCGGTAAATTCGCCCGCTTCGTGCATCAGCAAAACGCGCGGCTCGCCCGATGAACGGTCAATGATTTCAATCGCGCCTTTTTTGATGACATCGAATTTAAAATCGGTTTCGCCGGCGCGAAATAAAATCGCGCCGTCCGCATATGTTTTGCATTCGGCAAATTCGGCGACGATTTTCATTTGCTCGTCGCTTAACACGGGAAAAGCGGCGGGCGATTCTTTTTTGAAATTTAGTTCTGCCATAAAAACCAGTGTAATTTCATCAATAAAAAAAGCGAAACGATTGTCGGCGGAATTTTGGATTTGCCGTCAAAACCGACTTTTATTGCGCGTAAAATTTATTCCGTCGTTTAGCCGGACTAGCCGGCTTTCTTAACGGAGAAGATAATTGAAAATCAACAGCGCGAAGCCGCCGACCCGGCGGAACGCGGCGAGCCGCCGGTGATAACGAAAAACGGGCGCGAAGCGGCGTTCGTTATTTCATACCGGAAATTTCCAAGGCTGACGGCGAAAACAAAATCGTTGAATGATTTTTCGCTGAACAGACCGTCAGCGAGTTTGAGAAAGAAATTTCACGATTTGCCGCCTCAAAACGGCGGACCGTCACTTAAATTTGCAGATTGTTATATTTGGAGATCGGTTTTCGACAACTTGAGCAAACGCTACTTTGAAACGGTATCTGTGCGCTTCGGTGTCACGCTGCCATCCGACAACAATGTGCCGGATTTCGAGCCGTCGTCAGTTTTTTACTGACAGAGAGCGACGGCTTCTTCCAGTTTTAGTTTGCGACCTTGCTCGATAAGATTCGATAAAACCTCTTTATCCATTTTTGTTTGGAGTTCAGAGAGATATGCATCGCGGCGTTGGCGGTCAATCGGCTCCGATTCGTAGCCGATTTGCTCGCGCAGGCGTTCCGCCGCGCCGGCGAGTTTGGCGGCGTGCTGCCATTTTCCGCGCTTGACGGCGAGGGCGGCAAAACCGTCCAGACAAAGGCTGATGCGGTCTTTGTAGCTCAAATTTTGCGCGACGCTGACGGTTTCGCCGTAATATTTTCGCGCTGCCGCGAAATCGTCGCCCGAATAAGCGACCGCGCCGAGATTGAGCAGGCAGAAACAGATGCCGTTTTCGTTGCCGAGCAATCTGAAATACGTCAATGATTCTTCAAGCAGCGCGCGCGCCTTTGCGCCGTTGCCTTCGTCCAAAGCTAAACTGCCGAGTCCGTTGAGCAGCGCGGCGATTCCGAATTTGTAATCTAATTCGCGGCTAATTGCCAACCCTTCTTCGAGAAATTTCCGCGCCGCCGGGTAATCGCCCTGTGAATACGCGACCGTTCCCAATCCGCGCAGCGATTCGGCGACGCGCTCCTGGCTACCTATGGCTCGCGCTTCGGTTAAACTTGCTTCAAAGATTTTTCGCGCCGTCGCGTAATCGCCCTGATAAACCGCCAGAAAGGACAGCCCGTAGGATAACTTAAAACGCAGGTCGGCGGGCAGTGCGGAGCCTTTTTCCAAAACCGCCGTCAACCATTCGCGTCCTTCGGTCAGATGACTGCGGTTGACCAGATAAAGTCTGATCGCCGCCGCGAGCCGCGCCGCCATTTCCAATTCGTTTTTCAGAAGCCAACGGATTGCGAAACGTAAATTATTATGTTCATCTTCCAGACGCTTGAGCCATTCGCCCGCCTGCGCGGTATTCAACTGCGGTTCGGCGGCTTCGCCGAGCCGTAGAAAATACGCCGCGTGGCTGCGCCGCAACGCTTCGGCTTCGTCGTTTTTTTCTAAAGCATCAAGCGCGTATTCGCGGACTACTTCGAGCATTTGAAAGCGTTGTTCGTCGTCCGCCCGTTCCTGCGAAGCGAGCAGACTTTTGTCAATTAAAGACGTAATGATGTCGAGAACTTCGAGGCGGTCGCCGATTTCCTGCTGCGGCTCCCGGCTCGATTCAAAATCGTCGCAAATCGCTTCCGCCGCTTCGATTGTAAAACCGCCGGCAAAAACCGCCAGGCGACGAAACAGCCGCTTTTCGTCTTCGTCCAAAAGGTTGTAGCTCCATTCGACCGCGCCGCGCATCGTTTGCTGACGCAGAGGCAAATCGTGCGCGCCGCCGGTCAGCAATCGCAGACTGTGTTCCAGCTTGGACAGAATCGCGCGCGGCGAGATGATTTTGATGCGCGCCGCCGCCAATTCAATCGCCAGCGGCAAACCGTCGAGCCGCGCACAAATTTTCGCCACCTCAGGAGCGTTTTCATTCGTTAAAACAAAATTGGATTTGGCGTTTCGCGCCCGCTCGACGAACAACTTAACCGCTTCGTATTCGGACAAATCCGCGGCGGACGCGATTGAATTTTCATCGGGCAGAGCGAGCGGCGGAACGATAAATTCCCGCTCCGCGCTCAGCCGCAGGCGAACGCGGCTGGTAATTAAAAATTTGACGTGGGCGGCGGCGGCGAGCAACTGCACGATAACGGGCGCGGCATCTATTACCTGCTCGAAGTTATCAACGACGAGCAGCATCTTTTTATCGCGCAGACGCTCTTTCAGATTTTCGAGCAACGGCTTTCCGCCCGCCTCGCCGATGCCGAATTTTTGCGCGATGGTCGGCGCGACCAGTTCGTGATCGGTAATCGCCGCCAGTTCGATAAAAACCGCACCGTCCGAAAAATTTTCCGTCATTTCGCGCGCGACGGCTTGCGCGAGCCGGGTTTTGCCCGCACCGCCGACACCGGCGAGCGTGATGAGCCGCGCGTCGGTTTGCGATAACAGTTTTTTGATTTCTGAAATTTCCCTTTCGCGCCCGACAAGCGTAGATAAATTTCCCGCCGCCGGCGACTGAAAATTATTAATTTCAATTTCGCTGCGCTCGTCCGCCTGATAATCCGCCGCCGCCGGAGCATCTCCGTTAAGTCCGGCATGTGCAACATTTTCAAGCGCAACTTTTGATTGATCGAGTTTATTTTCGTCGCGCAAAGAATTTTCCGACAGGTTTGTCCCGACGCAGGAAACATCGCCGTTAAAGCGATAGCCGCGCCGCTTGAGCGTTTCAATCAAAGGCTTGCCGTTAATTGTGTCGGGAAAAGTTTTCCGCAGAATATAGAGGTTTTGCGACAGATTGCCTTCCTCGACGAACGAATCCGCCCAGACAATTTCCATCAATTCGTCTTTGCTCAGCACCTCGCCACTGCGCTCGACTAAAGCCAGCAGCGTCTCGACGACTTTCGGAGTCAGCGCGACTTCGCGTCCGCTTTTGTAAAGAAGCAGATGTTCGGCATCAAGTCGAAAATTTTCAAACTCGTAAATTTTATTTCGGCGCGGCTTTTCCATTTTGAAGTTTCTTTGAGAATTAATTGATTTTAAATCCCAAGACACCGCCGCGCCATCTCGATTAGATTGAATACGGGGCGGACAATATGCTTCGCGGCAGAACCGGAAAATATCAAGCGATAAAGATATTTTAACGCGATTTGCCGATAAATGAAAAGAGTATTTTTTTCAGAGCTAAACGCCCCTTTTTGCAAGATTGATGTCGTATGGAGACGGTGAGTTTGAGGCTGCTGAATTATTCAGACGATTTTCGAAATTTATGTTTTTTTGCGAATCGGAATTCGTAAACTGTCTCAATAAAAAATTTCGTTGATTTGAAATCTAAATTTTAGGAGAAAATTATGGCGCGCAGAACATTAGCGGTTGAACAGCAGACAACGGAGGCGGAAATTAAAAGTTCCGCCAACATAAAAAAACGCTTAATAGATTTTGATACAAATAGTTCAAAACTGGAAGAGCAACATAAACAATGGCTGGAGAGCGCGGCGAGACCGCTCATGCGGCTGGCTGCATTTAAAGTTCAATTACACGGGTTTGCTTCTAAACAAGGCAGTTTGAAACGCAACCGGGATTTATCAATCGAACGGATGAATTCCGTTCTGGCATATCTTCAGTTAATTGATCACAGGGTAATCTCAAACGCTAAAACATTCGAGGAGCTTGGCGAAACCCAATCGACGGGAAGCGAACAGGACGATCAAAGCACTGCTAAATGGCGGGCAGTCGAAGTTCATATTTTCGACCAAAATCCGCCGCCGCCCGAACCGCCCGGTAAAGAAGTTAAACCTGATGTTTTTCCGCTTCCGGGCGGACCGCGTTATCAGAAATGGTCGGTGGCAAGCCCTGGAGGAATTGTTTTAGCCGAATATGTCGGTGTCGGATTCAACCTCGTTTTCATTAAAAATGAAGAAACCGGCGAGCGGCGCGGCTATCTGAATACCGTCGTAGTTGCCGGCGCGTCGGCAAGTATCCCGAAATTGGCTTTGGGTTGGAAAATTATCCAGATGATTATTACCGGCATTTCATTTCCCAATTCAAAGTTGGAGTTTACACCCGTAACTCCCACGCTCCCCGTTTCCTGGGCGGAAATTGGACGATCTGATGTCAGCGTAATCGGAGATACGGAAGGCGTTACTTCTAATTCTCATTTTTTCTTCAATACAATCGCCCTGCATCACGGTAAAAACGGCTTCCCTGTTTCCGGTGAAGCGACTTTCGATTTTATCTCGAACGGCGGCGGTATCGGCGCGGGGTTTATCGCCGGAATTGGCAATCTGAAACATTATTCCCAACTGGATAAATTATAAAAGGAGATCAAAAAACGATGAAAACGATTTTTAAGAATTATTCAAAATTAATTGTCCCGACAATTCTTTCGATATTTTTGGTGACGATTATGTCAGGAAACATCTTCGCGCAATCAACCGACCCGGACAATCCGACGCGGTTGACCGGAAACACGATCAGCCGAACCAACGCGGCGAATTTGAGCGACGATCAAACATTTTATTACGCTTTCGATGTCGTGAAAGGAACGCTCGAATGGACTTTGGATTTAACGCCGACGAATAAATCCGACGGCGGCGGCGTTTTGCAGTGGACTCTGCTGACACCGAAGTTCGAGAAATTAAAGTATGACGTAATCTCGGCGCAGGGTTCGCCCGAAAGACAAATCAAGGATCTGCCGGTGACAATCAAACGCCGGATTATTTTGAAAATCGTCGTGTCGGGCAACGTCGAATACAAAATCAAGCTGAACGGTTCAGCCTATAGTCGCGGAGCTGAAAAATAAGTGTTTGAAAGTTAAAGACGGCATTTAAATTTTTTGACCGCCGATTGGCGGCAACGGAGAAGTTATGAAAACGGAAATTAAATTCACGCATCTCTTAAACAACGAAATGTTCCGATTTATCCGGCGGAGACGGGCGATTTTAACCGCCGCTTTGATAATCGCGGCGGGCGTTTTTCTGGCGAACGGTGTTTGGCGGAAAAGCGTCAGCGGACAGGAATTAGCCGCTCCCGCGCCGCCGCTCGAAACGCCCGCGCCGAACTCGGACGCATTGAACGCGGCGGGCATTCGCAGAGAGAATTTAGACATCGCTTATCTGTCGGCGGCGAAAGATTCGCAGATGTCTGAAAAAATCGAACGGCTGATTGCCAAAGCCGACCGGGAAGGCGGCGTGGCGGTGATCGTCGGTTTTCAATCCGAGTTTAAACTCGCCGGCGATTTGCCCGACGCGCTCGCCGACGAGCAACAGCGGGCAATCAAATTACAGCAGGAAGCGGTTCTCGAAAAAATCGAATCGTTCGCGCCGAAAAGCGTCAAGCAGTTTTCCACGATTCCGTATGTCGCTATGACGGTTGACGCGGCGACGCTGGATTATTTAAGGTCGCTGCCGGAAATTACTTCGATCACCGAAGACAAGGACCTTGCGCCGACGCTTGCCGAAAGCGTGCCGCTCGTTTCCGCTCCGGCTGCCTGGTCTGCGGGTTATTCCGGCGCGGGACGCACCATCGCCATTCTCGATACGGGCGTTGAAAAGACTCATCCGTTTCTGAACGGCAAAGTCATTTCCGAAGGGTGCTATTCGACGACCGGCGGTATTTATTTGAGTTTGTGTCCGAATTTCGTCACGCAATCCACCGCCAGCGGTGCGGGTGTTAATTGCCGCGCGACTCTTATCAACTGCGACCACGGCACGCACGTCGCCGGAATCGCCGCCGGACGCGGAAGCAGTTTCAGCGGTGTCGCCCGGGACGCGAATTTAATTTCCATCAACGTCTATTCGGAAAAATTAACCGACTGCGCTCCCTATTCCGCGCCGTGCATCGTCGCAAGAGAATCGGATATTGTTCTCGGATTGGAAAGAGTATTGACGTTGCGGCAGTTTTTCCCGCTGATCAGTTCGGTCAATATGAGTTTGGGCAGCGGCAGCTTTTCCGGTTACTGCGATACGCAAAATGCGGCGGTCACGTCGGCGATTTTCAATCTGCGTTCGGTCGGAATCGCCACCGTCGTCTCGGCGGGCAATAACGGCAAAACGTCGGAAATCGGCTTTCCGGCTTGCATTTCCTCCGCCGTCAGCGTCGGTTCGACCAACGACGGCAGCGGCGGAACGACCGTTGATCGAATTTCCGGTTTTTCAAATAATTCCATTGCCTTAAATCTGCTCGCGCCCGGAGATTTTATAACTTCGTCGGTGCCGGGCGGAGGATACGCGGGTTATTCGGGAACCTCGATGGCGGCTCCGCACGTCGCCGGCGCGTTTGCCATATTAAAACAGCGCGTCCCATCCGCTTCGGTCGGCGACATCCTTTATTCGCTCAGCACGACCGGCGTGCGAGTGACCGATACGAGAACGACGATTAATATCGTCAAAAATCGCATTCGGATTGATGCCGCTTTACAATCGTTGGGCGGCGGAACGTGCCAGCCGACTTCGATTCTCGCCAATCAATCAATCGCCGGCGCGCTCGAAACCAACGATTGCTTTTACAGCGGCACTAATCGCCGTTACTTTGAAAGTTATAATTACAACGGACAGGCGGGCGAACGGATTGCGGTTTCGATGGATTCGAGCGGTTTCGACACTTATTTATATTTGACCGATTCCAACAATAATATCATCGCCGAATACGACGACGGCGGAACGAACACGAATTCGCGCGTTCCGACCAATGCCGGTTATTTTTCGCTGCCCGCGAACGGCACATATAAAATTCAGGCGACTTCGCTCGGAGAAAATCGGCTCGGCGGTTACTCGCTGAATTTAACCTCGAACGGTGTCTGCACTTATAATCTGTCGCGGACCAGTCAGCCGTTTGCGGTCAACGGCGGAGCCGACTCGGTTTTCGTAACGGCAACCGGGAACGACTGCGAATGGACGGCGACGAGCAATGTTCCGTGGGTAACGATCACCTACGGCGCGGCGCGCACCGGCAGCGGCGCGGCTGGTTACGCCGTGGCGGTCAATGATTCGACCGCGCCGCGCACCGGCACAATCACGGTTGCCGGACAAACCGTTACTATTACGCAGCCCGGAAACTGCGTCACCTCGATTTCGCCGACGAACCGCAGCGTCGGCAATGCCGCCGCTTACGGATCAATTATCGTGACGGCTCTGAGCGGATGTAATTGGACGGCGCAGCGCGATTATGATTCTATCACTCTCGGCGGACAGACGAGCTGGACGGGCAGCGGCAGCGTCAATTACAGCATCACGGCAAATACCACGGGACTTGCGCGCACCGGCAGTATTACCTTTCTCGGCAAAGTTTTCGTTATAACGCAGAGCGGAACTTTCACGACCTGCACTTCTTCCGCGCCGCTCGCCTTCGGTCAAACCGTCAGCGGCGCATTAACGGCTGCCGATTGCAGTGTCGCCGGTCAGCCGGGTAAATATGTTGATCCGTATCGCTTCAGCGGCACGGCGGGACAGCGCGTGGCGATTGTTATGCAGGGCGGAGCGGGTTATATTCCGACGTTGTATTTAGCCGATCCGAGCGGTCAGATCATCGCTTCGGATACGAGTCTCTACCCGACGCGCATTCCGTCCGGCAACGGGTTTTTCACGCTGCCCGCCAACGGCGTTTATACGATTTACGCGACGACTTCCGCCGGCGGAACAGGAACTTATGCGCTCACGCTCAACGACGCACAAACCTGCGGAAACTCTTCGATTTCACCGACGAGTCGAAGTTTTCCGGCAAGCGGCGGCAGCGGTTCGATCAATGTCACGATCAATCCCGGCTGCGCTTGGACGGTTTCGAGAAATTACGGCTGGCTGACCGTTACTTCGGGAATCGTCGGAATCGGCAGCGGCGCAGTCAATTACACCGTCGCGCCAAATTCCGGCGCAGGCTCGCGCACCGAAACGATTGTGATAAACGGACTCGCGCACGTCGTGACGCAGAACGGAACCGCCGTCCAGCCGCCGCGTAAATTCTTTGACTTTGACGGCGACGGCAAAGCGGACGTATCGGTTTTCCGCCCGTCGAACGGCGCGTGGTATTTGAATCAGTCAACCGACGGATTCACCGGCATTCAGTTCGGACAAGCGGGCGATAAAATGGTCGCCGCCGATTATGACGGCGACGGCAAAGCCGACCTCGCCGTTTTTCGCCCTTCAAACGGAACGTGGTATGTGCAGGGTTCGACCGACGGATTTTACGGCGCAGCTTTCGGGCAGAACGGAGATTTGCCGGTGGCGGCGGATTTCGACGGCGACGGTAAAGCCGACATCGCCGTCAATCGCGGCGGCACCTGGTATATCCAGCGCAGTCAAGCGGGATTCGTCGGAATCGCATTCGGTCTGGCGGGCGATAAATTCGTTCCGGCGGATTTCGACGGCGACGGCAAAGCGGACATCGCGGTTTTTCGTCCGTCAAACGGCACCTGGTATATCAACGGCTCGACTGCCGGAATTTACGGCGCGGCGTTCGGGCAGAACGGCGACCATCCGGTCGCGGCTGATTACGACGGCGACGGAAAGACGGACATCGCGGTTTTCCGTCCGGCAGACGGCGCGTGGTATCGGCTGAACTCTTCCAACGGCGCGTTCGTCGGGCTGAACTTCGGACTCGGAACGGATCAACCGGTTCCGGCGACAGTGCCTTAAAAATCCATTAGCGGGCGGCTGACGATTGGCGCGGGATAAAATAACAATTCGCGCCAATCGTCAGCCGCCTGCGGGCGCGGCAAACTAAACGTTTCGCGTCCGTCTTTATCATCGAAATGTTTCGGCGCAGACGTTTGCCGTGTTCGCTTTAAGATCAGCCGCGCTTTCAAAAAACTTTGCATTTTAAATTATTAAAAATATGAAAACATCCGAAAAAATTACCACCGCCGCTTTCGCCGTCTGTCTTTTACTTTTCATTTTTTCAGGCGCGCCGTCCGCGCAAACCGCGCCGTCGAAATCCGTCCAAAGGGCGGAGAAGATAATCGAATGTCGGGACAGCGATATGAATTGTTTGATCCGCGCCGCCGAACAATGCCGGCGGGCGACTTTGACCAATTATGTGTCGCAGAGTCTTTTCGACCAGAAGTTTTCGCAAACGACTTTTTATGAAATCAAAGGCGGCAGTGTCGCGAGATGCGAGCTGTATCTGAAGATTTTGGACTGGCGGGTCGAAACCGTCGAAATACCCGCAGCGGAACTGGAAAAAATAAGACGGGAACTGATCGAGAGCGGCGCGACGATTACCGAGATGACCGCGGAAAAAAAAAAACAGGCTGCCGAGCGCGAGGCAAGAATGGAAAAACGAATGAAGGACGCAATCGGAACGGAAGGCATCTGCACGTTCAAGGCGGCAAATCTGGCGGACTTGTTCGAGCGTTGGCAGACGGGCAAATTTTCATCCGAAGATTACAAGGGAGCGAATTGTCGCGGCACATATTTTACGCCGGCGAACGGATTTTATAATTATGAAAAATAACATATTCGGCGAAAAAATAGATTTGACGACGCGCCTGCATCCGAACGATTTGTGGCGGCGCGTCACGGCGACGAGCGACGCGCAGAAAATCGTCTTTTTCGCCCCGACCGGTTTTGAAGGCGACAAGCGATTTCTTTATACGGTCAGCGGCAGCGAAATAAAAGTGCGTCTTCGACAAAGGAATAAAGGCATTCCGCCGATTTTGAAGATGAAAATCGAACCGACCGGCGAAGGCTCCCGAATACTCGGCAAAATCGCGGTGGAAAAATCTTCGTGGATTTTTTTGTCAATCTTTTGGCTGGCGTTTCTGACAATCGGCGTGATCTTTCTGTTTTCGACCACCGGCAAGCTGCTGGCGCGGCAACCGTTCGCGGCTTACACGCCGTTTGATTTGATCGCGCCGTTTATTACCATCAACCTGCTGATTTTTTCTTTGAGGGTTTACTTCAAAGTGAAGCGCGACACCGGCGAACTTTTTAAATGGCTGGAGAAGTTGATTGCCGATTCGATCATCAAACTTTGAATTTTTGGTAATGCACTAAAACTAATATATTAAAGGAGCGCGGACACTCTTGTCCGCCCAAGCGCGCGCGTTTGAACGAACCGCGAGGCTAAATCCGAATTGAATTTAATCATCCTCTCAGGCTTGCCCGACGCAACTTTTCGGACAAGAGTGTTCGCGTTCCGAGCATTACTTTTAGTTCACTGCAATTATTGTTTTGTCGGCGGCGATTTTATTTTTTGAAGCGTTTCGATAATCGTCTGCGGTTCGGCGCGTTTTTTGTAATCGGGTTCGAGAAACGCATAAACGATTTCGCCTTTTTGGTTGACGATATACGTTGCCGAAAGCGGCAATTCGGCTTTCTCCATTTCGTTATATTTGGCGATGTCCAAACCGCGCGATTTATACAGTTCGTCGGTTTCCGGCGGCAACTGATAAACGATGCCGAATTTTCGGGCGACCGTTAAATTCGGATCGCTCAGGACTGTAAAATCGAGTTCGTTCTTCCTGGAAATTTTGAGCGAATTATCAGGATTTTCTACCGAAACGGCGATTAAATTTCCGCCCGCCGCTTTGATCTGCGGCATATTTTTCTGCAAATTTCGCAAATAGAGATTGCAAAACGGACACCACGCGCCGCGATAAAAAACGACGACCAGATTGCCCTGCTTTAATAAATCATCGCTGGCAACGGCTTTCCCGTTCGCATCGTTTAAATTGAACGCGGGCATTTTGGCACCGACCGGCAGAGCGTTTTTTGCCGCGTCAGCCGCCGAAACGATTTTTCCATCGCTCATCGTCGTTACATCTTTTTTATTGCCCGCCGTTTTATCTCCGCCCGCCGGAGTTTCCTGTGCATAAGCCGCGACGCACAACGCGCCAAGCAGCAACGACAAAGTTAAAATTTTAGCTGATATAATTTTATTCATTTTTAGAATTTATTTAGAAACATATTAAACGGGAAACTGCTTTTGCAGATTTTCCACTTTCGCCCAGTCTTTGGCGGCGATAGACGGCTTCGTCGGATGATTCGCCGGGTAATGTTTGGCGATAATTTTTCGCCGGATCAAAAAGGCTTCGAGCGCGCCGATGTGCGCGTCTTCGGCGTTCGCTGCCAAAGTCCGGGCAGGACTTTACGGTTTCGCTCCAGCCGGCAATTTTCGCCGATTCATCTCGAACGCCGGTAGCTGCCGAACGAATTCGCCCGACCACGGCGATGATTCCCGTGACAATTGAAACAATGCTTTGTCCGAAAATAATTTTTCGATTCAAAATTGTTCCGCATCTGTTTCGGCAACATATGAATACCGTCCGCGCCTGCGTTTATTCCCGAACGCTCGAAATCGTTCGCCGTTTCGTCAAGCGAAAGCATATTTCGTTTTAATCGAGTCAGCTTGCTTTTAAGTATTCGAGCCGAGCTTTCGTTTTTTTGAGCCGAGCTTTCGTTTCTTCGCGGGAAAATTCCTCGACACCGGTCAGGACGACCGCTTTCCGGAACGGCGGCGGCAAATTTTCGAGTGCCTGCAAAATCTCCGCGTCGTTTATCTTTTCCGGAATCGGCGGCACGAAGTCGGCACTCGCCGCGATTTCGTTCTTCCGCGACTTCGGCGAGCTTTGAATCGTCCTGATTTATACCGCCGGTTGTTATTGAAATAACACAAATCGTGACGAGCCGCGCACGGCAATTCGCGCCGGAGATTCTGCGTTGAAACGACTGCAAAGCTCTCGTGAAAGTCTTCTGCGTCACGTCCTGAGCCGCTTCGCGGTCGCGCGTCAAATAATTCGCCGCGCGAAAGACATTTGGCAGCAAAGTCTGTGGAAAGACTAGCCGGTCATTAACGTAGAGAAAACTTTCGTTATTGTTTGCCTCCTGCATTTTCAAAATTTTTCACACTTTCGACTCGCAAAACGCTCAATTCAAATTTGCCGCAAAGTATTTGAATTTAATGTTCAATCTTCCGCGACGGTCAGAGCGATTTCCCTTTTATTTTTCAGTATCGGCTTTCGCAATAAAATTAACGTCCGTCAATTCTTCGGAAAGATTGATGACGCGCGTTTGGCTGGAAAAATCGAACCGTTTCGCCGAAGCCGTCAAAACATAGGTTTGACCTGACGGAACGTCGTTGAAACGATAGTAACCGAACGAATTCGTGATGGCGGTTTGACGTTCGCCCTGCGAATTCGTGAGCGCGATCATTACGCCGGAAATGCCGCGCCCGTTTGCAGTTAAGACGCGCCCGCCGAGCGAAGTTCCGGCGGCGGTCGGTCCCAAAATATTGATGCTGCCGTCGGTAAAAGTCGTCGGCAAAGTCGCGGCGTTCGCGTCCGACACGCGGCGCAGAACGGGCGTGTCGCCGAAAGTGAGCGGCGTGTTTCCGCCCGCCGCGTTCGCCGCGACATCGAAGCGAATCGTCACCAGCTGTCTCGTTCCCGCCTGAATCGTCGCGCCGGGCGCGAACGCGTCGATCACGCCGACTCGTCCGGCGGTGTTCGCGTTCGGAATCAAAAACGTTCCCGCCGTTCCCGTGCCTTGCGCGACGAGCGGATTGGAAAGTTTGTTCGCGTCGTAATTGAGCGTAAACCCGAAGCCGTTTTCGTCGCCGTTCGCGTCAACTTCGATTGATACCAGCACCTGATTGCCCGGCGACGCGGAGACGTTGACCACTCGAACGACGCGCGGAACGGCGAGATTTACATTTGGAGTCAGCTCATCGGTTTGCCCGATTTTCGCCGCATCCGTTTCTGAAAAAGCGAAACTGTTCGCCTGCGACGCGCCGCCCGCTTTTTGCGGCGCGTCGAGTCCGGCGGCGTAGCGTCCGGCTTGCGTGAAATCGTTGACCGCCAGCACGCCGTCGCCTTGCGTTCCGCGCGGGGCGCAGTCGGCGCGCTGAAATTCGTTGGTCGCCGTCGGCGCGTCGGGCGTGTCGAGTCCGGCGACGAATCTGCCGATCTGCGTGAAATCGTCAACCGCCAAAACGCCGTCGCCGACGGGTCGCGTCGCGGAATCGGCTTCCCATCCTTGGGAAAAGGAAATTAGCCCGTCCGTATAAGAAATCGGCAGCGAATTGGCGTTCGCGTCGGCAACCAGACGATTGACGGGCGCGTCGGAAAAAGTCAGCGGCGTGCTGAACAGCGTCGTCTGCGCCGTGTTGAAAGTGATTTTAACGAGCTGCCGTTTGCCGGTCGCAAAAGTCTGTCCGGCGGGCAAAGCGAGAACCACGCCGAGTTTTCCCGTCGTCGAATTATTGACGACGAGCGAAGCCGCGCCCGCGTCCGCGCCGAGCGAAATTTGCGGATTGAAAACCAGATTCGCATCGTAATTCAAGCTGAATCCGACGCTGTTCTCGTTGTTCTGACTGTTCAATTCGACCGCGACGACGACATCCTGACCGCCGGTCGTGTTGTTGGAAACGACGCGCAGATTTCGCGCCGCCGCGCCGGTCGAACCGGCGAAATTGGCGTTCGTGATATTTGCCGCGAGATTCGTATAGCTCAAACTTTGCGGCTCAAACGAATGACCGTTCAAAGTCGGCGTGACGAGAAAGTTTCCGCCCGACGGTAAATTGGCGAACGCGTAATTGCCGTTTGAATCGGTTGTCGTCGTCGCCGTCTGCGAACCGTTGAGCGTGACCGAAACGTTCGCCAGCGGCAAAGCGTTTTCGATGATTTTCCCGCCGATGGACACGTTCGCGGGCAAGCCGCCGTCGTCGTCGAAAATCGTCAGCACGGCGTTCGCCTGCGTTCCCAAAATCGCGCCGCCGAGCGGTGCGGAAAGGGCGAGAAAAACGGTTTCGTTCGCTTCGCCGTTCGTGTCCTGAATGATCGGCACATTAAAAGATGCGGTCGTCTGCCCGTCGTTGAAAACGAGCGTTCCCGCCGCCGTCGTATAGTCGCTGCCCGCCGTCGCCGTGCCGTTGGAAGTCGTGTAATTGACCGCCGCCGAACCCGCCGCGCCGTTCGTTCTGGTCAGTGTGATAGTCGCGTTCGGCGAACCTTCGCTGACGCTGTAAGTCGCAAAAGCGAACTGGATTTTGCCCGGATTATCGTCGTCCAAAATCGTCCCGACGGCTTGCCCGTCGTTGATCGTTGTATTATTCGGCGCGCTCAGATTAACAAAAAATGTTTCGTCGAGTTCGGGAATCAGATCGCCGTTGATAGTCACCGATGCCGTTTTTGATGTTTCTCCGGCGGCGAAATTGATTGTTCCCGAACTCGCCGAATAATCCTGTCCGGCGGTCGCCGTGCCGTTCGCGGTCGAGAAATTGACCGACGAAGCGAACGCCGAAGCCTGCGACAGCGAAACGGTGAAATTGAAAACGGTCGCGCCCTGATTGCCTTCCAAAACCGCGAGGTCGCTGATCGAAACCGTCGGCGGCGGATCGTCGTCGTTGATCGTCAAAACGTGAATCAGCGGATTGCGAACTTTCGCGCCGCCGGTCGGATTGCTCAGAGTGACGTTGAGCGTTTCCGCCGGTTCGTCCATCGTGTCGTTGGTGATCGAAATTAAAATCGTTTTGGTCGTTTCGCCGTCGAGAAAATAAAGCGTGCCGGTTTTCGCCGTGTAATCCTGTCCCGCGATTGCGGTGCCGTTCGAGGTCGCGTAATCAACCGTGATCGCGCCGCTGGAGCCGCCGATGCGCTCGACCGAAATCACCGCGCCGCCCGCGTTTTCAGCCGCCGAAGAAGCCGAAGTCGCCGCCAGTGAAGCGTTAAAAGCCACTTCGCCCGGACTCTGCGTGACGGTCAGACACGGCGAAAATTCCGAAGTGTTGCCGGCTGCGTCCGTGACCGTCGCCGTAATAATTTGCCCGACGACGAGCGGCAAACCGCCGCTCAAATTAAAAGTCGCGTTGCCGTTAAGATCGGTCGTGATGACCGCCGATTGCTGTATTGATTTGCCTTCGCCGTTGCCCGAAGCGTCGCACGAAGCGACCTGAAAAATATCGGCGGTGTAAGTTTGATTCGGCTGGCTGTTGAGCGTGCCGTAAATCTGCGCGGGCGAGGCTTTGATCAAAGTCGGGAAATTCTGCAAGCCGTTCGGTCCCGTGTCCGCGTCGCCCGTATCGTTCGGCGTAACTCCGTTCGTTCCCAAATCAATTCCCAAACCGCCGTTTGAATAAATCGAATTGCGGCGAATCGCGGTCGTGGTCGGCGGCGGCGACGCGGGCGGCAAACCGAGACAGATGTTGGAAACCGTCACGCCGTCGTTTGTATTGTAGGCAATCGTGTTGCCCGCGCTGCCCAAAGCCGCGTCCGCGCCGACGCGCACGTCGGTCGCGCAGTTCAAAACGATAATGCCGCTCGCGCCGTTGCCCAGATTCGCGCCGCCCGCGTTCGTCCCGATATAGTTGCTGAAAATCTGCACGCCGGTCGCCGCGCCTGAAATCGAAACGCCGCTGCCGCCGTTGCCGCTGATAATATTAATTGACGGCGCGTTGTTGATAAATCCGATCTGGACGGAACTCGATAAAACCGAAATGCCGCTGCCCGTGTTGGGAATGGCGGCGGTGACGGCGAAATTCGTCCCGATTTTGTTGCCTTCGACGCGCGCCGAATCCGCGCCCGCGACGAGCGTCACGCCGTTGCCTTTGTTGCCCGAAATGAGGTTGCCTTCGCCCGCGTCGCTGCCGCCGACGTAAGAATTCGCGCCGGATAAACGAACTCCGTCGGACAAGTTTAAGATTGCCGCCGTGCCGTTAAAATTGGTGCCGATTTTGTTTCCCCAAATATAAGTTCCGGCGGTTGCCGCTTCGATGCCGTTGCCGTTATTGCCGGAAATGAGATTGCCTTCGACCGCCGCCGTGCCGCCGATCAGAAGATTCTGACTGCCGCCGCCGCCGGTTCCCGCGCCGGTCACTTTGATTCCGTCGCCGGAGTTGCCCAAACTGTATGTGCCGCCCGCGTCCGTGCCGATAAAGCTGTTTCTAATCTCGAAACTGACTTTATCAACGGTTGATAAAATTCCGTTCCCGCTGTTGCCGGAAATGACGTTGCGCCCGGCACTCGTCGCCGACAGCACTGCGCCGCCGCTGATTTCACTGCCGACGTAAATTTTTAAGATGTCTCCCGCCACTTGCGGATTTTCGACGGCGATGCCGTTGAGCGTGTTGCCGACCATCGAGGTGCCGGAAGCATTCGTTCCGATGTAGTTATTGACGATGCCGACCGTTTCCGTAAATTGATCGGGACGGCGCAGCAAAATTCCGTTGCCGTTGTTGCCCGAAATGATGTTGCGCTCGTTCGCCCCGCTGCCGCCGATGTTCGAGCCGTTCGACATTTGAAACGGCTGGTAAAAAATTCCGCTGCCGCCGTTCCCTCTGGTCGAAGTTCCCGCCGCGTTCGTGCCGATATAACTGCCCGTGACGTTCAGCCCGACGCTGCCGAAACTGACATTGCAGGGAATATTCGAGCAGCGGACATCTATTCCGTTGCCGCTGAAACGATTGATAATCAATGCTTTGACCGTCAGAATGCCTCTGTAAGCGGTCAAGCCGTTGGCGTTCGCGCCGGCATTCACGCCGTTCAGTTCGACGAGCGGCGCGCCATTGTAGCCAGCCATCGTCGTGCCGTCGATCTTGACGCTCCAATATATCGTCGGCAGCGGCGAAAGCAGATTAATCGTTCGCACGCCGTTCGCCGGAAAGCTGAAATTAATCGTTCCGCCCGCCGCGTCATTCACGTCGAGAATCGCCTGCCGCAAGCTGCCCGCGCCCGCGTCGTTGACGTTTGAAACCGTAAAAGTCGCGGCTTGCGCGGTCTGCGCGCTGAAAAAGATTGCGCCGAAGACCGCGCAGCCGAATAAAAATGATTTTAGATAATGGCGGTTGATCGAATAAAGATTTGATAAATTAAACATAATTTTGGTTCGCCTGGCGATGATTTGCCGTTCGGCGAGTCGCGGCAGAATTTAGATTTTTGATTCCTTTTTGTTAAATACACGATTAACAATCGAGTCGTATCGTAAAGCGAACGCGCCGCGAAAACACTACTCACACGAGTAGCAATAAATTTTCGACGCGGAATCAGGCGGTTTTTCGTTAATTTGAGGACAGCCGCCGTTAGAAATCGCGGCGCGGAGAAATGTCGTTCATCAATACATTTGTAATTCGGAAAAATTAAACTTCGGAAACGGCTCGTTCAGATAATTTTTACAGACCGCAGAACTTTCAACTCGGTGCCTGGTTCGTGCGTATTTTCGCCATTATTCATCGCGGCGGTTTTCATAAAACAACTAATCTATTTTAATCACTCGAAAATTGAGCCGAATTGCTTTGCCAGACGCTACTTGTTCGAGTAGTCAAACGGTTTTCGATAATTAATTTCTCAACGCCGGTTTCGATTTCTTCTTTTCAAGAAAAGATTATCGGTGGAAATTTCAGGTTCATAAAATTTCATTTTTGACGCTCGGCATACTTTTAACTTCAGCAGAAAAATATTATTCGGGAAGTTCTATGCGCTTCACTTCGCGCCGCACTCAAATCCGATTTGACGAAGCCATTAGGTTAATGTATAAATGATATTAAGTTAATGTCAATTTTACATTAACTATATTTAGCGCGATTAATCGTAAAGCCGGTAAATTATTTATATGGCGAAGCCGAAGAAAAATTTAAAGAAACAAGTTCCGGTTTTCGGGCGGTTTCGTTTGACGGTTGACTGCGTGGTCTTCGGACTTGATTTCGCGGCGAACACTCTCAAACTGCTGCTGGTCAAACGCGGTGAAGAGCCTT
This sequence comes from uncultured Pyrinomonadaceae bacterium, assembly GCA_964237235.1. Taxonomy (GTDB): domain Bacteria; phylum Acidobacteriota; class Blastocatellia; order Pyrinomonadales; family Pyrinomonadaceae. The sequence continues at coordinate 106,212 of CAXSGY010000017.1, forward strand.
TTCAGGAATGTTGGTCGCTGCCCGGCGGCTTCGTTTTCGGCGACGAGGAAGCGCAGGCGGCGGCGCGGCGCACGCTCGAAGCAAAAACCGGATTGACGGATGTTTTTCTCGAACAGCTTTATACGTTCGATGCGCTGACGCGCGATGCGCGGGCAGGCAGCGGGCTGAATTCGGATGTTGACCGCATCGTTTCAATCGCTCATTTTGCGTTGGTTTCACCGGCGCAACACCAAATTCAACCGTCGGGCGGCGGCAATGCGATTAATGCCCGATGGTTTGCGGTTGATGATTTACCAAAATTGGACAATCTGAGTTTTGACCACGCCGAGATTATCGAGACGGCGATCCGGCGGCTGCGCGGAAAACTTTCCTACGTGCCAATTGGTTTTGAACTGCTCGAACGCAAATTTACTTTGAAACAATTGCAGCGCGTTTACGAAATCGTTTTAGGACGAAAACTCGAGAGCAGCAATTTCCGTCGGCGGGCGTTGCGGATGGAAATTCTGGAACCGCTTAAAGAAAGGCAACAAAGCGTTTCGCACCGCCCGGCGCAGCTTTATCGTTTTAACGAAAAGCGTTACCGGCAGTTAATTAAAAAGGGTTTTGATTTCGAGCTGTAGAAAATCGAAAATCATAAAATTTCAATGAAAACGATTAGCGACAAAATAAATTTAACCGGCGAACGACTGCTGGCGATTTCCGAAAACGCGCCGGAAAAACTCTTTTCCGGCGATTTGGAAACGGCAAAAAGCGAATTTCACGCGCTCAGCCGGCGATGGCATCCCGACCATAACAAAGATTTTGAAGCGACGGCGGTTTTCCAGCGCATTACCGAGCTTTACCGGAAGGCGCAGGAATTGATTAAAGCGAAGCGTTGGCGCGGCGCGGGCGTTTTAGAATTGCCGTTTGCCGGAAGCAGCGGCGCGGCGGCTTCCATTTCGCGGCGCATAACGTATTTCAAAAGAGTCGAATTCGAGTTGGGCGCAATGTATCTCGGCGCAACCGAAATCGCTTTTGCCGTCGAGCGGCAATACGCCGATTTATTTGAAAACGCCAAAAAACAAATCGCTCGATTTCGCTTTGCCGATGATTCGATGCGAAAAGAAATGAAACGTTATTTGCCGTTTAAACCGGAGTATTTTACGACGGCGGAGCATTTGATAATGATTTTGCCGAAAACGGCGGATCTGATTTTGCTCGAAGATTTGCTCGAATATCTGGGCGGCGCGGTTGATTCGCGGCACGTCGCCTGGATCGGCAATCGCCTGCATAATCTCGCCTGTTATCTTGAATATGCGGGAATCGTCCATCAAGACATCAGCCCGCGCAGCATTTTGGTTTCGCCCGAATTTCACAGCGCGGCATTGCTCGGCGGCTGGTGGTATGCGCGTTTGAAGGGCGAAAAGATCAACGCGCTGCCGAATCGGACGATTGCTTTTGCGCCGCCCGACGTATTGCGAAAAAAACTGGCGGACAAGCGCGTTGATTTGGAATTGATTCGGCAGACGGGGCGCGAACTGCTCGGCATCGGCGTTAATTTGCGAGTGAAAACTAACGAGAAAATTCCTTCGGCGACGGCGCGCTGGTTTAACGGCGCGACGAGCGGTTCCGCCGTGACCGATTACGAGCTTTGGAGAAACGTTTTGGAGATGGATTTCGGCGCGCCGCGTTTTGTCCGGCTCGCCGTCGAACCGGGCGCGATTTACGGCGCGTAGTCATTAAACCGAATGCTTTCGGTGAAATCAAAAAAAACCTCAATCGTAAAAATTGATTGAGTAAGGAGAAAAAAAATTATGGGATACGCACGATGGAGCGTGGACGATTGGAAAAGTTATGCGGGGGCGACGGCGGGCAAAGCGACCGACGAAATTTTCACGTCGCGCGGATTAAAGAACGAATTCGATCCGGCGCAAATTACTGTTCGGGAATCGAGAGATTCGGCGGCGAATCCGAACTCGAACGCCATTATCATCGCCTGTGATGTGACGGGTTCGATGGGCGCGCTCGCCGATAATCTGGTGCGAAAAGGCATCGGCACGGCGTTCGAGGAGATTCTGAAAAGATTGCCGGTCACCGATCCGCATTTGATGGTGATGGGCATCGGCGATGTGCGCTATGATTCCGCGCCTTTGCAGGCGACGCAGTTTGAAGCCGACATTCGCATCGCCGCGCAGCTCGAAGAAATCTATATCGAACACGGCGGCGGCGGGAATAGTTGGGAATCTTACAATCTGCC
>CAXSGY010000018.1:0-99483 GCA_964237235.1 uncultured Pyrinomonadaceae bacterium
ACAAGCGCGTTCAACCGCCGGTCGCCGCCAAATTCGATTATTTTCATTACGAATTGGTCAGCACTCTAGCCGAAGGCGAAGAAAAAAAGCTCGGCGGCGGTTATCCGGGCGCGGCTGTTCGGTAAAAGCGAAAGTAAAAATGTAAAAGAGACGCGAGTTTGAATTTAAATTCAAACTCGCGTCTCTTTTTTTCGGCTTGAAATTCGCGGTTTAATCCGCGGTGTATTGAAATTTATCCGAAACGAATCTCACTGAATTTCAAACTGCGCGAACTGCGTCCCGATGCGGCGTTTTTCCTTCGCCGTATTGTCGGTGACGATAATTTGCAGAATGTATTCGCCCGCCGTCATATCGGTTCCGAGATTAATCGCACCGGCGTTTCTTATATTCTGTAGATCGGTTTGACCGCCTAAATCGAGCGGCAGCAATTTGCCTTCTAAAATTATTTTGCCGTCGCGGAATATTTTTATCTGCGTCGTCAGATTCGGCTTCTGCGCCGCGTCGAGTTTGGCGTTGTAAATTTCAAAACCGTAACGCAGAATCGTGCCGCGCTTGAAACGCCGCAGCGACGTATCCGTCAGCGAATCGGGCAAATCCGCTGACTGTTTTTCCGTCCCGCCCAAATCGGTTTTGGGCGAATCGAACGAGCGTTTCCATTGTTCGGCGGTGTAATTTTCCAGAATTACGCCGGAAACGGTCAAACGGTTTTTCTTTAGATTCGGCACTTCGATAAATTGATTTGCCGAACCGACCTTGCCCGTCTGCGTATCGCGCAGAGCGACGCGGTATTGATACGCGCCGGGTTTTTTGACCGGAAAAGTAAAATAATAAACAAATCCGTCGCGCACTAATTTGTCGTATGAATCGCCTTTGACGCTTATCGTGTAAGATTTTGAAATCTGGTCAACGACCGCGCCGTTGTCGCCGAAGCTGACTGCGAGAACATCGAAAATCGCTTTTTTGGTGCCGTCCTTGTCGTCAATGAACTTCAAATCTTTAGCGTCAATATGAAGCAGCGAACGCACATACGGATTTTGCTTGTCGCTGCCGAAAAGCGTATTCAACCGCAGCGAAACGTCATTGACGGCGAACGGCGAAGTCAAAGCGTTTTGAATTTGCTGTGTGGCGGTCAGAGCGGTCGGCGGTTTCGCTTCGTCGTCGCCGATGCCGAAAAATCCGCTGCGGTAACGCACGCGCGCGCCCGGACGTTTGATTTTAACGGTCAGTTTATTGAAACGCCTTTTTGCCGGATCGAAGGTTTCCGCGTCCGGCTGATACGCGATCAGATAATAGCTTTGATCGTCGAGCATTTTTTCGATGCCTTTCGATAAATCGTTATTGTTGTAAATCGCCAGACCGCCGGTTTCTTTCGCCAGATAAATTAATCCCGACTGCGTATCGAAAAGTTTGTTGCGGCGGTCGGTCAAACTTTGTTCGATTTGCTCGGAAGTTTTACCGCTGACATCATCTTCCGCCGTCAAGCCGGCTGTCTGCAAACCGCGCGCGTCCATCGTATAAATCACCACCGACGAGCGATTCGCAATATCAACGAGGCGTTTCAAGTATTCGAGAACGCGCCCCGATTGAAAAGAGCCGTCGGCATTCCGCTCCAAAATTGAAAATCCGTCCGACAGCAGCATAATTGATTTGCGCCCGGGCAAATCCTTCATTCCGCTCACGACATAGCGCACCGCGCCGAGCGTTCCGGTGGCGAAAACGCTTTCTCTGAAATTATCAAAATTCGTCGCGGCATCATCGGCGTTGCTTTCCCCGTCGTCGCCGGTCGCGGCGGAAGGATTTTTTTGCGAATCGCTTGCCGAGCCTTCAATCGGAGCGAACGCGCCGGTGCCGCCGCCGCCGATTGGATTCCAACGGACTTTTTCAATCGCGGCGAGCAACTGGCGTTTGTCGGAAGTAAATTGCTGCAGCGCGCCGATGCCCGCGCCGGTGCGTATAATCGCCACCAAATCGCCGTCGCGCATCTGTTCGTTGACAAACTTTTTTAATGCCCGCTGCACATAATACGTGCTTTCAAACGACAGCGACAAATCGTCTACGACGAGCGCAACCGTGCGCCTGACCTGCTCGGGTTTTAACGAATTAGACGGCAGCGGAACGGCGTTTTTATCCGCTTTTTCGATGTTTTTCGGCGCGTCAACGGCGCGGACGTTCGAGACGAACGAAAAATTCGAGATTTGCTGTTTTTCGCCGTTTTCGTAAATCTCGACTTCTTCGGGCTTCAAATCGGTAATCGGCTTGCCGTCTTTATCGGTCACGGTTACGTCAACCTGAATCAGGGTCGTCGAGATTTTAACGACATCGCCGTCGTCTTCGACCGGCGGCGGAGTCGGTGTCGGCGTTTGCGCGGCAATCGCCAGACCGAAAAGAAAAATAAACGCGAGCGAGGCAGTTAAGTTTTTCATCACATTTCTCCGTAAAAATTAAAAATTCTCTGCTATCATTATAACAAATTCGCTAACCGCGAAACTTTTTTTTCGCATCAAAAGAATTTTCACGGCTCGTAAAAATCAACGTTATGTTTCATAAAAATCTTCGTTTCGGCTCGCTTTTATTTTTGACGCTTTCGCTCGTTTGCGCCGCCTTTTTTCTCGTGCCTTTGACGAGCAGTTGTTCGACGCTGGTTTCGCAGATGTCCGAAGAACAGGCGGCGCAAGTTTTGCGGGCATTGACCAAAGACGGCAAATTGCCGCCGGAGAGCGCGGTGCTGGACATCGAAAATCGCTTTTCAAAAATGAAAACCGGCGCGTTGGCGAAACTTCTGCGCGGGCGCATTCGCTTTGAAGCGAACGATTTCGCGGCGGCGGCGCAGATTCTCGATTCGCCGGTTTTCCGCGAAAAAACGACGGTTGCCGATTATGCTTTATGGCTGCGCGGCAAAGCTCTGCAAAACGCCGGGAATCACACGGAAGCGATGAATGTTTTCGCCGCGCTGGTTCGTGATTTTCCGAATTCATTGCGCGCCCGCGAATCGAAAATTCTCTGGGCGGCGAGCGCGGCGGCATCGAATCAAGCGGATAAAATTCCGGCTTTTTTAAAGGATTTAACCGACCAGAATCAGCCGGACGCGCTGCTTTTAACCGCCAAAGCGTATGAAGCGCAGGCGAATCAAACACAGGCAATTTCTATCTATCGCCGCATTTATTTTTACGGCGCGGGAACGGGCGAAGCCAAAGAAGCCGAAGCGAAATTAACGGCGGCGCAGCAAACGCTCGCGCCGCAGACGGCGGACGAAATCCGCGCCCGCGCCGATAAATTTTACGACGCGAAAAATTACGTCGAAGCGTCGAACGCTTATAACGCGCTGTTAAATAATTTTCCGAACGCGACTTCGCCGAAAATAAATTTGAAACGCCTGACCGCTTATTCAAATCTGCGGAAAACCGTCGAAGCGCAGACGGCGTTCAACGCGATTCCGCAAACGGCGGCGGAAAAACCCGAAGGCTTTTATCAGCTCGCGTTAGCTTTTGCCCGCGCCAAACAATGGGCGGAAGCCAGAACGCTGGTTGAAGAAATGCGTCAAAAATTTCCGAACGATAATTTCGCGCCGAAAACTTTTATCGCCGTCGGAATGGCGGCGCGCGACGCGAAGGCGAGCGTCGAAGAATCGTATTTTCTAAAATCCGCCGTCATCAATTTTCCGAACGCCGTCGAGGTCGCCGGAGCGCAGTTTGAACTCGCCTGGCTCGAACACGAAAACAATAATTTTCCCGCGTCGTCGCAGATGCTGACCGAACATCTCGCGCGTTATGTTGACCGCGACACGACGAATCGCGGCAAAGCCGGTTACTGGGCGGCGCGCGATTCGGAACGCGCGGCGAAAATCAATGAAGCCTGCGCGCTTTACGACGCGGTAATTTATCGCTACGGCGCGAATTGGTACGGCTATCTCGCCTTGCAAAGATTGACGACGCTGCGCGGTCAGGGCAGATGTAATGCGCCCGTGCCGTTGCCCGCCGATTCGCTCGTGCCGAAAGCCGCCGCAAATTTGAAAACCGTCACGGTCGCGCCCGAAACGGCGACGGCGAAGGAATTGGAACGCTCGGAAAACGCCGACGAACTCGGCACCATCGGGCTTTTCGATTGGGCGATTGAAGAATTGCAGGAAGCGAAACGAACCGCGCCGAACAGCCCGAAAATCAATCTCGCGCTCGCCCGTCATTATCAATTTCGCGGCGACAACACGAGCGCGTTTCTCGCTCTGGCAAAAAGTTATCCCGATTATTCGCAGATGTTTCCCGAAGAAATGTCGCCAGAAGAATGGAACGTTTTTTATCCTTTGACGAATTGGAGCGACATCAAAACCTGGGCAAACTCGCGCCGTCTCGATGCATATCAGGTCGCCGGTTTGATTCGCCAGGAATCGGTTTTCAACGCGCGTGCCAAATCCGGCGCGAACGCTTACGGCTTGATGCAGTTGATTTTGCCGACCGCCAAAACCGTCGCCCGCAAATACGGCAACACATCGGAAATCAGCGTCGAAACATTGTTTCAACCGGCACTGAATATCGAACTCGGCACGGCGTATATGCGCGACCAATTAGACAAATTCGGGCGCATCGAATTCGTCGCCGTCGCCTACAACGCCGGACCGGGCAGAGTTCCGCAATGGCAGGCGACTTTGCCTTCGGAGATGGACGAGTTCGTCGAAGCGATTCCGTTCCGCGAAACGAAGGCTTATGTGCAGGGCGTGATTCGCAATTCGGCGCAGTATCGGCGATTGTATGACGACAACGGAAAATTCAAACCGAACGTCGGCACAAAACCTCTGCGCGGCGAAATTGATTCCAAACCGCGCGAACAATTCGCACAGGAATACCCAGAAATCAATTTAGACAGCAAAGGCGAATAAAAATTTTAGCCACGAATTACACGAATGAACACGAATTAAATTTAAAGAATAATTCGTGTTCATTCGTGTAATTCGTGGCTAAAAAAAATCATTCCTTCACCGAAAATTTCAAAGGCGCGAGCGTCGCCCGCGCTTCCGGATTGTAATAATCGTAGAGAAGCGACGGCGCGGTTTGGGCGTTGATGCCGTAGCGCGGTCTGAATTTAAAGTTAATGCGCGTGCCGCCCGCCTGCGCCCAAAGGTAAACGACGATGCGGTCGGGCAGAACGTCGTAGCGGCTGAAATTCCAGTTTTCTTCGCGCGCTTTTTCCAAAGAAGCGCGGTCAACGTCCGCGCCCGGCGGCAAGCCGATTTCCGCCAAGAGCATTCCGTAATCTTTGAAACCAATGCGCTCGGCTCCGACGTGGCAAGAAATTTCTTCGGTCGGACGCGCCGTTTTTTTGTCGCAGTCGTAAGCGAACCGCAGAGCGCGCGATTGATTTTCGTCGCGTCCGTCTCCTGAAAAATCCTGCCAGCCGACGTAATGCGTCTGAACGATTTGCGCCATCAAAGAATTTTTGCCGCCGCCGACTTTTATTTCGACGCGATTTTGGTTTGCGCCGACCGGCAATTCGACACCAATCGGAAAAGCTAAAGTATTGGTCGGCGGCAGCGAAACGTCTTTTATTTTTTTATTGTTGACAAAAATTTCCGCCGCGCGATTTTCATTCGCCGCTTTCCCGTCATCGTCGCTGATTGCCGCCAGAAACGCGTCAAGAACATTAATCGTCGTCTGCGTCGAATACCAAACGCCGTAACGGTCTTTGTTTTTCAGCAAAAATTGCGTGCCTTTGGAAACCAGATTTGTCGTTTGTTTTTCGTCATTTGTTTTCTGCTTTTCGATTTCAGATTTCAAATTTGAAATTTTAGATTCGGACTGACTTTGAACATTGAACTTTGAACCTTGAACCTTCAACAGCAGTTGGACGACAAGCGCGGTCGTCTCAATTCGTCCGGCGGTTCCCCAACCGTAAAACGGCGTGTTCGTTTCCAAATTCCAATACGCGCCCGCGCCTTCCGTTTTTGCCATCGTTTCGAGCCGGGCAGCGATTTGTTGCGCGTCGTCCGTGTTGCCCGCGTCGAGCGACGCGAGACCGAACAGCGCGAGCGCGTAAGGTTCGTCAATCTCTGCGTTGCGCGCTTTTAAATAATCGAGAGCCTTCTGCAAAGCCGCCGCCGTTTCACTTTTCGCTTCCGCGTTTTTCGTCGTCATCGCCAGCGTCCGCGCCGCGTAGGTCGTGATTAATTTCGTGCGCCGTTCGTCTTCCGAATTTTCCCAATCGTATTTCCGCGTCCAACTGCCGTCGGCGCGTTGTTGTTTGACGAGCCAACTTTCGGCGCGTTTAATGACATCTTCGTCAACTCCGACGAACGCCCGCGCGTCAATCAAAAACCGCAGCGCGTACGCCGTCAAAGCGACATCGGGCGCGTCCTTCGTCCAGACGGCAAAACCACCGTCCGCCGTTTGATATCCCAGAAGCCGTTCGTAACCCTTCTGCAAATATTTCTCGGCGGCTTTGTAAATTTTGCCGTCCTTCGGCGCGAATTTCATAATCATCAAATTCGGATACGTCGAAGAAACCGTTTGCTCGCCGCAGCCATAAGGTCGCTGCAATAAACCTTCGATTGAATCGGCGACGTGCGCGAGCAAATTCGGGTAAATTTTCAAAGTCGCTTGGCGCGTGTCGGCAAGCGCGTTTGCCGGAAAATCAACGTCAAACGCCGCCGCGTCGCGGAAAATTTCTGATTTCGTCGCCGTGATTTCCCTGCCGTTCGGGTTGACCGTGACGGGCTTTTCGATTGCGTCCGAATCTTTCCCCGCAATCGCCGTGACGCGCTGTTTGCCGTCTTTAATAATTTTTTCGGCGCGAAATCCAAAAACGGCGTTCGCCGAGTTGTCGGCGGCGACTTCGACTCGTTTTTCAGCCGCGTCGAGAAAATTAAACCACGCGCCGCCCGCCATTTTCACGTCAACCGTCTGCGCTTTTTCCGTGTAATTTCTAATCTGCGCGGGCAGAAAAATCTCGTCGCCGACGGTCAAAAATTTCGGCGGCTCAAGCTCGGCGAAAAACGGTTGAAAGGCGCGGATTTCGCGCGCCGCCACGCCGATTTTTCCGCGCGCATCCGAAGCAATCGCATACATTTTCCAGGTCGTGATATTGTCGCCGAGCTTAAACTTCAATTCGGCGCGACCGTTTTTATCGGTGATGATTTCCGGCTGCCAGACGAGCGTTTCGGGGAAATACTCCCGAAGGCGAGGCGTTGAGTTTTCCGGCGCGGTTTTGTTGTTGGAAACTTCTTTTTTTTCTTCTTTACCGCCCCCGCCCCCGCCGCCCGTTCCATTTCCTTCACCTCTGCCGTATCCGTTGGCGGTACTCGTATCAATCGCCGAAACGCCCGCCGAAACTTCGACCGTTTGCGCCACGCCGCCGATTTGTAAATTAAAATCGGCTTCGGTGATTGATTTCGAGCGCACTAAAACATCGGTCAAAATTGTCGGATTAAAACCGTTTGCCCGCGTCGTCAATTTATATTTTCCCGACGGTAAGTTTTCGATCACGTAAACGCCTTCGTCGTTCGAGACGGCTGAAAATTCCTCGCTCGTTTCTTCTTCGTCAGCGTCATTTTCCTTTTCGGCTTCCGCGCCGACGGCGACGACTGTCGCGCCCGAAATCACCGCGCCGCCCGCGTCTTTGATCGTTCCGCGAATCGCGCCCTTCGCGCCCGTCGTTGCTACGATTGAATGCGGCTTTTGGGGCTGCGCGTCGGTTTTCCCCTGCTCGGAGATCACGCCGGAAAATGTAGCTAAATCGAAATCGTCGTCGGTGCCTTCGACCGCATCCGCGCCCGCGCTTCGCAATTTTAACGCGGCGACTTGCTGCGTGACCGGTTCGACCGTTGTTTTCGGCGCGGTTTTTTCGCCGACCTTGCCGGTGTTTTCGATTTTCACGCGGTCGGCATAACGCAGGTAAATATTCGCCGTCAGATATGCGCGGCGGTCGTAACCGTCCTTGAGTTGCGTTTCGTCAATGCCGCTTTGCTTTAAAAATTGATCGAATGTTTCCGCGTCCTGCGGAAAGGTTTTCGTTTTTTTCGCGTAATCTTCGAGCCGGTTTTGAATCAAATTTTCCGTATCGGAAAAATACTCGATTTCGTTTGTCCAAACGTCAAAATCGTCGCTGTCCCATTCGTTTGCATCGAAAACGCCGTTCGCGCCCACACTGTGAAAACGAATCGCGTATTTCGATTTATTTACTTCGAATTCGATTCGATATGTTTGATTCCAGCGGTCGCGCAGCGCGTCCAAATCAATATTTTGTTTGGCAAGCTCCGCCTTTAAAGTCGCGCGGTCGCGGATAAACGCATTCGTTCGCCCGTGATAATTTTTGACGGCGCGGTCAATCGCCATCCCGACGGGCAAAAAGTATTCAAACTGTAAACCGAGAACCGAAAAATCGTCCGCCGTGTCAAACTTTTTGTCCGCGCCCGCCGAGACGAACCGCAGTATATCTTTGTCTTTTTCAATCTCGTAAACGGCTCGGTAATTCGTCGCCCAGGGGTCGCGCAAATTGGAGAAATCAATGTTGTTTTCGGCGAGAATTTTCAAAAGCGTCGCGTCGTCTATCGGATGCGCGAAATTTTTCAGATACGCGTTTTTGAGCGCGCTTTCGGCGGGCGCGATTTGCTTTTTGAAAAAACCGGCAAAGATTTTTTGCGCTTGTCCCGCGTCGACGCTTTCGGAAATTTCCGGCGCGTAATAATTGTCGTAAAACATTATTTCCGCCGCCGCCTGCAAATCTTCGCTGATCGGCTTCGACAAATCGAGTTCGTCCAAATCGCGCCGCGTCAAACTGCCGAAATTTTTATCGTAACCGAGCAAACCGTCAAAGTTTTTAAACAAATTCAAATTGCCGCCGAAATCAGCGTCGGTGCGGGCGCGTTCTTCAATCGCTTTGTCGAAAACGACGATGCCGAGCGCGCTCTGTAAAGGCGTTTTATCGGGCGCAAGCACGCTGAAATTTATTTTCGCTTCTTCGTTCGGGCGGTAAGCGTCTCGCGAAAAATTCGCGCTTAAATTTAAGTTGTTCGGCGCGGGAAAAATCACGCCGCGCGAATCTCTGATCAAATCCGCGTCGCCGTCCGCGTCCGTCTTTTCGACATACGCGGCAACGGTCAGATCGCCTTTGAACGCCGCTTGATAAGGAATTTTTATTTCGGCGCGTCCGTCTTTAAGTCTGGTGATTTCAGATTTAAGAACCGACCAATCGCGGGCGATGTCAACGTAGAGCAGCGCATCTTTTTTCGTCGAAACGATACGCGCTTTGATCGGCTCGCCCGGTTTGTAAATCGTTTTGTCAATCTCGATTCGCAGCGCGTCGCCGGCATCGAAATCAATCGTTTCTTCGAGCGTTCCGAATCGTTTTTGAACGTCAATCGCCTTGATTTCCAACTGCAACTTTTTATCGTAATTTTCCCGCGGCGGCGCGGTGAATTGTATGCGCCCCGCGCCGAGGCGATTTGTTTTCAAACGGGCGATTTCCGTCGTCTGCGATTCGTTTTCAAAATGTCCAAGCACTTCGACATCGCACGCGGCGGGCGAGCCGTCGGCGTAAAAAGTCGAGACGTAAAGCGTCTGCGGCAAAAACGGATTTTGATTGTAAGTCGAGCCGACGAGATAAACGTGAACGGCTTCTTTTGAAACGCGCAAATCGAAACGGCGTTGTTCGGTGCGATTCGTCGTTTGGTCGGTAAAATACGCGGCGAAATTTAAATCTTCGTAACGCCGGTAATCGCTTCCGGCAAATTTGGCAAAGGCTTCGGTCAAATCAATTTTCGTTTTGAGTTTTCCGTCCGCGCCGGTTTCGCCTTTGAATTCCCGCTCTTCTTCAATGATCCATTTCTGTTCGCGATAATTCCATTCGCGTTCCGCTTCCTGAACGATTTTCACGGAACCTTTCGCCACCGGTTTGCCGAATAAATAATCGGCGCGAATTTCGACTTCGGCGAAAGACTTTTCGGGCAGATAAAAATCGCGGTCGGCTTTTACCGCGACCGTAAAATTCGGCAAATCGTAGCGCGATACTTTGAATTCTTCACGGGCATTCGAATCGTCTTCGGTTCTGGTTTCAACGCGATAAGTTCCGAGCTTGGCGTTGTCGGGAATTTGCCACGAAACCGCTGCGATGCCGAAGCGTGAAGTTTTCACCGTTTCGCGGTAAAGAATCGTTTCTTCTTCATCGCGGATGATAAATTCGAGTTCCGCGTCGCCGACAATCGTATTCTGACCGATGCCCGTCCGCATCAAAATTCCGCGCGCGTTGAACGATTGTCCGGGCTGGTAAAGCGGTTTGTCGGTGTTCAGATAAACCGAAAAATTGTCGGTCGCCGCGCTCAAATCGGTCTCGACTTCGCGCTCGATACCGTATTTCGTTCCGACGATTTTTAGATTACCGTCGTCATCGAGTCGCGCGCCGTTCGGAATCTTAAATTCCAAATTCGCAAAACCTTCCGCGTTGGTCGCGCCGGTCGCGCGGATTTTTAATTCATCGTTTTTTGCGTCGGTGTCGAGCTTGAACTTGACCTCGCCGCCGACTTTGACGTTTCCGACCGGTTCGCCGCTGAACGGATTGAAGGCGCGCACGCGGGCGCGAAAATTCATTCCGGCAAAGACGTTTCGCGCCGCGACGACGCGCAGCTTGAAAACGTCTCTCAAAATTTCGGAAAACGAAACGATGCCGCTGCTTCGTATTTTTCGATTCGTGTCCGCGATGCGGTAGCGCAGTCTGAACCAGCCGATTTCGTCGGCGTTTTTTTGCAATAAATCCGCAAAAGGCGCGGCGATTTTGTAAGTTTTTTCGCCGTTTTCAATGCGCTCGACGCGCTCGAACGCCGCGCGGATTTTGCCTCCGACATCAATCCCTTCAAACCGCATTTTGCCGTCGAAAGCGTCGTTCGGGTTTTCGACGACGAGCCGAATCTCCGCCGCTTTTGCGCCGGGAATGATTTGCACCGCTGCTTCATCAACCTTGATAATGTTTTGCGCGACGGTTGCGCCGATTGAAACGAGACACACGAATAGCGCGAGGAAAAATTTTCCCTTCATCGAATTTGCTCCGGCTGGTCAGTTATTTTTATGAAAGTTTTTTGAACCTTTGCGCCTGTGATGCGGCGAGTTTTCCGTTTGGTTGCACCGCGCGGCGATTTTATTCGACGTTCGATTTTTCCCTTGCCGAAATAATTTGTCCGCGCCGATTTTTCGCTTGACAAAATTTTGCCGCCGCATTATAAAAATACGAGCGTTCGTTTTTGTTCGATGCCTAAACTAAGTCAAAAAAGAATCGAGGAAAGAAAAACCGAAATCGAAGATGCCGCCAAAGAATTGTTGATCAAACAGGGCTTTCACGCGACTTCGATGCGCGACATCGCTAAACGCGCCGATATTTCGCTCGGTAATGTCTACAACTATTTTGAAACCAAGGAAGCGATTTTTGAATCAATTATCAACCGTTATCTCGTCGTCATTGACCAACGAATAAAAGAAATTTTAGAAGATTTGGACGAACCGCTCGACCCTCACGATATGCGGCGTTTGGGCAAAATGATCGGCGAAATGGTTGACCGGCATCAGGACTTTTGGCTTTTGATGTATATAGACGTTCTGGAATTTCAAAACCGCCATTTTCGCAAAATGTTCGAAGGCTTGGCGGAACGATTCAGACGGCTTTTTGAAGAAAAATTCGCGTCCGCCATCAAACGCGGCGATCTGCGGAGCGGCGTTGATCCGGCAATCGGTTTCACGGTCGCCTATATGCAATTTTTTAATTATTTCCTCGTCGAAAAACTTTTCGGCGGCAATCTGCATCTCGGTTTGACCGACGAGCAGGCGTTAAATTATTTGACGAAAATTTTCAGTTACGGAGTTTTGAGCGAGGCGAAGCTCGCGCAGTTTAAGAAAAAATCGCTCAAAAAAGCGAAGGCGAATTAAACGACAGAAATTTTCGATTGGTTTTTAGTTTTTAGTTTTTGGTTTTTTGCTTGCGTAATGTGATTTGATAGCAGGACTAAAAACCAAACACCAAAAACCAACTCCAAAAATTTCTGTTTTAAATATCAATAAACAAAAACGGACGTTCATTTTTTTTGCAATCATAAAATCGGCTGGAGGAATTCGAGATGTTAAGAAATAAAATCAGTTGGCTAACTTTAATTTTTTCGTTCATCGTTTTCGCGGCGAATACTTTCGCGCAGGTTACGACCGGACAGTTGAGTGGAACGGTCACTGACCCGAACGGCGCGGTCGTTTCCGGCGCGTCAGTCAAAATAAAAAATCTTGGAACAAACGAGGAGCGTGAAACGACAAGCGGCGACAACGGCGCGTTTGCTCTTCAACTTTTACCGGCTGGTAATTATCAAGTTGAAATTACTGTAATGGGTTTCCAAAAATATGTTGCACAAGCCGTCGTTAATATTACTCAAACAACAGCGGTTGATGCGCGACTTGTCATCACAGGTGATGAAATATCAGTTAATGTTGAAGCACCTGTTTTACAAACGGAAACTTCGCAGAACGGGCGCGTTATCGAAGGCGAAACGATTCGCCAGCTTCCGTTGCCGACGAGAAATTTTCAACAGCTTTTGACTTTGCAGTCGGGCGCGCAGTCTTCGGTTTCCAACAATACCGAATTGGGGCGCGGCGACGCGACGATTTCGGTGAACGGTCAGCGCACGACCTCGAACTCGGTTCGCATCAACGGCGTTGACGCGAATTCCATCGGCACGAATTCCACGCCGAACATCGCCGTTCCCGCCACCGATTCGTTGCAGGAATTCGTCGTGCAGACTTCGCTCTACGACGCATCGAGCGGGCGCAATGCGGGCGGCAATGTCGAAGCGATTACGCGTTCGGGAACAAACGATTTTCGCGGCAACGTTTATTATTTTTTCCGCGATAGAAAATTGACGGCGAACGAGCCGTTTATCAAAGGCAGAGGCTTGCAAAAACCCGAATTTAACCGCCAGCAATTCGGCGGAACACTCGGCGGGCGCGTCGTCAAAGACCGCGTTTTCTTTTTCGGTTCGTATCAGGGGACGCGCGAGCGAAACGGCTATTCGCTTTTAAATAGTTTGACTTCGCCGACCGTGCCGCTCGGCTTGACCGACAATCGTTCCGCCGCCGCGCTCGCCGCCGCGTTCGGCATTGCGAATCCGGCGGCGATCAACGCCGTCTCGTTAGCGATTTTGAACGCGCGTCTGCCGAACGGACAATACGCGATTCCGTCTTCGGGCGTGACGGCGCGACCGGCGAACTGCGTGACGGCGAACGTTAATTTATGCGCCGTCACCGTTCCGCAATCGGGCGTTTCGCGGTTTCGTGAAAATCAATTTAACGCCAATGGCGATTTCATCATCAGCGACAATCACAACATCTCGGCGAAATTTTTCGTCGCCGACAATCCGACGTTTCAGGCGAATTACAATTTTGCCGGAACGGGCAACGGCGAACGCCAGCTCGTCGGTTTCGGAGCTGATTTGGCGATCAAACAAAAACTTTATTCGATCACCGACAATTATATTTTCTCTTCGAACATCGTCAATCAGGCGCGCTTCGGCTTTAACCGTCTGCGCGTGACGAGCGTGCCGCAGGAACCTTTTACGGCGGCTTCGCTGGGCATTTCCAGCTCGCTCGCGTCGCTTTATCCAGGCGCGCCGACGATTCAGCTCGCCGGACTCGATTCGCAGTTTTTCTTCGGCTCCGCGCCGCTCGCCGATCAATCTTCGCGCATCAACGGTTATAATTTAAACGACACGCTTTCGGTGACGGCGGGCAAACACCGTCTGCGTTTCGGCGGCGAATACAAATTTTCGCAGGTCAAATTTTATTTCAACGCCTTCACGCGCGGACAGATAATTTTTTCGAGCTTTAACAATTTTCTCGCCGGCGCGGGAACTTCGCTGCTCGGCTCGGGCGTGTTCGACAGATATTACAAAGTTCAGGACGCGAGCGGTTTCGTGCAGGACGATTGGAAATTCAGCAAACGTCTGACCTTGAATCTCGGTTTGCGCTACGATTTTTACGGTTTGCCGTCTGAGGACAAAGGCAGATTGGTTAATCTGCTTTTCGATCAGGTGCGCGTCGGCACGACCGCCGCGCCCGCCGGTGCGCCGAACGGTTTCGTGCAGGCAGACGGCGGACCGCTCGCCGGTGTGCCGACGGTTGAAAAAACGCTCGTTCCGAACGACAAAAATAATTTCGCGCCGCGCATCGGTTTCGCCTATTTGCTCGACGAAAAATTGAAGATGGTTATTCGGGGCGGTTACGGGCTTTATTACGACCGCATTTCGACGCGCTTTGCCAACACGCAGCTTTTCAATTATCCGTATTTCGCGCTCGGTGTCGGCTTGCCGGGACTTCTGCAAACTTTTGCGAATCCGTATCTCAATCTGCCCGCGCCGTCGGCGTTTCCGGTCGCGGCGACCGTGCCTTCGCCCTTAACGCCGCTCGCGTTTCCGACCGTCGGCGTGCCGATTGCGGGCGTGTATGTTGACCCGGAATTGCAAACGCCGTATATCCAGCAATTCAATATCGGTTTGCAGTGGGAACTGTATAAAAATTTCGTGTTCGATGTCGGCTACGTCGGCAACAAAGGAACGCATCTTTTGCAGCTCATCAGCCCGAATCAGCCGGTTTATAATTCGGCGACCAATTCGTTTGCGACGCGCTTTCCGGGAACGGTCATTTCGGCGTTAAAGAATGCGACCGGCGGCGTTCAGCAAGTGCAAACTACATCGCTGTCGAATTACAATTCGCTGCAAATGTCCCTGTCGAAACGCTTCTCTTCCGGCTTGCAGTTTCAGGCGGCTTACACGTTCGGCAAATCCATAGATTATTATTCGGGCGGCAACGTCAACGAAATCGCCAACGTCTTCGGCGACCAGCTCGACTGGCGGACGAACCGCGGACGTTCGGATTTTAACCGCGAGCAGCGATTTGTCGTGAGCGGCGTTTACGCATTCGGCAAACGCGAATATGAAAACGGATTTGCCCGCGCGATTTTGAATAATTGGCAGGTCGCCGGCATCGCCGTCGTTCAATCCGGTCTGCCGTTTTCAATCGTTGACAATCCGGGCAACGCCGTCATTCAGCGCGCCAATTTCAACCGCAATTTCAACGGCGACATTTACACGAGCGGCAGCACAGGCGAACGATTGAACGGTTATTTCAACACGGGCGCGTTCGTTCGTTCGTGTCCGGTCGGAACAATTGTCGGCGGCGCGTTCATCGCTTGTTCAAACAGCGGAGTCGGCACACCGAATAACCTGACGTTCGACGCGGCGAATCCGTTCGGCAACACGACGCGCAACGGCTTTACCGGACCGGGACAAAAGAATGTGGATTTGTCTTTGATTAAATTGATTCCGTTCAGCGAACAAATTCGCGGCGAGCTGCGGCTCGAAGCGTTCAATATTTTCAACTGGGTCAATTACGCCAATCCGAATAATAATGTTTCCGGCGCGAACTTCGGACGCATCGAACGCGCTTCGACCGGACCGCGAGTTTTGCAAATCGGTTTGAAATTGAATTTCTAAAAAACGTTTGAAGAGTTATTCTTTGATTTTCGGCTTTCAGTTTTAGACGAATCAAAAACTGAAAATCAAAGACCAAAAACCAAGATGAATTTATTTTACGAAACGCACGGCGCGGGCGAGCCTTTAATTTTGATTCCCGGTTTCGCGTCGGGCGCGTGGACCTGGTTTCGGCAAATCGAAGATTTATCGAAAAATTTTCAGGTCATCACGTTCGACCCGCGCGGCATCGGTCAATCAAAAGCGGCGGACGAAGATTTGCAGACCCTTTCGATGGAAACTTTTGTCGAAGACGTTTCCGCGATTCTGGATGATTTGAAAATCGAAAGAGCGAATGTTCTCGGCGCGAGCTTCGGCGGTTTTATCGCGCAGAAATTCGCTTTGAGATTTTCCGAACGAGTCGGAAAATTGATTCTCGTCTGCACGACGGCGGGCGGCGCAAATCACGTCAAACCCGACATCGAAATTTTGCGCTCTTTCGCGCCCGATCCGTCGCTGCCGCTCGGCGAAAAAATCAGACGCTTTATTCGTCCGGCATTTACCGATGAATTTAACGCGCAAAACTCCGACGAAGTTGAACAAGTATGCCGAATGCGCGAGCAGAACAATATAGCGGACGCGGTTTATATGGCGCAATTGCACGCGGCTTTTACGTTCAACGCAGAGAACGATTTAAGTTCGATGACCAGTGAAACTCTGGTCATTACCGGCAACAGAGACATCGTTGTTCCGATGGAAAATTCAATAAATCTGGCGCGAAAGATTCCGCACGCGACGCTTGAAATCGTCGAAAACGGCAGCCATCTATTTTTCATCGAACAATTTGAAACGTTTAATTTGATACTCAAAAAATGGCTCGAAAATTCTTAAAAATATCGTTGCTTTGTTTTTTTTGTGCGACGTTTTTCGCCGCAAAAATTTTTCCGCAACACGCGAGTTTCAGAAAAATCAATGCGTATGCGAAAGAAGTTGACCGGCTCAAAAGCGCGAAGCGGCTGACGAAATATTTTTATCCGAACAAAAGCTGCGGCGGCGCGTTGGACGGCTGGTTTTTGAACGATGAGCTCGTTTATCTCGAAGCGTTCGACGGCGATTACGACCAAAAAACTCTTTATTTCGTTTACGTCAAAAACGAAAAGATTCTAAAGGTCGTCACCAAATTTTACGAACGCGGCAAAAACGGAAAAATGACTTTTAAGGAAACTGAAAATTCGTATCCGAAATCTTACAATCCGTTCGATTGCGGAGACGAAATGATTGCGGATTTGAAACGCGAAAAAACTTTAGCGAGCGACAGGAAATGAGAAACGCGAAAATTATCGGCAGCGGAGTTTCCGTTCCCGAACGAGTTTTGACGAACGACGATTTAAGCGAGATGCTCGGCGAAAGCATCAACGAATTTGTCGAAACAAATCTCGGCATCAAAGAACGCCGCGTTCTCGCTGAAAATGAAAGCGCGGCGGACATCGGCACGCGGGCAGCGGAAAACGCTCTCGAAAACGCCGAAATCGCGGCGGAAGAAATTGATTTGATTGTCGTCGCCACCGACACGCCCGAATATCTTTCGCCCGCGACATCGGTCGTCATACAGCACCGCATCGGCGCGACGAATGCGGGAACTTTCGACGCGAACGCGGCGTGCGCCGGATTCGTGACCGCGCTCGACACGGCTTGCAAATATATCATCGCCGACCGAAATTATCGAAACGTTTTAGTCGTCGGAATTTACGCGATGACGAAATTTTTGGATTGGACTGAAAAAAAGACCGCGACGATTTTCGCCGACGGCGCGGGCGCGGTCGTTTTGCAGGTGATTGAAACAGACGAAACGACGAACAAACACGCGGGCGTTCTCGCGTCCAAACTCGAAGCGATGGGCGAGTATCATGATTCGCTCGGCATTTTTGCGGGCGGCGCAAAAACGCCGATAACGTCGGAAGTTTTGGAAAACGGCTATTATAATCGCGTCCGTTTCGCCAAACGCACGCCGCCGGAAATCAACTTCGTCAACTGGCAGCGCATCGTCAAAGAGCTGCTCGCGCGCATCGAATTGACGCTCGATGACGTAAATCTTTTTCTCTGGACGCAGGTGAATTTATACACTATCAAAGAAGTAATGAACGCGCTCGATCAACCGATGTCGAAAACGCATACGATTATGGAAAAATGGGGCTATACCGGCTCGGCGTGCATTCCGATGGTTCTGCACGACGCGATTGAACACGGCAAATTAAAACGCGGCGACATCGTCGTTTTCTGCGCGTCGGGCGGCGGAATAAATATGGCGGCGATGATTTTCAGATACTGAGAAATTAACCGCATAGAAACATAGAAACATAGAAAACACATAGTTTTTAAATTCGCACAGCTAAAATTATTGATTTCTATGTGTCCTATGTTTCTATGTGGTAAAAGTCCTGATGAAATTTCAAAATATCTACCAGTTATTTCGTAATCAAACCGCCGAATATCGTGGCGGGAATATATTTTATTCGCGTGAAAATGATGCTTGGAAAGCGCAGAGTTGGGCAGATTTTGAACGCCGGGTTGACGATTTCGCGTGCGCTCTGCTGGCGAAAAATTTGACGCGCGGCGCGAGCGTGGCGATTCTCGCGGGCAATGTTCCCGAATGGACGATTGTTGATGTGGCGACGATTGCGGCGGGCGGCGTTGGCGTGGGAATTTATCCGACCAGTTCGACCGAGCAATGCGAATATATTATCAATCATTCGGACGCGGAATTTTTGTTCGTTGATTCGAAAACGCAGTTGCGGAAAGTCGCCGAAAGTCGCGGAAAGTTTCAACGATTGAAAGAAATAATTTGTCTGGAAGAAAATTGTGAAGGCGCGACCGACTGTAAAAATTTTCTCGAATTCGGCAGACAAAACCGCGCAAAATTTTTGCCGCGAGTCGAAGAAATCGGTTTCAACTTGAAGCCCGCAGACACGGCGATAATGGTTTACACAAGCGGGACGACCGGACAGCCGAAGGGCGCGATGTTGTCGCACGGATACGTTTTGAATTCGTGCGAATCTTTGAAAAATTCCGTGCCGATTTTTCACGAAGACGTTTCGTTTTCATACCTGCCGGGCTGTCACGTCGCGGAAAGAATTTCGGGAATTTACAACCGGCTTTACAACGGAACGGCGGCGCATTTTGTTGATGATTTATCGCGACTGCACGCTTATATGCAAGCAGTCAAACCGACGGTTTTCGCTTCGTTGCCGAGATTTTTTGAAAAGATTTACGCCAAGGTCGTTTCGGAATTCGGCGCGGACGCGAGCGAGAAGAATTTGAAGGACGCGTTCGGCGGCAATATTCGTTTGTTGACGAGCGGGGGCGCACCGCTTCCGAACGAAATCGCCGCGTTTTTTGCCAAAAGAAATTTGCCGATTCTACAGGCTTACGGTTTGACGGAAAACATCTGCGTCGCGTTTAACCGCGCCGACGATTTCAGGTTCGGAACGGTCGGCAAAGCGATGCCGATGTGCGAAATCAAAATCGCGGCGGACGGCGAGATTCTCGTCAAAAGCTCGATGATGTTTTCCGGTTATTACAAAAACGCGGCGCAAACGGCGGAAATGTTCGATGCCGACGGCTGGCTGAAAACCGGCGATTTGGGCAGCCTTGACGCAGACGGATTTTTGAAAATCACGGGGCGCAAAAAGGAGATTATCGTTTTGTCGAACGGCAAAAACGTCGCGCCCGCTTTGCTTGAAAATCTCGTCAAGGAAAATCATTTAATAAGTCAGTGTTTCGTTTCCGGCGACGGCAAAAGTTTTTGCGTCGCGCTGCTGACTTTGAACGGCGCGGAAGCCGTCGCGTTTGCGCGAACGAACGAAATCGAGTTTAAAAATTTTTCTGATTTGATTGCCGACGCGCTGGTTTTGCAGTCGGTTAACGAAACCGTCGAACGCGCGAATTCCAAAGTTTCGACGAGCGAGCAAATCAAACGATTTAAAATTTTAGACCGCGATTTTTCAGCCGAGTTCGACGAAATTACGCCGACCTTAAAATTAAAACGCCGCGTCGTCGGCGAACGCTTTGCCGATTTGCTGACGAGTCTTTACGAATAACCGTTCGCTCTTTGAAAATTTGCCGTTCGCCCGCGCCATTCTTTTTCGAGACGCTTTCCAAACCGCGTTCGTTTGCTATCATTAGAGAAATTATGAGAGAAATTTTACGCGATTATTTAGATCCGTTTTTTAGTATTCTGAACTACCGGATTTTCACGCTCGGCGAAGCGCAGATCACGCCGCTGAATATTATCTATCTGATTTTGTTGACGATTCTGCTGTTCTGGCTGTCGAACAAACTCAAAAATCTGCTCGTCGAGCGCGTGTTGGGCAGAACGCATCTCGACCTCGGCGCGCGGCTCGCCATCGGCACGATCACGCGCTATTTTCTTTTGCTCGTCGGATTTTTGATAATTCTGCAAACCGTCGGCATCAATTTGACGACGCTGAATGTTCTGGCGGGCGCGGTCGGCATCGGTGTCGGATTCGGCTTGCAAAACGTCGCCAGCAATTTTATCAGCGGATTGATAATTTTGTTCGAGCGACCGATCAAAATCGGCGACCGCATCGAGGTCGGCGGCGTTGACGGCAAGGTGACGGGCATCGGCGCGCGCTCGACGACCGTGCGGACGAACGACAACATTACGATCATCGTGCCGAACAGCAAATTTATTTCCGAGAACGTTGTCAACTGGAGCTTTGAAAACAACATCATTCGCTTTCGCGTTCCGGTCGGCGTGGCTTACGACACTAATATTAATCAGGCGAAGCGCA
This sequence comes from uncultured Pyrinomonadaceae bacterium, assembly GCA_964237235.1. Taxonomy (GTDB): domain Bacteria; phylum Acidobacteriota; class Blastocatellia; order Pyrinomonadales; family Pyrinomonadaceae. The sequence goes on from CAXSGY010000018.1 coordinate 20,284, forward strand.
TTCTGCTCGAAATCGCCGCAGAAAACAAGGACGTTTTGGACGAGCCGAAACCGGCGGTGCGCCTGATGAAATTCGGCGACAGCTCGATTGATTTGCAGCTCTGGGTTTGGACGAAAGACAAATTACAGCGCAAGACAGTTTTAATCAGCAATCTGAATTTTGCGATCTGGGAAAAATTCCGCGAAAACGAAATCGAAATTCCGTTTCCGCAAACCGATCTGCATATCCGCAGCGGCGAGCTAAAAGTAAAAAGAACCGACATCGAAACGGGCGAGGATTTCGCGGACGACGGAACGGAGCTGGAAGAATATGAAATCGAGGAAAAATCCGATGAAAATAAAAACAAATAATTTGAAAATATCTTTGGCGGCGATGTTTTTAACACTCGCTTTTTGTCTGAACGCCGCGGCGCAAGCCGGTGCGCCGCAGGAAAAATCGGCGATGATTTTCGGCGCGAAAATTCGCTATCTCGAGGCGGGCGACGCGGCAAAGCCGACCGTGATTTTGCTGCACGGCTTGGGCGCAAACGCCGAATCGTGGGCTTTGACGATTCCGGCTCTGGCGCAAAATTTTCACGTCGTCGCGCCGGATCAGGTCGGCTTCGGCAAATCCGACAAACCGCTTCTGAAATACCGCGTCGGAACTTACGCGGATTTTTTGGACAAGTTTATGGCGGAGTTGAAAATCGAAAAGGCATCGCTCGTCGGCAATTCGATGGGCGGTTGGGTCGCTGCGCTGACGGCGATCAAATATCCGAACCGCGTCGAACGAGTCGTTCTCGCCGATTCCGCCGGACTGCTGCCGAAGGAAGTTGATTTGAACCGGATTTACCAATTAAACAATTCGACGCGCGACGAAATTCGCGCCAACTTAAAATTGATTTTCGCCAGTCCCGCGCTGCAAAACAGCGAAGCGTTGGTTGACCAATTTTTCACACAGCGCGTGACGACGAACGACGGCTACACGATCAGCAGCCTGATTGAATCAATCAAACGCCGCGAAGATTTTCTCGACGCGCGTTTAGGCGAAATCAAAAAACCGACGCTTGTCATTTGGGGCAAACAGGACGGACTTTTGCCGCTCTCGGACGGCGAAAAATTTAACAAAGGGATCACGGGCAGCGAACTCATCGTGTTCGACAACTGCGGACACGCGCCGCAATTTGAAAAGGCGGCGGATTTTAATAAGTGGGTTTTGGAGTTTTTAGCGAAAAATTAGACGAGCTTCCATTCCTTCAAAACTTCAATCAGGTTCGGCAGTTTTTTCTGCCAAAGCCATCTGACGTTTAACCGGAGTTTTTTCAGAACTTTGCTGTGAAAGATTTGGTTTTTGTCCGGCTGCGAAACCTGATAAATACCGTTTTTGCCTAAATTATAAAATTCGGCTTGGCGGCGTTCATAATCAATCAGCCAATATTCTTTGACACCGGCTTTTTCGTATTCGTAAAATTTATCGCCGCGGTCGCGTCCGCGACTTTCGGGTGAAATTATTTTGATAATCAAATCAGCCGCGCCGTCGAGATAGTTTTTTTTCAAACGGTCGAGATTGTTCTTTGAAACGAAAAATATGTCGGGTTCGCGTCCGCGTCCGTTCACTTTCATCGTCAACGGAGCGTTTATCACAATACCTAATTCATTTTCTTCGGTGAATGCCCGCAGCACGGCAATCAAAAAATCGCATAAATCCTGGTGCCTGTAAGAAGCCGCCATAGATATTTTTTTCCTGTGGTTTATATTTCGGTCGCCGGACAATAAAATAACTTCGCCGTCAATCCATTCGGCGTGCTGACCGTCATATTTGACGAGGTAATCTTCGAAAGAGATTTTTTCCCTTGTGTTTTGCGGCGACGCGCCCGCTGTTTTTTCGGTTAGAATTTCTAATATTGATGTTCTCTTTCCGGCAAAATAATTTTAGGACATTTTATTAAATTATGGAATTAAAAATCGGAGATAAATTCTCCACCAGCAAGCAAATCACCGACGCGGTGGTCCGCGCGTTCGCCGAGCTTTCGGGCGATTTTAACCCGATTCATTTAGACGATGAAGTTGCCGCCAAGACGCAATTTAAACGGCGCATCGCGCACGGAATGATTTCCGGCGCGTTGATTTCCGCCGTTCTCGGCTACGAATTCAAAGAACGCCGCGTCGTCTATCTGTCGCAAACGATGCGCTTCATCGCGCCGGTTTTTATAGACGACACCGTCACGGCGACCGCGACCGTCACACACATCCGCGAAGACAAGCCCGTCGTTACAATCGAAACAATTTGCACAAATCAAAACAATGAAGTTGTCGTAACCGGCGAAGGCAAAATTATGATTTTGTCATAAATTTTGAATGGAACACGAAAGCGAAAAAACTTCCGCCTATTCTTATTACGCGCTCGGTTTGCTGATGTTCGTCTATGTGATGAACTTTCTCGACCGGCAGATTATTTATCTGCTTTTTCCGCTGATTAAAAAGGAAATGGTTTTTTCCTATTTCCAACTCACGCTGCTCGGCGCGTCGGCGTTTGTCATTTTTTATACGATTCTCGGCATTCCGTTCGGACGACTGGCGGATCGGGTTTCGCGCGTCAAATTGATTGCGGTCGGTTTGGCGTTTTGGAGTTTGTTTTCGGGCTTGACCGGATTCGCCGAAGGCTTCTGGAGTCTGCTGATTTGCCGCGTCGGTGTCGGCATCGGCGAAGCGACGCTCGGACCGGCGGCAATTTCCCTGTTGATTGATTATTTTCCGCCGTCGCGCCGCGCCACCGTGACGAGCGTCTATTCGATGGGCATCGCCGTCGGCGCGGGACTGGCGGCGATTTTCGGCGGTTATTTAAGTCAATTCGGCTGGCGCGAAGCATTTTATCTCGTCGGCTTTCCGGGCATTCTCATCGCCGTTTTGGTTTTTTTTCTGCGCGAACCCGAACGGCGAATCGTCGTCGCGGCGGAAGAAAACTATGCGGGCAGCGATTGGCGCAAACTCATTTCAAACAAATCGTTTGTTCTGCTCTGTCTCGGCTACGCTTTTTTCGGTTTGGCGACGAATAATATCTCGGTCTGGGGCGCGACATATCTAAGTTCGATCTACAATCTGCCGATTCCGACTATCGGTTACTGGTCAGGTATTCTGACGCTCGCGGCGGGCGTTCCGGCGACGCTGTTCGGCGGCGCGCTCGCCGATTTGTTGCGCCGCAAATCGAAAGGCGGACGAATGTTTTACGGCGCGATTCTGTCGGCCATTTCCATCGTTTTGTGGCTTTTGATTTTGTTTACGGACAACTTCGCGCTGATCATTCCGGCGGCATTTTTTCTGCTTTTTGCGGCTCTCGCGTGGCTCGGCGCGGCGGCGACGGACGCGACCGAAATCGCGGGCGCAAATTTGCGCGGCTTGGCAATCGCCGTCTATTTTTTCTCAGTCAACGTCGCCGCCTATCTCGTCGGCTCGAACTTAATCGCCTTTCTCAACGACCGGCTCGGCGCGGCTGAAAATCCGCAGATGATGCGCTATGCGCTGCTCGTCTGTCCGATTTCCTGTCTGCTCGCCGCCGTCTTTTTATTGCTCGGCGGGCGCAGTCTGGCGAAGTAAAAAAGGCAAAAGTTCGGAATTTGTCGTCTTACTTTTGCCTTCTAAATTTTGTGGTTGCCCTCGATAGGTAGATGAAAAGATTTCCGAAAGCCTTGCAAATTCTCAAGCTGCCGAAAATAAAAGCATTTATCGATTTTCAACAAATCGGATTATCGCGGAAAACACGGCGAAACGGGAAATTAAAGACTTCGTTTGGACACAATTTTTTAAATCCGTGGATAAGGTGAAATCTTTTCGCTTCGCGTCGGTCGTGTCGTTCGCCGCCGCGCGAGACTCGCGTTTCCGCTTCGCTCCAAACGCTTCGATTCGCCGCGCCCGCGCGCGTTAAAGTTCGGTCGTCGGGCGCGGCGAAACGGTTTCGCTTCGCTCAATTTTCTTTTCCTGATTTTCCGTCCGCAGCCGCTCGACATCGCTTTGCAATCGTCCGACGATTTGGACGAGCGCGACCAGCGCGTTATCTATTTCGTCGTCGGATACATTATTGCCGTAAAATAAAACGTCTAAAATTTCTTCTGTGTTCTGCTCGTATGGTGAAATTCTGCTTCTCATATTTTAAGCGCGGTTTGTCCGAACTCCGCGAAACGTCCAAAAGTTAAAAGATTGGTTCAGGCGAATCTTCATCGAGCGGCAAAAAACGTCTTGCATATTCTTTCGCTTTTGCGGTTTCTGCCGCTCTACTCGTTTCGGTTTTTTCTCGAATCATTTTCAAATCTTCGCGCGCATCACAAACCTGGCGGCAAGCGGTTTGTAAATCTTCCCAGTTCGGAATATCTTCCGAGTTCAAAATCCAGCTCGCTAATTCTAAATGCGATTCGATTTCGGCTAACTGTTTTGGCGTGATTTTGTAGTTTGTGATTGTCAACATTTTCGGTTTCTCCTCGCGTTTTTCGCTCGCCAGCGTTTCTTTAAATCCGTTGGATAAGGCGGCGTTTTCCGCTTGCCGCGCCGCGCGGTGTCGGTTGCGGTTTTCCTTTGCCGCGTTCGGTGGTCGCGTCCGCGCGTCGCGCCGCTCGCGCTGGCTTGGTCTGCTGGCGGCGCGGCTTGCCGCGTCGGTCGTTTTAGCCGCGCTGTTTGCGGCGGCGCGGTTGCCGCGCCCGTTGCCTGTGCCTGTTTGCGCGTCGGCGGCAAACAACCCTTTCCTTTTTGTCGCCGCGCTTTTGGCGGCGGCAAATCGGCGGGCGCGGGCGACGGAACGCGCCCGCGTCCAACAAAAAAACCTGTTAAATTAAATTACGAACCGAATCGTCGCCGCGATAATCGAGCGACGCGGCGAAAACATAATCGCCGCCGACCGCAAACGCGGGCGCGGCAACCAGAGCCGGGCGCAAGCCGCCCAAAACATATGGCGAATGTGCGAGCAAACCCGCCGCGACGTGATAGCAAAACATATCGTTTTCGCCCGCCGCGCAATCGCACGAGCAAAGTGGTGAACCGCCGTTCGACCGTATCAAAACGACCGTGTAACGGTTGCCGCGTGAACCGTCTAAAAAATATTCGGCGCGTTCCGGCGATGCCGCGCCAAGCCGAACCATCGGTTTCGCCGATTTTGCTTTTGCCAATGCGTTCTGAAAAGATTTGCTGTTGATTTCGATTTTTTTCATTTTTGTTTTCTCCTGATTTTGATTTCAAATCGTTTCCAATTTATATATATATTTTATATAAAAAATATATAAAAGGAAAGATATTTGTTTTTACATTTTCTAATGTTGGAATAAAAAAAGATTAGAAAAACTAATAAAAGTGGTCGTACCGCGCAAAGCGCGAAGCCGAACGGGCGCGCGACGGCAGCGAAAAAAAAACCGCCGCGACCGGAAGCCGCGACCGAAGCCGGAAGCGGCGCGGCGACCGGAAAACCACACCTTATCCAACGGTTTTAATTGCAACCGTTGATTTGTAATTGATTGTTCGGCGCGGAGCCGCGCCGCAAACGCCGTCGGTTTGTAGTTCAAAATCTTCCTACGCTTCGGCGCAGCCGAATCAACCGCGACGTTTAGGAGCGCGAAAACGGACTGAACCGCGACGCGCGAAAGCGCACTCGCAGCGAAAGCAGAACCGGAAACGATGAAACTTCACGACGAAACGCTTTTATTTTCCTGATTGAAAATCTGTTAAGATCGAATGATGGAAATTGAAGAATTTACCGCGAAACGAGCGAGCGATTTGCTTGACGAATGGAAATGTTTTATTTGCAAACAAGAAAAGCCGGGCTTGACGGTTTTTGCCGATTGGGGAAATCGGATTGATTTGATTTGCGATTCGTGCCGTGAGGAAGAAGCGCGGAAAATACTAATGGGCGATTTCCACTTTTAGAAAATCGCGTCGAGCGCGGCGAGCGTGTTCGGTCCGGCGATGCCGTCAACGGTCAAGCCGTGTCGTTTCTGAAATTCGCAAACGGTCGGTAAAGTTTCCGCGCCGATTTCTAAGTGCAGATGTGCGCCGCCCTAAACTTTTTGATTCGCCGGTCGGTTTCTCTCGTCTCGAACTCTCACGCCGAGCGCGGCGCATTGGCGCAAAAAGCGGTCAATTTCCGCGTTTGATTTGTCGCGGGTTCTGACATTCTATCGCCAAACCTAAAAAGTGTTTTGAGCCGCGATTGTGTTCGCCGCCCGTTGTCGAAGTAACGACAAAATTGTTTGCTTCGGCGAAACGCTGCAAATCGTGAAAATCTTTCATCGCAAAACCTCCGGTGCTTTCGGCAATGTCTTATCATCGACTAAAGCGTCGAGCAGATCGGCGGCGTAAATCAAACTCGCGCCGGCAGCGTCGTCTTTTCCGGTCGTGTTTTCGTCTTCGGCTTTTTTCGCTTCGCCCGCCGCGTATAAAAGCGGCGCAGCCATTTTCGCTAAAACTTTCCAAAATCCTTTCATAGTTTTTCTCCTTTCAGGCGAGCGAAACGTGCGAATCGTCGTCCTTTTTACGGTCGTTCTGTTCTTTGCGAAGCTCGCGGTTGATACGCGCCTCAATCGAATCGGACAGGCGAACGAGCGCGTGCGAATTTTCGATGAAAGCGTCGTTGTGTTTGAGCATCAGCGCGTTTATTTGCGCGTCGCGGTTCGCTACGTAATCGGCAAGCTGTTTGCGGCTCGATTCCACGAACGCGCAAAAATCGCTGTCCTTTTTCATTACGGTCGCTTTTAGATACGCGAACATTTGCCAAAGAAAAATCAGTCCGATGAGCGCGACGAAAATCGGAAAGCCGAAGCGGTCAATGAATCGTTCGACGGCTTGAATTGTTTCGGCATTTAACATTGAAATTATTCTCCATAAAAGCGACGTTTCGCTTGAGAAAGATATTAACATAACTTATAATTTATATGTCAATGAAATAATTTGACTAATCTAGTTTTCGAGGAGATTTATTTTTATGACGGGACAAGATTTTCAAAACAAGCTCGACGCGTTGGTCGCGGACTTGCAGACCAAAGGTAAAGGTCAGACGGTTGAAGTTTTGCTGCGCGGCGCGGACAATTCGACGCAGGTTTTTCCGCTTTCTTCGACCATCGGCGGCGAGGTGAACGACGGTCAACTGCAAGCGATTCAAGATTTTATCGGCGAATTGATGCCGCACGCGGACGCTTATGAAACCGACATCGCGCCGGTCAAAGCCGCGCTCGAAGTGTTCAAGACCGCGCAGGAGCCGCACGAAGCATTGATGACGGCGGCGACGGCGGCGCGTCAGAATTTGAACGCCGCGCTCGAAGCCGATGCCGGCTATCAAACGGCGAAAACCGCGCTCGATGCGGCGCGCAGCAATCCGGTATATGTCGCGTCGAGCGAAGCCTACAAATCGAACAACGTGTCGGAAAACTTCGGCAACTTGGGTGACGCGAAAGGCAAATACGTCGGTTGATCGGCGCGATTTTTATTTATCGTTTTCTCCAAAAAAAGCCCTGCTACTCTGGCAAGGCTTTTTTCTTTTGGTTTTTTCAACAGCTTTCCGATGCGCGAAGCGTTCAGATAAAACAATTCTTGGCATCGCCGAAACGAGCCGCGCTTAAAAGCCGTAGGAAACGCGCAACCGAAACGCGCGTTGCGGCGCGGACGGGAGCGAGACGCGGCGCAGCCGACGCGAGCGACCGCGCAAAGCCACGCACTTTTGCGCTGAGCGGCGCATCGCCGCGAAAACGCGCGACGACAAGCGACGAACACGGCGCGACAGCGCGAACCGAAAACCGCGACGCGCGGCGATTTTACGACGCTGGGCTGTTCGCATAAAACTGCAAAACCAAAATCCGCGATTTGTGCAGATTGCGATTTTTTTCGATTTCGGCTTTTTGCGCGGCTTGCGTTGCGATCAAAGTTTTTCGCGCCGTCTGCATTGCGATAAAATTCGCGTCGCCGTTGATTCGCGCGACGGTTTCGGTTTTTCGCTGGTCGTCATTTGTGAATTTCAATTTATGATTGATTTCAAAACGCGCGTTCAAAACGTCTGCCAGATGCGCGGCTTTCATCGTTTCGAGCTGCTCGTCGGCTTCGGAAATCGCTTCGAGCGTTTCGGCTAAATTGTTTTGCGTCGCTTCGATGTTCGCGGCGAGCGTGTCGAGTTCAGTTCGCAAATTCAAAATCGTTTGTTCCGACATTTTTTTTCATCTCCTTTAAATAATTGTTTAGATTTTTCGCCAAATTGAATTTCTCGGCGGCTTTGATTTCCTCGTCTTTAATCGAATTATTGCGAAAGCAGATTTCCGAAAATAAATCGGCAATCGTCGCGTCAATTTTCAATTCGAGATTTGCGCCCTTTCGCATCGGCACAATTTCGCCCGACTCGTTGACAAAGGCGACTGATATTTTTTCAATCATAAAGATTCATCTCCTTTTCGCGCTCACAGACGGCGGCGCGAATCGCCGAAAAATGGTTGATAAATTGCTCGAACGAATCGGCGACGACGACGATTGCGCCCGCGTCGCGCAGTTCGGAATGTCGCGACCGTTGTTCGCCGGTCGGCTTTTCGCCGCGCATCTTCACTTCGATAAAAATGATTTGACCGCTTAGAATGGCGAACCTGTCCGGCGTTCCGGTTTTGCACAAATGAATCCAGTTGCCGCGTTTTGTTTCGACTTTGCCGCAGTTCAAACGGTCGTTATAGACGTGCCGCGCGTCGAGCCATTCGGCGATTTGCGCCGACAAAGGCGTTTCCCGAATCGCCAGCGGCTGCGGCTTGCCCGACGCGAACAAACCGCCCGAAAGATTTTTATTTTTCATTGAAATAAATCTCCCTGCGCGGCGTTCTTTTTGAGTTCCGCTTCAACGAATGCGAACGCCGCTTGCAGAATCAAAACTCTGTTGGCGGCAACTGGCGCGTCAATGCGCCCTTGCTCGATCCAGCGCGGATAAACTCTTTCCCGCGTTTTGATTTCGCGTTTCAATTCCTCGCTGATTTCTTCGAGCGTGATTTGCTCAATCTTGGTTTTCATCGCTTGTTTCTCCTGTTGTTTCCGGCTCGAAGCCGGTTGATTTACCGCGCTCGTTTTTGCAGTGAACACAAGTGCGATAACCTTTGCCGTCCGCGTCCGCCATCTTCGCCCCGAAGCAAACGACGCACGGTTCATCGGTAAATTTGATCGGCTTGCCGAAGATGCGCTGGTCAACGTCCGCTTGTTTTTCCGGGTAAAGCGTCGCGCGAATGAAAGCGTCGGACTTTCCGGTTTGAAATAAGCTGGTTGCTAGAGCTTTTGCGTTTTGAATCGAATCGCCGTCAGCTTTGCATTTCTCCACGTATCGCAAACATTCCTCGATTGAAAATTCAGAGCGATGACCGTTCGCGGAAGCATTATTAAAAACTTCTTCGCTTTGGTTTTCGCTTTGGTTTTCGCCTTCGGTTTTAGAAAGATTTTTAGAGTCCACAGACACACGCGCCGCAGGCGTTTCTTTCTGTCTGTCTGTGTCTTTCTTTTCTTCTCTTTCTTTCTTTCTTTCTAGGAGAAGTCCTAAATTTTCGAGTTCTGGAATGGCTTTTTCGATTGTTCGCGCGTCGGCGTTCAGCGCGGAAGCCAGAAACCTTTTATCGTCAGGTATTTCGTCAATTCCGCGCTGTCCGCAGTAAAGCAAAATCGCAACAAATATGTAGCGCGTTTGTATCGAACACGCGGCAAACTCGTAACGAAAAATCAAATTGCACTCAATCGGAAGCCAAATCTGCGGCGCGTTCGCAACGTCTTTGCGTAAATATGACCGAAAATTTTCCATAATCGGCACAAAAAGCAAGCGCGTTCGCTGCGCGTTCGTCGCCTGTTCGCCGCCTGTTCGCTGCGCGTTCGCTGTGGAATTGTTTGTTTTCGTCTTTTTTTTCGTCATAAATTCACCAACCGAACTCCGTAAAATCTTCCGCGCTTCCGGCTCGCGCCGCTTTGTGATAATTGTGAACGTGCAGATGCGCCGCTCGACCGCTCAAGACTTCTAAATTCTCCGGTCGGTTGTCGCGCTTATTTTCGTTGATGTGGTGAACGATTTCGCCGAATTCCAGCTTGCGACCGTTCGCCTTTTCCCAAATGTGGCGATGCAAATAAACTCTTTTCCCGCCGACGCGAATTTGAATGTATGGCGTTTTGCCGCCTTTGCCTCTGTAAAGTTCAGAAAGATATTTTCCCTGACACTTTCGAGAGCAAACTTTCTTTTGAGTTTTCACGAGCGATGCGCCGCAAATTACGCAGTTTTTCATCACGACACCAACCTTAGAACTTTTCCCTTTTGCCGTTGCGCTGCTTCAATTCGCTGAACCGTTTCAATTAACCACTCCGCAAATTTTCGCGGAGTTGCCGAGCGTTCGCGCTTTGGAATTTCCGGTTTTGCCGGGCGTTCGACGTGCGAAAGTGAGCAAGTAAATAGCGGTTCACCTAGGGCAAAGGGGATCGGCGGCAAGTCGCCCTCTTTCAAACCGACAATATAGAGCCACGTCAATTTATCCGCTTTATGTCCGAACCAAAACTGAGAAATTACGAGAGTAAAACCGCCGAATTTATCAATCTCACCCGGATTCGGTAAGTTCGCTTCTTTCCAGAGAATTGAAAAAGCCGGATGTTCTAAAATGCCGCCGTATTTTTTGATATGGTGGGCGGCGAAATAAGCTAATTCTTTTTCGACTTCGGGCGCGGTTGATAAACCTCGCATTCTCGAAAATTTCCGACACGGCGGATGCGCTATGATCGGGATCAGCTCATTGAAATTAAGCGCATTTCTTTTTTCATCCCAAACGTCGCAGACCGGGAACGATTTGTAAATTGAATCTTCTTGGCAAAAAAGAACTGTAATTTTCTTTCTCATCCTACTAACCTCAGCGTTATTTTCCGCGTCTTTTGCGCCCCTTCGATCCATTCCGATTTCAGTTGCAAAACTTCTTCGAGAATGAAATGAACGCGCTGACGTTTGCCGTGTCCGCTTCTCACTTGCGTTAAGTTTTCCGTGCCGCCTTGCCCTTTGCGAACCGTTGATTCGTCCAAATCTAAAATCGTTCCGGCACAGCACGGCGGAATCAATGTTTGTTTTTTGATTAAACTCATTTCGCTTTCTCCTTTTTGCCGCTCGGCGCGGTTTCAAAAAACTTTTCGAGAATGAAAATAATTTGCGCGTGTCTTTTGCGGCATTGCTTTTCAGCTTCGCGCTGTAACTTTCCATTCAAATTGCTCGGTAGCGACAGCAAAACATTGGTCGTTTCTTTCGTTACATTTTTCATTGAATTTCCTCTTTGTATAGAATTTATATAAAAATTATATAAACAAAATATAAATGTCAAGTGGATGGAGAAAAACATATTAAAAATATATGGAAAGCATATTGTTTTCGCGTTTTATTTGTGGTAAAAATAAACTGAATTTATGGCAGAAGAAAAATCAAAATTGATTCCGTTTTCAAAGGAATTAGAGGAAGTTATTGAAGCGGACGCAAAGCGTTGTCGCCGCGCATTTGCGCGGCAGGTCGAAGTAGTTTTAATGACTTATTACGGAATTGGTGATGCCGAAATAAATAAAACTAAACTTGAAATGCTCGGCGAACTCGTTCCGAACTCTAAAAAGAAAATGCCGATACTCAAAGCCGGAACCGAACAAAAGAAAAAGAGAGCGTAAAAAATTATGCAGCTTATCGAATTCACTCAAATCCGTCCGCACTCAAACAACTTCTCGCGTCTCGCGTCGGTCGCCGTCAACTGCGGCGAACCGCTCGAAATCTCCAACGAAATCGAACAGTTCGATTTAAACGAATCTTTAACCAACGGCGGCGACGGCGTTTATTTCGTGCGCGTCGTCGGTGATTCGATGGAGAGCGAAATTTTTCACGGCGATTTATTAATCGTCAATCGAAACTTACAGGCAAGCGACGGCGACAAAATCGTCGCGTCGGTCAACGGCAGTTTTACAGTAAAGATTTTCCGGCAATCGCCTGTTTTGCAGCTTGTCGCTTCAAATGGAAAATACACGCCGCGAAGAATCACGCGCCGCGACGATTTCCAAATCTTCGGCGTGGTGACGCACGTTATTCACAGCTTGAAAAAAATTTGACGCGGTTGTTTCACCGTTAAAACAAAATGGCAATCAAGAAATTTTACTCAAACAAAGCAAAAGCCGGTTGGCGGTTCGACGCGAAGCAAAATAAATTCTGGTCTTACGGCTTCGATATTTATTTGGAAACGGGCAAGCGGAAACGCGAAAGCGGCTTTGCGACAAAGGATTTAGCGAGCGCGGCGGCGGCGCGCATCAAGCTGTCCGAGAAAAACAAAAAATATGATTTGGTAGATTATCGAATCTTTCCGACGGGCGCCGAACTGTTTCAAAAACGGATTGATTCAACGATTGAGCGCGGCGAAAAAACGCGCTCGCAAAGAGTTTTGCAGACGCTGCTTGATTTGCTCGACGCGAACGATTTTAAGAATTTGCGAATCAACGAATTGACGACCGCGCAAATCAATTTCTACACCGAAGCCCGCCAAAAACAAGCGGTCAAAGACGAAACAATCAACCGCGATCTGCGCGTCGTTCGCGCCGCTCTGAACTAAGCGAAAATTTTCTTTTCCAATCTCGAAGATTTAACGCCGCCGCGCATACGGTTTCTAAAAGTGGAAAAAACGCGCCGCGAAAGAATCGTTTCGTCGCTCGAACTGAAAGCGATTTTATTTTACCTGCTCAAACCGCGAACCGAAGCGGAATCGGCAAAGATATGTCTGACGCGCCGCCGCGCCGGACTGCTGTTCTACCTGTCGGCAATCACGGGAGCGCGTCCGGGCGAATTAGCGGTTTTGAAAGAATCCGACATTTTAGAAGACTTACAAGTGCTGAAAATAACAGGCAGAAAAACGAGATTTCGGACAGCGAAAACCGTCCGCTATTTTCCGCTGATCGAAACCGTGCGCCAAGTTTTCGCCGAAGCGATTCCGATCAAAGCCGGTGAATTCATTTTCAGCCAAAACGGAACGCTGACCGACATCTACTATGAACAAATCGAAGCCGCTTGCGCGTCCGCTGGCATCGTTTACGGACGCAAAACGAAAGGCGGCTTGATTCCCTACGATTTGAGGCACACGGCGACGACGTTGCTAATGCAGTCGGGCGCAGATTTTGAAACCGTCTCGTCAATCACCGGACAATCGCGCCATTCGCTCTGGCATTACACACACGCCTCGAACGAGTCAATCAACCGCGCCGTTTCTGTCTTGGCAAATTTCAGCGAAAACATTTTCGACGGTCTCGGTTTGGACAAAAAGAAAAAGCGCAAACAATTAAAGTCTGCGCTTTCAATTAAATAGAAAAATGATTGAATGCCCTCGATAGGATTTGAACCTATAACCAACGGATTATGAGTCCGCTGCTCTAACCGTTGAGCTACAAGGGCAAACTTCGGTTAGTTTAGTAAAAAGTTTCGCTTCCCGCAAACGTCCGCGAATTTTATTGCTGCGGATCGCCCGCGCCGCCGGGCAGAATTTTGTCGAGCGTGGTCAGCAAATCCTTGCCGCGCAAATCGGGTTCGCCGCGTTCCTGGCGGCTCAACGAAAGAATTTTTCCGTCGGGCGCGACCAGAATTGTTGACGGGAAGGATTCGATTCTGAACTGCACGTCGCGCAGCTCGATGAAGCTGTCCTTGCGTCCCTGCGTCCAGGTAATTTGGTTTTCCGACAGATTTTTTTTGATGGATTCGGGCGTGTATTTGTCGGTGTTCATTCCGACGATTTCGAATCCGCGCGATTGAAAACGCTTGTAGGCTTCGCGCAGATAAGGCAGCTCCGCCATACACGGCGGACACCAGAAACCCCAAAAATCAACGATCAGATATTTGCCGCGAAATTCGGATATTCGACGTTTTTTGCCGTTCAAATCCACAAACGAAAAATCCGGCAGCTCTTTGCCGACAGCGAGTTCGAGACGTTTGTAATCCTTCGCCTGATGCTCGCGCAAAATGATTTGGTTTTTAGCGACATCGGCTTTTTTGGTTGAAACGTAAGTTTGCCCGACGCGAAAAACGACGGTTTCGTTATTAGCTTTGGCTGCTTCCGGCGAAAGACTGTCCATATCAACTTCGCCGTTTCCATCCGCGTCCACGCCGAGCCAGCCCATCTCCGGCGTGATCTTTTTGTCTTCAAAACTGTATTCGTATTGGACGAGAGTTTTTTTGCCGTTGACATCAACCGCGCCGCGCGCCATCACTTTCGTTGACTGTTCGATCAGACGGTCGCTGTCGAGCATTTTCTGGGTTTTGACATCTCTCAAATAGCGGATAAAGATCGGACATTGTTTGAAAAAAGCATCTTTGACCGGCACGTTGACAATCGCAATCCACAGATACGGATTATCTTTTTCCTCGCGTTTGAACGTAAATTTTTCGTCTTCGCTGAAACTATTGTCGGCGTTGATGTCAACGAAAATCATCGGCTTCGCGTCGGGAACTTCGATTAACACGGAGACGAGCGACGCGCCGACCGGATTTTGCAGACGGTTCGCGCTCAGATATGCGTCTTCGTCTTCGATTTTGCTGCCGCGCAAACTTTCGTTCGCGGCGCGATTAAAAATCACTCTTTCCGTATCTTCGGTATAAGCCGCCAGCGTCGTGTCGAATTGTCCGACGTATTGATTGTCGTCGAAGGCAGATTTGGCAAACGTCTGAATCGTCAAAAATAAAACGCAGATTGCCAGCAAACAGAACGTGTTGATTTTCGGTTTCATAAACTTTTTAATTTTGTCTGATTGTATGTCGAGATATGAGAATTAAAATACGATTGAAATAATTTGATTTCGCGCCCGACTGAGCAGCCAGTTTATTTTAAAGGATTTTAATTCGCGCGGTCAACAAAATTTTATTCGCCTCGAGCGGCGTTTACGCACCGAAGCGTTTTCGGTTATGCTGTGATTTGGGGAGTAATTGAAGGTAAAAAATTAAAACAGCGAGGAAATTATTTATGCAATCAATCAAAATTCGTTTCTGTAAAATCTGAGCGTCGTATCGCCCGAAAGCCGTCCGTGCGGCGGCAGCCATCAAAGAAGAATTCAACGTCGCTCCCGAAATAATCGAAGGCGACCGCGGCGAATTTACGGTCTGGGTCGGCGAACGCCAAATTCTGAAAAAAGGCTGGCTGTTAGTTCCGTCAACCGAAAAAATTCTGGCGGCAGTGCGGCAGGCATTGATGGCGAATTGAAAGGTTTCGAGAGGCAGATTAAAAAGGTTGAAGTTAAATTAACAACTTCAACCTTTTTTGTTGGAATCCGTCTCAAAAATAAAAAATGCGCGGTTTAGAGGCGGGCTATTGCCCGACGTTCATAATAATGACGACGGATTGTCGGGCAGTAGCCCGCCTCTGAACCATCGAAATTTATTTTTGAGACGGATTCTAGTAACGGCGGTTTGAGCTTTGGAAATAAGATAAACACGCCATCACCAGTAAAGATTTTAAGAATCTCTAAATCGAAGCCGTGCCGACCTCTTCGACCAGCAATTTATCTTCTTCGGTTTCAACCTTTCTCATCATACGGCTGATCGGAATCGCCAGAAGCGCAAGTACGCCCGCCGAAATTAAAAGTGCAATCGCCGTTCCGGTAAAAAGCGTCGGCATTTGCTCGAGTTTTTCCGGGTCAACATAGCCGCCGACGAGTCCGCCGATCAAATTACCGACCGACGAGGCGAGAAACCAGATGCCCATCATTTGTCCGACGTAACGGCGCGGGCTGAGCTTCGTCATCGAAGAAAGCCCGACCGGGCTGATAGACAATTCGCCGACGGTTTGGAAAAAGTAGCTCGCCACCAGCCAGAACGCGGAAACTTTTAACGCGCCGCCGCTGCTGACGACGCTTTCGGCGGCGAAAATCATTATAAAAAATCCGATGCTCGTCAGAAACAGACCGAGCGCGAATTTTCCAGGACTTGAAAAATCTATGTTGCGCCTGCCCATCCACGTCCACAGTCCGGCGAAAACAGGCGCGAGAAGAATAATGAACGCTGAATTGACCGATTGAAACCATAACGCCGGAACTTCAAAGCTGCCCAATTGCCGGTTGGTAAAATCATTGGCGAAAAGATTGAGCGAAGTCGGTGCCTGTTCGAAAGCCGACCAGAAAATCGCGGCGAAAATAAACAAAACGGCGATCACCGCGACGCGCTTTTTCTCGTCGCCGTTCAAGCCGCCAGCGATGAACAGATAAGCGAAAAAAGCGACCGCCAACCCGACCAGAATATACGCCATATACCGACCGACGACTTGCGCGTCAATCGTGATCGTGCCGGTTGCCGCCAGCACGACGACGAGCGCGAGAATCGCTAAACCCGCGCCGACAAACAATTTAACCTGATTTTCCTGCCGCGCCTGAATTCGCGGATCGGGATTGCGCGTCGGCTCCATTCCGAGGTCGCCGAGCGTCGAACGCGAGCGCGAAACGAAAACCGCCAAACCTATCAGCATTCCCACGCCCGCCGCGCCGAATCCGAAATGCCAGCCGTAAACTTTGGCAAGCAGTCCGGTAATTATCTGTCCGATAAACGAGCCGAGATTGATGCCCATATAAAAAATCGAAAATCCGGCATCGCGCCGCGCGCCGCCTTCCGGGTATAAATCGCCGACGATTGCCGAAATATTCGGTTTGAGCAAACCCGTGCCGAGAACGATTAAAATCAGTCCGAGAAAAAACGCGATTTTGCCGCCTTCAAACGCCGACAAACCGATGGAGATGTGTCCGGCGGAAATCAAAATCGCGCCGTAAAGGATTGCCCGCCGCAAACCGAGCAGCCGGTCGGCAACCCAGCCGCCGGGCAGTGAGGCGAGATAAACGCACGCGCCGTAAATGCCGACAATCGCCGATGCCTGCGCCCGCTCGAAGCCGAACCCGCCGTCGAGCAACGCCGCCGACATAAATAAAATAAGCAGCGGACGCAGCCCGTAATATGAAAACCGCTCCCACATTTCGGTCAGAAAAAGCGTCGGCAATCCGCGCGGATGCCCGCCGATTCCGCTCGTGTCGGATACCGGATTTAAAGTCTCTGAATTTGCGCTCATAAATAAACCCTCAATTTTTTGTTTGAATTTTTTAAAGAATTGGGCAAAATATAACAGATTATTCGATTTAAATAAATCTTAAATTTCCCGAAATGTTATGACAAACGACTTTTCAATCAACAATTACCGCCCGGCGAAAACATTTTCCTATCTGACAATCGGTTTGTTCGGAGGTTTGGTCGGCTGTTACGCGCTGATGTTTATTTTGAGTTTGGTGCAAACCGTTTTCACGATTCCCGAAATTAATTTAAGTGACGGTGGAACGATGCCGCTGACTTTTATGTTTATCGGGTTGATCGCGCTGTTGGAGATTTTGCTGCGCGTTTTAACGATTATTTTTTTCCTGATATGGCTGCATCGCGCTTATAGCAATCTGTCCGCGCTGCGTGCCGCCAATCTCGAATTTACGCCGGGCTGGGCGGTCGGCTGGTGGTTTATCCCGTTTGCCAATCTGGTTAAGCCTTTTCAAGTGATGCGCGAGCTTTGGAACGCCAGCGACGCGAATTTCGACGCGGACGGTTTTCTTTCAAATCAATTCTCCGCGCCGCCGATCATCGGCTGGTGGTGGGGACTTATGATCGCGGGCAATATTATCGGGCGCGTCGCCGATAAAATGGCTGAAGTCAATTTAAATTACTCGGTCGTTTTGATTATGATTTACACCGCGCTGCTTGCAATCGCGGCGTTTCTCATTTTGAATATCGTTAGAAGAATCACGAACGAACAGGAGGCGAAATTTCAGAAACTGGTTCAAATAGGACAATTCGCGCCGCCCGCACCGCCGACTTTTGACGGCAAATAATTGTGCTGAAATCGCATCTAATTTGACGTTATGCCAATCGTAAAATGCCCGACCTGCAGCCGTGAAACCGAATTTAGCGGCAACGAATTTCGCCCGTTTTGTTCCGAAAGATGCAAATTGATTGACTTCGGCGAATGGGCGGACGAAAATTATAAATTGCCGACGCAAGACGCGGAATTGACCGAACAAGACGTTGACCGCATCGAGCAAGCCTTAAATCAAAAAAGCGGAGAATAAAAGTTTATGACTGTAGCGGCGATCATTTTCGCACTGTTTTTAATGGCGACGGCGGCGATTACGTTTTTCGTTTTGAAGAAAGCCGTCAAGATGGCGATTCGCGCAGGCATCGTCGCGTTGATTTTGCTGATCGCGCTGGTCGGCGGCGCGTCGCTGTGGTGGTTCGGAACAGATTTTAATTCGGACAAGCAACCGGCGACGATTAAAAAATCGCGCTGAAAATTTTCTCAAATGTTTCCTCGCCTCAAACGCCTTTTTGCCCGCTACAAAACGCTTCCGGGCAATGTGTTCGCCCTCAGCCTCGTCAGCTTGCTCAACGACACTTCGAGCGAAATAATTTACCCGCTGCTGCCCGCGTTTCTCGCCCTGACTTTGGGCGCGTCGCCGTTTGTGATCGGATTGATCGAAGGCTTCGCCGAATCGGTCGCCGCCTTTCTGAAACTTTTCTCAGGTTATCTGAGCGATAAATTCGACAGCCGCAAGCTGCCGGTTTTTCTCGGCTATTCGCTGGCGAGCATTACGCGCCCGTTTCTGGCGTTCGTCGGAAGCTGGCAACAGGTTTTCGTCGTTCGCTTGACGGATCGCGTCGGCAAAGGCATTCGCGGCGCGCCGCGCGATGCGATTATCGCGGCGAGCGTGCCTGACGAAAAACGCGGATTGGCGTTCGGATTCAACCGCGCCGCCGACCATTTGGGCGCGGTCATCGGTCCGATCATCGCTTTTATTCTGCTTTCGCATTTCGCCGCCGACACGAACCGCCCGACGGCGCGCGAATATCAGCAGGTTTTTCTATACGCTTCGATTCCGGTTATTTTGGGCTTGTTCGTCATCGGTTTTTTCGTCAGGGAAAAGCCGAAAGAAACAGTCGCCGAAACTTCGCTCACGCCGATCAAATTATCGCTCCGAGAATTTGACGGCAATTTCAAACGCCTTCTGTTCGTCGTCGCGCTGTTCACCTTGTCTAATTCGACCGACGCATTTTTGCTGCTGCGCGCCGAACAAACCGGCATCGCGCCCGCCTTGCTGCCGCTTTTGTGGATGGCTCTGCATTTGAGCAAGGTTTTCAGCTCTTTGATTTTCGGCGATTTGTCGGATCGAGCCGGGCGCAAAACTTTGATTTTTTCCGGTTGGATTTTATACGCGCTCGTTTATTTGGGTTTCGCTTTTGTCACTGCGGCGTGGCAGACGTGGGCATTGTTTTTGATTTACGGCGTATTTTTCGGCTTGACCGAAGGCGTTGAAAAAGCGTTCGTCGCCGACCTCGTTCCGTCGGAGAAACGCGGCACGGCTTACGGATTTTATAATCTCGCCTTTTCGATCACGGTTCTTCCCGCATCAATAATTTTCGGCGCGCTGTGGAATCAGTTCGGCGCGGGCGCGGCTTTTTTAACGAGCGCGATTATTTCGATTTGCGCGGCGATTTTACTTTTGACGGTGCGGGCTGATAAAGAAGATTTTTAAACACATAGGAACATAGGAAACATAGAATCAAAAAATATGTGTCCTATGTTCCTATGTGTTTAAAAATTCTCTACTTCCAATTCTTCTCTTTCTTAAATCTCTTGACGACCATATCGCGGCGCATTTTCGGCAGATGATCTATAAAAAGTTTGCCGTCGCAGTGGTCGGTTTCGTGTTGAAAACAGCGCGCGGCGTAACCGTCCGCTTCTCGTTCAAACCATTCGCCGCGTTCGTTTTGCGCCCGCAAGGTCGCGCGTTCGGCGCGGACGACGACCGCCGGAACTTTACCGACTGATAAACAGCCTTCCGAACCGGATTGTTCGCCGGTTTTTGCGATGATTTCGGGATTCGCGGCGATGAGTTTTACGCCTTCGCAGTCCATTACGAAAAGCCGCAACGCCAGACCGATTTGCTGCGCCGCCAAGCCAACGCCTTCCGCCGCATACATCGTTTCAAACATATCGGCGCAGAGTTTTTCTAATTCTTCGTCGAAATCGGTAACGGGTTTGCCGACTTCGGCGAGAATTTTTTCGGGATATTCGGTGATTTTTCTGACTGCCATTTTCAACGGAAATTATTTTCGTTTCTTCACTATTTAAGCGGATGTTCGGTTCGGCGGAAGCGAGATGCCGAAAACGCTTTCCGAGGTCCGCATATTCAGTTTATTGCCGAAACGCCGCGCCGTCAAAAATTCCAAATCGTATGCGCTCTTAATAATTTCCCTGCCGTCGAGCGAGAAATTTTTGCCGTCGATTAAAACGAATTCTCCGGGCAGAGACTCGCCCGCGCTCAGACGCGCCCAGAAAAAGCGAAAATCGGTGTTGAAAATTTCCGTGTGAACGATCTGGTCGCCGTCGGCGAACACGAACAAATCCTGATAGCCGCGAAAATTGATGACGAAAGCGCGTCCGCCCTTGATTTCGACTTCGGCGATTTGCGGCGGCGGCGCGCCTTTTTCGACGGGCAGAAAAAACGTGAAAAATTCCTGCGCGCCTGCGCCTCTGGAAGCGAACTGCAAATGCGGCGCGTTTGTTTTGAGACCGTAAAGATTTGAAATCGGGCTTTGTTTCGGCTGCCATTTGCCGTTGTCGCCGAAGGTGTAGAGCCGCACATTGCCCGCCGATTGCGCCGCGTCGGTCGCGTAAAAATTTCCGTTGTCGCTCAACTCGACCGCCGCCTCGAACGCCGCCTCGAAATGAAAATTTAATTTGTAATCGTGACTGCCGCTCGTCTCGACGAAATCGCGCATCATCCAGTAATCGTTTTTCAGAAACAAAATCTGGCGCGTGTGCGCCGCCGAATTCGGCAGGCTGCGGTAACCGTCGTGCGTTCCTTCAAAAAAATCGAAACGCTCTTCGGCAATCCATCGTTTCAATTCGGCGTTCGCCTTCGTTTTCCAACTGAATTTATTGCCCGCCGCCGACGAAGATTCATCGTCAATCGTCAAAGTATTATGCGCCTCGGTCGAGCGAAAATAATTTCTGATTTCAAAAGATTCGTGATAGCTGTAAGTTCCCGAATCAACCAGGACGTTTTTGCCGCCGACGGCTAAATTGACGGCGAGCGCGTCGGCGTGCGCGTGTCCGCCGTTGAGCGCGCCGAGTTCGCCGCAATCAACCAAAAGATAATTGTCGGTCGCCGCCCAGCCGTCGCGCATTACGAAATAACCGCCGTTTTTGAACGCGAAGGATTTTTGCGCGGGCGCGTCTTCGACGAGGTTTGCAAAGCTCCGCGCGCCCGCCGCGCCGAGCAGCCACAAAGATTCGACGGCAAAATTTCGGGCGACGAATTTATAATCGCCGCGCTCGAACAGAACCGCGCCGTTCGATAAAACTGCCCGAAAATCGTCGGGCGCGCCGCCGCTTTTTTTCGGCAAAAGTCTTCCGCCGTCGTCGTCGCCGACGAGCGGCGTGGTGCCGTCGGGACGAGTGATC
Organism: uncultured Pyrinomonadaceae bacterium; assembly: GCA_964237235.1. GTDB lineage: Bacteria > Acidobacteriota > Blastocatellia > Pyrinomonadales > Pyrinomonadaceae. The sequence goes on from CAXSGY010000018.1 coordinate 41,753, forward strand.
GCCATCAAAAAATCCATCGCGGATTGAATTTTCGCGGCGAGCTTTTCGCGCTGATTTTCGCTTGCCGCGTCGTCGCCGTTCAGGGTTTGCAGAATGTAAAAATGCGTGTAAAAGTCAATCGTGTAACGCTGATACCACGTTGACTGCTCGAAATAAACGCCATCGGGCAAAATTTGCCGGTCGAGTTCGTCGAACAAAATTTTCGCGCCGGTTTCGCGCCAGTTTTTCGCGGCTTTGAGAAATGGAAACTGCGTTCCGATGTAATAAAGTCCGAGAGCTTCGCCGGTCAGATGCGTGTTCGGACTGTAATAAGTCGAGAGATATTTTTCGATGTGTCTGCCGTGCGAATAAACGAAACGCGCCGCCTTCCAGAAAGTCGCGGGCGAAAATGTGCTTGAATCCTTAAAAAAATTAAACGCCCAAATCCACGAAATCACGCGGAACGCCACTTCGAGACTGCTCACCCAATTCACGCCGTTGCCCGGCTGATTCGCTTCCATCCAGCCGTCGAGATGTCGGACGAAAATTTCCGCATAACGTTCGTCGCCGGTCAGCCAGAACGCCGCGCCGAGGTCGAAAAAATGTTGTTGGCGGTTGAGTTCCCAGACGATTTTTTTGTCGCCGGTTTCTTCGGTCGAAAGCTCGTCGAATTGTTTCCAATGTTTGAGCGGCGCGGTTTTTCCCGAAAGCGGTTCGTAATGCCAATTGACATCCGCGCCGAAATCGAGTTTTTCAAAACCCAGTAAATCGAATTTTCCCTCGACGGCGCGCCCGGCTTTTTCGATGATTATTCGCCCTTCTTCGCTGTGCGCGGCGCGAAACGCTTCTATCGTCAATTCTTTTTGCCGGAACGCGGGGAAAAAATTATATTCGGCATCTTCGCAAAACCGCTCGAAGATTTTTTCCGGCGTGATGTTGCCCGCGCCGAAAAAAGATTCGTCAACAAGCCCGATAAATTCTTCGTCGGTCGGCAAATTTCCGCTTAAGCCGATGCGTTCGGCGCGGGCAGTAATCGCCTGTTCGCCGCGGGCGCGAATTTCCGACCAGCTTCTGCCTTTCATTTTTTTGATTTTATCGAACGGATTAGACATTTTCCTTCACTGCCTATAAATCGTCTGCTCTTCGGTTTTCGACCGCTGCCGCTTCTCGTCCATAATCGCCTGAAGCCGGTAATTTCTGAATTCGTTCGGCGTTCCTTCCTTGCCGTCAATCGCCGCCGCGACGATGTTAAAGGCTTCGCGCGCCGATGCGAAATGAATTTTGTAAGCGTCCGTTTTTTCGCCGCGTTCCATCGCTTCGTTAAAAAACCGAATCGTTTCGTCGCCGATGCTCGCCACCTGATCGTATTCGAAAAATCCGTGGCAATAAAGCTTGACGAAAATCCATTCGGGACGATTTCCGACCGTGATGTTCGCCGAAAGCCAGCGGTCGAATCGCGGCAGATCGAGCGGCTGATTGCCCGCCAAACCGCCGTCGTCGAGGCGCGGAACGGGAACGCCTTTGATGCGCCGCGTCCAGTTGAAAACCAGCGGTCCGGTAAATATCAGTGGCAATTGCGGTTGATTTCCAAAAGCGACGACCGGTTTGCCCGTCCGGTGCGGCATTTTTTCGTTTAGAGGCAAGCCGCATTCGTAAATTTTGTTAATCATCGGCACTTGCGTTTCGTCGGGCGCGGACGGCAAAGTGAAATCGGCATAACAGCCGGTTTCCTGCAAAATCTGCATTTCTTCGTCAACGCCGCAAAACTTTCCGCCCGCTGAATTTGCCAGCGCGAGATTGCCGTGAACGAAGGCGTATTTCGGCGCGCCTACGCCGTCGAACCTGGACAAACATTGATGTTCCTGCGCCAGACAATCGCGGAATTCGATTAATGATTTTCGCAGATTCGCCGCCGTGTCCGGTTTTTCAACGCCGTGGTGCAAATGAATTTCGACTTCGCCCAAGCCTTCCGCCTGCATCGCCGCCATTTGTTCGAGCAGCTTTTTATCGTATTGTTCGGCGGGAAAAAAATTCGTGTGGCGAAACTTCGTGCCGTCCGTGTCAATAATCGCCGCGCCGGTTTTTCGCGCCAATTTGTAATATGCGTCGAGCTTCCGGCGTTGCGTGTCTATGTCGAGCAAACCGTGGCGGCTCCAACTCGGCTCGAAATGGTCGGCGACGACGATGACGATGTGCTTCGGCGCGTCGGAATTTTTTCTTAAAATCGAATTCGCGCGGACAAACGGGTAACGCGCCAGCCACGGCAGATTGTGTTTGAATTTTTTGAGAATTTCGCTCATCAATGTTTTTTACGTTTCAGATGCTGTTTGAAAAATCGAAAATGCGGTTGGCGAATCGGCAATTTTGCATTCTGAATTCTGCGTTTTTAATTTTTATCCGGTAAAAATTTAGAATGCAAAATTGCCGATTCGCTGATCGGAATTTTTTGAATTCTCAAACAATTTCCTAGTTTTTTATTATTATAAATGAAGGCGTTTCAATATTGGTATCCGACAAAAAACCTTTGATTTTCAAATTGTTTTTCGCCAATTCGCCGCGCAGAAATCGTTCGGTTTGATAAACTTCCTTGCCCGCCCAGAAGCCTTTTTGCAGTTGCTTGCCGGTCAAGGAATGAATTGCGCCGCCCGCCAGACAAATTAACGGATAGGCGATTTGCTTTAAGTTCAGGCTGCGAAAGCGTCGCTTAACCATTCCGAAATAAAACGCGGGCGCGTGAGTTTTGAGAAGAAAAACGCCGCCGCTGCGCAAAATTCTGCCGACTTCGGCAATCGTTTCGCGATTGTTCATATACGGCAGCGCGACGCGGCATAAAACCACGTCGAAGCTCGCGTCGGCGAACGGCAGACGCTCGCCCATCGCGCGCGTGAATGCGACTCGTTCGGCGAAATCGGTTTTTTCGACGAAGATTCGCGCGACCGCGCCGAGTTCTTTTCCCAGATCAATGCCGACGCAAAACGCGCCGAACTCTCCGGCGAACGGTATCAATTCCTGTCCCGCGCCGCAGCCGACATCGAGAACTCTTTCGATTTTCAAACCGCGCACGGCGTTGACGAACAAAAGGCGGCTCGCTGCGTCTTTGCGGGCAAAGTTTTCGATGGAATTTTCGGCGTATTCCCGATAGCTGTCGAGCGTCGTCATTGATTCTTCAGTTTAAGTCCCGGCTTATAATTTAGGATTCGGCTAATCGTCCAAATACCGGCGATGCCAGAGTTCGAGCATATATAAAATCCAGAGCGCGTAGGAATGATCGCGCCGTTTTTTTTCGTGTTCGTCGAGCAGTGTTTTAATATATTTCGGCTCGAAATAACCGCGCTCCAAAGTTCGCTTTTCGCTTAAGGCTTCGCGGATTTCCGCTCGCAAATTGGCATTTATCCATTCGTTAATCGGCACCCCGAAACCTTGTTTCGGGCGGTCGAGAATCTCGTCCGGCACGATGCCGCGCACGGCTTTTCTGAAAATGTATTTCGTTTCGAGATTATTGAGCTTTAAGTTTGCCGGAATTTGTCCGACGAATTCGATTAACTTGTGGTCGAGCAGAGGCACACGCGCTTCTAAGGAAGTCGCCATACTCATCCGGTCAACTTTCGTTAAAATATCGCTGGGCAGATATGTCCGGCTGTCGAGATAAAGCAATTTATCAACCGCGTCGCCGGTTTCGAGGCTCGCGGCGATTTCCCCGAATAAACGTTCGCCTTTGCCGAAATCGCCGTTCAGCTTCGCCCGAAAATCCTTCGTGTAAAGCGCGTTTTTTCCCAAAAAATTAAACTGCGAAATGCTGTCAACGTAGCGTTCGACCGCCCCGAGCGAAGCGTTGTAGAGATAATTTTTTCCCTTCGCGCCGTGCGGCAAATTTTCGCTCAAAGGCTTTAATAAATTTTTCCGCAGCGCGGCGGGCAATTTTTCCAGACCGCTTCGTTTTCGGTCTCTGACATAGCGCGTGTAACCGGCGAAAAGCTCGTCGCCGCCGTCGCCCGACAGCACAACCGTTACAAAATCGCGCGCCATTTTAGAAACCATAAACGTCGGCAGCGCGGACGGATCGGCGAACGGCTCGTCGAAATGCCAGACGAGTTCATTGACGATTTCCGCCAAATCCGGCGTAACGACGAATTCGTGATGCTCGGTGTTGAAATGTTTGGCGGCGAGGCGGGCGTATTTCAGTTCGTCGAAAGTCGCTTCGTTAAAGCCGATGGAAAAAGTTTTCACGGGTTTTGAGGAAAGCTGCGCCATCATTGCGACAATCGTCGAAGAGTCAACGCCGCCCGACAAAAACGCGCCCAAGGGAACTTCGGAAATAAGGCGAATTTTTACCGCTTCCCTGATTTTTTCGCGCAAAATTTCGACGTATTCGGCTTCGGATTTTATTTGACCGTCGTTTCGATAATCGAAATTCCAGTAACGCTTCGTTTCGATTTTGCCGTTTTGAACGGTGAGAAAATGCGCGGGCGCGAGCTTTTTAACTGTTTTGAAAATGCAGAATTCTTCCGGCACATAACCGAACGTCAGATATGCGTCGAGCGCGGCGCAATCAATTTCTTTTTCAATCTTGCCGTGCGCCAGAAGCACTTTTAATTCCGAGCCGAAAACGAAATCGCCGTCGGCGGTCGTCGCGTAAAAAAGCGGTTTTTTGCCGACGCGGTCGCGGGCGATGAAAAGTTTTTCGTCCGATTTGTTCCAGATGGCGAAGACGAACATTCCGCGCAGTTTTTCCAAGCAATTTTCGCCGAATTGCTCAAAGGCGTGCAGAATCGTCTCCGTGTCGGAATTGGTTTTAAAGCGGTGTCCCAACGCTTCGAGTTCAATTTTTAATTCGAGATAATTATAAATTTCGCCGTTGAAAACGATCAGCAAATTGCCGTCTTCGGTGTAAATCGGCTGCTGTCCGCATTTCAAATCAATTATCGAAAGCCGCCGCATTCCGAGCGCGGCGCGTCCTTCGATTGCCGTTCCCTGTTCGTCGGGTCCGCGATGCGTGATGATTTTGCACATTTTATCGAGCAAAATTTCACGCGGCGCGACGGGCGCGTCTCTTTTATTTTCGATAAATCCGGCTATTCCGCACATAAACTAAAAACTAAAAACTAAAAATTAAAAATTTGTTCCAAAGCGTTCTTCGGCAAGTCGTTCTTCGATTCGCGTTCCTTTGCGGCGCGTGATTTTTCTGAGAATCGAGAAAAACTTTTCTTTGTCTTCCGCGTCGAGAATGCCGAAACGATTCGCCGCGAACAAATAAACGGGAACGAAGATGAGCGCGGAAAAACCTAAAACCGCGCCGCCCGCGATAAAATTAACGACGGTTATTTTCGGCGGAGCGGAAATCGTTTCGATTAAACTTGCCGTTCGCTCGACAATCGCCTGGATTAAACTTACCGTTCGTTCAAAAATCGCGTCGCCGAAATTATGGTAAAACAAAAACGTCAAAACGCCCGCGATCAAACTCGCCAGGGCGGTTTTGAACGTCTCTTTGAGCATCGAAAAATCGCCGCGCCGCGCGCCGAGCTTTCTTAAAACGACGGCGGTCGAGATGGTTTTTTCGATGATTGCCGTCGCAATGACAATCGCAATCATTCCGCGCAAATCGAAATTTTGAATGCCGAACGACAGAGCCGCAATCAGCGCGATAAGAATAAAAACGCGCAAAATCAACAAAAATCTGCCGAGTTCTTTATAGGCGCGAATAATCGGGTCGGTAACCCAGATGTAAACCGGCAAAAGCGTTAAATTGATGAGAAAAATCGGCACGCTTCCCAGATAATCTCTCGTGAAAAGCGTCGTGATGAACGTATCCGCCGTAATCATCAAAAAAACGTAGATCGGAAAATAAAAGAACGCGAGCTTTTGTCCGGTGCGAAACATCAGACGCAGCATTTCACTTTTATCGCTGTGCGACTGCAACTCGCTCATTCGCGGAATCAAAACCGATGTCACCGCTTCGGCAATCAAACCGATTAAAGGCAATTCAAAACAGCCGGTTGAATAAATCGCAAATCCCGCCGAGCCGAAATGATAACTGACGAAATAATTATGAATGCTCGTCTGCAAAGTCCACATCAAAGCGATCAGACCGAACGGCAGCGCGTAAAAAAACTGCTCGCGGAAAAATCCGGCATCGAACGCCGTCCAGAAGCGCGGAAAGCGCGAATTCAAATAAGCGAGCAGCACGAGCGTTTGAATCAATCCCTGAACAACCGCCGCGTAGATAAACGCTTCGACGGTCGAGAAAATGATGACGGCGGACAACATCAAAACGGCTTTGGTAAACTGCGCCGAAATGATAAACGCCGTCGCCATACGCGGCTCGCGGTTGGCGACGGCGACGATTTCGAGAAACGTGGAAACGAGCCAGATCCAGATAATCAGCCCGATTTTCGGCGCGAATTGCGTTATCTCATCGCTTTGAAAAATGTTGCCGAGCAGCGACGGATACAGAAATAAAGTCAGGCAAACCAGACCGCCGACGGTGAAGTTAAATAATAAAATATTGATGACGACCGCCGGACGGCGAACGGTTTCGCGGGCGAAAAAATAATACGCGCTCATCCCGAAGCCGAGCGCGAAAATCGCGTTGGCATCAACCACGCTGACGAAAACCTGCCGGTAAACGCCGACCTGTTCTTTGTTTAAATAGCGAACCGTCAAAGGCGGCAGCAGAAAGCTGAACGCGAAGCCGACGACTTTCGCAAACAAAAGCCACGCGCTCTGCGCTTTGAGAGATGGTGTTTTTTTAATTTCGGCAGTCACTTTTTACGTTTATTTTCGTGAGTTTTCCGGCGCGATGAATGAAACTTCCGCCGGACGCGCGCTTCTGAAAAGGCGCGCGGTCAAACGCGGCGAAATATTAATCAGCAAATTAATTATTGCGAGCTTCGGACGTTTATAAAATTTGTTCGCTTCGGCGAAATGTTTTTTCGCTTCGGCGTAATCGCCTCTGACCAGATAAAGCTTGCCGAGATCGAGCTGATGCTCGGCTTCAAAAACCGCCGTCTGATTTTCTAAAATCGCCCGTTCCGCGTCGGTGAGCGCGTATTTTTTGCCGACCACTTCCAAGCCGTAAGTGTTGCGCCGCGAGCGGTCGGTCGTCGTTCCCGAAAGGCTGTCGAGCCGCACGCGGTATTGCAGCAAAACCCGTTTCTGATAACCGATGCGCGCGCCGTTTTTCGCCAGACGAAACCATAAATCGAAATCCTGCATTCGCTTCAAATCCGTATCGAATAAATCGAACTTTTCGACGAGATATTTTCTGATCATCGTTCCCGAAGTGATGACATTGCACTCGCTCGTGATTAATTTGGCGGGCGTGACCGCGCCGCTGGACGGCGACTTTTCCATAAAGGTTTTACCCGCGAACAGCGGCTCGCCGATTAAAAGCGCGTCGGAGTAAACCATCTCGAAATCGTTTCGTTCGATAAAATCAACGCTTTCCGAGAGAAATTCGGGCAGCCATAAATCGTCGCCGTCGAGAAAGGCGAGCAAATCGCCGCGCGACAGACAAATCGCCGCGTTCCGCGCCCGCGACGCGCCCGAATTCGGTTGTTCGGCGTAAACGATGCGGTCGAAAAACGGCGCAAGCCCGGCTTTCAGGGTGGGCGTGTCGCTCGAACCGTCGTTAATTAAAATGATTTCAAAGTCAGTGAACGTCTGCGCGAAAACCGATTCCAGAGTTTCCGCGACGAAACGGGAAATATTATAGGCGGGAATAATGACGCTGACCTTCGGCGCGTCGGCGATGACGTTTTCCCCGATTTTTTTTTCGGTTAATCCGGCGAGAATTTGTTTGCAATCAGAAAATTTTTCCTGCATATCAAATTTTTGATAAAACGTCGAAATCGTCGTTTAAATCAACAAATTAATTTTCCCTCTCGGCGCGCAGAGGCTCCCAGCTCGCGTATCGTTCGCCCGCGAGAAATTTGTAAAATCCGATCAGCGAAGCCAGATTGGCGAGCGCGAAATAAAGCGGAATGGCGAAAACTCCGATACTTTTTCCGCCGCGCTCGAACAGCCAGCCGACGAACGCCAACAGATAAAATAAAACTTGCGCGAGCAGAATCAACGAAAAAACCGCCGAATGCGCGGCGAGAATGACCGACGAAATTAAAATCAGAATTAGAAAAACCGGCACGCTGTAGCGCAGGAGTTTGTGCGAAACGAGTTCGACGGCGAAAAAGCCGCTCTCGAACGGATTGAGCATCCGGCGGTTGCGCCATAAATCGGTAAACGTCTGCCCGATGACGCGGACGCGCATCTGAAATTCGCGGTCGGCACGCTTGTTCGTTTCTTCGGTGCAGACGGCTTCCGGCTCGAAAACGGTTCGCAGGTTTTGTCTGTAAATCACGGTGGCGATTAAAAAATCCGAACAGGCTTCCGCATACATCGGCTGGTAATTCGCTTTTTTGACCGCATACAGACAGCCCGACGCGCCGATTAACGAACAGGCGCGGCTTTCGCTTTGTTTGATAAAAGTTTCGTAACTCCAATAACTGCGCGCGCCCGTGCCGACGGTTGATTTCGCCGGATCAACGTAAATCAATCGTCCCGCGACGCAGCCGATTGATTCGTCGGAAAAATTCGGCAGCATCTTTCTTAAAACGTCCGGTTCATACATCGTCGTCGCGTCGGAAAATAAAATGATTTCGCCCGCTGACTGCTCAACGGCTTTGTTTTGCGTAAAGGTTTTCCCCTTTCTGCCCTCCTGCCGGAAAAGTCTGACGTTGCGGTCGGCGAATTCGCGCGCAATGTCGTCGGTGCGGTCGGTCGAGCCGTCGGACGCGACGAGAATTTCGAGCTTTGCCGGCGGATAATCAATTTTCAACGTATTTTCGAGCTTGGCGCGCAGATCGTTTTCTTCATTGTAAGCTGTAATCAAAACGGTTACCGGCGGCTCGAACGATTCTTTTTTGATGGGCAGAGGGCGCAGAAGACTGACAAAATAGACGAGCAGCGGATAGCCGATGTAAACGTAAAGCAACATCGCCGCGCTCGCTCCGAAAATTATTTCCGCCGCCAATTTCATTTTCTAAATCGTTTGCCAACCGAAGACATCCGTTTCCGTTTCTTCGATTTTCTTATCGTATTTATAAATTCTTCTAAAAGCGACCGCATATCCGATCAGGTAATAAACGAACCAATTATATGCGACCGCGACAAAGAAGCTCGAAACCATATAACCGATGATCGAGGCTTGCAAACCGATTGCCATATAATAAAACCAATCGTGTTCGTCTTTGGCATAAAGCGTTCGCTCTATCGCGCCGAGCTTGCGAAACGGGCTGATCAAAAAAATCAGATACGCCGCCAGACCGAGCAAGCCGATTTCCGAAGAAATCTGTGTGAAAGCGTTGTGCGTAACCAGATTGTGAATGCCGACAATCGGAAAATTGCCGATGCCGATGCCCCACGGATTTCGCAGAGTGACCTCAATCGAGCGAATAAGCAGCTCGCGCCGCTGGTCGCGCGAGCCGTTCGGGTCCTGGGCTAAACCGAAAATTGATAAAATTCGCACGCCGTAATTTCCCGGCGCGAGCAGAACGAACAGCACGCCGCTGACCAGAGAGATAATCGTGACCTTCGCGCGATTTTTTCGTCCGAGCTTCCAGGCTAAAACGCTCAGACAGGCGATGAGTCCGAGAAATCCGCCACGCGAAAAAGTGATGGTCGTCGCGGCGATTAAAAGCGCGGCGATGATAAAATACGCGATGCGCGCCAATTTAGCGCGGCTGGCGAAACCGAGCGCGATGGCAATCGGAATCATCGTCACCAGATGCAGAGCCAAATCGTTCGGATTGCCGAACAGCCCTTTTACTTCGACATCAACGCGATAGCCTTCGACCTTCATTTCGCCGCGCATATAAAGATCGAGCGCGATATAGCTGAGATAAATTCCGATAGAGAGCGAAAGCCACATCAAGCCCATCAAACGCCGCCGCGTCCGCAAAACGTTGACCATCACGATAAACATCAAAACCGCTTTGATAAACGTATCGTTAAAGGTCGCCCACGCGGTCGGCGGATCTTTGGCAATCGGCATTGTGACGAGCGCAAGCAGAGTTAATGCCAGAATGCATTTGACCTCGGTCGAAAGTATCGTTAGCGAGCTTTCCGAGGCGAGCTGCGTCGGAATATAAATCAAAAGCGTCGCCAAAGCGAAAATAAACGCTGACGTTGATAAAAACCCTAAGCCCGGAATCAATTCATACGGGCGAAAAAGCACCAGCACCGAGAAAAAATACAATCCGGCGTAGGTTAAAGTGTGTCCGTTGCGCTCGATCCAGCGGTCGGAACTCAAAAGTTCGCGGTCTTTTTCGGCTCTTTTTTTTGTTTTGGCGAGCTTGACCTGCTCGCTGTAACTAGACGCTTCGTCAAACGGCGCGTCGCTCTCTTGCGAAACGGAAAATTCCGTCGAAACGATTTCAGCTTTTTCCGAAACGGTTTCGAGCGGAATTTCTTTGACCGTCGAATTTTTAGAATTGGTTAATTTTGCAGAGACGGAATTTTCGGCGCGGCGGTTCATTCCCGCTGTGAGCGCGGGCTGGTCGCCCTTCGCCGGACTGCCGTTTCCGGCATTTTTACCCGAACCGTTGAGCGGCTTGTAATCGGAACTTTTGTTTTCTTTGGCAGGCATCAAAAAACCTTTGCGTCATTGCTTTTATTAAGAGATTTCAGATTGTTGGGGATTTGGTTTGAAAAATTTAACAATTACGCAAAAGCATTTTAGCATTTTTGCGCGAAATTGCCAGACGCTGCCGGATTTTTTATAAAAATGTTTGAAAACAGGCGCAAATTTGTAAGTTATTTCGCCGAAATTTTAGACTGCGACTTCTTCTTCTTTTTCGACGCTGATCAGCTCGCGGACGGCGAGGCGCAGAGCTTTTTCAAAATGTCTGGCTTCGTTCACGCCGTTAAAGGAAAGCTGCTGTAAATTCGATTCGATGCGCTTGCGGTAATCAGACACGAGCGAATCGGAAACGCCGAGCATTTCGGCGACTTCGAGCTGCGTGCCGCTATCGGAAATCAGATAACAATACCATAAAACGTTAATCATTCGCTCGTATTGTTTGGCTTTGCCGCGCACCGATTTGTTCAGGTTTTTGAGAAAGCTGTCCACGAAATTCGATGCCGTCAGTTCGGCTTCGCGGCGGGCGAGGCTTTCTTCGGGATTTTCGCGCGTGTCGGCGAAGTCAAACTCCATCCGTTCTTCTTCGCCGTTGTCGGTCGAGCCGCCGACCGGCACGAGATAAATGTCCATAATCGGCAAACGCGACATCACGAACGAACGCAGGGAACGCACGTCAACCGGCGAATCAACCGCTTTGAAAACTCTGACGATCAGTTTTTCGAGTTCGACGTTGCTGATGACGATTTGCGCGTCGCCCGTGCAGCCGACCATCCGGGTGTCGCGCGATTGAAACGAGACGGTTTTGACGCGCTGTTCCATTTCCTGCACGTTGCGGCGCGTTTTGTCATTTTTCCATTCCGCCAGACCGTAGCGTCGGTCGGCGAGCCGGCGGTGAATTTCGGGCGTTGATAAATTGTCGAAACGCTTAAAAGCCGGACTGGTTTGAATCAAAGTCGAAACGCGGCGGGCGAGCCGGTAAGATTCGGGATAGCGTTTGCGCAGCTCGGCGGTCAGCATATTCGTCAGTTCGATCTGGCTGATTTCCGCTTCGATTTCCGCGTCGGTCATCCCGGTGTCGAGATAATGATTGAACCGCTCTTTGCCGAGCAAAGCAACGAATAATTCCTGAGTTAAGTCCGTGTAGGCGTTGTGTTTACCTTCTTCGACCAAAAAACCGGCGCGCTTGGAAGCGCGCACCAACGGGTGCGACGAAACGATTCGGTGAAGCTCCGTCCAGATTTGATTGACATCGGATTTCTTGAGGCTTTCGTTCCACTTTCCGACCTTAATCGGGCGGCGTTCGATGGATTTCGGCGTTATCTGCCGCTCTTTTGTTGCGCTCATATTAAAACCTTTCGATTGTGTCCTTTTTTGAATTTTGCAGTCTATTTTTAAGACGGATTTGCCTGCTCCGCATTTCTGTCGTGGAAATCTCTTCCCGTTGAGATTTTTCTCCACTCAAGCGAATTTTCGCGTCCCTAATAGTTTTATTTTAGAGATTGGTCAGTAAAAAAACTTTTAAATTAACTCCGAGCTAAAGCAGTTAATTCGGTAGGCGCGCCGGTCGGATTTGAATTTCCTTCCCGGCGACAAGTTAAATAGTAGCAATTATTTTCGATTTGAGCAACTATTTTTTGTATGTTTTTGTTTTGTTTAACTAAATACGTAAATCAAATTATTTCAACATTTGCGCTCAATAAATCATTTAATGAATTGAGACTCGCGCAAGTTTTTTTCAATTTTGAACCGCGAGTTTTGGAAGCGGGCAGGCATTACGGATTTACTTTTGATGTAAAGAGAATACTTATGTGTCTGTTATCTACGGCGCGGAGATTGAAAAAGTCTTCGTTCAAATATAATATGGCGTTCACGGTTAAAATGGTTACATTCTGCAAAGACAAAAATTGCCCTTCATCACAAGATTTGTTGTCGTTTCAAACGGGCAGTATCTCAGCCAAGCTCTCTAAAAAAATCGAAACGCATCTGCCCGACTGCGAATTTTGCGCGTCGGAAATAGAATTTTACGCGCATTACCCGCAATCGGAAGAAACGGTCGCCCGAGTTGAAATCCCGATTCCGCTGTACGAGCTAGCCGAAGCCCTTTTAAGCAACCAGCACAAAGACGTTTCCGCTCTCAACAAACTGCTCTCCGAAAACGAAGGCGTAAAAATTTAATACTATGTTTGCTTAACAACCCGAAGGACGCGGGTCTTCAACTTTCTATCCATTTGCCTTTAGCGCGGCGGAGAAAAAACTCGACGGTAAAACTATCTCCTTTACGTTCGAGTTTTTCTTTGTCAATTGCGTAAACTTTTAGCCAATCAATTTCGCCGTCGCCGTCAAGGTCAACCCAAGAATCCTGTTCCATTGTCGAAACGGTGCCTTTCTCACTTCGCTCGCAGCAATCGGAAGCGTTTTTGACAATTTTTTGATCGAGCCATCTTTTCGTCCACTTCGGTAGAGAAGCGAAAACCTTGCGCCCGTCGATCTGCGTCTTGATATTTTTTCTGGAGTCCTTGCTCGGCGCGACCGCACAAGTTTCGCTATAAAAATTATCGGCTTCTTTTTCCCTCGACAAATAATTACACTGCTTTATTTTTTCAACCGCGTCGGGCGCGATTGTGTTCGGAATCACTTCTATTTTCCATTTCTCGAAATCGAAATTTTCAACCTTATATTTGCTCGCCTTTGCCGAAAACAAATACCCGCCGCAGTTCAGAACGTCAACTTGTATCTCGATGCCCATTTTGTCCAGAGGAGATTTTATCATCATTTCGTAATCTTTAATTTGAATCGGTTGATCAAGCATTTTTAATTCAGAATCGCTGATTTGCCCGAACCAAATCAGTTGAGATTTCGGCTGGATCTTCTTCAACTTCGTTTCTGGCAGTGGATTTTTCCTATTGCTTTTGATGTTTCCCGGAGAAACACTAGAATTAGCAAAGTTGTCGAAAATCCGATTTGTTTCAGCTACTGACGGAGAAGATGGCGTTATCTGTAAATTATTTACAGAGTCTGATGTATCCGGCTGGCAGGATAATGTTAGAAGCACGCAAATTATTAAAAGAAACTCAGCGAAAGCTTTTATCTTCATTGTTTTTCTCCTCCTGAAAGCATTACGTGTAAATGATCATTATGACCATAACTACTTGTTACAAGGTTTTTGGTGTCGTCATCAAACCTCTCCAATTGCGGGTCGTTAAACAAAAAGGTTGTCCCCGGATATAATCGAACAACGAAAAGGATAAATTCTTTGGTCAGATCGCGGCTATAAATACTTGACTGAGTATAACTAAAACCGCCACTGCTTGAATTGTCTTTTCTTTGCAGTCTTACATCAAATGCTTTTCCTGTAGTATGAGTGCTGTGGTCAGGCGTATTGATGCCGCCCGGACGTGAGATGTCGCCATATTCCAGAGGTTGCGTGTGTCGCGGATCGGAAATCCAGGCTCGCGCGATGTTCATCATCACTTCGATAGTTTCTTTCGTCCCGATCTTATCGTAGCCGTATTGGTCCCCTAACTTTTCACGATACGACGGTTCATCATTCAAATCATCAGTTCTATAAGTTATATAACCAGTTCCGTTTGTTGGTAAATCCCAGCAGATATTCGGGTCAAAGCGATGTCGCTTTGATTCAGGCAACGAAATCCAAGACTCTTTACCTGTCTTTCTGTCGGTGTTAACGCGGTATAATTTTTGAGTGTCGCCGAGTTTGGTGTAATAATCCATTTCGGCATCGGTCAATTTACGCGGCTGCGCGGTGTCGTTCGGTTTGACTCTTGCCGCGTCAACCTTCCACTTGAAAGGTAACACATCAGCCAGCGGCGTAAAGCAATCTCTTTTGGTAATAAAATCGCTCGATCCGGCAAGCAGCATTTGATATAGTTTTTTGCAGAAGGCGATGCCTTCGTTTGTTTGAAGAAGTTTTTGCAGCGTCGCGTCGTCTATTTTTTCAAAAAACGACAACCGACATTGTAATCGTAATAATCGTTTAATAAATCAAAAACCGCATGAACGACTCCGAGTTTTGTCACAAGATTTGAGTCAGGGAAGCGGCTAAACCGTCGGCATCGCCATAGAAACGTCTCCAGAGAACATACGCCTCGCTTTTATCATCGCCCATAAAAATTTACACCTCTACTTAGTTAAATTTTATGGGGTTGAGGTTCAGACGTAGGTTATTTTTATTTTTGCGGAAAAATTTTAGCTGCCGCAGATTTCGTCAATCGCTTCTTCGTATTTTTCGTCAATCACGCCGCGTTTGATTTTTAAGGTCGGGGTCATTTCGCCTTTATCAATCGAAAATTCGCGCGGCAGTAAATAAACTCGCTTGACGCGCTCGTAATCGTTCATTTCGCGCGTAAACTCGACGGCATCGCGCTGGACTCGTTTGACAATGTGCGCGTTTTCGCACAGTTCTTCGCGCGAGCCTTCCGCCGCGATTCCTTCTTCTTTCAAGGTTTGTTTTAAGGTTTCCCAATCGGGAACGATCAACGCGCCGACCTGTTTTCTGCCCGAACCGACGGCGACGGCTTGCGAAATTAAAGACGATTGTTTCAAAAGTGCTTCGACCTGCTGCGGCGCGACGTATTTGCCGTTCGACAATTTGAATAAATCCTTTTTGCGGTCAGTAATGAAAAAATGCCCGTCTTCGTCCCGATAGCCGACATCGCCGGTGTGATAAAAACCTTCATCGTCAATCACGTTGGCGGTTTCTTCCGGGTTGTTCAGATAACCGCGCATCACGTTTTTGCCGCGCACGAGAATTTCGCCGTCCGTCTCGGCGATTCGCATTTCGATGCCGTCGAACGGCGTTCCGATTGAACCGACTTTGCTGTCTTCGGGGCGATTGGCGCAGGTGACGCACGCTTCGGTCATTCCGTAGCCCTGCAAAATCGGAATGCCCGCCGCCCAGAACGCATACGATAATTTTCTCGACAAAGGCGCGCCGCCGGAAACGAAAAAGCGGATGCTGCCGCCAACGCCTTCGCGCCATTTTGAGAAAACAAGGCGACTCGCAATCAAATGTTTCAAAGTGAGACTCGCCGAAATTTTCGTTCCTTTGTCCTTTGCTTCCGAATAATCCTGCCCGACTTCCAAAGCCCAATCGAACAGCGTCGTTTTCCAGCCGCCCGCCGCTTTTCCTTTTTTAACGATTTTGTGATAAACCTGCTCGAAAAGCCGCGGCACGGCGGTCATAATCGTCGGCTTGACTTCGGCGAGATGCGCCGCAAGCTGATCGAACGCGGCGCAGAAGCTGATCGAAACGCCGTTCGCGCAAAGCACGTAAAAAACCGTCCGCTCGAAAATATGCGACAGAGGCAAAACCGCCAATGAACGGTCGGTAGATTTAATCGGCAAGCCACCGGAGATCGCCGTGATGTTCGACGTAAAATTTTCGTGCGTGAGCATCACGCCCTTCGGCTCGCCGGTCGTGCCGGAAGTGTAAATAATCGTCGCCAAATCGTCGGTTTTGATGTTCGCTAAACTGCTTTCAAAAATCTGCGAATCAATTTTTTCCAATTCCCTGCCGCGCGTCTCCAACATTTGAAAATCAAGTGCGCGGTTGTCGTTTTCGGGAATCGCATCCGCGTCAAAGAAAATCAATTTTTCCAACCGCTCGACCGATTGAATCGCGTCTTCGGCGTGGCGAAAGATTTTTTTCCCGGACACGAACAGCATCTTCGCGCCCGAATCTTCCAAAATATATCGAATCTGCTCGACGGCTTGCGTCGTGTAAATCGGCACGTTGACCGCACGCAGCGACAAAATCGCCAGATCGGTCAACGACCATTCGGGACGATTTTCCGAGATAATCGCAATTTTGTCGCCTGCCTTGACACCCAGATCGGCGAGTCCGAGCGCGATGTGTTTGATCTTTTCGATGACCGTTTCGCCCGACAATTTTTCCCAAACGTCTTTCACCTTATGAGAGAGAGCGTCGGGTTTCGCGTGACGGCGAAACGATTCGAGACAAAAATGCGGAATCGTCTGCGGCAGATTTTCAAATCCGATTAAATTTTCAGCAATCATTTTTCTCAAATTTTTCCCAATCGTTAAAGCGAAATTTTCATATTAACATTTTCACGAAAAACTGTCTTTTTTCCGTCAGCGCGCCCTTCGGTTTCAGGTTCAAGGTTTCAGGTCTTGAACCTGAAACCTTGAACCTGAAACCTTGAACCTGAAACCTTTCACGTCCAGTAATTGCGGTCGAGCGAGCGATAATTGATCGCTTCGCTCAAATGTTGCGCTTCGACGTTTTGGCTTGCTTCCAAATCGGCAATCGTGCGGGCGACCTTTAGAATTCGGTCGTGCGCCCGCGCCGACAATCCCTGTTTGAGCATCGCGCGTTCGAGCAAAGTTTCGCTGTCCGCGTCGAGGGCGCAGAATTGGCGAATCTGCGTCGGCGACATCGCCGAATTTGAAAAAACGCCGTCGTCGCCCGCGAATCTTTTTAATTGAATTTCGCGCGCCGCGATCACTCTCCGGCGAATCGTTTCCGAGCTTTCGCCGACCGCGACATCTTTGCCGCGCAGCTCTTTGAAATTAACCGCCGGAACGTCTATGTGTATGTCAATTCTATCGAGCAGCGGACCGGAAATTTTGCCGATATAACGCTGAATTTGCAGCGGCGAGCATTTGCATTCGCGCGCGCTTCCGAAATAACCGCACGGACATTCCCGCGTTGCCAAGATGCCATTACTGCTTTTCCGTCATCCGACCGCCTTCGCGCATTTTTACTGCTCGCCCGTATCCTGTCTTTCCTGAGACCATCGGCGATTTCCTCCGAAAAAAGCGACTCGATTCGGGTCTACTACAGAAAGATGTCGCTACGCTTCTAAAAATTAATGTCGCCTCTATTCGCAACTGGGAAAGCAATCTGCGGCTGCCCGATTTACAAGCGTTGCCGGAAATTATCAATTTCATCGGTTGTTGTCCTTATGATGTAAATTTGCCTTTCAACAAAAAACTCGTCATCCGGCGCGAAATAAACGGCATCACGCAAAAAAAGATGGCTCGACTAATCGGAGTTGACCCAAGCACTCTAGCTAGATGGGAGCAAGGCGAGCGAACACCATCCTTTAATCAGCGGCTACGAATTGCGGCAACGGTTGCAATCTTCGGTGAAATTCAAGGCAGAAACTTGGGTAAAGACAGTCAAGATAAATCAAAACTAAAATATCCTCTGTTTGAGGGTAAAGATTACTTCGAGCATTTGAAGATAGATTTAACAGAATCTGAAGTTAAAATAATTCAAAAGAGGCTCACTTCAACCAATTACGTTCTCTATGATCCGGCGTGGACGATAGGCAAAAAACTTTCGGCGTGGAGAACGAACTTCGGATTATCGCAAAGAACAATGGCGAAACTGACGGGTTATGCTCATCAAAGTCTCTGCCGCTGGGAGACGGGCAAACGCATTCCGAAGCTCGAAACCGTTTTCAAGATTAAAAACTCATTAGTGAAATTACACACCATTTATGATGATAATGCAGAATTTAACGAGCAAATTCGACAAATACACAATTAAGCGGCGACGATCAACGCGATTGTTTTGGACAATAAATTTCAAGCCGCGCATATTATCATTTACGTCCCGGACTCGAAGCGTCTGACTGTCAGCTAAGTGCGCGAACCGGCAAATCAATCAAAACAAGCTTAAGAATCAAGTGATCGGCGGTATAAATTTAATGGAATGGATTTAATAAAGATCAAACGAAAAATAACTTTCGATTGACCGACATCGCTGCTCTCAATCCGCGCAACGTCTACTAACTGCGCGCCAGCTTGACTTTTAATCGCGTCGAGCAAAACGATGCTAGCAGCTGGAATTCGATAATTGTCGTCGGTTCTTTCGCGTCAGGCGGAGCGAGTTTGCGAAAATTATCACGTGATGAACAGCGTTTCGAAATCGCTGATTCCTTGCGACAAAAACTAGTAAACACTGTCTAAAATTTGACATAGAAATCTAGCCAGCAATAATACTGGCTAGATTTCAACCGAAAATGCGAACGGCAGTTTCAGTCCAAACTCAATTATATATATTTTTTAGAGCTCTCTTTCTCAATCATTCTTCTAATATGTCATCCTTTTTTTACATTTCTTATAAAGACTATAAAGATATAGTGACCAATTTCGAAAATGAATTATTAGACTTCAACGCTTAATGAAACACGATTATTGAATCACACCGAATGCTCCCTGATTGGAGAATTATATTGACCTTCAGAGAAAATCTTAATTAACACTGCTTAATCATATGTCAGTTTTTGGTGGAATCGTACTTTGTTTCAAACATTTTTAGATGATCTTCTAAAGAATTAAAAATTTTTTTAGCGTCGAATTTAGTGCCGTCTGAGAAAACAACCTCTATTACCATCACAAATGCAATTTTCTTCAGCTTTTTATCAGGCTTTATCACTTCAATATCTGTATTTTTGATCAAATTAGCTGGTGTGTTTTCTACAAATGTATTTGGTAGCAAATAATTTTCTCCCTTTTGTAAAATACCTTGTCCCACAAATCCGGTATTATCGCTAAACCATCTAGCAATTGTATATTGTTTAACTGTTTTGCTAGACGTATTTCTTGCTGTATAAAAAGTTTCTATAGCTCCATTTTTATTTTGAGCTACAATATATTTTTCGATCTTGATTGGACTATCATCCTGAAAAACAATAACAGGCAATACTTCATTTAAGGGGATAACCGTATAAGCATTTTCCAAAGAATTCTGCGTATATGCAAAACTGCTTAGAAACAAAACGGTTAGAAACATCAAAATATACTTTTTCATTATTTGCTCCTTACATATAACTTAATTCCAATACTCTGTCTATCGTAACCCGATTGATCTTTTCTTTCTGTAACTACATTTAATCTCAAAGAATTTGAATTACTAGGATTATCATCGTGAAATCTAGCACTAAATCTAGCTGTGTATACAGTAGGTTTTTCAGAGCTGAATTTAACAGCCCCCTCGTTTCTCACCTGAAGATTATTATTTTCTCCATTAGCAGAAACTCTACTAGTATCATTATCCCTGAAATCAGCTGTAGACATTTTACCAGGCTTATCTACGGTTGATGGTCTTCCGACCTGAGTAGTTTCTGTAAACTTTGTATCTCGAGGTACGGTTTCAGCTTTATCAAATTTAATATCCACTTCCACTTTGAAGTCTGCCTGATTTTCAAATAGAGCTGTTTGCTCGCTTTCACTCAAATTGTCGGGGTTAATTCTAACACTTGCATTTCCAAACGCATCTACTTCCCCAGCAAATGTTGTGCCTCCTACTATCATCCTTACTCCTATTACAGTACCGGATTTTCTGTCAGAATTGTTGGTACTTTCTGTCTCCTCTGTCTTACTATTTTCTACCTCTGTATTTCCTTGTACTTCAGTTTTTTCCTTACAAGCTGCTTCAGTATTAAGACCACACGGATCAGCACTCAATCCTAACGGGTCGGTGAATTTATACGGGCTGTTCAGAGCATAGCTGTAACGATTGAACGTCTGCGGATTTCTAATCGTCGCGCTCGCTGTCAGCGGATCAACGGAAGTAAATCGCCCCTGTTTTGAGTTATAATATCGCGCCTGAGCGTAATCCAATCCTGATTCGTAATCTCGTTCGTAACCGGTATACTGTTGTCGCGCAATATCCGGTGACGAGTATTGATTGCCCGTCGTCCGGCTTCCGACACCGGCGATAATTTCTTCGCCGAATGCCCGGTAATCGTGCCGCGAAACAATCGCCCCCAACCCATCAGTAATAATACGCGGAGTTCCTAAATGATCCACCGTTAAATAATTCGTTTTCGGGGTCGCAACCGGCGAAAGATTGTTATATTCCGCCACCAGTTTTCCGAATGCGTCGTAAATGAAGATTGTATCAACATTACCGCTCTGCGACGGCACCGAAGTTTTGACCCGTTTGCCCTGCCCGTCATAATAATATTGTCCGCCGTTGGTGGTCGAATTGTTCGTGCCGAATCCTTTCTGATGATTCTCCGCATCATAAGCGAAAGATTTTCCATTGGCATCTTTGGTTAGATTACCTGCCGGATCGTATTCATACGTCTGCCCGTCGTCAAAGCGATTATCGGATTTGAATCGCGGGTTGACGACATCTTTATTACATACTCCATTCGGGTTTTGTGTACCGGTCGTGCATCCAAGCTGAATGGTAGTCGTGTTAAGTTCGTCGAAACTACGATTGCCATAGCGGTCATAGCTAAAGGTTTCCTTCCAAATCGTGGTCGCGTTGCCCTGATTGGTTTCAATTGCCGATTGCAGTCTATTTAATGAGTCGTAACCGTATGTCTGAACAATCGGCTGCGCTAGACCGGAGAAGCTGATCTTCTGCTCGCGGACGCTGCTGTTATTTTGATTGTTCGTCCCATAATTCAATTCCAGCTTTAAAAGGCTAGTATCGGTATCCGCGTTTCCCAAGCCGATTTGCGTCGTTTGCAATCGATCATTAAACTGCGCCGATTCCCATCTGCCGTTGCCGAGTCGCATCGATTTGACCGCGCCGGCGGGCGTATAGGAAAACGCCGAGGCGTAAAGTCTGGCTCCCGTGTTGACGTTGGATTGAACGGTTAACCGCGAAAGATCGCTGTCGGTTTCGTACTCGCTGTTAACGACTTTGCCCGACGGGTACGTTTCGCTTTTTAATGCTCCCGCCAGATTGTATGAATAATCGGGGAAATTATAAGTAATGCCTTCGGTTTTCTGCTGGCTGGCTTTTATTCTGCCCAAAACATCGACGGCTGAGTTATAGGTCACGGAAAACGGAGCGTTCGGGTCACCGGTGACGATCTTCGTCAAACCGCCCTTATAATTTACCGCCGTTCCCTGAATAGTCGTCATATCGTATGTAAAAGCGACATCCGGCGTAGAATCCGAGTAATCGCGGGAAGTAAGCCGGTTTAAATCATCGTAAATACCGGTTACCGACACTCCTCGGGCATCGGTCGTGGTAGTAATGTTGCCGTTATCATCGTATGAATAACTGACCGACCACTGACTGTTACTGGTTATTGAGTCGGTCAGATTAAAAGATGCGTTGACTCCCTGTTCGGGTTGCCGAGCGCGGGTGACCCGTCCGAGCGAATCGTAAAGAAAATACCGGCTTTGCGCTCCCTGCACGGTTTTACGCAGATTGCCGGCTGCGTCGAACGTATAATCGGTCGTCAAGTTCTGCCCGTCCGGATCTTCGATAACTTGCGTCGTCTGTCCGAGCGCGTTCGAGATGCCTGTGCGCTTTTTACCGGCTTGATCGGTGACGGTTTTGACGTTGCCGGAATAACCGGTCAATACGGTCGAATTGTCCGCATCGGTGGTCGGAGTATCATCCGGCAAAATAACTTTATAGACGCGACCGAGCGCGTCATAAAATTTTTTCGTCCATCGTAAATCAGTCGCAGCGGTGTTTTGTTTAAACGGGTTACTAATTTGGGAAGGTCTACCAAGCCCGTCGAAAATTGTCTGCGTTGCCGTGTATGTGCCATCGGATTCATAACGACGCGATTCAAAGGTTCGTCCTAAACCGTCATATCGACTTTTGGTTTTCAGAGTATTATCGTTTAAGGCGTTAAAATCGGAAGTTTTTGTAACTTCGTGCGCATTATCGTCATAACCAATCGTCGTCTGTTGTTCGAGCGCGGTGCCGACTGCCGTCACCGTTTGCGTCGGTCGTTCAAGCGAATCGGCGTAGAGCTGCTTACTCACCACGCCGTTGGCATCTTCCGCGTTGACGAGTAGTCCCGTCGAATAATCAAACTGCGCGTAAACGGTAAATTGCAGAGGATTAACCGCGCTGGTAGCGAAGGCGTATGTTTGTTTCCCGCTAAGCTGACTCGGAGCGGTGTTGAGGCGAGCGTTGCCGTCGGCGAGACCGAAGTTATCGTCATAATTGATGGTTGATGAGTGAATTCGGGCATCGATTTTCTTGACTATGTTCCCGGCGATGTCGAACTGCGACGCGGTCGAAACTGATCCGGCGGATTCATTCGACGCATCCTTAAAGCTGGTAACTTTCGTTAAATTGCCGCGGCTAGTGTATAAAGTGTTAAATGAATTTTGATTAGCGGTTCGCAGATGCCCGATAATGTCATCTCGCGCGGTCAGTCCGGCGTGTTGCGAATCCGAACCGTAATTATCGTATTCATATTTGGTCAATGAAAGCTTATTGGTACCAGCGGCATCCGATGAAACCCAAGTTTGAGTCGGAAGATTGAGCAAATGAATCGTATTGCTTGTGTAATCGATGCTATTAGTGGAATTAACGGACAGATAATCGGTATGGGTGCGCTGTTTTAAGGACGTGCCGACTTGTCCACCGCTGCCGTAATCGAACTCCGAAACATCAGTTTGCCTGGTAAAATCGACGTTCGGATCATATCCGAATTCCGTTTTTGAAATTAAGTTCGGCGAAACGTCAGCCAAAGTGCTCGTGATTCGGATTGGTCGGTAATCAACATATTTCGTCCCTGATGCCGTCGTGGTCATCGCCCGATTTTCAAACTCCGTTACCACCTTTCGCAGAAGCGTCGTTCCGTCCGCCGAATAGCTTTCCGTTTGATATTCCCGTCCGATTTGTCCCGTTGGCAAAGTATAATCGACATTCTGGGAATTATAGGTGCATTGAGGACCTTCGGGATTAAAATAATGTTTAGTGACCGAGAGCGGCGTGCTTCCGCTATATGCGGTGACTATCGCTAGAATACCTGGTTTTGTCCCTCCATAAGCATACGTCGTTTTCGACTCGTATCCCGTGCCCGTTCCGCCGTCCGGGTAAACACGTCTTTCGGTCACCCATCGCTGAATTTTGGCACCGCATCCAGTGGTGGCGACTCCGCTCCAGTCATACTCGATGGCTCCGCCGGTCGGTAGTTCAATTCGCGCGATGTCGCCGTAGCTGTCATATTTGAAATTATACTGTTTGTTGTTCGGTAGCTTGACATAGGAAACTACCGTATAATTCTGCGGGGTGGTTTGATTTTGAACGTCGGCTCCGAGTTCGGAGAATAAATCATTGTTACCTTTCAATGTATAACCGCTCCGCAGAACATTGCCGATAGAATCGCCGCCGATTTCAATCGTTCGGGAAACACCGCCGACTCCCGGAAATGTAATAGTCTTGGGATAGCTGCTGCCGTAACCGCTGTTGACCGAAGGCAGATTACTTAACACTCTGCCGAGCGAATCGGTAACTGAAAGCCCATTCTGCAAGCTGTCGGAGAAAGATATTTTATTGCCGTTACGGTCATTAATATAACTGACTTTGCCACTGTCAATCCGGTAATGAGTGCCGTCAGAGAAATACATATCGCCGGACGGGTAGCCGATGGACGGGACATACGTTCCCGGACTTTCAACAAAATTTGCATCTGCGACAAAAACGACGTTTGAACCGTCACCCGTTACCCAGATATTACCGCGATACGCACCGGCTGGCGTTACATTGCAGCCATGTGCTGCTGTATAAACTGCCGGAGTACCGCCCGTTTGACGGTCAAAGAAATTCAGCTCGGTTCCGTTCGGACCCGAAAAAGTAAGCTGCGTCAGTATTTGTCCTCCACCGTAGGTTGTGGATGAATTTCCAGGACAATCACCGATGAATGTGCTATTCCGGCGCGAACGCATAATGCCCGGTCCGAAGCCGGCACCCTCCGTCCACCAGTTCGCCTCCGGGTAATAGTGATGAGCATATGCCGAAGCCGGCGGCGGTCCGCCGCTGTACGTGCCGCTCGGATAATAAGCGTCTTGGATTCGCCAGCGATGCTCGAAGGGTAATGAGATAGTATATCCGGCACTGCCGCGCCCGCCGATTTTAATCAAAGGAAGAGTAACGTTAAGATTGCCGCTGAAGAGACTGACGTTTTCAATATCGCTGATCGAATAAGACCCCGCCGGTGCGCCGGTCGCTAAGGATGCCGGAGTATTTGAATCAGTGGAATAACTAGATACCGTTTGACTAAAATTAACGGTCGGAGTTATTAAAAGTAAGACGGCAGCCGTTATTAGGACTGAAGATAAAAAATTATTACGGGTTGATACTCTCGTCATCAAGTAATCGCTAAGATTTTTCGTCACGGCGTTTGTTAGGACGAAACCGGAATGAAGCTCTTTTCTCATAAATTCACCTCTTTTACATTGCTACCGATTATGCGGCATATTGGTCTTGATATTTTTTGATTGAAATCCCCTTCAGACTACCTGCGGTAAAAAGCCGGAACGGGTTTGTCGCCGGTTGAACCCCATTGCACCTGTCGCAACTCGTTCGATTGCCCGATATGCGAACTCTGCCTGATTGACCACACGCCGTTGCTATTGTCCCAGACCGCGATGTCTACCTTCCCGTCGCCGTCGTAATCGTTCTGCACTTCAAAGGTGCCTGCATACCACGAAACGGTTTGCGTCGTGTTCGTCGAGCTTTGCTTAATGATCCAATCGTTACCCCTTTTGACCGCCGCGTCCGCCTTGCCGTCGCCGTCGTAGTCTGCCGGAATCGGCTTGTCGTTCGTTTGTCCAAACTGGATCGTTTGGAGCGGCGCAGTGCTGTCGCTGCTTTTCAAATAATAGAAGTTTGCTTGAGATGCCGTGCGCCACACGGCAAGGTCGGCTTTCCCGTCGCCGTCAAAATCTGCCGGTGTCGGCACATCGCCCGCAGTGCCGCTGCCGAATTGATAACCGACGAAATTGCCCGTTGAGCTGAATTGGATATACCAGGTCAACAATCCGCTTGCCAAACGAACAACCGCCGCGTCGGTTTTGCCGTCGCCGTCGTAATCGGCTTGCGCAACTTGATCGGTTGATTGCCCGAAGCTATACGAAACAAACGCATTGTCGCTGCTGCGCTGGATATACCACGCTCCGGCTGAGGGTCGATAAACGGAGAAGTCGGTTTTGCCGTCGCCGTCATAATCGCCGGGAACAGTCACATCTCCGCTTGATCCCCACTGCACGCTCGTTTGTTGCGAGCCTTGCCCGCCGAGAACATACCAGTAGCCGGTCGAAGGTCGCCAGACGGCAAGATCGGAAGGTGGCACGGCGGAGGCATTCGCGTCTTCAACGGCGAGCATTCTCGATCCGGCGTATAAATATTCTTTTGAAAGTTGCGGCGTGGAAGTCGGCAAAGGCGGCTCGAAGAAAGGATTAACGCTGTTCAAAAGGCTGGTGTTTTCTTTCGATGAAGGATTCTTCGCATTGAGCTTTTGTTCTCTGGCTGAATCTTCCAGATATTTTAGTCCCGCGCCGAATGTTCCGGCGACGAGCAGTAGGCAAATCGCAATCGCCCCGATTCGTTCGCCGCCGCTCCAACGTGTCCAGAATCGGTTTCTCTCCGGAGATTGGTTGCCGACGCTTTCCGCTTCGTCGTGATCGACTTCCGTTTCCAGGATTGACGATAAAGTATTTCTCTTCGACTTTTTCATATGTTTCCGCTGCCGCCTCTAATAAGTTCGTTTATCGAACAAATGTACAAATCAAAAACCGTTTCGACGAAAGAGTTATAATTTCAGGTACGAACTGTAAAGAATTCACTTTAAATCCTAAATTATCTTTAACAGTCAAAGTCGGTTAAATATTGTTTAAACGATATATACATCTTTAAAATCAAGGTGTCAAGAGAAAAATGAAAAATTTTTAACGATTTAAGAATTATTTAATTTGCTCGAAATTTTAATCGCACTTGACCGACCGAAAACAGTAGTTTTCGGACATGCCATGATCGAATCAGGAAACGCCCGTCAACATTGAATAATTGCGAGCCGTTTTTCGATGGGTTTTTGGACACTTTGATGTAGGAGTGTATGCAAGATAATTATAGAAACAACTTTTCAAGTGAACTTGATAAATTAATTAAGGTTCATAGATCTGACGATACCGGAGAATTCAGGTTCCGCTCTCAAATCGTCGTAAAGAGGCTCAACATTAATACTGCTAAGAGTTGAAAGATGCTGTTCTTTTGCTTGTCTGATATATTCGATAGCCTTTTGTCTGTCACCTAAACCGATTAAAACGATGGCTTTTTCCTGCGGCGGCACGAAGCTTTCCCCGCCATTGTTTTTCTGCATATCAGAAAGAATTTTTAGTGCTTCGGCTCTTCTTCCGGTCTTTGCATAAGTGTAGCCGGTAACCGCCGCCGTCAACGCTTTATCATTTTCAGTATTGAGCTTCTGAAAGATTTCAAGTGCCGCTTTATACATTTTTTTTTGCAGATAGATTAATCCCATCATGTATTTGGATTTTGACTCGGCGGCTTCAAGTTTAGACGATTCATCAAAAAATTTAAGTGCTTCGTCAAAGCGGCGACCGAAGTATAAAATTCTTCCGATATTCGCTTTTATTACCGGCGAAAAAGGATCCAGTTCGTGCGCCCTCGCAGCTTCCTTTAACGCTTCGTCGGTGCGTCCCGTCGTCGCCAAAAATTCCGAATACCAGTACCGGGACTGCGCATCGTCCGGATTCAATTCAATTGATTTTCTAAATTCGCTTTCCGCATCTTTCCAATTGTAATCGTATTTTCCGAGAACAACCGCCATCGCGGCATGGGCTTCCGCCGAATTATTGTTTAGCAGTAACGCTTCTTTCGCCGCGGCGCGGGCTTTCGGCATAACTTCATCCGTCGGAAGCGACCCGTAGGAAGGACCGCTCTGCACAACATAAACATTGGCTAAACCGGAATATGCCTTAACATAGAGCGGATCCAACTTGATGGCAGTTGAAAACGCATCGACAGCCTTCACGATATTATTTTTATTTCTGTTTCTCCAGTAATATCGCCCGAGCATATAATATCTGAAAGCTTCCGGATTCGAAGTTTCTTCTAACTGCGTTTGATCTTTTGAATTACCGGTATTCGCATCGAAAGTAAAAATTATCCTTTCGGAAATCTTATCTTCTATTTTTAACGTGTCAGCTGTAGTAAAGACCGTTTCCTCGCTCCAGTAAGCGGAACCGTTTCCGACATCAATTAAACTGTACTGAATGAAAACTTGTCCCTCGCGTTCTACTAATTTACTTTCAACAATCGCATCCGCATTTAATTTATGACCCGCTTCGATGCCGTTAAGCTGATTATTTTTTAAGTTCGCGATAATCGTGTAGGCTTTAACGGAAAGGTTGGAAGATCGATTGATTTTATCAATCAAGTCTTCCGTTAATCCGTCGGCTATAAACCTTAAATTAGAATCCGCAGTGTCATTGACGATTGGGAGAACGGCTAAATTATTTATTTTATTTTTACGCAGATAATGATTTACGCCTAAAGCCGCGAAAACGAAAACCAGGAAAAGCAGCGCATAAGTCTTGATTTTACTCGTTTTCGATTTTTTATTCGTCTCAATCGGAGACTGCATTGCCAGTATAATTTCGTTAACGGATTGAAAACGATTGTTTTTTTCTTTGGCAAGACATTTATGAACGATAGATTCCATTTTCGGGGGTAAATCTGACGGTAAACTGATCGGTTCAGGCGGTGCGGTTAGAATTGCCGAGATAACTTCCGCGTTGCTTTTCCTCACAAAAGGACGACTGCCTGCAATAATTTCATAAAGGACGATTCCCAGACTGAATATATCGCTTCTGAAATCAGATTTTTCCCCTCTCAACTGCTCAGGCGACATATACGCGACGGTGCCGACAATCAATCCGCCTAGCGAAGAATTTGTAAGCGTCGCCTCCCTTTCTTCCAAAGAATTTTGTGAACGAATGATTTTAGCCAGTCCGAAATCTAAAACTTTTACCTGACCGCTCGAATTGACCATGATGTTTCCGGATTTAACGTCGCGGTGAACGATGCCGTGAGAGTGGGCGAAAGCTAAAGCACTTAGGATTTGCTCGGCTATCGGAAGCACCTCTTTGCGCCCGACACCCGGACCTTTGATCATCTCCGCAAGCGTTTCTCCTTCAAAATACTGCATCACGATAAAACTAAGTTCGCCGACTTCCTCGAAATCATAAACCGCACAGATATTCGGATGATCAAGCATCGCCGCGGCGCGGGCTTCTTTCATCAATCTTCTTTTGGCACCGTAGTCGCCGGCGAACGCATCGGATAAAAACTTTAGAGCGACTTTACGATTAAGCTTTTGATCTTCGGCTAAATATACGTCACCCATTCCCCCGCTTCCTATTTTTTCGCCGATTTCGTAGTTTCCGATCATCCTTCCGGTCAGCCGCGGGTCAGCCGCTTTCCCCATCAATCCGATGCCCGCCTCGAAAATGGGAGTATCAAAAAACTCATCGGATTCTGAAGATTCAAGCAGCGATTCGATCTCACCGCGCCGCGCGTCATCGTCCGGATAAAAACGATCCAGATATTTTCCTCGCTCGGCGGCATCCAGTTTAAGAGCCTCGTGAAAGTGATATTCGATTTTATCCCAGTCTTTAAGCTTCATTTCCTGATTTCCCGCCCCAGCCAAGCCTTTGCCATTTTCCAATCGCGCATGACGGTAACGGGTGAGACATTAAGTACTTCGGCGGTTTCCTCGACGCTTAATCCGCCGAAATACCTTAATTCAACGACCTTGCTTTTGCGCTCATCGATTTCGGCAAGCCGCTCCAAGGCTTCATCTAATGCTAATAATTCTTCGGATTTCCCCGAAGGTATACCGGCCGCATCGGAAATTGAAATATGCACGGCTCGACCGCCTCCGCGTTTCAGACGGTTTTGATCGCGAATGTGATTTAATAAAAACCGCCGCATAATTTGAGCCGAGATTCCGAAAAAGTGCGCGCGGTTTTGCCAGGTCACGCTTTTTTGTTCGATTAACCGCAAATACGTTTCGTTAATGATAACCGTGGTCTGAAGCGTATTGCCCGGCTGTTCGCGGCGCAGATAATGGTGCGCCAGTCTGTGGAGCTCTTTTTCAACGAGCGGGAAAAGGCGTTCTAGAGCTTCCTGACTGCCTTCATTCCATTCGATTAACAGAGCAGTTATTTCCAGCGGAAAATCGGACATAGCTTATTCCATTTATGAAAAGATTGATGATTGATTTCTATCTAAAAACCTTTTGTTCGTTATTAAATTACTAACCGTAAAACAATAAACCTAAAATATGTTTGATAGTTTTTATTTGTTAACGGGGCGTTAATTATAAAAAATGAATTTTATCGATTCAACCGAAACAAAAATAATTCAACCGAAACTCCGGCATGAGCCGAAGTCGCCGGATCTCGAACTTGAAATTGAAATTCTAAACTTTATCCTTATATCGCTTTTACGGGTAATTTGGCAAGAAAATAAGCAACAACTTTCAAGCTAAATTTCCAGTGCGGAAAAAAAAGGATAATTTTTGATAATTTAAATCCCGGATTTGAAATAAAACCTTGAAATTCTAAACAATTTAATTTCTATGCTCTCTCAAATAAAAAATAACTTATTGTCCGGCGGCAACGCTTCTCTGATCTACAAAAATTGGATATTGATTTTTTTAACATTAGTCTTCGTCGTTCTTTATATTTTAGCTCTCGCCGGCAAGCTTAAATCCCCGGAAGAATGGGCAATGGTAACGCGACTTGAACCGATGATTTTTGTCATTATCGGCTACTACTTCGGCAGATTGCCGGCGCAGCAGAATGAACAAAGTTTAAAGGAAGAAATCAACCGTCAAGCGAGAAAAGCCGAAGCGGTTCAGCAAGCCAAAGAACAAGTTCAGCAGGAACGGGAATCTCTCGAAGAAAAAATAAAGAACGTAAGAATCGCGCTCGCAGCGCGCGATAGAGGGGCTGCTAATTTTGAAGACGAATCGGAATCAAAGAGCGAGTTCGCGGTTCAAAATTCGCTGATTAATACGGCTGTCAAGATTTTGAGTTCTTGATTTTCTGGCAGTAATAAAGCACTTGTAAAGATTTTAGTAAAGAAAAAAGCGCGGGAAAACTATCATCTGATTTATTAAAAATTTCTGAATTACCTATGAACGATAGTCGCGCGAAAAATTTTCGGTTCTAAATTTAACGCGCTTTATGAAAGAATTTGAAAAAGTATCTATGGTCGGCTTTTTTAATTCATTACAGTTGGCGCGGACGGCTTGCGAAGTAGTTGTGCTGATTGATGATAAAATATCTCTTTAACGCGTCCAGCAAAAATAAACTCGAATAAATTTTTGCGACTTATTTTTAAATCGAGTTTGTCTCTAAAAAAATTTAAAAGTTTTGATTTCGCGTCGCCTGAAAGAATTATCTGACAATGATAGTTTTAAGGGCAATTCGGGGCGTTAATTTATGTAATCGGAGTTAACGGCTTTAACCAATTTTGCACAACCAGAGGAAAATGGAGATGAACAAAAAAGATAATTCGCGCGAAACAAAAAACATAAAAACAAAGTCAACCGGCGATTCGATGAATTCCGCTGCCCAGGCGAAATCGAAAAAAGGTCCGATCAGAAAGAAAATTGAAGCACTGTCCGAAAAAATCAAATCCGAAGGACGCGACGGACCGACGGGTAAGGCGGTTCGGGATAAAGCAGTGGCTCTTATCTTAAAAAGTGCCAATTCCAAGGAATGGAAAAACTATATGAATTTGTTCGGTTTCAGCGAAAGCGAACTTCAAACTCTGGTTCCCGGAGGCGGCGAGAGAAAAGATGAGGCACTGGCTTATCTGGTTGGAAACGGTCCCTGCGGAGGTTCATCCATTGATATACCGGTCAGCACCGAATGCGGACTTATTTTTGGAGTGACCGATGATCTCGATAAATCGTCGCCGAAAAAAGCGTCTTGAAAGCTGATTTTTCAGGTTCAGACTTACACAAACGCAGAGGCAAGTATTTAATGATCCCGAAAGATAACTATTTATTGAGCGAAACGCAGATTTTATGATTTCTGCCGCTGACACGGAATACGCGGTTAAGTCCTGTCCTAAGAAGAAATTTCTTTTGCCTATTCATGCCATGCTGTGTGATGAAATTACATCGCTTAATTCGTGCTATGAAAAAATCTGCGCTCAATTTCTGCCCGTTACCGACGAAGGCAATGTTTGGAGGTATTGCGGGCATTTAAAATCATCCGCTTCGTTTGCTCTTGAACAAGGATGGAAACTGCATGTCTCAGCCACCATCCTCAATGCGGGTAAAATTTTCGAAAAAGTCGCCCCTTTTTTAAGAAAACGAAAAATTAGATTCAAAGCACCAGCCTCGCTTTTCGTTCTAAAGAATCTGAACGCCGGAGTGATTTACGGTTATTCGCAGATCGGGAAATTTATCGTAATCTACCCGCAATCCGACCAGGAGGCGGTATTAATAGCCGAGAAGCTGCATCGGTTAACCGCTGAATTTTCATCTCCGGTGGTGCCTTATGATTTGCAACTGAAAAAAGGAAGCAATATCTATTATCGTTACGGCTCGTTCAAAAAGCGAATGATATTAGATGAAGGCGCACAAAGCCACGCGATAATTGATCCGGCGGGAAAGCAAGTACCGGATCTGCGCGACGTGACGGGGGGCAAACCCGATTGGATCGCCAACCCGTTTCCGCAATTTAACCCGTCAAAGGCATCGAAAAGCCCACTGGACAATAGATATAAAATTTTCGAGGCACTTTCGCAGCGCGGCAAGGGCGGCGTTTATAAAGCAGTTGATCTGAGCGGCTCGCTGCCGCGCCTTTGCGTTATCAAAGAGGGAAGGCGCAACGGCGAAATGGGATGGGACGGGCGTGATGGCTTCGACCGGATCAAAAACGAAGAAAAAATTCTAAAAGTTCTTTTCAGGGCAGGCGTGAACGTCCCGAAAATTTTCGATTCGTTCGAAACGGAAAAAAGTTTTTATCTGGTTTTAGAAGCAATAGACGGAGAAAGCCTGGAACAATTTCTTAAAACAAAGAAAAAACGGTTATCTTTTTCAAAGATATTCCGGATTTTTATTGAAATTCTGGAAACAGTCAATCGCATTCATAAAGCCGGATTTATTTGGCGCGACTTAAAACCCGCAAATTTATTTGTTTCGGATGAAAACATTTTCACCGCCATTGATTTTGAAGGAGCGTGCCCGATTAAACAAACAGATCCCAGTTTTTGGGGAACCCGTTCTTTCGCGGTCGATAATAGCACAGATAACGATGCCGAGAACTCAGGTATTTATACTGATTTTTTTGCAATTGGCGTTACGCTTTTTTATTTGATAGAGGGTTTTTTGCCGCCGTCGGTAAACAAGGAAAGCCCGGTTAGGTTAAATCGTCCGAATGTTCCGGTAAAGTTAAAAGAAATTCTTGAGTTTTTGTTAGACCGGAGATTAAGAAATAAATTCGGCGTAAATCAGATTTATAGCGAATTAAAATCGCTTTATTCAGAATGTTGCATCAATGGACCCGCCTAGTTTTTTTCATGCACCAATGTTTGGATAATCAACTCGCCGCCTGATTTTTAACGGACGCGAAAAAATTAATCGAATTTTGTGCCGAGCTATCTCGCCCGCTCGATTGGTTAGGCAACGCACAATCGACAGCTATTCATCTTCAAAAATGAAGTTCAGCACCGATGCTCTGGAAGATCTGCTCAAAGAAATTTAAGCGGTAGGAGAAAGTTTGATATTTGGGCAGCGCAGGAAACCAGTCGCGCCAGTAATCAAGCACGAAATTGTAGATTTGGCGTTTATTGAATTTCTCGTTCAGATGTCCGAAAAACCAGATGCAGACCAGTTCCTGATCAGTAAATTGCGGTTTATGATTATTACTGAGGCGTTGAAAACAGGTTTCGGAACGAGTATCGTAAATTTGACAGATAAGGTTCGATTAATTGATTTTCCATGCTGAGAAAATTTTACCAATCAACCTGTTTATCTGTCTTTTCTACTACTGATTCGCATTTATGCATGAAATTTGCCCTTTACCAAGTTAAAGCAGCGGGTTCTACTAGAAATGAATTATCTAAATCTTCGTCAACTTCTCTTAAAATTCCTTCGCGGTGATACCTCTGCATTTCTTTCCAAACAGTTGAATGCGATTCGCCTTGAAGTTGAGTAACCATTTTTTGTAGTTTAGCCGCACTTGCGCCTTCGATTTTGCTTTTAACGTATTGAAATAATCTTGCTTTATAGTTGCCGTAGGCATTTTCTCTTGCTTGTCGGATTGGTTCTCTTTCGGAATTATTCAATTTTAGAACAGTATTGAAAGTATATTCTGCTTTGAGCTTTTTCTCTGCTGATAAATCTGGGAAGACAACAAATTGAAAAGTTCCAGCTAAATCCAAAATACAGTATTCCAATGGATTTTCTTCTCTTGGATTTATGAAAGCAGTTTTACCCGTAGGCGGTTTAGATGCAGGTGTTCCTTTCGGCGGATTGAGTTCAATAAACTTGCCATCTTCATCGTTAAATATTGCAAACTTGTTATTTTTGGGACCATTGCAAGGACCGCAAGCATAAACATAATTTTCCCAAACAAAACATTTGTCTGGAAACAAATCTTTCGGATAAATATGTTCGACTTCATCAGCTAGGTTGTCTTCACAATAAACACACCTTCTTGTGATGTTGCACATTTTTGTAATACATTCTTTAATTTCCTTAAAAACAGGATTTTTTCTGATGTTTTTTTTAGGAAATATGTCCTTTGCTTTTTTGCTCATTTCTTCAAAAGTCTCTAGATTATTAATTTCTTTCTGAAACTCTTCTAAAGCCTTTATTGTTTTTTCTGATGGAACAACATCATCTCTCAGTTTAATCATTTGAGTTTCTCTATTTCTAATTTTTCAGTTTGGAATACAGCTTTTAACTCATCCAATTTTGCAGATTCAATGTTTGATATTTTTCCTAAAATTGACTTGATATTAAGATGTGCCAATTCACTACGTTTGGCGGTTGCGTCCTTTGAAATCGTAATGTCTGAACCAAAAACATCAGTTCCATAGGCATCAAGGATATTGCCAAAAACCAAGCGATCTTTTTCAACACCAGTGATCTCCCCAGAACGAATCTTGCTTCCGGGCGCAGCTAATCGCCAGATAGAACCATCTTTACTTGCTCGGCAAACAAGCGGACTATGTGTAGTGACAATAAACTGAATTTTGGGGAAGTATTTAGTAAACCATTGACCAATGCGAGTTTGCCAAGTGGGATGCAGATGAGCGTCAATTTCATCAATTAAAACTACACCCGGTAAATCAATAGTCAATTTTCCTTTTTTTATATTTCTGAAAACCGTACTTGAACCATAAACTCTGACAAGTTGCCTGATCAGTTCAAATGTCATACTGAGCATTGAACGGTAACCATCACTCATTTGGTCAACTGAAATCATCGTGTCGTTACCGTCTACAAAAAACACACCCTGCGAACTAACATTTTCCAATTTTGCATTATGTGGCAAAAAGTCATCCGAATTAATTAACTTTTTCAAACTTTGGATTGTTTCCGTGCTGTCCTTATCTTTTTCTAGAGATTTGAATTGTAATTCTTTCAACCATTTTACAACTTCAGTTAATGCAACTGATTCACTGAAAGCTGATAAATGACCAGCTAAGTCTTTGTAGAAAGGATGGGTGAAAAGTCTTTCCAGTTCGGTATTGCCACCTTGAAATCTTCTATAAGGACCATAAGCGGCGGAAAACGCTCCTTCCCAATCATCTGTGTCGCTATGATTAAATTTAGATTTTCCTTTTGTTAAAGAAAGCGTATCTTTAATCAAAAATGCATTATTCTTTTTTCTTCTTTGAATGGAAGTTTCCATGTAAAGAGAAGTGTTAGAATTAAACTTAACTTCTTTATAATCTCTCCAAAATGAATCAAATTGTTTATCCATCAACAATTCCAACCTTATATAACCAATATCAAAGTTTTTGTTTAACCAGTCGTTCCAATTTGGTGTCAATCCCTGTGCCTGCAATTCACCTATGAGAGCCAAAGCTGTTGATCGAATAATACTTGATTTGCCTGCGCCATTATCACCAATCAGTACGTGCCAACCAGAAGGACTGGAAAAGTTCATCTCAAATTGGTTGATTGATCGAATATTAGATATTTTTAATTTGTCAATATACATAGCATTTTCTCGTTAAAGATAAATTTATAGCAGAATTTTAAGCTTAATCAATTTAAGTAATACATGTTGCCAGTGATAGGCATCGATACTTGAAAACAGAAAAGTCCTAGTGAAAATTCTATACTGTTCAGTTCCGCGCCCCACAAACCGAAATTGTTTCAGTTCATCCAACCTTAATTTCCATTTACCCTTAAAGTTCCGAATCTTATCATTCGTACGACCTTCGCGGCGATTGCCGCGTGACCCGACCAGCGGTTGAAAAAACGAAACTGCCAACGAAAATCTCGTTTTTCGATTATAAATAAAATGTAATTTAATTTGAGTCAACCAGCGGCTCGCCACAACATTCATTCTACGATTTGCCCGCTGGCTGTTGAGCGCGACCGCTTTACGGAAGTTAGACGCTTCCCAATCCCCAATCGACGTAAAGATCACGCGGGTTTGTTTCGCGCAGCCAGCCGACCAGTTTTTTGTAGTCGTAGATCGTGCCGATGCCGATACAGCCCGCGGTTCCGGGCGCGGTCGTTTTGTTCCAATCGATGTGTATTTCAATATCGCCGCGTTTCGTTCCGCTCACGGGAACGTAATCGAGCCGGATTTTAACCGGTCCGAGACCTTTATCGTGAAAGGTTTTGCCGTAGTAGTTATCCTTTCCGTCGGCAAATTCAATATCGTGCAGCAGCCATTTTCCTTCGGGCAGCGGTTCAAACGACCTGCGCTGACTGTCTTTGCCTTTACGGAAAAACTGACATTTTGGAATGCCGGAAACAGCGAGCAGCGAATCGGTCAATTTTCCGGCTTTGAAATAATCGAGTTTTAATTTGAAACAGCCGCTCGGGTCTTTAGACAAAGTTTTGGTAAGCAGTAGATAATTATCCGTTGATTTTGAACCGGCGTGGGGAGCGTTATCCAACGTGGCAGCGGGGGGCACATTATTCCACAATTTGCTCCAGGTTTTTTTGCCGACTTTGCCGTCTGCTTCGCCGATACCGAAGCAGCCAGCCTGAAAATCCTTGACGGCAGTATCGGTCGCTTTGCCGAAAATTCCATCGATCTGCCTCGCGTAATATCCTAATTCCAGCAGACGCTGTTGCAATTCTTTAATATCCGAACCGGTAATTTCTGGCTCGTCGTCGCGCATTCCCACTTTCAGAAGCGCGCGTTCGAGCGTCGGCGTTTTCCCTTCCGCCTGCGGAATCGCCGCGCCTTCGCCCAGAACTTCGATTCTCTCGCCCGCCGGAATCGCTCCGCCGCCGTCAACCTGTAAAGCGGCATTTTTATACTGGCGGACGATTCCGACAAAATCTTCGGTGAGCACGTTTTTGAGTTCTAAAATCTCGATAATTTTGTCTTTCGCTAGCGCGACGATGACAGTGTGATCGCCGTCGCGGTATAGTTCGAGCGTTGTTACTTTGTCCTGCGGTGATTCTTCGATGATGATGGGTGTTCCCTGTGCGGTCTTTTTTTCAAACAGGTCGCGTTCCTCTTGCCGACGGCTGAAGAGTCCGGGCAAAATCTTTTTAATGCCGTCGACAGTTCCTTTATTCCACAGCTCAAACGCCGCCGCCGCGGCTTTGAAATCGTTCGATATCAGATTTTTGAGAACCGAACTGCCTTCAAACGCGCCGACACCGATGTTGTAGCTGAGCGAAACGACCGCGTCGAACTGATTTTGACTGAGATCGATGCCGGTCAAAATCTTTTTGAGTTCTTTAACCATTCCATCGACTTCGAGTTGCAGATAAGCATCTGCCTGTGCTTCCGATAACAAATCGCCCAATTTTACTTTTTGTCCGTTCGGATACCTGATCGTGCCGTAACCGATAGTCGGAATGCCAACTGGATCGAGATATGCGTCGAGGCGCAGACCTTCCCATTTTTCAATCATATCAAGGGAATTTTCAGAAATATTCATAAATTTAGACTCCTCTTATTCAGCGGCGCGAAATGAACGTGCCCGTTTACAATTCCTTGCCGCCGGTGCTGACGATTCTCTGCTGAACCACCGTTTGATCGTTCGCGGGATGCGTACCATCGAGAAAATCCTTTGGGTTAAACGTCGAGTCTGGTTTGAGAATATCGAGTTCGAGCATTGCCAGCGGATTGACTTTCAAAGACGGATCAAAAATTCGGGAAACTTCCAAAAAAATCAGCGTTCCTAACGGGCGCAAACGTTTGCCAGAATAAAGTCCGCCGATCTTCGCATTGAACGCGTCGGTTAAAAATTCGCCGAATTCAGTCAACGCTTCGACTGCTTTATCGAATTTCGCGGCATCCAGAAATTCGCGGTATTTGACAGCAGTTTTGACAATTTTTTCGATGATTTCCCTTTCGCGGCTGATTAGATTGTTAAAATTCGCTTCGGAGATATTGGACGAAGTGACCGTAACTATTTTCGGGATATCGTTATCCTGATATTCTTCCTGGGTATTGACGTTTGAAAGTTCGCCGCGAACTTTTGGTAGAATCGTTGATCTAAGAGCCGGCGGAGCCAAGGTGTTAAGAATCGCGGCGCGTAAATCCGTGTCGGTCGTATCCCAAAAAAGTTTTTTCTCATCAAATTTCAGAACGCCGTTGGAAGTTAGTTTGATATTATTTTTCGGCGGCAGCGCGCTGTAGGCGAGTAGCGGATAAATTACCGGAAGCTCTTTATAATCATCAATATCGTCAATATAAACCGCCGGAATATATTCTCTTAAAAGTTCCTGTACGCGCTTCGACACCTGCATATAAACCGGAGATTTATCGTCGGCGGGAACATTTTCCCAGGCTTTCACAATGTCGCCCGGCAAACTGACGCTGAGCGAAACCAGAGCCGTGCCGAAAAAATTGTCGTTCGGTACGCCGAGCAGATCCAGCTTTTTGTCGAGCGCGCTCAGATAATCGGTGAACGAAGGCTTATCCTCGAAACTGAATTCGGAGCGCAGATATTCATTAACCGGTACGGACAAATTCTGCTCGAAATATTCGCGGCGGGCATTTTTCCGCGTCAGGCGCAGAACGTAATCGAAATTGAAATCTCTTTTCGCAAATTCCCGCACGCCGGTTTTTCTCGACCAATCTGCCGCCACGGACAATTTACTGAGCCGGTGTTTTTTGCTGACGACATCCTGCGCCCGTAAATTGAAAACCCACAGCCTGCCGTCCTGCGAATCGACCACGCCGCCCTCCGTGACGGCTTTGTTGATGTGATCGGCGACGAAATCGAAATACGGCACGGCGACCGCAAGATGCGTATTGCGCTTGATCTCGTGCGTTAATGCGCCTTTATTGAGCTGAACGCAGTTTAACTGAGTGTTGAAAATTTCGTTAAACTGTCCCTGCAAAGCGTTTTTCAAAAGTGTTTTCGCTTTAGCCGCGTCAGCGCCGAAATCAAAAATCACGTCGATCAGCGCGGTTTTAGTAGTTGTTTTCTGATACGTAAGATGAAATTCCGCTTGATATTTATCCATCAGCGCGGCGTAACCTTTTTGATAAAAATCTTTGGCTTTTTCGAGCAGAATTTTGACGGCGGATCTGATTTTTTCTAGTTCCTCGAAAACGATTGTTTTGCCGAGAAAATCGGAAAGCCGTTTTTTGAGCCAGGCATTGAGTTTATTAAAACCGGCTTTGTCCACGATGGCAATGATTTTATCAAGACCGAGTTCCTCTTCGATCCATTTTTGTAAATTAGTCAGCGTTTTTTCAACTTTGCTGCTGTCGAGCAGAGCGAGCGTCTGCGCCGCTTTTTTCTGAATTTCCGCGTGCGCCGCGCCGAAATTGGCGAGCAGCGAAAGAATTTCCTGATCGACTGCCGCCGTCAACCATTTGCCGATGCCGTTTTCAAAAAAATCAATCTGTTTTAACTGTTTGACGATTTCATTTTTCAACTCTTCGTCGGTTTTTTCGGCGACGAATTTTAAGAATTTTTTTAAGTCAGTGAAAGACTTCTCCTGTTTGAGAAAGCCGTAAAGAAAACTCGTGATTTCGTGCGGCGCGTCCTTCCATTTTTGAATCACGCTCCGCAGTTTCTCGAGACCTTTGTTAAATTCGGTTTCAGGATCGAAACCGGTCGTTTTTCTAATCAAATCTTCCGCCTGTTCGATTGCTTTTGCGCCGAGCAAACTGGCAAGCGTCGTGTTCGGATCAAGCCATTTTTCAAAATCCTTGAGAACCTGCGAACCCTGCAAATTAAACACGCCTTTGATGAAATCGTCAAAATTGTCTGGTATTAAAGTCTGGGTGACCTGCCCGCCGAGCGAAGCGTCAAAGGCGAAATTCCAGCCGCGACTTTTCAATTTATAAACCTGCAGGCGCAGTTTGTTCGCTTCGCTTTCGCGGCAGACGACGACCGTGTAATGTCCGACGACATTAAAACCGAGCGCGGCTTTGACACCCATTTCGATTTTCAAGCCCAGATCGCCAGAAAGTCCGCCAAGCGTCAAATCTTTGCGAACCCAGCTGAAATCGTAGCCGTAATTTACGCCGAGAGAAAGTTTAAGCTGTCCGTCGGTTTCAGCGACGAGCCACGTTCCGGGCTGTAAATCGTCCGGCGTTGAAACCTGCCGCGGCATTTTCCAGCTGTTCAAAGTTTCGCCGATTGCATCGAGCGATTTTTTGTTGCGCGGCAACATTCGCAGAACCGCGTAAACGCCTTCGATGCCGCCACCCGCGCTGAAGCTTAAACCCGCGCCGAAGGCGATGTTGGGAATCGTACCGCTGACCGAACCTTCGGCGTTGTAGCCCCAGCGCAGAGCGAGCAGATTCGACTGCGCCAAGCCGGAAAATTCGAGAGTTTTAATCAGATTGTCCTTGCCGTCGCCGGTTTGCAGATCGGCGAATAGCTTTTCGGTCGAACGATAAACGCCGAAACCGGCAAACGCGCCGCCGCTCGCCGTAAAATTGATCTTGTCGAGCTTAATCGAGCCGCTTGCGGAAGCCTTAATCGCACCGAGAGAAATCGCGCCATCGTTCGACAGGATAGTTTCGGGAAAAACTCGGTTATTAATCAGCGCGTCCGCCACTTCAGGCAGATTGGCAGGCAGTTCAATGGTTACATTGACGTTTCCCGCTTCAAATTTAATAGGTTGGATGTCAGCCATATTTTTCCTTTTCGATAAAATTTATTAAGCTGGTCAAAATACCTTCGGTTAACGCCTGAATGACCTTTAAAACATTCTGCACTTTCCGAGCAACTGAGGCGAGAATTCAAGAAGTTCATATTGTTCGTTTAATGAAACTTAAATTTCGTAATCATACCAAAATTCTCCCTTGTTAAATCCTTTTGGATTTTCAACGGGTTCTGGTGGTGTTGCGTGCGCTGAAGGCTCCGGCGCATTACTGACTTTAATCCAGTCGCTTCTGACCATTCTCTGCTTTGTTTGAATATCTAACTGCGTCATTAATGGTTCTCGCGGAATTGAATCCCATGGAACACTTTGAGTTGAAACCATAGCGGCAGCCTTTCCGGCAGTAAGCTTATCAACTACTTCCTTCGGGGTGGCGTTAATGCTGCCGTGATGAGCTACTTTCAAGAAATCTATGTTCGGTAGAATATCGCTGCCTTCGGTATCCAGCCAGTATTTCCAGTTGCCGTATTGGGCATCCCCCGGAAACAGCAGATACTGCCCGCGGTAAATAAATAACGTAACTAAACTAGTATTATTTTTGGCTGAATCGAGAGCGAAAGCCAAACCGTTCAATGAAGTGTCGAGTAGTTCTTCACTCAGTTCCTTTTCATCAGCGGCAGTCAAAGGCTTAACCGGACTCGTATTGAAATCAACCGTCCATTTCGCCGTAAATGGAACGAGCTTATTAACGTCGTTAATATTATTCGCATCGTCCAGACGCAAATATCTCTGGTCGTCGGGCGGATCCATTTTTGACAGAAATTTCTGATCTCGCGGAGGGCTGAGAAATTGAATTTCCAATCCCGGAATCGATGCGGCATCGTTCATTTTCATTCCGCCTTCCAAATAGCTGACCTTCGCGTTAACGTTAAAACCGCCTTTCAAAAGCTGCAAGGCTTTGGCATTGGAGGTTAATTTTGCAAAAGCCGTGAGAGCTTCAGCATCCTCCCCTTTAAAATGCTTGACCAGCAGATTCATCGAGGATTCGTTCGAGCTTAAATTGACCAGCGCGGCGAGAGCTTTTTCTCGCTCGGAAGTTGAAGATTCGGCGGCTCCTGCTTTCGCCTGAGCCATAAAATGTCGCTCAAGTTTATCGACCAGATCCGCTTGCTTTTTATTCCATTTTGCCGCCAGTTCATCTTTCGGATTTTCGCACCACGGCATCCAAACTTCGCCGATTTCAAACTGGCAGAACTTATCACTGAATCCGGAAATGTGATCCTGATGCGAGTGAGTAGCGATAACAGCGGCGATTTTCCCGCCGGTGACCTCGGCGATATTATCGACAGCGCGCCCGATTGTCCCGATGTTCCCTTTGCCGTGAACGCCGCAGTCGATGACGAAATGACGATAATCCTCCGTGCCGTTTTGACCGACGGGAAGCGAGAGCAAAAAACAGTCGCCGAATCCGACTCGGTACATCCGCACTCGGATCGGATTATCTTTAGTCGCTGATTTAGTGATTTGTGCCGTTGTTTTTGTTTTGACGCTTTTTTTGATTTTATTTGTTCTTCTTTTTTCAGGCATTTAATAACCTCTGTGAATCATATTGAAACTTAACCCTTTTTTGTCGTTTCCGGTTTTGGTCGGAAGATTGGTATCGACGGTTTTCGCGTAGACATTAAGGCTAGAGCGCGTTGCCGAAGATTTGAAAAAGCTCCGCTGCATTTTCAGCCTATCGTTCCGGCTGTCGTCCGGTTCTAAATTCTTACGAACGGCATAACGGATTTCACCTTCTTTTTCTCTCGAAAGATCGATTACTAAAGTTACTCCGCCGTAATAAGTCATTTTGCCCAGACTGTCGTCCAACGGATCAACCGCAACCTCCCGCTCTTGGATTAGTTCCGCGACCGCTTCCATTTTAAGCTGACCGTCAGGTCCGATACGGTGTACCGCGTGAAAGGAATGTACCTGAATTTTGATTGCCGGATCGGGATCAAGTCCTAATTCCTTCCGGTATTTATTACCGAAAGCGTTCAGGCAAACGGCATTATTAGTATTTTCATCGATTGTCAGCGGTCTGAACAAATCGAATTTTAGCCCTTCGCAAATCAGAGATTTGCCGCTGAGGTCTTCTGGCGGACACCAACGTAGAGAGTCTTCGGCATACGAAAAAACTTCGCTTGGGTGAATTCCGCGTGACTTGAAGGCATCGATCAAAGCCGAACGATAGCCATACGGATCATCACTCACCAGATCGTAATCGGCGGTGATCATCGCCCGGAGAAATTCGCCGAACCGAATATCGACCGGCGGACAATAATCCAAAGCGCGGATGCAGATATTGAGAAAATGTTCCGCCGTTTTGCTTGCCTCTATCGCCAGCCGTTCCGCCAAATCAGGATGCAGTTCAAGGTCGGATGTGAATTTCCCGTTGATCCCGCCGATTCTCAACAAATCCCGAACGCGGCTCATATAAATGGTAAAAAAAGCGTCAAAGACCGCCGCCACGAGAATCGCGCCGCGCTCGTGCGGTTCTTCGAGATTGTCTAGATCGTTTGAATTCGGCTTGGTGCCGAGCGCGGCGCGCAGTGCGGCGCGTTTGCCCATCGCTTCTCCAAACTGTTTGGCTAATTCGACGAGCGGATTTGCGGTCGAAAGCTCGGGAGCGATGATTTCGTCGCCTTTTTTAACAGCGATTTCGGAATTGACGCTCGGGCGATAAATCAAACCGCCGGTTCTTTTGATGACATCGAGCAGGACTTCCTTAAAACTGAAATGCTGAAATAATGCGATAATATCGGCGAAGCCTTCGTGGAAAGCCAACGTATCGGGGCTGGTCGCTTCCATAAAATACATTCTCTGACCGTCGATCAGCGCGTGCGTCGTTTCGTGGGCGATGATGTCGTGCGACAGGCAGGTAAAAATCGTCTGTCCGGGAATGTTTGATACCGGATCGGCATCCGATGCTGGGAAATAGCCGAAAACCAAAGCCCGCAGATTGCGGCTGTAGAAGGCGTTGGCTTCCTGCATCGCGTGCGGGTAAATTCGCAGCGGCAACTTCACGCTCCGATTGCGGTTAAAACCCCATTTTGTTTTTCTGCCGAGCGCAAACTCAAAGGTTTTAATTGTTTTGCTGGCGACGGCGTAGACCATCTGCTGATGAAAGCGCGGGTTCGATTCGCTCGGCTCCAGTCCGCCTTGCATTAGCACGGACGGATGATTTAAGTCAATGGACTGGTAATAACAGTCGTTACTCGCGTCGTAATCGATTACTTCCAAATAGTCGCCGGTTAAACCGTTCGACAGTTCCTCGAACGGTATATCAACCGTCATAAAATTGCCGAGCGTCCTGCCGCGGGAAGGATCAAAAGCATAAACTTTTAACGGACGGTTCGACGGCTCGTCATAGGGTTGCTGATTTATCATCTTTTAACCTCAAAACACTCGACTCTCGAAATCGAGTCAAAAAAAATTAGACTGTGGATCAGTTTTGCTTTGATCAGCCTTGACCTATTGGCAATAATTTTTTATTTCGTATTCTTTCCGAGTATTTCAGAAAGCCCATTTTGCCTCCGGCTACTGATTAATTTCAAGCCAAATTGTTTTAACTTTTTTGATCAGATTGGATTCGACAGAATCTTCGCTATTGATCTCGTTTGATTTGTGCTTGAGCAGATACTTAAGAATTTTAAAACACATCGTTGCTTGTCCGCAGATAATCAAATTATCTAGTTCTTCTTCATGCAGAAACCATAAATTGGTCGAGTAAGACTCGGCTCGCCGAGAAATTGTTCTTAGATTTTCCGATGGTTGTAGATTTCCCGCAACGATTTCCGCGCCCCACTGCTGTTCGTTATCGAGATCGTAAATGAGATTCGGAAGTACCTTATCGTGCAAATCAGGATCGGCGAAAATTCGCGTAAATCCGAGCGCGCGAATCCTCTTCATAAAAACCGAGCTTGTCAATCTAATCAATGATTTGAGACGCGAATCGATTAACTCAACAATTTCGGGAACTGTCAGTCGCTTCAAATATTTCCATAATTCGATGCCCGTTTTATCCTTCACGATTTTCTGCAAACGGACGACGTGATATTTTCCGAAAGAGATACCGCAAGCGACACCGAGCGAGAAAATGAAAGGTATCAAGTATAAGAAGATGCCGCGCTCTAAATTTAATTGTCCGCTTTTGACTGAAGAGAAGAATTCCTCAATGATTGTCAACATCGTGAAAATCGAACCGATCAATAGAGAAATCATCAACCAGTGTAAAATTCTTAGTGAAAGCCAGCCGCTATTTTTTTTCGGCGGAAACTGCAAT
Organism: uncultured Pyrinomonadaceae bacterium; assembly: GCA_964237235.1. Lineage (GTDB taxonomy): Bacteria > Acidobacteriota > Blastocatellia > Pyrinomonadales > Pyrinomonadaceae. The sequence continues at coordinate 86,715 of CAXSGY010000018.1, forward strand.
AATTTATTTTGACGTTGACTGGTGTCGGAAACAATAAATAATCCGATCTCATCTTTTTTTCGTTCATAGATATTGACAATACTGTCAATCCCCTGATTGTCGAAAATCCCTCCATCCATTAACGGCACATCAGTGACAAATTTTTCTCCCAATTCATGCCTAATGCTTTGCAGATCCGCCCAGATAAAATCGGAAGGAAATCGAAGCGGTTCAAATCCCGAAGGAAAACACGATGATGCCGCGACAATATCGGCGAGCCGGATCAATTTATTAACAGAGGGATTTACTTTCATTTCGTTATTACCGCTTCTGATCTGCGGACTTTGACTTTTTTGAAAACGAAAGCAATTTCCGGTACGAAATTCCGTCGCGTTAAAAGCGAGTTCATTAAAAGACGTTTGCCGATTGCTTGACAGAAAATCAAGTGTTTTATCTCCGAGTAAATCATCGGAAGCATAAACTTCCGCCGCGGCGCGAATCAAACTCGGCATTAAATCGGCACTATTGACTCGGATTGACTTTTCCAAACCCGAAAGTGCCGTTGTAATGACATTTCGATCATGCAAAAATCGGTAAAGTTTTTGCTTGAATTGATCGAAGGTCAATCCCTCGGTCACCGCCGCCGCGAAAGTTACGCCCGTTATCGTTCCGCCCGAGACGGTAGACAAAACGGTTATTTCAGTAAGCAGTTCCAGACGATGAAGCATTTCTAAGACACCGAGATGAAACGCCGCTGCCCGGTACCCGCCGCCTGAAAGCGATAAGGCAATTTCTTGGAAAACTTTTTTGGACATAGTCATTGTCAGAAAGAGAAGAAAAATTTCGTTTCGGAGCTCTTTTATTTTCATTTCTCCGGACTAGATTAGTTCCTTGAGATAGGCAATGCTCGGCGCGAAGAAATACTCGCCGCCGCGCATATGTACAAATTCCTCAAAAGTCTTGCTTTGTAAAGAAGCGGGATCACCATAAGTGACGGCGAATTTACCGGTGCTAATTGGCGGCTGTCCCTGTCCCATCACCGGATCCAGCCCGTCGCCCGCGTGCGGAAAATCTTTGTTATTCGCCCAGCTTTTCTGGATGAACTCGAACTGATTGACGAGACTTTTCTGAAAACTCATAAACAGCAGTCCAACTCCGCCGTGCGGCATTTGTTCAAATACCGGATCTACTTCGGTGCTGACGTTGCGATGCCCAAAGGTGATGCCTCTGCGCGCCATAATATGCTTTTTGTCATTATTGTCGCGGCGGGGATTGGTTTTGCGGATATGTCCGTGGAACGGACATTTCGCTCCTTTGGCATCGTCTTTGTAATCAAAATTATTCATCACACCGCTGCCGAGCATTTTATCTTCGTCGCTGAGTGTGACCGGCGTGCCGTCTTCAAATCTGCCGATGATCATCGCGCCCGCCCGCTCGTCATCATCGCCGGCTAAACCGAGCGATGCCGCTAGTGCTTTTTCAGCTTCCTTGAACCCGCGCACATCTTCTTCGAGTTTTCTGAAAACGAAGTAACTGCCGAAAGCGTCAACGGCAGTCGTAAACGGATCGGGGACGAGAATCAAATCAAGTTCCGCCGACGGATCGAATTTGAGCGGCTGAAGATTGGCGGCTTTGTTATCGTCCACTTCATCTTTGAAAAACAGCGGCTGGCTGATTCCGTCTACATAACCGAAATGCTCCAATCCGTCATTATTGGCGTTCCTGATGGCGTTGCCGTATTCGATGCCGGCAATCTCGCTGAATTCTTTTATCTCCTCGATTAGCTGCTTGGCTTTTTCGCCGATTTTATTTTCGTCCACGTCCGCAATTAAAATCATCGCGTGGATGTCGCCGCGAAACCCTTCTTCCCAATCGGCGACCAGCGGATCCCGTAATTGGGCGTTTTTCATCCCCTGTACAAATGAAGCATCCTGAAATTTGGTAAGCGGGTTCGGATTGCCGGCATCTTTTTCCAAATACTCGTAGCCTTTCGCCGATAGATAAATGCTGAAAAACATTTCGCCGGGAACCTTATTGCGCTTAAAGCGTTCGGTCTCCCGAAGTTGCGTTTTGCAGGAAGTCACCGTGTTCTCGCCGAAATCTTTCAGCCATTGCTTGGTCTGCGTCGTTTTTCCCGGGCTGAACTTGATAAAAATATTAGTCGTATGGTTTCTGCCGTGTCCCTTTAGAATATTTCCTTGCAGATTAAGAAAAAGATCGTTGAACTTTAAGTCTCTTGCGTCGATTGCTTTTTGATTTGTATTTAGCATAATTATCTACTCCGCCTGTAAAAATCCTTCATCATTTAACGCACCGAAACAGAACAAAAAGTGTCATAAGTAAACAAAATTTCCAAAAACGTCTCAGAACTTTCTAAATTATCTTCGACCCATTGCATTCTTTCATTTTAAGGAAAGCCGTCGAACGATTGAGTTCATCGAGCGCGAAACCAGCAACAGGCAAGCAAAAATGTAATAGACGACGCTTTAAGAAAATCGCTGTTTTGCGCTTCAATGCAACAATTTATTAGGCTCAGCACAATCGGACAATCTCTAATTCATTGAGAAGTTGTTTTCGGTCGTTTGTGATTAATCAGCGTCTGACGATCTCTTATATAAAGAATTGTTTCTGCACATTGCTGACTGTAACTTTGAACCAATATTCTTATATGCACCTTCTAAGTGGTCAAAATCGAAGTGATTATTACCAACAAAATAGGATGCTGTAGGCTCCGTCATATCTTATTCTTTATCAAATTCGTACTTGATAGATTTCGGGTAGATGTAACCCTTCAACGCCATTTTTTACTTAATTGTTTGCCTCTCTTCTTACTCTCTAAATCAATTCCATAAATAATGCCGCAGTCAGATTTTTGTAATGTTAATTTTTATACGACTTTGGCAGTGTCACTAACCCTTAAAATTTATGTTTTCGCCTGACAATTGTTGCCAAAATTGATCGTTATAAAACGACGTAATATTTATTTTCATCGCTAACTGAACTTGTCTTTTAGTTTAATATTATTTATTATTGTTTAACATTTAATGAGTTCTGCTCGATATTTATCCGAAAATCGGTTCGGATAAATGAGATTTTTCTTTTTCCGGCTTCGTTATATGCCGGAATTGACAGCGGGCGGTTGCCCGGGAGGTTTTTCAATGAAAGGAAAAGTGAATTATGCAGTATCTTTATTTTTTTTGTGCGGCTTGATTTCCGCTGTGCCGGTTGCCGTCCGCGCGGCTGATTTCAAACGCGAAACGATTTACCAGATCATCACCGACCGTTTTTATAACGGCAACGCGGCGAACGATAATCCGTCGCAAAGCGCGGGACTATTCGACTCGACACAGACGAACTGGCGGCTCTACTGGGGCGGCGATCTGGCGGGCATTCAGGCGAAAATGACCTACTTGAAAAATATGGGGGTGACGGCGATCTGGATTTCGCCGCCCGTTGATAATCTGAATTTGAGCATTCCGGTCGGCGGACTGCCGAGCGCGCCGTATCACGGCTATCAGGGACGCGATTTCAAACGCGTCGAGGAACACGAGGGCGACGCGTCGAACGCCTGGACGGCGTTCGACAATATGGTTTCGGCGGCGCACACGAACGGCATCAAGGTCATCGTTGATTTTGCCCCGAATCATACGAATCAGGATAACGACGGCGAATACGGTGCATTTTACGACAACGGCACGTTCGTCGGCAATTACACGAGCGACACAAACGGCTATTTCCACCACAACGGCAATATCGCCAACTTCGACGACCGTTATCAGGTGCAGTATTATTCGTTATTCGATCTGTCGGATTTCAATCAGGAAAACGCGACGGTTGACGCATATTTGAAAAGCGCGGCGACGACTTTGCAGTCGCACGGCGTGGACGGTTTTCGCATCGATGCCGTCAAGCACGTCACCTGGGGCTGGGAATACACGTTCGCCAATGCGATTTACGCCAACAGCGACAGCTTTCTGTTCGGCGAATGGTATCAAGGCACGACCACCGATCCGCTCTACCGCGATTCGTATAAATTCGCCAACCGCAGCGGCATCTCCCTGCTCGATTTTCCGCTCAATCAGGCGATCCGCAACGTCTTCGGCGGAACGAATAATTTTTCCGACATTGATACGGTCATCAGCCAGGAAAACTCGAATTTTAACTGGAATAACGATTTGATCACGTTCATCGACAACCACGATATGACCAGATTTTTAACGGTTAACAACAATCAAAATCGTCTGCACGAAGCGATTACCTTTATTGAGACGGCGCGCGGCATTCCCTGCATTTATTACGGCACCGAGCAGTATCTGCACAATGACACGAGCGGCGGCGGCGATCCGTATAACCGTCCCCAGATGCCCGGATTTTCGACGACGACCACGGCTTACGGCTTGATCAAAAAATTGTCCGATCTCAGGAAAAACAATCCCGCGCTCGGCTACGGCTCAACCCAGCAGCGTTGGATGAACAGCGATGTTTACATTTACGAGCGCAAGTTCTATAACAACGTCGTCCTCGTCGCCATCAACAAAAGCGCGACTTCGACCTATCCGATCTCCGGTTTGAACACGTCGCTGCCCGCCGGAACTTACTCTGATTATTTAGCGGGAACGCTCGGCGGCGGCAGCCTCGCCGTCAATGCGGGAACGGGCGGGAACAATCCGGCGGTCGCCTATAATATGTCGCCGAATACGGTCAGCGTTTGGCAATACACCGCGCCGGCGGCGACTGTGCCGCAAATCGGTTCGCTCGGACCGACGACGGCGCAGGCGGGCGTGAAAGTGATTATCGGCGGGAAAGATTTCGGCACGACTACCGGCACAATCAAATTCGACACGACCGCCGCCGCCGTCAATTCGTGGTCGGATACGAAAATCGTCGCCACCGTGCCGAACATCACGAATGGCAATTACAGCGTCACGGTCGGGCGCGGCAGTTCCGTCTCGAACGGCATTAATTTCGCACTGCTCGCCGCCAAACAAATCCCCGTCACCTTTACGGTGAATAACGCCGCGCCGACGAGTCCGGGCGATTATATTTTCCTGACCGGCGACACGATTGAGTTGAGCGGTTGGAACACGACCTGGGACGGCGCAATCGGACCGTTGCTCGCGCCGAATTATCCGAACTGGTTTATCAATACGAACGTTCCGGCGGGCAAAACGATTAATTTTAAGTTCGTCAAAATTGCCGCTAACGGAACTGTCAATTACGAAAATGGCGCGAACCACAGCTACACTGTCCCGACGAGCGGCACGGGCTTTGTCAACGTCAACTGGCAATACTAGTAGAAATATTGATGCTCAAAGTTAAAAGGCGCATCCGAAATAATTCGGATGCGCCTTTTGTTACCGATTGTCTCGGCAATACGAAAGAAAATTAGATGAAATCTGAATGTGTTTTTCAACAAAACGCTGACCGAGTGGAACTCTTTTTTCCGGCATTACTTCCAGTAAGCTAATCACTTTAACTGTCGTTCCCGCTTTTTTCGTTGAGAATCTCGGCGCAAATTATCCATTCGTGTTCCCATTGCCCGTTGACGCTGATAAATTGTCCGGCAAAGGGGGCGAGATCAATCGTCTCGCCACTATAATCGCCGTCCCAATCGGCTCGCGTCAACCGTTGCCGATCCGTCCCGTCATCGTTATCGAAATAAAAATGTCCGTCGTATTCGTTCACCCATCCGGTAAAACTGTTCATCAGTTCCGCCCCCGCGTAATAACCTTAAATTTCAAATGCAATAGAAAAACGACGCGCTATTCAATACCAGTCAAGAATCAGCCGAGACGGGATAATCATCGCTGGTCGAAAATTCTTTTTCTCGGCATCCCCCTTAAAAATGCCGATGGATTTAGCGGTCATCGGTTTTAATCAGCAGCAACTCTGAAGTTGTTGGACGGAAATATAAGCCCGTTTGAGGCTGCCTGTCAAGACAAATTTCAAAGTATTCTGGAGCGGATGCGCGCGACACGGACGCTTAATTGTGGCGCGAAGCGATTAGTTTGATTTCGCTCATTTCAAATCTCAACTTGGAAACTCTCTGCGAACGAGTCCTCAAATAAATTTTCTCTAATTTTCCGGCGGCAACAACTTTTCTGCAAATTCACTAAGCACCTGCTATAAATACCAGATCAAGAAGACTCTCGATAAATCGAGAGTCTTCTTGATGCTCAAAGCGTGTCTTAACGCTCTACCGTCCGAAACCGCTTCGGTTATAAACGGGGAGCCTCGAAAAGAGTTCAAGTTAGGTTTTCTAATTGCCAATCGTTCCAGTTTGTTAATACAACAGAACGACTTGAAAATAATCATTTACGTCCGTGTTGGTCTCAGAGTTGGCGGCATTAATCTCAATCGTATGCTCGCCCTCGGTCAGATCATCAACGTCAATGAAAGTCGTTCTCATCGCGGTATGATTATTATTCTGATTAGCCCAGCACATTGCCGGACTGCCGATTTGACTGCCGTCTAAACTCAAAGTTATTCCGGTCAGACACGCGGCGTTTTCCTGCGTCGTCGCCGTCCCGGATAAAACAAATACTGCCGGACCGTCTAAGGGAGCGTCAAACGTCGCTTGTTGCGGAAGCGGACCCGCGCCATCATAAATTATCAAAGCTGCCATTACTCATTCTCCTGTTTAATTTAATTTGAAAAAACCGATCTCGAAATTCAAAATTTTTACGTCCCGAATCAGACATAAATAACTCTTTCCCATCAACACAATAAAATTGATTAAATTACAAGCTGGTATTGATTTAATCGACAAATCGCTCAATTCCCGGCTATTTTCTTGACGCTAAGTAGATAATGCTTCAGCAATTATCTTTGACGATTCCCACTGCCTCGCCGATTCTCAACGCAGATTAAACCGGCAAAATAATACCAATCCAATTTTGTTGCTCTAATCTGATAAAAACCAGACGACCCTCAGATAAGCCGCCGGGGATTTTTCGGCGAATTTAGTTTGGCTGAAGACCGGCTTCTTCAAAGAGCCGGCATCTCACGCGCCAATTCTTACATCGCCCGCCAAATATTCACGTCCGCCACGGCGAAAACGCAGAATACTGCCTGACGGCTCGCACCGCCGACTTGATCCCTCGCACCTGTTCGGGAAATTTTTAGCTAATTAAGAGCAGCTTGCCGCATCTTTGCAGCGTCAAAACCACTCTGCCGTCTCATTTGTTATTCGCCGTAAAAATCAAATCGGTTAATTCTTCGTTGACGTTAATTGCCTGCGAATCGAAAATATATCTCTTATGTTTTATTGAAACGACATATGTCTGCCCCGATTCGACACCCGCGAAGCGAAAATAGCCGAAGGAATTTGTGCTGGCGTTCAAAACTGCTCCGTCTGACTTGATCAACGAAACAACGGCGTTGGAAATACCGCGCCCGTCTTGCGTCAGAACGCGCCCGCCGACGGAAACGACAGCGGCGGTCGGCGCGTTGACCGTGTGCGGCTCGCCCGCCGAAGTGCTGCCGCTGAAATTCGCATCCCCCGCGTAAGTCGCCGTCAGCGTCCGCATTCCCGATGTCGTTAAAGTGATGTTGCATTGACCGGCGGCGACCGTTGCCGTGCAGGAATTCACGCCATCGGAAACCGTCACGTTGCCGGTCGGCATCCCTGATCCGGGCGAGGTGACCGTCACCATGTAGGTGACCGTCACCGCTTGATTGACCGATGACGGATCGGGCGTGTCGGCGGTGATCGTCGTCGTCGTGCCGGCTTGCGCGACGGTGTGCGCTGCGCCCGCCGAAGTGCTGCCGCTGAAATTCGCATCCCCTGCATAAGTCGCCGTCAGCGTCCGCGCTCCGACCGTATTTAAGACGAGCGAGCATTGCCCGGCGGCGACCGTTGCCGTGCAGGAATTCACGCCGTCGGAAACCGTCACGTTGCCGGTCGGCGTTCCCGCGCCCGGAGAATTAACCGTCACCGTGTAGGTGACGGTGATCGTCTGACCTCTGACCGACGGGTCGGGATTGTCGGAAGTGATCGTGGTCGTCGTCGAAGCCGCTCCGACCGTAATGTTGGCGGTTGCCGTGCCGTTATCAACCTGCGCGGTGATCGTCGCCGTTCCCGCAGATGACGCAGTAAATGTTGCCGTCGCCGTGCCGCTCGCTTGAATCGTTGCCTGCGCGCCGGAAAGCGCACCGCGCGCCGGTGTGGTGTTGGTAAACGTGATCGGCAAGCCGATCAAAACATCGAGATTGCTCGCCGCAATCGCCTGATTGTTCGAGTTGGTCAGGAAGCTGGCGGTCAGCGTCGTGCTGTTTCCGACGACAATCGGATTCGGACTGGCGGTGAGCGTGTAGCGCAGCCACGGATCGTAGTCAAGCGTTCCGGCGGTTGCGCCGGCGGTGTCGCAGGGCGCGGCACTCGGTCCGGTGTTGCAGCCCCACCAGTTGTTTTCCACGATTGCCGTTCCTCCGCGCGTTACCAAGCCTTTGAATCCGCCGGTGGAGGTATTATTTACAATCCGCGAGTAAATCATATTGAAGGCGTTTCCGGTCGTGATCGTGCCGACCCCAATTGCCCCGCCGCTCGTCGGAGCCGAGTTGCCGACCATCGTCGCTTTATTGAGATTGACGGAGGAATTGATAACATCGGACGCAATTCCTCCGCCGTATCTGGTAGCCGTGTTATTGCTGATAATCGTCGGAGCGGTGAGAACCAAACCGCGCAAAGTGTAGATTCCGCCGCCGTCGGAATTGGCGGCGGTCGTCGTATTACCCGTCACCGTCATATTGGTCAGAGTCGAACTGCCGGCATTTCCCGAACCGGTAACCGGCTCGATATACATACCGCCGCCGTTGTTTTTGCTCGTGTTGCCGGTGACGGCGACATTGGTCATCGAAAACGGAGTGTATTGAATGTAAATGCCGCCGCCGATAACTGACACTGCGCCGGTCGCTGCTCCCGTATTATTCGATATTGTCGAATTGGTGATCGTTACGGAACCGGTGCCGGGAACATTGGCACTCGTAAATAAAAATCCGCCGCCGCCGATGCCGCCGCCGCCCACGGTGCTGTTGGAGGCGACAACGGTATTGAGCGTTATCGTGCCGCCGCTGTTGCCCGCGTCCCAGTCCATCGCGCCGCCGAAACCGTCAGTGGTATTGTTTCCGTAACGCATCGTCAGATTCGACATTGACGTGGCGAATGACGCAGTTAAACCCGGATTGACGGAAAACACTTTGTCAATTCCGGTGCCGGTGCTTGCTCCGGCTTGAAAGATCGTCCCCGCCGCACTCGTGCCGACGATTGTCACGGCATCGATGATGTCCAAATCGCCGGTGGCGGCGGCATCTTCCCCGCCGCCGGCGATGGTCAGCTGATAAGTGTTGTTCGGAGCCATAATCATATCCGAACCCGCGTTGGCGTTGGCGGCGCGAACCGCTTCGCGCGCCGAACAGTCCGCGTTGCAAACCCCGTCGTTGGTGTCCGCCGCTTTTGAAATGGTATAAGTCGAATTTGGAGCAAGCATTATGGCGGTCGGCTCGATGCTCTGCTGATCGTAGACGACGAAACCCTGCTGTCCCATTACGTTCAGGCGCATCGGCAGAATCGCGGCGGGAGCGCGGGCAAAATCTACGGTTTGAATTTTGGTTTCGCCCGTAAACGAAGTGCGATTGTCGTCGCGGTTCGGCTCTTTGAACAGAACTTCGACCTGCTTCGCCTGTTGGTTGACGATTATCAGATCATCGGTTTCATAGCCCGTCAGATATGCCTTTCGCAGTAAGCCCGGCGCATTATTCTGAACGGCGTAAACGCCGAGCTGGTAAGATTCGGTTTCCGTCCAGTTTTCCGGCGAATTATCCGGCTTGACCAGCGGCGGGCGACGACCGTATTTTTTGAGATTTTCGGCAGTTTCCTTTTCTGTCAGCGGGCGCGTGTCGAGTGCGCCGTCAGCCAGATAATTGACGTTGCCGTTCTCTGCTAAAACGGCAATTTCATTTTTGGCGCGACGGTCAGTGATAAAGTTGCCGACCGCAAAATCAACCGCGCGATACGGCAAATTAATCGAATTCACTTTGTTCTTTGCCGAGCCGAGGTCGGCAACGGTGAACAGTTTTCCGTCCGACAAACCGAACAGTTCAACGCCCGCTGCGCTCGGTTCGCGTTTCGCCAGAATCATCGAATTGATTGCCGATTCAACCGGAACGACGCGCGGAGCGGTGTTCATCAAATCCTTATTACTGCTGAAAACCAGCAGACTCGCCGATTCCCCGTCGTCCACAGCGGCAACGATGCCATCATACGCTCCGCTGTAATCCAGCCTCTGCGAAGCCAGGGCGGTGATTTCGCCTTCGACCGGAATTTCCTGCGGCTGATTGAATCCGCCTCTGCCGTCGGAAGTCATCAGGTAAATGACACGCCCGCCGCGCGCCGCGAAAACCAGATCGACTGCCGAGTCAAGCGAAAACTTCCCGGCGGCGATAAAATCCGGCGCGACCGGAACTTCCGTCACGAACGCGTCTTTTTCAAATGCGGCGGGAAAAATTCCTGTTTGTAAATCCGCGAAAGTTTTTTCGTCAGTCGGCGCGAACGCCTCATGGCTGGCGCGGTGCATAATAATCAGCCCGCCGCCCGCGCCGTTGCGGAAGCCGCCGACCAGATCGGCGTAACCGTCCGAGTTGAAATCAGCCGACACTTGCGAAAGCGGCTCGGCGAGAGTGCTCTCTAGAGCGGAAATCGCGGAATCTTTTCCGTAAAAGATCGTTTCGGGCGATCTTCCTTCCTGCAGTTTGAGCCAGACGGAGGTTCTTTCGCCGATGTTTGCCGCCGGCGCGGAATCGCGCGGCGCGGCGAAACCGTTTGGCGCGTTATCGTTTTTTTGAATTTGCGGTCGATTGTTTCCTGCTTCGGCTAGAATCGTATGATTTACAAGAAAACTGATGCCGGTTAAAACTGAAACGAATATGAACGCCAGAAAAATTCTTTGACTTTTACTGAATTTGTAAGCTGTATTTTTCATACTTATCCTTCCTGTATTACATAAAGGTTGTAAGCCGCAAGCGATTTACCTGTCGAATACGTTCGACACCAGCCGCCGATAAAGGTAGAACCAGCCGGAAAATTTTCAATGGTTAACTTCGTTGCGGGAAGATTCCCTGCAAAGCGATGATAAAGGTCATTCCCAAATACGGCTGCATATTATTATGCGGCTGATTTCCGCCCACGGGTTGAACCGCCTGCGCGTTCATCGGAACCGCAGTCCCTTGCGGCGCATATGACACGCCGAGCCGGGCGTTTCCGCTGAAGGTCGCGCCGCTCGGAGAGTTGCCCGTCGTTGCTGTATTGCACTGCAGCGAATGAGTGTGAGACGGCGTTTGAGCGGACGTTAACGTAACTGAATTCGAGCCGCTCTGTTCGCCGAGACTGCGTGAAGTCAAACCAGTCCCTTGTCCCCAGTGCATCGGAGATCTGCCCTGTAGATTCGGAAGCCCGAACGTCGAGGAGCCGTTGCCGCCGTAAGTTGCCCCGAGAATCGCAAATAACGCGGTGTTTTGACTGATCGTCAGTATCTGACCGTTACATAAAGCGTAGCCGCGCGGCGCGAAATTAAAACCTGCGAATTTTATTTCACCAACAAATGGCTCTGACATACATTTTTTCTCCTTAATTAGTTTCTGGACGGGAAAATTCCCACTAAAGCGATTATCGCGGTGACCGTCAGATACGGCTGCATATTATTGTGCGCCTGACCGCCGATGGTGCCGGTTTCATTACCTGTCATAACCGCGTTGGAGGAAGTCGCATAAGCTCCCGCGTTACTGCCCGCCACGTAGTTGTTCACCGGAGTATTCAGGGACAAACCCTGATTTGAAGCATTCAAAGCGTGATTGTGAGCCGCCATTTCGGTAATCGCTAAAGTGTGTGCCTGCTCGCCGCCGACTTGTCCCCAGGTAACCGACGATATTCCTCCCGAGGGGGTTGATCCCCAATGTACCGCAGCTGTGCCCTGCAGATTCGGAAGCCCGAACGTCGTTCGCCCGTCGCCGCCGTAAGTCGTTCCGAGAAGCGAAAACAATGCCTGATTTTGATTGGATGCCAACAATTGCCCGTTACACGCGGCATAGCCGCGCGGCGCGAAATTGAATGATACGAATTTTACCTCACCGACAAATGGTTGTGACATAATTTCTTTCTCTCCGTTTTCTAAAATTTAAAATTAATAATCGTCGGAATCGAATCGCCCGACCTAATTCTGCGTCGGGAAAATTCCTTCGAGCGCGATAATAAAGCTGATGCATAAATAAGGCATCATATTGTCGTGCGGCTGATTTCCGCCGGCGGAAAGTCCAATGCCCGCGTTTCCCATCGAAGCGGTGGGCGCGGACGTGCTGAAAAAATTCTTTTGAGTTGCCGCGACAAAGTTGCCGCTCGGATTGTCCGAACTTCCCGCATCGCTGTTGCAAGCCACCGGGTGGTTGTGAAGCGCGAGCTGCTGCGAATTTAAAGTAACGGTCTCCGTCCCGGCGACTTGTCCCCAAGGATAACTCGTTCCCTGCAGAATGCCCTGATGAACCGGAATTCTGCCCTGCAGATTCGGAAGCCCGAACGTCGTTTGCCCGTCGCCGCCGTAAGTCGTTCCGATCAGCATGAAAAGCGCGTCGTTGTCGCTGATGTTCAATAACTGACCGTTACAGAAAGCATAACCGACCGGCGCGAAATTACCGCCAAACATTTTTATTTCGCCGATATATGGATCTGCCATAAATTTTTTCCTCCTAGGTGTTTAGTCCCAAAGTGTGATGGTGATGTAAAATGCACAACACAAATCAT
>CAXSGY010000019.1:0-97715 GCA_964237235.1 uncultured Pyrinomonadaceae bacterium
GCGAACTGCCCAGTCGTTCAAATTCCTGCTCTTGAATCACGCGCAGCAGTTTCGGCTGGAGTTCGAGCGGCATATCGCCGATTTCATCGAGGAAAAGCGTTCCCCGGTCGGCAAGCTCAAACCGTCCGGTGCGTTGATTGGTCGCGCCGGTAAACGCGCCGCGCTCGTGACCGAACAACTCAGCTTCTAGAAGCGCAGCGGGAATCGCCGCGCAGTTCATCTTCACATATGCGCGGCTGGCGCGGCGGCTCAAGCGATGAATCGCGCGGGCGACGAGTTCCTTGCCCGTGCCGGTCTCGCCCATTATCAAAACGGTGGCATCGGTCGGCGCGACTGTTTCGATTGACAGCAAAAGCCGCCGAAGAGACGCGCTTTCGCCGACGATTTCGGCAAAGTTCGATTTGGGAGGAGATGTTAATTTAGCAGAAATCTCGCTGCCTTCGATTCTATTTAAACTTTCGACCGAATTGTAATAATCGCCCTGATATTCCGCTGTTTTTGAACCTGCCAACATATATTTCTCGCTCCTCGCGTTTTCAACTTGTTTTTGACTTTATCGCTCGGTCAACCGCGCCGAACAAAGATTCTTCACTAAACGGTTTATATAAAAAATCAATCGCTCCGGCGGCAATCGCCTGCTCTTTTTCGCCCTGTTCGCAGTGCGCCGAGATGAAAACAATCGGCACGCGGCTTTTTTCCGAAACGAGTTTTTGCTGCAATTCCAAACCGCTTACGTCCGGTATTCGCACGTCGAGAATTAAACAATCCGCTTCTAAATTCTCGTTCGCGCTCAAAAATTCATTCGCCGAAGCGAAAATCGCCGTGCGAAATCCAACTGATTTAAGCAAACTCTGCAACGCTTCTCGCATCGAGTTGTCGTCATCTACTACGACGACAAACGGAGCGCATTTTTCTAGGGATTTTCCAATCGTCCTTTCCATTTTTAAGAAGGCTAACAGTTTGAAAAGGAGAATGTAATTATACTTTGGTATAGGCAGGCTAAACTTTAGCGGGCGGGCAAATTGAGTTTTTCAGACATTTTAACGAGCGCGGGAAGCGAATCCGCCTGCATTTTGTTCATCACGGCTGCGCGGTGAACTTTAATCGTAATCTCGCTCGTGCCGAGTTTATAAGCGATTTGTTTATTGAGCAATCCGGTTACGACAAGCTGCATCACCTCGCTTTCGCGCGGCGTAAGCCCATCGAAACGGCGGCGCAGTTCAAACAGTTCGCCTTCCGTTTGGCGATTTCCTCTGTCGCGCTCGATTGCCTGAGCCACCGAGTCGAGCAAATCCTGCTCGCGGAAAGGTTTGGTCAAAAACTCGACTGCTCCGGCTTTCATCGCCTGCACGCTCATCGGAATATCGCCGTGTCCGGTGATAAAAATAATTGGAATATAATTATCTGAGCCTGCCATCTCGCGCTGCAAATCAAGACCGCTCAATCCGGGCATTCGCACGTCAAGCACCAGACAAGACGCGCAAACAGGCTTTTCACTTTGCAAAAAATCGTGCGCCGAAGCGAATGCGATGACGCGAAAACCCACGGAACGAAAAAGGCTGTCGAGAGCCTCTCGAACCGACTGGTCGTCGTCAACGACGAAGACGATTGCTTCTTCACGTTCGCTCATCATTTTTCCATATCAACCGGCAGCGTAAATTGAAACGTCGCACCCGCGCCGTCGTTTGGGTTTGCCCAAAGCCGTCCGCCGTGCGCTTCGATAATCGAGCGGCTGATCGAAAGCCCCATTCCCATTCCTTCTTCTTTCGTCGTGTAAAAAGCCTCGAAGATCCGGTCGAGATTGTTCGAGTCCAAACCGATGCCGGAATCTTTGACCGCGATGAGAATGTTGTCTCGCTCGTATTTTCGTGTTTCGATCAACAAATTTCTTTCATCACTGCTCGCCGCTTTCGCAAGCGCGTCAATTCCGTTCGTGAGCAGGTTCAACAAAACCTGCTGCAACTGGATTTTATCGCCGGCGATAAGCGGCAGTTCCGTCGAGAATTGCGTCTGCAAATGAATTTTATTTTTTTGAATTTCGTAGTGCGCCAGTGCGATTGTTTCTCGAATCATTTCGTTGATGTCGAGGGCAATTTTCTGCGGCGGAGTTTTTTTCAAAAGCGCGCGCGTCCGCGCAATCACTTCGCCGGCGCGATTGCCGTCTCTGATAATTCGGTTAAGTGCGCCGCGCGCTTCTTCCAAATCAGGCGAATCCATTGCCAGCCAGCGCAGACAAGCGTCGCCGTTTGTCACAATGCCCGCCAGCGGTTGATTGACTTCGTGCGCGATGGATGATGTGAGCGCGCCCATGGTCGCGGCGCGGGCGGCGTGTTCGAGTTCGATTTGCAGCCGGCGCATCTCTTCTTCCGCTCGTTTGATTTCGGTGATGTCCGTCGAAATGGTTAAAATCGAATACGGTCGCTCCGCGCCGTCATAAAGCAGGCATTTGGTTGACAGGGAAAATCGTTCCTCCCCGTTGAGCGGCGACACTATTTCTTTTTGCACTGCTTTTCCGGCGGCGAGCGTTTCGGCATCGAAAGCGTGATAAGAATTGATGCTCGGTGCCGGATCGCCTGAAAGCGACGGCGACAATTCCCACAGTTCGTATAACGTTTTTCCGGCAATTTGTTCCTGCGTCAATTGCAGCGCGCGTTCAAAACTGCGGTTGGCTATCAAACAGCGACCCTCTAAATCTTTGACGTGAATCAGAGCCGCCGAGTTATCGAAGATCGCCTGCACTAATTCCTGTTTGGCGCGCAATTCATCTTCGGCGCGTTTGCGCTCGGTAATATCGCGCCCGAAGGCGAAATTGTATTCCTGTCCGTTGTATTCCATAAAGTCGAGCGAAAGTTCGATTGGAAAAATGCTGCCGTCTTTTCGCCGATGAGTTGACTCGACAGTCAAAGATTTCCGGGCGCGAAGGTTGTCAAAATGTTCAGACCACAACTCGGCGGGAAAATTCGGGTCAATGTCAGGAACGGTCAATTGCTGTAATTCCTCGCGCGTGTATCCGAGCGACTGACAGCACGCGTCGTTGGCAAAAATAAATCTCCCGTCCGGCGATATTATTCCCGCGCTGTCGAAGACGTGATCAATCGTATATTTAAGCAGTAGCAACTGTTCTTCCGTTCGTCTGCGCTCAATGCCCTGCGCGATGACGGCGGTGATTGATTCAAATGCTTCAAAAACGTCGTCCGTCGTCTCGCTTCGTGAAAACATCGCCGCCACGCCGATAACTTTGTCGTTCACGATCAAAGGAAGTCCGGCGAAAGAATTTAATTCTTCGCGCGCTGCCCACTCCTGATCAATTTGCTCGATTTCTGAAATCTCATTGCTGAAACAGGATTTTTTGCGCGCGGCGATTTCGCCGATTTTGTGTTGACCGACCTCCACGCGCGAATAATCGCCGTTAGTGTGCGTGTAAATACCGGCACCCGCCTGCAAATTCAAAACATTCCGGTCCTCGTCAAGCAGCCAAACACCGGCAAATGCCGCGTCGAGATGCCGGACGATTGATTCCATACTGTCCTGCAAAACGCCCGGCAAAGATTTTTCGCCGCTCGACATAACGGAATGCGCGTCGGCGCGAAGTGCCGCGTGGCGCGCCAGTCTTTTGCTCAATTCCTCCATCCGTTTGCGTTCAGTGATGTCTCGCACAAAAGCCTGAAAGCATTGGTCGAGCAGCATATTTGCGCTGATTTCGACGGCGATGAGCGTGCCGTCTTTGCGAATCAGCGTCCATTCATCAACGCGCGCGTTGCCTTCGAGCATTGATTCCCGCACTAGAAGAAAACGATTTAAATCTTCCGGGTGAAGAATATTAACGATTCCTTTGCCGATTAATTCTCCGCGCTCGTAACCGAGCAGCCTTTCTCCGCTGACGTTTACATCGGTGAAAAAGCCTTCCGAGGTGGCGATAAAGATGGAGTCAACCGCGTTATCAAAAAGCGTGCGATACCGCTCTTCGCTGGCTTTCAGTTTCTCGTTCTCGTGTTCCGGCTTCACAATTCTTACCTCGATTAGCTTATTTATGGGTGTTTTGTTTCCGATATTATTATTTTTTAATAGCGATATTATAATCTGCCTGCAATCGAAAAGTCGCGTCCTGATTGCAGCCCGATCCGTGCGCGTCAATTTTTCCACCGTGCAGCTCGACTATGCGGCGAACGATTGATAATCCGAAACCAGTGCCGTTTTGCCTTCCGTCGTCAGTCACGCCTATTTTGGTTCCTAATTCAGAACAATAGACGCTTAATAGTTGAGGTTAGACAACTCATTCTTAAATGCACTTCTAAACGTGAATAACGTGGCACAATACAATTGATAACCCTGTAATTAGGCTTGATTTCAAACAAAATAACGATTCAATTCATCTCTCTCTATATGTTATATCAGATAATTTAGATTTTATGATATAGTTTGTAAATTGCAAGGGTCGAATTTCGTCCAAAATCAGCAAAAGAGTCAGTAGAATATGGATCAAAATCTCGCCACAGCCGCAAAAGAGCAGGAACTCGTCAGGTTTGATCACTCAGATCAGGCGAAACCCTCCGTCTTGAATTTGATCTCGGAGGAAACGCGGCGCATCTACGAAACTCATATCAAAGAATTTTTTCATTTTCACAATCTCAAGCATCCGTTAAATATAACGGCGACCGATGTCATTCGCTGGTGTGACGCTTTACTAAAAAAAAAGGTGGTCCTCCGGCAACGATGATCACCAGGCTCTCAATTGTGCGCTCATTTTTGACTATTGCGTGCATTAGGAGTAATTGAGCCAAACATCGCTTTGACTAACCTCGTGCCGCCCCCGGAATTGCCGGCAGGGCGCGCAGGACGCGCCTCAACGCCAACAGAAGCGCGTGATCTTTTGAGCGGTCCCGACCGGAAAACTTCTGATCGAAGCCAGAGTTTATGCGCTCATCCTATGCAGACTGTTTGAGCCGCAGAGAATGACGGGGCGTTTTCTATCACGACCGTTCGCTTCTCGATAATTGGTTCCGGCAAAAAAAACGAACCACGCCAATTATATAAAAAAGCAAACAGAGGAAATCGCGCTCGCTCCGCTTTAAATTCGAGATTTCATATACGCTAACGCTGCTCACGCTTTCTCCGGCGAGCGGTTACAAGTATTTGACGACCGGAAAGAAAAGGCTGCGGACACGCGGGTTGGAAAACTTTGAGGACTATGGCGCACTTCCCTACTCCGCCGCTGAACGAAAAGTTTCGCCGCCCGGATCGGGCTTCTGTTCAATCGAAAATTTCCTTCCTTTGTCAGATAAAATCCGCGCGGACTGGCACATATTCCCGGTTTTTGGATAAACGATTTTGGTCAAGTCTGCCTTTGGCTTGAAAAAGATTTTTGCCGACCGAGGTATTAATTCCCTATCGTAATCCGTTGGGTAAAATTCAGTCCTGCCAAATAAGATTTTCCGGCTCGATTGATCGCGGGCAAAAACGTTGCCTATGGCTCTCTCTCTGCCCTCGATGCAAAGTGCCGGGTCAGGAACGCCGATCCATTAC
Source organism: uncultured Pyrinomonadaceae bacterium (assembly GCA_964237235.1). GTDB lineage: Bacteria > Acidobacteriota > Blastocatellia > Pyrinomonadales > Pyrinomonadaceae. Next base: position 5,524 of record CAXSGY010000019.1, read on the forward strand.
GCGAACTGGAAGGATTGCGGCGTGGATTGTTTAAATCGCCCCGTTTTGACTACGGAAGGCGCGCTTAAGGCGGATTTCGTCGCAAAATGTTCGCCCGCAGTTTTTGAAAATCGCCAACGGCGGCGTTGGTTGCGCCCACGACCTGATCGCTCGAATAAGCCGCGGCGAAAAAGTGCGTCCGGCTTTCGATAACGACTGTCACGAAAAACCGATTGTTATTTGCCGGCTTTCTAAATTGATTATAATAATTTCTGAATTAAACGGCTCGAAATCAATCGCCGAAAATATTTTAATTCTTAATTGGGATCGGAAATTCAAAGGAATTAACGATGCGCTTTTGAAATTGTTGAAGTATCTTTGGCTGAATGGATTTGTAATCTAACGACAGAAAATCATAAAATAATTGAATAAACTTTTCTTGAAACGCTAATAAGCCTAGATTAATTACAGCAATTATAATAAAGTATATATTGTAGCTTTAATTCAACATTTCTTTATTTCTTTCAAGAAATAAAGAAATGTTGAAAACTATCGGTATTTGTACTTTGATTTTTTTATTGCATTATTCAAAGGAATATATAAAACTATAGATATTTGGTAGATTGGTTAAAGAAACCTATGACAAAAAATAAACCGACAATTTTTATCGGCATTATAAGTTATAAAGGCGGTGTTGGTAAGACAATGGCGGCAATCAATCTGGCGCGAGCCTTTGCAGATGCAGGACTTCGCGTCATTTTGATAGATGATGACAAAAATAAAACGGCACTTAATTGGGCGACCAGACGCGGAAACAGCGATCCATTTCCGGTTTTCGATATGTACGGAGCAAATCATTACGGTGGGATGCGCGATATAGTAATTTATGATACGCCGGGTGGGATGGATAAGTCGGAGATGAAAGATATTGCCGACAACTGCTCGTTTATAATTATTCCCTGTAAACCTGACCAGGAATCAATCGACGCAACCGAACGTCTGGCTTCCGACTTGGGAGGATTCGGCACGAAATTTCGTGTTTTAACAACAGATGCCATTGCAGCCGGGAACTTTTCCCGCGCGCGCGGGATGATCGGATATTTTGCTGAACTTAATATTCCGCATTTTGATTTCCGAGAACTTATTCCCAGCTCGACAAAATTTAAGGATGCGGCGGGCAATGGCAAAACAATCGGCGAACTGTCAGGGGGGAGGCTTTTTGCCGATACTTTCGGTCGCATCGCGCTTCAGATTTTAGAGGAAATAGACTACGAACCGCTTCTGACTTCCGATTCTGACTTCCGATGAGATCGAATGATTGACGGAAAATATCAAATCGAATGCGGTTTAGCAGATGGTTAATCGAGTATTAAATTTAATTGGAGTTCCGAAAGCTATGTCTAATAGATTTTCAAAAAGCAGAGAATTGCTGATAAAAAATGAGAAAGAAAAGAATGTAGAACCAGGTGGTGATTCGTCGTCAAAAGAAGTAGACACAAAGAGTCAGCCGGAGGATACGGTAGCAACTGCTGAAAAAACGCTTGAAAAGCCAAAGAAGAGCAAAGCGAAGGGTATAGAATTTAATATGAGCATTCCCCTCGTACTGAAAAATCTGCGAATCCCAATCGAGTTTGAGCTTGCGATTAAAGAACTGAAATCTCGTCGCAATGCGGCACGTCCGATCACCCGTGAAAAGCTCATAACCGAAGAGGCAATCATCGTTGAAGCACTCGAACATTACTTTCTTGAACCCGGTCTGAACAGTCAAACGTTAAATTATATACTCAATGACAAGATGAATTACCTCAAAGAAGTCGGACGCGCCGAACAATACGACTAGAAGCCGATCTTCAAATGTTAGGTTTATACAAAGCAAGCCTAAATCGTTTTGAGCGGGACATGATTTTGCCGCTGATAAGACTGATAAAAACAGTCTGCCGGAAACTCTTCGCCGAGTGGGAAACCGCGCAATGATATATCGTGCTTTGAAGATGAGGAGCAACGCAGACGGCTCCGGTAATGGTTACACTTACAAAAAGGGCGATTTAATCGAAACGGAAAGTATAAGCGCGGCGGAAAAAGAAGAATTTTCCGAATTGACTGAATTCGTCAAAAGCAAATTAAACAATGCTATTGCTTGAGCAAAATTGAACGGAAAAAATGCTGGATTAGTAGCCTCACAAAAAAATTGAAGCGGCGAGTAAGCGGTGATTTCAGCTATGAAAAACACCGAAAGATGTCCGCAAAAAGAACGCCTAAGAGCGGCGATTGAAACCGTTAAGTCAAGGCTCTTAAAAGACGATTCTCCCGATAATAAACAGCTCGTCCGAATTTGCAAAGATTACGATATTCGTCTGGTTGATTCGGGCGGCGATCCGCACCTCGTTCACGAGATTCTCGAAACCTCTCTGAATCTTTATTTAAGCGAAGCGGAATGGTTAAAGCCGCTCGACATAAAGAATAAACACGAGATTATCGCCCGTTTGGAAAATTTGACGAGAAAACTCCCGCCGCAAAGCTGGCGCGGGCAAGAGCAAATAGAACTGCAACAATTTTCCACGCCGCCGGCACTCGCTTTTGTGATGGCACAAATGCTTCGACCGGAAGCCGGGAAACTCGCGCTTGAGCCGTCAGCCGGAACGGGAAGTCTTGCCACTTGGCTGAGAAAAACCGGGTGTCTGACGGAGGTTAATGAAATCTCCGCGCGTCGCAAACTGCTTCTCGAACTGCAAAATTTCGACCCCTTTTCTGTCAACGCCGAATTTCTTGATGATTTGCTGCCCGCCCAAATAAAGCCCGATTTTGTTTTGATGAATCCGCCGTTTAGCGCGAAATGCGGAAGCGCAAGCGCGCGCGATTCAAACTTCGGCTTTCGGCACGTCGAAGCGGCTTTGCTCAGACTTCAGCCCGGCGGTCGTCTCGTCGCTCTGCTCGGCGCGGACGCTTGTCTTGAAACCGATAAAGGAAAAAAATTTTGGCATCGTGTGGGTAGAGAATACCGAGTTCACGCCTTTTTGATTGTTCCGCGAGGAACTTTTTACAAATACGGCACGACTTTTCAAACCGTCGCCGTAATTGTTAGCAAACCCGAAATTAATAACCAACCGAATCAGCACAAACCGCAGATTGTCCAATCAAGTAATTTGAACGAAATGCTGCACTTTGTGAACGATTTCGCCTAAGAACGAATCCTTAAAAAACTAAAATGCTAAACCCAACTTTGCACGAAGCCGGAAACGGTTTCGCCCGGAATATCAGTTATCCGGCTCAATCGCCAACGGAAGTTCAAAACACGGTCGCGCAAGCCGCTTCGCTCGCGCCGGATTCAACTTTAGGCGAAAAACAGGAAAATGAAATTTGCGATGAATCAAACAAAATGAGCGAAAACCTCTATTTTTGTCATCACCTCACCGGCGGCGCATCTCACCCTGGAATCATCATTGAAACCCCAGGATTAGCCAACATCAAACCGCCGCGTCCTGTCTATCGCCCGCAAATGCCGGTAGAGCTAATAACGAGCGGCAAAATCTCGCAAATTCAGCTTGAGCGCATCATCTACGCCGGGCAAGCGCACGATCAGTTTTTGCCCGAATCAAAGGCACGCGCAGGAATTTCTCTCGGCGACGGCACGGGAGTCGGAAAGACCGGTACTATCCTGGGAATTATTCTCGATAACTGGTTTTCGGGACGAAAGCGCACGGTTTGGTTCAGCGTCAAATTCGATTTAATCAAAGCCGTCAAAGACGAAATGGCAAGGCTCGGCTTTCGCATCCCGATTCAACTCATTAACGATTACAAACCTGAAGAACAAATCACGCTCTCGAAAGGCATCGTATTTTGCACCTATCAATCTCTGATTGCGAAATCGAAAAAAGGTCGCAAGCGACTCGATCAGCTTACGACTTGGCTCGGCGCGGAAGGCTTATTGATTTTCGATGAAGGTCATCGAGCGAAAAACTTTTTCGCCGGTGAGGAGCGGCGCGGAGGCGGAACGCAAACCGGCGCGGCGGTGGTCGAAATTCAAGACCCTGAGAAATTCCCGGATTACCGCGTCGTTTATTCGTCGGCTACATCGGCGACCGATGTCAAACATCTCGGCTATATGGTCCGGCTCGGACTCTGGGGCAAAGGAACTGCTTTCGAAACTTTTGCCGAATTCGCTCAGGAGATCGAAGAAGGCGGCATCGGCGCGATGGAAATGACAGCTCGCGATCTGAAAGCGATGGGCAGATATTTCTGCGGCAGCCTTTCGATGGGCGCGGATGCTGAATCGGGTTTGGCGGTCGAATACCGCGAGGTTGTGCATCGCTTAACTGCTCACCAGCGCGAGATGTATGACAATATGGCGGGCGCGTGGCAGGCGATTCTGCAAAAAACCGAAAAGGCTCTGGCTTTGACGAACAGCGAAAAGTTTTTGCGCCGCCACGTCGTCAACAATTTCTGGGCGGAGCATCAACGCTGCACGAAAGCTATTATTACCGCATTTAAGGTTCCGACTTTAATCCGCGAAATCGAACGCGCTTTATCCGAGCAGCATTCAATTATCGTTTCCATCACCAGCACGGGCGAAGCCTCAATGACCAGACAAATGGCACGTTCGGCGGACGAAGAGGAAGCAATCTCCGATCTCGATTTCAGCCCGCGCGAGACTCTCATTAAGCTCATCGAAAATTGCTTTCCGACCGCGCTTTATCAGGAAGTAACGGACGAGATAACGGAGAAAACGAAATACGAGCCGCTGCTCGGCGAAAACGGCGAGCAAATCCACTCGAAAGCCGCGCTCGCAATGAAGCAGGAATTGCTCGACCGGCTGGCGACTTTGCAACTGCCGGAACATCCGCTCGACCAGCTTATTAACCATTTCGGGGCGGAGAATGTCGCTGAAATGACCGGGCGTAAAAATCGGCTCGTGAAGCTCTCGAACGGCGATTACGCTTATCGTCCGCGCGGGATTGCGGGCGTTCCTCAGCGGCAGACGAATCTGCACGAGCTTCAAAATTTCCAAGGCGGGCGCAAGCGCATCGCCATTATGTCGGAAGTCGCCGCGACGGGCGATAGTCTTCATTCGGACAAACGCGCCGTCAACCGGCAGCGACGCGAACACATTGCCGCCGAACTGAAATGGTCAGCCGACAAACAGCTTCAGGATTTCGGTCGCTCGCACCGCAGCAATCAAGTTTCTCCGCCGGTTTACATTTTGGTTTATACCGAACTCGGCGGCGAAAAACGCTTTTCGACTTCGATTGCCCGGCGGCTTGCCAGCACCGGCGCGCTCAATAAAGGCGACCGGCGGGCGAATCAAATCGGCGGGCTGGAACGATTCAATCTCGAATCGAAAGAAGGACGCGCCGCTCTAAAAATCGTTTATGACCGCATTCTCAACGGTTTTCAGATTCCAGAACTTGAAGACGCAAAACAAACTCTATTCGACATGGGTTTACTCGCCAAAAGCGAATCGGGCGAATTAACGATTTCTGACGGCGAAAAACAAAACATCGTTCGTTTCTTCAATCGCCTGCTCTCGCTTGAAGTAGATCGGCAAAACGCGCTGTTCGAGTATTTCTATAAAACCTATACGGAAACCGTCGAGCATCTGAAGGCTTCGGGAAAATACGACTTGGGGCTTGAAGACATCAAGGCTAAATCGGTAAAAATCCGGCGCGAACCCAGACAGATTCACCGCGACTCAATCACGGGTGCGGCGACGCATCTCTACGAACTCGAAACGATTGTGGCAACGAATCCGGCGCGTTTCGACGATTTGGACAGGGCAGAAGCCTACTTTTATAGAAAACTCGGCTCAGAAGGCGCGGAATACGTCGCGGCGCGTGCTTCCTTGATTCACACCGACCCGGAAACGGGCTTGAGTTATCAAACTTATGCGATCAGTCGCCCTTCGGGTAGAAATCAGTTTTATCTGGACGAGGCGGAACTCGAAGCCCGTTACCGGCTCGTGCCGAAAGGAGCGGCGAAGGATTGGTGGAACGGGGAAGTCGAGAAAATTCCGGCGTTCGTCAAAAAAGACGTTTTTCTTCTAAGCGGCGCGCTGCTTCCAGTCTGGCGGCAAATCAAAAACGTCAAAGATGCCTCATTCAAAATCGTTCGCACGACGACCGACGAAGGCGTGCGGCTCGTCGGTCTGCAAGTGCCGAAACACACTGTCAAGGAAATAACCAGACTTTTCGACTGCGCCTGGCAAAGAGAGGAAACGTCCGAAGAAATTTTTCAATCGGTGATCGGCGGCAAGGAGTCCTGCGAACTCGTCGAAAATATTCGTCTGAAAAACTCGAAAGTTTTCGGCGATTATTACGTCGAAGTCGTGCCGGGCTTCGCGACACATCCCAAAAAGTTTCGTTCCCTTGGCATCACCAGCATCACGCAAAACAGCCGCGAGCGTTTTCTATTGCCGCAAAACGAGTCGGAAGCGGTCGGGCTGCTGCAAAAACTCGTGTCGCAATATCCGCCTATCTCCGGGACGCGCTTTATTGATCAATCTCAAAATGAAAAAGTCAACGCATCAAGCAACAAACCGACTACTACAATGGTTGCCGACGAACTCGCGCCGATTGACGTGCGCGAATGGTTGATCGAACCGGACTCGGAACAACTCGCCCTTGTGAGCCTCAACGATTCGCTGACGGGCGATTAGTCTTTATCCTTTATCCCTAATCTCAAAAAACAAATGATGAATATTGACATCGAGCAGCTCGAAGCCGCGTTTGCGCGGGTAATCGAAGGAATCAAAACACAAGATATGCCGGCGCATTTGAAAAAAAGATGGACGCGGGCAACGGAAAAAGCTCAGAGCAGTTTAATCGAACACCCTTGTTTTGGGTGGCAGCCGTATCGTCTTTTGATCGTTTCCGTTCCGAAGGAAAACACAAAAGAGATCGGCTGCCGGTTTTACGAGGCGAATGAATCGACTTGCCGCCGCGTGGACAAAACCGGGCTGTGTCAGGCGTTTTACGAAGGCATTCCGTGCTGGCATCGCGCGGCGTATCTGCTGCTCAAGATTTATTTCGGCGAGACGGATACAAAAGGCGAGCAAAAACAAACAGAGAAAAATTCGCCGGAGCGACAAGTGTCAACTTTAGTTGACACTTTTAGTTGACACTTCTGTCAACTAAAGTTGACAGTTTTCAGCTTCGGCAGTGACGGCTGACAAGCATCGAAAATCTTTATCCGTTTTTGTTTGCCGTCATTTAGCAAAAAGGGCGCGCGAAGTGGCACGGATTTTGTAAATATACCGAGCGAAACCAGCCCTATGAATACACAATTTTTCAAAAATCGCTCGAATGAGTTAGCCCGATCTCTGCAAGACACGCGCGGCAATTCCGTCACGGGAAAATCATCTCGCCGGACAACAAATGCGAAAGTTGCCGCGCAAGCTGAAAAAATCGAACGCTATGCCCGCACGAATCACCACGTTTTGCTGACCGGCGAGCGCGGCACGGGAAAAACCACCATCGCCCGGCAGATTCACGACAAAAGCTCTCGCCGCCATAAACAGTTCGTCAGCCTTAACTGCGCGACCCTTAAAGAAGAACTCGTCGAAGCCGAGCTTTTCGGTTACGAGAAGGGAGCGTTTACCGGCGCAAATCAGGCGAGAGCCGGACTTTTCGAGGTCGGCAGCGGCGGCACGGTTTTTCTCGATGAAGTGGGCGAACTGTCATTGAGCCTGCAAGCCAAACTGCTCAAAGCCGTCGAAGAAAAACGCATTCGCCGCGTCGGAGCGAGCCAGGAGATTTCCGTAGATTTGCGCGTTATCGCCGCCACGTCGCGCAATTTGCGCGAGATGACCGAAAAACGTGAATTTCGCCACGATTTGTTCGACCGCCTCAACGTGCTTGGCTTAGACACGATTCCGCTCCGCGAACAGAAAGATAAAATCCGTGAGATTTTTCTCGCCGGACTTGAACGCGAGCGCGTCGCTTCGGGGCGCAAAAGCAGTTTTCAAATCGAGCCTCTGGCATTTGCGCTGCTCGATGATTACGCCTGGACGGGAAATTTCCGCGAGCTGCACAATTTTGTTTTGAAACTCGCCACCGAATATTTCGACGCGGAAGCTGTCACAGCAGCCCACGTTCGAGCCTTACTCGTCGAAAAGGGCATTCCATTTCAAAACTTGGAAACGCGCGGTGAAGATTTGTCAGTCGCTGCGAATCGTTTGATACTCGAAATCAACCCGGACGAACGCCTCGATAACATTATCGAGCAGGTTAAGGAAAAGTACATTCGGCATCACCTGCAAGGCAAAAGTCTGCGCCGAGCGGCTAAACAATGCGGCATTTCGCGTTACCTGGTTCAGCGAATCGCTGATAAAATGGAGACGAGCCAAAACTTAGAGCAATTATGAACACGCCAAAAAAGACGGATTTTATCCCGGAAATCGCGCCGCAGGACGCGCATCTGGTCGCGCCCGACACTTACGAGCCATATCAGGACGACGACGAAGACCGGCTGCACGAGCAGCGATTAAAAGAAATCGAAGGGCAATTAAACGAAAAATTCGGCTCGACCCAATCGGACGACGAACTCGGCGAGTTGCCTTATGACGCGGAGGCGGACCGCAAACGATGGGACGAACTCGAAAAAGATTTCGACCGCGTGTTTGAAGACGCAGCTCGTTAATCTCCAATTCGAGACTCTGGTTGCTGTGCAATTTGTGCAATTATTGTGCAATTCAAACGAGTTTATAAGAAGCCCCTGCGCCTCTGATACCGCTTGAACTTAAAATGCCCGATACAACTAAATTCTTTAGGTCGTTACTCGCCGTATTACGAGAAACATCAAACAATTTTTGATACTGCGAATTGGTGATAGTGCCGTTTTCCGCGACATATAAAACCGCATTTATCTGCCTTTCGTTCAATCCAAACTTTTTGAGCTGCTCCGGCGCGTAACGGCTTTTGAAGATTTCAACCAAAAAACCGCCGTCTTGCTCGGCAAGGCTTGGTTCGGGAAGTTCGGCTGCGCGGCAGGCGTTGATGATTTTCAACGTTCCGCGTCCCCACGAATCAATATAGCCGCCTTTGAAGCAAACGTCGGCGATAAGCGGGTTGCGCGGATGCGATGAATGAACGCGCCGCAAAGATTCGAGACTGATGTCTTCGGGCAACTTTCCCGAGTTCCAAACCCAAAATTTATTATCGTATATTCTGACTTGGATGAAACTACTCATATAATCGCGGTGAACGAGCGCGTTCAGGAGAATTTCTCTGACCGCCGCCACCGGATATTCGTCTTTTTCAATACGCTGAAGACCTTCAAAGCTGATCGGTTTGACGAAAAATTTGCGGTTAAGCTCAAAGACGGTTTCGCGCAAAAGGTGAAGTAAATTTCCCTCAACGACTTCCTGAAATTTTAAATCATCGTCTTCTGTGCCAAAGCGTCCGATTTTGACGATTTGATTCGGGTAAAAACGTCCCGGGTCTTTGCCGAAAATGACGATTGCGGCGCGTTTTAATTGTCCGTTATCCGTCAGCCGCAGCTTATCGAGAAAATCAGCTAGCGAAAGCGTGCCGTTGTCTGTCGGCAATCTTCCGGCTTTGGCGGCATCGGCTCTGAACTGCTTAACGGTCTCCTCATCAATATCAGCAAGCGCGGCGCGAGGTTCGACGACATCATCCCAGGTCTTACCGGATTTCCGCAGCAGAAATTCCATCAGCGCATTGCCTCTTAATTCCTGTTTGGTCGAGCCGCTGCGGTAGTAGTAATTGCCGCGCAGCGAAATCGGAACGGAATACGGCGGCGTGATGATTTCGATAAAATACAATCCGCCGTCTTCGTGCAGATTGACTTCCGCCATAATGCCGAGAACGTCCCGAATCTTATTCGGCAAATCTTCCATCAGCTTTTTGTAATCCTCTACGCCGACGGTTACGCCGTCATCGTCTTTGCCGATGTAAACCGTTCCGCCGTGCGCGTTGGCGAAGCCGCAAATCCATTTCAGATAGTCGTCGTGCCAGTTTTGTTTGTATTCGATGTTTTGTTGTTCGGGCATTAGCTAAATTTTAATTTCATTTATTTTGAGAGAACTCTGCAATTATCGTCAACGACGAGCGCGGCTTGAATGATTTCGTCGTAACTGCCTAAACATCGCCGAAACAGACGGCTTAAAACGTATCCGCTTTCTGACTTTTGGTGACGCCTCGATGCTCTCCCATAAAAGATATTTTATCACCGATTTAAAACTCGATCCGCTTCTGAATTTGCAAAACCGACTTTTCATAAAACTCTACCCGCCAAGATTGTTCGGTTACGAAAGCGAAAAGAAAAGCGGTCGGCAGAAGGTGAAAATTTTGAAGGATTTTCAGAAAAAATTATGCAGACATTAACAGCCGGTTCATTTATAAATCTTGAAAACGCCGAGAACGTCGAAGCGTTGAAATTTACTGCCAGGCGGCTTGCCGAGATGACGACGGCGGTCGTTACAGCGGAAAACCTAAATACCGAAGCAGTCAAAAATTTGGCAAACGATTTGTGGCAAAAGGCGGATTACGTCGCGCGTGAAACCGAGCGACGCAGATTGCACGAAATCTTCGCCGAAAATTTCTGCGAGCGGTTCCGCGAGTTGAAGCCCGAAGTCTCAAAGGCGGAAATCACAAGCCTTGAAGTTCAGCAAAACATTTCGGCGGCTTCAAACAACGATTCAGCAGAGCTGCCGCCCATAAAGGTTGAAAGCGTCTCGACACCTGACTCGCCGGAAGACGACACAGCCGAAGCCCAAGAGAAAAGAGACGAATTTTTAGGCTTCGTCGAATCGGGCGAGCCGTTTGTCAGATCGTTCGCTGCGGAAACTAACGCGGCGGCAACGGCGATGCAAGGTGCGCCGGAAAAAACCGAACAGGAAGAGATTAACGCCGCAACGGAAGACGAGCCGTTTGCCGGTGAGAAAATTTCAACCGATATTCAGAACGATATTAAGTCGCAATCAACCGCCGCCTGCGCCGTGCCTGTTGCGGATGCCAAAGACAATCCACCGCCGTCGCCGAGCGCGATTAAAAATAATACAACCGCTCCGAAATCGGCGGACGCGAAAGAACCGTTCGAGTTCGGAAAATGCACGGTGAATCTTAGCTTGACCTTGCTGCCCACAACCTGCGACGGGCGCGGGCGGCGAGCGATTGTCAGCGCGGCATCGCATAATTTGCCGCCGGAAATCGAATTTCTCGAAATCGGAGAAGGCGAGGATTTGACCGAAATCGCCGCTCTCGTGCGCGGAAAGCTCGCGAGATTCAAACAAACTCTGCCTGCCAAATATATCGAGCAGCTTCGCCAGTCGAAAACCAAAACGGCTAAAAAGCCGGCGACCACGAAAACATCAATAGCTACGCCCGCGCCGACCAAACCGGAAATCGTTGTTGCAAACGGCGAAAAAACCAGCGGCGAGCAACAAACGCAGAACTTGAGCGGGACTGAAACCGTGAAAAACCGAGTCGAAATCGCGGCGACAAAAGAAAACTTGGCGGCGCAGCCCGCGCCCGTCGCGCCTCTTCCGCAATCGCAAATTGCGGCGGCGAATAACGTGCAGCCGAGCCTGTTCTAAAAAAGCAGAAAAATTATGAGCGAAAATTTAATTTCCGAAAACGAAAACAACGAAACTGAAACTGGGGCGGCGGAAAGCACGAGCGCAACCGCGCCGACTGGAAGCGCGCCGGACACGGCGACAGTCCAACAAGCCGAAAATATCGAAGCAGAAGCAACATCCGCGGTGGTCAAAATCGAAGGGCAGGAATTTCCGTTGCCCGTGTCAATAGCCGCCGATGACGAACTGCTCAAGGCGGCTTTGAGTCCGCATTACCCGTCAATCAAAAATGCAAACATCTCGCGCGAAACACGCGCCGGGCAGATGATCGTTTCGATTGTCAAAAGAGCGGAGCATAAAGGATAGGCGCGGTGAGCGGTAAAAGAAACGTGAAAACGAAAAGCAAAAATGACCGCCGCGAAACGGATGCGACCGAAACCGTTTTGCGGCGACTCGCCCGCGCGCCGGAAACTGCCCACCAAATTTACGAGCTTGCCGAAAGTCTTTATCAGCGTAATGGCGACGAAGGTGGCGCGGCACCCGGGCGAATGACACTCGCCGACATTGAGCGAATAGGCAAATATCTGCGCGAAATTGAAACGGACGACAAGGAAATGAAAAAGCAGTTCGCGGAATTGGCGACCTTAACGAGCGAATTTCACCCGCCGGAGATTCCGGTCGGGTTTTAGATCGTATGGCTCAAACAGGAAATGGACGCGCAAAATCCGTCTCCAAACTTCCGAGCATAGCCCGTCAGTTGATTGAGAGAAACAGGCAAAGACGAGCGGGCGACGGAAATGGCGGAAATTTTCGGGGGCGATTGAACAAAACCGTATCGTATTTGCGCTGGAAAGCCGCCTGCGCTTCGCTTTCCGACGCAATAGGTTACATCGCCTCAGAACTGGAGCGCGAACAACTCTACGGGCTTTACCGCAAAATTTTCCTGAAAGAATGGAAAGCGTCCGGCGCGAGTTTTCACCGGACAGGTTATAACGATTGCCACACCGAGCGCGAGATTGAGTTTATCGAGTTGGTCAACGAACATTATTTTCCGCTTTGCTCGTGGCTCGATTGGTCCGACTTTCGTTTCGACCATATTCCGATTGAGTCGGTCAATTACGATCTTTGCTGCGACGAATTCGAGTGGCAGCATTTTCGCCCGTGTTTGCAGTTTGCCATCACCGCCTTTCTATGGCGCGATAGCGACATCTCGGATGAAAATTGGACGGAAATGCTGGCGAGCTTCGATGTAAGGCACGAAGACCTGCCGCAAATCGAACGCGTGACGCCGCACTTCTCGGTTCTTGAGTGTGGGCGCGATAATCAGAAGATTCAGCGATTTTTGCATTTAATCGAGTTTATTTATCACGATTCCGGGAATCCGTTCATTGACACGACGTATTGCCAACCGCTCGACCTTTACGAATGGTCTTTGGAGAATTTGGAAAAATTGAAAGCCGACCACGCGGGCGTGAAAGATTACTTTGAAAGTATGGACAGTCTCGACGAAGACATCGCCCGCGACGCATCTTCGACTTTCAAGGAACTCATCACGATTTGGAACACGGGACGACTGCCGGCAAAAGGGAAGCGAAAAGAAGCGGCGGATAAAACGGAGTATGAACGAGGACTGCTGATAAACATTCTGGCGGATTACGACGGACAAGCCGAAGCCGCTGTAATCTTTTAACGCTCCTTCTCTTAAATTTATGAGCCAGGTTGGAAACATAAATTTCTTCGCGCCGCCATCGGAAGCGAAAGCCGCGCTGTTTTTTCTCGAAGGGCACTACCAGCTCAACTGGCGAGAAGGCAGCGTCGAGCGAACGAAATTTTTAAGCCCGAAGCAAATCGGGCGCGCATTTAGCGACAAAGACGCCTTCGATTCCGGCTGGCTTGCAGCAAACATCATTCGCTTTGCTCAGGAAAAGAAAACGCATAAAATCCTGAGCTGCTTGCCCGCCGGACGGCGAAAAATCTTCATTACCGACCCGCGCCCCGCTGACGTGCGTGAGGCAAATAACGAAAGCGCAAGCGATTCAATTCTTGAAATCGAAATTCCGCTTCCCGTCCTTCTGCTCATCGGCGTGGGGCAAAAATACTATCTTTGGGCGACGCTCGATAAGACGGTCGGCGAAAAATCGAAAATCTCCCACGCTCCGTTTCCGAATTTGGATTCTTCGGGCGAGATTTGCTTCGGCAAAAACGCCGCGCCCGAATGCCGCTTGGACACAATCGAAACGGTTTGGCGTTTGATTCTTGAAAGCCCGTTCAACAGCGACCACGCCGCCGACCGCTGCCGGACGCACCCCGAAGATGCTCGGAAATTTTTATTCGGGCTAAACCACAAAAAGACTTTTCCAAAGAACGCTCTAATCAAAACCAATCACACCGTCGGCGAGTTGTGGCAAGCCGTTCGATAATTTCTCCCAAAATTTTTTAACAAAATGAATATACCCGAGCTTGTCGAGCGCAAATTTCTATTCGCGTCTGACCAACCGATCACCGCGCCATTATATGAAATCGTCATCGCGCAAAACGGCGTTTTCAAACGCGCCAAAAGGACAGAGATGACAGCCAGCGTCGAAGTTTCCGCGTTCGCGGTCAAAATCCCGGAATTGGCTGGATGCGCGGCGAAAGTCGAATTGCCGGAAAAAATTCCTGCCTCAGTTTTCGAGCAGATTTTAGCTCACGCTCGAAACTCAACTGATGCGGCGAATTTTACCGAAAATTTATACGCGGTTTGTTGGAACGCCGAAAACTGCTCTTACTGCTGGAAAGAAATCAGCGGCAAGCGGTCTTTCGGCAGCACGATTGCGCGCGACGATGATCCGGCTTATCAAACGGCGGTTTTGGAAATTCACACGCACCCGCCGGGCTGTTTCAATTTCAGCAATCAGGACGATAGCGACGAGAGCGGGAAGTTTCGACTGTTCGGGATTTTGATTGACATTCACACGGCGAGACCCGCGATACGACTGCGCGTCGGTGTTTACGATTCGTTTTGGGAAATTCCGGTGGAGATAATTGCCGACACCCCGCTTGAAAACGTCAACGATTTGGTCGAGCAGGAAAGAGAAATGCTCGCGCAAATCTTTCGGGACTTGGGCGAAGAGCGACAAACCTATCTTTTCGACCAAGAATTTCTCCACGCCGCCAATACTGAGAATTTGCCATACGTTGAAAATTTATGAGTCTGGATTTTAGTCATCTGCACGCCAAATTGGTGCTGCCCGTTGATTACAAAGAAGTGCAATTCTGGCTCGTCGGCGCGGGCGGCACGGGCAGTTTTATGGCGATGAATCTCGCCCGTCTCGCCTTTGAACTAAACGCGCGCGGCAAAGCGGCGAGCATCTGCATAGTTGACCCGGACTCGGTTGAAACTGGCAACATCCCGCGCAGCAATTTTTGCTTCGCCGAAATCGGACAGAATAAAGCCGAAACGCTCGCCGGGCGCATCGCGCGGGCGTGGGGAATCGAAATCGGTTTCGTCAAAGAAGGCTTCACGCCCGCGCTTTTGCAAAGCGTACGCGACGATTGGAGCGTGCAATCTTCATCGTCGCAAAAACTCACCATTCTCGTCGGCTGCGTTGACAATCATCCGGCGCGGCTTCAAATGCACGAGGCTGTCAAATTTTACAACGAGCAAAGATACGCGAGCGACGGCGCGCGCCTGTGGTGGATTGACGGCGGCAACGGGCGCGACACCGGACAGGTTTTAATCGGCAACAGGTTAGACGATAAAACAATCTGCGAATCAGCGCGAAAATCACCGATTCTCTCCTTGCTGCCTGCGCCGAGTTTGCAACACCCGGAACTTCTCAGGCGTGAAAGCACGAAATCTATCGAGAGGCAAAATCAAACGACCGAAGAACGGATAACCTGCGCCGAGCGAATCCGTTTGGGCGAGCAGAGTTTGAACGTCAACCAGCGCGTCGCCGTGGAAATGTCGCAAGTTTTGTCGGAGTTACTGTTGACGCAAACCTTGAAACGCTTTGCAACTTACTTCGATCTGGAATCAGGCGCGAGCCGCTCGGTATTTAACACGCCGGAAGCGATTGCGAAAGCTGTAAATTACCAGCCGAAACGCAAAAACAAAAAGTAAAAGAAAATAAAAGCGGCGAGCAGAGGCTTTGAAACAACCTGAAAAAATTATGAATCAATCAATGAATGCCGCGAATTTTGACGGCAAAACCCTAGCGAACGACATTTGGGCGATGCTCGGCGCGCCGGAAAACACGGCGGCAAAAACGGTCGCCGTACCGCCGCAAACGATTATTAGTTCGGAGGAAATTTTGATGAACGATACGCCCGACCTAACGACTGAAATTTTAAGCCGTCTCGAACAAAAGAAGGAAGCGGCAGCCGGGCATCTCGGAATCTCAAAGGCGGAAGTCGAAACGATGCCGTTCGATTTGACCGCGCTTGAAAACGCGGGAATTTTTCTGAACATTGACGCGACCGGCTTTTCCGTGTTGAGTCGCCAGCTCGATTGGCAGTCTTTGGGAATTGAACTTCCGAAAGAACAAGCCGTTCACCTTAGCCCGCCGCGAACCGGACTTCTTCCCGACAACTATCGCAAGCCTTTGCAGCGCGCTGCATCGCAGGCGCACAACGCGCTCGACCGTTACAGC
This sequence comes from uncultured Pyrinomonadaceae bacterium, assembly GCA_964237235.1. Taxonomy (GTDB): domain Bacteria; phylum Acidobacteriota; class Blastocatellia; order Pyrinomonadales; family Pyrinomonadaceae. The sequence continues at coordinate 21,661 of CAXSGY010000019.1, forward strand.
TTTCGCTTTGCGCTGTGCGAAACCGTGCTTGGTTCGAGCGAATATCGCTGGATTCCTTACACTGCTTTTGAAGCATTTGAAAAAGAATTCGCTGCCGCACTGGAAAACCTTGCCCGCGCGAAAGCCGTTGTCGTCGAAAATTACGACGAGATTCTCGAAACCTTGCGCGAAACTTTTCGGCAGCTAGCGACCGATTCTGCTGAGCGATTGACGGCGACGATGAAAGACGAGCCGTTCGACCGCAAAGATTTTATAGAGAGAACGGCGGCGCGGGCGCTTGCGATGATTCCGAGCGTCGATGCGATTCGTGACGGAATGCGAATCGAGATGCGACCGAAAGTTATTCTTTTAGGTTCGGAAATGCGCGCCGAGCAAGCGCAGGTCGCAAAAATCGAACTCGAAAAGCAGATAACCGGTAAGGCACAAACCGAAATTGCTATCGAAATCGGGGCGCAGAAAGAAATCGCCGAGATCAAAGTCAAATCCGCTTTTGAAGACGAAAAACGCGAAAAGGAATTAAAGGAACGCATCCGGCAAATCAAAATCGAAGCCGTCAAAAGAGAAGTCGAAACGAGCATTTCGCCGCTTAAAGAGGGTCTCGACCAGCTTAACGCCACAATTTACGAAGCCGCCAAAGAAATGGCGGAGCGATTAAATGATTCAAAATTCGTCCCCGGCGGTACGGCAAAAAAAGCCCGCGAGATGTATCGCTGGTTCAAATTGATGAATTTCACCGGCGACGTGGAAGTTGAAACGGTTCTCGCCCAACTTAATAAAATCGCCAGCCTTGACACGAAAACTCGCACGACGGCGGAAATGAAGGAAGCCGTTGACGCGGTGATAATTGCGACATCGAAACGCGCTCGTAAACTTCTAAAAACCGAACAACTCGACGCACTCGAACTCTAATCCGGGTTCAACTTTCCTAGCGTTAAAACTCTATGCCCGTAATCCTGAAAAAATGCTTTCTTTTTCACTACGACCCAAAGATAAATTCCGACAAAGTTTTCAATCTTTTTTTGATTGACAACCAAAACGGAGCGTATTCGGCAATCAGCGAATACGGTCGGAGCGGAACAAAACTCAACGTCAAACGGCTCGTCGAAAATTGCTCGCTTTCGGTTGCTCAAAACTATTATTCGGCGAAATTGAGTGAAAAGACCAATCATCCGAAAACGCCTTACACGCAAACTTTAAATGCTTCAACCAGCCCGACTTTTCAAAAACTCGGAATGGTAACACGGGCGCTGCCGAAAATAATCGAAACGGCAAAAGTAATTGATTTCAAACCGGCTCTCAGCAGCACAAAACCCGCGCCGCCCGCAGTAGAGAAAGAAAGCGGCGAGCAAGCTACTGAAGTTGCGGCGGTTGAACGACGGTCAAAACAAATCGGCGTTTTGAACTTAAATCAACTCGACGCGCTCGAATTTTAATCCGACAGCAAAGGTAACTTTTAAAAATTGTAAACGATGGAAAATCAATCTAGCGAAACGAAACTGCTCGCCGAACTCGATACGCTCATCCGGGCGCGTTACACCTTGCTCGCCGTGGGCACTTATGAGGAAGAACGTCTGAAAGAATGTCTTCTCGAACTGATGACGCTCGAAAAGCACCGCGAAAAACCGCTTTATCATTGGAGTCGCACGAATGGCATCATCAAAATCGTTGACGAAAGATCGAACGGCGTTCCGCTCAAAGAACCCAAGGTATTTCCGGAAACCGAAGACCCGATGTCCGCGCTCGAATTCATCGCCAAACAGCAAACGGGAATTTTCCTGTTGTGCGACTTCGCGCCGTACGTCGCGCCTTACGGACAGGAAGACCCGGTGCTGGTCAGGCTTCTGCGAGAAGTGGCGTGGAAACTCAAAATTACCACGGCGACCGTATTGTTCGCCGGACCGAGTTTTCCCGACATCAAAACGCTCGAAAAGGAGGTTACAAACATCGAGCTTGATTTGCCGCAGGAAGAAGAAATAGTCAACACGCTCGACATCCAACTCGAAAAATTCGAGAAAAAAGGCATTAACACGAACGTCAATGATGTCACGCGCGGAAATCTCGTGCAGGCTCTGCTTGGACTCACGAACGACGAAATCTCGAACGTCATCGCCAAGGCGACGATTCGCTGCAACGGCTTAACCGAAGACGCGCTCTCAATCATCCTCGACGAAAAGAAAAAAGTAATTCGCGGCAGTTCCGCGCTGACTTACGTTCATCCCGAATCGGCAAACTCTCTCGGCGGCTACAAACATTTACGCGAGATTTTGAAAAAAGCGGCGCACACCTTTTCGCCGGAAGCCAAAGCCAGACACGTCGAGCCGTGCAAAGGCATCTTGCTCGTCGGCTTGCCCGGTTGCGGCAAAGATTTGTGCAAACGAGTCGCCTCAAGCATTACAAATCGCGCATTACTCGATTTAGATTTCGGCTCGATTATGGGCGAAGGCGGCGGAGTCATCGGGCAGGCATCAATTTCAATCAAACGCGCTCTTTCGATTGCCACGACCGTCAAAGGCATTTTAGGAATTTCCGAATTTGAAAAAGCCGTGTCGGGAATGAAATCTTCAGGCAAGACCGACGGGGGGGAGACGGCGCGGGCGATTTCATATCTCTTGAACTGGATGCAGGACAACCGCGACGTGCTGGTTTTCGCCACTGCCAACGACGTGCGCGACCTCGAAAGCGAGCAATTCCGCATCGGGCGTTTCTCATATATTCATTTCGTTGATTTGCCGACCGAAGAAGACCGTCAAGAAATCTTCCGCGTCCATCTCTCCAAACGAGCGTTAAAGCCGGAAGATTTCGATCTCGACGTTTTAGCGGAAAAATCGGAACAATTTTCCGGCGCGGAAATTGAAGGCGCGGTCAAAGACGCAGTATTAGAAGCCTTTATTGACGGCAACCGCGCCGCCTGCACAAAAGATGTCGTCGCGGCAATCGGCACAATCACGCCGACCGCCGAAATGATGAAAACCAAGATTGACGAAATCCGCGATTGGGCGAAAAACAACATCAAAGGCAACCGTACTTCCGCCACAGTCGGAAAAGCAGTAAACGGAAGCGGCGCGAGAGTTTTGGAAATCTAATATGCCGAAGCGACTGACGAATTCAATCATTCGGTTTGGCGGCACTACAATTTGCCCGCGAACGGCGCGGCGGAACAAGAAGGGCTAACTTTTTATCGGCTCTTTCGCGCCGATTAAAACCGTATGCTCTGCCGGATACTGGTCTCGTTCCATCAGAATACATTTACATCCGTTCTCTTTCATTACTTTCAGGTATTCTTCTTCGTCAAGCGAGCTGTAGTAGAAATTCAGACCGCGCATCTCGCCGGTTATCTGTCCATCTACGCCTCCGGCGGTAAAAAGAATCACGCCGCCCGGCGCCAGGGCGTTACAGAGTTTTTGGACGACCGGGCGTTGTTCTGAATAAGGCACGTGAAAGATGCTGTCCCAAGCTATAATGACATCGTATTGCTCCTCGATTTCCCATTCGCAGATGTCGGCAAGAATAAAATCCGAATCCGAGTATCGCTTCCTGGCATTTTCGAGCTGCGCTTCGGACACTTCGATTCCCGTAACACGAAAGCCCGCGTCCAGCAATGCATTGATAATTCTTCCGCCGCTTCCGCAGCCAACGTCGAGGGCTTTGCCATTTCCGGCGGAAAACTTTAAAGCCTTTTGAAGAAAATCAACGCCAATCGTCAAGTGATTTTCATTGTTGTTCCACCAGGCGGAAATTTTGTCGTATAGCTTGCCTGTCTCTGTCGGTTTCATAATTGAAAAAAGAATCTGTTTCGATTTCAAAAGGAGCGGGCTAACTTTGAATAAAAGCGCCGTTTATTTTTCCCGTAAACTTTGCGCGTGAACTTAGCCATCGCTTGATCAATCATAATTGCCTCGTGCAAAATTCGGCGCGTCGTCTCCGAATACAAATCTTCAAGGGAACGTATTTCGAGGTAACGGATTCGCTTTAATTTTTCGTTTTCGTCCAAGAGAACGCCCGGCAGCGGCGCGAGTTTCCAGCCGTGCGGAAAGCCGAGCGTGATGTGATCCGGGTGGCGATTTAAGTAACAAAGATTTCGGCGCAAAGTGTAAAAGGGAATTCGCCATTTAATCGCGCAGGTGGCGAAAGGAGGTAAATTTTCCTGCAAGAAAAGATGCGCCGCCGTCAAAAGCTCGCGGACTTCCGGCGGATTTGTTTCTTCGATGTAGTCTAAAACGCCCATCAATATTTGGAAGCTGGAACTAGGATTTTACCTCAATTCAAGCGCGGTTCAAAAAACAAATAAAAAGAAAGCGGCGAGTAAAACTGCGGATTTAGCAGACGTTTATTCGAGAGGAGTGGAGACCAAAAAATGTCCAAATATATGACGTTTACCGATACGGCGTTCAAAGACCGCGAGTGTCTTCTGAACGCCCTCGCTGAGTGCGGTTACTTGGAGACGGAAGAAGGCGAAGCATTATCGCTTTACGGCTATCGAGGCGACCGGCGACCGGAAACGGCGCAGATCGTCGTGCGTCGTAAATTCATCGGCGCAGCGTCGAACGACCTCGGATTTCAGAAAACGGAAAACGGTTACGTTCCCGTCATCAGCGAATATGACCAGCAGTATATAATGCGGGGCAATTTTTTGACGAATCTGAGAACCAACTACAATCTCAAATCGGCGGAAAAACTCGCTCGAAATTTACGCGGCACGCTCTCACGGGAGCGCGTCGGCTCGACGATTAAAATTCGCATTAAATACTAAATTTTTATCAGGAGCTTGCGGGACTTTTGAGGCGATGCACGATACAATTAATTTGTCGGGATTCGTTTTTTCCGAACGGTGTTCGCGTGTAAAATTAGACTTATGAAAGCGTTTCGATACAAAATCCGTCGCCCAGGTAAAACTGTTTTGAGCAAATTCGAGCAAACGCTTTACCTTTGTTGCGAACTTTATAATGCTGCGCTTCAGGAACGCCGAGACGCTTGGAAATTGAATCGCATTTCGCTTTCATATCTCGACCAAGCCAATCAACTCTCAGATATTAAACTCCTGCGCGGCGATTTGAATGCTACATATTCTCAAGTTCTGCAAGATGTTCTCAGACGCTTGGACAAAACTTTCAAAGATTTTTTTTTGAGAATCAAAAACGGCGCAAAAACCGGATTTCCGAGATTCAAAAATCAGAACAGATTCGACAGTTTTTGTTTCCCGCAATCGGGATTCAAACTAGATGCAGATAAACTCAGGCTCTCAAAGATCGGCACAGTGCGAGTACATCTCAGCCGACCAATAGAAGGCAAAATTAAGACTTGTATAATTAAACGAGAAGCCGACGGATGGTACGTCATTTTTACCGTTGAAAATGAAAAACAACTTTTGCCGAAAACGGGCAAAGCAGTCGGAATTGATGTGGGAATTGAAAACTTCATCACGCTTTCGGATGGCACGCAAATAAATAACTTTAAATTTTTTGAAAATGCTCAGAAGCAATTACGGAAAGTGCAACGTAAGATTTCGCGTCGCAAGAGCAACAGTAGTCGCAGGCTCAAAGCGGTAAATCAATTCCGCAAGATTCATCAGAAGATTACGCGTCAGAGAAATGATTTTGTTCACAAAGTTTCTACTGATTTGGTCAAAAATTATGACTTGATAGCAGTTGAAAAGCTCAATGTTCTCGGAATGTGTAAAAGCATATTGGCGAAACAAATTCAAGATGTCGCCTGGGGATCATTCTTCCTGAAGCTCAAATACAAAGCTGAAAACGCTGGTCGAGAGGTCTTGGAAGTAAATCCAAACGGCACGAGTCAAACATGCATTTGCGGCGAGACTGTCAAAAAAGATTTGTCGGTCCGGTGGCATCATTGTTTGAGTTGCGGTCTTTCCGAACATCGAGACATCGTTTCGGCAAAAGTAATACTAAACCGGGCTGGTCAAACCCGTAAAGACTTAACGTGGGCGATTACGTCGAGCGTGTTTTTAGAATCTCCGATTCGTGACTGTAAGGTTCGCTAGGAGAGTGTCAAGGCTCACATTATCGAAGTAGTTTAAATTAAAATTTAGCGCGTTCGTTTTTAGACGCGCTTTTTTATTCGGATTCGGTCTCGGCAATCGGTCATCGCCCGGACGAAGACAAAACGCGAGCAGTTGCGGTCAACTGGGAAGGTGATGAAATGAGCGAACTCGACGAACGCATTTCGCAAATGATTTCGGAGGCGCTTCGGTCGGGTAAGGATGAAGATGTGGACGAAATCGCAGCGTATTGTCGAATTTTTCCTGAAACCATTCTTTACCAGCCCGAAATTACGGGCATTGAATAATCAAACAAAAACAAAAATTTATGCCGGAAATAGAAATTGAAATTAACTTGGAGTCGGGCGAAATGGAATCAACAATCAAAGGTATCGCCGGACCCGCTTGCGAGAAAACCGCCGAAGCCATCAAACAAGTCTTCGGCAAACCCGTCCGAGACGTGAAAACCCGCGATTACACAATTCAGCCGCAGGTGAAGCGGCAAATCAAAGGAAAATAGTTTTCTTCAGAAACTGAACAAATTTACGCGGCGCTTGTTAATGGGCGGCGCGTTTTTCTTTTGAACTAAAAAAATATGCAAATTGTCGCCATCGGAAAACCGCTTTTTGAAGGTAGGACGGAACTGCCCGAGACAATCGAATATAACTACCAGTCGGGCGATCACACACTTCTGCTTTCGATGAAAAATCTTCATCCGAAGGAAATCGAAGCCGTCCGCGAAGCGGAAGCCGAATTCGGGCTTTACTGCGAAAACGGAATCGTCTTTCTGCTTTATCGTTTCGGCGAAATTTTGCCGTGGTCGGATTCCGCTTTTTCGTGGTGGAACGTCGCGGAGGAAGACCGCCGATTGCCCGCGCCGTGCGAAAATCCTGCCGAGCGCATCTTACTCAAAATCATTTTAGTCGAAGCCGCGACCGGCATCGTCAAGGCGATTAGAGTAACGACGCTTTCGCCGGGCTTTACCGAAAAATTGCACGACGCGATTCGGGCGCAAGCAAGAGGCGAGCCGTTTTCTAGGGATGAATTCGTCGCCCGCAGCTTGAGCATTTACCAAAATAAAACTCCCTTTGATTTTGCCGCAGAAGCAATCGTGAAAACGAAAGGCGGCGAATAAACAAACCTAAAATGCCGGAAATAACATTAATTGTTGACAATTTGCGCGGCACTGTTTTGGTTGAAGATAATCAAGATTTAAGTGCAGATGCGGTCGAGCAGTTACGCGGAGATTTGGGCGACGCGCGGGAAATCGGCTGCGCCCGTCCGCTTGAAATTACAAAACCGCCCGCCCGTTCAGTTAAAGATTCGGTGGAAAACGTCAGCGTTCGCATCGCGGGCTATTATCACGATTCTCTGACGGAAGGACCGGGCAGGCGCAGTTCGGTTCTATTTCAATATTGTCCGCTTAAATGCAAAGGCTGTTACGTTCCAAATCTTCACGACAAAAATGCAGGCGAGTTTATTTCAGTCGAAAAGTTAGCCGAACTTCTGCTCGACCCGGAGTATGAACGCGACGGCGTAACCATTTTAGGCGGCGAGCCGTTCGCGCAGCCCGAAGGATTGAACGCTCTCGTCAAAGCATTGCGCTCAAGAAATTGCCCGCACATCGTCTGTTACAGCGGCTACACGCTAGAAGTTTTATGGGAAAAAGCCGTGCGGCAACCGTCAATCGGTAAAGTTTTGGGCGATATTGACATTTTAATTGATGGTGCTTACGTCGAATCTGTTGCGTCGAGTGCGGGATTATGGACGGGCAGCGGCAATCAGCGAGTGATTGATGTGAAACGCACACGGAAGCAAGGCGAAATTGTTTTGTATTTATAATTTAAGTGTTAGATACACCAAATCCTATTATGCAAACTATTGTATATCAACGGGGTTTTCTAGCTGTAACTGCTTTGTAGACGGTCTTATGTCAGGCAAATTCTTATTTGAAAAAAGTAGGCTTCACAAGTTTTTATTTCGGTTTGCTCAATTGTTAGACGGTTGAAAATTAAAAACGCTTCGAAATTTATCCAATTCCGAAGCGTTTTTTTCACGTTTTTCCAGTAAAGCTGATACATTTTCTCTCCAAAATGCGCCTTGATGGTTGTGAGAGCAGTTTCAAATCGTCAGGGAGAATATTTATGAATCGTTTAATAATAGTGTTGTTTTTCTTAGCTGCAGTCATCGCGCAGACGGCTTGTTCGCCTGCCGTTTCCGAAGCGAAAATTCAAGCGGCGCAACCAACTAAAACAGACGAAAATTCCGCCGACAAATCAAACTCCGTCAAAAAGTCTAAAGTCGCGCCGTCGCCTAAACCAACTCCGAAAAAGATTTTAAACACGGTGTGCGCTGATCCGGCAAAACCGTGTCGGCACGAACAAAAGGAGTTCGACGATTGGGAATTGTCGTTTCAGATGCCGGCGCGTTTGATACCGAATAAAACTTACCAGTCAGCACCTTTTTACGCCATTATCGTTAAAAAATACGACGAAGGCTGCGACGAAGTAGGCGACGCGAATCCGTCGGTCGAACCCGAAAGGCTGAAACTGCAAAAAGAATTTCCCGAACGCAAAGTTTTCGCCGAATACAGTTGTCCGAATATGTCTGCCGTTAATTATGATTTCGCCGGACGACTCGATAAAAGCGGCGAACACGACCTTTATATGGATTACATCGCCGTTTATGCGGGCAGCGATATTTCCGAAGCGATTGGATTAAATCAGCGACTGCTGGCGAAATTTCCGCAGGCGGAGGTCAAAAAAATGACGGCGAGATTCGGTATCATTGAGCAGTAACGGATTGGAAAAGCAAGCGAAAATTCGAGCGCGAACTTTGGAAAATCAGCTTCAAACAGCAGGCGCAGTCGGTTTTTCCGCGGCTGCCGATGGAGAAACAATTTTCGTTTTCGCCAGCGGATGATTCATTCTTGTCAAAAGCGACCAGTATCGCTCATCGTCGCGGACGTAATCGTAGGACGGTTCGATGCCGAGCCAGATTAGCGCGCTGTCGTGAGCGGCGAATGAGCGTTCGAGATACTTGAAAACCGCGTCTTTGTCTTTTAAGTAGCAGTTGAGCGTCGCGCGGTGATAATCGGCGAGCGGCGGCAGATTCGGGTCGTCAAGAATCGCGCGCGCTTTTTCGTCTTCGCCGGCGACGGCGTAACTCTGCGCCGGCGCGAAGACGGTAAAGAGCGCGTCGTTTGAGAGCGCGGCGGCTTTTTCGGCGGCGGGCAGCGCGGTTTCTGCGTCGCCTATAAAACTTGAAAAACAGCTAATCCCAAAATACGGAAAACTCGCATTCGGGTAATCTTCGACCATCTGCTTAGCTTTTTTAAGCGCATCGTCAAAACGCCGCTCAAAATAAAAGCCCCACGCCTGCGTGTTATTGTTTTGAAAAGTCAGCGGTTCTAGTTCAAGCGAGCGGCGCATATTTTCCCCGCCTTCGGCGAATTTCGCCTGCGAATAAAGCGTGTGGGTGAACCAGAGATGCGCGACCGCGTTATTCGGATTAAGTTCGAGCGCGCGGCGAATTTTGCGCTCGCTCGTCTGCCAGTCGTATTTGCCGTAAAGCTCCAGAAGACCGAGCGCGGCGTAGGCTTCGGACGAATTCGCATTGAGTTCGAGAGCGCGCTCGGCGGCTTTTTTCGCCGCCGGATAAAATTCGCCCGTCGGCATCAAACCATACATTCCGAGCCAGCAGTAATAATCGGCAATCGCGGCGTGCGCCTGCGCGTAATTCGGGTCGAGTTCAATTGCCTGCGTGTAATAAGCGATGCCGCGCCGCAATCCGTCTTCGGTGAAAAGATTCCAGTGATAACGCCCGCGCAAAAACGCTTCGTAAGCGGCGGCGTTATTCGTGCCGCGACTGCCGATGTCCAGACTTTCGCCGTTTGTCAGACGCGGCACGATTGATTCGGCGACGCGGGCGGAAATCGAATCTTCGAGCGTCAAAACATCCGCCAAATCTTCGTCGAAACGCTCCGCCCAAACGGTTGACTGTTCGGCGACGTTTAGCAACTGCGCCGAAACGCGGATCCGGTTGCCGCTTCTGATGATGTTGCCGTCGAGAACGTATTCGACTTTCAGTTCATTTCCAGCCGCGAAAGAATCCGCGTCGTTTGCGCCGTAACGAAGCACCGAACTCGTCGGACGGACGATCATCTGCCGTGCGTTGGAAAGCCGAATAATCAACGCGTCCGCCAAGCCGATGCCGAGAAATTCTTCCGAGCCAGTCGTTTCGCCGGAGTTTGTTTTTAGAAACTTAAACGGCAGCACGGCGATTGATTTCTGATTTTGACTCGGCGGCGAGAGAGCGACATTTTTATTTTCGCTCGCAAATTCCTTGATTAAAATGGGCGGTAATTCCGAAACGAGAAGCGAGAAGTTTTTAAATAATTCCGCAAATCGCGCATCGCCGCGCAATTTATCGAAAATCGGTTCGACGAAAAGATAAACGAGCATCGCTTCGTGGTTTTCAAGCGATTTTTCCAATTCGCTAAAAACTTTGTCCGGCTCGCCCGCCCACAAATAAACGATTGCCGTTTGAAAATGACCGACCGTGCGCTCGGTAATTTGCGTTTTCATCCTTTCAAGAAAATCTTCGGCTTCCGCGAGTTTTCCGGCGGCGGCGAGTGCCTGCGCGTGTCCGTAAAGAGTATATGAACTGGCGTTGGAAAGTTCTAGAGCGCGATTGGACAATTCCAGAGATTCCTTCATCCTCCCGACGGAGCGCAGAAAATGGCTTTGACCGTAATATGACGCGCCGAACAGCGGAAATTTTTCGACGACTTCAGCAATTTTCTCAAAAGCCTCGTCGGAACGGCGGGCGAAGTAATAATTCCACGCGAGGTCGTTGAGCGGCTCAAACGAAACCGGATCGAGTTTAACGGCGTGCGCGACGTGTTCAATGCTTTCGTCAAATCGGTGCTGGAAATGCAGAATGTGCGAATACCAGATGCGGGCGACGGAATTGCCCGGATTGAGTTTGATGGCGCGAAGCAGATGTTTTTCTCCGGTGCGCCAATCGTAATCGCCGTAAAAGACCGCCGTTCCGAGCGAAGCGTAGGCTTCTGAAAACGTGTCGTCAATTTGGACCGCTCGCTGCGCCGCTTTTTTCGCCGCCTGAAAAGCCTCGTGCGACGGCAATGCGCCGAAGATGCCGAGCCAGTTGTAATAATCGGCAATCGCCGCGTGAGCGAACGCGTAACTCGGATCGAGTTCGACGGCTCTCTGATATTGAAAATACGCCTGCCGAAACCCTTCTTCGGTGTAAGTGTTCCAATGAAAACGCCCGCGTAGATAAGCGTCGTGGGCTTCCGAATTATCGGTTTCGCGTTTTATCAGTTTGGCGCGTTCGCCCATCGAAAGATGCGGGAGAAGCTGATTGACGACCTTTTCCGAAATTTTATCTTCGAGCGTCAAAACGTCCGTTAGGTTTTCGGTGAAGCGTTCCGCCCAAATTGTCTGCTGTTTTGCCGTGTCGAGCATCTGCACGGAAACACGAATTTTATTTTCTACCCGCAGAATATTTCCGACGAGCAAAAACTGCACTTTCAGTTCATCGCCCGCCGCGAATTCATCCGTATTTTCGGCAGCAAATTTCAAAATCGAACTCGTCGGACGGACAATCAATTGATTGACGCCGGAAAGCCTCGCAATCAACGCGTCCGCCAAACCGATGCTCAAAAAATCGCCGCTGTCCGTATTTTTTCGGGTCAGCGCGCTCAAATCCTTGAACGGCAGAACAGCGATTGTTTTCCCATCCGGCGCAGCGAAATCTTCGCCGGTTTGTCTTTTATTTTCAACGGTGGTCAAATGAGATAAAGACGGAAATAATCGCGTCGGATCAGTGTTGGCAACTAAACTCTTTTCAATTTCCGTCGATGGCGGCGCGGCGCGCGGCGGTTCAAACAATAGCGCGTAAACGATGCGAACTATTCCGCTGAGAAAAACCAGCAGAAACAGAAAGACCATTAACTGCACTGCGATAGAACCGGTGAAGGTTAAAAAAATCAGAAAAGGTAGTTCGAGAAAGGAAAGAATTATCAGGAAAAAGCCCTGTTTGATTTTCTTCCAGCGCGGAAAAATCACTTCTTCCTCGCGCGGCGCGGCTTCGGCGACGAGAGTCTGATCGGCGGCAATCACTTTCGTTTTCGGTGATTGGACGAGCGGCGTAGGCGGCAACTCAAACTTTTCTTCTTCACCCGCGAATGATTCGGCGCGAACGGATTCGTTGCGCAAAAATCTTTTGAGGTCAGCGGCGAGTTCTTCGACCGAAGCGTATCTTTCGACAGGATTTTTCCGCAGAGTTTTTAAAACGATGCGGTCGAGTTTTTTGCAGAAATCCTCGTCAAAGGAAAAATCGCCGTTTTCATCCGTCAATTTGCCGAACTCGCCGCTCGACGGCTCAGACGGCACTTCCTCGCAAATCACGCGGGCGATTTCGTGCGGCGAACGGCTCGGAAATTTATACGGACGATTTCCCGTAATCAATTCGTAAAGCAGCACGCCCAACGAATATTGGTCGCTCGCCGGCGTGATTTCTACGCCGCGAACCTGTTCGGGCGAAGCGTATTCGGGAGTCATCAAACGCATCTGCGTTCCCGTCGGCAGCACCGATTCGTGAATCAAATCCGGGTCTAAAATTTTGGCAATCCCGAAATCGAGCAGTTTCGGCATCCTGTCTTCACTGACCAAAATATTGCCCGGCTTAATGTCGCGGTGAATGATTTTTTTGCGATGCGCGTAAACAATTGCCGCGCAGATTTGCAGAAACAGTTCGAGTTTACTCCGCAGATTGAGATTATATTTTTCCGCGTATTTGAAAAACGCTTCGCCTTCGACATATTCCAGAACGAAATATGGCAAATCATCTGAAGTCGTCCCGCCGTCAAGCAGCCGGGCGATGTTCGGGTGATTCAACGTCGCCGCGATCTGTCGTTCGTGGCGAAAACGCTTGACGATAAAATCCGTGTCCATCCCGCGTTTGATAAGTTTAATGGCGACCTTTTGCGAAAATTCACCGTCGGCGCGTTCGCCCAAATAAACGATTCCCATTCCGCCTTTACCGAGTTCTTTGACCAGCCGATAAGCTCCGATCTGCCGCCCGACGAACGATTCGACAACTTGCGCGCTCTCAGCATCTTCGAGCGATGAAGCGATGTCGCGTTTAACCTGCGACTGCAGAAATTGGCTGTCAGTCCAAACGGGAGATTCAAGAAATGAATCTTCTGTTTCAAACCGCGCGATATATTTTTCGACTTCGCGGCGCAAATTCTCATCATCGCCGCATTCCTCGCGCACGAATTTTTCGCGCTCGCCGCCTGAAAGCTCTAGCGCGGCTTGGAAAATTTCTTCGATTTTTTTCCAACGATCCGAATCCATTGTTTGTGAACGAAAATTTCAGCCGAAGATAAGTTTTATTTATTTAATTTTGAATCGCGTCGGCAAGCCACGCCTTCGCCATTCGCCAATGACGTTTGACGGTGATTTCAGAAACATCCAGAACTTCCGCCGTTTCTTCGACCGACAAACCGCCGAAATACCGCAGTTCGACGAGTTTGCTTTTGAATTCGTCAAATTTTGCCAACTCTTTCAACGCTTCGTCGAGCCGAATCAAATCCATTGTTTTTTCGCCCGCGACGATGACGATTGATTCTTCCAACTGCAAATTTTCATTTTCACCGCCGCGCTTTCCGGCGCGATGTTTTCGAGCGTGATCAATCAAAATCTGCCGCATCATCGTCGCCGCCATTCCGACGAAATGAGCGCGGTTCTGCCAATTCATCCGCGTGTGGTCAACGAGTTTCATATACGCTTCGTGAACGAGCGCGGTCGGCTGCAAAGTGTGATTGCCTCGTTCGTTTCGCAGATAATTTCCCGCTAATTTTTTGAGTTCGCTGTAAATCAGCGGAAAAATCTCGTTGACGACATCTTTGTTGCCTTCCGACAACTGGGCGAGCATTTCGGTGACACCGGTTTCCATAAGTATTTACAGAATTTAACTAAAGAATTTATTCACGAAGATTATACGAAATTTTTGTTTTTTCGCACAACAATAATTACTTCCACCACACACTGCTGACACTTTTCCGTGCAAGTTTGCGCCTTGTAAATTAACGAAATCTTTGTTTGGAGAGAAAAAATTATGGAGCAATCATTCAGACAAACATTCATCGGAGTCATCATCTTGGCATCAATTTTATTCGGCAATTTCTCGATTTTCGCGCAGAAACGCGGCGGAATAAATGACCAAACGGCGAGCAATAATCAACCGAAAAAGGAATGCAACAGCGGATATATCGGTTCGGTTTCGATGAGCGAAGTCGGTTTGATCGGGTAGTTTTACGCTTTACGGCAATACGGCGGCGAGCGAGACGAAAAAAGAAGCTAACAGTCAGAGAAACGAAGATTTACTCATTAAATTGTGATTTTCCGTTTTACCAAAAAATAAAATTTACACACGAACAACGAATCGAAATTTCGCCAAAACAACTATGAAAATCAATCGAATGACAAAAATTATCAGCGTTAATTTAATAATATTCGTGATGACGCTCAACAGCTTTGCCGGTTATCCAAAATGGATCAACAAAAATCTGTATTTCACGGCGAAACAGACCAAAATGATTTTAAAGGGCAGTTCGACCGCCAATAATCCGACGTATAATTATCATTTTCGGGTGCGTAAAAATCAGACGGTGCGCGTGAAGATAACTTCGCCGTCGAACAACGCCAAATTCGGCGTTTGGGATGAGGCGGGAGTTAGTTTCGTCGGGAAATCGGATGAAAATCTGACGATTATCTCGGAAATGCTGTATGTTACTTCCTTCTCGAAAACTTTCGATTACACGGAGGATGATTTTTCGATAACCACCGAAATTCCGAAAGGCGCGGCGACTTTTACGCTCGAAATCGAGGTCAAATAATAAATATTTTGCTCCTTTTTCTCAAAAAAATTCGCCTTAATAATTGAAGCCGTCAAATGCGGCTTCAATATATTTTAGAACAAATAAAAATGCACAAAATTACACGCGATTTTATTCTATATTCATTGATTTTAATTGCCGCAATGGACGGCGCGGCGTGCGGGCTGGTCAACGCCCGAACCGACAATTCAAACGACCGCCGCAACGATTCGCCGCCGGTCATTGAAAATGAAACGAACGGCGAAAAGACGATTCCGCAGGCTAATCGTCAGACTAAATCCGCGCCGCCGGTAACTTCCGCTGCGGTCGCCGGAACTTACACGCTGAACACGCTTAAAAACGGATATGGAAATGATAATTCGCTCGAAATTAAAAATAAAGGAAACGGCAAAATCGAGCTTAATTTTTCGGGAACATACATTTACAACAACAGCGGAAATGAATCCGCGCACGAAATTGAAGCGGGCGGCGATGCCAAACTCAAAGGAAACGTCGCCGCCGGAAATCTTTATCAAAATCAGGATGATGACGATAAATGTTTGGCGACGGTCACGTTCGACGCGAATCAGGCACAGGTAAAATTGTCTTCCGGCTGTAATTTTAACGTCTCGCTCGAAGGCGTTTATAAAAAATCCAATGCGGTGAAAAAAGCGGCGGTTGAGACTTCGGATTTGCGCGAAGTCGCTTATGACAAACTCGATGATTTTACCAACGACATCAAAAATCATCGTCCGGGCGAACGCTATCTGATCGTCAACATTCCGGCTTACAAAATTGACAAAACTTCCCGCGCCGACGAGTTCGGAAATTCCAGCTACAAAGGCTTATATTATCTGCAATTAAACGATGAAGACACCGCCGTCGGCAGCGCGTTTTTGACTTCGGCGGCGATGGTCAAAAGTCTCAATGCCAATGTTGACGAATACGAACCGGCTTCGCTGCGCGCGACCGCCGTTTTGGTCGAATCAGACGGAGAATTCGATTTTTACCGATTGTCGTTCATCACAAAGATCGAAGGTCTAAACGACGACGGTTCGTTCAAATGGACGGCGACCGGCGCGGAACCGGCGAGAATTAAATACACACATTAAAAATATTCAAATAATTTTATGCTGAAAAAACTGATAATTTTGCTTTCAATTTGCTTGATATTTTCCCTTTCCGCGTTCGGTCAGAATAAATGGGCGACTTATCAAAACGCGCGGTTCGGTTATTCGATTGCGTATCCGGCGGATTTATTTGAGCCGCAGGGCGAAGCCGGTAACGGCGACGGGCAGGTCTTTGCCGGAGAGAACGCCGAAATGCGCGTTTACGGCAGTTATTTGCTGCTCAATAAGACGCTGCTCAAAGAATATAACGTCGCTGTTAAAGAGCGCGAAAATGTTTCGTATAAACTTTACCGCAAAAACTTTTTCGTCGTGTCCGGCACGGAAAACGGCAAAATCTACTATCGAAAAACGATGGCGAAATCCGGCGCATTTATCACATTTTCAATCGAATACGACGAATCGGAAAGCGCGGTTTATGACAAAATCACGGCGCGAATCGTCGAAAGTTTGAAGTGATAATTTTCCCTAAAATATTTGCCGCAGGCGATGGCGGAAATCATTAATTTTGTTTGAGACGACTGATTATGAGTCGTCTCTTTTTTTGATACTTTTTTCGCGTAAACCGCGCCTTTAATGTTGAAGCCGTCCGAAGCGGCAAGAAAATTTATCGAGGAAAAGACAATGATACAAAAACTTAAATTAACTTTTTTACTATTTTTATGCGCCGCCGCGTTCGGCATTTCAAAGGAAATTTCGGCGCAGACCGTCGGTGATTCGAGCGTCGCGGCGGCAAATTCAAAACTCGCGACGGTTAGTTTGCCGCCTAACGCGCGGCGGATAAATGACGAAAGCGTTCCGCAGGAAATCAAAGACACCTTTGCGAAGATATTCGCGGCGGGCGACGGCAGAGTTCAGCAGGGCGATGTGGAAGTCATCATTTGGGGCGGAAACTACTCGAAATCAAACGGCGAGAAAATGATGAAAAATCTCGAAAACTCGCTCAAAAATTCCGGCTGGGAATACGACATCAGCGCGCAGCAGAGCGATTTTACGCTGTTCGGTCTGTTCCGCGACGCATCGCAAAAACGCGCTTTGGTCGGCTTTTTCGCGGCGACCGAAGACGCTTTCGTTTTCGCGCTGGCGGAAATGATTCCGGCGAACGCGCCGGTTGTAACTGAAAATCAAAAGCCGAAAAAATGACGATTCAAAAACTGACTAAACAGTTTATTCGGGAACAAATCGAGGCGGCAGAGGCGCGAACGATTCCAGAGTTCAGATGTAATTAAATATAGGTCAACGCGCTTTGCTGATACCAGCCGGAAATTACGGCTTAAAATTTTATTTAGGAGGATTAAACGATTATGAAAAACAAATTAAATCTGGTTTTCGCACTAATTTTATGTATCGGAATAGTTTGCGGCTGTAACTACAGCTATGACATCGGCGGCAAAAAAGGCGGCTCTAAAAAAGACGCGAAAGTTTCACGAACGGACGAAAAAACGCGCCGTTCGGTCAAAGATGACGAAACGAATGCGGGCGACGATGAACAAACCTCTGAGGAAAACGACGAATCGAATGATGAAGATAATTCTTCCGCCGATGCCGGAGACATTGATCGGCTCGTCGGCAAATGGGTTTGGGCGCGCACCGGCAGCGGCACTTACGACGGCGCGACCGGCGGCTACGTCGGCGGCAGCGGTTCGCGCTTTACTTACGAATTTTCGCCGAACGGCACAGTCGAGTTAAACGGCATTATGAACGTGATGATGGGCGGATGCAGTCAGCAGGTTTTCACGTCGAAAAAAGGACGCGCCAGTTTGAGCGGCGGGACGCTGACGATCAATTGGTCGGGCGGCACGACGACGCGCGATTTTTCGTGCGACAGCGCGAATAATTACACGAAAAATCTGCCCGCCGAAACCCAAAATTTGCAGATTAGATACAAAACCGATTCGAGCGGACAGGAAAACTTCTGCACCGGCACGGGCAGCGGCGAAAATTGTTTCAGTCCGGCGGAATAAAATTTTTCGACACTTTTGTAAATTTGAAAGACGACCTTTTGAAGTCGTCTTTTTTTACCTGAAAATACCTGAAAACCTTTTGGTTTCACACTTTTCCGCTTGATTTTCGCGCCTTATTCAACGAAGCCGATGAAGCTTGTTAAAGAGAAACAGAAATAGATCGAGAAAAAAATTAATCTTTCCTGATACTTTTTTTGAGTTCCTCACGCCTTAATATCAGAGCCGGAAAAAACGGCGTGAATTTTGAATTTACAAAGGAGAATTTACAGCAATGATGAACAAAATAAAATATCTTTTCTTACTGGCGATATGCGCGGCGGTTTTCGGCAGCGCGATTAATGTTTCGGCGCAGTCGCAGACGGACACCAATAAACTTATCAGTTATTACGAGTGGCTTTTTGAAACTCAATTTTAGAGCAGCCAGCTTAGTCAATATGCGGAAATCAAAGATGAAATCTACCGCGAAAACGGCGCGAACGAAAAAAAAGGAATTGACTCCTTAATGGATAAGTTTTCCAAAATCAAGTCGAAGAACGAAGACGAACAAACCAGAATTCGCAGCAGCGTCGTCGGCGATTTCGTCAAAAGCTTACAGGAAGCGGGCGACGACAGCAAAGAAGCGGTGTTTCTGCTCGGCGTTTACAACGACGCGCAGGCGAAAGAAGGGCGGGAAGCCGAAGCAAACGGCGCGGGCGACATCGGCGCATTCGTCGGCAAATGGGTTTGGGCGCACACCGGAACCAGCACGATCAGCACCGGCGGCGCATATATGGGCAGCAACGGTTCGCGGTTTACATACCAATTTGCGCCCGACGGCACGGTCGAATTCACCGGAATTATGAACGTAATGATGGGCGGATGCAGCCAGCAGATTTTCCGTTCGATTCGCGGCAAAGCGAGCGTCAGCGGCAATAATTTGACGATTAGCTGGCAGCCGGAAAAATTCACGCGCGATTTTTCGTGCGATACGGCGAACAATTACACGAAGACGATGCCCGCCAGAGTTGAAAAACGCAAGGTCAGTTTCAAAACCGATCTGGGACAAAAACAGATGTGCTTCGTCGGCGCGGAATGTTTCAGTCCGACGAAATAAATCAGTGAATAATTTGCAGATAATAAAGGACGATCCGGCGCGGGTCGTCCTTTGTTTTTTAAATAAATACATTCCGTAATTTTCTTCGATTTTTTTAGATATTGACTGATACGTTTTTCGATCAATTCGCGCCTTTATTATGACGGCGAATACAATTGCGCCGCGAAAATTTATCGTAATTATCGAGGAAAAATATGAATACGGAGCAAACATCAGTTGATGATGTCATTAAAGATTTTGAAGCGTGCTGGAATCGGCACGATATGGAGGCTTTTTCTCAGCTTTTTACCGAAAATGCGGATTTCGTCAACGTGATCGGCTTGGTGTCGAACGGTCGGACTGAAATCAAAAACGCGCACGAAGCGATTCACGCGACGATTTTCAGGCACAGTCGGCTGAACATCAATAACTCAACTTCCAGATTTATCGAGCCGAATGCCGCCGTCGTTCGTTCGCGGTGGGATTTAACCGGAATTTCCGATTCGCAGGGCGCAGAATTGCCGCCGAAAAAAGGAATGTTAATCAATATTCTCGTCAAAAGAAATGACGGATGGCTGATTACGGCGGCACAAAACACTGAAATTGTGTCCGTAAATTAAATTTCGCCGGGTGATGACGCTTTGAAATAAATTGTATTTCAATCCCCAAAAAACACTTCCCGCGAAAAATTACTGACGATTCTTCCGTTAATTTTCGCCTTTGTCAACAAGGCACTTTTAACTGTCAGCGGATCACAAATACTCAAAGAGGAAAATCATTATGCTGCAAAAATTTTCGTTTATTACATCAATAATTATCACTGCCTTGGCGTTCGTTTTGAGCGCGACCGCGCAAAACATCGGCGGTGAAAACTTTTCGATCAAGGATACAAAAGCAACCGCGATTTCTGACTTTGCCAATTATCAATCGGCGGTCAATGTTCTCGGTCAGCCGGATTTTACAACTGCCAATTTCGGCACACAAGCGGACAAATTGAATTTGCCGAACGGTGTCGCCGTTGACCAGACGACCGGCAAAATCTACGTCGCCGATTATTACAATAATCGCGTGCTGCGTTACGCTTCCGGCGCGGCGGCGGCGAACGGCGCGGCGGCGGAAGCGGTTTTCGGGCAGCCGGATTTCGCCACCGTCGCGGACGGCACTTCAGCGGGCAAAATGTCTCAGCCGGTTGATGTCAGCGTTGACGCGGCGGGGCGGCTCTGGGTGTGCGATTACGGCAACAATCGGGTTCTGCGTTTCGACGATGCAGCGGCGAAACCGAGCGGCGCGAATGCCGACGGCGTTCTCGGACAGGCTGATTTTACGGGATATATCGGGTTGGTCGGCGCGAATCGAATGAGTTCGCCGAACGGCATTTTCGCCGATGCGTTCGGGCGCGTGTGGATTGCGGACAGCGTTAATAACCGCGTTTTGCGTTTCGACAACGCGGCGGCGAAATCCAACGGCGCAAATGCCGACGGAGTTCTCGGACAGGCAGGTTTTAACAGTCACGTTTCCGGCTTGGCTGCCAACAAAATGTATGAGCCGTTCGGTATCACGGGTGACGCGAGCGGGCGGATATATGTTGCCGACTCGGAAAATTACCGGGTTTTGCGCTTTGATAACGCGGCGGCAAAACCTAATAATGCCAATGCCGATGCCGTCCTCGGTCAAACGAATTTTACGGGCAATCCGCCGGGTTTATCGGCATCCAAAATGGGCTATGTCACCGGTGTCGCCGCCGACGCGAACGGGCGGCTCTACGTTTCAGATTACACGCACAATCGCGTACTGATTTTCAACAATGCCGGAAACCTGCCGAACGGCGCGGCGGCGGATAACGTCCTCGGACAGCCGGATTTTACGAGCTACGCGGCGAACAACGGCGGTCTGTCGGCATCTTCGATGAGCGGTCCGCGCCATCTGTTTTTCGATGAATTGAGACAGAGTTTGTTTTACGCCGACGGCGAAAACAACCGCGTTCTCAGATTTCCCGCCGCTCTCTCGCCGACTGCCGCCTCCGTAACCGTTTCCGGCAGGGTTATTGCGCCGCAAATGTTGAGACTCATTAACGCGCGGGTGATTTTGACCGATTCGCAGGGCAATTCGCGCACGGTTTTAACCGGCAGAGCGGGCAGTTTCCGCTTTACCGATGTCGCGGCGGGCGAAACATACATCATCAGCGTTTTGTCCAAACGCTATCAATACGCTCCGCAGGTTATTTCCGTGACGGAGGATTTATCGGAACTAATTTTTGTGCCGCAGTCTTAACCAAAAGCTGCTGAAAGATGTATTAATAGTTAGTTACGCAACATAGTCGCAAAAGTGAAAAAGAGAAAATTTTATAAAGTTTTCTCTTTTTTTTAATTTTAACTGATACGTTTTTCCGCAGCTTCGCGCCTTTAAAGCAGAGGAAAAGTTTTCGTCATAAAAAGAAATCAACAATCAACAGGAGATAACTAAAAATGAACGCAGCATCAACCCAAATGGAACAACCGCAGATGCCGCCGCAGGCGTTGCTGGCGCAGATGACTTTCGGATTTATCATTTCGCAGGCGATTTCGGTCGCCGCCAAACTTCGCATCGCCGATCATTTACAGAACGGCGCGAAAACCGCCGAGGAATTAGCCGCCCTGACCGAAACCCATTCGCCGTCGCTGTTTCGCTTAATGCGCGCTTTGGGAAGCGTCGGCGTTTTCGGCAAAGATGCGGACGGAAAATTTACTAATTCGCCGATGTCGGAATTTTTGCGGATCGATCATCCCGAATCTTTGCGCGGCATCGCCTATATGATGTGCGACTCCGAACACTGGCAGGCGCACGGCAATATGATGCAGAGCGTCAAAACGGGCGAAAACGGTTTCGCTTACACTTTCGGTCAGCCGTTTTTTCAATATGCCGCCGAAAATCCGCATCTCGGACAGATTTTCGACGAAGCGATGACAAGTTTTACGCGCGGAATCGCCCGCGCCGTCGCCGCCGCTTACGATTTTTCCGGCGCAAAACGAATCGCCGACATCGGCGGCGGACACGGAATGCTGCTGACGACCGTTTTGAATGCCAATAAACAGGCGAGCGGGATTTTATTCGACCAGCCGCAAGTCGTCGCCGGGGCGAAAGTTTTCGACCGCATATCAATTGTCGGCGGCGATTTCTTCGCGGAAATTCCGGTCGAAGCCGACGTTTATTTGATGAAGCACATCGTTCACGACTGGAACGACGGTGAATCGTTGACGATTCTCGAAAATCTGGCAAAATCGGCGAAACCGGGCGCGAAACTTTTGTTGATCGAATCGGTCATCGAAGAAGACGATGCCGCGCCTTCAATGAGCAAAGTGATGGATTTGAATATGCTGGTCTCCAACAGCGGCAGAGAACGCACAAGAACAGAATACACTGCACTGCTCGAACAAACAGGATTTGCATTAACCGAAATTTACCCGACCGCTTCGCCCGTGCAAATCGTCGAAGCCGTCAGAGTTTAAGCGGGCAGGAAAAAATTTATCCACAGTTAAACACGGATAAATCCAAGAAAAATTAAATTAGAATCAATTAAAAATCTGTGTTTATCTGTGGGCAAGAAATAAGGAATCAAAAATTATGAACATCAACATTCGTCCCGTAACGACCGCCGACACGGAAAAAAGCGGCGAAATTATTTACAAAGCGTTTTGCGGAATCGCCGACCGGCACAGTTTTCCGCACGATTTTCAATCGGCTCAACACGCGCACGGCTTCGCGCAGATGCTGACGGGTCATCCGGCAATTTACGGCATCGTCGCTGAAAAAGACGGCGAATTTCTCGGCTCAAACTTTTTGTGGGAACAAAACGAAATCGCCGGAGTCGGTCCGATTACGATCAATCCCGACGGGCAATCGAAAGGTATCGGCAGGCTTTTGATGCAAAAAATTATCGAGCGCGGACGAAACGCCAAAGGCATCCGGCTCGTGCAGGACTCTTTCAACACCGTTTCGATGTCGCTTTACGCCTCGCTCGGTTTCGATGTCAAAGAACCGCTCGTGTTAATGACAGGCGCGATTTCCGGCGAGCTTCCGGCAAATGTCGAAGTGCGTCTGATTGCAGAGGAAGATTATGCCGCGTGCGATGAATTATGCCGAAAAGTTCACGGCTTTTCGCGCGTCGCCGAGTTGCGCGGAACGGCGCAAATGATGCCCGCGTTTGTTATTTCACGCGAAAATAAAATCGTCGCTTATGCCGCCGCGCCGAACGTCTGGCAGATGAATCACGCCGTCGCCGAATCGAACGAAGATATGGAAAATTTACTAATCGGCGCGGCAAATCTGACCAATCAGCCGCTTTCATTTCTGTTGCCGACGCGCTGTAGCGGCGATTTATTTCGCTGGTGTTTGAAAAGCGGAATGAAAGTCGTCAAACCGATGAATTTAATGAGTATGGGCGAATATCAAGAGCCGCGCGGCGCATTTCTACCTTCGGTTTTATATTAATCAATATGAAAAATCTAATTAACAAAATCATTTACACGGCATTTTTAATCGCCGCATTTTCGCTTTTCGCCGCCGCGCAGACGGGCAAGCGGACAACGGTTCATTTGGCTCGCGGAAAAAGTTCAATCGTGTTGAAAGCCGCTGTCGCGCGCGGCACGGAAAATCGTTATATCGTCGGCGCGAAGGCGGGGCAGACGATGACGGTGAAAATTACTTCAATCGAGAAAAACGCCAATTTCACGGTTTATTTCGCGGGCGAACAGGAATCGCTGCCGGGTTCTGAAGAAGCGACAAATTGGACGGCTAAACTGTCTGATCCTAATAATTACGTCATCATCATCGCGCCGACGCACGGCAGTGCGACTTATACTTTGACGATTTCAATCAAGTAAATTAATTGAAGTCGAAAAATTAAGGAAAAGTGAAATGACACCGGAACGATGGGCGAAAATTGAGCAAATTTTTGATGCCGCACTTGATCGCCCGCCCGCCGTTCGTGCGGCTTTCGTCAGAGAAAATGCGGCGATGACGCGGAATTATTCGCCGAAGTCGAGAAACTCATCGAGCGGCACGACAAGGGTAGTCCGTTCCTCGAATCGCCGGTTTGGATGGACAGCCGATTCTTTCAGACGACGCTGAAAAGCCAAATCGCTGCGTCTCTCAAAACGGAAAACGCGGCGGAAAACGAGCGAAACGAAACGCTCGCCGGACAAACTATTGGCGCGTATCGGCTCGAAAAAGAAATCGGGCGCGGCGGAATGGGCGTGGTTTTTCTGGCTTCGCGCGTCGAGGATTTTCGCCGGAAAGTCGCCGTCAAAATCGTCAAACGCGGAATGGATACGGATTTCGTTCTGCGCCGTTTTCGGCAGGAAAGACAGGTGCTTGCCGCGCTCGAACATCCGAATATCGCCGGACTTTTGGACGGCGGCGCGACGGCTGACGGGCGACCGTTTTTGGTGATGGAACACATTGAAGGCGTGCCGGTTGACCGATTTTGCGACGAGCGCAAGTTGACGATTGCGGCGCGGCTGAAACTTTTTCAAACGATTTGCGCGGCAGTCGCTTATTCGCATCAGCGGCTGATAATTCACCGCGACATCAAGCCGTCGAATATCTTGGTGACGGCGGACGGTGTGCCTAAACTGCTCGATTTCGGCATCGCCAAACTGCTCGACCGCTCGCTCGCTGCGGCTTCGTATCAAACGACGGCGACGAATGCGCGGATGATGACACCCGATTACGCTTCGCCGGAGCAGTTGCGCGGCGAGGAAATCACGACCGTCAGCGACGTTTACAGTTTGGGCGCGTTGCTCTATTTGCTATTGACCGGACATTTGCCGTTTAATTTTACCGCCAATCAGCCGGAAGCGTTCGCGCGTCTGGTTTCCGAACAAACGCCGACCAGACCGAGCGCGATTATTACGAAAAGCGGCAAAACGACAGCGAAAATTGTCGGGAAATCAACGAAATACCAATCGTCAATCGAAGTCGCAGGCAACCGTCAAACGCAGCCGGAACGTCTGCGGCGGTATCTCGCCGAAGACCTCGACAATATCGTTTTAAAAGCTCTGCACAAAGAAGTTACGCGACGTTATTCGTCGGTCGAACAATTTTCCGACGACATCGGGCGGCATTTGGAAGGTTTGCCGGTCGCGGCGCGGGGCGATAATTTCGTTTACAAAACGCGCAAATTCATTCGCCGCAATAAATTCGGCGTGATTGCCGTTTTAATCGTTTTTCTGACGCTGTTGGGCGGCATCGCGGCGACCGCGCGGCAGGCGAAAATTGCCGAACGGGAACGGATGCGCGCCGAAAATCGTTTCAACGAATCGCGTCGTTTGTCCGAATCCCTGATGTTTGAACTGCACGACGCGATTCGGGATTTGCCCGGCGCGACCAAAGCGCGTGAATTGCTGGCGAAAAAAATTCTCGAAAACCTCGACGGTTTGGCGGCAGAAGCGACCGCCGATGACGGTTTGCAGAGTGAATTGGCGATTGCCTATATTAATCTCGGCAATATTCAGGGCAATCCGAATTATCCGAATTTGGGCGACACGAACGCCGCTCTGGAAAGTTACCGCAAAGCCGAAAACTTGACCGGAACGCTTTCGGTAAACGCGCCCGACGATGTTAAACTGCGCCGCCGTTTCTGGCTGACGCAAATCAGAATCGGCGACGTTCTCGCCGCGCAAAACGATTTAAATTCGGCGAATGAATATTACAATCGCGCCCGTTCGCTAATCGAAATTTTGTCGGCAAATAACCCGGACGATGAATCTTTACGCGGCGATCTGGCGAGCAGTTACGACCGGCAGGGAAATTTTTTAATGAAAACCGGAGAATTTTCCGCCGCGCTCGAACCGTTTAAAAAGGCGTTGGAGATTTTTGAAGCGCAGCAAAAATCCCGACCCGAAGACGACCAGATTCTCCGCGCCGTCGCCGCCGGACACGGCAAAATCGGCACGGCTTATCTGAAAGCAAATGCGCCCGAAAAAGCTCTGAAAAGTTATCAGAAATTATTGCAGATCAACGACGTAAGACTCAAAAAAAATCCGTCAAACGCCGTCGCGCTCGACGACGCTGCCGGAAGCCGCCGCGAAGTCGCCGACGCGCAGACCGCGCTCGGCGATTACCGAAGCGCATTTGAAAATTACAACCGGCAACTGCAAATGTTCCGGCAACTCGTCGCCGCCGATCCGGAAAATGTCAAATCAAACGTCGAACTGGCAATCTCGTATCAAAAACTCGGCAGTCTGCAAATGAAAACCGCAAATTTCAGCAACGCTGCCGCCGATTACGAAAAATCTCCTGAAATTTTGCGAGAAATTGAATCAAGAAATCCATCGAATACGTTTGTAAATAATCAACTGCCGTCAGCTTTCTATTATCTCGGCGAAGCCAATTTTCGGTTCGCTTCGACAAAAATTTCCAACAAAAAGATTTTCCTGCAAACCGCGCTTTCCGATTTTGAACAAAGCCGAAAGGCTTACGCCGCCTCGCCGACCGCTCAATTTCCCGACGAAATTAAATATCTCAGCGACATCGAAATGCGCATCGCCGCCTGCGAAGCGGCTTTGACAAATTAATTTTGAAGCATTTTTCAGCCACAGATTGAAACAGATAAATACGGATAAGCAATGATTTATCAAAAATTATCCGTATTTATCTATGTCTGAAAAATCCTGTCCAACTCATTTTAGAATTCGTTTTTTTTCGGATGCCCGGCGTCGAATCAAGAGACAGTAATTTTAAACATGCTTAAACCTATCCCTAAACGAGTGTGCCGAATGCCGCCATTGACACGCACTTCTCTCGAAAGCAGGTTTCCGCTTTCAAATTTGAAACAATTGAATTTATTTCTGTCCGAGTGACTACCGCAATTAACACGGGGAATTTACAAGTTCGGAAAGATTTTGCCGGTCTCTTTCTGGAGAATGTCGAGATAACGACTGTAAACGAAAAGACGGTCGCGCTTTTTGCCGGTCGTCTCGCTCACCAAGCCGATTTTTCGCAGATTATCTATCGCGCTTCGAGCGGTCGGCGCGCTCAAGTTCAATTCGCTTGCCGCCATCGCGACGGAGGTAACCGGCTTTCTTTGAAGCAGAGAGTGAACGCGCAGAGCATTGCCGGCAGGTCTGCCCAAGTTTTCAATCTTCGCGCGGTCGGCGGCGAAAATCTCCAAAATCTGCGTTGCTGTAGACACGGCTTCTTCCGCCGTTTGTTCAACGCCTTCGAGGAAAAATAAAAGCCATTCTTCCCACGCCCCAGCCGTTCTCACCTTTTGCAGCAGTTCGTAATAAATTTCTCGATGTCGTTTGAAATACAAACTTAAATAAAGCGTCGGCTCGGAGACGGCGTTTTCGGCGCAGAGCAGCAAAGTTATCAGAAGTCTGCCGACGCGCCCGTTGCCGTCAAGGAACGGGTGAATCGTTTCAAACTGCACATGGACAAGCGCGGCTTTAATGAGCGTCGGAGTTTTTTCCGGCTGATCGTGCAAGAACTTTTCCAAATCGCCTAAACATTGCATTAGATTTTCCGGCGGAGGCGGAACGAAGCGCGCATTGCCGGGACGAGTGCCGCCGATCCAGTTTTGCGAGCGGCGAAACTCGCCCGGTTGCTTGGTGCTGCCGCGCCCCGTCTGCAATAAGACTTCGTGGACTTCGCGCAAAAGGCGAAGGCTAATCGGAAACCCTTCGCGCAATCTTTTTACGCCGTGATTGACCGCGGCGACGTAACGCGACACTTCCTCGACATCTTCGAGCGGCACGCCCGGAATCTGCTTTTGTTCGTAAAGCAGCAAATCGGACAGGGAGCTTTGCGTGCCTTCGATTTGCGACGACAAGACGGCTTCTTTCCGCATGAACCAGTAAACGAACAAGGACACGTCCGGCAGAAAGCGCGATAGACCGTCGAGCTTCCCGAGAGCGCGATTGGCTCGTTCGAGTCGGTCGAAATGTTCCGCACCGAGTTCGAGCGCCGGCACGGGCGGCAAGGCATTCGGCACAAAAGCCGCAAAAGGTTCCCCGGCAGTCGAGCAATTAACAAAAAATCCGGCGCGATTCGTTTTTAGCTGCATATCTTAAAAAAGAAATTTTCTTAGTGAAAACCACTAAGAAAAGATAGCACGAAATCTTTTCTTAGTGTAGAGCAGGAGAATAAAATAAGCGGCGGATAAGACGCGAATTATGAAACCGCTTCAACACGCGCAAATCAGCCAAAAAACTTACGGAGGCTGCTGGCAGGATTACATCGCAGTCCACAGCTTTTTAGATTCGAGCAAAGCCGCCTGCGCTCATTTCAAACACCGTTTTTTGCTGCACCACCGCGAAGGCATCGAACTCGGCGCGCGAATTTTCGGCGAGAGCTTGACAACGAGCGAAAACAAAACAATCGAAACGCGCCAAATCCTGACCGAGCATTTAATCGAAGATGTCGGCGGAATCGTGTCGGTCGAAGACTGGGCGCGTGATTTAATGCCGAACGAAAACGATTCTTTTTACAAGTTTCTGGCGAAGAAGCGCACTTCAATCGAGAGCGACTCTATTCCGGGCGAAAACGAACTGCTAGAAGCGTTTAATTTGTCGGAAGAGACGCGCGCCGCCGTCAAAAAATTCCTGCGCTTCCCGCTCGAAAATTCCACGCATCCGGCGGTGCTGCTCGTTTCGCATAATTCATTCGCCGTTTTCCTTGCCGAGCGGATTTTCGGACACGCCTTCGCCCGTGACACCGATTCGCAAAAACAACTCGTCGCCGTGCGCGAAGTTTTCGAGCGGGTGATATTTCTGCGAATGAAAGCCGTTTATTCGCCGGCGGAAATCGTCGCCCGAACAGCTTTGCAAGACTGGATGCGCGGGGCGGACGCAGGGAAAGCTCAAGAAGAAAAGAAGCGGCTGGCAACAAATTGAAGTTGACAAAAACTTTCAAAAATCAACCGAAAAATTATGATAAATACCGTATCTTGCACGTCGGACGAAGCTAAAGAATTAATCAAAAGCCTGCGCTCGTTAAAATTGAGTTTTATGCTGTGGGGCGCGACCGGAGTCGGAAAGTCCGAAGCCGTGCGCCAGCTTGCCGCCGAGATTGCTGCCGAGCTGCGCGACATTCGTTTGTGCCAAAAACAGCCGACCGACATCGGCGGCTTGCCCGCGCTTGACCACGAATCGCGGCAAACCGTTTTTTACCCGCCCGCGTTTCTCACGCAGCGCAATGACGGAAAAGCGGTCGTTTTGTTTTTCGACGAAATCTCGCTCGCGCCCGACGACACGAAAGGCGCGGTCTTGGGGATTTTGGAAGAACGTCGGCAAGGCAACGTCGAAATTCCCGACAACTGGATTATCGTCGCGGCGGGCAACCGACCAGAAGATTTGGCGAACGCGCGCGGGCTTGGCGCGGCGGCGAATCGTCGTCTGCTGCACATCGTCATCGAGCCGCAGCTTGAGGCGACGCTCGAACATTTCATAAAAATCAAAGTCGCGCCGGAAGTTCTCGCCTTTCTGAAAGTTTTCCCGCAGCATCTGTCGGGCGAAGAGTCGGCGCGGACGCAAAAACACGAGCTTTACCCGCGCCCCGCGTTGTGGGAAAAAGTGTCGAATGTCTTAAATGAATTGCGGAAAGCCGACAAGCGTGTGAGACATTTAGCCGTCGCCGGTATCATCGGCGATTCGGTCGCTGCTGAATTTATGCTGCTCGCCGAAGAAGTCAAAAATATGAAATCGGTGGACGAGCTGCTGGAGATTCAGCAAACAACCCCGTCGAAAATCGGTGCGTATCTGCCCGACACCATTAACGGCTTGTATGCGCTGTCGTTTGCGATTGCGACACGAGCGAACGAGGAAACGGCAGTCGAATTGCTCAAACTCGTCAATCGGCTCGACGAACAAACGGACGAGCGTTATGCGGCGTTGCCGATGCGCGATTTGCAAACGATGGCGGGCAGCCTTTTGCTCGAAAAAATCTGGAAGGCTGGCTGGAAAGTCGAGCAGTCGAAAGCCTTCTGGCGATATAACGAAAAGCGCGAAGCAGCCGCAAACAAAAGCCAACCCGTTGTTGAGACAGACGAAACGGCAAGCGTTACTCAGCCCGTTACTGCTACTGCTGTCGCTGCCGTCTGAATTTCCCGAATTCAATTTCTGAAAAACATTAAATTTTACGTTTTATGCTCGAAAGATTGAACCGCGCCGAGTCAAGCCGAATGCGCCCGGATTTGGAAGCGGCGATTGAGTATCTGCCGGGTTTGGCGGGTCTCGCGCTGTGGTGTCTGTTCGCCGACACCGACGATGCTGATACAATCGCCTACACTGACGGCAGCACGATTTACGCTGGCGCAGGCTACGAGCAATTCGACGAGAAAGAGCGGAGATTCATTTGCCTGCACGAAATTCTGCACATCGCGCTCTGTCACCCGCAGCGATTCGCGGAACTCGAAACGCGCGATGCGGTCGGCTTTAATCCGCCGCTTTTGAACATCGCCGCCGATGCCATCATCAACGTCTCGCTCGAAAATCTGACGGGTTTGAAAACGCCAGGCGATGCCTGGACGCTTTCAAGAATTTGGCAATGTCTCGAAAAAACGGAAGACGCTAATAAACCGCTGGACGCGGTGGCTAAAAGCATTCCGATTTATTACTCGTTCAGCTCGGCGACTGAGACGAGAAAAATTGCCAACCTGATGCGTGCCGAATTCGTGCAGGCTTCACGCTGGTCGTGCGAAGAGCTTTATTATTTTCTGAAGTCGTGTTGCCAATCTCAAACCGAATTTTATGCGGTTTTGGGAGAGGCGAACGGACGCGATCCGCTCGCCGGAGATTTGCGCCCGAAAGCATCGGAAGCTTACAAACCGAGCGAAACGCCAGTGCTTGTAGGCGAGTCCAATCAGGAAAAACGAACATGGCAGCAACGATTAAGCCTTCTGCGCGGCAGCGTGCCGGAATTATTTGACAGGCTCGCCAAAGAATTGCCGCGCGTCGAAACGCCCTGGGAGCAGATTTTCCGCTCGATTGTGCAGACGGCTTTTCAGGAAGCGACTATAAGAAATTACTCGCGCCCGTCACGACGATGGCTGGCACTCGAAAGAGATTACCAAACGCAAGCCGGCGTGAACCTGCCGTTCGCGCCCGAAACAATCAAAAAACGCGGCACGCGGCTCGCCGTCGCGCTCGACACCAGCGGTTCGATTGATGAAGGACTGCTGGGCAGATTTACAAGCGAGATCGCCGCGATGTGCCACTTCAATCAGCGAAATTTGGTTTTAATCATTGGCGACGCGGCGGTTCGTCAAATCACGGAAATTGATTGGACGGAGGCTTCCTGCGAACTTTCCCGAATCAAATATACGGGCGGCGGCGGAACTGATTTTCGCCCGCTGATTGAAGCTGCTGCCGAGTTTGAGCCGGACGCGCTCGTTTATTTGACCGACCTTTATGGCGAAACCGGCGACGCTCCCTGTTTTCCCGTGATTTGGGCGACGCACGGCGCGGCGGGTTCTGCTCCGTGGGGCGAGCAAATCAATTTGAGATAGCGATTTTCCGAAACAAAACTTCATATCTTCAGAACGATTGATAATTAGCTGCGAAATTCAAGCGGCGAGAGAGCGGCAAGAATTTTTAATACTAATTCATTTATCAACCGATTTTCCCGCGCCGCAAATGGAAAACGAAATCAAATTATCAGATTTGCGTGAAAAACACGCCCTCGCTCCTGTTCGCCCGAAAGGGCTGAGATTTTTCCCGGAACTCAAACCTGAAGCCCAGGAACTCGCCGTCTCGAAAGAGCGCGACAGCCCAGAACGATTCGATTGGGATGATGCGGAATTTCTCACCGAAGATTTCAAAACGCAGCTCGCCGAATACGGCTTTGAAGAAGCGGAAGTGTATTGGAGTCTCGGTTATTGTCAGGGCGACGGCGTGGCATTTTACGGGCGCGTTTACCCGGAAAGTCTCAAAGAAAAAGACAGCAAAGCAAAACGTCTGATTGCCGCGCTCGAAGCGGCGGGCGATGACCTTTGCATCGAAATTACGGGTGCAAACGGTCATTACCATCATTGGAATTCGATGACCGTTGATATCGAATTTGAAAGCGAAATTGCCGACGAAGATTTGCCCGCTCGTTTGAAAATCGCCCGTCCCGCGCTACGTGAAAACTTGGAAGAATACCTCGCCGAAAAGGTAAAAGAGATTAGCCGCGAACTGGAAAAATCAGGTTACGCCGAAATCGAATATCGCTTTGATGAGACGGCGATTCGTGACGAATTATCGGAACGCGAACTTCTCTATGAAAAGGACGGCACGCGGGCGATGGCGGAGTTTGAGTTCTACGAATGGGCGAAATCCGACAGCGCGGCTGTCCAGATAATTTAATCAAATCCGGCGCGTAAAGCACGGAAAAAATAAGCTGCAAGCAGAGGTCAAAAATTATGGAATTTATCATCAACCCGTCGTTACTCCGTGAGGAGCTTGGACTGCTGACACCGGTTATCGAACGCAAAGCCTCGATTCCGGTTTTGAGCAAAATCAAAATGGAAACAAACGTGCGGGGCGAACTTCAGCTTACCGCAACCGATTTGGACGTAACAATGCGTTCGCTTCAAGTGACGGACGTTTTGCAAACCGGCTCGATTCTGGTCGAAGGCAAAAAACTTTACGACATCAGCCGGGAGTTGCCGAACGAGCCGATTCATTTCGCGCTCAATAAAAACGGGCAAGTCGAGATTCGCTACAAAAAAGGACGGCACAAATTAGGCACCGCCCAAGCGGAACAATTCCCGGAAGTTCCGGTTCAAAAACAGTCGGGCGTGCGCGTTTCGGCGGTGATTCTGCGCGAGGCGATTCGCCGCACGGCGTTTGCCGTAACGACCGAGCAGAGCCGTTTTACCATCAGCGGCGCGAAAATCGTCGTTGACGACCGGAGTTTGACGATGGTCGCCACAGACGGGCATCGTCTGGCTTTTACGCAATTTCCGCTCGTCAATTCGACGGGACAAAAACTTGATCTGCTCGTGCCGAAAAAGACGATTCTAAAGCTCGAAGATTTACTCGACCGCGAAATTCGCCGCGACGCGGAAAGTCAAATTGAAATCGGCGACACGGGCAATCAGCTTTGTTTTGCAATCGGCAATCACAGCTTGTTCTCGCGCACGCTCACCGGCACGTTTCCGAATTGGGCAATGGTCTTGCCCAAAAATCTCATTTACACGGCTGAAATCAGCACGGAAGATTTTCGCCGCTCGCTCTCGCGTGTAACTATAACAGCCGACGACCGGAATTATTCCGTCACGATGGAAATCGAAGCGGGGAAACTGACGCTTAAATCAAGCACCAATGAAGCGGAAGCGCAGGAAGAAATGCTCGCCGCGCTCGACGGCGCAAGCGGCGGGGAAGTTCACCGCCTGCGTTTTAACAGCCGCTACGTGCAGGATTTTTTGCAAGTGGTTTCAAAAGCGGGAAGCCCGACATTCTCGTTCGGTTTTAACGACGGGAAAATGCCGTGCGAGTTGTTTTTGCCGACCGAGCGCGAAGGCTACCGTTACGTTTTGATGCCGCTGATGTTGGACTAAAGCGACGAGAGTTTGAATTATGCTTGATGCTGGTGTTTCCGCCGCCCAAAAGACGTTTGAAGTTGAGGTCAGCCAAAGCGAAGAACAAATCAATAACGCTGAATTGATTGTTCTCAAAAGTGGTTTTTCGACCAGTGACCACCGGCATACTTTTGAAATCAAGTCTGACGGCACGGGCAAGATTTTTTACTCGGATTTTGAAGATGATTCCGAGGAATTCGCGCACGAAATCAAAGTCGAAGAACTCGTCGCCGATATTGAAAAAGCCGTCCGCGAGCAAATCGTTTTGCAGCGGGAAGAAAACGCACTCGAAGACGGCGAGCGCGACGCGATCCGCGAGGAAATTTCCAGCGAGCGGCTCGAAGAACTCTTCTGGGAGGAAATCAACCCGACGCTCGAAGACCCGTTTTTCCGTTCCTTTTATGACGACGGCGATTGGGGCGAGGAATTTCAAACCGAAAAAGGCACAGTTGACGACCTTTTAGAGTTTCTGAAATTGTGCGCCCTGACCGAAAGGGAAATTCCCGCGCCGGACGATTTTCTAATCGTCGAAGCCGAAACGGAAATTGGCAACGCCTGTTTATCCGATTGCAGCTATTACAGCGAGCGATTAGGCGAGCTGGTTGAAATCGCCTGCGCGTATTTTCGCCCAAGCGGGTTTCGTTACGACTACAACGACGGCTGTTACGACCGCCAATCCGGTTATTGTTTAGAGAGCGAGTCAATCAGCGTCCCGCTCGTGGATGCGGCTCGCGGTCCCGTGCGCGAAAAAATGCTCGGAATGGTTCGACTCAGAGAAAAACTCGTTCAAATGCAAATTGAGGAAGAAAAGGTAAAGCGGCTGACGGCTTTTTGATTCGTCCAAAATTTTTATGAACGAAACAGTCACCTGCAAACTGAGTCCAGTCAAAACTCTAGCCGTTTCCGCCGCTCCGCTCAGAGAATTGCTGAATTTTTTGATTTACGCAGAACACGCCGAACTTTCAACAGAACGTGCGCAACGGCAACCCGCTTTGTTTCTGTCTAACATTCCGACGGCGAAGGAATTAAAAGACGTTCTCAAAGCCGAGCGACTGGATAAAAACGGCAAACTGTTTTTCGATTGCACGCCGGGCGAGAATCAAGTCGCTGTGCTGCTCGACAATCACGGAGCGCAGTTTTGGATTCATTATTTCCGATGCGGCATCGGTCTGGTCAGTTTGTCATTTTTCAGCCATCTTGCCAGTGCCGAAGGCTCTTTAACGAATCACACGCGCAGCGTGACGCACTCTTACGAATATCAATGGTTCACGTACGATTTGTCGGAGGGATTTTTCGGCAGCGAATTTGATGAAACAACGATTGAGCGGTTGGGCGATTATTTCGTTGAAAAGGTGAATGCCGCGCTTGTCTATCCGTATTCGATTTACTTTGAGAATCCCAAAATCAAAGAGCCGTATAAATTCGTTTCCGGCAGTCTCGAACGATTGACCGAGATTTTGACGTGGGCGCGTTTCGTCTGCGAAAGCCTTAAAATAAAAAGTGACCCGAACGGCAGAACTTACGTCAGCCCGCCCGCGACGATCAACTGCGGAAATCTGAAAGACGCGCCGACGTTTGAACATTCGACAGAATCTTTCATTAATGCTGTTGGCGTTTTAGCTGTCAAAGAAAACGCGTCCTATACGGTTTTGCGCGAAGGCTTCAGGCGACGCGCCGGCGGGGAATCTTATGATTGGGCGCGGAAGAACAAACATCGTATTTACCTCAACCTCGAGTCGAAAAACAAAGAAGTTTCTTTGCGCGAAAAAATTGCCGCCCGCGCTCGTCTCGCGGACTGGCTTGCGGAGCAGGGTTGCGAAGGGAAACGGATACTGGAGATTTGGAAACTGAAAAAGACTTAATGAAAATGATGACTCTTTAGAATCGGTTCTTGACGCTCCGGCAACTTGTGAATGAAAATAGCAAATGTGCCAAGGGCGAGCGTCGCTCGATGCTCTCGAATCTTTCAAGCTGCGTCCGAGATTGTGAACCGAGGAGTAAAGTCGTGCCGAAGAAGTTAAGTCAGATAAAACAAACAAAGCCGCTTCAATTGTCGCTGTTCGAGCTTCTGACCGAAACCGATATTTTGACGGAGGACGGCAGCCGCGGGCTGAAAAAGGGCAAAAATTATTCGCAGACCATCGAGTTATACGATTTTATGCCGCGCTTCGTCTGGACGCATCAAGCCGATGTGCGCCGCAATTACAACGGATTGCTGCCCGCGCTCCGGCGAGAGTTTGAATGCCGCGGCGAAGCCTATTCTTTGACATTGAAGCCGGCGATTCTGGTCGGTCGGGACGGCACATCCACGTCGTATTACCCGAGCGCGGACGAGGATATACTGGAGACGATTTTAAGAAAAATCTACCTCGACGACAATCCGAAATTTTTCGACGGTCAGCCCGGAATGACTTTTACGGTCAATCAGATTCGTAAAGAACTTAAAAAGCAGGGACGAACACGTTCGCACTACCAAATTCTTGATTCGCTTCAAATACTCAAAGGCTCTGAAATCGTTTGTCAGAATCTTGATACAGGCATCAAGCTCAGTTTTAATCCGATTGACGTGCTTTGTTACACCGAGAAGAGTGAAAGGGAAGACGGCGACGAGCCGTGTTACTTGATTTTTTCAAGAGTCATCGCGGAAGCTCTCGAAAGCCTGTATTTCAGAAGGTATAATTATCAAAAAGTTATCGGTTATAAATCTCATATCGCCC
The DNA here is from genome assembly GCA_964237235.1 of uncultured Pyrinomonadaceae bacterium. Taxonomy (GTDB): domain Bacteria; phylum Acidobacteriota; class Blastocatellia; order Pyrinomonadales; family Pyrinomonadaceae. Next base: position 57,986 of record CAXSGY010000019.1, read on the forward strand.
GCCTTCTGCACCGGAGGCTTTCGCATCACTTCAAGCAGGCGAACGAAAATGTAGCTTATACGGTAAATTTCTCGACGCTTTTAAGAGATTTCGGGTTGGAATATCCGACGCTGGCGACGGCGATTTTCAAGTTCAAGAAAGCCATCGAGGAAATGAAAAAAGCTAATGTTATTCAGGATTTTAAAGCTGATTCTATTGTTTCAGCTTCGGATTCGCGTAAAATAGAAGATTATTTTTTGACAATCGTGCCGACGAAAACTTTTTCGTTTGAAATGTCGGCTTCAAACACCGTCCAGAATAATGTGGCTCATCTTGCCGACTCTTTAAAAGAAGAAATTTCTTCGAAAACTAAGAAAAAGCGTTCGATTTTTCCGAAAAATTCCGCTCCGCAGTCGCGCTCCGCTTTGAGGTCGCGCAAGGTTAAAACATAAAATAGGTTAATAATAGGATAATAAAGAAAAGGATAGGGAGCGAAAAAACGCACCTATCTTTTTCTTTTGCAACAATTACCTACCGAGATGTATTTCAAATTTCTACATAGATGTATTTCAAATTTCTACAACCCGAAGGCGAAGTATTTCAAATATCTACATACCCGGTTGGGGAAAAAAAAAGACCTATTTCAAATATCTACATAGCTTTTCTGTGGAAAAAACAATCTATTTCAAATATCTACAAGGCTTCTTGTGGAAAAATTTTGATCTATTTCAAATTTCTACACCCTTTTTCTGTGGAAAAGAGCTATCTATTTCAAATATCTACATAGCCGGTTGTGGAAAAACCACGACCTATTTCAAATATCTACATAGATGTATTTCAAATTTCTATAGGTGAATCGGCAGTTGTGGAAAATGGAATCTTAAAAATGTATTTCGGTTGTCTGAGGAGATTTTTGAGCAGGATGGAACGAAATAATATGTAAAATGGTTGGGTAATCCGGCACAAAAGGTAAAAAAGAAACACAGGAATTTCTGGCTTTTCGGGTTTGCCGGTTGTTTGACCAGCAGACCGTTTTTGTTAAGCCGGTGGCAGAGAATCGCTTCGGTTGACGGCAAATGATCGAAAACTCGGTTATCTACTGGAAGCATCTTTACCTGATTCAAAAACTGAGTGATGCCGCTTAAAAAGAAAGCCGGGAACTGCTGAGGGTATTCAAGGAAGGCTCACTCGTTACTGGGCAGCCATTAACTTTCACAACCAATAGCATTTTTCAGGAGAAAAACTGCGGGACTCGGTCGGATTGAACCTTCCCAAAATATTAAGTTGGAAGCGAGATGAAAATCAGGAGTGAGAAATTGGTACTAAACCCTGTTTACACTGTAATTTAAGCAAATTCCCACGGTTCTTTATGACCTTTCGTGCCAAATTACCCATACCTTTGCGATTGCCTCACTGGCATTTGGTTTGAACCAGCAAGCACCTTCCCGAAGTCGAGCATCTGTTGAAAATGGCGGACAAGAAACATTTTCGTTAAACCAAGCAAATATTTCTTCAAGCCTCTGAATTTCATACGACTGCCATTCGCCTCGATCAATAAGAAATCGAGCTTCGGTAACAACACCGGTAAGCCAACGATGGTCTTCGTCGTCCGTCCCGACAACAAACCGAATATACATAAAACAAATTTGGCTTAATTGGAATATTTACCTTTCAAATATAACTCAAAACTTTCGCAGGTAACAATTTCTTTCACAGAAACAAGAAAGCATCGAACGATTGAGATGACGTGGGGCGAAACCGCCACCACACAAGTTTGAGTTTACCAAAGAAGATTCAAAAGAGAAGCTGTTTCGCCCTCACGTCCATTGATTTGTTAGATGCCGCCGTTATTTTTACGGACTTTTTCCACAATAAATTGTTTTAGTTCATCGTCAAGATTTGCCGTTGGTAAAGTAACGTATCCTTGCTTGGCAATGAAAACTAACCACACCGACGGGTATTCCCAAATCTTTTCAATCATTTTCCACGATAATTCAGTCCAGCCAATATTCGATTCTATTCCAATTCGCTCGTCTGTAAAGCGAAACTTTGCTGTTGGCGTTTCCATTCGATTGAATTTCTCCATCGAACGGCGCAAGTATGTGAAATAGGTAGCACACCCGATGCCGAAGCTGAAAACAATAGTTGCACCGAGAAAACCCAAAAACCACGAACGGTTACCGTTCAGAAAAACTAATACGAAAGCAACGCAGACAACAGCAAATATGATGAAGTTCTTTAAACCAATATGGCGCGTCCAAAACTTCCAGACAGCAAACTTTATTAACTCGCGGGAATAGCTGACTGTAATTTCTCGATTCATTATTCGCTACACAGATTCAGGCATCTAACGATTGAGATGACGTGGGGCGAAACCGCCTTCACGCGACTCCGAGTTAAAAATACCTGTTTGATGAGAAAGTCGCTGTTTCGCCCTCACATCCATTGATTTGTTCGGCATTGCGTTATTTTCAATGCGCCTCCTCGTCATTTGTGTTTTTATTTTCCCATTCAAGCTGCCAATCTGGACTAACTCCGTTTCTTAAAATTTCTGAGAACGGATGACTGCCTTTGCAATACTTAGCTTCATAGTTTTCTAAGTCAGAAAGCACATACGATTCGTTCATATCCTGCCAGCGACACAAAAGGTCAGGGACATTATGAATGGCATCGAGTAATTGTGCCATTTTCGGGTCAGATTTGTAAGCACTAAAACGCGCAAGAACGATGATCTTTTCAAGCAAAGCGAGATATTTAACAAGGGTTTCTTCGTCTGGAAAATTATAGCTCATCTGGTTTTAGGTTTTCAGCTGTTGGACTACGAGAAGATGCCGAACGATTGAGATGACGTGGGGCGAAACCAGCCACACGCAACTTTGAGTTCACCAAAATAGATTTTAAAGAGAAGCTGTTTCGCCCTCACGTCCATTGATTTGTTATGCTGCCTTTGTTCACGCGACTCCGTTAAAAGCTAACTTGGAAAATTTGCCGGTTTTGACATTGTACAAAACGCCCCACAAACTTTCTCCACCATCACAAATAACTACAGCTTCTGCTTTCCAGTCTTTAGGCGGCTCTGAATCGGCAAAGGCGTTGATATAGATAAAATTTTCGCCGTTGATAACTATTCCGACGTATTGCATATAGTAATGTTCAGGATTTTCAACTTGCCCGCCATCAAGACAACAATCTTCTGACTTTAACTTTTTGAGATCGGAAAATTTTGACTCCATTGCCTTTATGTCAGCAATGCTCGGTTTCCAAGTTCCGGTAAAGTTAGACGGGCTTTGTCTCGAACATTGACCAGTCAAATTTTTGGCTTGAGTTTCGGGCAAAAGAGCAGACTTGTCGCGTTGCCCAAAGGCAGAGCAACTTATTACGAAAATCAAGCAAAGTATGTAAAAGGTTTTAATGATCATATCTTCTCTAACTTCTAGCACCGTTTCGGCAGCATAACGATTGAGATGACGTGGGGCGAAACCAACCACAGACAACTCCGAGTTTAACGGACAACGCCAAAAGAAAGTCGCTGTTTCGCCCTCACGTCCATTGATTTGTTCGGTGCGGCGTTATTGTTCATATTGCCGCCTTAGAAACTTCTCAACTCCCGATAAATCTTCTTTTTGATAGGCGTATTCAACGCGCACAACTGCGTTTGTTATGCCATAATCAAAGCCGAAATGCCCGAAATCTCCTTCTGCAGAAAACCTCCACATTCCCATTTTAGGACGGATACGCGGTAAAACACTCATTACCGCAGTCGCCCCATCGAGTTCTAAGACTTCACGCAAATATTCAATGGCGGCTTGCGCTCCTGCTTCCACACCTTCAGGTTTTACAGTCGCTGTCGGCGGATTTGCAAACCAAGCATCTCCGTCCGCAAACTGGACGAAATCAACTGAAAAGGTAACTCTCGCATTGCCTCTGGAACTTTCGCCGATAGTATGAGATTGCTCCGGTTGCAGGAGGGTTTCAGGATGCCAACCGCCTGAGCCTGTGTCTATCGGTTCTGGTGAATGATAACTGATGGTGAACGAGTGAATCGGCTTGTCGCTCACGTTCTTTACATCAATCTGTAAAACAGAGCCGATGGCAGAACCGATAGACATAAATGAGTAAAATCGCGGGCGAACAAGACGCACCGGACAATTTCCCTGTTCCTTGATAATTGGTTGCGGCTTGAAAGGATTACGCCAACCAAAAACGCGCGGAGACCAAACCTTTCGCCCGATATGAGCCGACCAACCGGCAACAGTAAGAACACCGGCAGTAAAAGTCAAAAAGACAATGGCAAAACGGGGCGTAAGTTTCATAACATTTCTACTCTAATAAACTTTGGCTCAAAAAGTATCTTCCGCAAAGATAAAGAAAGCACCGAACGGTTGAGATGACGTGGGGCGAAACCGCCAGAAAGCCCGTTTGAATTTAACGAAAGACGCTGATAAGAAAGTCGCTGTTTCGCCCTCACGTCCATTGATTTGTTAGCCGTGCCTTTAATTAGAGGCGATGCCACAGTGTCATTGCACATTCAAATTGCGCTCGACTCGCAAATAAAAATTCGCCATTGGAAGAACCCTTCAGCTTTTTAAGAGTAACCTTTTCTGTCCTGTTATTTTGAGTAACGGTTGCTTCAATCATTCGCCCGCGCAAAACTCCGTTAAATTGTAATTGCCCGCTCCAAAATTTGGCACTGAATTGCAACGCACTTGTTCGGGAATCAAAAGCAACATCATAAAGCCGTGATGTGGGCGAATCAGCATCAAGCACCGGATTCGAAAGTTCGCCAAAAACGCCTTTTGTATCTTGATAAAGGTCAAGCATATAATTCCAATTTTTATCTCGAAAAGTGCCGATGAAACGCGGTAACGGACTATCTTTTGGAAAAGATTCAAGAACTTTGGATTTGTGAATCCAAGGTTGTGTATCGCCTTCTTCTGGCAATGTGCAGGGAAGCGGAGTTATTTGCAATAATGATTGTTGCGCTGTTGAATCGGGATTCATTTTAGGGACTGGCGGCATCGGATTGTCAGCTTTAATTTTCACCAGCGGAATTTCAGGAATGTTTGGAGCAGGATAAACAAGCCAAGACGCTACAACAATGATGCCAACAACAAAAGTGCAAAGTGCAACTACAACTCTAATTGTGATTCTTTTCATAATTCGTCTACATTTAAGAAGAAACGGCTAACGATTGAGATGACGTGGGGCGAAACCGCCACCGCGCAACGTGAGGGAAACCGAAGAACGCCAAATGAAAGCCGCTGTTTCGCCCTCACGTCCATTGAATTGTTCGATGCCGCCGTTATTTTCTCGCATCATTATATTCCTCGACAAATTGCTTCGTAACGTCAACGCCTTCAGAACAAATGCTTATTGCGTCGCAAGAGCCAATATCAATGAGAAGAACAAACTCGTGTTTTTTCTTAAAACTTTCGACATAATCGGCAATATCTTTTATAACTACGCAAACTGTATTTTCTTTTGCGTGGAAAGTAACTGTTTCGTTTTCAACTATATTATTTTTTGCATCCGAACAACTTTTTGCAATGCGCTTGAATTCTTTGTCTTTTTCTTCGGCATTCAAATTAGAAAAACTTGGGTTCACTGACTTCAAAGAATCTGTAAGGCGCGTAAGTTCATTTTCAGAAGTGTAAAGCGATTTCGCATTCACAAAAGCAATCTTAGCTTTCTGCGCGACACAAATATTTGTGAAAGCAAACAAGAAAGACAAGATAAAAATGACTTTAAGAAGTTTCATATCTTTTCACCGTTGTCATCACCACGAGGCATCGAACCACCGAGTTCACCGGAATTGATGCCCGCACAACGCGAGCATCACAAACCTCGACGGCAGCAATTTCCGGTGCAACGAATTGTTTGGCAGAGAGACGATGCTACGAGCGAAAAGTTCGAGAATGCCGACCTTCGGATATGTTAAGCTCGTGAGCTTTCCGTCTCCAAGCCGACTTGAGCGGAAGCTCACGAGCTTAACATATCTGTCAAGACTGCGGCAATCCGGCTTTTTGCGGAACGTTGCAGCGGCTGTCTGCTAAACAAGTTATTAGACCGCAAGGTTGCGGTCTAATCCCGCTCAGGCGTATAATTTGCCGCATTATGTCGAAATTACTCGATTCCGTGCGTCACGCCATTCGGTTGCGGCATTACAGCCTTCGCACCGAAGAAGCATACATTTTTTGGATTAAAAAGTATATTCATTTTCATCAGTTGCGCCATCCGCAAGAGATGGGTGAAGAGGAAATTCGTCAATTTCTGACCGATCTCGCCGTCACGCGAGAGGTCGCGGCGGCGACGCAGAACCAAGCATTCGCCGCGCTTTTGTTTCTCTATCGAAATGTTTTGAATGTCGAGATAAACAATCTCGATGCCGTGCGCGCCAAAAAGCCGCGCCATCTGCCGGTTGTTTTTACCCCGGAAGAAGTCAGAGAAATTCTCGCCCGCTTGAACGGCGTGCCGCTGATCGGGGCGAGTCTGCTGTATGGAGCGGGTTTGCGCGTCTCCGAAGTGCTGCGCCTGCGCGTCAAAGACGTTGACTTTCAGATGAATCAAATCACCGTCCGCGAAGGCAAAGGCGAAAAAGAGCGACTGACGATGCTGCCGCAGTCAGTCAAGGAAGTTTTAATCGCCCATTTGGAGCGGGTCAGGATAATGCACGAGGGCGATTTGCGAAACGGTTTCGGCGAAGTGTATCTGCCTTACGCACTCGAGCGGAAATATAAAAACGCCGCCAAAGAATGGATTTGGCAGTATGTTTTCCCGGCAGCGCGCATTTCCACCGATCCGCGCGGCGGCAAGCGGCGGCGGCATCACATCAGCGACGATACGCTCCAGCGTCCGGTCAAACAATCCATTCTGGCGGCGGGATTACCAAAGCGCGGCTCGTGCCATTCCCTGCGGCACAGCTTCGCCACGCATTTGCTCGAAAATCACTACGACATTCGCACCGTCCAGGAGCTGATCGGACACTCGGACGTGCGGACGACGATGATCTACACGCACGTTCTGAATAAAGGAGTAACGGTGAAAAGCCCGCTCGATTGACGGCAGCGGGCTTTTCGGGAGGGGTGTCAATCCGACGTGTCAAAAACGGCTGCGTCCGATAACAATTTAAAAACAGTTGTTATTTACCTTCTGCGAAACTGATCAAATTTAGAGTTCTGCTATAACGATATACAGATCTCTCTCGGCGAACGATTCCCAAAATCGGCGATACAGAAACATACCCAAACTCCACGACTAGAACTCACTAGCTGGCGACCGTTGACTGCGGAATTTTTCGGAACAGGGAATTGACTGGTGTCGCCGTGCCGGGAACGGCGCACACGAAAACACGGTTCCGCATGTCTTCGGTTTGGCTCAGGCTGGAAACTGCTTGTTGCATCAGCGGTTCGCGCTCGAAAATCGCTTGAAGTTTAACGCCGAATGTTATTTTCTCGCCCGCGTCCGCACTCTAATAAAGAGGGAAGGCGACTGCGGGATTCTGACACTCGAAGCGACGAAATACCGAAAACCGACGCACTCGGCAACATCATCTTTCCGGGGCATTCGGAACTATCTTCAAAAACGACAACGCCGTCTATCCGGGGCGCACGGGTAAATCGGACGAGTATCTTTTCGCCGACGGTATTGTTTTGTCCGGTAGAAGTTTCAGCAAGTTAGCGAATAACGAGTCGGGCTGGAATTATATGGCGCAAAAATTCGAGCGTTACGGCGCGAGCAAGTGTCCGCAGGCGGGGAGCGAAAGACGCGAGTGGGGATTTTACTGGCGCGGGCAACTCACACGAAAACAGCAAAACTCCGGCAAGCTGCGTTACGCCTGGTCGCTACATCCGAAAGTCATCTTGCCTGACAATCTTCCGTATCCTCGCTTTCGACTAAGCGAAATTCGCCAAAGGCTTTTTTGATTAAACGTATCGTTAACTCACAGTTTCGGGATACGTCTTTACCAAAAATCTGATACTATTGTGCTGAATTCAGCACAATAGCAATGAAAGGCAAACCGAGCAAAAAATCAAAAAAAGAGTTGGAAAAGCCAAAACTTTTCTCGCAGCATAAGCAGGAAAAACCGCACCAGCTAACTCTTTTTGAACTTCTCAAAGACGAAGAAGAATATTCGCACACGGTCGAGTTATACGATTTTATGCCGAAATATGTGTGGGGCAAAGTCGAGCGCGTCGGCGGAGTTTACCTGCCGACTCTGAGACGCGAATTCGAGTGCCGCGGGCGGAAGTATAGTCTGGAAATCGCTCCGGCACGTATTACCGACGGCGATACGGAAATCGAATGCTTCCCGTCCAAAAGAGAAGAGATGGTCGAAGATGCCTTAAGAAAAATGATGGCGGAAGGGCAGGGAATTTTTCTCGACGGCGAGGCTGGCATTTCATTTACGCTTTATCAGCTTCAAAAAGAGTTAAAGAATACGGGGCATTCCTACAGTACGCAGCAGATAAAACAGGCTCTGACTATTTTAGCGAGAACGAACATCGAGCTGAAATCCGAAGACGCGGAGATCGAAATTTACTTCAGCCCGATTGAAACTCTCGGGTTCAAAGGAAAAAACGACGAAAAACAAACTTTCGTTCGATTCTCGCCGCTCGTCACCAAAAGCATCCAAGAAAGAAGTTTCCGACTCATCAACTACGAACAGGTAATGAGCTACAAAAGCGTCATTGCCCGCCTTCTGCACAAACGCTTGTCGCACCACTATACGCAGGCAAGTATGACTGATCAATATCACTTTCTTCTGACAACCGTTATCAGAGATTTCGGACTTACCAAACAGGATCAGCTTCGCAATAACCAAATCGAAGTCGAAAAGGCTCTCGAAGAAATGAAAGCAAAAAACGTTGTTCTAAATGTTAAAGCCGATAAGGTAATTGAAAGTGCCGCCAGAGCCAAATTGATTGACGTTAAATTTACAATCCAACCGCACCCGTTTTTTGTTTCCGATGTGAAAAAAGCGAACGTCAGAAAGCAAAAAGAAAATCACCTCCTTCAATCATCAAACGACCAAAATACATAGTTCTGACCTTGAGCATACATAGCTCTGACATTGAGGAAAAAGCCAAAATACATAGCTTTGACCTTGAGCAACACATAGTTCTGACCTTTACGAACACTTTTAGTGAACAGTTTTCCACAGATTTTTCATTAAAATAGGTAGTTCTGACCTTGAGAATAGATAGTTCTGACCTTGACTGAGCCTAAAAATACATAGTTCTGACATTGAGGATACATAGTTCTGACATTGAGGACGAGAGTTTCTCATTAAAAAGTCATCAGAAATGATCTAAAACGAAGCTAAAAATCAGTCAAATACATAGTTCTGACCTTGAGAGAAGACTTTGTAAGCTGCTGATAACAAAGAAGCTAGGAACTTTAAGTGCTGCCTAACCTTTTATCCCTTTATTTAACCTAATAAGATTTATCCTTCCTAACATTATCGGACGCGACTAAGAAGCAAGGGAGCTTGGTAACTATTCAGGTAGGTTGTAAATGAACAGTTTATAAGGTTTGCAGGCTCAGATTTTTCAACTGATATAATCCGCACGAAAATAAATCCTTGCTTTTGCTTTTATATTTTTGTATGTTTATTTCACACTGAAAAAGTCATTGTTGAGGTGAAAATCTTTGCTCCATCTTTCAACTATGGGTCAGCATTTTAACTCCGGCTTCAGCTCTGTTCTCAGCCTGGTTGAAGAACTCGAACAGCAAATCGAATCTTTAACCTTGGCGAATCATTCTTCATCACACGTCCATCACTTGGAGCAGACTGTTTCCGCTCAGCGTCAGGAAATATGCCGTTTGAATGAAATTATCGAAAACAAATCCACCGAACTTTTCAAACTTCATCAGGTTCATCATCAATCGCAGAACAAATTACAAACTCGATTATCAAAAACTGTTCAACTGAACCGGCAACTGCGAATCAGGATTCGTGAGCTGGAACGTCTTTTGATATCCGGCGATGTTCCTGCGCCCAAGCTTGATTCTCATAACTCGAATTGCGCTAGGCAGAAGGTTAGTATCCGCATTTGGCGGATTTCATTTGCAATATAGAAATACTCCGACTTGTGTTAATTCTTTGTTCTTCTGAATTGTCATACCACATCTGGAGTTTTAGACTGCAAATGAAATCCGCCACCAGAGGGAATACTCATTCCGCCTAGCGCAACTCGAATCTCCCGCCGTCGCTTGACGCGCCCTGGAATAAACCGCCAAAAACCCGCAGTTTAAGAACGAGATCAGGCAAACCACCGGGCGGCGTTCCGGGGCATCAGGGTTTCACTTTACGGCAAGTCAGCGAACCTGATCTAGTCATCGTTCAACGGGTGGATGTTTGTCATCATTGTCATCATTCTTTAGTGCAAACCGAATCAACCCGTTTTCACAAAAGACAAATCTTCGAGATCGAAAACGGCGGACTTTTCGTCACTGAATATCAGGCGGAGGTAAAGATTTGCCTGATGTGCCGGCAGATTTCCAAAGGACATTTCCCGGACAATATCAAAGCTCCGGTTCAATATGGAACGAGCGTGTTTTCAAGAATTGTTTATTTGAATCAATACCAACTATTGCCAATCGCCCGCACTGCCGAATCACTGAACGATCTGTTCCGGTGTCCGGTTTCACTCGCCACTATTCAACGCGCGGCAAGATTTTGCGGTCAAAAACTTTTTAGATTTGAGTATCGTTTGAAGGCGGCACTTCGGCAGTCAGAGGTCATGGGCGTTGATGAAACCGGCATCAACATCAACGGCGAGAATAACTGGGTTCACGTCACCCGCACGGACAATTTGACTCACCTGGCTTTTCATCCCAAGCGCGGCAGAGCGGCTATTGAAGAAATCGGCATCATCAGCGAGTTTACCGGCGTGCTGGTCAGAGATGGCTTTACCGCTTATCAAAAATACGAGCAGTGCCGGCACGGTTTATGTAACACTCATCTGCTGCGCGATTTAACTTTTATCGGTGAAGCCAACCCCGTTCACCAAAGCTGGACATTGGAGTTAGCATTGCTTCTATTGGAAATTAAAAAGTCGGTCGAATCAACTAAATCTAACTCTTTGATTAGTTTAAATGATTCTCTGCTGAATGCTTTTGCAGCTCGTTATGATCGAATTCTGGCGGAAGCCGAGCGTGTCATTCGCGGTTCCCCTAAACTGATGTCGGCTCATCTTTCCGCCGGAACTCTGTATCGAAGATTAGTCAGACACAAAGATAAAATTCTGATGTTTATGACGGATGTCCGCGTTCCGTTCGATAATAACGGGTCGGAGCGGGATTTACGAATGCTCAAATTGCAACAAAAAATATCCGGCTGTTTCCGCTCGGCTGAAGGTGCCAAAACCTTTTGCCGCGTGCGTTCCTATTTGTCTTCGGCGAGAAAGCAGAGCAAAAATCTGTTAGCCGCCCTTGAATCGGCTTTGGATGATCAGCCGATGGTAATGACCGCCCGCTAATATTTTGAAATTGTTAATTGGTATAGTGAGATTCGTATCAAAATCAATTAAAAACCAACCCGTTTTGAAACGAATTTTAGAAGTTAAGGTGCGACGGAGAGAAAATCAAGCATTTGCGCGTATCTTCCGGTGCGGAAAATCTCAACAACGGAAAATATGCCGCGCACGCCCGAACCAATGCAGAAGGCATCGCCGAAATTGAAATCGCGGAACGCGGACTGTGTTTTTTGCGAACACATTTTATTCGCCCATCCACCGACCCGGAAAACTTCGATTGGGAGAGTTTCTGGGCTTCGATCACATTTCGGGCATTTTCGAGAAGAATTCAGATGATAGCGGCGATTCATTTGCTATAAAAACCTTTTTATCTTAAATTTGGTTTTCAGCTACCTGCAACGCTCGATGGCGGTTAAGTTTGAAACTTTTCCGTAGGCGTTGCCGGTGGTTTTATTTTTTGTTGAAGATGAACGAGATGGAAAGATGGCGCGGTCGCTGGGCGCATTTCTGAGAACTTGCCGCCACCGGCGGTCCTCCCGTGCGGGGACGAAATTAATTGCGTGGAGAACGCCGAAAGTTTTTTCGGACAATATAACTGCGCCCGAAAATTCGATGGTTCCCTTTATGCAGGAGAAACTGCTGGCGGCAATTAACTATGCGCTCGCTGCCGTCGCCGCCGACGTGCGGCAGGGACTGCTTGAAACCGTCGGGCTTGAATCGGAATGGTGGACGGCGGATCAAAACACCGCTTCGATGATTGTTCACCTGCTCGAAAATATTGATGCCGATTATGCCGTCCGTGCGATTAACCTCGAAAATCTGGAAGCGTGGCTCGACGAAGAAGAGCAGTTGCACATCGCCATTTCTCCGTTTTATACGACCAAAGATGTGGATCAGACGGTGCTGTGCGTCGTCAAAGTCGCCTGTCAATTTACAGGAATCGTCGGAGTTGAAACGCAAACTTCGAGTCTTTATCATCGTCATTAACGTCGGAATTCAAGATTCAGGTTGATCGCAAAATCGTCGCGCAAAATAAAATACTTGATGCGGGATTCGCCGATAATTCAGATTATTCAACATTACTGCATTGAATTGTTCCCGCCTCTTTAAACTTTGTTCTCCTTTCACTCGTCTGTTATATTTGTGGCAAGAGTTCTTTAACAACTTTTCTTTATCAAACGATAAAAGGTTTTGCTTTTAGTTAAGCAAACTAAAACGGGAATCGTGTGCAAATCACGAGCTGTCGCGCAACTGTAAGTAACGCTTTATTTTTTCTGTCAAAAATGTTCACTGTGAAAAACGGGAAGGACGACGGAGAAAAGTTACAAGTCAGAAGACCTGCCTTTTTTCGCCTTGACGATGCTTTCGCGGATTGAAGCAAGTAGTCAGATTTGATGCGTTTTGGTGAAAAATTACTTTCACTTTGCAGACGCGTCGATACCCTTCCATTTTCTTTCAAATCCAAAAAACAAGCGTAAGTTTCAGCAAAGAAATCTTAAATTTAACCAAAAATTTAAGTGAATTTCAGAATCAGTCCAATGAAATTTCATCAGACCGATCCTGACAGCCGCTTTCTATACTCAAACGATAATTTCCGGTCTTTACGTCCGGCGATGCAAATTACAAAAGGAGTTTTATTGTGAAAAAATCAGATGTTTTTCGCGCTTGGGGGAAAATTTTAACGGGAAATTACCCGACCCTTTCAGTGGAAATAACCAGAGAATGTCCGCTTCGCTGTCCGGGCTGCTACGCTTATGAACCCGAACATTTAGCCGGGGATATCGGGGAACTGCGGTCTTTGACGGATTTTAAAGGCGATGATTTAGTGGAAAATATGTTGGGATTGGTGCGGAAATACAAACCGCTGCACCTTTCGATTGTCGGCGGCGAGCCGCTCGTCAGATTCCGGGAACTCGATGTTTTACTGCCGCAATTGAGCGAAATGGGAATCGCCGTGCAGCTTGTCACGAGCGCGGTCAGAGAGATTCCGAAGCACTGGAACAAAATCAAAGATTTGCATTTCGTCGTCTCGATTGACGGTTTGCAGCCCGAACACGATGCCAGACGCAAACCGGCGACTTACGAAAGAATTCTCAGAAATATCGAAGAACACTCGATCACCGTTCACTGCACGATTACTTCCCAAACCGCAAGAAGAAGCGGTTATTACGACGAATTTCTGGAGTTTTGGACTCCCCGCAAAGAAGTTCGGCAAGTGTGGTTCAGTTTATTTACGCCGCAAATCGGCGCGCAAGCCGAAGAGATTTTAACTCCCGAAGTGCGGTCAAAATTGCTCTCCGAATTGGCTTTGCTGGGCAAGAAATATCCGAAACTGGTCATGCCGAAACACGTCGTCGCCGGTTATGTAAAACCGCCGAAATCGCCCGATGAATGTATTTTCGTCCGCACGACTCTGAATTTGACGGCGGATTTGAAAAACAAGGTCGTGCCGTGTCAATTCGGCGGCACTCCCGATTGTTCGCAGTGCGGCTGCATCGCGTCGGCGGGCTTGGCGGCGGTCGGCGATTACAAATTATTTAAGGTTATGCCGCTCCGAAAAATTTACGACGCATCGGATAAAATCGTTAAAACTCTGCAAAAATTCAAACGGTCTGAAACGTCAAAAGCGTAAAGAATGGTTTCTAAAAAATATGGATTTGCAAAAAAGAATCGAAGCCTCGGAAACGCGAATTTTCAAAGCGGTTTTTCCGAATACGACGAATCACTACGACACGCTTTTCGGCGGCACGGCACTGTCTTTGATGGATGAAATCACGTTCATCACGGCAACCAGATTTTCGCGGCGGCGCGTGGTCACAGTGTCGTCCGACCGCGTTGATTTTACGCATCCGATTCCGTCGGGAACAATTATCGAACTCGTCGGACGGGTGGCGAAAGTCGGGCGCACGAGTTTGAAAGTCGAAGTCGAAATCTACGTCGAAGAGATGTATTCCGAACGCCGAGAAAAAGTCGTGACCGGAAATTTCACTTTTGTCGCGCTCGATGAAACTAAAAAACCGACCGCCGTTTTAGTCGAAGCGGAGACGATTGGCAGCGGCGCATAATATAGAATTTGCATTGGCGCGGGATTTTTACCACATCATCAAATAAATATGCTGACTTTGATTTTAGGCGGCGCGCGAAGCGGGAAAAGTCGTTACGCGCAGTCGCTTTGTCTCGAAAAGAAAGAGGTTTTTTATCTGGCGACGGCGCGGCGCGACGATGCGGACGAGGAAATGACGGCACGTATCGAGCGGCACAAACTCGACCGTCCGCCGCATTGGGAAATTATCGAAGAACCTCTCGATTTAATCGGGAAAATCGAACGCGACGTTCCTGAAAACGCCACTGTTTTGGTGGATTGTCTGACCGTTTGGCTTTCCAATTTAATGTGGGAAGAACGCGGGAAAGCCGAAGATGAATTGGAAAATTCGATTCTTCGTAAAGCCGGGGAATTTGCCGCCGCCGCCCGCAATCGAAACGTCATCGCGGTCAGCAACGAAGTCGGCAGCGGCATCGTGCCGGATAATCCGGTCGGACGCTCCTTCAGAGATTTGCAGGGACTGACCAATCAAGTTCTGGCGTGGAAAGCAGACCGAGTTATTTTGGTTGTTGCCGGACTGCCTTTGACTTTAAAGGGCGTTCCGTATTAAGTTGATTTTTTGTTCTTTATCAATATTTTCATATCGCTGTTTCAATACGCTTGTTTTCAAGCGTGTTGAACGACATGCAGATTATGACTCTTTGTAAAAAATAGAGTCGCAAGGGAAGCCGGGTGAATGCTTTTTATCAAATTAAAAGCGTGAATCCCGCACGGTTCCCGCCACTGTAAAACGGAAAGCGATGTTTTTTGGCGATTTGCGAATCGCCGGTCACTCATCATTATTTGATGGGGAAGGCTAAAACATCGGCTGCTTTAATCCGAAAGTCAGGAAACCTTGTCTGTAAAATCGAATCGGCGACTGCTGTGGCTCCGGGAATAGAGCAAGTGGGAAGAAGTAATACGCCATTTGTTTTGAGCCGCCGGATTTTTGTCTTTTTAATCGCGCCAGCTTTAAACAGTATTACCAAAACCCCTTGATTTTCAACTTTGAGAATTGAGGATTTTTCGTTTTAAAGGCTGACTTTATTCAAAACCTTCCTTTCTGTTTTTCTCAAATTCCGTCCATAGAATTTTTTCAATAACCGAATGCTTTCGTTTTTCAAAACCCGAAGTATTGCCGGGTTTTACTGTGTCTCGAAGTTTTATGATTGCTTTTATCACGGCGGCGGATACCGAACTTTTGAGCGTGGAAGCGGCGGCGAAACTTTTGCCCAAGGACTTTCCGCAGGTTGCGACTTATTCTTCACAGAAACTTCAAACCGAAGAAGAAATCGCGGCGTGGCTGGCGAAAAACGGCGCGGAAACTAAAATTTTCGTCGTTCGAGTCCTCGGCGGGCGGACGCTTTTTGAAGAAGGTTTCAATCAGATTGAAGAATTTTGCCGCCGCGAAAAACGTCTGCTGCTCGCCCTGCCCGGCGACCGTCAACCCGACCCGGAACTGGCTTCGATGTCCAATGTCCCGCTCGAAGATTTAGCCGCCGCGTTTGAATATGTCTTGGCGGGCGGCACGGAAAATTATAAAAATTTACTGCTCTTTTTAGCGGATGTTTATCTTTCGACCGCTTACGGTTTTGCCGCGCCGGTTGAAACCGCCGAAGAAGGACTTTATCACCAGAACGCGACGGATTTAAATTCGGTGGCGAAAATGAATTTGGAAGAATTTCGCCGCGAGTTCTGGCGGGAAAATCGTCCGGCGGTGAGCGTTCTTTTTTACCGCGCACTGTGGCAGAGCGGCAATCTCGCCGCCGTGGACGCGCTTCTCGAAGAATTGGAGCGAATCGGGTGCAATGTGCTGCCGGTTTTCTGTTATTCCTTACGCGAAGAATCGGCGCAGACGGACGGCGTACCGAATGTTTTTACCAAATATTTCAGCGAAAACGGCGAGGCGACGATTGACTGCATCGTTAATACGCTGAGTTACGCGATGGCGGATTTGAGCCGCGAAGAGCGCGTCACGGAATCTGTCGGCGCGGCAGTTGAATTCGCCGACCGGCTCGGCATTCCGGTCGTGCAGGCGATTGCGACTTCGCAGACCGTTCAGGAATGGATGGAAAACGAAGCCGGACTTTCGCCGCTCGATGCGGCGACGAAAGTCGTGCTGCCGGAATTTGACGGGCGCATCATTGGCGGCGTTTATAGTTTTAAGGAAGCGAGCGGCGCAAATTCGACCGAAGACGTTGCATCGTCCCGCGTCGTGTCCTTAAATGATCGCACCGAAGCCGTCGCCGGACTCGCCAAGCGACACGCTATACTGAAGCGCAAAGATAATAGTGAAAAACGAATTTGTCTGATGCTGACGAATTTCGCCAACCGGCACGGGCGCGTCGGCAGTGCGGTCGGACTCGATACGCCCGCCTCGATCATCAATTTGTTAAAAGAATTGAAAACTCGCGGTTACGAAACGGGCGATTACACGCCCGAAACCGGCGACGAATTGATGGAAAGATTAATCGCCGCCGGCGGTTATGACAAGGAATTTCTCACCGAAAACCAGATGCAGACAGCAACCGCCCAATTTTCAGCGGCGCGTTACGGCGACTGGTTCGGACGCTTTCCCGAAGCCGTCCGGACTGCGCTCGCCCGAAATTGGGAAGAGCCGCCGGGAAAACATTATCGCAATAACGGCACGGTTTACGTCGCAGGATTGCAGTTCGGCAATATCTTCGTGATGATTCAGCCGCCGCGCGGTTTCGGCGAAAACCCTCTGACGGTTTATCACAGCGGCGATTTGGTTCCGACGCATCAATATTTGGGAGCTTACCGCTGGCTGCGTGATGAATTTAAAGCGGACGCGATTATCCAGTGCGGCAAACACGGAACTTTGGAATGGCTGCCGGGCAAAGGTTTGGGCTTATCCGGCGAATGTTACCCAGAGATCGGTATTTCCGACATCCCGATTTTTTACCCGTTCATCATCAACGATCCGGGCGAAGGCACGCAGGCGAAGCGGCGCATTCACGCCTGCATCATTGACCATCTCGTGCCGCCGATGACGCAGGCTGAAACTTACGACGAACTCGCGCAGCTTCAAAATCTGCTGGGAACTTACGCCAACGCCGAGCGGATTGATCCGGCGAAACTCCCGATGATTCAGGCGGAAATCTGGAAAACGGTCGTCGCCGCCAATCTCCATCACGATCTTGGCTTGGAAGAACAGCCGGACGATGAGGAATACGGCGAATTTTTGCAGCATATTGACGGCTACCTTTGCGAAATCAGCGATATGCAGATTCGTGACGGCTTGCACGTTTTAGGCGAAATGCCGAAAAACGAACAGCTTGTCGGACTCGCGCTCGCGCTTCTGCGGCTCGACGCGCCGGGAATTACGGGTTTGCGCCGCGCCATCTCTGAGGATGCAAATCTCGATTACGAAAACATCAGCCGCACCGAAACGCTCGGCGCGAAATACGAAAACGAACTGCCCGTGTTTTGGAAATATCTCCCGAACGATTTATCTTCGCGCACGAACGGCGACGTTTTAAAGGGAATCGAAACGCTGGCGCACACCTTCATCGAACAACTCGCCGCCGATGATTTTCAAACTGCTGAAACGGCGAATGTTCTCGAATCATTCGATTTACGGGCAGACGGGCAGACGGCGAAAACGCTGGCGTTTTTAACCGATTCGATTGTGCCGAACTTAAACCGCACACAGGAAGAAATTTCCAATCTGCTCGACGGTTTGGAAGGACGCGCCGTGCCAGCCGGACCGTCGGGTGCGCCGACGCGCGGGATGGCGAATATCCTGCCGACGGGACGCAATTTTTACTCGGTTGATGTCCGCGCCGTGCCGTCGAATTTCGCGTGGCAGGTCGGATGTAAACTCGGCGACGATCTGCTGGAAAAATATTTAGCCAAAGAAAATCAATATCCCGAATCAATCGGCATTTCGGTCTGGGGAACGTCGAATATGCGGACGCAAGGCGACGACATCGCCGAAATTTTATGGCTGCTCGGCGTGCGTCCCGTTTGGCAGGAAGAGAGCCGCCGCGTCGTGGATTTGGAAATCATTTCGCTTGCCGAATTAAAACGCCCGCGCATTGATATGGTCGTCAGGATGAGCGGTTTTTTCCGCGACGCTTTCCCGAATGTCGTCAAATTATTGGATAAAGCCATCAATACGGTCGCCGATTTGGACGAACCCGACGAGCAGAATTTCGTTCGCCGCCGCGTTCGAGCGCAGGAAAAGCAATTAACCGAAAGCGGTTTATCGGAAAAAGAAGCGCGAACAAAAGCGCGTTATCGTCTGTTCAGCAATAAACCCGGCGCATACGGCACGGGAATTTTGAAAGCGATCAGCGAGCAGAACTGGGAAACGTCGGACGATCTCGCCAAAATTTATCTCGAATGTGGCGGCTACGCTTACACGAATAAAACTTACGGCGAACCGGCGCACGACGAATTTAAGAATTGCCTGTCAAACGCGAAAATCGCCGTTCACAACCAGGACAACCGCGAACACGACATTTTCGACAGCGACGATTATATGCAGTTTCACGGCGGAATGATCGCCGCGATTCGCTCGATTACCGGGAAAAATCCGGTGGCGATGTTCGGCGATTCTTCAAACCCGGAACAAGCCCGTGTTCGTCCGATTGCCGAGGAAGCCAGAAGAGTTTTTCGCGCCCGCGTCGCCAATCCGAAATGGTTGCGCTCGATTCAAAGGCACGGCTATAAAGGCGCGCTGGAAATGGCGGCGACCATTGATTATCTGTTCGGGTATGATGCGACCGCCGAGGTCGTCGAAGACTGGATGTATGAGGAAGTCGCCCAAAAATACGTTTTCGACGAGGCGAGCCGACAATTTTTAGAACAAAGCAATCCGTGGGCGATGCGCGAGATGACCGAACGCCTGCTCGAAGCCGCGACTCGCGGAATGTGGCAGGAGCCGAACGCGGAAACGCTCGAAAAACTGCGAGCGTCGTATTTAGCGACCGAAGGATTGCTCGAAGCAAAAAGCGAATAAGCGAAAAAAAATAATTATCAATATTAAATTTAGAAAAAATTAATCGAAAAAATATGTTTAGAATCAAAAATTTATCAATCATCGTTTTAACTTTGATTTGTTTCACGTTCAGCGCGTCGGCGCAGACGGGCGGCGTTGTTTCCGGCACGATCAAAGACACGAACGATGCGAGCGTTTCCGGCGCGAATGTTTCTTTGACGAACCGCGACGCGAGCGTTGTTTTAAATGCGACGACCGATGCCGGCGGCGTTTACCGTTTCGAGCGCGTTCCGGCGGGCGAATACGTCCTCGAAGCGACCGCGAACGGATTTCAAAAAGTTACGCAGACGACGCGTCTCGACGCGGGCGGAAATACGACGCTCGATTTGAATTTCGCGGTCAGCAGCATTACGGCGCAGGTCGTCGTCACCGCTTCCGGCACGACGCAGACGATTGAAGAAGTCTCGAAAGCCGTCAGCGTCGTTGATGCGACCGAAATCCAAAACCGCAACGAATATTTTATTCCCGAAGCCTTACGAACGGCACCGGGAATTCAAGTTCGCAACGGCGGCGGACCCGGACAATTTACGTCGGTTCGTTCAAGGGGCTTACGTCCCGACGCGACTGCCTTTTTGGTTGACGGCTTGCGCTTCCGCGACGCTTCGACCACACAGGGCGACGCATCAAGTTTCGGCTCGAACTTAAATATCTTAAACGCCGACCGCCTCGAATTCGTGCGCGGTTCGGGCAGTTCGCTCTACGGCACGAACGCCGTCGGCGGCGTGGTCAACATCGTCACCGATCAGGGCGGCGGTCGCCCGCGCGGAACCGTGCAGCTCGAAGGCGGCGCGCTCGGTCTGGTTCGCGGCACCGGCAAAATCGGCGGCGGCGCGTTCGCCGACCGCCTGAAATACAGCTTCGGCGGAATGCATCTGAATGTGACGAAAGGCGTGGACGGCAACGACGCGACGCGCTCGACCGGCGGTCAGGGATTTCTCCGCTATGATTTCACCACGAAAATTTCGCTGACGGGCAGAATCTACGCTTCGGACGATTTCGTGCAGCTCAATGCCAGCCCGACGACGACCGGCATTCCCGCCGCTAATTTTCCGGCGACCGGAATTATCAGGGCGATTGCGCTCGCGCCCGATCAAGTGACGCGCACGCTGACTCCCGGCAATCCGATTAATTTCGGCAGCGCGACCTTTATTCCGGGACGCGATGACCCGGACAATCGCCGCTCGTCGAACTTTTATACGCCGGCGGTAATTTTCAATTACAACGTCAACGAATACGCGGCTTTCCGCGCCTCGTATCAGCGCACCCACACGGATCGCACGTTTGAAAATGAGCGCGGCGGAGTCGGTTTTCAGCCGGCGGCTCTGAGTTTCGGCAATTACGTCGGCGATATTGATACGTTTGAAGTGCGCGGCAATTTCCAGCTCGGACGCAATAACTTGCTGACTGCCGGTTATGAATTCGAGCGCGAGGCGTATTTCGACGCGCAGGACAACAATTTGCCGACCACGCGCCGCGTCGTCACCGCAACGCGCATCAAGCAGAACGCCAACGCCGTTTTCATTCAGAATCAGTTGAGTCTTTTCCGCAAACGTCTGCAGCTCGCCGTTTCGGGACGCATACAGAGTTTCAAACTCGAACGTCCCGAACTGACCTTTACGGGCTTGACGAATCCCTACGCGAACACCGCGATTGCCGCAACGCCGACGGCGAAGACGATTGACGCTTCGCTTTCGTATTTCATCGAGCAGACGAAAACGAAACTGCGCGCGCACGGCGGCAACGCTTACCGCGCTCCGGCTCTCTACGAGCGGTTCGGCGGCGGTTTTTCGGCGAATCAAGTGACCGGAGTCGTCGCGTTCACGCCTTACGGCGATCCGCGCCTTTCGCCCGACCTATACAATTCGTTCGATGCCGGTGTGGATCAAACTCTGGCGGATGGTCGAGTTTTGTTGAGTTCGACTTTTTTCTACACGCGAGTCAAACAACTGACCGGATTTAGAAGTTTTAACGCTCAGGAACAGGCAAGCGACCCGTTCAGACGCACGTCGGGATATGTCAACGCGGCGGGCGGTTATTCGCGCGGCGCGGAGTTTGAAGTTCGCGCCCAGCCGATCCGCACGCTTAATTTGACGAGTTCCTACACTTACACCAATGCCGATCAGGATCAACCGGTGATTACCGGATCAAACTTTTACCGCGTGCTGAACGTCGCCGCGAATATGTTCACCTTGACCGCCAACCAGCAAATCGGGCGGCGCGTCAACGTGACGTTCGATATGTATCGTTCGGGCAGATATTACCTGTCGTATTTCGCCGGTTCGGGCAATCGTCCGTTTGAATTTCCCGGCTATACGAAAGCCGATCTGGGCGCGAGTTATCGTCTGCCGCTCGACGACCGGCGCGGCATTCGTTTCTTCGGGCAAGTCGAAAACATCTTTAACCAGAGATATTACGAAGGCGGCTGGCTGGCGGCGCGAGCGGGATTCAGAGGCGGCGCGGCGTTCGATTTCTAAAGCAGGAAGATGCCTGAAAAAACGGCGAATTTCAATCGTTCATCCAAAGCCGATTTCAAGCGGTTCAGCTTGAAATCGGCGAACGCTTGAAAAAGTATCGAAATTTTTCAAGCGATTGATTTTGAATAAAAAACGAATGATGAAAGACACGCTTCTTTTTTACAGCGGCGTATTCGTCCTGCTGGCAATCTCAACTGCCGCCGGTTATTCGGCGTTTCAGCGCGCCGCGCCGCTTGAAAAAAGAATGGAGCGGCAAACGGCGAACGGTAAAATTCGGAAAGGGGAAAATTCTTCTTTTTCAACGGAAAAGCCGCGACGCATCGTTTCGACCGATTATAAAGGCGACGACACGCTGCTCGCGCTTGTCGCGCCCGAAAGAATTCTGGCTTTAAGTTTGGATGCCGATAATCCGCAGCTCGGCAACTCGATTGAACCAGCCAAAAACGTCCAGGCGCCGGTTGATGCCAACGTCGAAAAACTGCTTAATTTAGAGCCGGATTTGGTGATTATGGGCAGTTCCGATCAGCCGATGCTGTCGGCAATGCTGCAATCGAACGGCGTGCGCGTTCTGCAATTAAACCGCGCTTACAACAACGAGGAAATTCAGAAGAACATTATCAATGTCGGCGAAGCGGTCGGCGAACCGGAAAAGGCGGCGGAAATCGTCCGCCAAATGCAGAATTCTCTGCTTGATTTGACCGCCAAGACAAGCCGCGGAAACGCGCCCAGAGTTTTATATGTCGGTTCGGGACGCACTTATACCGCCGGCATCGGAACTTATACCGACGAATTGATTCGCGCGGCGGGCGGCATCAACGTCGCCCGCGAAGCCGGTGTCAACGAATGGGGAACGCTGACAATCGAAAAAGCCGTGGCGATGAACCCGGAAATTATTTTCGTTCCCGACGCGGCGGAAGACCGCAACCCGGCGAACCCGCGCGTCAAAGAGCTTTTCCGCACGCCGGAACTCGCCCGCGATCCGGTCTGGCGCGATGTCAAAGCGGTGCGGACGGGCAGAGTTTATAAAATGCCGAATCGCCTGATGATGTGCGCTTCGCAGCTGAACGTCCGCGCGGCGGAAGCGATGGCGGAAGTTATCGCCAAAGCGCAAACGGAAAAATCGGCGCGGCAATAACGGTTGACGATCAGAATTTGGCAACACAAGGATGGAAAAAAGTTTAACTTTCGATAAAGCTGCCACGGAAAACACGAACGCCGCCGCGCCGCGCGAGCCTTTTCGTTTATCGCGTGATTGGCTGGTGTTCGGCGGTTTAACGCTCGCGCTGTTGATTTCCATCGTCGTCGGCACGGCAGTCGGCAGCGTTAATTTTCCGTTTTCACAGACCGCGCACATTCTTTTCGATGCCTCCGTCGGCAAACTTTTCAATTGGGCGAAAGACGATTATCCGGCGTGGCAGGAAACGATTTTGTTTTACGTCCGGCTGCCGCGCGTCGCGGTCGGCGCATTGGTCGGCGGCGGTCTCGCTTTGTCGGGCGCGGTGATGCAGGCGGTTTTTCGCAATCCGCTGGCTGATCCGAGCGTAATCGGAGTTTCCGCCGGAGCCGCCCTCGGCGCGGTGCTAATGCTTTACGCGGGCGCGGCGGTGCTGTCGGTTTCGATTCTCGCGCTGGTGACACCGCTCGCGGCATTCATCGGCGCACTGGTTTGCGCTTTTACGGCATATTTCCTGGCTTCGTCGCGCGGACGGTCTTCCGTTTCGATGCTTCTGCTGGCGGGCGTGGCGATCAGCAGTTTGGCGGGCGCGGTCACGTCGTTCATTTTGTCAATGTCGCTGCGAAAATACGAAGTCGGAAAACAGCTTTTGACGTGGCTGATGGGCGATCTCGAAGGTCGTTCGTGGGAACACTTCGCGCTTGCCGCGCCGCTTGTCATCGGCGGATGCGCGTGGCTCTGCGTTTACGCCCGCGATTTGAATGTGCTGCTGACGGGCGAAGACAACGCGGCGGCGGTCAGCATTGATGTGCCGCGACTCAGACGAAAATTGATCGTTTTAGCGGCACTGGTGACGGCGGCAACGGTCGCCGTCGTCGGCGCGGTCGCCTTTGTCGGTTTGATTTTGCCGCACACGATGCGGCTCCTTCTCGGACCCGACAACCGGCGCGTTTTGCCCGCGTCTTTGCTCGGCGGAATGTCGTTCGTCATCTTAGCCGACACGCTCTGCCGCACCGGATTCGTGCAGGATTTACGGCTCGGAACCGTCACGGCACTCTGCGGCGCACCATTCTTTTTGTATTTGTTGATCAAAAATAGAAGCGAAATCAGAGTTTGAGCAAGTGGAAATCGGAAGCTAAAGTGAACAAGCAAATGAGTAAAGAAAATCTCGACATACAGGACGTGCCTGCCGCGCTGCTCTTTCCGTTTTCGGCAATCGTCGGACAGGAATTGATGAAACGCGCACTCATTTTTAATGCGATTGATGCGTCAATCGGCGGCGTTTTGATTACGGGAACGCGCGGCACGGCGAAATCAACGGCGGCGCGGGCGTTTGCCGAATTATTACCGAAAATCGAAACGGTGGCGGGCGATTCGTTTAACCGCGCACCGTCAAAAGACGATAGGGAAAAAGCTGTCGTAATTTCCGCGCCGTTCGTCAATTTGCCCATCGGCGCGACCGAAGACCGCGTGCTGGGAACTCTGAACGTCGAGAAAATTTTGCAGACGGGCGAAAAACATTTTGAAGCGGGACTGCTTGCCAAGGCGAATCGCGGCGTGCTGTATGTGGATGAAATCAATCTGCTGCCCGATCATCTGGTTGACGTTTTGCTCGACGCGGTGGCGATGGGCATCAATCGCGTCGAGCGCGAAGGCGTGTCGTTTGCACACGAAGCCCGCGTCATTTTAATCGGCACGATGAACCCGGAAGAAGGCGAACTGCGCCCGCAACTGCTCGACCGTTTCGGTTTAGCCGTTTCGGTCACGGGATATTTTGAAGCGGCGACGAGAATCGAAGTCGTCCGGCGGCGCATCGCTTTTGAATCGAACGCGGCGCAGTTTCTCGAAAAATGGCATGGGGAAGAATCCGAACTTTCCGCCCGCATTGAACGAGCGCGGAACTCAATTGATTCGGTCGAAGTGCCGGACGAGATGCTCGAACGCATCGCAGAAAAATGCGCCGAAGCCGGAGCGGACGGTCTGCGCGCCGATATTACGGCGTATAAAACCGCCCGCGCCGTCGCCGCTTACGACGGGCGCGAAACGGTCAATGAACAGGATGTTGACGAAGCCCTGATTTTAGTTCTGGCGCACCGGCGAAGAACGAAAAGTGCAAACTCCGACGGCGGTGCAAATAAGAATTTGCCGCCGGATAAAAACGATAAAAACGACAAAAACGACAAGCCATCGCCTGAATCCGAAAAGCCGAAACAGTCACCGCTAAATAAACGAAACGCGCCCGAAAAGTTGGCTGAAAATCAATCTGAAAGTTCAAGCACAGATAATGAAGCGCGACAGGACGAATCGAACGAGAAATTATCTGCACAAAACAGCGCGGCGGAGAAAACTTACGCGATTGGCAATGCTCTCAATCTTGCAAACGTCGGATCAAAGCGTCTGAAAAACTTAAAAGAACCGGCGCAAATTTTCGGTCGCCGGAATTACGCCGAAGCGAAGCGCGTCGGGCAGACGGTTCGCGCTCTGCTGCCGAAAAAAAATGAAAAACTGGACTTGGCGATTGAAGCGACCGTTATCAACGCCGCGATTGATTTTCCGGCGCAAAATGCCGTTGAAAAATCGAGTCGTCTGCAAATTCTGCCCGTTCACTGGCGACACCGGCAGAGAAAAATCCGCACCCGAAATCTGATTATTTTTCTGGTTGACGCATCGGGTTCGATGGCGGCGCAAACCAGAATGCAGACGGCGAAAGGCGCAATCGCTTCTTTGCTCGAAGATTCGTATCAAAAACGCGATGCAGTCGCGCTCGTCGCTTTTCGCGGCGAATCGGCGATAGAAATTCTGCCGCCGACGCGCAGCCAGATTTTCGCTTACCGCAGGCTCGCCGAACTGCCGACGGGCGGCAGAACGCCGCTCGCCGCCGGACTCGAAAAAGCCCGACAAATCATCGAAAGACAAGCCAGAAAAGGCGAGCGCGTCCAGCCGTTTCTCGTTCTCGTCAGCGACGGGCGCGCCACGTCCCCTGATAAAAACGCGTTTGAAAGCGCGATTATGGAAGCGGCGAATTTGCAAAAGTTAAACGTCAGAGGCTTGTGCATTGACACGGAAGCAGGGCGGTTGCGTTTCGGCAATACCGGAAAAATCGCCGAAATTTTGGGCGCGGATTGCGTTCACATCAACGATCTGCCGACGAAGGAGTGGGGAAACGTCGTGCGTGAATGGGTCGCCGCCGACACACAAGCCGAATTTAACCGGACGGGAAATTAAAAATGAATTTCGACAATGCTTTCACAAAATTTTTAGAGAGCCGCACGAGCCGTCAGGCGGCGGGCGGCGTTCTGCTCGGAACGAGTTTTCTGCTGTTTTCGTGCGGCAGCAATTTTACGGCAAACCGCAACGCCAACGCGAACACGGCGGGCGAATACGGTTTCCCGCGTCAAATTCAAATTGATCCGGCGAGCAGTGTGACGATTCCGCGCAAACCGCAGCGCATCGTGTCCTTATCGGTCGGAAGCGACGAAATTTTGTGCGCGCTGGTTGACGAAAAACGCATCGCCGGACTCTCGAAATATTCGCAGGATCAGGAGACGAGCAACGTCAGCGCGGAAGCGGCGCGGATCGGGATTTTCGTTGACCGCAACGCCGAACAAATTATTAATTTGCAGCCGGATTTGATTTTAGCGGCGCGTTACACGAAATCCGATTTGAAATCACTGCTCGCGCAGACGGGAACGCCGATTGTCAGCACGACGAATTTTCAAACCTTCGCCGATATTGAAAGCAACATCCGGCTTCTCGCTAAAGCGGTCGGCGAAGATGAACGCGGCGAAACGGTAATCGAAGAAATGCGCCGAAAAATCGCCGGAGCAAAGGCAAAACTAGCAGTAGATAAACGGGATTTGCGAATTCTGTTCGTCACTTCCGACGGCGTGGTCGCCGGTCGCAACACGACGATGAATGAGATCATCAACGCCGCCGGACTAAAAAACGCCGCCGAAACGGTCGAGGGAAATATCAAAACCGCGCCCGAACAAATTACCGAGATGAATCCCGATATTATTTTGATTCCGTCGGGCTACGAAGCCGACATCGGTTTCCGGCAGATGCTCGAAACCAATCCGCAGTATTCCGCGCTCGTCGCCGTTAAAGAAAAACGCATCGTCGAATTGCCGTCGCGCTCGACGAGAACGGTTTCGCATTACATCGCCGACGCGGTGGAAACGCTCGTCGGCGCGGTTAATCAATTATCTGAAAAATAACAAAGGAGAAAAATAAAAAATGACTGCCGAATTAAAAAAAGTTACGGGCTTGCGCGAAAGCGTTTTCGACGCGGGCGGAAGCGAAACCGTTTACGATTACGTTACGCCCGACGAGGCGACAATGCGCGAATGGGTGCGGCTGATGTTTGAAGAACACTGGGACGAGATCGTCGTCGGACCGTGTATCGAAGGCGCGGTTTTTGAACTGCGATTTGAAGAAAAACCGAAAAAGGTGACAATCAGCGACGGTTATCTGACGGTTGATCTCGGTTACTGGCATTTTCATCTGTGCGTCGGCGAACATAAAAACGCCAAAACGCCGGAAATCGCCCGTCGCCGCCGCGTCTCAAAAATGGCTTTTTTCGAGACGAAATCAAACGGCTGCGTCGGCGGCAGCACTTACGGGATGAAAATGTGGAACGGCGCGGGCGAGCAGATGACGACCGTTTTTCTGCCGAATCCGCGATTATCCAGCGATATGAAAGTGTTGAAAGAGCCGAATTGGGAACATCTGCGGCTGTGGTTTGATTTGAGAAATCAATTTTTGGGCAAAGAAATTCCCGCCTCTTTCGTGCCGGAAGAATATCTCAAACAGCAGCGCGAGCGGATTGTTTTGCACGAAGTTTTGCAGGAAGCATAGATGAGCGGAATTTTAAGAGCCGAAAATATCTCGTTCTCATATGATGCGCGGCGCGTCATTGACGATTTATCGCTGAACATCGAGCCGGGCAAATTCGTCGGTTTAATCGGCGCGAACGGCAGCGGCAAGACGACTTTGATGCGTTGTCTGCTCGGATTTTTGGCGGTTGATGCGGGCGAAATTTATCTCGGCGGCGATTCGATCAAAAAATTGAGCCGCCGCGAAATCGCGCTTCGCGCTACCTTAGTTCAGCAGGACACGCGGATTGATTTCGGCTTCAAAACGCGCGAAATCGTGGCGATGGGACGCACGCCGTATCTGGGGCGTTTTTCGCCCGAATCGGCAACGGACAAAGAAATTATCAACCGCGCGATGATAAAGACTGAAACCGATGTTTTTGCCGAGCGACTGGTCACGGAACTGTCGGGCGGCGAACGGCAGCGCGTGCATCTGGCGCGGGCGTTGGCGCAGGAGACGGAAATTATTCTGCTCGATGAGCCGACGGCGAATCTCGATTTGACGCATCAGTTTGAAGCGTTGCAGTTGATTAAAAGTTTGACCGGCGGCGGAAAAACCGCGCTCGCCGCGATTCACGATTTGAGTTTGGCGGCAAGATTTTGTGATCGGCTGATTTTAATCTCGAACGGACAAATCGCGGTGGACGGCGCGCCGGGCGAGGTTTTGACGGAAGAAAATCTGCTAAAACATTTCGCTCTTCGCGCCCGCATTCGCACGGATGAAGAAAGCGGAGCGATAATTATTTATCCTTTGGGAAGCGGTTGAAGATGAAAAACGAGAAGAAAAACACCGGCTCGAAAAGTTTTCTGGTCTTCGGTCTGGTTATCGCCGCGCTGCTGGCGGTCGTCATCGTCGGCATCGAACTCGCGCGTCGTTCGGGCGGCGGCGCGGCGAACAATCGCACCGAAGTTGCTGAAAATTCGGCGGACAAGCCTTTTCCGCGCGAGATTAAAGATGCGGCGGGCGAATCTTTCGTCATTTCCGAAAAACCTCGGCGCATCGTTTCGCAGACTTTGGGAACGGATGAAATTCTGCTCAATATCTGTGCGCCCGAACGAGTCGTCGCGTTCAGCAGTCTGGCGGAAGATGCCAACAGCAGCAACGTCGTAGATTTGGCGAAATCAGTTCCCAATCGGACGATGCAGGGCGCGGAACAGATTCTGCAAATGCAGCCCGACTTGATTTTCGTGGCGAGTTACAGCCGCGCCGAAACGGTTGATTTGCTGAAAGCCTCGAAAGCTCCGGTTTTTCGCTTCGCCAATTTTACTTCGATTGACGACATCAAAAACAACATCCGCACCGTCGGTTACGCGACGGGCTGCGACACAGAGGCGGAAAAATTAATCGCTAAAATGACGCAGGATTTGGCGGCGATTCGCTCCCGCATTCCGGCGGCGGATAAACCTCTGCGCGTGATGTCGTTCGGCGGCGGTTACACGGCAGGGGCGAACACGACTTTCAACGATATGGTTCGTAGCGTCGGCGCGGTCAACATCAGCGCGGAAAACGGGATTGACGGTTTTTCAAAAATCAGCGCGGAAAAAATCGCCGACTGGCAGCCGGATTTTATCGTCGCGGGCGCAAATCCCGGAGAACTTGAATCGAAGAAAAATCAGCTTCTTGCCGATCCGATCATCGCTTCGTCGAAAGCCGGAAAAGCCGGACACGTCATCGTTATTGACAACCGCCATTATTTGACGGTTTCGCAGTTTGTCGTCAAGGGAGTCGAAGATTTATTCAACGGTCTTTATGGAAGTGAAAACCTCAAATAATTTAATTCAAACTCCGGCGGCATTTGCTGAAAAGGCAAATGGTATTTTTTCAACGCGCATCGGCGGATATTTTTTGATTGTTACGCTTTTACTCGTTTTCGCCGTCGTCGCCGGCATCGCCATCGGCAGCAGTTATATTTCTTTCGACGTTGTTTGCCGGGTTCTCGCGCAGCATATTTTGCCGAGCGGTTGGGTTAATATCAGCGACATCAGCGAGCCGAATCAAGTCGTGGTTTGGCTCGTCAGAACGCCGCGAGTTTTGGTCGCCGTGCTGGTCGGCGCGTCTTTAGCGATTGCCGGAGCGCAGATGCAGGGATTATTCAGAAACGCGCTCGCTTCGCCGGATATTATCGGCAGCAGTTCGGGCGGCGCGCTCGGCGCAGTTTTAGCTTTGGCGACGGGACTGGCGACGCGCTCGCTTTTTTATTTGCCGGTATTTTCGTTTATCGGCGCACTCGGCGCATTGTTTTTGGTTTACGCGATTGCGACCAGACGCGGGCGCACGCCGGTCGCCACTCTGCTGCTCGCCGGAGTCGCCATCAACGCGCTTATCGGCGCGGCTTCGTCGTTTTTGATTTCGATGAAATGGGTGCGGTTTGAAGTCGCGCAGGAAATTTTGTTCTGGCTGATGGGCGGACTCGACAGCCGCACCTGGTCCCATTTCTGGCTGATTTTGCCGACGACCGTCGTCGGTTTGATGATAGCGACGATCTATTCGCGCGATCTCGACATTCTGCTGCTCGGCGAAGAATCCGCTCTCGCCGTCGGACTCGATGTCGAGAAAACGAAACGCATTTTGATCGTCAGTTCCGCGCTGCTGACCGGCGGCGCGGTCGCCGTGTCGGGAACTATCGGCTTTGTCGGACTGATTATTCCGCACATCGTCAGATTGGTAATCGGACCGAAG
This sequence comes from uncultured Pyrinomonadaceae bacterium, assembly GCA_964237235.1. Taxonomy (GTDB): domain Bacteria; phylum Acidobacteriota; class Blastocatellia; order Pyrinomonadales; family Pyrinomonadaceae. The sequence continues at coordinate 88,752 of CAXSGY010000019.1, forward strand.
CACCGCTTTTTGCTGCCGGCGAGCGCACTTACGGGCGCGACTTTTTTGATTTTAGCCGACATTATCGCCCGCACGATTCAGCGACCGGAAGAAATTCGCCTCGGCATTATCACGGCGATTTTCGGCGCACCGTTTTTTCTCTATTTACTTTTGAAGCAGCAAAAAACGGTCGGCATCGGATAGAAATTAGTGATTGGTAAAGATTTTTATGGAAGAAAGAAAAACAAAACTCGAAACGATGACCGAAGCCGAGCGCGACGCGCGTCACGCCGAGATTATGTCGAAGCGCAAAACGTCATACGACGAGCGCAAAGCGGCGGCGACGCGCGAGAAAGGATTGATCATCGTCAACACCGGCGCGGGCAAAGGCAAAACGAGCGCGGCTTTGGGCTTGATTTTTCGCGCCCTCGGACACGGTCTTCGCGTCGGCGTGGTGCAGTTCACCAAAGGCGCGATTGAAACGGGCGAAGCGGAATTTGCCAAAACTTTGGGCGGACGCGTTGACTTTTTTACCTTGGGCGAAGGTTACACCTGGGAAACTCAAAACCGGCAAAAAGATATTCAAACCGCGCGGGAAGCGTGGGAGCAAGCCGTCAAACTAATCGAAAAACCCGAATACGATCTCGTCGTGCTGGACGAACTCAACATCGTTTTGAAATACGATTACATTCCCGTCAGTGAAGTTCTGGAAGTATTAAGCAATAAGCGCGAAGATTTGCACGTCGTCATTACGGGCAGAAATGCAAAAGACGAAATCATCGAAATCGCGGATTTGGTAACGGAGATGAAGCTCATCAAACACCCGTATAAAAGCGGCATCAAAGCGCAAAAAGGAATCGAATTTTAATGGCTGAAGAAACGAAACAAACCGAAAATAAACCGGCGGCGAAACCGGAAAAACCGCTTCCCGTCGGCATCCCGAACCGCTTTGTTCACAACGTGCGCGAAACCGACGGCGCGAATAAAAAAACGCGCGTTCTCGAAGGACAGATTCTCGTCTGCGAAGGCTGCTGCTGCGGCAAGGTTGAGACCGGTCATCCGGCTCTCCCCCTCGACGAATTCAAGCGCGAATGGAAGGAGCGCGGCGTGCGTCTGCGCGTGCATTTGACGGTCACGGGCTGTCTCGGTCCGTGTCCGCTCGCCAATGTTATTCTGGTGATTTTCGATAATCAATCCATCTGGCTGCATTCGATCAATTCGCCCGCCCATGTGACGGCGATTTACGATTACATCGAAAAAATGCTCGACGCGGAAAAGTATCTGCCGCCCGACGGAATGCTGGAGAAATGCCATTTTAATCGCTTCGTGAGCGATACCGCGAGCGACGGCAGATGGGAGGAGGACGACGCTTGGAAAAAAGAGAAAAGTCAGACGAAACCGGCAGTTTAAACGACGGCAAACTTCCGCCGCGCCTGCCGCAGACGGAAGACGAACTGGATTTGGCGATCAAACTGCTCGGCAACCGCAAGCATTGTGAATTGGGGTTGACGGCGCAGAATAAATTGAAAAACCTGCTCGGCATTTATCCGACCGTCAAACAGGCATCGCTTTGGAAAAGAACTCTGCGGCGCGTTTACCGTGAACTGTTTGAAAATGCCGAAATGCGCGGGTGAATAATGTAAATTACAAGGAGAGGAGAAATTTTATGAGCAGTATTGCCACCAAAGGCGGAGACAAAGGACGGACAAGTTTGATCGGCGGCACACGAGTTCCGAAATCGGACTTGCGCGTCGAGGCTTACGGGACGCTCGACGAACTCGGCGCACAAATCGGATTTGCGCGTTCGATCTGCGGCGACGCGGAAGTCAATGAGCTTGCCAAAGAAATTCAGAAAGAATTGTTTACCGTCAATTCCGTGATTGCAACCGTGCCGGACGGAATTCGCATGCCGCCCGAAGTCGCGCAGGAGATGATTGACCGGTTGACAACGGAAGTTGACCGCATCGAAAAAATGGACGGCATCGTCGGCGATTGGACGCTGCCGGGCGATCACGCGGGCGGCGCGGCGTTTGATGTTGCCCGCACCGTCTGCCGGCGCGGTGAAAGAATTCTGGTCAGTTTGATGGAAACCGATGACCGACCGCAGCTATCGAATGTCGTCACTTACGTCAATCGCCTGTCGGATTTATTGTGGCTGATGGGCAGAATTTTGGAAGTTCGCGCCGGCATTGATTCGCGGATGCGCGACGAAACCGGCGTGGCGGGAAACAAATGGTCGAAGGCTTGGTAAAGCCGTTTTTGAAAGCTGAAAGATTATGCTGAACGATTTAATTTCATATCCGCGCCGCATCATTTGTCTGACGGAAGAGACGACCGAAACGCTTTATCTTTTGGGCGAACAGGAGCGCATCGTCGGCATTTCCGGCTACACGGTGCGCCCGCCCGAAGCCCGCCGCGATAAACCGAAAGTTTCCGCTTTTATCAACGCAAAATTCGATAAAATAATCGATTTGAAGCCGGATTTGGTGTTCGCTTTTTCCGATTTGCAAGCCGACATCGCCGCCGAACTGATCCCAAGCGGCGTGAATGTTTTCACCTTCAACCAGCGCGGCGTAGATGAAATTCTGGAGATGATCTTAACCGTCGGGCGCATCGTCGGCGGCGAAGAAAAAGCGCGGGAATTGGTCGGCAAACTGCAAGCCGAACTCGACGCGATCAGGCAATCGGCGGAAAATTTTTTATTTCGTCCCAGAGTTTATTTTGAAGAATGGTTCGAGCCGCTGATTTCCGGCATTCGCTGGGTTGAAGAATTGATCGAGATCGCGGGCGGCGAAGCGATTTTTCTCGAACTGAGACGACATCAGGGCGCGAAAGACCGCATCATCAATCCGGCGGATGTCATCGCGCAAAACCCGGATGTCATCATCGGTTCGTGGTGCGGCAAAGCCGTTAAAAAAGATTTGATTCGTCAGCGCGAAGGCTGGGAAAACATCAGCGCGGTGCGAAACGATCATATTTACGAAATCAAATCCGCTTATATTTTGCAGCCCGGTCCGGCGGCTCTGACCGAAGGCATCCGGCAGATTCATCGGATTCTGGCGCGGGTTGCCGGAACGGAAGTTGATGAATCACTTGCGCCGCTCGAAAAAGTTGATGTCGCATTAAATGCAACCGTATGAAAAGATTTTTTATCGCCCTAAACTTTTTAACCAGACTTTCGTTTCCGCCCGGTTTGCGATTTGAAACCGGCGACATCGGACGCGCCGCGCTCTGCTTTCCGCTCGTCGGCGTGGTGATCGGCTTAATTCAAATCGGCGCGGCGTTCGGATTCGCTTCGGCGGCGCAGGGAAATGCGCTGAAATCGATTTTAGTCGCCGCTTTGCTGGTCGTGATTAATGTGTTCGTGACCGGCGCGTTTCATCTCGACGGTCTGGCGGATATGGCGGACGGTTTCGGCGGCGGACATACGAAAGAGCGTGTTTTGGAAATTATGCGCGACTCTATGATCGGCAGTTTCGGCGCGGTCGGTCTGATTCTACTGTTGATTTTGAAAATTGCGGCAATCGCCGCGCTGATTGAGTCGGGAAGTTTCTGGCGGATTTTAATCGTCGCGCCCGCGCTCGCTCGCTGGGCGATTGTGCCGCTCGGAAAGTTTTTGCCGTATGCGAGAAAAAGCGGCGGTCTGGGGCAAACCGTGACGGATTTCGTCGGCTGGAACGAGCTTTTGGGAGCGAGCGTTTTAACCGCCATCTTGCTTTTCGCACTCCTTGACTTAAAAACCGCGCTGGTTTTCTCAGCGGTCGTCGGCTTTTTCACGTTAACAAACATTCGTTTGTGTCTCAAAAAAATCGGCGGCATCACGGGCGACACAATGGGCGCGAATACGGAGATTTGCGAGGCGGCGATTCTTTTTGCGGCGGTATTTTTAAGATGAATTTACCGGCAGGAATCGTCAATCGAATAATTTTAGTCCGTCACGGCGAGCCGGAGGAAAAAACGCGCGGAATGTGTTACGGCAAGCTCAACGTCGGACTTTCGGATAATGGCAAACGACAGGTTGCGGAAACGGCTGTTTGGCTTAGAAATAACTTTGAAATCGCCGCCGTTTATTCGAGTCCGCGCACCAGAGCGACGGAGAGCGCGAAAGCGACCGCTGTAAAATTCGATTTGCCGATTATTTGCGAAAATTCGTTTGCCGAGATGGATTTCGGCGATTTCGAGGGAATGACTTACGATGCCGTCAAACAGGAATACCCCGAAATCTACCGAATCTGGATGACGCGCCCGACCGAAGTCGAATTTCCGAGCGGCGAAAGTTTCGTTTCGATGCGAAAAAGAGTTTTAGAAGGAATCGAAGTATTGAGAAAACGCCATTTGAGTCAAACGATTGCCGTCTTCTCGCACGGCGGAGTCAACCGGATCGCGCTCACCAATTATCTCGGCATTCCGAACGAAAATCTCTTTCGCTTCGAGCAGAATTACGGTTGTGCCAACGTCATTGATTTTTATGAAAATTACGCCGTGACGCGGATCGTCAATCACAGTTTCGGCGATTTCGCCTGAGAAAAATTATGCCGGCAAAAGCTTTAATGATTTTAGGAACCGGATCGCACGTCGGCAAGTCGCTTCTGACAGCGGCGTTCTGCCGGATTTTGAAGCAGGAAGGTTTTTTCGTCGCGCCGTTCAAAGCGCAGAATATGGCTCTTAATTCCGCCGCGACTCCAGACGGACTCGAAATCGGACGCGCTCAGGCGATGCAGGCGGAAGCCGCCGGAATTGCGTGCAGCGTCGAGATGAACCCGGTGTTGATCAAACCTTCGTCCGAGACGGGAGCGCAGGTCGTGGTGCGCGGCAAAATTTGGGGGCAGGTGACGGCTCACGATTATCATCGCCGCCGCGTTGAAGAACTTTTTCCGCTCGTCGTCGAATCATACGAAAATCTCGCGGCGCAGCACGATTTTATAATTTTGGAAGGCGCGGGTTCGCCCGCCGAAATCAATCTAAAGGCGCGTGACATTGTAAATTTGCGAATGGCGGCGGCGGCAAACGCCCGTTGTATTCTCGTCGGCGATATTGACCGCGGCGGCGTGTTCGCTTCACTTTACGGAACGCTCGCGCTGCTCGAAAAAGCGGAACGCGCATTGATTCGCGGTTTTATTATCAACCAATTTCGCGGCGACGCGACACTTTTGCAGCCGGGAGTTGAAATGATTGAAGCCAAAATTAAAAAGCCCTGTGTCGGCGTTGTTCCTTATTTGCCCGATGTCGGTCTGGACGAAGAAGACAGCGTGAGTTTGGAAACGATTGGAAGATTACCCGCGCCGTGGCTGGAAAATGAAAACTCCGTGCGTCGTCCGCTTCGTATCGGCGTTATCAGACTGCCTTTCATCTCGAATTTTACCGATTTCGACGCGCTCGATGCCGAAGAAGGAATCGCGCTCGCTTTTTTGACGCGCCCGGAAGATATTGAAAAGGCAGACTTAATTATTATTCCCGGCTCGAAACAAACCATTGCCGATGCGCGCTGGCTGGAAAAAACGGGTTTTGCCGACGCGATTCAGCGACACGCGCAAAGCGGCAAACTAACCGTCGGAATCTGCGGCGGAATGCAGATGCTCGGTCTTGAAATCGAAGATTCCGCCGGACTCGAAGGCGGCGGAAAAACCGACGGACTCGGACTTTTGCCGATTCGCACAAACCTCAACGGCGAGAAGGTAACCGTTCCCGCGATTGGGGAAATTTGCGAGGCGCGAATGTTCGGCGTTGAAATCGCCTGCCGCGAAATCGGCGGTTACGAAATCCATCTCGGCGAAACCGTTTATGAAAACGACTGTCAGCCGTTTGCCCGTGTTTTTCGAGAAACAGATAAAACGGTCGAAATAATTGACGGCGCGGTCGGTAAAACCGGGAAAACAATCGGAACATATCTGCACGGATTATTTGACGACGATGATTTTCGCCACGAATTTTTGCAGGCGGCGCGGCGGGCAAACAATTTGGAGAAAGCTGAAAAGCTGGTTTTTCACCGCGCCGAAAAAGAAGCGCGTTTTGACCGTCTCGCCGCGCACGTCCGCGAGGCGGTTGATTTAAGACAGATTTTAAAATGGTTCAAATGAAAGCACGAATTTTAATCAGCGGTTTGATATTGGATTTTCTGGCGGGCGATCCCGAATGGCTGCCGCATCCGGTACGCATTATGGGCGCGGCAATCGGCGCGGGCGAAAAACTAACGCGCAAATTTACCGCTTCTTCGCAAAGCGAGTTTTTCGGCGGCGCGATTCTTTCGCTAGCCGTTGTTTTCGGTTCATACGAAGGAGCGAAAGGTTGGCTGCAAGCGGCGCGAAAATTCGATTCGTCTTTCGGCGACGCGACGGAAATTTATTTAGCGTGGACAACAATCGCCGCGCGAAATTTATTGGACGAAACGGGTGCTGTTTTGGACGAGCTGGAAAAAGGCGACATCGAACGATCCCGCCGCCGTCTGGCAATGATCGTCGGGCGCGACACAGGAAAACTGGACGAACGGGAAATCGCCCGCGCCGTCATTGAAACTGCCGCCGAAAGTCTCTGCGACGGAATTGTCGCGCCGCTTTTCTACTTAACACTCGGCGGCGTGCCGCTCGCTTTCGCTTATAAAGCCGTCAACACGCTCGATTCGATGATTGGACACCGCGAACCGCCCTTTACATATTTTGGACGATTCGCCGCCCGCGTTGACGACGCAGCGAATTTTATTCCCGCTCGCTTGTCCGCGTTGTTAATCGTCGCGACGGCGCAAATACTAAAAGCCGACGCTAAATCCGGTTGGCACCTTTGGTGGCGCGATGCTCATTTGCATTCGAGTCCGAACGCTGGTCGAACCGAAGCGGCGATGGCGGGCGCACTTAATATAAAACTCGGCGGATTGAATTTTTATGACGGAGAGCCGAATCAATCCGCCGAGGTTGGAGCGGAATACGAGCCGCCAAACACAGCGGACGTTTGCCGCGCGCGGCAAATCGTCTTGACCGCTTCGATTCTAGCCGGCATTGCCGCCGCCGCGTTTTGTTGGTTGAGAAATCGAGAAAATTTAACGGTTTTTTCAAACTGAAATTGTATGAATGGAATTTCGACAGCCGCTAAAATTTTATCCGCGCCGGCGCACGGCGGCGATGTCGCCGCCGTCGCCGCCGAATTCGGCATCGCGCCCGAAAAACTTCTCGATTTCAGTGCGAATATCAATCCGCTCGGACCACCCGCCGGAGTTTTGCGGCGATTGAAACGGGATGCGGCTGACGTGGAACTTTTGATGCGCTACCCGGAAGCCGGTCTGAAAAATTTGCGGGGCGCGTTGAGCGTTCACGCCGGAGTCGAAGAAAATCAAATAATAATCGGAGCGGGCGCGGCGGCGTTAATCGAAACGGTGATTCGCGCCGTTCCCGGTAAAAACGGCAAGTTGCGATGTCTGCTGCCGATTCCGGCGTTCAGCGAATACGAACGCGCGCTGCTCGCCGCCGATTTTCAAATCTTACCGTTCGCGCTCCGAAAGGAAAAGAATTTCCGTCTCGCTGAAGAGAAATTTATTGAAGTTCTGGCAAGGGAAATGCCCGACTTATGTATTATCACCAATCCGCATAACCCGACCGGCGCGCTGATAAATCGAGAATCATTAAAACGAATCGTTCGAGCGGCTGAAAAAACCGGAACGATTATTCTGCTCGACGAAGCGTTCATCGATTATGCGCCCGAAGCAAGTCTGACGCAGGCAACCGGGCAATTTAAAAATCTCGTTGTCCTGCGCTCGCTCACAAAGTTTTACAGTATTCCGGCTCTGCGCGTCGGCTATGCAGTGGCTTGCATCAAACTGATAAAACTGCTGGAAAATCGCATTTCATCGTGGTCGGTTACGACGCTCGCCGCCAATGCCGCCGAAGAAGCGGTCAAAGACGCTGAATATGTCGAAAAAACTTTAGAATCAAACCGAGTCGAAAGGGAATTTCTAGCCGGCAGTCTTCGAAAAATCGGATTCCGCGTGTTTCCGTCAGCCGCTAATTTTTTATTCGTCGAGCTGCCCGCGCAAATAAACGCCCACGAACTGCGCTCGAATCTCATCGAACGCGATTATATTATCGTTCGGGATTGCTCGACATATTCCGAGCTTGAAACGGGAAGATTCGTTCGCGTAGCCGTTCGCAATCGCCCGGATAATATATCGCTGGTCAAAGCGATGACCGTTTTTCTTGAAAAAGGTTTTGAATCTTAAAGGGCAGTTCGTCTGGAAATCGAGTGGAAAATAAAAAGCGGAAGACAGTTACGCCTTCGGCTTTTTATTTTTATTCGAGTCTCGGTTAAAAATCGAATCGGATGCCGAGTTGAAACTCGCGATTATAGCTTGAATTAAAAGTGAAAGTTTTAACGACGATTCTTGACGGTCGCATCGTTTTTAAAAAATAAACTCGAACGAATTTTTTGCGGAATAAAAAGGATGACTCCGAACGAAAATTACAAGCTCTATTTTTTAATCTCGGAATTCATTCGCTCGTTCATCTCAAGAATGTCTTCGTCCACTTTTTGACAATTCTCCGGCGCGGCGGTGTCGCACGAGACGCAAGTTTTCAGACGGATGGACGCCAGACCCAAATAGGTACTGTAATGATTCGGCAGAGTCTCGCTTTTTTCGCCTAAATTTCTCGCGGCTGTTTGATATTTCTCCGTCAATTCGCGGCATTTCTTCGCGCTTTCCGAATCAGTTTCGTCTCTCAGAGATTGCATTTCAAAGCCCTGTTTTTGCAGTCGTTTGAGATCTGAGATAAATTGAGAAACCTGTCTTGGTATTTGCACGTTTGGAGCGAAGGTTGACTTTGCCGGCGGCGCTGTTGCCGGCGGCGTTGCCGCTCCTCTCATTACGCGTGTCGGGGACGCTATAGCAATGGGTAATAATATAACGGCGTTTGTATTCGCGCTTTATCGATTGCAGCCGAGCGCAAATACTATAGCAGTTTTCATTTGAATGAAACCTTATAACCGCAATGACGAAACCAATTT
>CAXSGY010000020.1:0-97650 GCA_964237235.1 uncultured Pyrinomonadaceae bacterium
CCCGCTGAAGGCGGAAGAGAAAAACAAATGATGCGAAACTTTCAATCAAACATTTGCCCGAATTACGCACGAAATAAAATCATCGTCATTTCAATCGGAATCGTATTAAATACAGCAAACGCGGTTTCATCATTAATTTTAGGGTTGCAAAATTCTGCGGCGATAATTGCTTACTTTATCCTGTCTTTCGCTGTAAGTTTTTTAGTGTTTTCGTGGTGTTATTACGACAGCGCGGAACGAGGCGAGCCTTTAAGCGGCGGCTGGAAATTTATGCTTGTTTTTCTAGGCTTAATCACGCTCGTATTTTATTTATTCAACACGCGCGGATTTACGCGAGGGCTGTTAGCGATGGGCTGGCTTTTGTTGATTTACATCGGTTCGACGATGTGCGTGGCTGTCATAATGACGATAATTCATCTGATAACTGGAGTGAGATAAGTTTTTTTATAAGAAGCCGGAAATGGGCAGACCGAAGAAAGGTAAGAAGTGATTTGGTAGAATAAAAAATTCAATGTAAGAAAACAGCGAGTCGGTTCAATACAAAGTTCGACGCTTCGTGTTTGAAATTATGAAAATCTCTGTTCTAAATTTGTTGATTGTTTGTTGCGTGATGCTTTCGCTCGTCCTGGCTTGCAGTTCCGAACCCGAACACCCGTCCGACGCTGAACTCGAAAAGAACTTTTACGCACACGAAGCCGACTTTAATCTGCTGGCTCAAATGGCAATCGAAGATGCCGATATGATTAGTATTACTCCAACTTCGACTGAGCGCAAAAAGAACTCTGACGGGCAAGCCTCAAAAGCTAAAGATGCTTTTTCTCTTGAGCGTTATGAGCAATATAGACAAATATTCAACAGGCTCGGCAAAAACGACGGCATTACGAATTATCAGCCCAGCGAAATGCGTGTGTCAGTCTCGATGCACGGAACTCTTACCAGGATTACATCTAAAGGCTATGCTTATCTGCCGGAAAAACCGACCGAAATGCGAGAATCCTTAGACAAGGTAAGTTTTGAGGATTACCGGCAATACAACGTTGCTTACAAACATTTGAAAGGAAACTGGTATCTATATTACTCAACCACCTAAAGATAAAAGCGCGTCGAACAAATCAACAAACGCTTCGCCTCGAAACAACTTTCACCTTACCCTCTCTTTCTGCTATCTTACCCCTATGAAAATCCTATTCACCTTCCTGTCTATTTTCGCCTTCGTGTTTAATTCCCGCCGATTACTTTCTTAATTATTTCGCCTTTTCTATTTTCTTAGCCTGCTGGTAAATCGCTTCGACAAAATAGATAAAAATAATTCAGCTCTTTTTTATTTATTTGTCGCGTTAATAAATAGGAATAAAAATCCGACTTGGCAAAAGGCAGGCACTAATAATGTCATTGCAATACGAGAAGAATTTATAAAGGAGATTAAAATATGCCGTTAGTTTCTAATTTGTTTACAAAGCCCAAAAACCAAAAGCTGGAAGACTGTCTGGTTGACAATGCCAAACACATTCCGCCGGGTTCGTTCGGCGAACACGTCAAACTTATCCAGATCGCTCTTAATCAATTGAGCAGTGTTTTCTTAAAGGTTGACGGATTATACGGTTTTAAAACGGCGGCGGCGGTCGTCAAATTCAAGGAGGCGCAAGCACCGCCGCTGCGCCAGCCCGGACAAGCCGTCGCGGACAATATCGTCGGCATTAACACTATTAAAGCTCTCGATGAACAGATGCGCGACCTTGAAAAGTCTGAACCGCTATTAACCGGCTTCATATCGCTCGATGCCAATGGTTCTAAGCACGAGCATTCTCTCAGCACGGCGTGCGATCCATTTTTCGACAGCGACGATTTCCAAGGCAGAATAAGTCATCACGGCACTCCGATTAATCCACAGCGTCTCGGCAGAATGATTACCATCGGTGGCACAAACGACGCGAAATACCTCGGTTTTGAAAACTTTGTTCCTGATCCTTCCCAAGATAAGGATATGCCCAACGAAGCCGTTCACGGGCGACCGTTCACAAATACTCTCGGAAATCGGACCGTCAGCGACGTTAGTTTTCGCTCCTCTCCGATTGATAAATTTATGAAAATTGAATTGAAACGTATTGCGATGTTCGGTTGTCGTTTGACTTTTGCCAGCAACATTCAAACAGTGGTGGATTTGATGCCTTTCCTGCTGTCGCTCGGACCGCAATTGCAGTTCGCTTTAGCAAAGAATACGGGCAAGATAGACCCATTAGATATTGCTGCTCCGCTGCACGTTGTAGTTATTAAGATGGTAAATCTCTTCTAATTCGGCACGAAACTAAGGTAGCGTCGAGTATTTATTAACCCAAACAAAAAAGCCCGCTCATTTGATCGAAAGCGGACTTTTATAAACAAACGTTGAAGAACTATTTTTCAGATTTCAAATTGTCGAATTTACTTTCAAAACGCAATCGGCGACGGATGAATTGTCGGAAATGCTTTACGACGAATAATTGTCGGTTCGGATTCTTAAAGAAATTTCAATTTTTGATTTATATAGACTGGAGATTATTTCAATAAGCTTTCATCGGCTTTTATCTTTAAGATTAGATTTGGAATGCTCCTCCGATTCTTTAGAATTCTGGGCAACAGTTATTTCCGCAACAGTAGGTGAAACCTCTGCTTCAAAGGTAATGTAATATAGATTTATTGTTGTCATCTCAGAATAACGAAGAATAAAATAATCGCCTTCGATTTCGTAAAATCTATTTTCATCAGTTTTCTTTGGATTTTTATCATTCGATAAATCCCTGCGATCAACATCTGTTAAGATAACTCGATCTAAATGTCCTTCCGAATCAAAATAGAAATCATAAATAAAACCTCTGTAAAGTACATTTTTCCCTTCGTGATGAACTATGGTTGTGAGCCAAACTACGTCTATTTCTCCGTCAATGTCCTTGGTTTCCGTGAATTTTGAAAGTTCTCCTCCGAGCGCATAAAACCATTCGTTGTTAAATCTGAAAAACCTTCTTTTGTGATCTAATTTGCAGACGCGAACGATCTTATGAAAAATAAATCCAATTATTGCTGCTAGCGCATAAAGCGAAAGAAAATAAAGTGTGATTTTGTATGGCGAATTTGAAAGATTTTCTAATATCTCATCAAAATGCTCTTCGTCGTGTCCGTAATTGCCCAACAGAAGCATCGTCAAAACTTTGAGGTTTATCTGGTAGAAATAACCGCAAATAGTTGCCCAAATTAAATGTAAAAAGGCAGCCGAAACAACTCCGCTCGGAATTTGCTCAGACAAAGGGCGACTCACGTTAGGACTATTCCAACGCCAAGTGCCTTTGGTATATGTAAATTGAAGTATGAAACCCGGTAGAATTAAACTGAGAAGAAGTAGTGCGGAAAACGCAAATTCCATTTGGTTGTTTTTGATTTAAAGTTCAACTTCTACGATTGTTCGTATCGGCTTCATTCTGATAGCGTCTTGAATGGTCGGAGTGAGTTGACACATTTCGGCTGGAAACACGGTAATTTTCTTCTCCAACACGAACAACAACCGCTCTTCCGTTACTGATATTTGAACGAAGTGATGCCGTTGCTTTCTTGTCCTGAAGAACCGCCGCCATTTTGTCTGAAATTCTTCCGTTGCGCATAATAATTTATCAGCAATAGATAATACGAATCGCTTAAGATTCGGTTCGTTTGATTTACAGAAACAAACCAATGAAAATCTCTTCCCGATCTTCGGGTTTAGCACTTTTGACCATCTTTTCGATTTTTCTGAAATCGGCTTCTTTGGATGTTTTCAAATCTTCGATCTGTTCCTGAATTTTGGTTTTCGGCACGAGCAGCTCACGCCCGAACTCGAAATATTACTGGATGAAATTCACCTTCGCCGGCGAGTTGGTGCAGCAGTCTACGAAATGCAAAAACAAGCGCGACGCGGCGGAAGTCGAATCCGCTTACCGGCACGAGCTTGCCCTGGGGCGCATTGGCGTAAAACTATAAAAAGACGCGCCATTCTTCAAAGATGCGGTCGAAGATTATCTCAAATGGCTGAAGATCAAACACGCCGCTAAACCGAACTCTTATCGCCGGATGATGTATACCTGCCAGCCGATCAAGAAGTATTTCGGGCGTTTGAAGTCGGACCGCATCGAAGCCAAGCACGTCGAAGAATATATTATCTGGCGGTCGAAACAAACTTCGCAGAAAACTAAAAGCTCGATTACGAGCGGCACGGTGAATTTGGAAATCATCGCTCTTAAAACAATTTTCAACCGCCTCGTCAAATCCGAACACTTAACGAAAAATATAGCGGCGGGCATCAAGCAGCTTTCTGAAAATGAAAGACGGTTTCACGTCTTGAGCCGCGCCGACGAAAAACTTTATTTGATGGGGTGTTCACAACCATTACGGGATGTGGCGACGATCATCGTCGAAACCGGGATGCGACCGATGGAAGTGTATGAACTGCGGCGGCACCAGGTGAATTTAGACAAAGGTTTTTTGCAAGTCGAGAATGGCAAAACCAAATCGGCGAATCGCAAAATCTGGTTCACCGAACGAGTCGAGAAAATTCTTCGCGCGCGGCTTAGTAAATTTGAAGGCGACTTTCTGTTTCCGAAAAATGAAACGGATGGCGAAGTCCGCACATTCGATTTGAACCGGCATCACCAGATTGCTCTCGAATCGGTAAAACTAAAATTCAGAATTTATGATCTGCGCCACACATTCGCCACGAGAGTTTTGGAAGAGGGAACCGACCTTTTAACGCTCGCCTCGATGCTCGGTCATTCCGGGCTTGGGGAAGTGTCGCGTTACGCTCACCCGTCGGAGCAGAGAAAGAGCGATGCGTTCAAATCGCTTCAAAAAAAATCGGCAAAAGCAGTCTAGAAATCGCTTCGAGACTGTATCTAAAAATGTATCTAGTCAGTGCTGTTATGGAGTGCTATGGAGTGAAAAGAGTTTACTAAAAACTCACTCGATAACACTCCATAACACTGTGTAACTATTGATAAAAAAGGACTTAAATTATGGAAAGGATAATTCTGAATATAAGAAGAGGCTTTGATAATTGAAATATCAAAGCCTTTTTGAATTCCTGCAAATCAAAGCTTATTTCTCAATCGTCGGAGAATTGAGATTTCCTTTGAAAGCGAAAACCAAACCGATTAGAGCCGCGCCGCAACAGGCTCCGCTGGCGAATAGTCCGACGGCATCAACCATTCGCGCTTCGGAAGAATAACGGTAAAAACCGAGAACGCCTAAAACGAAAAAGATAAAGATTAATGCGGGAACGACTTTTCGATTCATAATGCCAATTATCTTACGATTTAAATTTTGAGAGTGTAAAGAAATTTATTCGTCGGGAATTAAACACAAAGGCGAAAATAGACGGGAAAGCAAATAGGGTTTTCATTGGAATGAAAAGCAAATGAGAGAGGAAAAAGAGAATTTGATGTCATTCAAATTGCAAAATGCCTGAATCAACAAGAATTTGTATCAAAAACATTTGATTTTCAATTATTTTGAGAAAGGCTGCATAAACGACGATGCAGCCTTTTTTATTCTACGTCCGTTACGATATATTAACCGCCCAATGGTTAATTAATGATATTTTTGTAGCGTAACAAAAGTTTGGACGAAAGTTAGAAGTTTTTTCTTTTTCCGCGCTCGTTTTATTAATCTTTGTTTTGCTGAAAAAACAAAATAGTTTTACCCGGTCACTGTCTCTAAAAAGTTCCGGGCATCACATTCCACGCGGCGATTCTGCCGACCGAAGCGGCTGCCTCCGCTTGACTGTTCGCGCGGTGTTCGGATATCCATTTGCCGACCGTAGCGGCGACGCTCATCCGAACATCTTTTTCACTGTTTGAGGAATCGACTGAAAATTGCGGGTTTTCCGCTTTGTCCGTTTCACCTCTTTTGATAACTCTGACGGTATTTTTTCTCATAATTTTTTGCGGGATTTTACTTTACCGGTTATCCAACGCCAAAAGACAAAGTTCGTCCAATATAATAAATTCATTTTCTATTGTCGGTATAAAAAACAGAGGCAAGATTCGCTCGCCTCCGTTGTAAATTATGCCCGCCGTGTTCCCATTTAACGGACAGCTTATTTAATCAATAAATTTCTTTTGAGTTACGGAAAAGAATTTATCGGTTAAATGTTTGCAGCATTTTTATTGTCGGACAAAAGCGATTTTCCGAACATTGGGAAGGCGGATAAAAATATTAGGGATTTTCCCTAACAAACATCGGAATATTCGGAACAAAGTCGAAAAGTTTACCCGGAAAGAAAAAATCGGCTTTCTAAAGCCGACTTTTCCCCGGTATTTATATTTTTTCAGTCTGTCACGAAAACTATTTATTTCCGCCGCTTTGCGAATCGCCGCGCCGTCAATTGCGCCGCACAAACGACAATCGCCGACCGTCTGGATTTCAGTAATTTATTTATAGCGCGCCTCGTTTCTGACAAGATAGGAAAAATATCGGGCGAAAATGAAAGATGCGCTGAGAACGGGACGGTTTCAGCTTGATTGCCAAGACAAATTTTGGCTTTGCCATTGCACATATTGTCACTCCAAATGATTCTCTAATACAAAAAATATTGACTGATTCTCTAAACTCGTCTAAATTACATCTCACAAAGTTCTACAAAATGATTTTACTCAATTTAATTTGAATAAAAGAAACCGTTCAAGCCTTGATTTTGGGGAGTTGAATTTATGAGCAAAATAACCAGATTAGAGAATTATATAATCTCCGAAGAACATATTACCCACGTTGAACGGATGTCCGATTCGACCATCCGTATCTATTTTGTAAACGGTCAAACCATCGAATTATTTAATGATGAAGCAAACAAATTTTGGTCGTCTTGGGATCGAGATAACGCAGAATAAATTCGGCGGGCGGCGCGTTGATGACGCTCGATGGATGGAAGATCAGACGGCTACAAAATTTAATTTATGAAAAATAAAAACAATCTGAATCTAATCCTCGCTCTTTTGATATTACTTGTCGTAGCCTGCGCGTGTCCGAAAAACGACGGCGACGGTAACCGCCCCGGCACGCCCGATCAAAATTCGGCGGCTCCCAACGTCGGAGGCGACAACCGGAGCGATGAAGGCAAAACCGCGCTCAATTACGCCGTCCAGGGCAGCGATTTTTACAAGAAAAAAGATTATCCGAACGCCGTCAAATTATACCGGCAATCGCTCGACGCGGAGGAAAGGCATCCGATGCTCGGCAAGACAATGTGGCGCGTGGTAGTCGACAATATGGGAATGGCTTATGGGATTTCTGGAGATTTGGACAAAGCTAAAAAGACATTCGCCTACGGATTATCCAAAGATCCCGATTACGCGATGTTCCACTATAATATGGCGTGCAGTTACGCCGAAATGAATGACGAAGACCAGGCAATCGGTTATCTGAAGAGTGCCTTTCGGAACAGGGAAAATATGATCGAAGGAGAAAAAATGCCGAATCCGGCAACCGACAGCTCATTTAGCCGTTTTATGAAAGATGAAAAATTCCTCAAAGCGTTAGACAAAATTAAAAAGCAATAAAAGCGAAATCTTCCGACAGCGCGATTGTTTCACTTTCGATGGGTGATGGGGAGATTAGATATATTTAGACGGAAAGAAAACGTTTGAGGCTTACATTTATGAAACTGTATCTTTCAGCAATAATGATTTTAATTTTCGCCGTCGGCGTTTTTGCTCAAACCGACCGCGACAAAGGCATCGCGCTTTATCAAAAAGGCGATTACGCCGGCGCGATTACGCTTCTCGAGAGCGCGGTTAAAACAGACGATAAAGACCGCGATGCGTGGCTTTTTCTCGGAATGAGCCGGGCGCGGACGGGCGATAAGAAGAACGCGCGCAAGGCGTTCGACACAGGAACTGTTCTTCCGGCAGATTCTTCTTATTTTGATCAGCAGGAGAAGACAACTTCGATGATGAGACCTGCTTACACCGATGAAGCGCGCGCCAATCGTACGAGCGGAGTCGTAAAACTCGCTGCCGAATTCGGCACAGACGGCAAGATCGGATTTATTTTTCCGGTTAAAACACTTCCCTTCGGTCTGACCGAAAGCGCAATCAAAGCCGCAGTCGGAATAAAGTTTGAACCCGCCCGCAAAAACGGCGAAGCGGTTACATCCATTCGTATTATCGAACACAATTTTTCGGTTTTCTAGCTTTCTTAAAGCAGCGAAATGTTATGAAGGAAATAATTATTACGATTTGATCGGCGGATGAAAAAGATGGGCGTAACTTACGAAAAATTCCGTGAAATAATTTTAGCTTTTCCCGAAGTCGAGGAAGGCACGGCTTTCGGCACGCCGATTTTTAAGGTCAAAAAGAAAATGGTCGCCCGGCAATGGGATCAACCGGAAATCGTCGTCCTCAAGATCGAATTCCCGCTGCGCTCATCCTTGATCGAGGGCGCGCCGGATGTTTTCTTTCTGACCCCGCATCACGTGCCGAGTCCGCTGATGCTCGTCAGATTAAACAAAGTGCGGCTCGCTGATTTGAAATACCTGATCGAGCAGGCGTGGCGAACGGTTGCGCCGAAACGGTTACTTGAAAAATTTTAGCATTATAACAAGGAGACGAAAAATTATTATGTTTATCGGAGTGGACGGCACCGGAGCGAAAGACGACACGGAATATCGACAACATATGGAGGGCGACGGCGGATGGCGCAAGAGCTTCGTCAAACGCATCTATTACGAGACGCGCGAGCAGAAAGCGTATTTCCGCGGTCCGACGTGGCACGGCTTCGAGGTTCCGGGCATCGTTCGCGGAGTCGTCAGGCAGATTCTGATTTACCATCGAACGGGCGATCACAAAGTGTTTCTCGCCGGCTGGAGCCGCGGCGCGGCGATTTGCGTGCTGGTCGCGCAGGAACTGCTCAAAAATCCGCAGTTTCAAGGCAACATCGACTGCCTGGCGTTGTTCGATGCGGTTGACCGCGCCGCCGGACACCCGGACGTGATTCCGCGCAACGTCACGAAAGCCTATCACGCCCTGCGCGATCCGGCGGTGCGGTCGTGGGAGGGCAATTCGGCGCACCTTCCTGAAGGCTTGGTGCCGTTCGGGAACACGGCGACGAAAGCGGAATTGCCGAACGTGCTGGAGATGAAAAGATTTTACGCGACCCACTCCGGTGTCGGCGGTCTCCCTTTCAAAGGCGACACGCCGACGACGCTCGGTCTCGAGCGCACGACATCATTCGGTTTCATCCCGGACGTGAAGATCGTCGAAAAGCCGACGATCACCCAAAAGCAGGATATTATCGCTTCCGATATGGTTCACCAATGGATGTGGGAGCGAATCCGGCGGCACGGAATGGTTCCATAAACAGAGACGCGGTGGCGGTACTTTCGATGGATATTGGGGAGATTAAATAAATTTAGAAGGAAAGAAGACGCTCAAACCTTAATGATCGGAGAAATATTAAAGGGAATAACTTTTTAGAAACGTATAAAAAAATGTTTATTTTAGCCGTCTGTCTTTTTCGGCATCAATCGCGATGCTCGCGCAGGCGAAGAAGAGCGACGAAAAATCCGAATTATATAAGACTATTATTTCTCAAGACGGCTCGCTTTTGAACGTCGGCTTTAATACCTGCGACATCAGCCAATTTGATAATTTACTGAGCGAGAAGTTCGAGTTCTTTCACGATAAAGACGGTATTTCCGACAAAAAGGAATTTATTAAAAATTTGCGCGGCGGCTTGTGCAAGTCGCCCGCTATTTATCAGTCGAGATGCGAATTAATCGAAGGCAGCACCGAGATTTATCCGCTCTACAAAAAGGACGTTTTATACGGGGCGGTGCAAACGGGAACGCATCGGTTCTATGAAACGATTGCCGGCAGAGCGGAAACTTTTGCCGGTACCGCGAAATTCACTAATCTTTGGCTTTTAGAAGCCGGTCACAACCTTGCTACAATTATTGACAATACGACGGGCAAAATTCCTAAAGGAAACGAATACCGAACCAATATAGAGAGGCACCATACGAAACTTAAAAGGCACGGAAGCAGTTTGCTTAAAAGAATGGTTTTTCATAGCTCAACTGTGCGGATCATAGACATCTTTTCAATTATATGATGAATTATGACGCACAAAATAAAAGCCCGTTTAGAGTGGGTCGAACTCTGCAAAGCAGCGAAGAATGCCGGTTTTGTCTGCCGCCTCTCTCGGTCTTTTCAGACCGACTTTGAGAAAGTGGCGTACTACAAAGAGTATCGCCCGCACGGTTCTTTGGATAGCAAAACGCCGTGGGAAAAATGCAATGAGTTAGCAATCTAAACACCGTATCACGATGAAGTTGAAGCCGTTCTTTGACGGGTCAAAGAACGGCTTCGATTGCAAAATTACAAAGATAATTCATTCTGGCAGAAATTGAAACTATCTCTGTGATCCGCACAGATAAAAAGCACGACGAAATTCGCCGTGTCGAGATTGCGATGCTCGGATTGCTTATTGAGAAATATCCGAAAGAAGCGCGCAAGAAAGCCCGCGAACTGTTGCCGGACCAACTACCGAAAATCTCTTTTCCTTCAAAAGAAAAAAGCCCTTAGCTTAGATTACTAAAGGCTTTTTTCATCTTTTATTATTCAAACTCTACTGAACAAACGCACTCGGCGCGGGCTTGTCGCCCGTCGCGCCGAACTGCACGCCCGTGAACCCTTGCGTCGAACGCTGAATGAACCACGTGTCGTTGCGATAGACCGCGATGTCGGCTTTCCCGTCGCCGTCATAATCCGCCGGAACCGGCACGTCCGTTGACGCTCCAAACTGAACGCCCGTGAATCCGGCACTGCTTCGTTGCAAATACCAGAATCCGTTCGACGGACGGAACACGGCAAAGTCCGCTTTCCCGTCGCCGTCGTAATCGGCAACGACTAACTTGTCTTCCGCCGCTCCGAACTGAATTCCAAAGAATCCGTTGCTCAACTGCTGCACATACCAGATGCCTGTTGACGGACGAAACACGGCGTAATCAGCCTTGCCGTCGCCGTCAAAATCCGCCGCCACCGGTTTGTCCCCTGATGAGCCGAATTGCACAGCGGTAAAGCCTAAAGTCGAACGCTGGACATACCAGGTGCCGGTTGACGGGCGATACACGGCTAAATCGGCTCTGCCGTCGGCATCGAAATCCGCCGGAACCGGAATGTCGTCGCTTATGCCGAACTGCATGCTCGTGAATCCGAGCAAACTGCGTTGGATATACCAAACTCCGTTGCGATACACAGCGACATCGGTTCTGCCGTCGTTGTCGTAGTTCGCCGGCACGAGCTTATCCGATGCCGAGCCGAACTGGATGCCGCCGACACTGCCCGCCGAGTCCATAAAATACCAGATGCCATTCGACGGACGAAAGACGCTCAATTCAGCGCGACCGTCGCCGTCGAAGTCGAACGCCGTGCGTGAGAAATATTCAAAGGCTCCGACATCCACCGCTCCGGAACGCGCCTGCCCGCGTTGGTCGGACGCGACCGGCGGATTATTATCGCCGCAGCCGTTCGCCGTGATCACGCAGTTGTTGCCCGCGTTAATCGCCGGAGAATTAAACAGCAGAGCGTGTGTCTGAGTCGTTCCGCCGTTGTTGGCAAGCGGGGCGAGTCGCGCGTCCTGATTCAGTTGATCCGAGGCGAGCCACTGCGTGTTTCCGGTACTAAAGTTGGTCGAGATGCCGATCAAATTATTTCCAAACGATACTCCCGCCGCCTCATTAAATCTGATATCAGATGCGCTGCCCGCGCGCGTATTTCCCGAAACGATTGTATTGCGAAGATTGAGCGTTGCTCGAAAAACCTCGATTCCGCCGCCGCCTTCAGTTGATGTATTGGCTGTTACGGTGCAGTTGGTTAAAACAGCCGACGTGCTTCCGCCGGTGCCGAACGTGCTGATAAAAATACCGCCGCCCACCGCATTTCCGTTGCCGCTGACGGTCGAATTCGTAATCCTTAATTGTCCGCCGAGAAAATAAATGCCGCCGCCGTTGCCGCCGGCGACGGCGGTATCGCTGACAATGTTATTGCTGACGGTCGAATTAATAATATTCACCGTGCCGCCGCCGGCTAATTGATTGGTGGCAAAAATTCCGATGCCCGTGTTGTTGCTGACGGTCGTATTACTAATATTCAGAGTCCCGGCGTTGCCGAAAGCTCCACTGTAAACAATAAAACCGCCTGTGTTTTGAGTAATAATCGAATTATTAATCGTTAAAGTTCCTTGAGAATTTCTGATGACACCCGTATTGCCGCCCGCACCCCGCAGAACAGTTAAACCGTCGAGCGTCAGATTTCCATTCAACCCGACTTCAAAAATACGGTTAGCACTGTTTCCGGAAATCAACAATTTTTGTGCGCCGGTTTGATTGGCGATGAGCAGCTCGCCGCCCGCCGCCTGAGCGGAAATCACGCCGCCGGTCAAAGTGATTGTGCAGACACCGGCGGCACTGCAATTCGGATCGTTTGCCGGAATATTGAAATTGATCGTGTCACCCGCTGTCGTATCGTTAGCACTCGCAATCGCCTGCCGCAGACTTCCCGCGCCGCTATCGTTCGTATTGGTTACGATAAATGTTGCGCCGAACGCGACACCGCCTAGACCGATGATGAAAATCATCGTATACATCGTTTTGAAAAGTTGGGTATGGAAACAAAGTAGGTTTTTCATAAGATGATGATTACAGGAATTTAGTTTTAGGATTTAGCTTGCATCAGACAAAATTGCTTCTGAACGCTAATACACTGCAGTTAAAATTAATTCAAGAATTTAAGAGACGGTTTTACTGGTTAAAGCCGTAGAATAAGTTTTAGTAGATGCGTCTGTAGCAAATATTCGTTACAAACGATGTCGCTTCGACCAGCCTTTTCAAGAATACCCGAATCAGTCGAAATTATGCAAAAAATTTTCTTACTCACAAAGCGAAAATAAAGTAAAATATTCATTACAACTAAAAGCCTTTTCCGCATCGGTTTCGATGCCGCAAGCCGCTAAATTTTAAGAGATTTCCGCATTATCAAATGCCGCGCCCGCCAGGTTCATAAATTGAACCTGGCGGGCGCATTTTCTTGGAGAAAATTTTATGGCTGGATTAACCGAAGGGATCGGCTCAAAGCGGCTGACGATTTCAAAATTATAAACTAACGGTTACAAACAGAGCAGCATTCAGTTGTGTTGACGGGTAATAAAAGGCGCGACTCTCACTTCCTGCGTCGGCGCGTTTGCTTCGGGTCTGACCCAGCCGTCGCCGCCGTCAATTAAGCGGTTGATTATCATTACGCGACCGCGATTGCGGTCGTTCGGATGATAAGCGTGATAAATTAACCAATCGGTCGATTTATCGTCACGAATGATCGAATTATGTCCGGGTCCGAGCCATAAAGAATTTCCTTTGACGATGACACCGTTATTTTCCGGCAGAATTTCAAACGGTCCGGTCGCGGCGGTCGAACGCGCTTCCATAATCGCGTAATGCGCGCTCGTGCAGCAGTCGTCGCCCGAGAAAAACAAATAATAATAGCCGTTGCGATAATTCATCCACGCGCCCTCGACCAGATTGCGGTAATTCGACGGGTTGGAATCACTGATCGGAAAAATCAAATTGACCGGCTGCGAACCGACGGCAAAGTTTATTCGGTCGGCGGCGAGTTCCTGAACCTTAATCGGGTCGAAACCGCTTCCCCAATAAAGCAGATGTTTGCCGGTGTTCGGGTCGTCGAACGCCATCGGATCGATGTTGACGAAACCGGAACCGCATTTGAGCGGCGCGCCTTTGTCGGTGAAAGGTCCCGCCGGACTGCTCGCCGAGGCGACCGCCAGACAAAGACCGGTTTGCGAATTCGGGTCAGCCGAGTAATACATCAGGTAACGGTTATCGGCGAAAACGACGTGCGGCGCCCAAAAATTCTGCGTCTGATTCGCCCACGAAGGCTTGACGGGCAGCGCGTCCGTCAATCTTTCCCAATGAGTCAAATCAAGCGACCGCGCCGTTTGAATATTTTGCCAGACACCTCCGACCAACGACTGCGTGGCGTATGCGTAATAGTAACCGTCGGCGGCGCGAATTACGGACGGATCGGGAAAATCAAAATCAAAAACGGGATTTTGATAAAGAGCGATTTTGCGCGTCGAGCCGTGGTAGTATTGCCCCGAAACAGCCGATGAACAAAGCAACCAAATACCGAGAATTACAAAGACGATTCGAAGTTGATTTTTATAAAACATACGAAACCTTTTAATCCATCATAACAATCAAAATTAACCGGAACAAACGCAAAAATTCAGGAAACGGCTCTGAAGATTATTATACGGACAGCGCACCCGCAATGGCACCGGGGCGGCGACTTTTTGACGGCGACTTTAAAAGAATTCTTAGGTTTGTAAAACTTTGGAAGGAAATTTAAAACGGTTTGCGGGTGAGTGTCAAGAAAATTGATTGCGGTTTGATTTTTATTGCTGTTGAATTGACCAAAGAAAATTCTTGATTCGACGGCAAAAACAATGCTAATTTATCAACAGCGTTTAATGAGAAACGACGAACCCTGCCGACGCTTCAAGCATCAAAATCAAAGTTATCGGGAGAGGCTTTTTCTAAAGCCTCTCATTCAAATCAAAATGAAACATTTTTTATATTGGACGGGCTTCGCCCTGCGGCGATGGCTGAAAAGCAAAGTTAAATAATCCGGAAGATTAAGAGGCGTTTCAGGAATACTGTCGCCTCTTTTTAACGGATTAAAATTCTTTGTGTCTAATTATTTGGAACGCATTTAAACATTCTTTTTTTAATCTTAAATTTTCATTAATCCAAAAGAATACTGACTCATTCTTTAAACTCGTCTAAATTACATCTCTCTACATTCTTAGTATCGAAGATAAGAAATACTTAGTCCAAACATATGGAAAAAAACTCGGAAAAGCGAGCGTGAGCGGGTATTGCATTAGATTCAAAACTCTCAAAGATATAAACATTGAAATACTGAAAGCGGTAATACAATATGGGTTTGAAGTTACAAATGAAAATTAAATTTCGAGCGCAAACGGTTTGCCCGCCTTAAGTTCCTTCGTCGTCTTAAACACAAGCGGAAAGGGCGTAGGAATTAAACACGAGAGATAATGATAAAGGTGAAAGAATATAAGATTTTCATTGAAATAAAATATCAAAGTCCAGCTTATGTTCAAATTTTTCCGACCGCGGAAATTTTCGGCGATTGAAACGACAATCAAATTAGGACAGGTAACGGTGCCGCAAATTATCAATATGATGCCGCACGTGATTGACCATATTATACACAATGGCGCGAACCGAAGCCGGCGTGTCATTCACCATGCCGGTTCGCTCCCACGCCTCATCCGTTAGATTTTGAAAAAAGATTATATTCGCCCGACAGAGATGTGAGAACTCTTCGAGTAGATCGGCGAGACTGATTGAATTGAAATTGCCGTTATCGGTGAGCAAATCCTGGTCGAAACCCGGAAGCGGCGTTTGATCGCCACGAGCAATTCGCAGAGCGCGATAGGAGAAAACCCGCTCGCCGTTAATAATGTGTCCGAGCAGTTGTTTAATCGTCCATTTGCCTTCGGCGTAAGCAAACTCGCCTTTTTCTTCGGAAATCGAAGCGAACAGATTTTCGACTTCGGTCAATTGTTTTCGCATCGCTGAAACAATATCGGTTTCTTCGACCAGCGAACAATAATCTTCATAATCATCTTTGTATTCAGATATTTCAGCGCGTTTCATATTTGAATTTTAACAAAATTTTTAAGGCGGCGGCGAACCATAGGAATCAAACACGAAGGCGAAAATAGACACAAAGGTGAATAAAATTTTCATAAACGGTAAAAATCTAAATCTATTTTCGTATTATTTAACTTCGAGTGTAATGTCGCCGAAAGACAAAAGCCTGCTGCCCTTTCTGTTTTGCTTCGGTATTATCCTTTTCATCTTGATACGGTAACTGCCGTTTGTCTTAAAGTCGTAAAAATCGCTGATATTCAGCTGCGCCTTATATTCTTTCTGCGGGGTGAGCGTTATAGTGCGCGGACTGGAATTGATCGGAAGTAACGTTCCGATTTCTTCCGGCGTAGCGGTATTCTCATGAAATTTCTTCAGTATTATTTCTCGAAATGAAGAAACTCTTCTGCCGCCCGAATCCGTAACGGCCGTCTTGTAATACTCATAAAAGTTGCCGTGTATGACGGAAAGAGTTTTATTCGTCATATTTTGAATCGAAACATCAATCAGAATCTGCCCGTCAGAATTAAGCAAAACGAACGGAGTAGTCGTGCAGAACTGCAAACCTTCTATGATCGGACTGCATTTTTTAGCAGGCGCGGTTCGATTTTCTTGAATCTGTGCGCAAACAGTTAAGCCAGACACAAAAATAAGCGCGGTGGATGTAATCTCCCCAAATGCCGCGCGATATGCTAATAACACGATCGGCATCCCGAACAGGGCAATCATAAGTCCGACTGCGGTTACCCCGAAATGACGAATAGATGGTTTTGTGTTTATAACATTTTTTTCCTAAAATTTGATCACGCGAAACAAATCATCTCTCGTATGATGATTCTAATGATATTGATTCAGCTTTGTGATTACACTACCCGAATAAGTAGTTAGTTTGAGCGATTAAAATTCTGACCGGGCGATTCGACATCCGGAATCTGCCGACGAAACGGATTGAATAAATCGAGACGCGGATTTTGAAATCAAAAAAAGTTTCGTCAGTTTTTGTCAGTAGTGAATTTAGAGGCTGTTCTAAAAACTTTGACCTTTTGATACTGCCTTAAACGGCGAATATCGAGAAATTATTTATGCCGATCAGCGACATCGAAAACCACTTGAAATGTTGCGACGCGCGGATCGAAAACTTTGAGCGGCTCGTATTGAATCCTCCAAAATCCGCCGATGGCTTTAAGTTCGAAGAAAAGTCGAAGATATTCCTTAAAATAATTTTGAGCAGTGAATATCAAGCACAAAGACAATCTCGGGATTACTTAAAGACACCGACCCAAACTTTTCATTTGCCGAACGGCTGAATATCAAAAACAATAAAAAAGTAGATATAATAATCTTCACATATTCATGGAGATAATTTTTCATATGGCAAACAATAAACAAAATTCAAAAAATGCCAGATTGACCAAGGGCAAAACAGAAACACGTCCGACCAGGCGACGCGAGAAACCCAAGGCATTCGAAAGATACGAACAAGACCATCCGATCCAATTGAGCCTGTTCCAAATTCTCGAACCGGAAAGCAAAAAATATTCGAACACGGTGGAAATTTACGACTTTCTGCCGAAAGAATATTTAGGAAAAGCAAGCCGCGTCGCCGACACTTACCTGCCTCGATTAGAACGCGAGTTCGACTGTCGGGGAAAACGTTACCGGATGAAACTCGACCCGGCAAGAATCGAAGATAAAGACGGAACCGTGCGGGAGTATTACCCGTCGCAGCGCGAAGAGGTCATCGAAGACTGCCTGCGGAAGTTAATGGTCGAAGGCAGCGGCGTTTTCCTCGACGATTTGGCGAGCGTCCGTTTTACGCTCTACCAGCTGCAAAAAGAACTTAAAGACAACGGACATACCTATTCCTACACGCAAATCAAGGAATCGCTCGAAATTCTCACCAAAACAAATATCGAACTCGAATGTGAAGCCGATCAGGTCAGGCTGATTTTCAGCCCGATTGAAACTCTCGGCATTCGCGGCGACGGCGACGAAAACCAGACCTTCGTGCGCTTTTCGCCGCTCGTCACCAATTCAATAAAAGAGAGAAAGTTTCGGCTCATCAACTATAAAAAAATGATGGGTTACCGCACAGCCATCGCCCGCAAACTCCACAAGCGGCTGTCGCATTTTTATACTCAAGCGAGTTTCACAGACAAGTATGAGGCATTGCTTTCCACTTTAATCGAATATTTCGGACTGACCAAATACAGCCAGATGAGCAAAAATCTGCGCGATTTTGAAAAGGGTGTCGAGGAACTGAAAAAATCGAATACAATCCTGACTTTCCACGCTTCCGAAATTAAACAAGACCGCCCGCGCGTAAAAGTCGTCGACTATAAAATCTCGATTTTGCCGCACCCGGAATTTATTGCCGAGGTGAAAAAGGGCAATTACCGGAAATCAATTATCGACTCGCAAATTAAAATGGTGATCGAAGACGAAGACGCGCCCGGCGGATTTATCGGTTAGATTGATCGGAAGAGTTAAACTTTAGTTCTGACTCCTACTTATATATAGTTCTGACTCCTACCTATATATAGTTCTGACTCCTACCTATATATAGTTCTGACTCCTAGAAGCACTTTTGCCCGACTTTTCCACAGGCAAACCCGGGAAAATTACTTAGTTCTGACTCCTAGAATATATAGTTCTGACTCCTAACAGGCGAAAAATTACTTAGTTCTGACTCCTACCATATATAGTTCTGACTCCTGGAAGCGGATTTTTCATCAAAATCTTCACCCGAGATGCCTACTCTAACGCTAAATTACGCACCGAACATTTAGTTCTGACTCCTACGAACGAATTTATAAACACTGTAAAAACAACAGTTTACAAACTTTTTTGCGTCCTTAACCCTCTTAACCCTATATTAACCCTGTATTATCCCTCTTCTAACCCGGACCGACGACACTTATTTCAACAGGATGTGCCTAAAAATCTTCCTTACAATGCCGACTCTCAAAGCATAATGCAAAAATCCCATCGAAAACGCACCTTTCCGCACATCTTTGCCATCGACGGACTGGCAAGCGGGTTTTTAAGAAAGCACTTCTCTTTTATAAGCAAAGATTTAGGCAAAACGGCTTGAACTTATAGTTTAACTACCGAATATGAACGATTGCAGGTAGGAGTCAAAACTAGAATTATTCATAAATATCTGTCCCTAACGAACAAAGCACAAAGAGTTTAAGTAAACATTCTTTCAAACAAAAAACATCAATTAAGCTTCACTGTTCCAAAGAGCAACTTCACAACAAATCCCGTTCCCACCGCCTTGTCGCCTGCGAACCGGCGAAAATTATTCGCCATATAAAGATCGCGACGGACGTTGCTGTCGATATTCGACCAAAAACGTATCTAAATACTGCGCGAGAGCGCGGGCGTATCCGCGCATTCATTCGTATTCGGGTTGGCTGGACTTTGCCGCCAGCTTCGCGCCGTTAATTTCGAGCGAAGACGAATAATTCGTTGTACTTATTTTTGAGTTCGGTAAACTTTGCCAACGCGTTACGGCTTGCGTCGCCTTTTTCAAAATGAGCGTGCCGGATAACAAACGGTCATTGCCATCGAAAAAGGCTTCGGTTGAGGCGGGGTGTTCCGGCGCGACTCGCTTCAGATATTCGAGCAGCTTCGCTGACCCGTTTGGCGTAAACGTCCGCCGGAACTAGCCCGTTGATTTTGATTTCGTAGCGTCCGGTCGGGGCGTTCTTATCGAGCGAAGAAATCCCAATGCGATAATTACCGTCAGATTTGGCTTCGAGCGCAATCGGTTCATCAGCGTAATCTTCGTTCGGCGAATCAATCCGAGCGGTTTTAGAATTGTCCGGCGCAAATACGCACACGACGACATCAATCCCGCGCTGATGGACGGCGACAACTAAAAACTCGCCCGCTTTCAGTTCGCGTTCAATTACCTTGTCCTTTTCGAGCGCGACCGGCATTTGTTGTGCTGGAAAGGCGACGGACAAAATAAAATTATTTAACACCGGTTTCACGGGTAAAGGTTATAAAATCCGTATCTACGGGCATCATTCCGGCTTTACGCATAATTGTCGCAATCTGCCCTCGATGATACGTCCCGTGCATTGCGACGTGCATCAAAATCTCACGAACCGAAGTGCGAAATTCTGCGCCTTTGAAATTTTCGTATGTGATAACGGACTCTAAATCTTCCGCATTTAACGAAACAAGAAAAACACTAAAATCTTCCTTAATTTCGCTCGATAGATTCCGGCACTCGTTGAGAGACATTTCAGGCGACTTATTTATTTTGGACGCGTCTTCGCCTTGCAATCTCATAAGCCATATTTTTTCGGTAACAAGCAAATGTGCAAGTAAAATTAAAATTTCCAGGTTCAGATTCGACTGAGATTCGAGTGAATTCAAGATACGTGTAACCGCCCATTCATCATAAACAAACAGATTGCGAATCGTTTCAAGCATTTTCTTTATAATCCTGCGGATTGAAAGCCGCTGAAAGTAATATTTTTGTAAGGGTAAGATAGCAGATAAAGTGTAATCTTTAAATTTTACCCATCCACCTTAAACTTCAACGCCTTCGCTTGGCATTCCGCACGCGTTGCGATGTCTTGATGATTTGGCTATACATAATAGACGAGTCCGCCGCCTCACCGTTTTTGCGCGGCTTCGATTCTTTTTGAATAGCCTTGCCGTCCAACTGCCAGCCTTCCGCTAATTTAATTGCCGTTTTCTTTTGCAGATGCTCTAAGGTCGTTCCGATGATGATGTCGTATTTCATAACCTGATATAGCGTTAATGGCGTTCGGATTCTTCATTCACAACAAATACCGGAACGCTTTCATAATAAAAAAGCCCCGCCGAAATTGACAAGGCTTTAATTAAATTTCAACGAAATCACTCAATCCTCTTTGTCGGCAAATTCCAAATATCGAAACGGAACGGATTCAATATGCCGATGAAATTTATGCCGTCGTTTTCCTCGCCGATGAATTGGATTTGGTTTGGCTGCTCGAACTGATACCGCCGATGAAAAGCTGAAAAGATGTAAACTTCCCCGCCCGCGACATCTGCAAAGTTGTAATAACCGAGTTGATTGGTAAAGGCTTGCCTTTGATTGCCCGTTGCGTCGGTCATCGTGACTAAAACTCGAAAGATGCCGCGACCGTTCGCTTCGGTGACTCGCCCGCCCGCCGTCGTGCCTGCCGCCGTCGGAGCAAGCCCGCTGGCAATGACAAACGGCGACAGCGTGGCGGTTCGTCCGCAAACTACAAGCGCGGCAAAATCAATCGAAATCGTTTTATCAATCAGTGTTCCGCCTTCCGAATGCAGAACCTTTAGTTTGCCGAAAGCAGTCGCGTCGTTAATGCTCGGAATATGAAAACACTCGGTAATCGCGCCGGAATATACGGCGGTCGTTGAGATGTCGTAAGCCAAACCGGTTTGCGTATAGCCCATCGGCAACGTTCCGGCGGTTGCCGGGTCAATCGTATAATCGGTTGTCGTTCCGGCGGCGGCGGCATTCGCAAAAGTGATCGTCGCGTCATTCACCGTTGTTGGCGAATTCGCGCCCGCGCCGGTCGGAGCTTGTTTGGTTTTGCCGTTGATTCCGGCGTTATTGATCGCCTGAATTTCGGCGGCTGACAAAGCGCGGTTGTAAAGCGTGATTTCGCCAAGTTCGCCCGTCCAGCTAAAAGCGATGGATTCAAAAGCATAATCCGCGCCGATCAGTGCGGGATGCGTGTCGTAGCCGATAGCTCCGCCCGTCGCGTTCGAGGCTGCCAAAACACCGTCTACATAGAGTCTGGCGGTTTTAGTTGTCGCGCCGCCCGGATCGTCATAAGAAAAAGCGATGTGATGCCAGACGCTGCCCGAAAAGGACGGCGCGTCTAATTGGATGCAGCCGGTGTTATTGCAAACTGCCCCGTGCAGCGTTGTGCCTTGATACCAAACGACATACGAATCAAAACTACCCGTGCCGAGAGCTTTACTGAAAAAAGTCGGCGCGGTGTTGTTGTAGGCATCCAGTTTTGCCCACCCTTCAATCGTCAAACTCGGCGGGCGAATCGCCGCCGAATCGGGTATCGAAGCATATTGTGTGCTGTTGAGGGAAAGCATAAAATCCTGCCCGACTTCGCCAACCTGAAAGCCCGGCGCGGCGGCTCCGCTCGCCGGAGTCGCGTTATTGCCGTTGCCGGAAGAATCACGAAAATCTCCGTCGCCCGCCCACCAGCCGATTATTCCCGTTGGCGGCGTAACTTGTCCGAACACCGCGCCGCTCAACATTAAGACGGCAAGCAATGCCGCCTTTAAAAACGCGAAACTGTTATTTTTGCAAAGCATAATTTTTTTCCTTTATTTGAATGGAAGACTCAGGTTAACCCGCATCGCTGAAAAAATTTACTTTCCGGAAATTGGGCTTTAAGATGGTTAATATTATTTGATCCTCATTCAATAATTTAAACGGGTAATTTGCGCCTTCTGTAATTAAACTTATATTGAACGGTCACGAACGTTGTCTTATGATTTAATATCAATTATTTATCAATTTAATATAAAAATGATTAAACCGCCTGTTCAAAGGATTTACGAATTTGAAGACTTTCGACTCGACGCTCTGCACCTGATTCTTTATCGCGGCGGGGGAGAAATTTTACTCGCTCCGAAGGCAGTACAGACACTTCTCGTTCTTATTGAACAGCACGGCGAAATTCTTGGCAAAGATGAATTGATGCAGAGGATTTGGAGTGATTCAATCGTTGAGGAAGCCAATCTGACGCAGTATATTTATATTTTACGAAAGATTTTAGGCACGACGGCAGACGGCAGACCTTTGATCGAAACGTTTCGGCGGCGTGGTTATCGTTTTAACGGCGACGTGCGCCGCCTTAATGCGCCAAATGCAAAATTCGAAATTTCCGCGCCGTCTAATTTCAACGGCAAACTTTTTACGTCAGCTGATTCGGATGAAAACGGCAACTCCGACCGACTCTCGGAAAATGTCCCGCCGATTGTAAAGAAAAGCCGCCGAATTCTATCAAAAATGATTGCGCCTGCGGCTTTCAGCGGTTTGCTGATTTTAGCCGTTTCCGCTTTTTGGAATTCTAAAAACAATCAATCTTCTATCGTCAGGAATTCGCCAAATGTCACACTCAAACGATTGACACCCGACCAAAACGCGATTCAGCCGACGCTCTCGCCCGACGGCAAATACATGATTTACGCGACTCTGGAAAAGAATACTGACAAAACGCTTAGGCTGAGAGATTTGACAACCGGCAGCGATGTGCAAATTATGCCGGATAACAACAGGCAATATATGGATTTTGCCTTCTCCTCCGACGGCAGGCAGATTTATTATTTAACGACCGAGCAAGACAGTCCGAACAACACATTGGAGCGTATTCCATTGCTCGGCGGCAAACCGCAGGAGATTCTCAAAAATGTCACCAGTCCGCCCGCCGTCTCGCCTGACGGCAAACGAATCGCAGTTTTGAGCGGCACTGCCCGATTGATCGTCGTTGACGAAGCGGGCGAACCGGTTTATTCGTCCGATTCGCTTAAAGCTCAATTTAATCCGCTGGTGTGGAGTTCACAGATGTCCTGGTCGCCGGACGGCGAACGTCTTGCCATCTGCGGAAAAGACAACGACGGGCGGGCGCGGATTTTAGATTTTTTGGTCAGTGAGCAAACGGGCGGTTATTTGCCGATGCCGGATTTCAATTCGATTGACGATGCGGTGTGGCTTGCCGACGGTTCGGGACTGCTGATTACGGCAAAAGAAAAAGCCGGTGAACCGTATCAGATATGGCGCGTCGCCTATCCGTCCGGCAAAGCCGTTCGGGTGACGCGCGATTTTAACGATTACGACTGGATCAGTTTGTCGAACGACTCGAAAACGCTCGTTGTCGGGCAAAGCATCATCAAATCGAATGTTTGGTCAAAGTCGTCTGTTGATATCGAAGACGCGCGGCAATTAACATTCGGCAGCGAGGCGCAGGACGGATATTGGGGAACGGCGTTTGCGCCGGACGGCAAAATTATTTTCACGAGTCCGCGCAGCGGCAATGTGGATTTGTGGGAAATGAATGCCGACGGCAGCGAACAGCAGCCGCTGACCAGCGGCGAAGGAGGTTTTAATATCGCGCCCCACGTCACAAACGACGGAAGTTACATCGTATTTTCATCTACGCGCGGCGGCGACGCGCTGCATCTCTGGCGAATAAATGCGGACGGGCGAAACGCTTTGCAGCTGACGAACGGCAATAAAAATGACGAACGCTTTTTTGATATTTCTCAAGACGGAAAGCTGATTTATTATGCGACCGCTAACGAACAAAAGCAGATGATTACCCGCAAAGTTTCTATTAACGGCGGCGAATCGTCCGACATTGCCGATAATTATCGAACTTCCGGCACAATAGTTTCCTCACCCGATGGCAAACAATTGCTGCGTTACATTTATCTCGATAATCAGGAACAGCCGTGGCGTTACGGCATCTTTCCGCCGGAAGGCGGCGAGCCGGTTAAATTGATAAGTATTCCGGCTTACCGAAACCTGGTTCGCTGGGCGGCGGACGGCAAATCTTTGCTTTACATAAAATCGGGAACCGCCCAAATCTGGCGGCAGCCGATTGACGGGCAGCCGCCCGTGATGCAGCTGGATTTAAGGAATGGATGGCTATTTTATTTTGCTCTTTCGCCGGACTACAAACAAATTGTTTTTGCCCAAGGCAATCAATTCAGCGAAGCGGTTTTGATTGAAAATTTCGGCAACTGAGAAAAAAGCTCTGAAAAAGAAAAACCATAGATTTCTCCAATTTTCATATTTCAAAATAAAATCCATTGAATAAATTATAAAAGCCGTAAGTTATATAGCTTACCGCTTTTGTAATTTGTGATTTTGCTTATCTTATAATCTTGAAATCCCGCTCGACCCGAGCCGCCGCACCGGGCATTTTCACCTTCGACCGAAAAAAAAGTTTCAGTCTACTCTTTGCCGCTGCGGAGCGTGATTTCAGCACGATTTTCACGCGCAAATTTCGCCGTTCGCCCGTGCGGTGTGTTCCAAATGTAAAGATTAGCTTCGTTAAAATGTTTGGTGATTTTCACAATCAGAATATCGCCGGATAAAATACCGGGATGTGTGAGCGCACTGTCGTAAATCGGCACGGCTGAAAACACTTCCGCGTCGTTGCCGAACAGACCGCGCACGGTTCGGAATTGGGAAAGGCGCGGAAAACCCGCAATGCTGGTGTGCTGTAAATTATTCATCGTTTTCTGCCTCCTTTACCAAGCAATTTCAATTGGCACAAAGCCGGATTTCGGGCTTTCTTGCACAGCCGGACTTTTGCAGTAATCGCAAATATCCTTTGTGACGAGCGCGGCGCAGTGCCGGCATTTAGAGGGTGTCTGAAAAGTCATCAAGAGCAAATCGATGAATGGAATCTCGCTCGACAAAGTAATCGTGCAAACGCCGTTCGCGCAGCCCGCATCAGTCGCCGGAATCGAAAATGAATGATGTCATCGGTCGCCGCCGCGTTCGATGCCGCAACCGCCGCCCGCAAACTGCCCGCGCCGTCGTCCGCCGTATTGGTCACGGTATAAGTTGCCGCCTGCGCCCGCGCTTGAAAAATCAAGCTAATGAAAACTATTAATAACAGAAGCTGTAAGCTGTCGGTTGTAGATCGTTGATTGTTCATATTTTTCTCCAATGAATCTGCCGCCTGTCGTTTTCCCGCGGCGTATAAATTCAAACAAATTACCGCTCATTCTTAAACGCAGGAAATTTGGATTTAAGAGGTCAAAATTATTTAAAGTTTATTGTATTATTCGGTCGTGTAACAGAACAGAGGTTTGAAAGAAAAGGCAAGTTAAAATTTCAAATGTGTGATTTGCATCAGTCGCTTGACCCGCTTGTTCAAGCCTGAACATCAAAAAGAATAATATAAACAAGCAGCGCGAACAACACTATTGTGGCAACGATTGCGGCAAACAATTCATTCTCAAATACACTTGATCGTGTAAATTAAATATAAACATCAGATGCGGGCGAAAGTAAGATTTTTGTCGATTAAAAGTTTGGGCGCGCGGTGAACAGAATCCGCCTTCGCGCCCGTTGGCTATTGAGCGGCATTTCGCAGAATGGCTACTCAACGCGCGTCGCCGTATATTCGTAGCCGTAGCTCTTGCCGTCGGCTTCCGTCCATTGCCAGCGTCCGAAATATGAATTGCCGTCCTCACTGAACTTTGAAAGACTGTAGCTGTCCGAGCCTTTGTCGCCGAAATAATACCAAAAAGTATCGCCTTCGATTTCGTAAGTGTAAGTAAATCTACTGCCGTCCGTTTGCATCAGGCGCGAGCGCAGAGTTTCGGTTTCTTCGTCAAAACCGGTGTATTCGATGCCTTTAATATCGCTTCCGCCTTGTTTCATTTCAAAACGCTGAATCAGAAAGAATCCACCTTCCATCCACTCGAAGACTGTTTCGCCGTGAGCGTCGTCGCCCGTTATTTTCCATTTGCCGATTAAGCGTTCGAGTTTCCTGAGCGCGGGATTCGGCGTTTCAGGTAATTTTCCGACTAACGCATTATTATTTTCTGCCATAACGACCTCTGTGATTTTTGAAGGAAATATAAAACGGTTTGCAGCGAGAGTCAAGAAAATTTCGGATAGGCAACCGATTTGTAAAATAAAAATCTCGCTTTAAGCGGCGTAATTTTATAAGACGCAAACAAGGGTTAGTTTGAGACAGTAAATAAAAAGGACTCTAATTAAAAAGTCCTTCAACTTTCGAGACAAAAATCGCAGTACTATAAAAATTTTTATTGTAGTTTTCTGATCACGAAATTATCCCCGATTCCAACGCCTTCAAATCCGGCGTAGCGCGGCGCGCCGAGATTCAGCGGAAACGTGCCGAGTTCCGTTCCGTTGACGCTTCCGCTGACGGTTTTGGCATTCGGATTATAACGCAGCTTCATTTGGTTCCAACCCTCGAAATACGTTTCGCCGGAAGCGAGCAGCGTTCCGCTCAAACCGCCCGCGCGAAGCTCGTAAAGAATCGTGCCGGTCGTGTTGAATAAAGGTTTAAGAAACAAAGCGACGCTGCCCGAATTCTCCAGATTGCTGTAGCTCTCTGCCGAATTCGACAAACCGACCGCGAGGTATTTACCCGCAATCGGTGCCGGATAACCGTTAAAAGAAATTTCATACGCAGCGTTCGGCGCGGTAAATGCCAGCAGAGCGGTCGGATTCTGCGCCGGATTATCAGTCCATTCCGAAGCGACGCAGCCGTTGTTGGAAAAGCCCTGAAACACCTGAAGCGGAGAAAACATCTCATACGGATTTTCCGACGCGCCGCACAATCGCCAGGTCTGCCCTTCGGCGGGCGCGCTCCAGACGGTGCTTTTACCGCCCGGATATTCGATCCAGAAATTATTGAGCGGCGTGTGGATATAACTCTCCTTCAAAGTTCCTTTACTGCCCGCCGGTCGAAGCAGATCGGGACCCGAACCGAATGATTCACGATAAATCACGTCCGGCGCGGGCGCGGTTTGCGGCAAGGGATTGGTTTGGGGAACCGGCGTTGGGGTTGGAGTCGGCGTTGGATTCGAGCCGCCGCCGTTGCCACCGCCTTTATTGGCAGTGTCTCCGCTTTTGCCGTCACTCTTTTGCGCGAACGCCGCGGAAGTCGCCAATGCCAGGATCAGCAACAGAAACGATAAAATTTGTATGCTATCTAATTTATTCTGTTTTAAGTTCATATTTGTTTCTCCGAATTGCAACGATGATTTAAGAAAGGGCGGAAAAGATCAGCCTTATAGTGCAACAGTGCGTATTCCGTTGACAGAAAGACAGACGAATAAAAATAGAATGAAAAAAGTTTTGATGTAAAAACTCGAGAAAATAAATTACGAGAATTTTCTATCTTAATGACAGCCACACCTGCTCACCTGCTTCTGTTGCTTTCATTCGTCTTGATTCGGGATTCTGATTAGCTTCCGTTCGCATAAATCAGCAATCGCGGCTTGGAATAATATGCGCCGTCGTGCAGGTTTCGCTCTTTTTGATTTTCATAAAGAAGAAAGGTTGCGAACGGATCGAGCGCGGCGTAATGCAACTGCCGCCCATCAAGCGGACGGCGACTCCAATCGCTTGTCTGCGCCGATTTGTCGAGCCGCAAATCTAAATGCGTTTCCGCCTGCGCTTTTAATGAATACTTTCTCTCGCCCGCACGCCCGGCGGCGAGCATCGGGTCGAAGACCGGCGCAACTGTGAAATTAAAATGTATTTCAAGTCGCACGGCATCGAAAGCGGCGATATAAATGAATTTGATAATCGAAGTATTTTCGAGCGGCTCGCGCAAACCTTCCAACTCAATTTCGGCGAGCGCGTCAACGATCACGACGCGGATTTTATCCGCCGAACGATACGCGAACTGCATAGCGCAATGCGCTTCTGATGGCGATTCCATCAATCAACGGTTTCGATATCGAAGCGAAGACGGAGAGCGCAGAAAGCGCGTCGGCGAAGCGTCGCAAATCGGCAGAATCTTTCACAAACTTGAGAGCAAAATCCGTCTTTATCGGTTGAATGATTTAGTATTCATTTTATCTTACCGCATGGTAATTTCTTGACACCATCCGCGAATTCGACTAAATTCGTCTGCAATGTTTGACAACTTTATTTGCTGCAAATCGGAGACCGTTAAGCCGGTTTGGGGTCTTGGAAAAGATGCCCGAAATAGAAACAAATCTGCTAAAGTTACGAGTGAATCGCCTGCCGTTAGATAAGCGTATTTTTAATTTGCGCGACTGTTTAGCTTTTTGATTAAATTATTTTCTTGTTGTTGCTAATTTTTCTTTTTTGTTTCCTGCGGAAAAATGTATGCGAGAATCAACTTTTAACGTTAAAAATCGGCAACTTCTTTCAGGAGTTTTTATCTGTATCTTTCTTCTGACGGGAGTCGGTTTTTTTGCAAGTCACAAAACTCAAGCCGAGATAATAAATAATAAGCCGCGGAATCAAAAAAACAATTTTGCGCTGCAAAGTTTCGCCGCGCCGCGCGAATCTGCGCCGGCGGCGAACATCGGCGCAAGAACTTCCGCCTGGCTCAATCTGCAAACGGGAAAATCGCCTGAAACCAAGTTTTATGGAAAGACTTCGGCGATAGCGGTTTTGGAAGATAAATCGGCTGAACCGCTCTCACAGGTTGCGGCTGATTTCAACTCGGACGGTTACGCCGATTTGATTAGCGGTTTTCGCCGCGCTGACGGCGGCGGGTTAATCGCTCTGCACCGCGCTAATAAAGAAGCGTTCGAGCCGCAGAACGAACAGGTTTTGGCGGATTTGAAACGCGGCATATTTCCGGCGGCGTTTGAAAAAGACGCGCTCATTTTAGATGTGCCGACCGCGCCGGATTTTATTTTCGCCGGAAAATTTACGCAGGATTCCGCCGTTGATCTGATCTTTGCTTCGCGCGGCGGGCGCGTCATTTATTTGATGACTTCCGACGGAAACGGCGGATTCAATGCGCCGCAGGAAATCGCGGTCGGCGGAGAAATCACCACGCTCGCCGCCGAACGTCTGAATATTAAAACCAGTAATTATTTTGGCGTGATCGCCGCCGTGAGAAGCAAAAAATCGTCGTTCATCACGGTTTTCGACGGTTCGGCGGAACTCAGTAAAACTGCACCGCGCAATATTAAGATTAAAGGCGAGGTGACATCGCTGATTTTGGCGAGCGCAGACGGCGGAGCGATGTCGAGAGATGTTTTCGGTTTGGCTGACGGCGGCGTTTTCACGATTCGCGGCATTGACGCGCGAAATGTTTCGGTTGAGAAG
This sequence comes from uncultured Pyrinomonadaceae bacterium, assembly GCA_964237235.1. Taxonomy (GTDB): domain Bacteria; phylum Acidobacteriota; class Blastocatellia; order Pyrinomonadales; family Pyrinomonadaceae. The sequence continues at coordinate 29,571 of CAXSGY010000020.1, forward strand.
ATCGAACTTCCGTTCAGAAGCACCGGAATCGCCGTCGGAGAATTCGTCGCCGACCGCCAGGCGCGCGCGGAAATTGCCGTTTTAACCGATAACGGCAGCGTCGCGTATTTAACTCACGGAACGCTCGACACCAGACCGTTCACGGCTGAAGAAATGGAAGCCTTTTACGCGACGCACGAACGCGGCGTTGATTCGCCGGTTGTACCGATAACGGACGATCTAGTGTCGGACAAATGGCAAATCTCCGAAGAACGACAACTCGGCGTGGACGCGCCCGGCGGAGATTCTTTGCCGGTTTTGCAAAAAGCCCGCATCACGGGCAACGAAACCGAAGATTTGCTTGTTACCGATTCAGCCGCCAGAGCGGTTAAAATTTTGTTCAAAGAACCGAACCGCGATAAAAACCGAACCGCGTTGACCGGCGAAACGAAATCGCAAATCGTCAGTTTCGCGGATGCTCCGGCGGGCGTTTTGCCGATGCGTCTCAACGTGATGGGACAACAGGGATTTGTTTATTTTAGTAAAGGAAGTTTAGAGCCGATTGCGATTATCGCCGCTCCGAACGCGACCTTTAATGTGACGAAAACCGCCGACACGAACGACGGCGCGTGCAATGCCGACTGTTCACTGCGTGAGGCGGTCGTTGCGGCAAACAATGCGGCGGGCGCGGATATGATTACGTTTACGCCGAACGGAACGCACCAACTGACCATTAATAATGCGGGAGTTGAAAATGCGGCGGCAGAAGGCGATCTGGATGTTACGCAGTCTTTGACGGTCGTCGGAAACGGAACGGCAAATACGATAGTTCAAGCCGGAACAAATACGACTAATGGAATTGACAAAGTATTTTCCATTAATCCCCTTTTTACTTCGGCATTTGCGACAAGCATTTCCAATTTAACAATGCGCTTCGGGCGCAATCCGAGTTCGTTTGCCGTTGACGGATACGGCGGAGCGATAGATTGGGAAGCAAGCGGCACCGGAACACTGACTCTTTCGGGTGTGAATGTTGACAGCAACACAGCTACTGATGGAGTAGGCGGCGGCATTGCGGGAACGAATTCGAATGCCGGAGCCGGTTTAATGACGCTGACAAATGTGAACGTCACCAACAATACCGCTCAAAGAGTGGCGGCAACCGGAAATTTCGGCGGCGGAATATTTGCCGGTATCAATATGTCGTTGGCAATGACGACAGTTACCATTAGTAATAACAGTCTGACAAATGCCAACAGCTTCGGCGGCGGAATTTATCTTCAGTCCAATACTAACGGAAGTTCGACCTTCAACGGTTTAACCGTCACAGGCAATTCGGTAACCGGTAATGGCGGCGGAATCTATACGGTGCGCGGATTGACTATCAATGCGCCTATCATTATCAGTAACAATACCGCCACGGGAAGCGGATCGACAGGTTTCGGCGGCGGAATCTATATGAATTCAAATGCCGGCGTCAACCTCAGCAAAGCGACGATGGTCGGAAATTCGGCAGCCGTGAACGGCGGCGCGATTGCCCTCGGCAGCGGAACCGGAGCGGCAGGCAACACGCTGAATATGAGTTTTTCGCGTATCGTCGGCAACACGAGCGGCGGATTTACCGGCTTGGTAACAAGCGGCGGCGCGGCGAATGTCGAAAACAATTGGTGGGGTTGTAATACCGGACCAAGTGCCGCACCTTGCGATACGGCGGGAACTTCGGGCAGCGGTTCGGTTGACTTCAACCCGTGGTTGCGTTACACGCATACCGCCAATCCGACTTCGATTGTCGTCGGGCAGACTTCGACGCTGACCGTCAGTTTCTTGACCAATTCGGCAGGTCAAGCAATCGCGGCGAGCAATCTCGACGTTTTGATCGGACTGCCGGTGACATTCAACAACGCTGTGAGAGGCACGATTTCCAACGCGCAGACGACGATTCAACCAACCGGCACAGCAACCGCCACCTTTACCGCGACTTCAGTCGGAGCGGGTTCGGCAAACGCCGTCGTTGACAACGGCACGGCGACCGCCAATATCACTATTGCTCAGGCAGCGACGACGACGACGATTATTTCGGATAATCCCGATCCGTCACCCATCAATCAAGCCGTGACCGTCACTTATACGGTGACGGTTAATTCTCCCGGTGCGGGAACGCCGACCGGCAACGTCACCGTTTCCGACGGCGTGAACAGTTGTATGGGAACCGTCGCGGCGGGTCAGTGCAGCATTACCTTGACAACTTCGGGGGCGCGGACACTGACGGCGATTTATGCGGGCGACGCAAATTTTACAAGCAGTTCGGACAGCGAACCGCATACGGTTAATGTTCCTACCGCCGCTTCCGTTTCCGTCTGCGGGCAAATCATCGCTTCCGGTAAATTGGCGAGCCGGTTTAATCGTGCGGCGATTACGCTGACCGGGCAGAATGGGCAAGCGCGCTCGATTTTTGCCTTCCGCAACGGCGACTTCTGCTTTGAAAACGTCGAAGCCGGTCAAACCTATATTTTGACCGCGCGAGCCAAAGGCAATCGTTATGCTGCGGTAGTCGTCAACGCGACCGAGAATTTAAGCGGTATCATTTTCACGCCGCTTGAGTAAATAATTACGTTATTAAAGAATTGGATTTGAAACTTTTGAAGGAAAGGAAAGCCGGCAGACCGCCGAAAATAATAAGTGAAAATGAATGATTTAGCCTACATTGCAGGCGAAATATCAGCATTCATTGTCGGGTTGTTCGTGAAAAGTTAGTTTCCGGCATATCTCAGCGAAAGAGGAAAAACCTCGCAACTAACGAACGATATAAAGAAATTACCGCTCACGTTGAAAGCGTTCAGCTGAAAAACAGTCTGAAGATTGAAAATGCGAAAAGCATTTTTATTGACCTTTTTTTCTCAAAAAATCTGCGTATATGTTCGGAGGGAATTTAACGATGATAAATTCATTAGCGTGGAGCAAATATTTAAGACGGACGTGTTTGACGGCAACTATTTTCGGCATTTTACTGATGGTTGCCGTCGGGCAGGAACCGGTGGATAAGGTTTCGATGGCGAGTTTTACTATTGAACTCGTCTTTGACGGCGATTATGCCTTGGTGGTCAAAGACCTCGACGAAGCGATTCAGGCTGACCCGAAACGTGCCGACGCTTATGCGTTGCGCGCCCGCGCATACTACCTGTGGAATAAAAAAGAGCAGGCGGAAAAGGACGCGGACAAGGCTTTGAGCCTCAATCCGAAAGAGCCGACCGCGCTCAATATACGCGGCATCATCAAAAGAGAACGCAAAGATTACGACGGCGCGATCACCGATCTGACGAACGCCATCGCCGCCGATCCGCAAGCCTTCAAACCGTTTTACAATCGCGGGATGATTTACGCTGTTCAGCAAAAATACGAATCCGCCGTCGCCGATTTATCCAAAGCTCTGGATTTGGCGAAGACCGACGACAAACTGCGAATCTATAAAGAGCGGGCGCAGATTTACGAAACGCAGAACAACTTCGCGGCGGCGATTGCCGATTATACGGAGAGCATCAAACTCAGCCCGAAAGACGCGATTCTTTACGGAAGGCGCGGCAATGTCTATTTGAACAGTATTCAGAACGACCTCGCCGTCAGGGATTATCAAAAATCTTTGGAGATTGAACCGTCGAACGCGGCGGTCAAAGCTAATTTGAGCAAAGCGTTGGTCCGCCGCAAATATCTGAAAGCGGGGGCAAAGATTGACAGTGCTGCCTCGGATGCCGCGTATGACGCAGGCAACGAGGCTTACGACAAGCGCAAAGATTATGCGGCGGCGGTCAAATATTACACCGACTGCATCAACGCGATGCCGATTGCCGATGCTTGCTATACGAATCGCGCCGATGCCAACCGCAAGCTCGAAAAATACGACGAAGCGATTGCCGATTATAATATCGCCGTCGAATTAAACCCGGACAGCGCGAAAAACTTCGGCAATCGCGGGTTTTCGTATTTCAGAAAAAAAGATTACCAAGCCGCCATCAAAGATTACGACCGCGCCATCGCTCTGAGTCAGACGGAACCTTATTACTACCTCAACCGCGGCGCATCTTACGCCAATCTCGGCAAACCCGCCGACGGCGAAGCCGACATCAAAAAAGCCCTGCAAATGTTGCCGCACGACCAGTCCATCAAAGACGCGTTCGACAATCTTGAATCACAACTGCATCCGTCTGGAAAATCAGTCATCAACGGCGGCGGCACGACCGAAGAATCCGTTACCGCCGAACAGTATTTCAATCGCGGCGGGACGCAAATCGCCGCCAAACAATTCGAGGCGGCTGTCCAGTCTTATTCCGGCTGTTTGCGGCTCGAACCGACTAACTATAGTTGCTATTATCAACGCGCCGTCGCCTATGACAATTTTGGCAAAACCGCTGAAGCAATCGCCGATGTCAACAAAACGCTCGAACTCGAACCGACTTACGCGCTCGCGCTCAATGCCAAAGCGAAACTCGACAAAAGACTCGCGCAGGCGAAAACGGATGAGGCGACCAAAATCGAGTATGCCAGATACCGAAACGAATACGACCGTTTATCAGACCTCGATGCAGCACAGGGCAACGAGATGATCGCCGAATATAAAAAAAGAACGGGAGCAAATTTGGACACAGATTATCCGTCTTCGGTCAACGCCGCGCAGAAAAGTATGGTCTGCGGCTATCTCGTCAAAATGAAACCGCTCGAAGAACAAATCGAGCAACAAAAACAGAAATTGGAACAAATAAAAGCCGCGGGCAAACTCGCCGGCTTACCCGATCTGGCGAAAGACTTGGAAAATCTGGAAGACGATGAAGCTTATGATCCGCAATTGGTTGACTTTTTATATGAGCCGCTCGGCTGTCATCAACCTTAAGTTTTGTTGACAGAGAAGAGTTGACAGAGAAGAAATGTATTATTTTGGTCGCCGGCGGCAAACAATTTAATAGCGTCAGGAGCAATTTCGACACGGCGACCGGCGAAGTTCATTTTTCCACGGTCAACTCGTCAGTCTATTTCGGGTTTCCGGGAATCGTTTTCGGGCGCAGGTATGATTTGGAAGTGAAAAGCAAGCAATATTTGTTCGGCAGCTCGAGCGTGACAAGTTTCAGCGACGATTTTGGAGTTGTGCTTTTTGGGCAAAGAAACGCAAATCAGTTTCGCCAGTTTTTGACAATTGTGAATTTAGAGACTGTTCTAAAAACTTTGACCTTTTGATACTGCTCTTACCGGCGAATTTGAGAAAATGAAAATCAAGGGCGAAAATTTATTCCCGGCAAAAACAAACGCCCGCGTTGAGCGCAATGAGTGGAACGCGGCGCAAATGGAAATTCGCGCCGCGCGAATCAGACGAACGGACGCGGCAGTCATTATCGCCGCCGTTCTGCGTTCTCTGTGTGCCGTCGCCGCGCAGTTATGAGATTTGAGAAGCTCGGAGATTTTGTGCCATCTCATCTCTTTATTTTTTGAGATTTCGGGGTTAAAGCGTAAAAACTAATCGCCCGTCAGCGAACCGCCCATACTCACGAGGGCGATTTCCGACTCGTTTTGCGGCAATAGAAAACGCTGGCGGCTGTTTTGCGTGCGGCTTGTGATTCCGAGAGCGCGAAACTTTTTCGGATGTATCGAGAAGCCCGGCACGATTGCGACGTAATAATCGCCGAAAACTTTTGAGTTTTTCAAACGGATATTTTCGACGAGTTCGCAGAACTGGCAGCCTTCGATCACCGATTGATAAATTTCTTCGGACGTTTCCGCCCGTTGTCAGGCGCAGTCGAAAAGTCCGGTAATTTCTTTGACCGCTTTTTTCGGAACTTGCAGCCCGACGAGCCGCACGCCTTCGTCGGTCGTCATGCGAACGATTTTGAACGACGCATCACGGACGTTTTTGATTTGCCTGAATATTGGAAGCAGCACGCCGCTCAAAAGAAAATGTCCTTTTTGACGAATACCGAAATTTTCTCGACTTCCCCGTTCCACCAATCCTTCGCTTTCGATTTTGGCACGAGCCGGAATCCGGCGGCGAAGCTTGATTGTTGCGGTGCGAGCGTCCGAAATCCGGAAATCCAAAATCTTTGCCTATTCGGGCGAGCTGTTTGTTGCCTGGAAAATCGTTTTTCGGGAGCCGCGATTTGAGAATTTCAAGCACCGCTTTTATGCGTTCTGGTTGTGGTTCGGTGGCAGTGTTTTTCATACTCGAAATCACCGCTTATTCGCCGCTTCAATTTTTTGTATTGCCGTTAAATTAACAATTTTTCCGTCAATTCCCCTCAACCGCTCGTATTATTTAATAATCTACTTTTGACAGATTAGGTCAGTCCTGAGAATGCTTCTTTTCCTGCCGCGCTTGAACTTTGCCGTTTCAATCAAATTGCCGCAATCATAAATGTAACCGAAGTTGTTGCCCGCAATAAGCCGGTTGCTTTAAAAGCCTTTCCGTCAAAAAATATTTTGAATAACCGGCGCGGCGCGTCTTTAGTTACGGGTGAAAAATTTTTATAATATAGTTCCGTCCGCGTCTGCAGTTATGCCATTTTTGAAGGCGGGCTATTATCTTATATTTCTATACTTCCTACGATCTTTCTGTTGGTATGTTTATATGGGTATTATACTACCTATTTATCTACCTATCTAAACTTTTGATAATCTGACTTTTTATTTTATACTTTACTCGGTTATTTATGTGGATTACTAATTGATTATTGACAATCCTTCTGAGGGATTTGTATATTCTATTTTGCAGCGATTTAAGATCGTTTTTCAGAATCCGTTTTCAATTCGCAAATTCAAATATGCCGGTAACAATCCAAATTCAAAATTTCAAAGGCGGGGTGGGGAAAACCACTACGTCCATCAATTTAGCGGCTTCGCTAGCGAGAAAGGGAAAAAAGGTGCTGGTCGTTGACCTCGACCATCAGGGAAATACGACGAAAGGATTAGGCTACGAGGTCAACTCCCGGAGTCCGACCATTTTTCATGTCCTCAAAGACATTGATTTCGATTTTAATGATGCCGTGGCAACCGTTAGGGAGAATATTGACTTAATCCCGTCGGATTCGAGAACGGCAAGTCTTGAGGACATTCTTCACTCGATGCCGCGCCGCGAAGAAATGCTGAAGATAAAACTGAAGAATACTGATTTTTGGGATGTAATTATTTTAGACTGTCCGCCCGCGCACGGTCTGATTCATCTGAACGCTCTACTTTTCGCCGAATATATTATTTTTCCCGTTACGCCCGAAGTGTGGAGCTACGATGGGCTGGAAGGCGTGCTCGGTTCGATCAAAAGAATGCAGAAATATTTCAACTGTCAACCGACGATTATCGGCGCGTTGCCGACCATCGTTGACGAGCGGTATTCGCTGACCGGAGAAGTGCGACAACTCCTCGAACAAACCTTCGGGAAAGAGAAACTGCTCAGTCCGATCAGAACGGATGCGAAATTGAAAAATTCACAAAAAAAAGGGCAAACGATTTTCGAATTCGCGCCGCGCTCGCGGGCTGCGAACGATTACGACCGGCTGGCTGTCGAGGTTCTAAGCCGCGTCGGACTCAAGAAAAAAGCGAGAGGTAAATAAAGAAACGGTGACGATGAAGACAAATAAAGAAGGAGCGAATTCTAAAAATGCCGACACGTTGTGGCGCAAACCGATAACGCTTGAATCGTTTGAAGATGAAGACCCGTTAGCGACGCTCTATCGGGGCAGGGAAGTAGAAGATTTTGGAAAAAATATCGACGAGTCGGCTCGAAACAAGCGAGATCGAACCGTCGCCGAGAAATCAAAAAAACTTGAAAAGCCCGCAGGCGATCTTCATTCAGAATCGAAGCAAATCATTCTTGACAGTAAAACGGAAAAAGCGGCGATTGACGGTAAAGTCAAAATTAGCGGCAGTCCCGGATTGCCAAAAGTTTCGGAAGAAGAATTAAAAAAACTTCTCAGAATCAAAAGCGATTCGTTTCAATTTACCGACATCAGAGAAATTTTGCGCGGCAAATCTTTCGATATGTATGCCTATCTGCGTTTTTTGTCCGGCGAGGCGGACGTTTGCAAAATAAAACATCTCGATTTGATGAAAAAACTGGATATCAGTCGTCCAACGCTTTTTAAGCAGGGCGAGTGGCTCATCAGGCTCGGCTTGATAGAAAAGCGAAATGTGCCGGGCGACCACCTCGGTACGTCATATATTATTCATCGGGTCGAAAGTGTTTTGCCCGTTCCGGCAAATCTGGTCAAGCAAATTAATTCGCAAATCGAAAATTACCGACAGGAAAAGAACACCTGAATATTTTCAGGAAAGTTCAGCTCGGTCTCGTTTATGAAGCAGCCGATTTTCCTCTTCTACTTTCTCATAATAAAGCATATTGATTGAGTTATCACCAACGCTTTTTCGGGGATGATCATATCGCCGCACCGACTAAATATGCTTATGCCCCGAACCGCTCTGCACCTGCCGGTAGAGAGGCTCTAAGTCTAATGCGCGGTTGAACATCATTCTTCTGATATCGAGCGGCGTAACTTTCCCGATGCCGACAAACTCCGCTCATTTTTCGATTGTATACCGTAGCCGTTTGGTCGCTCGTGCCTTGTTTGCGTCAAAGTTGCGACGGCTCACATCCGTTTGAAAGCATTAAATGCCGCCTGTTTTCATCGTCTGCCGGTTAGAAGCGTCAATTCGCAGGAATTCATTAATTGCTCTTTTAAGCGTTCTGAGAAATGTGAATCGTTCGCTTGCGTCAGCTTTTAGCGTTGATTTCGAGTGTTTATTTCCCCTACGAGTAGTGAAAAGGAGAGACGCGTAAATTCATCGCTTCATAGATTACTAGAAACTTCCGACACATCAATAAAATTAATAATTTAATCTCTGATTTTGGTTGCGGTCGTCCCATCGAGACCGGTTAAAAGATACTACACTTCCTTCGGCATTAAGGCGCGTCCCGCAAGCCTCCCGGGCAAGGCGGGAGGAGTCGGCACGGGTTTAGCTGAAGCCGGATTTAATTAAAGCGCGCCGGCGAAAAACGTCAGTCGCCGTAATCTCAAACGCCTATTTACGATTATTAAAATGAAAAAATTCTTTAATATACGTTTCTTAGTTACGGTGGATTTCCTTCGAGAGATGCTTCAGACGAAAAGTCGCTCCCGGCTTGAATAATAAAGCTTTGCAAATTCCAGATTATCTACGGCTTTTGTAAAATTTAGCTTTATATTTCAATGCCTTTTTCGTTGATTTTAGATGGAATTCAGCATCTTCGAAGTAAAAATATATCATAAAAACTAAATTATCTGATATAACGTGCAAGAAAACTCTTCCTCTGTCTGAAAAGTAAAGAATTCTTCATATTTTCTAAACTATTTGAAAGGATTGGGTCACGTCGCGCAAGGTAAGAAGGCATATTCTTAATCCTTCTACGATGGAAATAACGATGTCGAAATAGCGTCCCGCGCGCCTGAATACCGACAAATAATCTGTTTCTCCTAACTTCTTTTGATCACTCAAGAACGCTGAAAAGTTATCTATCTTAGACTTTTCTAACGACTTATCAAATCGATTAACGGCTGGTATGAAAGTTGTTTTAAAGGGCAGCTAGTGAAGCTATTTGGATGTTAAAACAAAATTGATTGGATAAGCAAAAATCGGAATTGTTCCAAACGGAACTTTAGGCGAGGCGAATTGAGAATCACTATTGTTATTCCATAGATAAATGTTTAGGAGAAACAAAATGAAAAGTTTACAAAGTATTTTAACGATTTCGGGAGCGTCCCGGTATGCCTTTGCTGCGATGCTCGCTCTGTCAACGCTTTTTTCGGCAGTCGCGGTTTCCGTCGCAAGGGGGCAGAATAACAATTCAAAAAAACCGGCAATCGTGCTTGTTCACGGTGCATACGCCGACGGGTCGAGCTGGAGCAAGGTGATTCCGATGCTTCAGGCAAAAGGCTACACGGTCACATCCGTTCAAAATCCGCTGACTTCGCTCGCTGACGATGTGGCGGCAACGAACCGCGTCATCAACCAACAGACCGGACCGGTGCTGCTGGTCGGACATTCCTGGGCTGGCGTGATAATTACCGAAGCGGGAAACAATGCGAAAGTCAAAGGACTGGTTTATGTTTCCGGCTTGGCTCCCGACAGCGGACAGTCGCTCGTTGATGCGGTGACGGGATTTCCGGCGTCGGCGGCTCCGGTAATGAAAGACGAAGGCGGTTTTCTGTCGCTGTCCGAGTCGTCGTATATGAAGTATTTTGCACCGGATTTGCCGCCCGCCGAGCAAAAAATGCTTGCCGCAACGCAGGTGACTTGGTTTAACGGCTGCCTGACCGACAAGGTGACGCGCGCCGCCTGGCACGACAAGCCTTCGTGGTGGGTAATCGGCACGAACGACCAGATGGTCAATCCCAAAATGCAGGAGACGATGGCTGCCAATATCAAGGCGCAAGTCACGGAAGTGCCGACCAGCCACGTCGCAATGCTCGCCGATCCAAAATCGGTGACAAACGTGATCGTCGCCGCCGCCGATAAAATTCAATCGGGCAAAGTTGGCAATGGCGGCGTTATTCAGACTAGTGATGACCAAATTGAAGCTGTTAATAAAGAAAATACACCGCTCGTCAAGACTATTTCACAGCAATTAACGGCGCGCACCGCCGCAAATCTAATGGTTCATGATGTCACGGGACCAGCCGGAATCGTGCCGATCACAGGCGAACCGCCGGTGAAGCTATTCATTGACGCGCCGCTGGCGGACTCGCTCTCGAAGGGACGCGTCATCATTCAATACCGGGCGGAAAATCTTCGCATCGAGCCGGTCTACGGGCTGGCGGCGCTCAATGTGTCGCCGCGCATCGGACACATCCACGTCACTGTGGATGATGCGGCGTGGCACTGGTTGGACGCGAGCGGCGAACCGCTCGTCATCACCGGTTTAACGCCGGGCGCGCACAAAGTTTTGATCGAACTGGTCAATGCCGCGCATCAGACGCTGGATTACGGAGTCGTCAGCTTTGAAGTCCCGGTTCGGTCGCTCGTCAAGCCCGATCCGATGGCTGACGGCTTCCGCTCTGCTCCCGATTAAACCTAAAGAACGATTAGACAAGTTTTGATTGTTGCCAAATGTTTCAAAGGAGTTCAGCACTTCAATGAAAGTAAAGAATTATAAAACGGTAAAAGGAGTTGATATGCTTACAACGAACCAGTTTATTCTTAAAATAACATCGCGTTTCTTTATCAGCATCTGCGCGTTATTTGTTTCTATCGGAGGATTGCTTGCGCCCGTGCAAATTTTCGCGCAGGAAGCCGTCAGCCCCGTCACTAAAATTAACGAGGAAGCCGCCAAAGCCGATATTACGGTCGAAACTCTGCGCGGCAACCTCAGCGTTTTGACGGGTTCGGGCGGAAACATCACCGTGCTGACGGGAACTGACGGGAAATTGATGGTTGACGGCGGCATCGCCGTTTCGCAGGTGAAAATTCAGGCGGCTCTCGATCAGATAAGTAATGCACCGCTCAAATATCTGATAAATACGCACTGGCACTGGGATCACACCGACAGCAATGAATGGCTGCACGAACAGGGCGCGACCATCATTGCCCAGGAGAATACGCTCAAGCGGCTTCTCGTGGCGACGCGCGTTGAAGATTGGAATTACACCTTTCAGCCTCCGCCGACGGGAGCGCGTCCGACCGTGACTTTCAAAACCGACAAAACCTTGAAGTTTGACGGCGAAACAATCGTGATGAAAAATTACGGTATCGGTCATACGGACACCGACATTTGGGTCTATTTCAAAAAAGCGGATGTGATGGCGACGGGCGACATTTGGTGGAACGGCTACTATCCGTTTATTGATAATTCCACAGGCGGCGGCATTAATGCCATTATTCGCTGGGCGAATCTGACGCTTGAAAAAGTGACGGACAAAACCGTTATCGTTCCCGGTCACGGTCCGGTCGGCAATCGCGCACAGTTCGTCGAGTTTCGGGATATGCTCGTCGCCGTCCGCGACAAAGTGGCGCGTCTCAAAAAACAGGGCAAATCAATTGAACAAGTCGTCGCCGCCAAACCGACCGCCGAGTTTGACGCCAAATGGGGCGGCTTCGTGATTGACCCGGCATTTTTTACGCGGCTCGTTTACGCGGGGTTATGAGCGGAACGGCGGCAAACTTAAAAATTAAGTCTAGCAAATCTTGAGAACCGTCGGTCAAAGAAATTTGAGTCTTTGCATTAGCCGCCCGTGAAGACTAGCTAACCGGAAGAAAAGTCTGCCGTGATTATCGCAGGAAACAACGGCGGCGAGTAAATTTTCATCTGCCCGACAAAGGCGTTGCGCGTCGAAGAACAGCGGTTGCAAAAACTGCTTTTTGACGCGCAACGCCTTCCCGAATTTCAGCCGGACGTGAATGTATGTGAATTGCCGGTTATAACTTTCATCGATTTTTACCGTCTTGCCCGCGAGCCGGAAAATTCATCGAAATCAGCGAAATTGATGTTTTCCTATGAGGCGGCAATTGCCAGGACAGTTTTTACGGCGACCGACAAACCAATCTGCGAATCGCCGCTCACCTGTTGAATAAATTACTATTATCGGCAAACGTGTTGATGGAAATATCGAAAGATTCGCCGTTTGAAATTAAACGGTTCAAAGACAAAAAATGACACGAGACGAAAATTTTATGCGGCGATGTCTGGAACTTGGACGCATCGCTTTGGCGGCGGGCGACGCGCCCGTCGGTTCCTTGATTGCGCTGGCTGGAAAAATCGTCGGCGAAGGCATCGAATCGGTCAAATCAAAACTCGACCCGACGGCGCACGCCGAAATTCTCGCCGTCCGCGCCGCCTGCAAAAACTTGCAGACGCTCGATTTAGCGGGCGCGACCCTTTACACAAACGTCGAGCCGTGCGTGATGTGCGCTTTTGCGATTCGGCAAACGGGAATCAGCCGGGTAATTTTCGGCATTGCAAACGGGAAAGTCGGCGGAGCGAATTCAAAATTTCAGGTTTTGACCGATACAAATTTTCCCGCGAAATTCCCCGCGCCTGAAATACGATTCGGGATTTTATCGGAGGAATGCGAACGTCTCGCCGCAGAAAGAAAAAAATAAAATAACGCCTTCTTTTTGTAGCTGACGTTATTTTATTTTCTGATTGAATCCAAGACTCCGCCCGGCTTTTAATTCTCGTTAATCCATCCGTCTAATCTATCTGCAAACTCTGCTCGACCGTGTAACATTGATCCCAGATAAAAATGTCGTAAGCCGCGAGCTTCGTCCGCCATTTCGGAGTCATCCGGTTGACGCAACTTATGACAACGCGGTCAATGTAGTTGTCGTAGCCAGCCCACGGGTTTGGCAAGTCGCGCGGGTCGAGTCCGACTCCGAACTTAGTAGTTTTTAGCGATTCGGCGGCGGCGGTTTTGAGGTCGCTCAGAAACTCGCTGTAAAGTTCGACATCGGCTTTGGTGCCGGTGCGTTCGACGTGACCGCCGACAAAAATATCAAAGTTCAACCGCCTGATTTCTTCGACCTGCGCGTAGTGTCCAACAACGTCGTGAGCCAGGTGTAGCCTGCGAAACGGCATCCAGCCCGGAGGCACGATGTCAACGACCATCAAGGTTTTCTGGGCGGGCGCAAAGATAAAGATATTGCCCGGTTCGTGCGCGTCTCCGTGATAGGAAAGCTCCAATCTCTGGCTTCCGGCTTTGAGCGTGTAGCGATCCCGAAAAGTAACGGTCGGAAGCGGGCGATTCGGATCGTTCGCGCGCACCAGCAGCCGCTTGGTTTCTTCCTGAGCGATGATAACGGGCGAGCCGCCGAGACTTTTCGCGCCGCCGATATGGTCGGCGTGCGAATGGCTGTAAACAAGGTGAGTGATGGGTTTGTCCGTAACTTCTCGAATTGCCTTCGGAATAAATTGAGCGTATGAGGGCGGCGCGTCAATGACCACCACGCCTTTTTCATAAACCATAAACATAGATTGATAAGCGTTGTCCGTCACCAGATACAAGCCCTTTCCGAGTTCCTGAATCCGGTAGCCTTTTGCCGGATCAATGGCGGGACCTTTGGCGGATTCGGGAACGTCCATATATTTGCCGACTCGCACACCGATTGGCGCAATCTCCGGCATATCTTGATACGGCGCGGCGGGTGACTCCTGATTGTTTTGAGCTTCTGCCGAAGCAATAAACATTCCGGCAGATAGGACAGCGGCGATTAGCGATACAAAAGCAAATTTACCGAAAAAACGGTTAAAATTAATGGCGGCAATCGCGGGTAGATTTTTCATTTTGAATTCTCCTTTTTTAGATATGATTGTTCATTCAGACGAACCAGAGCGGCAACGGCGACAAGGGATGAAAGCAGCTTGTTTCTCGCATTCGGCGACACGGCGCAGTTAAAATTTTTCGGCGGCGTTTTCTTGATAGATTGTCACTGTAATTTTCTCCTAGCCGAGCATCCGCAAAGATTCTTCCCAGAGGCGTTCGGCGTTTGCCGCATCGAGCGCATAAGGGGCGACGCCGCTCATATCACCGGTGCGCTCGGTGACGACTTCCGCTTCGTTGCAATCGAAAAAGTAGCGTCCGCCGATGCCTTCAAGAAGCGGCGATGCGGCGAGCAGCACGGAAGTCGCGGCTCCCTGCTCCATGGTTTTAAAGTGCGCGGGCGGATTGTTCGGATCAATGTCTATACCACCGCGCCACTTTCTCATCGTATCGGCATCAACGTGCCGCTGAAGGTTTGTCAAAATCGCGCCCGGCATCAAAGCGTTCGCGGTAATGCCGAATTCCTTCCAACGCGCCGTCACGCCGACGGCGAAAAGCACGTTCGCGGTTTTCGACTGCCCGTAAGCGAGAAGCGGGTCATATGGACGAAACCGAAAATGGATGTCGTCGAAAACGATTGGCGAACTCTGATGCGCGCTGGAGCTGACCGCCACGATTCTGGCGTTTCCTCCGGCGGCGAGCGCGTCGCGCAAACCGTTTGCCAATGCAAGATGTCCGAGATGATTGACGGCAAACTGCATTTCCCAACCTTCGCGCGTGCGCTCAATTTCGGGAAGCGCCATTATTCCGGCATTATTGACCAAGATATTTAACGCGCCCTTCCAGCTTGCGACGAACGCGGCGATTGAAGCGCGGCTCGCCAGATCGAGTTGAGCGACGTTTAAGCTGCGGTTGCCGGTCGCCTCCGAAATATCGCTCGCAACCCGCTTTCCGGCGTTTGTGTCGCGCACCGCCAGCGTAATTTCCGCGCCGGTTAAGGCGAGCGCGCGAGCCGTTTCGATCCCGATGCCCGATGCCGCGCCGGTAACGATGATTCGTTTGCCCGAAAGATTGATTCCCTCGACCACTTCCGACGCGGTTGTTTTAAATCCGAACGGCGTTGTAATGCGTGACATAAATTTCTCCTAAAAAAATTAACCGGATAAATTATATTCCCGGTCTGGTAAAAGACCGGGAATTCGATGAACTAATTTAGTCTGCTTGTTATTGCGCCGCGAGACCGAACTCGGACTTAATCAAATCCCGAAATTCCTGCTCCGGCATTTCGCGCCGCGCGGCGATAGTTGATTCCGCATCTTTGCCGACGACGTAACGCAAACGATTGGTGCCGTCGGTGGCGGCTTTGTAAATGGCATCCGCTACTTCCCCGGTAGACAGATTCGAATGTGAATCGATGATTTTAGCGACGGTTGCCGCGACCCGTTCGTAGATGTCTGTGTAAGCGGCAATACCGCCGTCGCCGGTCGTCAGCCGTGCCGCGGTCGAGTGAAAATTGGTATCAACGCCGCCCGGCTCGATGAGCTTGACGACGATGTTCTGCGTTGCCAGTTCATAGGCAACAGACTCGAAAAAGCCTTCGGCGGCAAACTTGCTTGTAATGTAGAGCGTCATCGTCGGCAAACCGTAGATGCCGCCCGCCGAGCTGGTGACGAGAACTTGCCCGCCGCCGCTTGCGCGAAATTCGGGCAGGACGGCGCGCAGCACGTTCATCGCGCCGAAAACATTGACATCGAATTCGGCTTGAATTTGCTCTTTTGAAATTCCTTCAAAAACTCCGTATTGCCCGTAACCGGCGTTGCTGAGGAGCGTGTCAATTCGACCGAATCGTGCTTTGCATTCGGCGACAGCATCTGCAATGCTCGCTTCATCCCGCACATCAAGACGGGCAACAAGGACATTGGGAATCTGCTTTAAGGATTCGTCCGCGGCGATTTCGGGCATCGTCGCGCAGACGTTCCAGCCTTTGGCGGCAAAAGTTTCCGCCGACGCTTTGCCGATGCCGGAAGAAGCTCCGGTAATGAGTATCGTTTGTGTTTTTTTTGTATTTTCTAAATTCATATCAGCTCCTTTAGCGGAAGGTTTCCGCTCATTTGGTTGTTAATTTTCCAACGAGGCGATAATTCACCTTTTAACATTTTTATCGAGAAATTTGTTCATATATCCGGCGATGATATCGCCGTCTTCTTCGAGCGCGAAGTGTCCGGTGTCAAGCAGATGAAACTCCAGATTCTTTAAGTCTCGTTTGTAAGGCTCGGCGCCTTCCGCCGGGAAGATGAAATCGTTTTTGCCCCAGACGATTAAAGTCGGCGGCTGGTATTTGCGAAAGTATTCCTGCCAAGCGGGGTAAAGCGGCGGGTTCGAGCCGTAAGAATAAAAAAGCTGCAGCTGGATTTCTTTGTTGCCCGGGCGATCCATCAAGTATTGATCGGTCATCCCCGCGTCGGGACTAATCAACTCGGTGTCTCTGGTTCCGTTCGTATACTGCCACTTCGTCGCGTCGTAGATTAAAAGTTTCTTGAGCGGCTCGGCATTCTGCTCGGTGCGGTCTTTCCAGTAAGCCCGGAACGGATCCCAAAACTTGAGCAAGCCTTCTTCGTAGGCATTACCGTTCTGCACAATCAGGGCTTGCACGCGTTCCGGGTGTTTGACCGCGAGGCGGTATCCGACAGGCGCGCCGTAATCCATCACGTAAAGGCTGTAATGTTCGAGTTTTAAGTTTTGCGCGAACTTGTCCACGACATTTGCCAGATTGTCGAAGGTGTAGTCGAACTTGTCCACCGGCGGCATTGAACTATTGCCGTAACCGGGATAATCGGGCGCGACGACGTGATAGCGACCTGCAAGCTGCGGCATTAAGTTGCGGAACATTTGCGACGAGGTCGGAAAGCCGTGCAGCAGCAAAACGGTCGGATTTTTCGGCGAGCCGGCTTCGCGGTAAAAGATGTCGAGTCCGTCTATTTTGACGGTCTTATATGTGACGCGCGTGTTTTCCTGAGCGCGGGCGGCGGGCGGCGCACAGGTAATGGCGGCGAACAGGGCGAGAGCAGCGACGAGATATGAAAGCATCATGATTCTCATATTTAATAATGCCGCATATTCAAGATTTTTTTCGGCGGCGATTTCTTTATAAGTTTCCATTAAAATTTTCTCCTTATTATTTTGTTGACCGATTCAAATCGTCTCTTAAACAACTCTCATACCAACACGGTTGATACCTTGAAAGACTGATAAAAAGGCTTTAATCGTCGCCCGAAATCGCCTGCCCGGTTCTAATAAGCCCGTCTCCTGTCGGCATTCAGGCGTTTGCGCCGTCATTTCGACACCGTTTAAAAGTCAAAAATTTTATCAATTACCGTTACAATCGTTGCGGGAATCAACCGTAACAAATAGCGTTCCTTCTTTGATCTATTGTCAACCGACAAACAGAGCGTCAACTTTTAATTCGCTGAGAGTATCCGTTGTTATCGCTGTTCGTATATTCTCCGAAAATTAAATTGTGTATGATAAAAAAATTTAATAAGATAACTGTCAAAACTTTTCTTTGGCAAAAACCGGTAATGTGAAAGTGTCGGCTTTTTATCGAAAGTATAATTCCCGACAGTTAATAGTCTGACTGTCGTCTTAATTTTCGATTCGCCTGTTTATAATGAGAATCTTTCGGAGCATTGGCTCGGAAACAAGCTTGTCGGGAAAACGTGATGTTGGTGAGAGCTGATTTTAATGGACGAACTTAAACCCATCCGCATCCTGAGCGTTGATGACCATCCGGTCTTTCGTGAAGGACTAAGCACGATCATCGAGTCGCAGCCGGATATGCTTCTGGTCGCGCAAGCGGGTAATGCGATGGAAGCGGTCGCCGAGTTTCGCCGTCACTTGCCCGACATCACGCTGATGGATCTCAGCCTGCCCGGTGCCAACGGCACGGACATCCTGATCACAATCAGGGGAGAGTTTCCGCGCTCCCGCATCGTTATGCTGACCACGTCAGATACGGACGGCGAAATCCAGCGCGCGCTGCGCGCCGGGGCTGCGGGTTACGTCCTCAAAAGCATGCCGAAAAACCAATTGCTTGCCGTGATTCGATCCGTCCACGCCGGCAAACGGAACGTCCCGCCAGAGGTCGCGGCGCGGCTCGCCGAGCATTTCGGCGAAGAAGACCTCACCACTCGTGAGCTGGAAGTGCTGCGGCTCATTCGAGACGGCTATCGAAATAAACAAATCGCCGACCGGCTGGCGATTGCCGAAACGACCGTCAATTTTCATATCAAAAATCTCGTCGGCAAACTAGGCGCAAATGACCGGGCGCACGCCGTCAGTATTGCGCTCCGGCGCGGCTTCCTCGAAAGCTGACTTTGCGCTGAAACCTGTAGAAAACCACAGTGTTTTAACCGCATATTTTGACGGCGCGGCGGAGAAAGAAAACGGCTACCATTAGAAAATGTCGAAATTTAATTGCCGCATTGCGGTGGAATTTCCGGCAATATTCGCAGTGCAAGTTTGAACTTCGATTAAAGACAGCCTGGAAGCAGATGTGAAAAGACCTGAGAAAGCAGAGCCGAATTTTATTTCGAGCGCGAGTGCGTTGAGCATCGAGCGAACGCTTTCGATGTGTTTTTTACTGATTTTCGCCGCAAGTATTTCTATCAAAGCACTCGATCCCGACAAGCGTCTGACTCAATACGGACATACCACCTGGCGCGTGCTTGACGGTTATCTCACCTCGCCGTCGGCAATCGGGCAAACAACTGACGGTTATATTTGGATCGGCACGAGGGGCGGCTTGCTGCGTTTTGACGGCGTAAAATTTACGCCGTGGACTCCGCCCGAAGGTCAGGCTTTGTCCAGCACCAATATCACCACACTCTTAGGCACCAGCGACGGAAGTTTGTGGATCGGCACGAGCGGCGGTTTAGACCAGTTGAAAGACGGACAAATCACAAATTATCCCTCCAAACCGGGAACAGGCGGGATCGGCTCGATCATCGAAGACGAAACGAAAGCCGTCTGGTTTACGCGCTATCGCATCTCCGACAAAAAAGGACCGCTTTGTACAGTTAGGGACAAAGAATTTCGATGCTTCGGTAAAGAAGACGGCGTTCCGGTCGGATACGGGCAGGGGTTGGCGAAAGACGCGGCGGGGAACTTCTGGATCGGCTCCGAGAGACTGTGCCGCTGGACACCTCAGTCTTCCGAACTTTTCTTCGAAGAAGAATTAAAACAATTCGCGGGCGACGGGGTAATTGCCGTTGCCGTTAATCCTGCGGGACAAGTTTGGGCGGCACTCGACGCGACCGGACCAAAGCAGGGCGTGCGATATTACTCCGACGGAAAATGGACGAGTTACACAGTTCCCGGATTCGACGGCGGAGCGGTTCGCGCGAACGACTTATACATAGATCGTCACGATTCGCTCTGGGTCGGTTCGGCGACCGGAGGACTTTACCGCATTCATAACGGCATCGCCGACAATTATGCAATGAAAAACGGTTTGTCGGGCAATGACGTTGAATACATATTCGAAGATAGAGAAGGCAATCTTTGGGTTCAAACCGAAAACGGCGTGGATATGTTTCGGGACACGCCGGTTTTGAATTTCTCTCCGGGCGAAGGATTATCCGCGACGAACATTAGCTCCATCATGGGACTGAGCAACGGTTCGGTCTGGGTTGCCAATGGAGATGCGGTTGATATTATTCAGCCCGGTGCCGGCATCCCGATGATCAGCACTCTCAAAGGTTTGCCCTACCAACACGCGGGATCGATGTTTGAAGGCAGCGATGGGCGCGTCTGGTTGAGCGTTGACGGCAGGATAATGAAATATGAGAAAGATCAATTCTCGGAAGTTAAAAAGCCTGACGGCAGTTCTGCCGGAAAAATCGGAAATATATTGGCGATGACCGAAGACACGAACGGCAACATTTGGGTCGGAGCTATTAAAAATAACGAACGTCTTCTTCTGCGGATTAGCGATCAAATCCTGGTGGACGAGATACTTCTCGACAAAACTCTCCGTCCCGAGTCTCTCGCGGCAGACCGGCAAGGAGCAATTTGGTTCGGCAGTCGAAGAGACAAACTCGCCCGCTACCTGAACGGGCAGACGGAAATCGTTTCGCTCGGGGATGCAAACGAAATTGCGATCTATAATCTTATGGTTGATTCCGACGACGCGCTGTGGGCTTCAACCAACAAAGGAATTTATCGGTGGAAGAACGGTGCGCTGAGTCTTTTGAATGAACGAAACGGTCTGCCGTGTTCAACGGTGTTCGCAACACTTGAAGATGATTCGGGAAGTTTCTGGCTGTATGCCAGTTGCGGGCTTTTAAGAATTCCGGCGGCGGATATGGCGAATTGGCGGGCTTTCCCGGAAAGCAAAGTATCCGTCAAAATTTTCGACGCGCTCGACGGGGCATTGCCCTCGTCGGGGACCGTTACGTGCCAGCGCGCGGCAAAGTCAACCGACGGACGACTTTGGTTCCTGACCGACAAAGCAGTGCAGATGATTAATCCGCGCCGTTCATATTCCAATCCGATTCCGCCGCCCGTCTATATCGAAGGTTTAGTTGCCGATCATAAAAACTATCCGGCTGATGGACAGCTAAATCTTCCGCCTCTGCAAAACGAGTTAGAGATCAACTTCACGGCGTTGAGCTACTCGCTTCCGCGCAAAATCAATTTCCGTTATAAACTCGAAGGTGCAGATGAGAATTGGCAAGATGTCGGGACAAGGCGACAGGCGTTTTACAATAATCTCGGTCCGGGCAATTATCATTTTCGAGTAATCGCCGCCAATAGCGACGGCGTTTGGAACGAAACCGGCGCGACGCTCGATTTCACGGTCGAGCCGGCGTGGTATCAAACAACCGCCTTTCGCGTTCTTTGTCTGCTCCTCGCCGGATTAATCGCGTGGATTTTATACCGACTCCGCATCAGGCAAATTTCGGGAATTCTCAGCGCACGCTTTGACGAACGATTAGCGGAACGCACGCGCCTGGCGCGGGAGCTTCACGACACTTTCCTCCAGACCGTCCAGGGAAGCAAACTGGTTGCCGACGACGCGCTCGAACAATCCGAAGATCCGATTCATATGCGGCGAGCGTTGACGCAGTTATCGGCTTGGCTCGGACAGGCGACAAACGAGGGTCGAGCCGCGCTCAACTCGTTGCGGGCGACGACGACCGAGATGAATGATCTGGCTGAAGCGTTTCGGCGGGCGACCGAAGGCTGCCGGCTGCGCGAATCCGCGACCGTCGCCTTCTCGGTCGTCGGCGAGGCGAGAGATATGCATCCGATTGTCCGCGACGAAATCTACCGTATCGGTTATGAGGCAATCAGAAACGCTTGTCAGCACTCGGAAGCGACTCATTTGGAGGTCGAGCTGACATACGCGCGCGATCTTATTTTCCGCGCAAAAGACAACGGCATCGGCTTAGACAACACTGTGGCGGCGGCGGGGAAGAAAGGACATTTCGGACTGCAGGGAATGCGCGAGCGCGCCGACCGCATCGGAGCTAAACTCACAATCGTCAGTTCCGCAACTTCAGGAACTGAAATTATTCTCGTCGTGCCGGGCGGCATTATTTTCACTGAGACACCGCGCTCAACGTCCGCTGAAGACGGCAAAAAATCTTCTGACCATTTAAGACATCTCCGCTCTTGACGGCTGCTAAAATTTACTACGCTTTTCCTTGAGAACCGAAATTCACCACACCTACAGAAAAATACAGGGCGAAGTCCGTAGTTTTTGAGGTTACATCCGAACTCGAAAAATATTAACTTATAAACATACTTGTTAGTTCCCGGCGCGGAAGTGAATGAAGCGGCTGACACAGCTTTTTTCTTTTAAATTTCCGGGCGCGAGTGCCGCTTTTTCAGCCTGGTTAAATTACAAAGCGCGAGATATTTCTATCTCGACTTAAACGGGATTTTACTTGAACGGTTCAGTCGGAGTTTTTATTAAATTTTCATACTGGAGTTCTTATCGAACATAATACTTGGTAAGACAACCATCGGTTTGCAGAGTTGATATTGAGGCATTGGCAAATATTACGACGAGGTGCAAAATTATGTTTACAAGTGCTGAATTTTCTGACAAAAATTTTAACTATTATGCGGAATTGGATACGAACGACAGCTGTCGCCGAAAATCGAATTATTCAAGCGAACGCCCGTCGTGCGAACGGCAAAATCTTGCGGGCATAATCGGCAACAACGCGGCATTTAGACAACTGCTGCGCGAAGTCGAGATTGTCGCTCCGACCGACGCGACCGTTTTGATAATGGGCGAAACCGGCACAGGCAAAGAATTAATCGCCAAAGCCGTTCACCGCCTCAGCCGCCGCTCTGCCCGCGCTTACGTGAAGATGAACTGCGCGGCGATTCCCGCTGCGCTTCTCGAAGCCGAACTGTTCGGTCACGAGCGCGGAGCTTTCACCGGAGCCGCCAATCAGCGCACCGGGCGGTTTGAACTCGCCGATCAAGGCACGCTTTTCCTTGATGAAATCGGCGATATGCCGCTCGAATTGCAACCGAAACTGCTGCGCGTGATTCAAGAGCAGGAATTTGAACGACTGGGCAGTTCGCGCACGCAGAAGGTTGACGTGCGAATGGTCGCGGCGACGAACCAGGATTTGCTCGACAGAGTTGAGACGGGCGAATTCCGGCGCGATTTGTATTACCGATTGAATATTTTCCCCGTCAGGATTCCGCCCTTGAGAGAACGACGCGACGACATTCCGCTTCTGGCGAATCATTTCGCCGAGAAGATTGCTTTAAAGATGGGCAGAGAAGTTTTGCCGATTCAAAAGGAAACGATAAATGCGCTTCAGGACTACGATTATCCGGGCAATGTCAGAGAACTGGAAAACATCATCGAACGCGCCGTTATTCTCGCCTCGAGCGGCGCGCTCAAATGCGAACATTTGCAGCTTGAAACCGCTTACCCGCAAAAACAAATTTTCAGCGGCGGCGGCAGCCAAACGTTTGAAGATTTTGAACGCGGTCTTCTTTTGCAAACTTTAAACGCAACCAACTGGCGTATCGGCGGGACAGGCGGAGCGGCAATTAAACTCGGTCTAAAGCGCACGACTTTAATCTCCAAAATGGAGAAACTCGGCATCTCGCGCCAAGCCGCGCAAGCGTTCTTCTGCTAAATAAATCTTCGGCGCGCAGGGCATTGATGAAATTTAACTTCCGCGACTTAACTTTAGATCGGAGTTTGCGAAAGCGTTTTCACAATTAATTTTTTCTTGACTGTTATGCGGCTGACCCTTTCGGTCAATTTTACCGATTTTCGTAATCAGAGTTTCCTTTAAATATCCCCTCTATACAGGTTTAATGCTCTGTCGAAATACCGTCACGATTGTTGAAATGCCGACGAATAAAATGAACCCTTAATGTTTATCCAATGAGCGAATAACCATGTAAAAAGTCATAAAATCAAGCATTTTTGAGCGAAAAGTAATCGGAGTGATGCCTGGTATAAGACTTGTTTAAGTAAACGGAAACGGTTAGCGAAAAGAGTTGAATTTGTTCTTCTTCAATAAATTTACGCGGTGATTATTGCGGCTCGGTGATAATAAACGGTTCTATTTCCGGTTCTATCGGTCAACCCGCCTTTAGCGTCTACGCGGCGAGCAAAGCCGCCGTGCGCTCGTTCGCGCACACCTGGTCGGTTGATTTACGGGAAAGAAAAATTCGCGTCAACGTCGTCAGCCCCGGTTTAGTTCCGACACCGGCTTACGATTATCTCGGCATTACCGAAGAAATTTTGGCGGCGGAGCTGCATAAAATTCCTCTGGGACGCGTCGGTATCCCCGACGACATCGCCAAAGCGGTAATTTTTTTGGCATCGGACGACAGCAGCTATATCACCGGCATCGAGCATTTCGTTGACGGCGGCGCAGCACAAATCTAAAGAAAACTTTCGCTAAAAAAGCAGTAACAAAGACTGCAAATTCAAAAGATGAAAATTCGATATTGCCTAACGGCACAATACAAAAAGGAGAAAATACAATGATGAAGATGACAGCCAAAGACGGCGCGCAAATTTTTTATAAAGTTTGGGGCAAAGGACAGCCCATCGTTTTCAGCCACGGGTGGCCGCTTTCGGCGGATGCCTTTGAAGACCAGATGTTTTTTCTGGCGGAGCGCGGCTTCCGCTGCATCGCCCACGACCGCCGCGGTCACGGGCGTTCGGAGCAAACCTGGCACGGCAATGATTTGGATACTTACGCCGACGATCTTAATGATCTAGTGACGGCACTCGACTTGAAAGATGCGATTCACGTCGGTCATTCGACGGGCGGCGGACAGGTGACGCGTTATATTGGAAAATACGGAACCGAGCGCGTCGCCAAAGCAGTTTTGATCAGCGCGATTCCGCCGCTGATGCTCAAAACCGACGCTAATCCCCTCGGCTTGCCGATTGGGGCATTTGACGATCTCCGTAAAAATGTTCAGGCTGACCGCTCCGCTTTTTGGAAAGAGCTTAGTATACCTTTTTACGGCTTTAACCGACCGGGCGCCAAGATTTCCGAAGGACTGCGCGAATTCTTTTGGCTCTGGAGCAGCATGGCTGGCTTGCCTGCCTCTTACTTTGGCATCAAAGCCTTTTCCGAAACCGATTTGACCGAAGACCTGAAAAAATTCGACGTGCCGACACTAATTCTGCACGGCGACGACGATCAGATTGTGCCAATTGTGGCTTCGGCACTGGTTTCTTCTAAAATTGTCAAAGACGCGGTTTTGAAAGTTTATCCGGGATTGCCGCACGGAATGTGTCAAACGCACAAAGATCGGATTAACGAGGATTTGTATGAGTTTGTGAAAACAGCCGAGTTAAAATCTTCAGCCGCATAATTTGGCGCGCCCGGCAGAAGCGACATAACGAGTTACTTCTGTCGGGCATTAAATTCTTTTAGAGGGTGTCTGAAAAGTCATTAAGAGTAAAATCAGTGTAATGATGCGAACACAATATTCAAGCGATTTGACCGAACTGGAATGACTGCTTTTGAAGCAATTTGTGCCGCCCGCGAAGTTCGGCGGACGACCACGAACAGTTGAAATTCGTGAAGTTCTAAATGCCGTTTTTTATGTTTTACGAGCCGGTTGTGCAGGGCGTTTGGTGCCGCACGATTTTCCCAAATGAAAAACCGTTTATCATTCATTGGCGTGAATGGCGCACGAGCGGCTGATGAAACGAATTAATAGAGCCTGACGCAGCAGTTTAAGAAAAAGGACGCGACGCAATGAGGAGCCGAGTGCCTCGGTGATTGACTCGCAATCGATCAAAACAACCGAACGCGGCGGTGTTCACGGCTGCGGACGGCGGAAAGAAAATTTCGGGACGAAAGTGGCATCTACTGGTTGATACGGTCGGACTGTTGCTCAAAGAAAAAGTTCATGCTGCCGACATTCCGGATAATCGAGGCGCAAAACTGTTGCTTGAAAACCTTCGCCAGGAGTTTCCAAGGATTGAGCATTGCCTCGGGGGATATAGGATATCGGGGAGATTTTCCCAAATGGAGCAAAGAGCATCTCGGCAGGACGATTGAAATTGTCAAACGACCGAGCAAATGGGGACGCTACCTGCCCGGTATCGAGCCGCGGTCAATGCCGCGTTTTACGGTTCTGAAAAGAAGATGGTTCGCCCGCGCGAACGATTGGCTGGCTCGGACGCAATCGGCGAATGAGTAGAGACTACGAGTTTCTGACACAAACGAGCGAATCATTTATCTATGCGGCGATGAGCCGATTGATGCTGAAAAGATTGACAAAAGGTATCGAAAAACCAGAAATTCTGACTTTTCAGACACCCTCTAGATCCCCGTACAAAGTATTTCAAATCGAACGCCGTGCTTCTGCCAGTGCTGCCAGATAACGGCGAGCGAGTGCGGTGATCTTTTCCGGTTCGTTCTGGTGAATGGCTTTAAGGTTGGCAAGGTCGCTCCCAACTCCGACGGCGCACGCTCCGGCGCGGATAAAATCACCGATGGTTGCCAGTGTTACGCCGCCGGTCGGCATTAATTCGATGTGCGGAAACGGGGCGGTTAATGATTTTAGATAATTCGCACCGCCCAACGCGCTGCACGGAAAAACTTTGACCACATCCGCACCGGTTTGATGCGCGGCGAAAATCTCGGTCGGGGTCAGCGCACCGGCGCAAATGAGAAGTTTCTGCTCGTTGCAAAATCGAATAACTTCGGGAATCAGACACGGCGTCACGACAAATTTAGCTCCTGCGGCCTGGCATTGCCGCGCTTCATCTGCATCAAAAACAGTTCCCGCGCCGATCAGCACTGAATCTTGAAATCTTTTATTTAATTCAGCGATTAAATTCACCGCGCCGCGTACGGTCATTGTAATTTCGAGACACTCGATACCGCCTTCGACAATCGCTTCGACGATTTTGAGGGCATCTTCTTTGGCATCGGTTCTGATCACCGGAACGATACCGATTTCTTTTAAAAGTTTTAGAACAGCCTGCTTGTCCATCAATTTTAATTTCTATCGTTGAACGGCGAATCCGCCGCCGTTCATCAAATTTTCAATTTCTCGCACGGTCGCGGCTGAGTTGTCGCCGACGGTCGTCATCGTCAGCACGCCATGCGCCGCGCCGCAATTGATGGAAAATTCCAACTCTCTTTTGTCAAGAAGTCCGTAAATGAACCCGGAAGTAAAAGCGTCGCCGCTTCCGACGCGATCCAAAACTCCCGTCTGAAAGTATTTGTCGGCCACGATGACGCGACTCCCGTCGAAACACACCGCACTGAAATTATGCGAACTCGCGCTGTGAACGTCGCGCAGGGTCGAAACTAAAATTTTCAGATTCGGAAAATCCGACCGCATATTCTCCGCCGCCCGCCGAAAGTTTTCCTCGTCGAATTCGGCGACGCTAGCATTGAAATCATCGGCGATGACACCGAAAACCACATCGATATACGGCAGAATCTCGCAGTTAAGACGGTTCGCCGCTTTTTTTCCGCCGCGATTCTGCCATAGCGAATTGCGGTAGTTCAAATCGTATGACACGACCGCGCCCGATTGGGCGGCGATTTTAACGGCTTCCAAAGCGACCGCCGGAGTGGTTTCGGAAAGTCCCGCAAATACGCCGCCCGTGTGAAACCATCGAGTATTTTCCCGTTTAAAGATTCCTTGCCAGTCAATCTCGCCGGTTTTCAGTTGCGCGACTGCCGTGTGTCCGCGGTCGAAGCACGAATCGGCAACTCTCGGACCAAACCCGCGTTCAATGAAGTAGAGTCCGTTACGTGTACTTATTCCACTTCCGTCGGGCGCTCGCCAAATTATTTCGGATGTCTGCACGCCCGCTTGGCGCGCAAAGTTTTCGGCTAATCTGCCGAGCGCATTATCAGCCAGTGCTGTGACAATCGCCGTTTTCTGATGGAAAACGCTCGCTAGATTGCGGGCGACATTATATTCTGCGCCGCCGTCGTAAACTCGAAAAGAACGGGCGTTATGGATTCGTTCGTGTTCCGGATCAAAACGCAGAAGAATTTCGCCTAAACTCAATAAGTCTAATATTTTTTCTGTTTTCGGTTTAATGTTAAGCATTTCATTTTCCGACACTGAAACCGCCGTCAATTTCAAATGCCGTGCCGGTAACAAAAGCGGCTTCGTCGCTGGCTAAATAGAGGGCGGCGGCGGCGATTTCTTCCGGCGTTGCCATTCGCCCGAGGGCTTGCGTCGCCGCCATTTCTTCGTAAGCCTTTTGCGGATCGGGATATTCGGAAATACGCTTCTTAACGAATAGAGTTTCGACTCTGCCCGGACAAATCGCATTGGCGCGAATGCCTTGTTGAGCGTGGTCGAGCGCGAGGCATTTCGTTAAACCGACAACGGCGAATTTGGTCGTGCAGTAAGCAAAGCGGTCTTTGATGGCGACGATTCCGCCGATTGAAGCTGTGTTGATAATCACGCCGTATTTACGCTCGATCATCCGGTCGATAAATGCTTTGGTCAAATTAAAAACTCCGCGCACGTTGACGGCGTAGAGTTTGTCCAGATCTTCGCCGTTCGTCTGCAAAATCGTGCCGACGTGACCGATTCCGGCGTTGTTGACCAAAATATCGAGTCTGCCGTGAGCTTGATAAATCCTTTCGGAAGCTGACCAGCAATCAGCATTTTCGGCCACGTTGAGTTTGATAAATTCAGCCTGATTTTTTTCGGCATTGATTTCCTCGGCGACGCGTGCGCCGTTCGTTTCGTCCAAATCCGCGACATAGACGAATGCTCCCGCGTAAGCTAAAGTTTTCGCAATCGCTTCGCCGATGCCCGAAGCCGCGCCGGTCACGAGCGCGATTTTATTTGTCAGATCGAACATAAATTTCAGGCGTTTTTGACCGGGTTTGATAAAATTCCGAGTCCGGCAACTTCAACTTCCGCCGTATCGCCGTCTTTGAGAAAAATCGGCGATTTTCTCGCAAATCCGACTCCGGGCGGCGTTCCGGTGGCGATGATATCGCCCGGTTCGAGCGTGATGCTTTGCGATAAAAATTCGATTATTTCGGGAATCTTGAAAATCAATTCGTTCGTGTTTGAATTTTGCAGAGTTTCGCCGTTCAAACGAAACTGAATCTGCAAATCGTGCGGATCGGCGATTTCGTCGGTCGTCGCAACAAATTCACCAATCGGCGCGAACGTGTCGCACGATTTACCGCGCTGCCACTGCCCGTCGGCAAATTGAAAATCACGCGCCGACACATCGTTAAAATTCGTGTAGCCGAAAACGTAATCCATCGCGTTTTCTTCGGAAACATTTTTTGCTCTGCGCCCGACGACGAAAGCTAATTCGGCTTCGTAATCGACTTTTTCGCTGCCTTTCGGCAATAGAATCGGCTGATTCGGAGCGGCGATGCAGGTGTTGAATTTCGAGAAAATGATCGGCGATTTCGGAATCTCAGCGCCGCTTTCGATGGCGTGATTGCGATAATTCAAACCGATGCAGATAATTTTATGCGGATGCGGAACGGGCGCGCAAATTCGGACGTTTTCGCGGGAAACTTTCGGCAAAATGTTTTCTTTGATTGCCGTTTTGGCTTTTTCGACGAAGCCATTTTCGAGATCGAAACAATCGAGCAATTCGCTCGCCGTCAGGTTTTCGTCAGAAACAAGCAAAGTCAGATCGAGAAGTTCGCCTACGGAAATGAACGCGCCGATGCGGTAATTTTTATCGTCAGTCTTGTTTTTGAATGTAACAATTTTCATAGCATTAAAAAGGAATTTCGGGCGTTCGCCCATCGTTCGGATCAGCCCAGCGGGTGTTCGGCACGACGGGCGACCAATCAGGTCTGAGCGGGTCTTTATCGTAATTATAGCTGCCGAACTTTTTGTAAAGCTCGGCGTATTCATTTAATTTGTCGCGGTTTAATTTGATGCCCAAACCGGGCGCGTCGGGAACTGCAATTTTGCCGTTCACATATTTAAATTTGCCACCTTCGATAATGTCGTCGATCAAATGATGATAATGCGCGTCCGCCGCGAAACTCAGATTCGGAATGACCGCGCCAAGATGCAGCATCGTCGCCAGTTGAACGCCGAGTTCGCCTGACGAATGAACGGCAACGCCGAGTTGAAATGTTTCGCAGACCGCCGCCGCTTTGACGCACTGGCGAATGCCGCCCCAGAACGTCGTATCTAATAAAATTACGTCGCAAGCCGTGTTCAAAATGTTCGCCGCGAGTTGTTCAAAATTGACGACAACCGTGTTCGTCGCCAGCGGCATTCGCACCTTTTCGCGCACGCGCCGCATTCCGTGCAGCCCGAAAACCGGGTCTTCCAGATAATCGTTGCGAATGTCTTCGATGTTTTGCCCGAACCGGATGCCCTGTTCAGCTGACCACGAAGCATTCGGGTCAAATCTAAAAGAATCGCCGCTTTTCGTGTCGGTTCCGAGTTCGGCGGCGACAGCGCGATAACATTCGAGTTCGTATTCGGGATGAAACACGCCGCCTTTTAATTTGTGCGAAGTAAAGCCGTATTCTTCCTTCAAATCCTTGGCGTGTGCGACGAGTTGTTCAACCGTTCTCACTTCGCCTTCGCCCGTTTTTGAGTGGGCGTAGCGAAAGAAAAGATAAGAGGCAAACGGTACTTCCGACTGCAATTTTCCGCCCAGAATTTCGTAAACGGGAACGTTCCATTTCTGCCCCACAATATCTAAACAGGCGAATTCAAGAGCGGCTAAAATCTGCGTTCGGTTGTTGTAGAGCGAAGCCGTCGGATTAGCGATTTTGAAGCGCATTTCCTCTAAATTAGCTGGATTGTGTCCGACCAGATAACTTTTCATTTGGCGAAACGCCGATTCCGCCGACTCGCCGCCGCCGCCCATTTCGCCCAAGCCGACGATGCCTTCGTCGGTTTCGACTTCGACAATCGTGCGGACAAACCTGCCCCAATGCGCGCCCGCCGCGTGTCTGAGCGGTGCTTCCAAAGGCACGGTGACGGTTGTCGCTTTGATGTCCGTGATTTTCATAAAAATCTTGAAATAATTTGCCCGCGAAAAACGCGAAATTTACGAAAAAAGAAAAACTATTCAACTATCATTGTATTGATTTTTCGCGCCTTTTCGCGTTTTTCGCGGGCGGTTTTCTTCCGTTTCCGATCTAAACTTTAAGCCAATTTTACTCCGTTTTTGTTAGCTGTATAGGTTTTGCCCTGATAGTTAATATTTTGCAATTCGGCGGCTGCGTCAAACTTGCCGAAATTCGGTTTCGCCGAGATTTCGCCGAATAATCCGGCGTTGACACCAAAGATCGAATCGACAATCGGTTCGAGATAATTACAGCCCGAAACGCACGCCCAATCGTTGATATACGGCTGATCGGAAGTCGATTTGGCAGCACCGCCGTTTGATTCGGGCGGGTAAAAAGCTTCGGTATAATGCGCCTGCGCGAGCGGTCCCTGCATCGTCGTTTTCGCCAAGCCTTTGATCCAGTCGAGCGCGATGTCCGTTTCGCCCGCGACATACAAACCGCTGAGGGCGAGAGCCGACCAAGCCGTATATGAACCCGTCCATTGATGATCGGGGCGAATGCTGAACGTGACATCCAAATCCTTGGTCGAAAGCGCGCGCATCCACGTCGGCGTTTGCAATTCGCGCCGGAAAAAAGCGACCATTTCCTTTTTCTGTTTGGCGGGCATCAAATCGCCGATGTTCATTAAAGTCGTGCCGAAATCGTAGCAGTGATGGACTTCGTTGAAAGAGCCGTCGGGCAGTTTGCATTTCCAGATTCCTTCGCCCGGAACGTAGAGTTCCTGCACACGCCTGCCCAGTTCGTTGGCTTCTTTTCTGAAATCGTCCGCCTTATCTTTTTGCCCTTTGAATTCTAAAAGTTCAGCCGCGAAACGCAGATTATAAACATTCGCCGCGTTTAATCCGGCGACTTCGTGAACGTAGCTCGAAACGGCTTCGAGCAGATTATTAACGCCGCCGTAATCGGCTAAACCGTGTTTGTTGACATCGAGTTCGCGCCAGTGTTCGGCGTAAGAAATGAGCAGATCGAACACTTTTTTGCCGCCGATTTCCTTGTCGAGCCACTGTTTGTCGCCCGTCCAGCGCAAATATTCCTTCGCCATTCTGGACATCGCGTAATCGTTGACCGAATACCACGGACCAACGCCCGCGCCGGTCAAAAATTCGGTGCCGAAATGCTGGTGAATATCGAGCGTCATCCACGTTTCGATCATTCGCCGCAAAATCTGCGGGTCGAGCATCGAAAGCAGCATCGCGCTCAAAGAGATGTCCCACAAAAACGTCGTCGTTTCCCAATATCGCGGCGCGAGCGTGACATACGTCGTGCCGTAAACCGAATGCGGCGTGGTGCGTTTGAAAAACAGCGCGCTCATGACCGCCGAATGATAAAGCCGCTTGACCGAATCGTCGTTTGTCACGAGCGTCGGCAGATAGCCCGAAAATCGCCCGTTGTCCGGCGTAAAAGCGGCTTTCAATTCAGCGTTCCATTCGTCGGTGGTAGAATTTGAAACTTTGTCGAAATTGTTGATAATCGCGTCGAAATCCTTCTGCGCGTCGTTCTCGCTTGCTCCTAAAGAATTAACGAAAACGATTGATTTCGATTCGTTCGGCGCGAGTTCGAGATTATAAATCAACCACGACGGCAAAATCTCGTTCGGCGCGGGCGACGCGCCCTGCAAAACGAACGCCAGGCTGTTGACAGCTTGGCACATTACGGCACTGCGCGATTTATCGATGGTGCGCGCATTGTCGTATTCGCCCGGCGAATACGCCGCGTTCCAAGGCGCGACGAGCTTTGACGCGCCGCCGTTGATCGCCAGTTTTATCTCAGTTTTGCGCCGCGCATTTGAAGTGTTTTTAACCGTCAATTTGACGGCGACCGACATCGTTTTGAACGGGACAATCGTCACGCTCGTCATTTCCAAATCTTTATAACTTGTTCTGCGCTCAATGCGGTCAGGCTGCCAGACGAATTCAACCGGCGTTTTCGTCGCCGCGAAGTATTCGCCGTCAACAAACAGAATTCCCGTCAAAAGCTCACCGCCCGCGCCCAAAGGCGCGACGTTCATTTCGCCCTGCGCGAACGGCGGAAACGCGATGCTCCTGACCGCGACGATGTCCATCGCGGCTTGCGCGCAGCCCCATTGATTCGTCAGTCCGGGCAAGCCGTAAAGATCGCCGAATTTGTGCGTCATCACTATCGAACGCATCGAATCGACGGTTGGAATATCGGGCAAAGGCGCGCTTTTTTGAGCGATTTCGGGAATCGAATTTTCCCCGCCGAAAACATCATTTTTGAGCAACGCGCCGGCGGCAATTCCGGCAATCGTGGTTTTGAAAAAATCTCTGCGTTTGATAGTCATAATTCACACTTGATTTAAGAAATTTTTAACACAGATGCACACAGATAAATGCGGACAAATCGATGATGATTTAAGAAATTTAACTCTAAAACAGATGCAACTAAACTTATTAAAGGTGGTTAATAATTTCTTATCTCTTTTCTGATCTATCTTCTTATCTGTGTTTATCCGTGTGCATCTGTGGTTAAAAATTCTTCCGTTTTCATTCAATCTCAATTTTCACCGTCACCGTTTCAAAAGGTTTCAGACTGACCCTCAGCGGCGAAATATTCGTTAGATTCTGCGTAACCTTATCTTCTGTTAAATTAACGAGCGCGGCGGATTTTATTTTAACGGGCAGATTGATATTCGCCGTCGTCGCCTTGCCCGCGAATTCCTGAAGGCGAATGACGAAAATTTTATTCGTCTGCGGATCGAGCGGCGCGGCGCTCACTTCGCCGTGAATCGTCGTATCGGACAGCGGTTTGACGGCGACGATTTGAACGTTCGGCTGATTGGTCGAGAAAAATCCGTCACTGAGCGAACTTGGCAGTGCGTCGATATATTCGCTGACGAGCGGCAGATTAATATTTTCGCCGATTTGCCAGGCTTTGACATCGTCAAATTTTCCGCCCCCGGCAATCGCGTAATCGAAAACGTATCTGCCCGAAAGTCCCGGCTCGACCGACGGCATATTAATCACGCCTAAATCGTGCGTATCGGCTTGATTAGAGCGGCGGACGGCGCGTGAATAAATCGTCGCTTCGGGCAGCGGGAATTTTCCCGTAAACATCGCCGGCAAATTTTTCGGCGCGTCTTTCGCGGTGATTTTCGTCGCCACATAGCCCGGATAAACCCAATGAAATGCTTGCCGGTGCGCCAGTATCGCCGACGAATTTCCGTCGGTAAATCCAATCGAATGCTGTGTCGTCACGCCGTCGCGCCTCGCATCAGGCAAATAATCATCCGGCAGAGTATCGAACCATTTCTGACCGCCGCGTTTGAATTTCAGATTTTGGCTGGAAACATTAAACGGAAACGCGAAATAATACGAATCGTTCCAGTTATTGTTGCCGCCGACGAACGGCATTTTGTCCGGGTCGAGTTCGTTGTGCAGTTCAACGCGGTCGAGATCGTCGTAAATCGTCAGCGTCGTCAGTGGATAGATCGAACGCGGGCGGCGGACAATAATTTGCGTCATTTGTTCGCCTTTCTTGACCGAAATTTCCGGCGCGAGCGGGTAAATTATTTTTGAAGCGTCCTGACCTTCGACGCGCAGCAAATCGTTAAACGGCAATTCGCCTTTATCGTTGACAATTTCGCGTTTTTGCCGCACGTCGTAAATGCTCTGCACATTGCCGTCGGCGCGGAATTTGATTTGAACTCGGTCGTTTTTAATTTCGGTTTTGCCCGCGTCTTCTTTCAAAGTCGAAACCGCGCCGCCGCTTGCCGTCGTGATTTCGTAAGTTTTGTAACCCATTGACGGCACATTATTTGCCACGAAAACCGCATCGCCGTTGTCGTCCACGTCGAATTTAATTTTCTGATTCGCCGCCAAATCTTTAACGTCTGTAATTCGCGTATTTTCCTGCGGTGATTTTAATACGACAACATCGCTTCTGTTCCACGATAAACCGTTGTAAACAATCGTGTTCCAAATGTTAGCGGATTTGAGCGGAACGCTTGCGTCATAGCGCGAGCTTTGCGCCAAAACGCTCAAACCCTGATTCGTCAAAAAATCGGTTTCGGTTCGCGCCTTCGACATATATTCGACATACTGGCGGTTTTGTTCTTCGAGCGGCTGGCGGTCGTTGAGCTGCACCCAGCCGTTATTGCCCGCGCCGCTGTGTTCGTCGTAGGTCAGCATCAAATCGTAAACGGATGCGAAATCGCCGACCGGAAAAGGGATTTTTCTGGTCATCGAAATCGCGCTCCACAAACTTTCGGCGGCGGGCGCGGAATCGTGCGCTTGGCGGGCGAGCGCGGAAATGCGCGGCGACTGCGTTTTCGATTCACTCCATAAACCCGACCATTCACCGCTGTAGGTCGGAATATCACGGGCGTATTTCGCTTCGATATATTTCAAAAACTCGGGCGCGGTAGCGATTTTCAGTTGAATTTCGTTGTGCTTCGCATTCCACATAACGACCGCTTTTTCGAGATTTATCACGTTCGTCGGCTCGACAAAATCGTGCGCGAAATACGCCATCACCGCGTCGTATTTGTAGCCCGCTTTGTTATAGCGATTTAAAAGTTCGGTGATGCCGATTTCCATAATCTGCAAATC
This sequence comes from uncultured Pyrinomonadaceae bacterium, assembly GCA_964237235.1. Classification (GTDB taxonomy): domain Bacteria; phylum Acidobacteriota; class Blastocatellia; order Pyrinomonadales; family Pyrinomonadaceae. The sequence goes on from CAXSGY010000020.1 coordinate 64,944, forward strand.
AGTTTTTTTGCCCGCGAGTTCCGGACTAAACATCTCGAACGGCGTTTTGTTCGTGTATGGATCGAGCGAATACGGATCGAGATAAAAATCCGTCATGCCTTCCGTGTAGCCGCCGCGTTTGCTCTGCGAAATCCACGTCAAAACCCGGCTTCCGTCGGGCGACTGCCAGTAAAAAGGAACTTTGCCCGGCGCGAGACTCGTCGCATCGCCGATAAAAAGATTCGCGCCGACGGTCAGATATTTCGTCCCGCTGCCCGCCAAAACCGACGGTATCGAACTCGGATGACCGGGAACGTCGTCCATCAAAGCGACTTCCGAAGTAATGCCGTAACTGCGGTGCAGAATTTCGTAATCGTAGCAAAGCCGGTTTAATTCTTCCGCGCCCATAAAATCCGTGTGCAGACTGCCCCACGATGTCGAAAGCGCGATTTGACCGCTTTTGATTAATTTGACCAGACGCTGAATTTTTTCGTTATCTTTCGGCAGCACGGAAGTCGGTTTCTTCTGCCTTTTGAGCCACTCGTTGACTTGCCAGACGCTTTCAATCGTCCACCGAAACTGCGGATCGGATTCGGCGACGCGAATCACTTCGTCGATATGCCTGGCTGCCCGTTCACGAATTCGATCGGGCGGCTCGACAAACCCAAAATCGTAATGCGAAGTCGGCGTAATATAAACAATTTTGATCGAACTCGGCGGAAGTTTACCCTGCGCGATAACACCGAGCGAAAAAATAAAAATCGCCAGCAGTATGTTTGTTAATTCTTTGATACTTTCGCTTTTCATTTTTTCTGATCTGTGTTTTTTTAACTGATTGTTTGTAACAATCAAAATTATGAGTTTCGCTCACCGATCCGTTGCTATAATTTCGGCAAACGAAACTCACCCGTTCAGCGCGATCAATGTTTAGAAGATAAATCGCGCTGAAAGCTGAATCTGACGCGGACCGCCGAATCCGAGCAAGCCGCCTAATTGATTGCCGACGGTCGAAGAACTTGTTCCAAAAGCGTCGCATTGTCCGACCGAACCGGAGCAGACCAAACCGCCCGAAGGATCGGCGAAATTGGCGAAATTAAACAGGTTGAAAACTTCAAGGCGCAACTGAAGCGTCGTTTTTTCCGTCAATTGCGTATTTTTAAAGAGCGAAGCATCAACCTGCGAAAATTTCGGTCCGCGCAGGATATTGCGACCGGCATTGCCGAAACTGCCCGCCGGTACGACTTGAAACGCGGCAGCGTTAAATTGACAGGTCGGAACGGAATAATTCGAACAATACGGGTCAACTCCGGCGACGCGGTTCGGACGATTGGAAAAGCCGCCGAAAATTCCGCCCGTTTGAGTCACCGTAACCGGCAAACCGCTGCGCGTTTGAAAGATCGTGTTAAGCTGCCAGCCTTCGGTAAGCCGGCGCGGAGCGTTTTCAAAGAATTTTCTAAACGGAATATCATATCCGGCATCGAGCGTGAAATTGTGGCGAACGTCCTGATCCGAACTGGCGCGTTCGGCTCTGGTATTATTTTCATCCTGATAATCTTTGAAAAATCCGACGACATCATCAATCGCGTGCGACCACGTGTAATTGGCGTTAAAGCGGAAACCCCGTGTCAGATTGCGTTTGAAGTTGACCTGCATCGAGTTGTAATTCGATTGCGGATAACCGCCGACGATGTAAATATCACCGTAGGCTTCGGTCAGCGGACGCGCGCCCGTGACGGCGTTGGCGCGGTTGACATTGCGCGGCGAAACCACGCCGTCGGTCAAAATATGCGTGACGTGATTGCCGACGTAACCGACGGTCAACGTCCCCAAACCGATATTCTGCTGAATGTTCAGCGAATATTGCTGCGCCATCGCGGTTTTGAGATTTTTTTCGATAACATACGCATTTGCCTGCCCGCAGGCGAAAACGCGCGGATCAACCGGGTATTGGAAGGTCGGCGGCGGATTGGCGCAAAAGAAATAATCGAACAGATCGGTTGACACCTGCGGAAAAGAATTTGCCTGCGGCGAACCGAAACTGGCGGGCAGTTCGCGATTGTAAAAAATCCCGTAACCGCCGCGGATAACTGTTTTTTGAGTGCCGAAAACGTCAAACGCAAAGCCGACGCGCGGACCGAAATTATTTTTATCGGCGTTGTAAAGTTTCTGTCCGGGCGCGGTATATTTCAGCGTCGCCAGATCAAAATTCTGAAGCAGTCCGTTTTTCTCGCGGGCAACCGAGCTGACTTCGTAACGCAAACCGAGATTCAACGAAAGACGCGGAATAATTTTCCAGTCGTCGTTGGCGAAAAACGAATAGTTTTCGTTGGCGTAGTTAAGTTCGGGATTGCCGCCGCGTGCGATCACAAACGGCGCGTTCGTGCGTAAATCGCTGGTTGAAAAGAAGGTCAGCGTATCCTGCGTGATTGATTCAGCCGCACGGCGATTGAATCGCAGATCAAATCCGAATTTCATCGAATGATTGCCGCGCACCACGCTCAAAGTATCGAGAAATTGATAAACTTTGCCGGTTCTGATCTGCTCGAACTGCGCCGGACCGATTGGATTAATTCTAAAATCAACAAAACTCAAATCGAATCGCGGTATGCTCGTATCGCCTGCGCCGACATTGGTAAAATTACGATTGATGCCAAAGCCGAACTCGTTGGTCGTCGCGCCGCCGAAAAAGTAATTATGCGAAACTTTGAAAAGCTGTGTGCGAAGTTTGCCGTCGGCGATTTGAGTTGTTCCCACGCCGTACGGAACCTTCGTGTCCGAATCATTGAGGTTGTAGCGGACCGCAAATTGACTTTTTTCCGATTGCAGCCAGTCAATTTTGACCGAGCCGGTATTTTCACGCAAATCGCCGATACGCTGCCCGATGTAACGACCGAGATCGGCGTTAAAGGCTTGGTTAGGCAACGGAAGATTGGCGAGAACCGGACGAATCGCCGCGACTGCCGAATTGCGAAAGGCGAGCGTCGGCACTAAAACATTGAAAGTTTGTCCGCGTGTCTGGCGAACGCCTTCGTAGTTCGTAAAGAAAAACACTTTGTCCCGCTTGATCGGACCGCTCACGCTGCCGCCGAACTGGTTCAAACGGATGCGCTGTTTGCCCGCCAGACGGTCGCTTGAATCCAATCCTTCATTGCGGAAAAATTCAAACGCGCTGCCGTGAAAATCGTTCGTTCCCGATTTCGTGATCGGATTGATGACCGCGCCGAGTGCCTGCCCATACTGCGCCGAATAATTTTGTTCGAGAACCTGCACTTCCTGCACGCTGTCAATCGAAATGCGGTTAACCCTGGATTCGATGCGACCGAGAACGTTCGAAGTGCCGTTGACATCAACGCGGCTCGCGTCAATCCCGTCAACCAGCACGCTCGTCCCGCCGAAAGTCGAGGGAATGCCGTTGATCGTCGTTTGAAACTGATTCGTCGTTTGCACCGAACCCGGAACGGTTGCCAAGAGCTGCGTAAAATCGCGCCCGTTGATCGGACTGTCGGCAACCCGCGCCGCGCCGATATTGTCGCCGACGGTTGAGGTTTCCGTATCGGTCGGCGTTTGGTTCGCCACTTCGACCACCGCGCTGACTCCGCCGACGTTCATTTTCACGTCCACGCGCAAACGGTCGCCGACCGCCAAACGAGCATTGCTGACGGTTGACTCCTGAAATCCGCTCGCCGTCGCCGTAATTTTGTAAACGCCGGTCGAAAGCGACGGAACTTCATAAAACCCGTCATCATTGGTCTGCGCCGAACGCGTGTCATTCGTGCCGATGTTCGTCACGGTAACGGTCGCATTCGGAACCGACGCGCCGTTGGCATCCTGAATTTGTCCGGTGATCGTTCCCGTATTCGACTGCGCGAAAACGGCGAACGAGAAACATAAAATTGCCGTCAAAAACGCGCCTGCTTGTTTAATTTTGCTTAGTATTTCAAATTTCATTTTCAGCCTCCAAGATTTTTCAACTTTTATATTTTTGTGCAGTCGCCTTTTGCTGGGATGGCGGCAATCGCTTCAAAATCAGGTGTCCAGACACCGTCTTTTTTCGGGTAATATTTTTCAAGAATTTCCGCCGTCATCGGGACGGTCGGAATAACATCGCGCAGCGGAACCGGCTGCCCGTCGTATAGTTTAATCACGCCGTCAAGACAGCGCAGACCGACGTATTCGGGAAACATCGCCTGACTGACTTTTAACGCTTCTTTTTTCATCATCCAATCTTTTTCGTGTTCGCCCGACAGACCGAATCCGGCAATCGTCACCGTTTCTGCGTCAAAACCGGCATCGAGATAACCCTGATATGCGCCCTGCGCGGTTTCGTCGTCCATCGCAAAAATCACGTCTATGTCGCCGGTTTTTTCGAGAGTTTCGCAGGCGATGCGCCGCGCAATCGGCGGTGTCGCTTCACCGTTGATCGAAGCCGCGACAATCGCGTCCGGCTGGACGCTTCGCACGCCTTCGATAAAACCTTCGCTTCTCAATAAACACGGACGCAAAGTCGGCAGTCCGACATCCAAAATTCGGAGCGGCAAATTGTCGGAATTTTTGATGTTTGCGCCGACCCAAACGCCGAGATCGTAACCGGCATCATAATCGCAAATCGCAACCAGCGTCCGCATTCCGGCGACCGGATTGGCTTCGACCAGAACGGGTTTGCCCGCCGCTTCCGCCGTCTTTAAAATCGCTTCCAAACCTTCCGTCGCGGCAGGCGTTAAAATGATCGCGTCAACTTCTTCGAGCATTTCACGCGCTTGAGCGATTTGATTTTCGACGCTCAAATCGGCATCAATGACGACGATTTCCGCGCCGTATTGCTGCCCGCGCCGTTTTAAGATTTCGATAATGATTTGATACCAGATATGAAAACTGTAATTGGTCAAATAACCGATTTTCTTCGGCGTTTTCAACGCCACAACCAGCGGCACGGCGGCAATCGCCGCGTCTAATTGCGGCGGCGGATTATAATTTGTCACTAACGATTGATTTTGTTCGGCGGTTGATGTCTGACTCATAATTCCTCACAAGTTAAAAACTTAAAAATTCGTAATTCGTAATTATTCCGTTCGCGGAACTCCGCCGATCTGTGTTAAAAGTCCGCCGTCAACCGTCCAGATCGCGCCGGTCACGAACGACGAACTTTCGTGCGCCAGAAACGCGATGACTTCGGCGATTTCTCTCGGTTGCGCGATTCGTCCAATCGGGTGCATCTGGTTGCAAGCGTCATAAACCGACTGCGGATGTGGATCGAGTTCCGCCGCCCATTTGAGCATCGGCGTATCAACCGTTCCCGGGCAGACGCAGTTGGCGCGAATATTATCCTTCGCAAAATCCATCGCCATCGAGCGCGTCAAACCCAAAAGCCCGTGTTTGCTGACCGTGTAAGCCAAAACATTCTGCTGGCTCGCCAACGCCTGCACGCTCGAAACGTTGACAATCGTGCCGCCGCCCGCTTTTTTCAAAAATGGGATGACCGCTTTCGCGGCGTTCCACGCGCCTTTCAAATTTACATTGAGAACTTCTTCCCACTGCGCGTCGCCGGTCGAAATCGCCGTGCCGTAACGCTGTATTCCCGCGCTGACGGCGAGCGAATTGATTTTGCCGAAAGTGTCGTGCGCTTTATTGACCGCTTTTTCGACCGCCGCGAAATCGGCGACGTTGACTTTTTCGTAAATCGCCCGTCCGCCTTTGGCGACGATTTCGCCGCACGTTTGATTGCCCGCTTTTTCGTCCCAATCGAAAATCGCCACGCCCGCGCCGCGCTCGGCGAAGATTTCGCACGCCGCTTTGCCGATGCCCAAAGCTCCGCCGGTGACGACGATTGTTTTACCGTCAAATCTCATAAACTCTCCCGAACCGTCCTTTCGTGCGGAATTTCGTCTCGCTGTTCCGCCGTATTTTCCGCCTCTTCCGAAGGTGTCGGCGCAGGCGGCGGCAATGTTTTATACCAGGTGAAATAAAGGATAATAATCGAAATCGAAGTGATGGCGAGCAGTGTCAAACCGATTTCAAGCCGGTGCAGAATCAGATAAAGCATCGAAACGTAAAGCGCGGTAATGCCGATCAACGCGATCACCGTGTTGAGCAAATCGAGTTTGAACGGCGACTGCTTTTTAAAGTCGGGCGTTTCCGCCAAAACCGCCGCTTTTGCCGGCTGCCACGCGCCCGCCGGCTGAACTTTGCGATAGAAATTTTTCAAGGTTTCGAGTTCCGTCGGCTGCGTCAAAAGCGCGGCGACAATCGTGATAATCGTCGAACAAATCGCAATCACCGGAAAGCCGACATACAAAGGCTGCGCGGGAATTAGGTTGAATTGTTCGAGAAAAACCTCGCCGAGCGACAAGATCATTCCGCCGAACACGCCCGCCGCGTAGCCCTGCCCGTTAAGTCGCCACCAATACCAGCGCAATACGTTCGGCGGCAAAATTCCGGCGGCGAGCGTCCCGAAAATCCACAAAAACGCGGTATTGATCGAAGTGCCGAAAATCGAAATAATCAAACCGACGACGATTAACAGCGCGGACGAAACGTAACTGGCGCGAATTAAGGTTTGATCCGAAGCGTTCGGATTGATGTAGCGTTGGTAAACGTCTTTCACGAGATACGCCGCGCCGCCGTTAACGGTCGAGCTGAACGTCGCTAAAAATCCCGAAAGCAAGGCGGCGAGCATAAATCCGACGAGACCAATCGGCAGCATCGAACCGATAATCAAAGGCAGAGCCGTTTCCGGGTCGGCTTTTAATTTCGCGTCCAGAACCGCGTTCCCGATGCCCATAATCGCCATCACCGCAATCGCCATCGCAAAACACCACCTGACCGTGTGAATGCCGCCCCACAGCGCGCCGAGCTTGGAAGCGTCGCGCTCGTCTTTCGCCGCTAAAAAGCGTTGAAAATCGTAAAGCTGTTCGGGTCCGCTCAAACAAAGCAGCAAGCCTTTCGCCACCCAAACCGCGACCAGCGCGCCGAAAAACGAATAATCCGTGCCGCCCGAAACCAAACCTTGAAAATCAACCGGACGAATCTGCGGCATAATGTCGTTCCAGCTCGAAGGAACTTTCGCCGCAAACGCCGCCGCGTCGAAATGCAGATAACCGATAATCGAAAAGACAATCGCGCCCGCGCTTAAAACGATTGTCTGCACTATTTCCACCCGGACGATGCCGTGAAACCCGCCTAAAATTACGTATAAACCGGTCACGCCGAGAATCAATAAAGCGCAGACATTCGGCGAAAAAGGCAGAAAAATCGAACCGAATTTGCCCATCCCGATTGCCGAATAACCGAGCAATGCAGAGATTGTTAGCACTGCGAACAAAGTGTAAGAAAGGCGCGCCAAATCGCCCGCTCGGGAATTACCGAAACGCGTTTTCATCCATTCCGCGCCGGTCATTGCGTCCGAACGCCGGATCCATTTGCCCATATAGGCGAGGTAAAAAGCTGTGATTGGAAATCCCCAGAGCCAATGCACCCACATACCCTTCAAACCCAGCGCAATAAAGGTCGAAACAATCCACATCGTGCCGGTAATGTCAAAATATGAACTCGAACCGGACATCGCCAATGCCCACCAGGGCAATTGCCGCCCGCCGAGAAAATACGACGACATTCCTTTCGCCGCTTTGCGCTTCATCGCGAATCCGATGCTCATAATGGCGGCGAGATAAGCGACGACGATGATTTGATCGAGAACCGAAAGCTGCATAGTGAATCCGCCTTAGTTTTGATAAGTGTTAAAGTTTTCAGATTCGGGAACAGAATTTATTTGCTTTTTTACTTCAAATAAATTCAACACTGCAACAATAAATTTTTCTTGTATATGGAAGCTGGTAAACTTTATTTTGACCGAAGATTAAGTTATTTGTAGCACCTCGCAAAATTCTTGTCAATACTTTTTTGAATTTTCAGTGATTTTTTTTTCGACCCGGTCAAAAGCGTCGGCGGCGAGAACTCCCATTTATAGAGCAATGTGACCATCAATTAATTCGTTGCGAGCGGGGTTATATCTGTCGGCGATTTTAATTCTCAACATACGCAGCCAACGGTTAATGATCGTCTTATTTTGTGCGGACTTCCGCCTTGATTAAAATCTCTTTCAGCCGAAGATCCCAGTAATTCCAGTTGTGTCCGCCGGAAAGTATTTTGAATTCATGTGCGATTCCGCGTTTCTGAAAAGAGTTTGAAAGTCGGAGATTAACGGGCAGAAAATCGTCTTCCGCCCCACAGTCGAGATAAAAATACGGTAGTTCGCGGATTTTTTCGACGGGGAAATTTTCGACGATCTGGAACAAATCATTTTTATCGCGCCGCCATCGGTCATTTCCGAAAACGCTCGCTACCGAATTATGCAGCTGCGTCCAATCATCGCCGGCGACAATTTCGGCGGCGTGAAACGCGCCGCTCATCGAAGCCGCCAAACAAAACAACTCCGGTCGGCGAAAAGCAAATTTGAACGCTCCGTAGCCGCCCATCGAAAGTCCGACGATTGCCCGCTTATTTTTATGCGAATTGACTTTGAATTTTTCTTCAACGGCGGGAATCAATTCATCTAAAATATAGCTTTCGTAAAAATGAGTTTTGATCTGCGAATTGTCCGAATACCAGCTATCTCCGCCTTCCGCGCACACTAATATCAGCGACTTGTTTTTTGCGTATTCAGCGATTCGCGTGTAATTCAGCCAATTATCAGAATGCCCGAAAAGTCCGTGAAGCAGATATACAACGGGAAATTTTTCGGCGGAATTTTTATAATTTCCAGGAAAAATAACGTGAAAAGTTATTTCTTTGCCGAGCAACTCGCTGTCTAGAGAGAACGCGCCGTTTTTTGAACAGTTTTCGGTAATCATCAAAAAAAGTTTTGCAGCGCAATCGGAATCGCTCCGAACAGACTCGGACGCTGAACGCTCGCGGGACGGATTTCGATTTTGGCGATTGACGGGATCAGATAACGGCTTTTAACTTTGTCTTTAATAATCGCCTCGATTAAATTCCAGGCGGCGGAAATGTCGCCGCCGATGACGATGATCTCCGGACTCAAGCCATGCGCTAAACTCGCAATGCCCTCGCCGAGATATTCGGCGGTCGCTTTGATTGCCGCAATTGCTTTTTCGTCGCCGCGATTGGCGTTGGCGATCAGGTCCGTGATCGAAGTCGCCGCCCCTTCCTTGTTGTTCATCAACCGGTGATACCGCGCAATCGTCGCGCTTTCGGACGCGAGCGTCTCCCAGCATCCTTTGCGCCCGCACGAGCAGACTTCGCCGTTCGGTTCGAGACACATATGCCCGAATCCGCCCAAACCAATCTGTGAACCGACGTGCAATTCGCCGTTGATGATTAAGCCCGTGCCTAGTCCGTCAACCACCAGAATATAAAGCAGTGTCTTTACCTTGATCTCATCGAGCGGACCGTACCACAGCTCGGAAAAAGCGGCGGCATTCGCGTCGTTTTCGACGAAAACCGGCAAATTTAAATGTTTTTCGAGAATTTTTTTAACCGGAGTATTGTTCCATTCGAGATTCGGCGACACGGCAACTTCGCCGGTCTCGCGGTTGATTAATCCAGGAACGCTCACGCCAACCGCTCGAAACTTGGTGCGCGGATAATTTTGCTCGATGGTTTTATTAATTTCCAAAGCGATTTTTTTTATAAAATTCTGCGGCCTGCCTTCAGTCATAAGTGCCTTCTGTTTGAGTATGCGCCCGTTAAAATCGCTGACGGCATAGACGGTTTCGCGGACTCCGATGTCAATCGCCAGAACATAAGCGTTTTCGCCGTTGATGTAAAGATAAATCGGTTTGCGCCCCCCGCTTGAAGGTCCCTCCGCGCCTTCATAAATTACCCCTTTTCTCATCAGGCGATTGACGATTGAAGAAACCGTACCCGGACGCAAGCCTGAAACTTTGGCGATTTCCGCTCTTGAGATCGGCTGTTTCTCACGAATCAAATGCAGCAGTAGAGTTTGATTGATATTCCTGATGTCATGAATATCAACCATTTTTAATGCCGATGTCTTCCTTGTTTTCATTACTATATGTGAATCAAGAGTAGAAAAAGCAGACAAGAAAGAATGATAAGATTTTTTTGCTTATGAAAAATCAACTCATTCACATATATTTGCTGGTCTGCCACATCTACGATAGTCATAGTTCTTTGAAATTTCAACGCCGCTCGAATTTCAAGCCGCGTTTTACCGACAAGGAAATCATCACCATTTATCTGTTCGGACAATTGAATGAGCGGTTCAATCATCGGCAGATTCACACTTTTATCCGCCAATACCGGTTCGAGTAGTTTCCCAATTTGCCGAATTATCAGGCGTTTAACCGCCGCCAGAATCTTCTCACCGATAATTTTCAAACGCTGTTCGCTTATTTGCTCGAATTTTTGCACACAACTAAAAAAACTTTGAGCGAAGATTGTTTGATTGATGCAATGCCGGTCAGGCTCGCCTCCGGCGCGCGCGCGCGGTCGAGCGTTTGCAGCACCAAGCGTTAGTCTTGGCATCGGAATGGCGTTGGCTGAGGTCATCGCCCGTCTGCATCACGCCGAAATTATCGTCGAAAATAATTTGCCGAGCGGCTCAAGATTTACAATTCGTTTTTCGCCCTTAACCGGTGAGTTGAAGGAAATCAAAATTAATCAAACTCAATCACCGCGCTCCCAGAGGCAATGGTGTTCGAGCGGCTGTCCGTCAATATATTTTTTCAATTCAACGACGAGAAGTTTCGGCGCGCGTTCAAAATAGTGCGGCGTTATAATTATTGTTCATTTGGAATCTGTCGTAATTTTTTCCGTCCCTTTTTCGTAAACTTTTTTCACACAATTTTTTAGATCAAATTTTGTTGGTTTTTCTCAGCCGTCCGTGTAAATTTTATCCGCCGACATTACTGGACAAAACTTTATTCTCCGCCTGTTTTTGCGGACAAATATCTTGCCAGTCCGATGTCGTCGTCGCGCGTGCCGGTCGCGTCGTGAAACGGCACGACCGAATGCGGATACGGCATATCTATTTTCGCTTCGTCGAACGCGTATTTGATGCCCGTCGCTACTTGATCGCCGATTTTCAAGACGTTCGCCTGCGGCGATTCGACCCAGAAATAAACTTTCATATTGACGCTTGAGCCGGCGAGTTCCTCAACGTAAACCCACGGCGCGGGTTCTTTTAAAACGCCTTCGATGCCGCTTAAAACCTGCCGGATCGCCTCACGTTTTTTTTCGATGTCGTCCAAATATCCGATGCCGACGACGAATTTGACGCGCCGGTCGAAAGCGGTGTTGACCAAAATCGCGTTCGTGTAAACATCGCCGTTCGGAATAACGACGCGTTCGCTGTCGAAAGTTTTAATTCTGGTCGAGCGAATGTTGATTTCTTCGACTGTACCGAAATAATCGCGGAAGTTCAGTTGATCGCCGCCGACGAACGGCTGCCGCCATCAAATCAAAATTCCGGCGAAAAAGTTTTGCATTACGTCTTTGAAGGTGAAGCCGATGGCGACCGACGAAATGCCCAAACCCGTAATCAAATCGCCCCGGTTTGAACGCCGGAAAAATGACGACCGCTGCGACGAACACGCCGAGAATAATCACGAGCGACGCGATGCGCCCCAACAAATCAGCCAGTGTGACATCGAGCCGCGTCCGTTCGCCCGCCGCGTGCACGATGCGTTTGACGATTCTCTGGCGATAACCGGAAAGACCAGAAAAACGATGATTCCGAGAACGATATACGGAAGCCGGGGCGAGAAAACCGTTGCCCAAATCGCGCAAAGTCTGCCAGACGATGCCGACCTCGAACGGGCGCGGCGGCGCGGTCGGAGTCGGTGTTTGCAGCAAAAATAAAATTTTCATAAAGTTAATTTTTTGATTCTTTGTCCGTATCAATTTCAGTTTCAATTGATACTTCGCCCTTCCAACCGAGCTTTTCGACGATTTTTTCAAAGTATTCGTCAATCCGCACCCAGTCGTCTTTCGATTCGACGTTTTCGTGCGCCGCGTCCGCCGTCATTTGCAGATGTCTTTTGATAATTTCGAGCCTTTCGCGGCATTTTTCCGCCGGTAGATTCAATTGCTTGCCGTGCAAATCGGTGCCGTCGGCGATTCGCAACGCGATACATTCGAGCGCGTTCATCGAGCGCAAAATTATGGCGACGTTGTTGGTCGCGTTCTGGCGCGTCTGGTTGAACGCCAAATCTATTAAATCTTCAAACGAAGGACTTTTAGCGATCACTCGTAGCCGCCCGCCGGCAAAGCGAAAATGCGTCGGAAACGGATGCGCGGCGAGATGCGAGCAAATCGCCGATAAGTAATCAATCGAAATAACGGCGGTCGTCGTGTCGTTGACACCCGGCGACAACGCTTTCATCACGATGTCCACGATCTGCCGGATGCCGAACGCGACATCCTGATCTACCGTCCGAAAATTATCAATCGCGTAAATCCGGTTGAGTTTTTTAATCGTTTCCCGGTCAATCGTTAATTGCGCGCTGCCGGTTTGTGAAATGTGCGCGACGGAGACGAGCGGCGCGCCCGCGACGACGAATTCGCCGATGCCGTGTTCCATCCGCACGACGATTTCGCGGCGGCGCGTCAATTCGAGCAGCCGTTCGATGTCAATGTTTTGAATGTAACCCGTATTCGCGGCGCGAATCGTTTGCCAGTCGGACAAAGCGGCGAATTTTTCGAGATTTTCCAGTTCTTTTTCGGGAGCGTTTTCGCCCAGACGGTGCGGGAAAAGCTCGTCCACGACTTCGACTGTTTCGTCGTAAACCGCCGCGATAATCGCCGAAGCCTGAATCGAAACAGCGATGTGATGAATAAAATAAATTAAAAAACCGATGCCGACGAGCGCGAGCAAAACGCCGACGATGACCGCGATTGACGGCACGAAAACATTGTCGTCATCGCCGCCGCGAATCGTCCTTAAGACGACGATGCAGTAAGTAAAAATGCCGACGAACACGCCCAGCACGACCTGATTGATCTGATCGCGCATAAAATTCCGCAGAATACGCGGCGTATATTGCGTCGAAGCGAGACTTAAAGCGACGATGACGATTGAAAAAACGATGCCCGCGACCGTCATCATCGAACCGGCAACCGTGCCGAGCATATCACGCGAACCCGACGGCTCGACTCCGAACAGGCGCGGATAACCGCTTAGCCAGTTGCCGCCGATTTGTTTGTCGAATTCGACTAAAAGAAGTGCGAGAACGATGCTCCCGACGACGATCAGCGAGGGCAAAAACCACAAACTCGAATTCAAATCGAGCCATATTTTTCTAACTCGGTTCATTAATTTCTGACGTTGGACGATAAAGTCCTGAATTTTTGGAAATGAAACGGTATATTATAGACCCTTTCCTGTTTATTTAATCGAATTGGCGGCGAATTTATGACCGGCTATCACACGAACGATTTCAAACGGCGGCGCGTCAGTGCTTATGTTCAGGATTTGTTCGTGTTTCTATACATTTATCCATCTTAACGCAGGTTTCGGATTTTGCCATCGAAAATGATCAACAACATAGCGTAGGATGAAGCGAAAAGTGAGCGAGAACCCTGCGCGCTATGTGCCGTTGAATTTCCGACGCTGAAAGCGTCGAACGAGCAGTACTCGCGCTGCTGTGGATTAATGATTTCGCCAGCCTTTTGAAATTCGGTTTTAATTTGCCGTCAATCAATTTTCAGGCGTTCGCGCCCAAGTATCTTAATTTCACGCTCGGCGGTTACGCGCGGATTTTAGAGTTGATGACCGGTATCGAGATTTTCGTCAATCTCGTCGCGGCTGACGACGGCAAGCGGGCGCAGAAAAGCCGCAAATCGTTCGGCAGCTTGATAATCATTATGGGAACGACCAGCTTGACGATGCTGATTGTCGGTCCGGCGATTTTCGCGCTCTCGGATGTCAACAACGAAACGGTTTCCGTTTTCACGCAGACGATGGATCAACTGCTTCCGGCGTGGGCTTCTTACGCGGGAACTTTAATCGGTGTCGCCGTGCTGCTTTCGGCTTGCGCGGCGAGCGCGCAGGGTTTGCAGAATTTGTCGCTCGGTCTGCGGCAGCGGCATTATATTCCGGCGAATTACGGGCAGCAGAATCGCTTCGATGTCGCCGATAAACCCGTCTGGCTCGAAGTCGGAATCGTCGTTGTGTGCTTTTTGCTTTTCGGCACGCTCGAAGAAACTTATCTCGCGCTTTACGCCGCCGGAGTTTTTATTCTGTTGAGTATGACGGGCTGGGCGGCGAGCAAACGCCTGTTGCGCGAAATGCGCGGCAAATTCTCAACTTCCGGCGCGATTTCGCTTGCCGGAACAATCGTCGCCGCGCTTTTGACATCCGCCGCGACCTTTATAATTTTCCGCGAACGCTTTTTTGAAGGCGCGTGGACTTATCTGATATTTATTCCGGCTTTTTATTTTGTCTTCAGCTATTACCGCAAAAAACTCGGCGCGCCGACCTCGGTTGAAGACCGTCTCGGCTTGCTCGTCTGCGAACAGAAATATCTGCCCGATTTTGCCGGCAACGGAAACGATTCGGGTGTCAAACTCACAAAAATTCTCGTGCCGCTCGACGGTTCGATGCTCGCCGAACAATCTTTGCCGACGGCGCGAAATTTAGCCGCAACTTTCGGCGCGGATCTAATTCTGGTAAATGTCAAAACGGACAAAAAATCCAAAAACGGCAAAAACGACGAAACGATTTCAGCCGCGCCGTTCGACTGCGACGGATATTTGCGCCGTGCCGTCGAGATGATAAGCGGCGACACGCTTGCCGCCGAATGCGTGACGGCGCAGGGCGAACCGGCGCGGGAAATAAACCGCCTCGCGCACGAAGCGGCAGCCGATTTAATCGTCATCAGCACAAAGGGCGGTTTTGAAATCGGTCGTCTTTTTTCGGCAAGCGTTTCGATGAGTTTGATCGAACAAACCGATTTGCCTATTCTGCTGCTGCGCCCGACCGATGATCCTTCGAGCCGCTTCACGGAATTCAAAAAAATAATCGTCGCGCTCGACGGCTCGGCGGAATCGGAGACGATTCTGCCGCTGGTCAAGCTTTTTGCCGACGAATTCCACAACGAAGTATTATTGGTTTCAGTGCCGGAAGGAGCGGAATCGGAAAACTATCAAGCGACGATGCAGACGTATCTGGACGGCATCGCCGCCGAACTCGATTCGGCGAAAACCGCGACAAAAGTTCTGCTCGGCGGTTCGGGTCCGGCGCGGATAATCGTCGCTTTCGCCGAAGACGAACGCGCCGATTTAATCGTCATGGCGACGCACGGGCGCGGCGGCGCGGAACGCCGCGAACAACTGCCTTTGGGAAGCGTCCCGACGCGCGTTATCGAAAAAACAAAATGCCCGATTTTATTGATTCCGCCGCGCCAATCGGCGGCGGTTTCGATTGACACAAACGATGAGTGATTGGGCAGGGTTGAGAAAAAATTTAGCCGCAGATTGACCCGGATACACTCGGGTAAAAAATATCAATCCGATTCGATAATCTGCTTAAATATCCCGTTTTTATCTGTATAAGTCTGCGGCTAAATTTCTTAATTCTTAATTTTGTCCGCTAATTTTGCATCCAACCAAACGTCAAATCAAAGTTATGAAAGTGATCATCAAAAAGCCGCGCATATCTTTTGAAAATTTTCGCTTGCAATCCTGTGCAAAATTTATTTCATTCTTCATTATTTTCAGCCTAGCCGTCGTTTACGTGCTGCCGGTTTCGGCGCAGAGCGTCACGCCGTCGCCGGAAATTCCCGCGAAAAAACGCCTGAAAATCGGACTCGTTTTGAGCGGCGGCGGCGCGCGTGGTTTCGCGCACGTCGGCGTTTTGAAAATTTTGGAAGCCAATCATATTCCGGTTGATTACGTCGCGGGCGCGAGCATGGGCGCGCTCGTCGGCGCGTTGTATGCGACGGGCAGAACGCCCGACGAAATGGAAAATCTGGTCGAAACACTCGACTGGAACAAACTTCTGCGCGGGCGACCGGATTTTGAAGATTTAACTTTTCGCCGCAAACAAGACCGCCGCAATTTGCCCGGCGCGATCACTCTCGGCGGCAAAAAAACGAATTTGCGCTTGCCGAGCAGCCTCAATCCCGGACACGA
This sequence comes from uncultured Pyrinomonadaceae bacterium, assembly GCA_964237235.1. GTDB lineage: Bacteria > Acidobacteriota > Blastocatellia > Pyrinomonadales > Pyrinomonadaceae. Next base: position 81,033 of record CAXSGY010000020.1, read on the forward strand.
AATCGGTCTTGTGCTGGACAATTTAATGCTTCCCTACGGCGACAACACCGATTTCGACACCTTGCCGATTCCGTTTCGCGCCGTCGCCACTGATTTGGTCAACGCCGAAACGGTTGTTTTAAAAAACGGTTCTTTAGCGCAGGCTCTGCGGGCGACGATGGCAATTCCGGCGGTCTTCGCACCGGTCGAATTAAACGGCAGAATTTTAGCCGACGGCGGAATTTTAAACAACATTCCGACCGATGTCGTTAAAGAGATGGGCGCGGACATCGTTCTCGTCGTTAACATCGAAACGCAGCTCGGCGACCGCAATTCGCTTCAGGATTTAGTCGGCATTTTGGGACAGACTTTTTATGTGGCGACGGTCGAAAATTCGCGCCGCAGTCTGCGCCAAGCCGACATCATTCTCGCGCCGGATTTGAAAAATTACGGCACGTTCGATTTTACGGCGGGCAAGGAAATCGTCCGGCTCGGTTACGAAGGCGCGGAATCGAAAATCGCTTTATTAAAAAGCCTCGCTCTCAATGATTCCGATTGGCAAAATTACGTTGCCGCGCGGCAGGCAAAAATTCGTCCGCACGTCCCTCCCGTTCCCGAATTTCTTGCCATCGAAGGCACGAAAAGCCAAAACGCCGAAAAAAGAATCGAAACGAAATTAGACGGCAAATACGAAAACAAACCGCTCGACGAAAAGGCTCTGGCGAACGATTTGACCGAGCTGACCGGCACGGAAAGATTCGACAATCTCGGCTACGGCATTACCAGCCGCGACGAGAAAACCGGCTTGCTCGTGCGCGTTTATGATCCGCGGGAACGCGTTGATCGGACATCGGTTCTCGAAGTCGGCGCGGATGTCAACAACACGCAAAACGACGACGTAAATTTTAATGCCCGCGCCCGTCTGACGTTTTTCGATGTCGGCGGCGAAGGCAGCGAATGGCGCAACGATTTGAGCATCGGCTCTCGAACTTTTCTCGGCACGGAGTTTTATCGCCCGTTCCGCAAATCCCGATTTTTCGCCGCGCCGAATGCTTTTTACGAAGACCGCCGCGTGGATTTTTTCGCGGACGGTGACCGACTCGCCGAATACTTGTTCCAAACGACGCAAGCCGGAATTGATGTCGGCTACACGGCGAGCCGCAACGGCGAAGCGCGTTTCGGTTATTTTATCGGACACCAAAAAGCGACGCGGCGCATCGGCAATTCGCAATTTTTAGATGTCAGCGGCAAAACGAGTTTCGCTTCCCTCAAATGGAATTTTGACACGCGCAATAACTCGCAAATTCCGACGAGCGGCATCGAATTCAGAAATTCCTTAAATTATTATTTCGCCGCGCCGGGCGCGACCAACGGCTTTCCGCAAGCCGAATCCGAAGTGAGCGCGTTTCGCCCGCTTAACGAAAAATACACAGTTTTCGGTCTCGGCGGCGCGGGGACAACTTTCGGGAAAACCGCGCCGCTGTTTCAGCAATTTACCATCGGCGGTTTGTTCAACGTCGGCGGCTATGGCAGCGGCGAATTTCGCAGCAGCAATTATCTGCGCGGCGGTTTCGGCGTTATGCGCCAAACCTTCACCGCTCCGGCCTACATCGGCGGCAAGCTATATTTCGGCGGCTGGTATGAAGCCGGCAGCGCGTTTGAAAATTTTAAACAGGCAAAATATCGCCAAAGCGTGACCGGCGGCGCATTACTTGAGACGCGCATCGGACCCGTTTTTTTTGGCGGCAGCTTCGGCGCGGGCGGTCGCCGAAAACTCTATTTCTCTTTGGGGCGAGTTTTTTAGTGCGGAATTTGGGAAAGATTAAACAGTCAAATTTACAAACATAGTTTTTGTCATGAAAATAAATTATGATTCCCGAAATTATATAACTTTATTTGAGACGAAACAGAAAATCCCGCTTTCGATCAAATGAGCGGGCTTTTTACATCGAAGCCTATAAATTTATTCGCTTTTCGTTTTATTAATATGAAATGAAATGCGCCTTTACTCTGCTGCCCATACTCTGCCTTCTTTGTGTCCCGGCACAGACCGGCAAAATCTTTTCCGTTCCTCAAAAGCCGGAAGGAATAAATATCTCGGGAGAAGTTAAAGAAGCCGTGCGGGATTTCGATTTCGATAAACTCCGCCTCAACCCGAATAATCTCGATGCCGCCGACATCGAAAATCTGGCAGCCAATTTTCTGCCCGCCGTCAAACCGTATTTAATCTAAAGAAGGCGCGAGCGTTGAATGGCTCGCGCCGGTCGCCGAGCCAATTTTTCTGCTGCACAAATCCGACAAATCACGAACCGTTGCGTTTGAGAGTAAGATAACCGACGGTTTTCACGTGGAAAGAGACTTTCGTTGTGTTTTCGAGTGCCGCCCTCGATTGTTTGAGCGACGATGAAATCGCCGCCCTCGTCGCGCACAAAGTCGGTCATCTTTATTTCGCCGCAACGCTCGCCGCCGCCGCCAGAAAAAAAACCGACGACCTGTTTAATGCGAACCATTGAACTCAAATGCGATTTAATCGCGCTGGCGACTTTATCGAACCTGAGGGTCAAGCCATCCGATCTGATTGCGGCGGTGAAAAAACTCATCGAAGCGCGCGATCAATTGAAAATCGAAAGTTTTCCGGCGGGCAGCCCGACCGCCGACGGGAATTGACGAGAGCAATTTCCATCTGCAAAAATTCGACGGCGGCACTGCGACATCAGTTTCGGCGACGATTGACGCGGCGGACAATACCGCGACGGCGACCGGAAAGCTGATTTTGCGGTATTTCGCCCGTCGAACGGATTCTGGTATCTGTAAAGTTCGACGGCTCTTTTCTTTTTGCAGGTCAGGATGGTTGACAAGTTGGCGGGCGCGAATTTTCAAGTTTTTCAGCCGCTTCCACCGGATATTTTTCATTCCAAATATCGAGCATCGCTAACTCAGTCCCGTTCATCTGGCATTTATAACTCAGCCGCTTGAATTATTTGCATTTATAAATTTAACAGCGGTTCTTGTTTAGCTTCAGAAATTTTTAATTAGCACAGGGTCAGCCTGATTGAATCCGCGCGATAAAAAGAAGCGCGAGCCGTTAATTGAATAAGCAAAGTTATAAATGGAATCGCTCGTAAACTCGGTTAATTGGCGCGGTGCGGAACCGTCCAGATTTTGCTGCCAGAGATTGCCGACACCGTTCGTTTCGTGTTGAAAGACGATTGCCTTGCCGTCGGATGTCCAGTGAATCGGCACGGAAACAGGGAAAAATTCATAATCCGTGACCGCAAAAGTTCGCTGCGGTGTGCCGCCGTTCGCCGGAATAACGGCGATTTTCCCGTGTATCAAAGGTGAATCGGTCAGAATTTTCAGCGCGATCTGCGATCCGTCGGGTGAAAATACGGGATTAGAGGCGGGAAAATCGGTTAAAATGATTGGCGCGCCGCCTTCAATCGGAATCTTTTTGACAATCGTTTTTTCGCCCTGCACGGAAACATAGACAATTTCTGCGCCGTCGGGAGAAAATTCCGGCTGCGAGTCTTCGGTCTCGCCGAAGGTCAATTGTTTGACATCGCTGCCGTCGGCGGCGTTCATTCGGAAAAGATGCCTGCCGCCCGCGCGGTCGGATGAGAACACCAGCCGCTGTCCGTCACGCGAAGCCGTCAGCCCTCGCTCCTGAAACGAATCGTTCGTCAGCTGCTGCAAATTTCCGCCGCGCGAATCAATTTTCCAGACATCGTAATTGCCGGCTGAGCGAGCGATATAAGCAATCGAATCATCGGGCAGTGCGGCGATTCCGCGTCGCGCGTTGGTCTCGCCGCGCTGAATGAGTTGCGCGTCCGTCGCGTTTCCCATCGCCGCGCTCGATAAATCGGCTTTGATCTCAAACGAATTTGCTGCCAGAACTTTGCCGTCAGAAGATATGCCCAAGCTGTAGCTGCCGTAGTTTTTACCGTCGTTGGTCACGCGGCGAACTTGCCGGCTCGCTAAATCGAGCGCATAGACTTGATTCAGATTGTTGCGATAGCCGATAAAAAATAGTTCGCCGCCGTCGGGTCTAAAAACCATTTTGCCAATTTCGTCGAATTTTTCGTCGGAAAGCGCGGCAGTCTCGCCGGTTCGCAAATCCATTCGATAAATTTGCGAACTCATTGTTCCATCTAAATTCCTCGTCTTGTCCACAGTCAAAAATCGGCTGTCCGGCGACCACGCTAAAAATCCGTCGAATGAAAAATCGCCGTTCGGACAAGAATACAAAATCCGCTCGTCGCCGCTGGTGCCGTCGAGCGCGGCGATGACGAGCGCGGTCGTTTCTTTTTCCTCATCGCGGCGGTAAAAAGCGATTTGTTTGCCGTCAGGCGAAACGGCGAAGAACGAGCTTCTCGAATCGAGATTAACCAGTCGTTTCGGCGCGCCGCCTAAAATCGGAATGCCGTAGATCGCTCCGTTTTTCGCGTTTTTCTCGAACGAAACATAGTAAATCTGTGCGCCGTCCGGCGAAAAATCCATATTGCCGAAGGTCCGCTTGTCCGATGGTAAAAGCTGGACTTCACGATTGGTTTCCAACTGGCGCAAAAAAATCGTGCCGCCGCCTGCGGCGTAAAAATTTTGAAAATATGCGACGAATTTTCCGTCCGGCGAAATGATTGTGCCGCCGACCGAATTGCCTTCGGTAAGGCGCGTCAGACTGATCGGTTCGCCGCTGACGGCGCGATTCGACGCTCCGCCGCGGGGCGAATAAAACACGAGCGCGGCAAAACCGATTAACGCCGCCAGCAAAACGCCCGCCGCCAAAATCATCGAACGCCGCGTGGCAGAAGGTTGGCGCGCGGCGACTGAAGAGCGAATAAATTTTCTTTCCGGCTGGTCAATTTTATCAGTTTCGCCGGACGCGCTTTTCTCGATCTCGACCGTTTCGAGAACGTGTTCGGTCGTGCGCTCGCTAATCACAATTTCTGCGCCGGCGTTTCGCGCCGCATTTTTAACATCCGCGACGAAGCGATAACCTTTGCGCGGAATCGTTTCAATAAACTTTCGTCCCGCTTTATCTTCGCCGAGAGTTTTGCGAAGCGCGGAGATATGCTGCGTTAAATTCGCCTCTTCGACAAATGAATCGTTCCAGACCTGATTCATCAATTCGTCTTTCGACACGACCTGCGGCGCGTGTTCGATTAAAACGGCGAGCAGTTCACACGCTTTCGGCGCGAGCGAAACGGTTTCCGCGCCGCGCCAAAGAAGTTTTTTGGCGGCATCGAACGAAAATTCCGCGAACTCGAAAACGGGCGGCGTTTTGCTTTCTTTATTTAGACTTTTCAGATCGTCGTTCATTGTTGAATTTACCGAAAAACTAATCGCTGTTTTCGACTAAAATCACGTCGCTGTTGATTGTGCCGCGTGAAAGTGCGATTTGTTTTTCGTCGGACGAAAAGACGAAATTGAAAATCTTGCCGTCTTTGAAATTCGTGATCTGCACGGGCGCGGAACCGTCAATCGGCTGTCGCCAAATGTTCGTTGCGCTGTTTGTATCCGATAAGAAATAAATGCTTCGACCGTCAGCCGTCCATTGCAGACTTCTTTTATTAAAACCGGAGTCCTGTTTTGAAAAATTGACATTGAGGGTTTTAATTATCTCGCCGCCGTTAAACGATGTGAGAGCAATTTGAGTTTCTCCTTTTGAATTTCTCAGAGCGAAAGCGACGGTTTTACCATCCGGGGAAACGACCGGACAAAGCCCGTCAACCGGCAAAATTTCGCGTTCCTCGCCGCCTTCGATCTCGACTTTCCAAAGCCCGTTATGCTCGCCGAATTTCGTATAAACCAGCCATTTGCCGTCGGGAGAAAAAGAAGACCAAACATCTGCTCCCGATGTTAATTGTTTCTCGCTTCCATCGCGCAAATCTACGCGACTCAAACCGTGTTCGGCTGATTCACTATCGTCATCACCGGCTTTTTGGACGATCAGATAATGACCGTCGGGTGATAAGCCAAACAAAATTTTATCTTTTGTGAGCTGTTTGAAATTTTGACTGTTCGTATCAATTTCCGCCGCAAAAAATGTTCTCGGCGTGATCGAACTGTAAATAATTTTGCCGTCGGGCGCGAATCCGATGTAACCTGTGCCGTCGTAATTTTGAAATCCGGCGGTTAATTGCCGCATTCCGTTCGGGTCGCCGCTCGGCATTATCCAGAGATTGGAAATTTGCTGTGTTTTGACGACAACGGCGAGCTTTTCGTCAGTGGTCAGGCTAATTGAATCATAATACTCCCAACTGTCCACAGGAAGAATACTTTTTGCCGCCTCGCCGTTAGATGAGATTAAACTCAATCCTCTGCCGTCCATCAGCAAACTATTGGAATCGGACAGCCAAACCGTATCTCCGGCAACCCGGTCGGGGGTTTGAGAGTAGATCTCTGTCCATTCGCCGTCGGCGACGCGCACGGATAAAATATTTTGTTTGCCGTTGTCGAGGTGATGACAAGAAATATTTTTGCCGTCGCGCGACCAAGCCAGATTTTGATTTAACATAACGGGCGGCTCGAAAGCACGCAAAATCCGCTCGTTCGCCCCGTTTGCGCCGGCAATGAATAAAGTCGTCGCCTGATTACCTTCCGAACGCCGCACGAAAGCGATTTGTCTGCCGTCGGGTGAAACGGCGATTTGATTTCCCAAGGTCGGAAAAAAAAACAATCCGCTCGCGATTTTTTCGGCGATTCCGCCGAATGACGGCATTCGATAAAGCGTGCCTTGCCCGTCAATGTAATAGATCGAATTGCCGTCAGGCGTGATGTTCAGCGACTTATAGGCAACTTCGGCGGGCGCGACGATTTGCGTGTCGCTGTCCGAACCGATCTGCCGCGCCCGCAAACTTTGCCGTTCGTCCGGTTCTTCCTGCGCGTAAATGACGAATTTTCCGTCGGGCGAAATCACCGAATATTTCACTCTGCCGCCTGAAGTCAGCCGCACCGTATTTTTGACTTTGAACGTCGCGGGCGAACTTTTGTAGTGCTGAACTGCCAAACCGATTATTGTCACGACAAAAACGGAAATCGCCGCTGCCGTCAGCCAGATTAACCGATAATTTTTCTTTTTCGGCGGAGCAATCGCTTTTGTTTCGGCGCGAATTCCAGCGTCCGCTTCAACAATTACTTTTTCCGTAATCCGCTCAACAACTTGCTCGCTGATCGTAATTTCCGTCAGCGTGTTTTGCAATTTTTCAACTTCAGCCACAAAGCGATAACCTTTGCGCGGAATCGTCTCGATAAACTTCCTGCCGTTTTTATCTTCGCCGAGTGCTTTTCTGAGCGCGGAAATGTGTTGCGTCAGATTTGCCTCCTCAACGAAAGTGTCCGCCCACACGCGGTCGAGCAGTTCCTGTTTGGTGATGAGTTTTCCGCCCGCTTCGACGAGCGCGAGCAGCACTTCGCCCGTCTTCGGAGCGAGCGGGACGATCTCCGAATCCTTGAAAAGCAGTAAATTTCCGGCTTCGAATCGGAACTCCCCGAACTCGTAAGCTGTTGAATTTATTGTTTTAGACTCATCTTTAGAAATCATTTAGAAATAATTCACAAATTCTTGAAGACACGCGCCGCCTGTTTCCGCTAAATTTCTCGCCGGGTCGAAAGTTTTTTTGAGCGAAACCGGAAACGGTCGAAACTGACTCGTGAGGCTCAAGTAAATTTAACTTAAAAAACGAAAAAAAACGAGCGTCAAAATACCCGATGAAAATTACCAGAACCAGAGAATACACCATCGAGCGCGAACGAACTTTGACGATTCGCTTTAACGTCGCGCCCGTGCTGAAATTCTGCGCCGAATGCCAAGCGGAAATGAGTTTTATCAACGTCGTTCAAGCGGCAATTATCGCGCAGACGACCGACCGCCAAATCTTCCGTTTGGTCGAAGCGAATCGTCTGCACTGCGCTGAATCGGCGAACGGCTTTTTACTCGTTTGTCACACCTCGCTGCAGGCGGCGGGCGTGACAGTCAACCCGAACCAAATAGAAACAGGAGAAAATTTATGAAGACCTTAAAAATTATCGCAACTTTGATGTTATTGGCGGCGGGCGTTTATTCGACGCTCGCTCAGGAGCCGCGCGGCTTGCGGCGCGGCGGAAACTTCGGAAGATTTCCGGCGAACGCGGCACGATCTGGCGCATCCGTGAATGAACTCAATCGGGCAAGTCTCGTGCCGGACACGCCCGATTCGCTTGGCAAACTTGACCCGACTTTTGGCACGGGCGGAACGGTTATTACCAGTTTGCCCAACGACGATTTTTCATCTCTCGTCAAAATTCTCCCGAACGGCAAAATCGTCGTCTATGATGAGGATGACAGTTATTCATATTTGCTCGGCTATAATCCTGACGGCACGCTTGATACCGCGTTCGGCAACAGCAACGGCTTAATTAAATTTCCATTCGCCGACGGTCTCAGTCTCGGCGACGGCGGCTTGAATGTCGCGTTCGACGGCAAGATTTTAGCCAGCGGTCAAAAATGTCCGCCCGCCACCTCTACCAACTGTGATTACGCCGTTTTTCGTTTTAACGCGGACGGCAAACCCGACCTGACTTTCGGAACTAACGGATCGATCGCCGTGCCAATCGGCACCGGGGAAGATTTCGGCACGGCGATCATCGGGCAGCCGGACGGCAAAATTTTAGTCGCCGGTTCGACCGAGACCGCTTCGGGGAATTGGGCGCACGGCGTGATTCGCTTAACTCAGGCGGGAACGCTCGATCCGACTTTCGGCACGGGCGGAAAACTCGTTTTTTCCGTGCCGGCGGCGAACGGCGGCTACACCTATTTGTTCAACAATATCGTTTTGCAGCCGGACGGCAAACTGCTGCTGGCGGGCAACAGCACCGAATATAACGGTTTCGGCAATACGGTTTTCGCCGTCCGCGTTAATACCGACGGGACGCTCGACCAGACATTCGGCGCGGGCGGCATTTTGAATGTCAGTCTAGGTTTTGCCAATCGAGTTTCCGGGTTATCCGTCCAATCCGACGGGAAGATTTTGTTCACGTCGGTTAACCAAGCCGAAGACCTCTCGGTTTCGACGACCATCGCGCGGTTTCAGCCGAACGGCGCGAACGACACGAGTTTTGGCATGAACGGAAGAGTGTTCATCCCGCGCAGCCAGACAAACGAGTCTTTTTCGGCAGATTTAATCGTTCAGCCGAACGGCAAAATTCTGGTCGGCGGCTTCAGCAGATCGGCGGGACAGCAAAACAGATTCGCCGTTTTGCGTTTGAACGCCGACGGAACGCGCGACACCGCTTTCGGCATCAACGGCGTGATAACCGCCGCGCTCGGAGTTTCAAGTTACATCACCGCGCTGGAATTACAGCCGGACGGCAAACTTTTGGCACTCGGCGATGTCGCGCCGGTCTTCACTTCGGAACCTTACGACTTCGGCTTGGCGCGGTTCGTTCTCGACGCGCCCGCCGCGCCGCCGTTTTTCGATTTCGACGGCGACGGGCGCGCCGACGTTTCCGTATTTCGCGGCGGCGTGTGGTATCGCCTCAATTCTTCCGACAATTCTTTCAGCGGAGCGCAGTTCGGCATCGCGTCCGACAAACTCGTGCCGGCAGATTACGACGGCGACCGCCGTTCCGACCTCGCCGTTTTCCGCGACGGCGTTTGGTATATTTTGAACTCGCAAAACAATTCGTTCCGCGCCGTGCAATTCGGTCTGGCAGGCGACGCGCCCGTCCCCGGCGATTACGACGCTGACGGTAAAGCCGATGTCGCCGTCTTCCGCGCGGGCATTTGGTATATCCTCAACAGCGCGAACAATTCGTTTCGCGGCGAACAATTCGGACAGGCGGGCGATAAACCAATCGTCGGCGACTTCGACGCGGACGGCAAGCAGGATTTAACCGTTTTCCGTTCGGGCGTATGGTACGTCAATCGTTCAACCGCCGGATTCTATGCCGTGCAGTTCGGCATAGATTCGGACAAACCCGTCGCGGCGGATTATAACGGCGACGGCAAAACCGATGTCGCCGTGTATCGCCCTTCGACAGGAACGTGGTACACGTTGCTAAATCCGGCGATCAGCTACAGCGCGGTCCAGTTCGGACAAAACGGCGACGCACCCGTGCCGGCGGATTATGACGGCGACGGACGCGCCGACCGCGCCGTTTATCGAGGCGGCAATTGGTTTCTTCTAACCAGCGCGAATAATTTGTTCCGCGCCGTCCAATTCGGACAATCCGGCGACGCGCCCGTCGAAACCGCTTATCTGCCCTGATTTTAATCGAACGGAAAGAAACGCCAACCAAAAAAGCGCGCCGTTCTTTCCGTTCGTCACAACCGCGCTGTGCCTGATGCTCGCGGCGCGGTAACTATAAAAAGTATTGGCTATAGGAGAAGAAATTAAAATGTTCAATTCAATTCAAAAATCATTCAGACAATTTTTTATCATCTGCGCCCTCGTCGGCGGTTTGCTCGGCGGAGCGTTGAGTGCCGCCGAGCAAACCACCACGCAATTCACTTATCAGGGACGTTTGACCGACGGCGCAATGCCCGCTAACGGCAATTACGATATGCAGTTTCAAGTGTGCGCCAATGCCGATTGCACCTTTGTTTTCGGCTCGCCCGTCGCAATGTCGCCGGTGCCGGTAACGAACGGGATTTTCACCGTCACCCTCGATTTCGGCGATGTCTTCAGCGGTTTCGGAACGCTTCGTTATCTTAAAATCGGGGTTCGTCAGACGGGTAATGCGGGCGCATATACGACGCTTTCACCGGCGCAGCGCATTACCGCCGCGCCCGGCGCGATTCGCTCGCAGCAGTCGAACAACGCCGACGCGCTCGGCAATGTGGCGGCAAATCAGTATGTGCAGACGGGCGACGCGCGATTGTTTGACGCGCGCGCGCCGACTGCGGGCAGCGATTTTTATATTCGCAACAATTCATCGGCGACCGGACAGAACAGCGACTTTTATATCACCGGCACGGGCAGAGTCGGAAATTTAACCGTCAACGGCAATGTTTCATTCGGCGGCACCATCAGCGGCAACGGGCAGGCTCTCTCTAGTCTGAACGCTTCCAACATTACCGCCGGTACGCTCAATACGGCGCAGATTCCGAATCTCAGTGCGGCGAAAATTACGACCGGCACATTTTCCGATGCGCTGTTATCGTCGAATGTTCCGCGCTTGAATGCTTCAAACACTTTCAGCGGCACACAGACGGCTGGTATTTTCAACGCGACGGGACAATTTAATCTCGGCGGCAATCGAATTTTCTCTTCTCCGGGCGCGACCAATCTGTTTGCCGGATTCGGCGCGGGCGGCACGAGCAGCACGGGCGCGTCGAACAGCTTTTTCGGCACGAGCGCGGGTGCGGCAAACACTTCGGGCGCGGAAAATGTGTTGGTCGGACGCGAAGCGGGATTAGCCAACACGACCGGCTCAGACAACACCTTCATCGGCACCGGCGCGGGCGGGAATAACACGACGGGCAGCAATAACACGTTGATCGGGGCGGGAGCAAGACTATTTTCGAATGATCTAACTTATGCGACCGCCATTGGTGCGGGGACGGTGGTTACTGGAAGTAACAATATTTCAATCGGACGAGTAACTTTTGGTAACAATCTTTCCTACTCAGATAGCGTTGAGATTAACGCTACCGACTTTTGCGTCGGTTGCTATTACAATAGCGCGACGAGAGGCGCACACAGTATTTCGTTAACTAGTGACTCAATTTATATCGGCGCAAATGGTGGTTCAGACACAAATACTAAAATCGAAATACAGGGAGAACTTAATGTCACAAGAATAAATTTTGGAATATTCGGCGGAGGCAGCTCTGATCCGATTTGCTATTCACAAAGCGGATTAGGGAATAAAACTTTAGGATATTGCTCGTCAAGTATACGCTATAAAAAAGATGTGGAAAGCTTTTCCTCCGGTCTTGATCTGGTCAAGCACCTGCGTCCCGTGACATTCACCTGGAAATCAAACAATCAACGCGATTTAGGTTTCGTCGCCGAAGAAGTCAACGCGGTCGAACCGCTAATGACGACTTATAACGACAAAGGCGAAGTCGAAGGCGTGAAAGACGACCGCATCTCCGCCGCGCTCGTCAACGCCGTCAACGAACAGCAGACGCAAATCGAAACGCAGAAAACACAAATCGAAACACAACGGAAAACTATCGAACGCCAGCAGCGGCAGATTGACGCGTTCGTGAAATTGACGTGCGCGACGAATCCGTCAGCCGACGTTTGCCGACCGGAGGAGAAATAATATGAATCAATCAAAAATCAATCAAACATTAGCGATATTCTTCGCATTTATCATTTGTCTCGCGGCGACGAATTTCGCGCAGGCGCAAACGACGGCGTTCACTTATCAGGGACGTTTGACCGATTCGGCGATGCCCGCAAGCGGCAGCTACGATATGCAGTTTCGCCTGTTCGACAACCCGAACGCCGGACAGGGAACGCAGCAGGGCGCGACCGTCACCAATCCGGCGGTGACGGCGGCGAATGGCGTGTTCACCGTCACGCTCGACTTCGGCGCGTCCGTCTTTGCCAACGGAACGCAGCTTTATCTGGAAATCAGCGTCAGACCCGCGAACAGTTCGGGCGGCTACACGAGCCTCGCGCCGCGGCAGGCAATCACGAGCGCGCCGACGGCGATTCAATCTTTGAACGCGGCAAACGCCAATCAACTCGGCGGCGTGGCGGCGAATAATTATTTGCAAACTAACGGCAGCGGCGCGAATTTGACGAATCTGAACGCCTCGAACATCACGAGCGGCAATCTGTCGGACGCGCAGCTTTCGGCAAACGTCGCGTTTCGCAATCGGGCGAATACTTTCACCGGCAATCAAACGGTCAGCGGCAATCTGGCGCAAACGGGAACGACCGCCGATTTGAATTTGACCAACGGCTTTATCGCCAGAGGAACTTTTAACACGGGCGCGGGCGCAATTCCCGCGACGGGCGCAGGCACGCGGATGATGTTTTATCCGAACAAAGCGGCATTTCGCGCCGGAAATGTTACCGGCACACAATGGGATGACGCGAATGTCGGTAGCTTCTCGACCGCGATAGGTCGTGACACAACAGCGAGCGGCGATTACTCGACTGCTCTGGGTCTTGACACAACAGCGAGCAGCGATCATTCGACCGCGCTTGGTTACAGCACAACAGCGAGCGGTAGCATCTCGACCGCGATGGGTTATGTCACAAAAGCGAGCGGCGATTACTCGACCGCGATGGGTAGCTTTGCTTCGACCAATGGTATGGCTGGCAGTTTCGTTTACGGCGATAACTCAGCTTTTAATAGTGTTACCGCAACGGCGGTGAATCAGTTCGTCGTGCGCGCTTCCGGCGGCTTTCGCTTTCGCACTATTCCGCTTTGACGACCGGCTGCGATTTGGCTGCCGGCAGCGGCGCGTTTTCCTGTACTTCGAGCAAATCGCTCAAAGAAAATTTCGTTCCGACCAGCGGCGGCGACGTGCTGCGCCGTTTGCGAACGATTCCGATCAATTACTGGAACTACATCGGCGAGCAGTCAGGCGTGCGGCATATGGGAGCTTTCGCCGAAGATTTTTACACGGCGTTCAAGCTCGGCACGGACGATAAATCCATCGGTCTGCTCGATGTCGCGGGTGTCAATGTGGCGGCGACCAAAGCTCTGGACGAAAAAACCGACGATCTGCAAGCGCAAATTCAAACGCAGCAGCAAACCATCAAATGGCAGCAGAAACAGATTAACGCACTCATTAAATTAGTCTGCGCGAACAATTCAGCGGCGGACGTTTGCCGACCGGAGGACAAATAAAATGACACAGACACCAATATCGAATATGAATAACGAAACGAACAGAGAGAAACTGACTGCCGCTTTGTTGCTGTTGGCAATGGTTTTTAACTTTAGCATCGGCGCGGCGGCGCAGAGTTCGGGCGGCACTTTTGCCATTACAAAATCCGTCATTGCATCGGGCGGCACGGGCAACGCGCAGCAATCTTCGGGCGGCACGTTTGCGCTCGCCGGAACAATCGGTCAGTCAATCGCTGGCGACAGTTTGACCGGCGGCACTTTCGCTCTAAATTCCGGCTTCTGGAGTCCGACCGTTTACAACGTCGGCGTAGAAGGCGATCTCACCGTGCGTCCGGGCGGCAACACCACGGTCGAATCGAACGATGTGGTTTTGATCAGGCGACTCGTCAACGGCACGGCGAGCGTTGATCCCGAATACAACGAATTCCAACGTGCCGATTCCGCTCCGCGCAACACTTTCGGCGACGGCAGTATTGATTCAGCGGATATTACTCAGGCGCGCCGTTATCAAAATCAAATCGATCCGTCGCACGCCGCCGCCGGACCGACCGAAAAAACCGCCGCGCCGCGCCCCGCATCGGCTGATGACAATCAAAAATCAAATAAGAAAATTGTTCAAGCGACTGACGATTATTCGTCCAAACAATCCGCCGGAACACGGCTCATACGCGTTGAATCCACGAGCGCGATTGCCGGACAAACCGTTATCGTTAACATTCGCGTGGATGCGGCGGGCGACGAAGCCGGTTACGGCTTTATCATCAATTACGATAAAACGAAACTAACGAATCCGGTGATCGGCGCGGGCAACGCCGGAGCAGCGGTGCGCGCCTGCAATCTAAATTTTTCGACCGGCATCAACTGCGCGGTGGACACTTTCCCGGACAATAATCCGAGCAGCGCCGATTCGTCTATCGGCGAGATTCACGCCGGCGACAATCAAATTTTGATTTCCGTTACTTTCAACGTCGCGCCAAATGCGCCGTCTGCGCTGAACCTCACATTAAGCGGAGTCAATGCCTCGAACGACAATGCCGATTCGGTGCCGATCAGCGGCGTAAACGGAACGGTGACAGTTTCGGGCGGACCGACCGCCGCGCCGGTCGCGGTTGGTGGACGCATTATGACTGCCGACGGCAGAGGCATCCGCAACGTGCAGGTAACGATGACCGATGCGGGCGGAAATTCACGCACCGTTCTGTCTTCGGTCAGCGGACGCTTTCGATTTGAAGAGATTGCGGCGGGCGAAACGTATGTGCTGACGGTTGTCGCCAAACGCTTTGTCTTCGCGCAAAGCACACAGGTGCATTCGTTCAACGAAGACACCGACGATATTATTTTCGTCGCTGAACCGGCAATTTCAACTTCGAATGCGTTAACCGTTCCTAATTTGAAATTGCCCTAGAGACATCAAGCCGGCGGCACAAAAAAGCGCGCCGAGGCATCGCGATTGCCGGCGCGCTTTTTTGTTTTTGAACGACCCTAAAAAAACGCGCGATGTTTTTCCAACAATTGTAAAAATTCGAATCTCTGCCGCTTTTCGTTATTTCCGCGGAAGTTCGTTTTTCGGTGCGGATAGATTTCATCATTCTAAAAACAATCGCCATTCGGTAAAATTTTTGCCGCAAAAGTCGCGCTTGATATTACAATTAAACGTTCCTGAAAACAGCCGCGATTTTTTACCGCCGCGCATAATCAAACGGCAAAAAGGAGGAGTTCAGTTTCGTCTTGGCGGCATCTCGAAAGATAAAATTTGGAAGATAAAAACCAATGAATACGAACTTATCAAAAGCCGTTTCCGTTCTTTACGCACTGTTTTTTTCAACTGCGATTTTCGCGCAAACCGCGCCGCCGAAAGCGGAAGTCCGCAACGTCACGGACGATTATTTCGGCACGAAAATCGTTGATCCGTATCGCTGGATGGAAGATTTAAAATCCGACGAGATGCAAAAATGGATGCGCGGGCAGGCGGATTATTCAAATGCTTATTTGAAAAAATTGCCGCTGCGCGATGAGTTTTTCAAGCGTCTGACCGAATTGGGCGACGCGGGCGTTTCGGTGAGCGGCGCGACGAGCCGCGGCGACCGGTATTTCTACAAAAACTGCTGCCCGGCGAAAGCAACGCCAAACTTTATTACCGCGACGGCTTGACGGGCGCGGAAAAGTTGCTGGTTGATCCGCAGACTTACGCGGTGAACGGCGGGCAGTCAACCATCGGCGCGTTCAGCCCTTCGCCGGACGGGAAACTGGTTTCGTTTTTAATCGCATTGGGCGGCGGCGAATTCGGCACGATTCGCGTTCTCGATGTCGCTGCGGGCAATTTGACCGGCGACATCATTGAAAACACGCGGTGGCGGGCTGGCGTGTGGATGCCGGATTCAAAGGCGTTCGCTTACCCGAAATTCCAGACGCTCGCGCCGGATGCGCCGCCGACCGAAAAATATCAGAAAATTCGATTCGCGCTGCACACGCTCGGCGCGAAAACGGAGGCGGACAAATTGCTTTTCGGCTTCGGAGTCAATCCGAATATCCCAATTGAACCGGCACTGATTCCCGAAGTGGTGTTTCCGCCGAAAGCGAAATACGCGGTCGCTTATCTCGATTCGGGCATCTCGTCTGAGGTTTTCGTCGCGCCGATGGATTCGATCAATCAAGCCGTCGTTCCGTGGCGCAAAATCATCGGCTTTGAGGATCTGACGGCAAACGTCGAACAGCGCGGCGACGATCTCTATTTTCGGACTTACAAAAACACGCCGCGTTTCAAAGTGATGCGCGTCAATTTATCGAATCCTGATTTGAAACGCGCCGAAGTTGTTTTTCCCGCTTCCGAAGCGGTCGTCGAAAA
>CAXSGY010000021.1:0-92588 GCA_964237235.1 uncultured Pyrinomonadaceae bacterium
AAAAAGGACTCAGATTCGCCATCAGAGAAGGCGGCAGAACCGTCGGCGCGGGAACCGTCAGTGAAATTGTTGAGTAGTTTAATAATTCCAGATTCCGGTTTTTAAATAATCTGAAATTTGGAATCTGGAATATAGAAATTATGTTGAACGAAAAAATTCGCATTAAATTAAAGGCTTACGACCATCGCGTTT
The DNA here is from genome assembly GCA_964237235.1 of uncultured Pyrinomonadaceae bacterium. GTDB lineage: Bacteria > Acidobacteriota > Blastocatellia > Pyrinomonadales > Pyrinomonadaceae. The sequence continues at coordinate 193 of CAXSGY010000021.1, forward strand.
TAGACCAGTCAACGGTTGAAATCGTCGAAACGGCAAAACGCACCGGCGCGAGCATTGCGGGTCCGATTCCGCTTCCGACGGTGAAAAATAAGTGGACGGTTTTACGCTCGCCGCACGTTGATAAAAAATCGCGCGAGCAGTTTGAAATCAGAACGCATAAGCGGCTGATGGACATTCTCGACCCGACGGCGGAAACGGTTGACGCTTTAATGAAATTGGATTTACCCGCCGGCGTTGATGTCGAAATCAAGGCGTTTGGCAAAAGCTAGATTGGTTTTAGATTTTAGATTTTGAAATCTGGATTGACTGAAAAGTTAACCGCAAAATTCAAAATCGCAAATCCAAAATCCAAAATCAAAAGATTATGATTAGCGGAATCATCGGTAGAAAAATGGGAATGACGCAAATCTTTGCGGAAGACGGCACGGTTACGCCCGTGACGGTCATCAAAGCGGGACCTTGCGTTGTCGTGCAGACGAAAAAGGCGGACGGCAAAGACGGCTACAATGCCGTGCAGCTCGGACTGGTCGAAGACAAGCCGATTAAATTGAAAAATGTTTCCAAGCCGATGCGCGGACATTTCGAGAAAACCGGCGGCGGCGTTCCGGCGACGAGAATTTTGAAGGAAATCCGCCTGACAGACACGCCCGACGCGAATGTCGGCGATCAAATCAAAGCCGACGTTTTCGCCGACGGAGATAAAATTGATGTCATCGGAACATCGAAAGGACGCGGTTTTGCCGGAACGATTAAACGGCATAATTTTAGCCGCGGTCCGATGTCGCACGGCTCGATGAACATCCGCGAACCCGGTTCAATCGGTCAGTCGGCGTATCCTTCGAGAGTTATCAAAGGCACGCGCTCGTCGGGACATATGGGCAACGCGCAGGTGACTGTGCAAGGATTGAGCGTCGCCAGAGTTGATGTCGAAAACAATTTAATTATGGTGCGCGGCGCGGTTCCGGGCGCGACCGGCAGTTTGGTGGTAGTAAAAAAGAGAAAGTAGGTTCAAGGTTTGAGGTTTAAGGTTCAAGGTTTAAATACCTGAAACCCGAAACTTAAAACCCGTGACCTGAACGGAGTGAAATTATGGCAACCGTCAAGGTTCGTAATTTGAAAAATAAAGAAGTCGGCGATGTCGAATTATCCGATGCCATTTTTGGTGTCGAACTGAACGAATCGTTAATTCACGCGGCGGTCAGAAATTATCTGGCGAATAAGCGGCAGGGAACAAGCGCGACGAAAACGCGCGGCAATGTTTCCGGTTCGGGCAGAAAACTTTGGAAGCAGAAAGGCACGGGACGCGCCCGCATCGCTTCTCTGCGCTCGCCGCTCTGGAAAGGCGGCGGCAACGTCCACGGTCCGCAGCCGCGCGATTGGTCTTATAAAATGCCGAAAAAAATGCGGCGCGGCGCGCTTCGCTCGGCTTTGTCGGAGCGTCTGCGCGAAGGAAATTTGATTGTTATTGACGAATTCGGCTTTAATAATCCGAAAACGAAAGAGTTTTTGAGCGTGATGTCGGAATTAGGCTTCAACGACAAGAAGAAACAGACTAAGACTTTAATCGTTGATTCGCTCGATAATCTAAACTTGATTTTGTCGTCGCGCAATGTGCAAAAAACCAAAGTTACAAACGGTTACGGCTTAAATATTTACGACATTATTTATCACGAAAAACTGCTGATCTCAAAGTCGGCGATTGAAGAAATCAATCATTTGCTCGACCCGCAGAGAGAAAGCAAAAATGGCGCGGAGGAAACTGAATAATGGCAGAACTGAGTGTTTGGGACGTTCTAAAAACGCCCGTCGTGACCGAAAAATCCGTGCTTTTGAAGGAAGCCAGCAGCGAAGACGAAAATATCGGACAAATTTTGACGTTTCGCGTTAATACCAAAGCCGGAAAAATTGACATAAAAAAAGCGGTCGAGGAAATTTTCAACGTCAAAGTGGCGAAAATTCGCACGGTGCATTACGAAGGAAAAATGAAAAAACGCGGTCGCTATGAAGGTCGCCGCGCTTCCTGGAAAAAGGCTTACGTAACTTTGAAAAAAGGCGAGCCGCACGTTGATTACGCGGAAGCGATTTAATGATTTTGGGTTTTAGATTTTGGATTTTGGATTGTAGAGCAGTCCGACAAATCCAAAATCCAAAATCCTTAATCCAAAATTGAGATATGGGAATTAAGAGATTAAAACCGACATCACCGGCGCGCAGATACCAGACGTATCTGACGCGCGATGAATTGACTCCGAACGCAAAGCCGGAAAAATCTTTGCTCGAGCCGAAAACGCGCATTTCCGGTCGCAACAGCGACGGGCGCATCACGGTTCGCAGACGCGGCGGCGGACATAAACGTTTTTATCGTATTATTGACTTCAAACGCAATAAACACGGTATCGCGGGCAAAGTTTCGCAAATCGAATACGATCCGAATCGTTCGGCGCACATCGCTTTGATTACTTATCTCGACGGCGAAAAACGATACATCATCGCGCCGGTCGGTTTGAAGGTCGGCTCGACGATTATGAGTGGAGCGGACGCGGATATTTTGCCGGGAAACGCTCTGCCCATTACTAACATTCCTTTGGGAACGCAGATTCATAACATTGAATTGCGACCGGGCAAAGGCGGTCAGATGGTTCGTTCGGCAGGCGGTTTCGCGCAATTGGTTGCAAAGGATGGCGATTACGCGCAGCTCAGAATGCCTTCGGGCGAAGTGCGCCGTGTTCCTGTAGTTTGTATGGCAACCGTCGGACAAGTCGGCAACGTCGAGAACGAAAACGTTTCTTTGGGAAAAGCGGGAAGAAATCGCTGGAAAGGGTTACGCCCGAAAGTGCGCGGCGTGGCGATGAATCCGGTTGACCACCCGCACGGCGGCGGCGAAGGCAAAACTTCCGGCGGTCGCCATCCGGTAACGCCCTGGGGACAACCGACGCGCGGCTACAAAACGCGCCGCAACAAACGCACGCAGAATATGATCGTGCGCGACAGAAGAAGAAAATAAGCCCGATTTTAGATTTTAGATTTTGGAGTTTGGATTAGAAAAAATAATCCGAGAAATCCGAAATCCAAAATCCGAAATCCAAAATGGAAATATGCCACGTTCATTAAAAAAAGGTCCGTTTATTGATTTAAGCGTTCAGAAAGTTTTAAGAAAAATCCGCGAAGGCGCGAACAAACCGCCCGCGATTAAAACCTGGTCGCGCCGTTCGACGATTACGCCGGAAATGGTCGGCTTGACCTTCGGCGTTCACAACGGCAAACGCCATATTCCGGTTTACGTAACGGAAAATATGGTCGGACACAAGCTCGGCGAGTTTTCTCCGACGCGCGTTTTTAAAGGACATCCGGGAACAAAAGCGGAAAAGTCGGCGAAAAGAAAATAAATCAGCGGTAAATGTTAAATGGTAAGTGGTAAGTTTTATTCTTGCATTTACCACTTACCACTTACCACTTACCACTTATAAAATGGAAGCGATAGCAAAAACAAAACATCTGAAAGGTTCGCCGCGCAAAGCGCGACTCGTGATTGATTTGATTCGCGGGCGCAATGTTTCGCAAGCGTTGAACATTTTGAAATTTACCGACAAACGTGCGGCTGAACCGATTGCCAAAACTTTGCGCTCGGCGATTGCCAACGCGACTTACGCGGCGGAACAACAGAATATCGCCATTGACCCGGACGATTTGATTGTCAAGACCTGTTTCGTAGATATGGGCGCGCACAAAAACCGCCGCCGTATGCGTCCCGCACCGCAGGGACGGGCATTCCGCGAACAGCGTCATTATTGCCACATCACGATTTTAGTTTCGAGCGACAAGACGACGGAAGAAACGAAATCATCGAAGAAATCAATACAGACTTCGAGTGAAAAAGGCGACAATGGCGCGAAAATGAAAGCCGCGCCGAAACCGAACGAGAAATCGAGAGCGGCAAAGAAAGCCGAAAAAGCCGAACAGCCGGAAACGACAAAAGCGGTTAAAGAAAAGAAAGTCGCTAACAAGGAAATTCCGGCGGCGAAAACTAAAGAAACGAAAAAAGCGCAGACCGAACAACCGACAGCCGAAGAAAGAGTTGAGCTGAAACCGTCGAAAATCGAAACGCCGAAAGTCGAAGTTCCAACAGAAACTGCACCGAAAGCGGCGAAAGCGGAAGAAACGCTAAAGCCAGAGACCGCGCCGAAAGCTGAAACAGCAGAGGCGGAAGCTCCGACAGAGCCGAAAGCTGAAAAAGTAGAAGCCGCGCCTGTAGCGAAAACCGAAGCTCCGGTCGTGCTGACAGCGGAGAAAACCGCCGAGCCTAAAGTTGAAGCCAAAACTGAAACAAAAACGGAAAAGGTAGAAACCAAACCCGAAGAAAAAGCGGCGAAGGCTGAACCGAAAGTCGAAAAAGAGACGGAAGCTATAGGCAAAACCGAACCGGCTGATATTTTGGAATTCGATTCGCCGCAAGCCGAAGCGAAAACGGAAACCGACAAACAAAAGTCCGAAGCGTCCGACGCGAAAAATGTTCAGTCGCAAACTTCGGCGGAGAGAAACGAAACGAAGAAGGCTGACGAGAAGCAGCTTAATGACGACGATATTCTGGAATTGCAATAGAGATTGTTTTTAGTTTTTAGCTTTTGGTTATTTGCAAATCGAGCGCAAGTGAATTGCTCGATTTAAGCTCGACCAACGAAAAACTAAAAATCGAAAACTAAAAACCAAAATTTTATGGGACAAAAAGTTCATCCATACGGCTTCCGGGTCGGATACAACAAAGATTGGCACTCGCACTGGTATGCCAAACGCGAATTCGCCGAATATTTGGCGGAAGACATAAATTTGAAGCGCGATTTGAAAAAGCGTTTCGCGGGCGCGGGCGTGTCGCACGTAGATGTTGAGCGAGCCGCCAACCGTTTGAAAATTATTATCTATACGGCGCGTCCGGGCATTATCATCGGACGCAAAGGGGCGGAAATCGAAAAGCTCAAAGAAGATTTGTCGAAGAAAACCGGACGTGAGGTGATCGTTTCGATTCAGGAAATTCGCCAGCCGGAATTGAACGCGCAGTTGCAAGCCGAGAAAATCGCGCAGCAGCTTGAAAAGCGCATCGCTTTTCGCCGCGCGATGAAAAAGACGATTGAAGAATCGCAGCGTTTCGGAGCGGAAGGAATTAAGGTGATGATTGCCGGACGCTTGAACGGCGCGGAAATCGCCCGCACCGAATGGACTCTGCAAGGTCGTCTGCCGCTGCACACTCTACGCGCCGACGTTGATTACGGATTCGCCGAAGCATTAACGACGTTCGGAATTATCGGTGTCAAATGCTGGATTTATCGCGGTGAAATTCTCGATCCGAACGCTTCGATGGCGCGCGGAACGACGACCGATCCGATGAAAGAAGTTAAAGTTGACCGCAACGCCCGCCGCGGCGACGGTCGCCCGCCGCGCCGCCGTGAAAGAGGCGAAGGCGGAGGCGGAGGCGGAAGAAACGATAGATAAATTCCAAATTAAAGATCAAAATCTGGAATCTTGAGTAGAGGTTATTCATTATGTTAATGCCGAAAAAGGTCAAGCACCGAAGAGTGATGAAAGGTCGTATGCGCGGAACTGCATCGCGCGGCGACAAATTAAACTTCGGCGACTTCGGACTCAAAGCCCTGGAAGCGGGCTGGATCACCGACCGCCAAATCGAAGCGGCTCGTATCGCAATGACGCGTCATATCAAACGCGGCGGCAAAATCTGGATTAGAATGTTTCCCGATAAACCGATTACGCGCAAACCGGCGGAAACCCGTATGGGAAGCGGCAAAGGCGCGCCGGACCATTGGGTCGCCGTCGTCAAACCCGGCAGGGTTTTATACGAAATTCAGGGAGTTCCTGAAGATTTAGCGCGCGAAGCGATGGCGTTAGCGGCGCAGAAGCTGCCGATCAAAACAAAGTTCGTCAATCGCGCCGATTTGGAAGGAGGCATCGTTTAAGCAATGAGAAAAAAGGAAATAATGGAACAGCTTAATCAGATGGAAACCGCCGAACTGCGCGAGCAAGCCGACAGTTTGAAGGAATCGCTGTTTCGTCTGAAATTCAAAAAATCTTTGGGTGTCGGTGATACGATTAGCGATATTCGCCGCGAAAAGAAAACTTTGGCGCGCGTTCACACTTTAATTATGCAGCGCGAGCCGGCTCAAAAAGGCAGGAAGGCGAAAGTAAAAAGCTAAAAGATAAAAAATAATGCCAAGAAAGAAGAAAGAAGAATTAGAAGCCGAAGGAAACGCGGCGGAAGTCGGTCAGGAAGAATCTGCGGACGACGCGGCAGTCGAAGCATCGGCTGACGAGAACGCGACGGACGAAAATGCGACGCACGATAAGCCGAAAAGAACGCGAAAAGCGAAAACCGACGACAACGCGGCGGAAGATGCCGGCGAAGAACCTTCGGTGATAAGCAGCGTTTTCGAGACGGTTTCATCGGTCGTCGGCAGTGTGGCGAGTTCGGTCGCGGGCGGAGTTTCGTCAGTTGTTTCGGCGATTACAGGCGATGATTCGTCGAAAGAAGAAGCAGCGAAATCGCATCACAGCAAACGCGCCGAGCGCATCGGCATCGTGCAGTCGGATAAAATGACGAAAACCGTGACCGTGCGCGTTGACCGTCAGGTTAAACATCCGATTTACCGCAAATATATTAAACGCCGCAAGAATTTTATGGCGCACGACGAACTCGGCGCGGGAATCGGCGACAAAGTGCGGATTTTGGAAACCAGACCGATGTCGGCAAGAAAGCGTTGGCGCGTCGTTGAAATTATTCAGAAAGCAGTGAAATAGTTTTCGATTTTCAATTTGCGATTGGCGATTTGAAGAAAACTTGTTAACCGCAAGCATTCGCAAACCGGCAATCGCAAATCGCAAATCACAAAAGGTGAGATTATGATTCAGATGCAAACCTCTTTGACGGTCGCCGATAATTCGGGAGCGAAAAGAGTAGTAATGATTATGCCGATTGGCGGTTCGACCGGAAAAATCGCGCGGCTCGGCGATAAAATCAAAGTTACCGTCAAAGAAGCCGCGCCGGACGGAACGGCGAAAAAAGGCAAAGTTTATAACGCCGTCATCGTCAGAACGCGCAAGGAAGTGCGCCGCAAAGACGGCACGTATATTCGCTTTGACGAAAACGCCGCCGTATTGATTAAAGACGACAACACGCCGATTGGAACGCGCGTTTTCGGTCCGGTCGCCCGCGAGCTGCGCGAAAAGAATTTTATGAAAATCGTTTCGCTCGCGCCGGAAGTTATTTAAGGTTAGTTTTTGGTTTTTAGTTTTTAGTTTTTGGCTCGGTTCAAAAATTTAGTTTGCTGAATCGAGCAAAAGACAGAAAACAAAAGACAGAAAACAAAAGACTAAAACAATGAAAGAAGTGAAAAAGGGAACGGTTCGTTCCAAATTAAGAAAAGGCGACACCGTCGTTTTCATCGCGGGCAAAGAATACAACCGCTTTGACAACAACGGCAAACGCAAACCGTATAGCGGCGAAGTAATGGCGGTTGACGCGCGCAAAGGCAAAGTGAAAGTCGCGGGTGCGGCAATCTCGAAACGGCACAAAAAAGCCGCCCCGCAAATGAACGTCGAGGGCGGAATTCTCGAAATCGAATCGTGGGTTGACATCTCAAATGTCGCGCTGCTCGATCCGAAAACGAAAAAACCGACACGCATCAAATATGAAATGCGCGACGGCAAAAAAGTTCGCGTGGCAATGAGCGGCGAATTGATTCCCGAACCGTCGAGAAGCGCGAACACCAGAAAGAAGACGGACAATGCGGATTCCGAATCATAAATTTTAATGTTTGGAAACGTTCGGAAAAACGACGAGACCCAAACGCAGATAAAAAAATGTCAAGATTAAGAGATAAATACAACAACGAAATCGCGCCGGCGATTGCCAAGGAATTCGACATCAAAAATCCGATGGCGATTCCGCGCATCGAAAAAGTCGTCGTCAATATGGGAGTCGGCGAAGCCATCGGCAACGCCAAAGTTCTCGACACGGCGGTTGAAGAATTGCGCTCGATTACCGGACAGAAGCCGGTGGTGACGAAAGCGAAAAAATCAATCGCGTCGTTCAAATTGCGTCAGGGAATGAACATCGGCGCGATGGTGACGCTGCGCGGTGAACGAATGTATGAATTTCTCGACCGTCTGATTTCGGTCGCTCTGCCGCGCGTGCGCGATTTTCGAGGCATTTCCGGCAAAGCCTTCGACGGGCGCGGAAATTATACGCTCGGCATTCGTGAGCAGTTGATTTTCCCGGAAATTGATTTTAATAAAGTCGAAAAAACGCGCGGAATGAATATCTCGATTGTCACGACGGCAAAAACCGACGAACAATCGCGCGCGCTTCTGAAAGCAGTCGGAATGCCTTTCAGACAGTAGTTCCGAGTTCAAAGTTCAAAATTCAAAGTTTATTTTTGAATCCGTTGACTTTGAACATTGAACATTGAACTTAAAGAAATATGGCAAAGATAAGCAAAGTCGTAAAAAACAACGAGCGCAAAAGAATGGTCGTGCAATATGCCGAACGTCGCGCCGAATTGAAAAAAATTATCAACAGTCCGAATTCGTCAGTCGAACAAGTTGACGAAGCGGTGATGAAGCTGCAAAAGCTGCCGCGCAACGCCAGCCCGATTCGCGTTCGCAATCGCTGCGCGATGACCGGACGGGCGCGCGCCGTGTATCGTAAATTCGGCATCGCGCGTTCCGCTTTTCGAGAGTTAGCCTTGCAGGGGCAAATTCCGGGCGTAGTTAAATCAAGCTGGTAAGCCTGATTTCGGATTTTTAGATTTTAGATTCTGGATTTTCTTTTCAGAATCAATTCAAAATCGGCAATCCAAAATCTAAAATAATTTTACGGAGTAAAATATGACTGATCCAATCGCAGATATGCTCACGCGGATTCGCAACGCAATAGCGGCGAATCATTCGCGTGTAGATATTCCCGGTTCAAAATTGAAGATGGAAGTGGCTCGAATCTTGAAGGAAGAAGGCTATATCAATAATTACGTGACGAAGGGCGAAAGCCTCAAATATGTAATTCGAGTCTTTTTGCGTTACGATGCTAAAGGCACGTCTTCGATCACGCATTTGTCGAGAGTTTCGCGTCCGGGCAGAAGAGTTTTCGTCGGCGCGACCGAAATTCCGAACGTTCTCGGCGGCTATGGCGTGAACATCGTTTCAACCTCGAAGGGCTTGATGAGCGGAAAAAACGCCCGCAAAGAAAATATGGGCGGCGAAATTTTGGCGCAAATTTATTAATTAGTGCTAAGTGCTAAACGGTAAGTGGTAAGTTTTGATTCTTCCATTTACCATTTACCACTTACCATTTACCACTAAGAATTATGTCTCGTGTAGGAAAAAAACCGATTACGCTGCCGTCGGGCGTGAACGTAACGATTAACGATAAGGAATTGGAAGTAAAAGGTCCGAAAGGCGTTTTGAAATCTCCGATACCGGAAGGCGTTGAGTTTAAGCTCGAAGACGGAACGCTCGTCGCGGAACGCGCGAGCGATGACAAAGCCGCTCTGCACGGTTTGGCGCGGGCTTTGGCAAATAACGCCATCGTCGGTGTCACCGAAGGATTTTCAAAACAGATGGATTTGGTCGGTGTCGGTTATAAAGCCGACGTGCAGGGCAAAAAAATCGTTTTCGCGCTCGGTTATTCGCATCCGGTCGAATTTCCTCTGCCGGACGGCATCGAAGCGAAAGCCGAAAGAATGCCTACCAAAACGACGATCAATCAATATCAATTGACGTTGACCTTGAGCGGAATTGACAAACAAAAGCTCGGACAAGTCGCGGCGGAATTAAACCGCCTCCGCAAACCCGACGCATACAAAGGCAAAGGCGTGCGCTATGCCGACAAAACGTATCGTCTGAAACCGGGCAAAACGGGTAAATAAGTTGGATTTTGGATTTTAGATTTTGGATTGGCGACAATTCAAAGATTTAATCCAAAATCCAAATTCTAAAATCCAAAATTGAATTATGGCAAGCAATAATAGAGCAGAAATTCGGCGCGGCGTTCACAGCCGCATACGCAAAAAAGTCAGCGGGACGGCGGAACGTCCGCGTTTGGCGATTTTTCGCAGTCTGAATCATATTTACGCGCAGGTGATTGACGACGTGAACGGCAAAACTCTGGCGGCGGCTTCGACGACGGAAAAGGACTTGAAAGGCAAAAGCGGCGGCACCATCGCTTCGGCGCAGACGGTCGGCAAAGCGATTGCCGAGCGCGCACAGGCGGCGGGCGTTTCGCAGGTCGTCTTTGATCGCGGCGGTTACGTCTATCACGGGCGAGTCAAGGCTTTGCTCGACGCGACACGCGAAGCCGGATTAAACAAAAACGAATCGGCGAAAGATTCAAATAAAGAAGAAACGAATGAAAACGAATAAGCAACGCATCTCGGCGGACAATTTGATTTTGAAAGACCAGTTGATTTCGGTCAACCGCGTGACGAAGGTCGTGAAGGGCGGCAAAAATATGTCGTTCGCCGCGCTAGTGGTCGTCGGCGACGAAGCCGGACACGTCGGCTTCGGCACGGGCAAAGCCAAAGAAGTCCCGAACGCGATTAAAAAAGCCGTCGAAGCGGCGAAGAAAAATCTAATTCGCGTTCCGCTCGTGGACGGCACTCTGCCGCATCAGATGCTCGGCGAATACGGCGCGGGCAAAGTTCTTCTGAAACCGGCGAAAGAAGGGACCGGCGTAATTGCCGGCGGCGCGGTGCGCGCGATTTTACAGGTTTTGGGCATTCATAACGTGCGAACGAAAATTCTCGGTTCATCGAACGCGCACAATGTTATTCGCGCGACTTTCGACGGTTTGACGCGAATGAAGGACCCGATGGAAGTCGCGCGTCTGCGCGGCAAACAGGTTGACGAATTAAGATAATCGTCGAACCGTTTACTTTAAACTAAAAACGCTTGATGAAAGCGATAAAGAAATGGCAAATAAAGAAACACAAGCGAGCGGCGGAACGATCAAGATACAGTATTACCGGAGTATGATCGGCTATTCCAAAAAGCAGAAGGCGGTCATCAAAAGTTTGGGCATCACCAAACTGAATCAAACCATTCAAAGACCGGATAATCCTTCGATGCGCGGAATGGTCGAGAAAGTTCCGCATTTGCTCAGAATTGTCGAATAAAAGTAGAAAGTGGTAAATGATCGAAGGTAAATGGTAAACTCTTCAAGAGTGATTTACCATTTACCGCTTATCATTTACCATTAAAATTTTACGAGGAAAGAAAATGGCACTTGCATTAAACAATTTGCGTCCGGCGGAAGGCTCGACGCACAAAAAGAAACGAGTCGGTCGCGGTCCGGGTTCGGGTCTCGGCAAAACTTCCGGAAAGGGACATAAAGGGCAAAAATCTCGTTCCGGTTATTCGAGTAAGATTGGTTTTGAAGGCGGACAGATGCCGCTGCAACGCCGCTTGCCGAAGCGCGGATTTACCAACATTTTCAAGAAAAAGTGGTTGGAGATCAGTCTTGCCAAATTAGAAGAAAATTTTAACGCCGGCGACGAAATTACGCCCGATATTTTGCACGAGCGCGGCTTGATTAAAAAAGCCAAGCACGATCTCGTCATTTTAGGCAGCGGCGAAATATCGAAGGCTTTGAAAATTTCCGCGCACCGATTTACCAAAACCGCGAAAGACAAAATCGAGAAGGCGGGCGGAAGCATTACGGAAATTCAAAAAGCGACCGCCGCGACAACCTAAAAATATTTGTTTTTGGGTTTTAGTATTTTGTTTTTAGTTCTTGGAAATAAATCGTTCTTGATCTTTTATTTTTGGAAGACTGAAAACCGAAAACTAAAACTTAAAAACTAAAAACCAATTATATGGAAAAGTTTTTTGCCGCCGTCCAAAATATGTTCAAAGTTCCTGAGCTGCGGAAGAGAATTCTCTTCACGCTCGGAATGTTGGCGATTTATCGTCTCGGAGCGCACGTTACCGCGCCGGGCATCAATAAGGCGCAGCTCGAAAGAGTTTGGGGCGAAGTTTCCGGCACGCTTTTGGGCGTTCTCGACTTATTTTCGGGCGGAAACTTCCGCACGATTTCCGTTTTCGCGCTCGGCGTAACGCCGTATATCACGGCTTCGATTATTTTACAGTTGATGCCGGTGCTGTCGCCGCAATTCAAAAAAATTCAAGAAGAAGGCGAAGTCGGACGGCAAAAAATCAACCAGTGGACGCGCTATCTGACGGTCGCTTTGTGCGCCGTGCAGACATTTTTCGTTGCCACCTGGCTGCAAAGAAACGGTATTATGCCGGCGACTTGGTGGTCTTCGATGATGATCGTGGTGACATTGACGACCGGTACGATTTTCGTGATGTGGCTCGGCGAACAAATCACCGAACGCGGCATCGGCAACGGAATTTCATTGCTGATTTTCGCCGGTATCGTAATCGGCTTGCCGCGCGGAATTGCACAGATTTCCGACCGCATCGGGCAGGGCGATCCGCTCCAGACGTTCGGCGTGATTTTCCTCGTCGTGGTTTTAGTCGCCTTGATTGCGTTAATTGTTTATGTCGAATCGGCGCGGCGCAACATCGCCATCAGCTACGCGAGCCGTCGCGTCGGCAGTCAAACTTTTCGCGGTCAGGAAACGAGCCTGCCTTTGAAAATCAATATGGGCGGCGTTATTCCGGTGATTTTCGCTTCGTCGGTTTTGGCGATGCCGCAGACGGCTTTGACGCTTCTGCCGTTCGATCCGAATAATCCTGATTCTATCTGGACGAAAATTCATTCGTTCTTTCAACAATTTCACGGCGGCGATCCGTATTATGAATTTATTTTCATTTCGTTAATCGTTTTGTTCACGTTTTTCTACATCACGATTGTTTTCAACACCGATGAAGTCGCCGATAATCTGCGGAAGCACGGAGGATTCGTGCCGGGCGTACGTCCGGGCGCACCGACGGCGAATTATCTGAACACGATTTTGACCCGATTGACGACAGTGGGCGCGATTTATCTGGCATTTATCGCTTTTGTTCCGCAGCTTCTTTTGAGCGGTTTTCACGTCGGAAGATTACCGTTTATCGGTCCGTCGCTCGACAACTTTTTGACGGCAACGCCGGGTTTAAGCTGGATTCCGACCGGTTTGGGTTATCAATTTTTCTTCGGCGGCACGTCGCTTTTGATTCTTGTCGGCGTGGCGATGGATACGATCAGTCAAATCGAAGCGCAGCTTGTAATGAGAAATTACGAAGGTTTTTTAGGCGCAGGTTCGCGTCTGCGCGGAAGACGCGCCTAAGCGCAATTACGAATTACAAATTACGAATTACGAATTGAAGAAGATTGTTTTCTAATTCGTAATTCGTAATTTGCAATTCGTAATTGATTTTTATGAGCAAAATTATCGTTTTAATCGGCGCGCCGGGCGCGGGAAAAGGAACGCAGGCGCGGCTTCTGCACGAGCGGCGCAGCATTCCGCAGATTTCGACCGGCGATATGTTCCGCGAAATGAAAAACGCGGACACGCCGCTGGCGCGTGAAGTGCAGGCGATAATGACCGCCGGAAAATTGATTTCCGACGAACTGACTTTGCAAATCGTCCGCGACCGCGTTTCGCGGGAAGACTGCGCCGGAACATTTGTTTTAGACGGTTATCCGCGCACCGCCGTGCAAGCCGCGCAGCTCGAAAAATTAGCGAAAGAACAAAACAAAACGATTCAGGCAATCGAAGTTGACGTTCCGAAAAAGGAATTGATGAAGCGTCTGACCGGACGGCGTTCGTGTCCGGTGTGCGGCGAGATTTATAACATTTATTCAAAACCGCCGCGAACCGATAACGTCTGCGATTTTCATCCAGATACGCAGTTGACGCACCGCGCCGACGATTACGAGGAAAGCGTCGCCACGCGGCTGCAAACTTACGAAAATTTAACCAAACCTTTGATTAATTATTACAATCAAACAAGTCGTTTGACGAAGGTTTCCGGGGAAGGCGATTTAGAAGCGATTTATCGAAAAATTGACGAATTAATTTAAGAGGCAAATTGTTTGATTCAAGACTCGGCGGAATTTTCAGTCTTCTCAGCCGATTTTTTTTAGGCAAGCGAATGATTATCGCCAAATCACAAAAAGATTTAGACCGTATGCGCGAAGTCGGCGAACTGATCGCCGATGTCCGCGAAGCCGTGCGCGAAATGATTGTTCCGGGCGCGACGACTTTGGAATTAAACGAAGCGGCGGCGAAAATGATGCGCGATGCCGGTGCGCGTCCGGCGTTTTTAAATTATCAGCCGTCGGGAATGACTCCGTTTCCGTTCGTCATCTGCGCGTCGGTCAACGAGCAGGTCGTTCACGGTTTCTCAAACGAGCAGCCGTTAAAAGAAGGCGATATTTTATCGGTAGATATGGCGGCTTTTTACAACGGTTTCGTCGGCGATACGGCGATGACCGTCGCGGTCGGTGAAGTCAGCGCAGAAGCTAAACAGTTAATTCGCGTCACCGAAGAATGTTTAGCAATCGGCATCGAACAATGCCGTCCGAACAATCGCGTCGGCGACATCGGCGCGGCGATTCAGGAACACGCCGATAAATTCGGTTACGGAATTGTTCGGGATTATACCGGACACGGCATTGGGCGCAGTATGCACGAAGCTCCGCAAATCGCCAATTACGGGCGACGCGGCACAAAAGAAAAAATTCGCGCCGGTTATTGTTTCGCCATCGAGCCGATGCTCAATATGGGAACGCACGAAACGAAAACTTTGAGCGACAAATGGACGGTGATTACGGCGGACAACAAGCCGAGCGCGCATTGCGAACACACTGTCGCGGTGACAATCGACGGACCGGAAATTTTAACTTTGACGAAAAAGCAGAAAGCGCAGTTAAAATCAACGGCGACGGCAACCGTCTGAAGTCAGCTTGAAAAGTCGGTCAAAATACGATAACATAAACAGTTTGTCGAATTGAACCGAATCAATTCCGTATTTATGTCAAAAGAAGAAGCGATTGAAGTAACCGCGACTGTGCTGGAGACTTTGCCGAACGCGATGTTTAAGGTTGAATTAGAGAACAACCAACATCAAGTTTTAGCGCATATTTCCGGCAAAATGCGGAAAAACTTCATTAGAATTTTGCCCGGAGATAAAGTTCTGGTCGAACTTTCGCCATACGATCTGGCACGCGGGCGTATTACATATCGCTACAAATAAGAGGTGAAATTATGAAAGTTCGTCCGTCAGTAAAAAAAATGTGCGATAAATGCAAAGTCATTCATCGCAAAGGAATCGTTCGCGTAATTTGCGAAAATCCGAAACATAAACAAAGACAGGGATAAGACAATTTTGGATTTTGGATTTTGGATTTTGGATTGCAGCGCAGTCCTGCAAATCCAAAATCTAAAATCTAAAATCTAAAATATATTATGGCTCGTGTAGCAGGGGTGGATTTACCGCCGAACAAAAGATCACAGATTGGTTTAACTTATATTTACGGCATCGGAAAATCCCGTGCGACGGCGATTTTGAACGAAGCCGATATTAGCATCAACGCGAAAATCAAGGATTTGAGCGAAGATCAATTAACGCAGATTCGCACGATTCTCGACGCGCAGGGCGACATCGAAGGCGATTTGCGCAAGCGCGTCCAGATGGATGTCAAGCGTTTGATGGACATCGGCTGTTATCGCGGTCTGCGTCATCGTCGCGGTCTTCCTGTTCGCGGACAGCGCACCAGCACGAACGCGCGCACCAGAAAAGGTCCGCGCAAAGCCGCCGTGGCGAAGAAAAAAGCACCGGGCAAGAAATAGATAAAAGTGAGCAGCAAATGGTCAGCAGTTTTTGTCTGCTCGCTGCTTGCTGCTGACCGCTTACTGAATTTATGGCAAAAGCTAATACAACAACCAAAAAAAAGACTTTTCGCAAGAAAGAGAAGAAAAATATCCCGATGGGAATCGTGCATATTTCGGCATCGTTTAATAACACGATGGTTTCCATCACCGACACGGAAGGCAATTTGATCGCCCAATCTTCGTCGGGCGCGCGCGGTTTTCGCGGCTCGCGTAAAGGAACGCCGTTCGCGGCGCAGCAAGCCGCTTCGGAAGCCGCCAAAAAAGCTCTCGAAGTCGGAATGCGCGAAGCGCACGTGCGCGTCAAAGGTCCAGGCGGCGGTCGTGAATCGGCAATCAGAGCGATCAACAATTCGGGAATTCGCGTCGCTTCGATTCGTGATACCACGCCGATTCCGCACAACGGTTGCCGTCCGCCGAAACGCCGACGAGTTTGAGCGATTTTAGATTTTGGGTTTTGGATTTAAAATCTGAAATTTTAATTTGAAGATTTAAATAAAAATATCAAAAGGAAGAAGGGTTAAAATAGCCCGTAAACTTTTTCGCTGAAAATGAAATATCGTTTTAGATTCAACGGATTTTGGACTTGAAATAATCCAAAATCCGAAACCTAAAATCCAAAATCATTTTTGCGAAAGCAAAAAATAAATATGGCTAGATATAGAGATGCGGTGTGCCGTCTGTGCCGCCGCGAAGGTGGAAAATTATTTTTGAAGGGCGACCGCTGTTTTAAGCCGTCGTGCGCGATTGAAAAACGCGGAACACAACCGCCGGGAATGCACGGAGCAACTGCCAGACGCAAGGTTTTAGCCGGTTACGGACAACAGTTGCGCGAAAAGCAGAAGGTCAAGCGCATCTATTTCGTGCTTGAAAAACAGTTTCGCAATTATTTTGAAAAAGCGTCTCGCCAGAAGGGAATTACCGGCGAAAACCTGCTTTTTATGTTGGAGAGACGGCTTGATAACGTCGTTTACCGCGCCGGTTTTTCGACTTCCCGCCGCCAAGCCAGACAGCTTGTCAACCACGGACATATCGAAGTCAACGGCAGCAAAGTTGATATTCCGTCGTTTCAGGTTAAGCAGGGCGACATCGTTTCCATTAAACCGAAAACCGTTAAAAATACGCACGTTGAAGGCGCGTGGCAAACCGCCGTCGGTCGCGGTCGTCCGGGCTGGATCAGCGCGGGCGGCGCGGATTTGAGCGTCACCGTTTCGTCTTTGCCGACGCGCGCGGACGTGGACCCGACTATCAACGAACAGTTAATCGTCGAGCTTTACAGCAAGTAATATTTAGTCCCAAGTCCCAAGTCTCAAGTTCCAAGTCGGGATTCAACTTGAGGCTTGAGACTTGGGACTTGGGACTTTTTAAAGAAAAGAATATGACACAAACCAATACTTGGACAGATTTCCAAATTCCGAATCGGCTCAACGTCGAAACGGAGACTTTAACCGAACGTTACGGAAAATTTTACGCGCAGCCGTTCGAGCGCGGATTCGGAACGACCATCGGGAACAGCCTGCGCCGCGCTCTTTTGTCGTCAATCGAAGGCGCGGCGATTACCGCCGTTAAAATCGAAGGTGTCGAACACGAATTTTCATCAATCAAGGGCGTAGTCGAAGATGCGACCGACGTAATCTTAAATCTCAAACAAGTGCCGTTCAAACTGCACGGCGGCGGACCGAAAACTTTGACCATCAGCAAAAAAGGCGTGGGCGAAGTAACCAGCGCGGATATTGAAGCCGACGGCGATGTCGAGATTCTCGACGATTCGGTTCATCTGGCGACGATCAATTCAAACACGACTTTGAACATCGAAATGCGCTTGAAATCGGGACGCGGTTATGTTTCCGCCGAGTTTAACAACGACGAAGATTTGTCGGTCGGCTATATTCCGATTGATTCGGTTCACACGCCGATTAAAAAAGTAAATTACAGCGTGGACAAAACCCGTCAAGGCTCGAACACCGAACTCGATAAATTAACGATTGAAGTTTGGACGGACGGCTCGGTCAAACCCGACGATTCGATTGGTCTGGCGGCAAAACTCGTCAAAGATCATATGTCCATCTTCATCAATTTTGAAGAGGAAGAGGACGATTTCAAATTTGAAGACATCGCGCGTCCGCCGCTGCTTCGCAACGATCTGCTCGACCGTTCGGTTGATGAATTGGAGTTGTCTGTGCGTTCGTATAATTGTTTGAAAAACGCCGACATTCGCACGATCCGCGATTTGATTCACCGCAGCGAGCGCGATATGCTGCACACGAAAAATTTCGGTAAAAAATCTTTGACCGAAATCAAGGATATGCTGCACGGAATGGGTTTGGATTTCGGAATGGATTTTGACGAACAAGGCAACCCGATTCCGGGTTCGGGCGGAAGAGACTTAGATTAAAAAGTGGTAAATGCTGAACGGTAAGTAATAAGTTTTTGCTTTTCACTTACCACTTACCACTTACCACTTACCACTTATATGAGACATCAAAAGGCACATCGTAAATTGGGAAGAACGACCGAACATCGCATTTCGATGTTGCGGAATATGGCGACATCTTTAATTACTTCGGAAAAAGGTTATATTGTTACGACCGTTCCGAAGGCGAAGGAATTGCGCCCGTTCGTGGAAAAAGTTATCACTTTGGCGCGCCGCGCGAAAAGTTTGAGCGGCGATCAGGCGAAGGCTCAGGAAGTTCATCTGCGGCGGCAGGCAGCCAGATTTTTCCACGCCGGCAACTCGACTTTCAAAGAAGAACAGAGCCGTTTTCGCGGCAAAAAAGGCGTTGAAAAAGAGCCGATTGAAAGAACGGCGGGTGTAAAAGCCGTGCAGACGCTTTTTGACGAACTCGGCGGGCGTTATAAAGACCGCAACGGCGGCTATACGAGAATTATCAAACTCGGTCGTCGCAAAGGCGACAACGCGGAAATGGCGGTTATCGAATTGGTTGACAACCCGCGCGAGCTGGCGGCGAAAAAATAGTTCGTAGATCATAAATCGTGAATCGTGAATGGATAGTTTCTGTTTATGATTCACGATTTAGTATTTGCAGACAAAAGGAGCGAAAGATGAGTCAACAGGCGGCATCGGCAAAAAAGGAAACGGCGAAAAAACAAAGCGGCAGCGCGGCGCAGAAAGCGACCGAGCCTTCGTTTAATATGGACGAACTGCGCGAACTCGCCCATCTGGTCAATGAAAACGGCTTTACCGATTTTGAATTTGAAAACGCCAATATTCGCGTTAGACTGAGCAAAAACCCCGCGCCGCAGATAATTCAGCAAGCCGCGCCCGCTTACGGATTCTCCGCGCCGCCCGCCGCTTCAAACGCTTCCACAGACGCGCCGTACGCCAAAACAGAAACGCAAATCGAGACTGAAGCGGCTGAAAGCTTGCACGTTATCGCGTCGCCGATTGTCGGAACTTTTTACAGTTCGCCCGCGCCCGATAAAGACCCCTATGTCAAGGAAGGCAGCAATGTCGCGCCCGATTCGATTGTCTGCATCGTCGAGGCGATGAAATTGATGAACGAAATCGAAGCCGAAGTTTCCGGCGAGGTCGTCAAAATTTTCGTCGAAAACGGTCAGCCGGTCGAATACGGTCAGCCGCTTTTCGGAATCAGAAAGTGAGCATTGAGCAGTGAGCTGTAAGCAGTTATTTTTAAGTTTATAGACTTAACGACAAAACTGCTCTACTGCTCACTACTTACTGCTTACTGCTCGCTATGAGAGAATTTCGCAAAATTTTAATCGCCAATCGCGGTGAAATCGCTTGTCGGATAATCTGGACGTGCAAGGAAATGGGCATTCGCACGGTCGCCGTTCATTCGGAAGCCGACAAGGAAGCTCTGCACGTTAAATACGCCGACGAAGCCGTGTGTATCGGTCCGCCGCCGTCGGCGGAAAGTTATTTAAGCATTCCTTCGATTATCAGCGCGGCGGAAATCACTAATGTTGACGCGATTCATCCGGGCTACGGTTTTCTCGCCGAATCGGAACGCTTCGCCAAAGTTTGCGAAGACTGCAACATCAAATTTATCGGTCCGCGAGCGCACGTCATCGGAATGATGGGCGATAAAGTCGAAGCGAGACGAACGATGAAGGCGGCGGGCGTGCCGATTTTGCCCGGTTCGCCCGAACCGATTGAGTCGGCTGAAGAAGCGATCAAGTTAGCCAAAGAAATCGGTTTTCCGGTGATTATCAAAGCGGCGGCGGGCGGCGGCGGACGCGGAATGCGAATCGTCCGCGAAGAAACCGATTTAGCCGTCAATCTCGAACTCGCGCAGACCGAAGCTCTCGCGGCATTTAAAAACGGCAGCGTTTACATTGAAAGATATATCGAACGTCCGCGCCATATCGAGATACAAGTTTTAGCCGACGAATACGGCAACGTGATTCACTTAGGCGAGCGCGAATGTTCAATTCAAAGACGGCATCAAAAACTGCTTGAAGAAGCTCCGTCGCCCGTGATTACGCCCGAACAGCGCGCGCAGATGGGCGCGGTTGCCGTTAAAGCGTGTCAGGAAATTGGTTATTCGAGCGCGGGAACGTTTGAATTTTTACTCGACGAAGACGGTTCTTTCTACTTTATGGAAATGAACACGCGCATCCAGGTCGAGCATCCGGTGACGGAAATGGTCACGCTCGCCGACATCGTGCGAAATCAAATCCGCATCGCCGAAGGCGAAGAACTCGGCGTAACGCAGGACGAAGTGCAAATCGTCGGTCATTCAATCGAATGCCGCATCAATGCCGAAGACCCTGTGAAATTTACACCGTCGCCCGGTCGCATCACGGCTTTGAATATTCCCGGCGGTCCCGGTGTCAGAGTTGATACGGCGATTTATCCGGGCTATGTCGTGCCGCCTTATTACGATTCGATGATTGCTAAATTAATCGTTCACGCGCGCACCAGAGAACTGGCAATCAGCCGTATGCGGCGCGCTCTCGAAGTGATGGTCGTCGAAGGAATTAAAACGACGATTCCGCTTCATTTGAGGATTATGAACGACGAAAATTTTCAGAGGGGAAATTTTTCGACGAAGTTTATGGAAGAGTTTGCTTCTCAATAAATAATTTAATTTTAGTTGTTTGAAAAATCTGATTTAACACATTCAAAGTTTGAACTGTTCAAACGTAATGTTGGAATGCCCAGACCGCGCACCCGATTATCCTTAACCGGTGTTTTGTGTTAGAAATTAATTTTTTATGCAGACGAAAAAATATAAATCACATAATATTTTATTTTCGGCAGTCCTGTTTGCACTTATTAGTCTAATTCTGAACACTGGTGACTTAAAAGCGCAAATAAATACTGAAGCAATAGAAAAATGTGTTGAATTATCGGCTTGCGTCGAAAAATTTTATAAAGATTGTCAGGACAGAGATTTTCGCAACAGTTTTTCTCCTAGAATTTTTGATAAATTTGGGATCGTAAATCTGGAAGATGAACTGGCTCGCCTTAATAGTTTTAGGCTTGAACTGAATTCTAACCCGGAAGCAATCGGATTTGTCGTTGTGTATGGCGGACGAATCAACAAATTCGGCGAAATTAACGCAAGGGTAAAACGAGTAACAAATCATTTGTTCAGTGATCTAAAAATTGACTTACAACGGATAAAAGTGGTGCAAGGCGGATTCCGAGAAAAGTTTGAGTTTGAGTTTTGGATTTCGAGAATCAAAGGCGTTTCTCCGCCGCTTTTACCGACGATTAATGTCGAAAAGGTAATTTTTAGGGGCAGGATGAAGCCGCTGCCGACTGAAATGGGAACATAACTCAATTGTTGGAAAGAAATTTCTTGGCGGAGTTTCCGGAAGAGTTTTCCATAACGAACAGTTGATAGTGAAAAGTGAATGAGAGATAATAGGTCAGAATAATTTTTCACTTTCAGTTTTTAATTATTCACTAATTTTCGCGGTTGTCGTTTTCAAAAAAAGGCGAATTTTCTGCGAGCAAAAGGAGAGACTATTTTTTAGTTAAAGATATATGGCAACATTAAAAGAAACAAAAGAAACGATTGTCGGCGAATATAAAACACACGCCGGCGACACCGGCTCGTCACAAGTGCAAATCGCGCTTCTGACACAGCGCATCAACGAATTAACCGAACATTTCAAAGTTCACAAAAAAGACAACCACTCGCGCCGCGGTTTATTAAAAATGGTCTCGCGTCGCCGCAAACTGCTTGATTATCTCAAACGTGAAAACATCAATAATTATCACGACATCATCCAGAAATTAGGATTGAGAAGATAACTAAGAACTACTAGTGAAAAGTGAAAAATTAAATTCATAAACTATTCATTTTTCACTATTAGTTCTTCACAGAATACGACCGCTTCGGGTCAGTAAAAATAAAGATTCTTGCGAAGAATTAATCGGCGGTAGCTGAACGTGACAGCCCTAAAAAATCCCGCCGGCGAATGAGAATCTATCGCTGATGAAATCAAGAGGCGACAGGGCTTTCACGAATAGCCTCGTCGTCTTTTATTGTATGAGGAAAGGAAAATATGTCACAAAGAAAATACTTAAATGAGAAAATAAAATTGGGCGACAAAGATTTAATCGTGGAAACCGGCAAGGTCGCCAAACAAGCCGACGGTTCGGTGGTCGTTCGTTACGGCGATACGATGATTTTAGTGACCGCCGTCAGCGCACGAACGGCGAAGGAAGGATTGGATTTTTTCCCTCTGACGGTCGAATATCGTGAATCAACTTACTCGGCGGGACGCATTCCGGGCAATTATTTCCGCCGCGAAGGTCGCCCGAACGAAAAGGAAGTTTTGACCTGCCGCTTGATTGACCGACCGGTGCGCCCTCTGTTTCCCGAAGGCTATCGCTTTGAAACGCAGATCGTCGGTTCGGTCATCTCCGCCGATACGGATAACGATCCTGATGTCATCGCCATCACCGGCGCATCGTGCGCTCTTTATTTATCCGATATTCCGTTTGTTAATCCGATTGCGGCGGTGCGCGTCGGTTTGATCGAAGGCAAATATATCGTTAATCCGACGTATGACGAACGCCGCGAATCGAAATTAAATTTGGTCGTCGCCGGAACGGAAGAAGCTATCGTGATGGTCGAAGCGCAGGCGAACGAAGTCGAAGAAAAGATTATGCTCGAAGCCTTGCTGCTCGCGCACAAGGAAATCAAACGTCTGTGTCTCTGGCAGAAGGAATTATTCAAAGCGTTGGAAATCACGAAACGCGAGTTTAAACCGGCGACGCTCGACGAAGCGCACGTCAAAGAAGTCGAAGAAAAATACGGCGAACGAATGCGCGAAGCGTTGGACACGACCGGCAAAGACAAATTAACGAGTTACGCGGCGGTTGACGCGCTCAAAAAAGAAGTCGTCGAATCATACGCTGACGACGAACAAAAACGCCTCGGCGCGGGCAGCGTGTTTTCGCATTTGAAGGAAAAAATCTTCCGCGAAGATATGCTCGGCAAACGGAGACGACCGGACGGTCGCAAATTCTCGGAAATTCGCCCGATTTCGTGCGAAGTCGGCTGGCTGCCGCGCGTTCACGGTTCATCGCTGTTCACGCGCGGCGAAACGCAGGCGATTGTGACGGCAACGCTCGGAACGAAAATGGACGAGCAGTTTACTGACGATTTGGAAAAAGGCGAAGTCAAAAAACGCTTTATGCTGCACTATAATTTTCCGCCGTATTCGGTCGGCGAAGCCGGACGCTTCGGCGGTTCTTCGCGCCGCGAAATCGGTCACGGTAATTTGGCGCGCCGCGCTCTCGAAGCAGTTATGCCCGATGAAGCCGATTTCCCATACACGATTCGCATCGTTTCGGAAATCACCGAATCAAACGGTTCATCGTCAATGGCGAGCGTCTGCGGGGGTATTTTGAGTTTGATGGACGCGGGCGTGCCGATCAAAAAACCGGTCGCGGGCGTGGCGATGGGGTTGGTAATGGAAGGCAATCGTTACGCGATTTTGTCGGATATCGCCGGTGCCGAAGACCATTACGGCGATATGGATTTCAAAGTTACGGGAACCGAAGAAGGCATCACCGCTTTGCAGATGGACATTAAAATCGGCGGCATCAACGCGATGATTTTAAGCGAAGCTCTCGAACAGGCGAAAAAAGGTCGAATGCACATTTTAGGAATAATGGCGCAGGCACTCGAAAAACCGCGCGAAGAGCTTTCGCCCTATGCGCCGCGCATTATCACGATTCAAATCAACCCGGAAAAAATCCGCGATGTCATCGGCAAAGGCGGCGCGACGATTCGTTCGATTACCGAAGAGACGGGCGCGAAAATTGACGTGTCCGACGACGGCACGATTAATATCGCCACCAACGACGGCGAAGCCGGACAAGCGGCGGTCGCCCGCATTCGCGCTTTGACCGCCGAAGCGGAAATCGGCGAAACGTATCTCGGAACGGTTTCGAGAATCGTTGATTTCGGCGCGTTCGTCGAAATTCTGCCCGGACTCGACGGTCTTCTGCACATCTCGGAAATTTCCGACCGAAGAATCCGCGACGTGCGCGATGAACTCAAAGAAGGGCAGCAGGTGATGGTCAAATGCATCGGTCGAGAAGGCAACAAAATTAAGCTCTCGCGCAAGGCGGTTTTGAACCAGGAAAAAGCCGAATCGCAGGTGCAATAAACTTGATTTTGTGAAAAACGTAAAGCGAAGATTCTAAAAGCATTTTGACGCTGTTAAAACTGTTTTTCGCATCTTCGCTTTTCTAACTTTTCGATTGGGAAATAATTTCTGGAAAACTCGTTTGATTGAAAGTTCTAATGACTTGAACGGCTGATAAAATCGCGCAATTTAGTCGGAAAAACAGGCAAAACTAGCTATTTCGATAGTGCATTTTGCCGTAATTTTTGGTATAGTTTGCCAAATCTCCCGACAATGCCAAATATTTATGAATTTTAGAATTACTCGAACCGCGTAAATCGCAAGCGCGAATTACATATTTCAGTCAGTTAAAAAAGACAATGAAAAATTTAACCTTCAAATTTATTCTTTCAACACTCGCCCTATATTCGATTGTAATGACGGCGATCACCGCGCAGGCTGCGCCGATTCAATTTAATCAAGTCGTCCAGGTAGTTGACGCGAAACCGGGAAAAGCCACCAACGGCGGTTTTGCGAAGCTGCGATTGAACGACGATTTTCCGGTGGCGGGCGATGATACGACAAAAACCGACACGCCGAAACCGCAACAGGACGACCGCGTAATCACCGAAACCAAATCGGAAATCGTCGAAAACGACGTGTGCGACTGCACCGAAGCTATTGCGATTCCCGCGGGCGGTTTTCCATACGGTTGGCTGGCTCTCGGCGGAGTTCCTTTTTTGTTTCTGATTCCGCCGGGCGACAACCCGAACGATTCGCCGTCGCCGACACCTTCGGACACGACGACACCGCCGACGACCGCGACCCCGACACCGCCGATGACCCCGACACCGACACCGCCGACCGAGCCGACACCCGAGCCGATGACCATTTTGTTGTTCGGAACGGGACTGGCTGGAGTAGGAATAGCCGCGCGTCGCAAATTGGGTAAAAAGGACAAACAAGAATCAAGCGCGTCGTAAAAATCGCGTCGCCGATTAATTTCTCAGAAAACTTTAAGTAAGTTGTTTTGCCAAGCGCAAAAAGGACAAAAAAATGCGAAACATTAAATATAATTTATTATTCGTCATCGGGTTGATGCTGAGTCTCGGATTAACGAGCGCATTTGCCCAGAAAAGCGAAAACAAAAACAAGCCTCCTAAAAATATGGGAACGCTGACGGTCAGAACCACGCCGGTCGCTTATCCGGTCAAAGTAGATGACCAGATGCTCGGAATGAGTGGTGTTGATGACCCGGCGGAATTTTATTTAGCTCCCGGAATGCATCACCTTGAGGTCGAAGGTCCGAACGGTAAAAAATTTATCAAGGACATCGAAATCAAAAAAGCCAACAAACATTGCGTTTGCCTGAAGGCGGTCGAGGAAACGACGACGCGCGCGTGTCCGTATAATATTCAATTAAGCGGACCGGACCGCGTGATGGAAGGCGATTTGATTACGTTCGCCTCGAACAACACCGTGACCGAAGGCGCGATTCCGGTTATCTATAACTGGACTGTTTCAAACAACGCCAAAATCACGAGCGGACAAGGCACGCCTTCGATTACCGTTGACACGACCGGAATGGGCGGACAAACCGTCAACGCCGATCTCGATGTCAATGACGGCGTTTACGACGCGACTTGCCGCCAGAAGATTTCCGTTCCGACGCTTGTCGAAGCCAAACCGCCGCTTCCCGGACCGCGCAAATTCGACGAGTTTCCGTCGAGAACGTTCGACGACGACAAAGCGCGACTCGATGCTTTTGCGATTGAACTGCAAAATAATCCCGACTCGCAAGGCTACATTATTATGTATCAGGGAACGGATAAAAACAGCGTAAAAAACCGCCGGGTTGATGTTTTGAGCAAGAAAACGCTCGATTATCTGGTGAAATCACGCGGTCTCGATCCGCGCCGGGTGATGATTACGAATTGGGGTAATCGTGACGTTACGACTTACGATTTGTGGATTATTCCGCCGGGAGCGCAGCCGCCCGTTCCGCAATAAATAACCAGGGGAAATTTAAATTTATAAGGACGGCTCCGGTCGTCCTTTTTTTATTTGCCGATTGTTCGACGCTCGTCGTTCGTTGTAAGATTTATGTTTTGAATAGAAATAAGCGGCGAATGACAAACAGCGAATTAAGAACCGCATCTACGGCAAAAATCAAAATCAAATTATGACTGCACCGAATATTGAAACTATCGTCTCTTTATCAAAACGACGCGGCTTTGTTTTTCCAGCCTCGGACATCTACGGCGGACTCGGTTCGAGTTGGGATTACGGCTCGCTCGGCGTGGAAATGGCGAACAACATCAAAAAAAGCTGGTGGCGTTGGCTGGTTCACGAGCGCGACGACATCGAAGGACTCGATTCTTCAATTATCCAAAACCGCCTGGTCTGGAAATACAGCGGACACGAAACGACGTTCAGCGATCCATTAGTTGATTGCCGCCACTGCAAATCACGTTTTCGCGCCGATAAATTGGAATATCCGAAAATTTCCGACGATGCGGAAGCTCAGAAAAAATTCGAGCAAACGCCGATTGAAGAGCTTATTAAGGCGAAAAAGTTTCCGTGTCCGAACTGCGGCTCGACGGATTTGACCGAGCCGAAACAATTTAATTTGATGTTCAGCACGACCGTCGGCGCGACTTCCGCCGAAGACGATCCGCTCGCGCTGGCGTATCTCAGACCGGAAACGGCGCAGGGAATTTTTATCAATTTCAAAAACGTGCTGGACACTTCGCGCCGCAAGCTGCCGTTCGGCATCGCGCAAATCGGTAAAGCGTTTCGCAACGAGGTTACGCCGGGAAATTTTATTTTTCGCACAAGGGAATTCGAGCAGATGGAAATGGAATATTTCTGCACGCCCGGAGACGCGCCGCGCATTCACCAGGAATTTATAGACGGTTTTCAGGAATGGTTTCACGGTTTGGGAATTTCCGCCGAAAATCTCAAATTGTATGAACAAACGCCCGGAGAATTAGCGCATTACGCGGAACGAACCGTTGATATTTTGTATCGTTTTTTCCCGGAACGCGCCGACGAAGAAAAACAATTCGACGAATTAATGGGCATCGCCAACCGCACCGATTTCGATTTGAAAACGCACTCGAAAAAGCCGGAAGACGCGGACGGCAAACGCATTAATCTCGATTCGACCGAGGATTTATCGTATTTCGACGAAGCGACGAAACAAAGATTTTATCCGTATGTCATCGAACCGGCGGTCGGTGTCAACCGCACTCTGCTTGCCGTTTTGATGGACGCATACACCGAAAAAACTAACGATAAGGGAGAGGTTCGCGTGATTTTGAAATTAAAACCCGAACTCGCGCCGATTAAAGTCGCCGTTCTGCCGTTAGCGAAAAACAAACCGGAAATCGTGGCAATGGCGAAGGATTTAAAAAAACAACTTCTGCCCGCGATGCGAACCGTTTACGACGACACCGGCGGCATCGGAAAATTATACGCCAGACAAGACGAAATCGGCACGCCGTTCTGCGTGACGGTTGATCACGAATCTTTGGAAGACAATGCCGTAACTGTCAGAGATAGAGACACTTGGGAACAAGAGCGCGTGAAAGTTGCGGAGCTAAAGGAATATCTGCAAAAGCGTTTGGTCTGAATTCTATTTTAAACGGGATGAATAGGATAGATAAGATTTTGGCTATATCTTGTCTATCCTATCCGTCCCGTTTAAGTCAGTTTTGGAAATGAATCTACCTGATAAAATCAAAAAACTCGCCGAAATCATCAAACAAAACGGCGGACGCGCGATGCTCGTCGGCGGCAGCGTGCGTGACGCGCTAATGAGCGTCGAACCGGAGGATTTCGATTTGGAAATCTACGGCATCGCGCCCGAAAAACTCAGAGAAATTCTCGACGCATTCGGCAAGGTTGATGCGGTCGGCGAAGCGTTCACGGTTTATAAAATCGGGCAGGATTTGGATGTCGCGCTGCCGCGCCGCGAGCGAAAAACCGGACGCGGACACAAAGGCTTTGTCGTCGAAGGCGATCCGCATATGTCGTTTGACGAAGCCGCTAAACGGCGCGATTTTACGATCAACGCGATTATGCAGGACGCGCTGACCGGCGAAATAATTGATCCTTTTCGAGGGCGCGAAGATTTGAAAAATAAAATTCTGCGCGTCGTTTCAAAAGAAACTTTCGCCGAAGATTCTTTAAGAGTTTTGCGCGCGGCGCAGTTTGCGGCGCGGTTCAACTTTGAAATCGAAGCGGAAACCGTCGAACTTTGCCGCCAAATTGATTTGAACGATTTACCGAAGGAACGCATTTGGGGCGAGCTTGAAAAACTGCTTTTGAAATCGCCGAAACCGTCAGTCGGATTGCACTATTTTTACGATTTGAGCATCGCCGATCAATTATTTCCAGAACTCGCCGCGCTCGTCGGCGTTCCGCAAGAGGCGGAATGGCATCCGGAAGGAAATGTTGACGTTCATACGCTGATGGTCGTTGACGAAGCCCGAAAATTGATTGACGATTTGCCGTTTGCGAAACGGGTAACTGTGATGCTGGCGGCGATCACGCACGATTTCGGTAAACCGGCGACAACAAAATTCTTTGATAATCGCTGGCGTTCGCACGCGCACGACGAAGCCGGCATCGCGCCGACGATTTCGTTTTTAGACACTTTGGGAATTTATACGCTCGATGGATACGACGCGCGCGAACAGATCGTTCAGCTCGTTCGTTATCATCTGTTGCCCGGAATGTTTTATAAAAATCCGCCGGGCGACGGAGCGTTTCGACGCTTGGCGAGAAAAGTCGAGCCGGATTTGTTGTATCGCGTTTCAAAGGCTGACAGCCTGGGCAGAAATCCCGATTGGCTGCCGCCGGAAAAACGCTTCGGTGCGGAAGCGCAGGAATGGTTTATCGGGCGCGTCCGCGAGCTTTCAGTCGAGGAAGCCGCGCCGAAATCTTTTCTGCTCGGTCGGCATCTGATCGAATTAGGATTAAAGCCGTCGAAACGATTCGGCGACATCATTAACGCCGTTTATGAAATGCAGCTTGACGGCAAAATCAATAATCCGGCTGAAGCGATTGCGGAAGCCGAAAAAATTATCGGCGGCAAATGAAAATTTTCGCCAAAATTTTTTTGCTCGCCGCCGTCTGCGTTTTTTGTTTGCTTTACCGGCAAGATGCGAATCGGACAAGCGACGAAATTTTCGTTTCTCTCGCGGTTGAAGCGCGTTCGGCGAACGTCGAATTTTTCTGGAAAAACGATGCGGGCGAAAATTTCGGCAGCATTGAGAATCTGAAAAGCTACACCGAAAAAAACGGCAAACGGCTGCGGTTTGCGATGAACGGCGGAATGTATCAGGCGGACGGCAAACCGCTCGGGCTTTTTATCGAAAACGGCAAACTCGTTACGCCGCTCAATACACGGCGCGGCGAAGGTAATTTTTATTTGCAGCCGAACGGCGTTTTTTATCTGACGAACGAGCAACAGGCGTTCATCGCCGAGACGGGAAAATTTCAAACGAATGAAAATATAAAATTCGCCACGCAGTCGGGTCCGCTGCTCGTCGTGGACGGCGAGATAAATCGGCTTTTCGATTCGGTTTCGCAAAATTTGAACGTCCGCAACGGCGTGTGCGTTTTGGAAAATAGTAAAATAATTTTTGTCATCTCGCGGCGCGAAGTGAATTTTTACGACTTCGCCGCCTACTTTAAAGATTTAGGTTGTCGTAACGCTTTGTATCTCGACGGATTCGTGTCGAGAATGTATGCGCCGGAAAAAAATATCACGCAAATTGACGGAAATTTCGGCGCGATTATCGGGATTGTTGAATAATATTTGTAAGAAAATTAGCCACGAATGATACGAATGAACACGAATAAAAATTTTAGAAAACAATTCGTGTTATTCGTGTCATTCGTGGCTAACAAATCGGAGTCAACAAATTTCATAAAATGCTTCTAGATTTAACGCCGCTCAAAATTTCGCGCGATTACAGGATTTTGTTTTTCGGGCAGTTAATCTCGTTTTTCGGTTCGATGATGACGTTTATCGTCGTGCCGTGGCAGATGTTCGAGCTGACGAAATCGAACGAAATGGTCGGCTATCTGTTTCTCGCCGAATTCATTCCGATGTTTTTTCTGGCGTTCGTCGGCGGTACGCTTGCCGACGCGCTCGACAAACGGAAGATGCTGCGGCTGACCGAAATCGGGCAGATGATCGTCACGGCGATTTTGTTCGCCAATTCGTTTTTGCCGAATCCGCGTATCTGGATTTTATTTCTGGCAGTCGCGCTGCACGGCGCGCTCGCCGCTTTGCAGCGTCCGGCATTTGAATCTTTGATTCAGAAACTTTTCACCGCCGAGCTGATGCCGTCGGTGTCCGCGCTGAATTCGCTGCGTTTTCAATTCGGCGCGATTATCGCTCCGGCAATCGCGGGCGTGATCGTCGCCAAATTCGGTTCGAGCATCGCTTACGGCATTGATCTGGCGACATTCTTGGCTTCGCTCGTCGCCGTATTTATGATCGCGCACGTTCCCGCGCCGGAAAACGCCGACCGTCCGGGTTTGCAAAGCATCGTCGAAGGCGTGCGTTACGCCTTCAGCCGGCAGGAGCTTTTGGGAACGTATCTGATTGACATCATCGCTATGTTTTTTGCGATGCCGCAGGCACTTTATCCCGCGCTGGCGACCGTTTACGGCGAAGAGTTTCTCGGCTTGTTTCCGTCGTCGCTGGTCGTCGGAATGCTCGTCGGCAGTTTGACTTCCGGCTGGACGCGCAACATTCAACGGCACGGTTTGTTAGTGATAATTTCCGCCGCGCTGTGGGGCGTTGGGATAATATTTTTCGGCTTGTCGGATAATGTCTGGTTTGCGCTCGTGTTTCTCGCCGCCGCCGGATTTGCCGATATGATTTCGGGGATTTTTCGCGGCGCGATCTGGAATCAAACGATTCCGTATTATTTGCGCGGGCGGCTCGCCGCGATTGAAATGATTTCGTATCTGACCGGACCGATGCTCGGCAGCGCGAAGATGGGATTCGTCGCCGAACGCTTCGGCGTGAAAAACGCGATTGTTTCGGGCGGCGTTTTGTGCGTCGTTTTCGTCGGAATTTTGTCTTTGTTTTTACCGAAATTTTTCACCTACGACGGGCGCGAAGGCATCAAACAAAAAGAGCGCGAAGAAGCCGAACGCGCCGAGACAATCAAGTTCTGAATATAGAAAATTATGCCTTTGATTAAAAAAAGACAGCTCGAAATCTGGTCACAGTTGAGCGGCGACGAACGCGAAAGGTTCGTCGAGTCTTTGCCCGCGACCAAAGAGCAGATCGAAGATTTATTCGATTATATAGACGTGCGTTTACGGCAGGAATCGTGCGTTCACAATCTGAAATTTACGATGCAGTTTCTGATGGAACGCCGTCTGAATATGCCGAAAATAATGAGCTGGCTCAATGAAAACGGCGGCTACTGCGATTGTGAAATTTTACAAAATATCGAACCGCATTGGTTTTTGGCGTTCGATGAAAATTAGAGTGGAGCGCAATTAGAGCGCAAGCATTCTGGTTACAATGAGCGCGACAGTGCGAACCAGCCGTTCGATTAAATTCAACTTGAAAAATAATGAAGCGTGTTTTCGCATCGAAACGATGCTCATTGCAGGCAGGATGCCTGCGCTCCGATTAAAAACATTCCAGATATTTTACGCCCGCGCCCGTATTAAAAATTACGACGGTTTCATTTTCCGCAACTAAATTTTGTTCAATCATCATGCGTAAAGCGGGCAGGCACGCCGCGCCTTCGGGAGCGCAGAAAATGCCTTCCGCCGCGCCGATTTCTCTGACGGCTTTGAGTAAATCTTCGTCGGAAACTGCGATTGCCGTGCCGTTTGATTTACGAAGCGCGTCGAGAATTAAAAAATCGCCGATGGCTTTGGGAACGCGCAAGCCCGAAGCGGCAGTGTGCGCGTTCGGAAATTCGTCGGCAAAAGTTTCGCCCGCGTGAAATGCTTTGACAATCGGAGCGCAGCCGACGGCTTGCACCGAAACCATCCGCGGACGCTTTGAATCAATCCAGCCCATTTGTTCCATTTCGTCGAACGCCTTCCACATTCCGATTAAACCCGTGCCGCCGCCGGTCGGATATAAAATTACGTCGGGCAATTGCCAATCGAACTGTTCCGCCAATTCGTAACCCATCGTTTTTTTGCCTTCGACGCGATACGGTTCTTTCAAAGTCGAAACGTCGAACCAATTTTCCGCTTCTTTGCGTTCGGCGACGATTTTTCCGCAGTCGGTAATTAAGCCGTCAACTAATGTTACGTTCGCTCCCGTCTGTTCGCATTCGATAATATTGGCGCGCGGCGTGTCGTTCGGCATAAATAAAAAAGTTTCCATTCCGGCGCGGGCGGCGTAGGCGGCAAGTGCGCCAGCCGCATTTCCCGCGCTCGGCGCAGCAACTCGTTTAATGCCCAATTCCTTCGCCATCGAAACCGCCGCCGACATTCCGCGCGCCTTAAAGCTCTGCGTCGGATTGGTTGATTCGTCTTTGATATACAAGTTTAACTTTAAAGGCAGCATCGCGGCGAGCGTTTCAATTTTCAAAAGCGGCGTAAATCCTTCGCCGAACGAGACGATGTTTTCCGCGTTTTCCACCGGCAAAACCTCCGCGTATCGCCATAGATTTTCAGCGCGATGCTTTAAAGATTTTTTCGTCAAAGTTTCGGCGGCGCGCGCCAAATCGTAACGAACAAGCAGAGGCTTGCCGCATTCGACGCACAAGTTATGCGGCTTGTTCGCTTCATATTCCCGATGACAATTTGCACATTCGAGATGGGTTACGTTCATATATTTATTTTGGAAAGAATTCTCTGAATAAGTTAACCAGAACATCGAAACCGAGCGATGACGCGCCGTAGCGCAAGCCGTCTTTGAAATCGTAATTTTTCGGATACCAAAATTCGGCGGCGACGATGTTGCCGGTCAACGCACCGGCGACGCGCGGTATGCCGGCAACGCGCCGTCCGCTCGGTTTTCTGGCGGTAAAGGTTGACAAGACTGCGCTTTTCAAACGACTGCGGAAATCTTTTTTGCCGCTGCGATAAAAATTACTGTCGAGCTTTAAGGCTTCGTCCAAAGCGTAAACGGTCGTTTCTTCAATCACGGTTTTGCCGAATGCCGAACCGACGCGGCGGGCGAAACCGCGACTGTCGTCTTCCCATTCTTCGGGCGAATCAATCAACTGCGCGAAGCCCGCCGCCGCGACTGTGCCGAGCAGTGCCGAGCCGCCGAACGTTCGTTTCGCATATTTTTTGATACGTTCGCCGGCATTCGGACGCGTGTAATTTCCCGTTTGTTTCTTTGTTGACGGCAAATTATCGCTTTCAGAGCCGGATTTGCCGTCAAAAATTTTTCCGCTGCCGGCATCGAAATCTTCGCTGACTGCGCGAATTGATTTAATAAAATTTTGCGCGAAAAATGGATTCGACTGCTGACCGAAATTTTCGCGCGCGAACGCGCTCAATAAAAAAAGCGTTATCAAACATAACGCCGCCGAGTTTCGATTTTTTCTTTTCACCTGCTGTTTGTTTCCTTCAGAAAGTTTTAGTTAATGTCTCATTTTTTCAATAAAGGTTTCAAGGCTTTGTAAACATTTTCGGTCATAATTATTTCGCCACGCGCGTTCGGATGAATGCCGTCGGCTTGATTTAAATCTCGATTGAGCGCGACGTTTTCAAGCAGAAACGGCAAAAAATCTATTTTATATTCGCTCGCCAGATCAGGAAAAGCGTTGACGTAATCGCGCTGATACTGCGCTCCCATCGTCGGCGGCGCGAGCATTCCGCACAATAAAACTTTTATTTTTTTCGCCTGCGCCTTTTTGATAATCGTCGCCAAATTTTCCTTCAACTTACCGACCGGAAGCCCGCGCAAAAGGTCGTTCGCGCCGAGTTCGAGAATGAGAATTTGCACGTTTTCCTGTTCTAAAACCCAATCAACTCTTTCCAAACCGCCCAAACTGGTTTCGCCTGAAACTCCGGCGTTAACGACTTCGTAATCAAATCCGTCGGCTTTGATTTTTTCCTGCAAAAGAAACGGGTAAGATTCTTTTTCCGCCAAGCCGAATCCGGCGGTCAGGCTGTCGCCGAACGCGACGATTTTCGGTTTGTCGGACGCGACCTGCACGGGCGGCTTTTTATTAACCGGCGCGTTCGACGTTTGCACGGCGGTCGAAGCCGCGCACGATGAAAAGAAAATTGTTGAAAAAGCCAGGAACAAAATTATGAAGCCGCGCATCGTATTTTTGGAAAATTTTGAATCAAACATAAAACAGTGTCAAAGGTTTACGAATAAATCTTACGTTTTGATGCGAATTTTGGCGAACTTGTTCGCGGCATTTTGAGACAGTATGCTGTAAATGATAAACGGTAAATTGTTAATGATAAATAATTGGCTGCACGCGGTCGAAATATATTTCAATCCGAAATCATTTACCCTTTACGATTAACGGTTTACCATCAACAAAAAATGATCGAATTAAAAAATGTGACGAAGGTCGTCCGTTCGGGCGCGGAAGATTTAACGATTTTGGACAATGTTTCGATGACGATTCCCGACGGCGAATTCGTCGCCGTGACCGGCGCGTCGGGCAGCGGGAAATCAACTTTGCTCGGTTTAATCGCCGGTCTCGACGCGCCGACTGCGGGCGAAATTTTGATAGACGGCGAAAGCGTGACGGCGATGAGCGAAGACGATCTGGCGACTTTAAGAAGCCGCAAAATCGGTTTTATATTTCAATCGTTTCATCTGATTCCGAGCTTGACCGCGCTTGAAAATATTTTGATTCCGATGGAAATTCAAGGATTGAAAGATGCCCGGACGCGCGGCGGGCATTTATTAAACGACGTGGATTTAACGAACCGCGGACATCATTATCCGACCGAATTGTCCGGCGGCGAACAACAGCGCGTCGCCATTGCCCGCGCCTTTGCCAACCAGCCGAAGATTTTGCTGGCGGACGAACCGACCGGCAATCTCGATTCGCGCAACGGTTCGCATATTTTCGATTTGATGACCGATTTGCATTCAAAAAATAATGTCACTTTGGTTCTCGTTACGCACGACAATTTTTTAGCCGAAAAAGCGCAACGGCAAATCGTCTTGAAAGATGGGCGAGTTTTGAGCGATGATGTTATCAAAGGAGAAATCGAAAATGCTTGAAACCGTTACGGCGAACGAGGCGCAAAACGAAATTCAGAATCTGATTGATGAAACCGTCGCGTCGCATCGCCCGATTTTAATTACTACTGAAAAGCACAACGCGGTTCTGCTTTCAGAAGCGGATTGGAACGATTTACAGGAAACGCTTCATTTAATTTCGATTCCGGCGATGCGCGAATCTATTGTCAGGGAAATGAACGCGCCTGACGAAGATTTTCTGAGCGAAGTAGAATTTTTGAAAGAATTGGAAAAAGAAGGCGAATAATCTTGATGTGGACGCTCATTTTTTCTAAACAGTCTCTCAAAGATGCGAAAAAGTTGAAAGGGTCGAATCTCTGGAAGAATGCAGAGACGCTGTTAAATGTTTTACGAAACAATCCTTTTCAAAGTCCGCCGTATTACGAAAAACTTGTCGGCGATCTTGAAGGCATTTATTCGCGCCGTATTAACATTCAACATCGTTTGATTTATCAGATAAACAAAGAAGAAAAAAGAATTCGCGTATTGCGAATGTGGACGCATTACGAATGAATTTTATTTTTAACTTAACATTTCGGGAAATTCGCTCGTCGTGGCGCAGGCTTTTATTTTTCTTTTTGTGCATCGCCGTCGGGGTCGGTTCAGTCGTCGCTTTGCGCTCCTTGATTCAAAATCTCAGTCAAGCCGTCGGCACCGACGCGCGCGCGCTTTTGACGGCTGATTTTGTCGTCAGTTCGACGAACGATTTTGCGCCGACCGATGTCGGGAAAATCGAAGACGCGATTAGCGAATCGGGTATTGTCGAAGCCCGCAATGAAACGATTGAAACCTCGGCAATGGCGCGCCCCGTTGATAAAGCGAATCAGGGGTTCGGTTTCGTCGAACTTAAAGGCATCGAGCCGCCGTTTCCGCTGGTCGGCAATTTTACTCTGTCGGGCGGCAAGCCGTTCGACTTTAAATTGCTGGAAAATAAAGGCGCGGTCGTCGCACCGATTTTGCTTGAAAAATTAAACGTCCGAATCGGCGATAAAATTCACATCGGCGAAGCGGATTTCGAGATTCGCGCGACCTTCGACGAAGAACCGGGCGGCGCGGGCGGTTTCCGACTCGGCGCGCGCGTGTTCGTAGAGAAAAAAGCGTTCGACGAAGCCGGCATCACGCGCAACAGCGGCAGAATTCGCCGGCGGATTTTGTATCGAACTTCGGATAATCCGACCGAGTTGGTAAAAAGTTTGCGCGAAGCGTTAAAGGGAACGACTTTAAGCGTGCAGTCTTATCGCGAAACGCAGGAAAACTTAAACGAACAATTCGAGAAAACGGAAAATTATTTGTCTTTGACCGGACTGCTTATTCTGGTTCTCGGCGGTGTCGGCGTGTGGAATGTCGCACGGGTTTTCGTCGAACAAAAACGCCGATCAATCGCCGTTCTCAAATGTCTCGGCGCGAGCGGCTCGCGCATTATTACGGTTTATCTTCTACAGATTTTAACGCTCGGTTTGTTCGGCAGCCTGTTCGGCATTCTGCTGGCGCAGATTTTTTTGTGGTTCGCCGGTTGGCGGTTCGCCGATGCGCTGCCCGCCGCGATGCGCTACACGATTCATCTTCCGACCGCGTGGCAGGGAATTCTTCTGGGCGTTTTAATCTCGATGCTTTTTTCCGCGCTGCCGCTTTTGCAGGTGCGGACGATTAAACCGAATTTATTATTGCGCGACGAAGCGAACGAAAAAATGCGGCGGTTTGACGCGACGCGCATTGTTTTCGCCGCCGTTTCGCTCGGCGGTTTGCTCGGCGTGGCGGCGTGGCAAGCCGGTTCGCTCAAAGTCGGTGCGCTGTTTTTGGGCGGTTTGGGCGCGACTTCGCTGGTTTTATACGGCGCGGCGGTTCTTCTAACGCGGCTGCTGAAAAACTTTAAAGGCATCGGTTCGTTCGCTCTCGCGCAAGCCGTCAATTCGATGTATCGCCCGGGCAATCAAACCAGAATTATTTTGCTCGCCGTCGGCTTGGGCGCGTTCGTCGTGCTGGGCGTGCAATCTTTGCAGGCGAATCTCGTCAGAGAATTTGATTTCACACGCAGCCAGAAATTGCCGAGTCTTTTTTTTATCGACGTGCAGAAAAGTCAGATTGAAAAGATCGAGCAAACCATCGAGCAGGCGACCGGCGAACCGATCCAAATCGTGCCGACGATTCGCGCCCGCATCGCCCTCGTCAACGGCGAAGGCTTCGATTATTCAAACACCGAAGTCCGTCAGCAGCAGGGACAGATCGGACGCGAATTTGCGATCACCTATCGCCCGAATTTAGACGAAAACGAAACGATAATTGCCGGAAATTGGTGGCAGGGCGACACGCCCGAAGACGCGGAAGTTTCGGTCGAAGAAGATATGGCGCAGCGTTTGAAGGTTGCCGTCGGCGATTGGATTACGTTCGACATTTCCGGCAGAAAAATCAATGCCCGTGTCGCCAACATTCGCAAGCTCGATTTACGCAACACGCGCACGGCTTTCGTGTTCGTTTTTCGTCCCGGCTTTTTGGAAAAAGCTCCGCAGACTTTCGTCGCGACGGTTTTGAAAAGATTGCCGGAAGTTGAGCGCGCAAGGTTGCAGCGCGCCGTCATTGACGAATTTCCGAACGTGCAGATTTTCGATGTCGCCGAAGTCGTCGCCGTCGTGCAGCGGCTCGTCAACAATTTCGTGCTGGCGATTTCGTTCGTCGGCAGCTTTGTGATTTTAAGCGGAATGTTGATTTTAATTGGCTCGATTGCGTTAACGAAATCGCAGCGAATTTACGAAAACGCCGTTCTTAAAACGCTCGGCGCGAAACGCTTAACGCTGTCGGCGATTCTGTTCGCCGAATACGGTTTATTGGGAATTTTAGCCGGAATCATCGGCGCGTTTTTCGCCGCCGTGTTGTCGTTCGTCGCGTCGAGATACGTTTTTAATATCGAATGGGAATTCAATTTCACTTTGCTTTTAATCGGAGTTTTGACGACCGCTCTGCTCGTAATGACGGTCGGCGCGATTGCCAGCTTCGACGTGCTGTTCAGAAAACCGCTCGCCGTTTTACGGTCGCAGTGAAATAAAGTGAAAAAGGGAAAATGTGAAAAAGGGAAAAAGTTTGGGGCTGCATTGAAGCAATTTACTTTTTCACTTTTTCACATTTTCCCTTTTTCACTTTTTCACTTTATTTTACTCCGAAACTGAACGCGCCCCAGAAACTTTCCCAGACGGCTTCGCCGCAGTCCGCCGCGCATCTTCGCATCGTGACGAGGCGCACGAGCCACAAGCCGCTTTTTTCGATTTTCATCTGGATTTGCCCGTTTTTGTCGGTCGTCATCTGCTGCGTTCGGCTGTCGCGGTTGTCGGCGAAAACCGTTCGGTCGGCGAGCGGTTTGCCGTCGAATAAAACTTGAAATTTTAATTTGTCGCCGATTCGTTTCGCATACGGATTTTCGAGCGGCGTGATTTCGAGCTTTAAGCCTAAAACTTTTTTATACGTGTCGTCGCGCCGGTCGCCGACCTGCAAAAGCGATTTGATAAAACGGCTGTAACGTTCCTTGCCTTCCTGTTCGGTTTCGCCGCGTTTAGCGCGTTCGGTGGAGATATATTCCATTCCGTCTTCGCGCAAATAATCCTCAAATTTCTTCGCTTCGAGTTTGATGTAAGACCAATTTCTTTCCATCGCCAGCAGATAATTGCCGGATTTTTCAGCCGAAAAATTATAAACCGGCAGAGCGTTCTCGACGAGCGAAGTTTTCAAATCCAAAGCGTTTCCGGTAGAGAAAACTTGAAACCGTTCGGTTTTCGCCAGTTGAAAAGCGCGTTCCTCGCGGTCTTTGATGATGCCGTCGCCGACGTATAAATGCACGACGGTCGGCTGGTTCGGCTTCGGAAAAAACGTCTCCGGTTCAAACCAGTATTCGTGCGCCGACGCAGTAATCGAAAACAAAAACACAAAGCAAATCGCCGTAGCGAATGTAAATTTCGACTTCATAACTTTTTCAAAAATTTAATTTCCAGCGTGAATAAAAAAACCGAAGCGCGAATTTCTCGCAGAATAATTTTCCGCGCTTCGGTTGGGAAAAAGGACGGAATGAAACGAAACCGTCCCGGTAAAAATGACAAATAAAATAGGAAAATTAACAGGGATGAAGAGGATGAACAGGATATTTTTTGATTTGCGATTTTAGATAATTTAACAAAAATCCTTTTCATCCTCTTCATCCCTGTTAATTTTCTTCGCTCTTAAAATCTCAGTTTCGCCGACAATTGAAACGAACGCGGTCCGCCGATTTGGTAAACCGAAGCAAGTCCGCCGAGAGCCGAGCCGAGCGTTTGCGACGACCGACCGAAACTCTGGCTGGTTTGATAATTCGCCGGAACAACGCCCGACGGATTGGCAAAATTGGCGCGATTAAAAATATTAAAACCGTCCACCCGCACCAGCAGATTCAAATTTTCCGTAAAATTAAATTGCCGGCGCAACGACAAATCAAGCTGATTTGCCCCAAAACCGCGCAGCACGTTTCTGCCCAGAGTTCCTTGCCGTCCCTGCGCGAGCGGCGTGGCGCGGTCGAAAGCCGCCGGATTAAAACGTCTGCCGCCGGGCGCGCTTGAATCATCGAGATAAAGCGGAACGCCCTGAATCAAATCCGGTCGCAAAATCGTCGTCACGCCCAAACCCAGAGAATTTACGCCCGAAACGAGATTAACCGGCGTGGCGGTGCGGGCGCGAAAAATCGCGTCAACGCCGAAACCGCCGAAGATTTTACGGGCGATACCTTCATTGAAAAATGTCGGAATTTCATAGCTGACGGCGGAATTGAAGGCG
The DNA here is from genome assembly GCA_964237235.1 of uncultured Pyrinomonadaceae bacterium. GTDB lineage: Bacteria > Acidobacteriota > Blastocatellia > Pyrinomonadales > Pyrinomonadaceae. Next base: position 40,618 of record CAXSGY010000021.1, read on the forward strand.
TGGCGCACGTCGAAATTTGACGGCGCGCGGTCGAGATTCGGCGCGAAGCGTCCGGTCGGCGATTGCAGATTGTTCTGCGATTCTTCGGAAACATTGTCGAGCGATTTCGCAAAAGTGTAGGACGCGATTGCCTGAAAATTTTTCGACAAACGCCGCTGAAACTGCGCCTGCAAAGCGTTATAATCCGACGCGCCGCCGTTCGTGACAAGATCGAGCCGCCGGAAATTTCCGGTCGTCGCTCGCAAAGTTTCGACTCGTCCGAGCCGCTTGCCGCGCGCGCCGACATAAGAAATCGAAATCAGATTGTTGCCGCCGAACGAATGCTCCGCCGCGACGTTGTATTGCAGCGAATAAGGCAATTTGAAATTCGGCTGATAGGCGAAAACTCTCGTGAACGGCGGATTCAAACTGAACGGCGGAACCGTTTGCTGAAAAGCGGGCGACGTGAACGTGACGTTCGACAAACTCAGGGTCGAAGAAAACGGCACCACGCCGGTGCTGAAAGCCGAGCCGGTAAATCCGTAACCCAAATCATAAAATACGCCGAAGCCGCCGCGCACAACCGTATTTTCAAAAATCCGGTAGCTCGCGCCGACGCGCGGCGCGAAATTGTTATGCGTGGTTTCGTAAAATTTTTGCCGCGTCGCTGACAAAGAAATATTTGCCAAACTATATGAATTTTCCTGCAAGCCTAAAACCGTCAGCGGCAAATTGCCGTTTTCCTCATCAGGCGCGGGAACGATTTCGTAGCGCAAGCCGTAAACGAATGTCAATTTTTGACTCGCCCGCCAGGTGTCCTGCGCGAACGCCGAAAAATTATTGTAAATCGGGCGCAAGGTAACCTGCGGCGCAACCAGAGTCGCCGAAGTCGGCGTGCCGTTCGGATTGGCGGCGGTCGCAATCAAAGCCTGTATGCTGTCGGGCAAAAACGAGCGTTTGTAGGTTCCGCTATACGAGACAGGTGTCAGACGGCGATAATCCACGCCGAATTTGACGCGGTGTCCGCCGAGGCTGACTTCGGTCGAATTGACGATGTTAAATTGTCTCTGGCGGTTGTCGGAAAACAAACCGTCGCTCAGAGTGTTCGAGCCGGTCGGATTGACTTCGATGTAAACGTAACCGTTGCTGCCGTTGGTAAACGAAGGATAAAGACTCGACTGCGGCGGCACAATCGCGCCGCCGAAGGTGTCCAAAAAGTAAGTTTGATTGACCTTCGATTTTGAAAAGTTGACGCGCAGATCGTTCGTGATTTTCGGCGAAAAAATCTGCGTCGAGCCGACGGTCAAAGTCTGCGTTTTAAAGGTCAAATCGGCGACGCAGCTGGCGGCGCAAAACCGTGCGCGTTGTTTGTCTTCCGAGGGCGCGTAATTGTATCTGCCGAAAACGGAAACGCGGTCGCTGATCGTGTGGTCGAGCCGCAAACTGATCGCATCGAGCCTTGAAGGATTGGAAAAATTCGTAAAATACGGCACGACACCGCTCGCCTGCTGCGCCGCCGTCGGCGTGCGGTTCGGCAAAGGAAAAGCGTTCAGCAAATCGCGCAAAACGCCGGTCGCCGCATTGCGCGCCGCGACGGTCGGAACTTCCAAATCGTTGTCGGTTCTGCCCGGCTGACGAAGCCGCAAACCTTCGTAAGATAAAAAGAAAAACGTGCGGTCTTTTCCCGAATTGAAGACCGGAACGCCTTCGCCGAAATTCAAAAACGGCAGCGGTCCGCCGATTGTGCCGCCAAAATCGTTCTGGCGCAGCGGCTGGCGCGGAAAGCCGTTGGCTTTGTCGAAAAAATTGCTCGCGTCGAATTTGTCGTTGCGAACGTAATCGAAAACGGAACCGTGATAAGCGTTCGTGCCGCTGCGCGTTACCAAGGACACTTGCGCTCCGGGCTGGCGACCGAATTCGGGCGCGTAAGTCGAAGTTTGAATCGAAAATTCCTGCACCGCGTCCACCGAAGCCAAACTGCTCGTCGTTCCCAGAGCCGAATACGAAGGCACGCCGCCGCCCGCCGTTTCATACAAAGTGACTGAAGCGGTCGAGCCGAAATTTGCCGAAACGCCGTCAACCGTAAAATAATTTGAACCGGCGCGCTGCCCGTTGACCGAAAATTGTCCGGGTGTCGGCAAACTCGAAGGCGTGAAAACAACGCCGGGCGATAATTCGACGAGCGTTTGAAACGAACGACCGTTGAGCGGTTGATTTTCAATCAGCCCGCGGTCAACGACAGTCGAAACGGCGGGCGATTCGCTGATTGCCGCGTTGTCGGCGACGACCGTGACCGACGCGCTCGCCGCACCGACTTTTAATTGAATTCGCAGATTGCTCTGGTCGTTGATGTTTAAGACGACGTTTGACAGTTCGGTATCGGCAAAGCCGCTCTGCGAAACGCGAACCGTATAATTGCTCGGCGCGAGCTGCGTGAACGTAAAAAATCCGTCGCCGTTCGCTTTCGCCGTTCGCTCGAAAGCCTTCGATTTATCAATTATTTTAACGCTCGCGCCCGCGACGACCGCGTTCTGTTCGTCAACAATCGTTCCGCTCAAAGCCGCCGTCGCCGATTGCGCCGCGCCTTTTTGAACGAATAAAACGGCGCAGATAAAAAACAATCCGGCTGAAATCTTTAAAAATTTCGACATTCTAATTCAACTTCCTAAATTTGTTATTAAATGATGTGTTATCAAATTGCATTTCGTAACACACAGCATAACGGATTCACTCAGGAAAATAAAATTTTCAAAGTCCTTTATCAGAGAAATTTCGTTTGAGAGGAAAAATTAGATTTTAAAGTATGAGAACAAGAACCAAACAAGGTGGTTGAGCATTGGAGCGCGGACGGCTCGTCCGCCTCTCGAGCGCGGAGGCGCGAGACACATCGTTGCCATCGAGTCGCGCGGAGGTAATCAAACAACGTCGCAAACCTCCGTTGGCGGACGAGCCGTCCGCGCTCCAGCGAAGGAAATTCTGTGGTTGATTCACCTTATATAAAAAAGCCGTCGCTGTTGAAAATTCAACAGCGACGGCTCACAAATTTTCAATGTCAATTTCAACTAAAATCTCACGACGCTGATGCCTTGAGCGGAAGTTGTGCCGCGCGCTTGCGGGCGCAGATTGTTCGCGTCCGTAACTTGCCTGTTTGTATTGAAAAAGCGGTTTTCGGTGAACGTATTGCCCATACTTGCCGGCGCGTCCTGCAGAATTCCGTTGACGGCTTCGTTGATCGTGTTGTTTCTGACGAGATTGCGATTGCCGCTGACGAGAACGCCGGCGCGGTCACTATTGAAAATGCGGTTGTCGCGGACTTCGTTGCGGTTGCCGACGATTGTAATGCCGTCCGCCACGTCCGTGTCGGTGATCGTATTGCCGGTGATGACCGCGCGGTTGCCGATGACGAAGATGCCCGCCTGATTTCTGCCGACGTTGTTTGAAGTCACCTGCGCTTCGTTCGTTTCGACGACGATAATGCCGCCGCCGCCGTTGCCTTCGCAATTTTCAACGGTCGTGCAGGTCGCGGAAATATTGTTGATAACGAAATTCTGCGACACCGAGCCTTGCGCGCCGAAGCCGAGTTGAATTCCGTTCTGCACGTTCGTGCTGATCGGTCCCGAACCGTTGACCGTGTTGCCCGTCAAGGTTACGTTCGTGCCGCGTTCGTTGGCGACGATGCCGGCTTTTTCGTAATCGTGAACGCTGCTGTTTAAAATGCTGACGCGCGAGCTGCCCGTGCCGCCGCTCTGCACGAAAATTCCGAAGTTATTCTGACAGCTTCCGTTGCCGACGGCGCGGATATTTTTGACCGCCAGATTTTCCGCCGTTCCCGAAGCGTTGCGCCAAAAAACGCCGACAATCGCCGCCGTATTGCAGCCGCTGATGCCGTTCGTCGCGCCGTCAATCGTCAAATTATCGAGCGAGACGTTATTCGCATCGCTGACCAGAACGATTGCCGCGACCGGCGCGCCGCTGAAAAGGCTGGTCGAGTTCGGGGTCGCCGGCGCGGGTTTGATAATCGCCTGGCTCTGGTTTTGATATTCTACGCCGACGATGGTCACGCGCTTGCTGATGGCGACTTGTCCCTGATAAGTTCCGGGACACACCTGAATCAAAGTTCCCGGCGCGGCGGCGTTGACCGCCGCCTGAATCGTCTGAAAAGCCGTTCCCGGACACTGCGAATCGTCGTCCACGACAATTCCCTGCGTCGGATCGAGAACGCGCGCCGCCGCGCCCGTCGTTTCGCTTTCGACGACCGTCGAATTTCCTTTAATCATTCCGTCGGTTGTTAATTCGCCTTTTTGTGCGAACGCTTTTTGATTAACCGCAAATGCGGCAACTGCTAACAAAAAAGCACTCAAAATTTTTCTCACGCGCATAATTTCTTCTCCTAAATATTTTCGTCAATTGTAATTCGTCGAATCAATATTTCTCTCGCGCCGGGTTCGTCTAAAGTTTTATCAAAAAAACGGCAGAGAAAATTTTCGGAAAGATTATTGATTAAAAAGATAACGCCTCAATACGGATTGAGTTTACAATAAAGGTCGCGCTATCGGCAAGATTTTTTATTTGGATCAACCTTCTTGTTGTGGAAATCCATATTGAAATACCTAATGAATTTTCTGATAATCAATTGCTTTTTTAGAATTTTGGAGAAATAAAATTATGCGTCATTGTTACAGCGCAAGAACATTAAATAATCCAAATAAAGTTATGAATACATATATGAAAACAAGAAACTACATTTTACTAACTATTATTTGTTTTGCTGCTTCGATAAATGTTTTTAGCCAAGCTAAACAGATTAGCAAGGAAGATTATTATCAGCCTTATCGGGAAGCACTCAGTAAAAAGGACGATTTATCACGTCGAAACCTTACTAAGCAAGAAAATTACAGAGATGGCAAATTATTTAGCACGACCGAAATTACCGACGAGTATCTAAAGCCTGACAGAAGACATTATTTAGAAGTTGAAAAATTTGCCGATTATACAAATAAGGACGAACTTATTAAAATCGGTAAAATATATTATTGCAGAAGAAACGATGGCGAGTGGAAGCAATATCAAAGTTGGTGTTCGGGCGGCAGTGCCTCTGGATTATCAAATATTGTGAGTTCAGAGTATACAGTCGAAGATTCAAACGTAAGCGATCAAAAGGTTAAACTTTATCGAAATTATACGACTTACAAAAACACTTATTCGCCTGATAAAGACAAAGAAGGCTTATCATATTCGGAAAGCAAATACTGGTTAGATAAAAACGGATTTATTTTGCGCCAAGAAATAAAAAGTGGTTTGTTAGAGCCGCAGAGAATTTATCGTCAACAAACTGATTCATATGAATATAATCCTAAAAATCTCAAAATCGAAGCACCGATAAAATAGAATTCAATAGCAAATATTTGATAAAATTTGGCAACATAGCCGAAATTTGTTAGCCTTGACGTTGATTAAGTGCATCAAACACGAAAAATTTTATTCAGCATTTTAATATATAAAAAGATTATGTTCAGTGATAATTTCAGACGCGGCGAAGAAAAAGGAAAGGGAAAAACCGGCTCGAAGGCGGCTTCGAAATTAGCGGATTTGGGTTGGAAGGCGTTTCAGGCGGTCAATAAATCGCTGCCCGAAAGCGCGTCTATTACGCCGAATTGGGCGGCGGAACCGCTTTTGAAGTCTTATGAAAAAACCGCGCCGCCGCTCGGTTTTCCGCGTGAAACGGATTCGCTGTGTCCGACGTGCGTGAAAAATGTGCGTGAAGGCGTGATTAACAAAACGATTCCGCTCGAGATTTTGAAAAATTCGCATCCGGGCGAGATAAAAGCCGATATTCTGGTCGAAAACGGTCAGGTGATTATGCGGAAAAATTGTCCGACGCACGGCGAGTTTGAAGACGTTTTGGCGACCGACGCGAATTTTTTACAGAGGATCGAATCGCTTTTTTACGGGCGCGATTTCAAATCGGCGGAAGACTCGCACGTTCATCATCACGGAACGAGCGACATCAAATTCGGGCGCGGCGCAGTTTTGACGGTTGATCTGACGAACCGCTGCAATATGATGTGCAACCCGTGTTTTATGGACGCGAACCAGGTCGGCTACGTTCACGAACCGACGTTTGAAGACACGAAACAGATTTTAGATAATGCGGTTTCGTTTAAACCGCGAAGACAAATCATTATTCTGTTTTCGGGCGGCGAACCGACCATCGCGCCGCACTTTTTGGAATCGGTCGCGTATGCAAGAAAGGTTGGATTTTATCGCATTTTAGCGGCGACGAACGGCATTCGTTACGCCGAAGACATCGAATTTTGCAAAGCGGCGAAGGAAGCCGGACAACACGGTGTTTATCTGCAATTCGACGGAACGAGCGAAGAAAAAAACAAACATCGCGGCGTGGGAAATTTGTTCGATGTCAAATTAAAAGCCATCGAAAATCTTGCGTCGGTCGGCATCAAAGTTACTCTGGTGACAACGATTGTCAATACGATCAATAATGATGCCATCGGCGACATCGTGAAATTTGCGGCGGAAAATATTGATAAAGTTCAGACGATTGCGTTTCAGCCGGTTTCGTTTACCGGACGCGACGAAGACGTTTCGGACGCGGATCGCAAACAGCAACGCTACACGCTCGCCGGAATGACGCACGATTTGAACAAACAATTAAAGGGAAATCTCGACATTCAGCCGCTGCGTGATTGGTTTCCGCTTTCAAGTTATTCGGCGTTTACTTCCGTGATGGATATGCTGCAGGGCGCGGATGCGCCTTGGGGTTGGTCGTCGTGCAACTGTCATCCGAACTGCGGAATTTTCACGCTCGTCGTCGTCAACAAACGAACGAATCAGATGACTTCGCTGTTCGAGTTTTTCAACTACGAACAATTTATGAAAGATGTCGCCGTCATCACCGACACGGCGCGCGGCAAAAAATTGACGATGGCGCAGCTCGGAATGGCGATTATGCGAAACTACGACGCGGGTAATGCACCGGAAGGGTTTCCGATTTCGCAAATTTTGAATTTGTTCAAGCCGTCGTCCGCCAATTCCAACTCCGACCGCAACGATCGAATGCAGACACGCGCCGAAGAAGACGTTTGGCGCGTTTTGTGCGTCGAGGGAATGTGGTTTCAGGATTTGTTCACTTACGATTTTCGCCGCACGGAAATGTGCGTCATTCCATACGGCACGCAGGAAGGCGAAATTTCCTTTTGCGCTTACAATACGGGCGTTGGCTGGCGGCAAATCGTCGAAGAAATGAACAAAACCGCGTCGCTGGGCGAATGGTATAAGGAAAACGGTCGCCACGCCGTTTACGCCGCCGGAAAAGCGGTTCCGAACATTGCGAAAACGCGCAGCTTGAGTTTGCCGGTGATTGCGAAGGTTTTAGCCGAAGATTTGGATAAACCGAATGCGACACCGTATTTGGTTGAAGAAGAGCGCGAAACAGTCGGCGTTTGAATGCGGTATTTCGGATAAGTCGAACGGAAATTTTTATTTGCAAATGAACGGAAAACTCGAAACATTTTATCAATTCGCGCGGTTCGCTTTTTCGGGCATTCCGGATGATGCCGTTTGTTCAGTGGATGTTACGAACCAGTGCAATCTGCGTTGTCACCATTGCTATTTTTTCGAACACGAGCATCCCGAAAATTCGGCGGTTGAACAGTGGCGGACTTTTTTTGAAAAATTAAAGGTCGAAGGTTTCCCTTTTTTTTCCTGCACCTGGGTCGGCGGCGAGCCATTGATGCGAAAGGAAGTGATCGAAATGGGATCGCGGTATTTTCGCAGCAATATGGTTGTTACCAACGGCACAATCGAGATTCCCGATTGGAAACACATACACTTTAAGGTATCGGTTGACGGCATAGAAGAACGGCACAACCGCGTGCGCGGCGCGAAAACTTATCAGCGCATTAAACGCACGATTAAGGCAGCGGCGGAGAAAAATCTGCGAATCGGGATCGCCACCGTTTTGACGAAAGAAAACGAAGGCGAGCTGGAACAATTTGTCGAAGAATGGCGACAGGAACCGATCACGCGCGGCATCATCTTTGATTTTTATACGTATATGCACGGTCAGCCCGAAGCCGACAATCTATGGCTCGATTACGAAGAACGCGACCGCGTGATCGAACGAATTCTGAAAATCAAAAACAAATATCCGGGTTTGATCGAAATGCCGACGCGGGCATTGACGCTGCTCAAATCGGAGAATTGCCGTTCGGTAACCGATAATTGTCTCGCCGCTTCAAAAATGGCTTCGTGGAATGTGCAGGGCGAACGCAAGGAAAAATGTATTTTGGGACCGAAAGCCGATTGTGACCGTTGCGGCTGCGGCGTTCCTTTCTGGCTGCAAGCCGTCGAAGACCTGGACTCGGAAACCATCGGTCGGATGTTCGGGGCAAGCGCGGCGAAATATTCAAAGTATTTGATTCCGCTGCGTTATATCGCATCGAAAACAAGCAAAAAATCCGCCAGCTGATTTTCAAATTTTGTTTTCCCGCAGAAATATGCCGGACGGATCAGCCGCCGCGATTTTGGAAATTAAATGATGATTCGCGTTTGGGTGTTCGGTTGAATTTTGCCGCCGGGAAATTACATTTAAATTATCGAATTCAAAAAACTAAGGAGAAAACTTAAAATGCCGGATGAAAGAAATATCGCCCACGACAAAAAGGTTTTGGACGAAAAAAAGGAAAATGAAACTTTGGAAATCGAGGGCGAACACCCCGAACACGCGCCGCAGCCGGGCAGAAAAACGCCGCAGGAACACGAAGATAAAGACGCGATTGACGAAAGCGGCAATATGATTCACGACGACGGTAAAGACGAAAACGACGCGAAATAAAGCGTTTCGATAATTAACATTGACGAAGCGAATGTTGGAAAAACGTTCGCTTTTTTACTTTAATAGAGCAATACAATAAAAACGACGAATAAAAGATAACCCCAACAGTCGGAAAATTTATGCGAATCTTGAGAAAATATTTCAGATATTTTGCAAATATATTTTTGCTTGCGGTTATTTTGCAGCCGACTTTTTCGCTCGCCCAGCAGAAAAGATTTTACATCGCGCCGGACGATCACACCGATTATTATTGGACGGCGGACGAAGCGACATACCGGCAGGCATTTCTGACGATGATTGATTATTACCTCAATAAAATGGACGCGACGCAGGCAAACCCGTCGGATCAACAGATGCGCTGGGAATGCGACGGCAGTCTCTGGATGCGCGAATTCGAACGCAACCGCTCGTCGGCGCAATTCGACCGATTTATCAGTCGCCTCCGCGACGGGCATTTGAGCGTGCCTTTGAACGCGCTCGTGCTGGTCAACGGCGGCGCGCCGGCGGAGGCGGTTTTGCGCGGAATGTATTATCCGGGCTTGATCGAACGCCGCTATAACGTGCGGTTTCCGATGGCGATTGCGATGGAGAATCAAACTTTGCCGTATGGCTTGCCGTCGCTCTGGGCGGGCGCGGGCGCGAAATACAGTTGGAAGGGCGTGTGCGACTGCGCGACGATGGTTCCTTCCTTGACTAATCGTGACCGCGAAATTTACTACTGCGGCGGGCGCGATGGCAGCCGCGTTTTGATGAAGTGGAATTCGATATTTCAGGGCAACGAAAACTTCGGCGGTTATGCCGAAGCGTTTAATCCGCTCGGCGCGATTAACTTTGCCGAAAACAATGCGCTTTTCCAATCGCGTTATCCGTATCCGGTCATCGGCGCGTTCGGGCGCGGACACGACGGTTTGCAATACACGAGCGACGAATTCGTGACAGTCGCCCAACAAAACACGACCGCTAACCGCCGCATCATCGTCTCGAACGAAGAAGATTTTTTCCGCGATTTCGAATCGAATTACGGCGGTAATCTGGAAACTTATTCAGCCGCCTACGGCAACGAATGGGACGCGCTGATCGCGTCTCTGGCAGAGGTTTCCTCGAAAATCAAACGCAGCACCGAAAAACTGCGCGGCGCGGAAGCGTTGGCGACGCTGGTCGCCGTCAATAATTCTTCGTTTATGGATTCGCGCGTTGCGGAGCGCGACCAGGCAATGATCGATTTGGGATTATATTTTGAACACGATTGGACGGCGAACGGTTCGGTCGGACGAACGGCGCGGGCGAATTGGAGTCGGAAATTGGAAGGCGAAATTTCCACATATGTTGACAAATTAAACGCGGACGCGGTAGCCGAACTCGGCAAACAAATTTCCAACGACGGTTCCGAGCCGCGCTTTTTCGTTTTTAATCCGCTCGGCTGGACGCGCAGCGATTATGCGGATTTCCCCTTCAAGCAAAATCGTAAGGTAAAAGTTCTTGATACAGCGAGCGGCGCGGAAGTTCCGTCGCAAATTATGCGTTTCGGCAATCATAAAGTTTTGCGCGTTTTCGCCGAAAACATTCCTTCGGTCGGTTACAAAACTTTTGAAATTCGCAGCGGCAAAGGCGCGGATTTTTCAAATGCAGCGACGGCGGGCGGCAACGTCATCGAAAACGATTTTTACCGCTTGACGCTCGCCGGCGACGGCGCAATTACGAGTTTGATTGATAAAACACGCAGCAACCGCGAGCTTGTCCGAACGATTAACGGCAGAGTTTTGAACGATTTGGGCGGCAATCGAAGCGGCACGGTGACTGTCGAAAACGCGGGCGCGGCGAGCGTGACATTACGCGCCGTCTCCGGCAGCCCTCTGAATCACACGACGCGCATAACGATGTTTCGCAACTCGAACCGCGTCGAAATCGAAAATCAAATCACGCAAAATTTCAGCGATGTCAAAACGTGGAGCTTTTCGTTCGACATCAGCGCGCCCGACGTTTGGCACGAAGAAGTCGGCGCGGTGATTCGCGGAAAATTACTGGCAAACGGCGGACATTACGCCCCGAAAAACGCGCGTTACGATTGGCTGACGATGAATCATTTTGCCGATATGAGCGACGGCGCGGCGAATAATTTCGGCATCACCGTCTCGAACGCCGACGATTCGTTTATGAAGCTCGGCGCGAGTTCGTCGGAAAATTTTGACACGACCACGCCGCAGATTAATGTTCTGGCGGGCGGACAAATTGACGGCGCGGAATACGGCATTCAAAATCAGGGCGGCGACGATTTTTTCCGGCAAAGATTCGCGCTGCAAACGCACAGCGCGTTTAACCAGACCGACGCAATGAAATTTTCCCTCGAACATCAAAATCCTTTATTAACGGGAACGATTCAGGCATCGTCGGGAGCTTCGCGTCCGTATCCGGCGACGAATTTTTCATTTCTGCAAATCTCGAATCCGAATGTTCTGCTGTGGGCTTTGAAGCCGGCGGAAGACGGCATCGCGCGCGGTATCGTCGCCCGCGTCTGGAATCAATCGAATTCGCCTGTGAATTATAATTTGGCTTTATCGAGAACGATCAACGGCGCGGACAAACTGACAAGCATCGAAACTTTCATCGAAAACGCAAATGTTTCCGGCGGACAATTGAACGCCGACATTAATCAGCAGCAAATTCAAACGCACCTTTTGAAATAGTGAAAAACTAAAAACTAAAAGTGAAAAATAATTATTCACTTTTAGTTAATCACTTTTCGTTCTTAGTTTAAGAAATAAGCGACAAAATTTTCTCTAATCCCGCTTTGACATCCGCGCCGAGATGAACGCGCAAGGCTCTGCGGTTTCTGTCGAGCAGAACCTGAAAATCGCCGCGCGCCTGCGCCGCTTTGACCACGCCGAACGTATATTTTTGACCGGGAACATCTAAATCCGTCGCGTCGTCCGACGTGATTTGCAGAAAAACGCCTTCGTTCGCGCCGCCTTTGTAAGCCTGTCCGGTCGAATGCAGAAAGCGCGGACCGAAGCCGAGACACGTGGCGACGCGCTTCGTTTCTAAAACGCGATGACGAATTTCTTGCAGCAGCGATTCGTTTTCCGCATTTCTTTCGATGTAGGCAAGCAGCGCGAAATAATCGTCCGGTTCGATTCGGTCGAGATGTGCTTGCAGATAAAGCGCGAGCGTTTTTCCTTGGTGAACCGCTTCGTTTAAATCGGCGACGTTTTTGTCGTCGGTGAAAAGTTTGACGCCGTCGGCTTCAAAGAAAGGCGTTTCGTCGGGCAGCTCGCCGGCTTTTTCGTATTCTTCGGTCAGTTTTTTGGCTTCGATTTTCGCCGCTTCGACATCGGGCTGATTGAAAGTGTTGATTTGCATAATCGCGCCGGCGACGGCGGTCGCAAATTCCCAGCGGAAAAATTCCTGTCCGAGATTCATTTTGTCTTCGAGTTCGATGCGGACGACGGGCTGACCGGCGTTTTCAATTTGGTCGAATTTCGCTTCAAAATCTTCGTTACTCGAATCCTTCAATTTCAGATACGCGAAAACGCGGTCGTCGCCGTAAACGTCGGGCGTTTGAATCGCTTCGCGGTCAACGGGAATAATTGAAATGTCGGATTTGCCGGTTGATTCGGCGATAAGTTGTTCGAGCCACGCGCCGACATCGTAGATTTTTTCGTCGGTGAAAATAGTTAATTTGTCGCGTCCCTGCGTCTGGCAAACGCCGAGAATCGTTCCCAAGATCGCGCCCGGATTATTTTTGGGATCGTCGGTTTTGCACGCTTCAATCATTTCGGATGTGCGTGCATAAAAATCTTCGACATCAATCTGCATCGCGCTCGCCGGAATCATTCCGAAATCCGACAGCGCGGAAAATCTGCCGCCTATTTGCGGGTCGCCGTAAAAAATATTTCCGAAATTATCCTTTTCAGCAACCTTCTGCATCTTCGAATCGGGGTCGGTAATGGCGACAAATTGTTTGCCCGCATCGTCCGCGCCGACTGTTTCGGAGACACGTTCGTAAAAATATTGTTTGAAGATGTTCGGCTCCAGCGTCGAGCCGGATTTGGAAGCGACGATAAACAGCGTATTTTTCAAATCGAGCTTCGATTCGAGCGTTCGAATTTGCGCCGGAACGGTCGAATCCAAAATATGAAAATTCGTTTTTCCAAAGGTAATCGAAAAAACTTCCGGGCAGAGCGACGAGCCGCCCATTCCGAGCAGCGCGATGTCTTTGAAGTTTTTCGCGTCGTCGGCGAAGGCTTTGAATTTTTCCGAATCCTTCGATTCGCGTTCGACAATATCGAGCCAGCCGAGCCATTTCGCTTCGTCCTCGTTCGTCCAAACGCTCTGTTCTTTTTGCCAGACACGGGCGATCTTATTTTCCTTTTGCCATTCGTTAAACGCCGCTTCGACCGCCGCGTTCAATTCTTCGGGTAAAACGTATGAAAGCTGATTGATTGCCATAAATTTTCTTTATTTTAATTGTTTGTTTCTAAAAATCTTGCGCCAGCGAACCGCCAAAGTCAAAGGCTTCGCGCAAAAATTAGGAAAATCGAAAGTAAAATCAACAACTGTTCACTGTCAACTATTAACTCTTCACTATAAAACGGGTTTCTCTTAATTTTTTAACTGACAGCTGATAGTTGATAGTAAATGGTTTTGTTTTGAAAACTTTTCGCCGTTCGGGATTTAGAGTGATACTTCTGCGCCCGAAAAAACGCTTTAATGAGCGGAGAAGTTTTGCAAAAGAAACGAGGATTAAAAATGAACTATCAAACAATTTTGACAATTATTTTTCTAGCGGCAACCGGCGTTTTGCAGGCGGCGTGTTTGCCTTTGAACTTCGCACAGAGTCCGCGCAATGCGGCGAATCAATCAAGCGAAAGCCGCCGCGACCAAGAAACAGCGTCGAATCAAACATCGCGCGACACGGCGGAAAAAATTAAGGCGACGGCGAATCCGCAAGTTTCCACCACGCCGAAACCGAAGGCGAAACCGCAAACGAAAGTAAAACCGCAGACGGAAACGGATAATTTCGTTTGTCCCGAGCCGAATTTGCCGTGCGACCACAAAGACCGACAGTTTGCCGATTGGGAATTATCGTTTCGTCTTCCCACAAAAATCGTGGCGAACCGCGCTTATAAATCCGCGCCGTTTTACGCTGTGATTCTTAAAAAATATGAAGAAGGGTGCGGCGAACTCGACGTGAACGAGCCGGTCGAACAGGAGCGGCAGCGTATTCAAAAATTATTTCCATCGCGCAAGGTTTTCGCCGAATTCAGCTGTCCGAATATGGACGCGGTGAATTACGATTTTCCCGGAAAAATGAGCGCAGACGGCGAACGATTTTTATATATGGATTACATCGCCGTTTACGCGGGCGTTGAAGAAATTGAGGGAAAAGAGATTTTTGACCTTTTGAAAAAAGATTATCCGCAAGCGCAATTAAAACGAATGACTGCCAATTATTCGCTGATCGAACAGTAATGTGATGAAGAAATTATGGCAATTTACGCTATGTTCTCGGTCTCCTTCGGAGACCTAGCGCGGTTGAACACAATTTTAAAGTGCTTGATTTAAGCTTGTGTAGTTTCCAAATCAATTTTAATATTCTGCCATTTTCCTTGCCGGAAACGCAGAAAGCTCAACGCGCAGCGCGTAAAATGTCCGATGAGAATCGCCGTCCAGATGTGCCATGCAGCGAGTCCGACGGTTTTTTGCAGAACGAAACAAATGCCGAGCGGAATGACGACCTGCGAAATAATCGAAATGAAAAGCGGGCTTTTCGTGTCGCCCGTGCCTTGCAGCCCGCCCGTATAAGTCAGCGCGACCGAGATGAAAATTCCCGAAACGCTCAGAATTCGCAAAAGCTGTACGCCGATTTCGAGAGCCGCCGAATCGTTCATTCCGAAAAATCCGAGCAGTTGGCGCGGAAAAAAGAAAAAGAAAATCCCGATTAACGCCGCGCCGCCGAATCCGAATTTGGCGGCGATATTAACGGCTTTGCGGGCGCGTTCGGGTTGATTTGCGCCCAGATTTTGTCCGGCAACCGCCGCTGCCGCGCCCATCAAACCGACCGAAGTCCACGTAATTAACGAAAAAAGCTGACCGTAAGCGATTGAATAAGCCGCCTGCGCCGCCGTGCTTTCGGCGAGCGCGCCGATGAACGACAATAACAGAACGCCGCCGATGTTCATCGCAATGCCCTGAATTCCGGCGGGCAAACCGAATTTGAAAAGTTTACGGATAATTTTCCAATCGGGCGCGTAGCCGTCGCGGTTGCGAATCGTAATTACCCAATCGCCGCTCCAAAGTTTCCAAATCGAATAAAGCCCGATCAAACCCGAAGCGAGACAAGTTCCGATGGCTGAACCTTTCACGCCGAACGACGGAATCGGACCCAAACCGCGAATCAGAATGACGTTGAAAATTAAATTCAAAACAGTCATCACAAGCCCCAGAATCATCGGCGTTTTCGCGTCGCCCGCCGAACGCAGCGCGCCGCCGAGCATAAAGTAAATCATCATTCCGAGGCTGAACAAAAACATTATTTGCAGGTAAGGCAGAGCTTCCGCCTGCACTTCGGGTCGAGCATTAACCAAATTAAGAAGCGCGGGCGCGGCAAAATAACCGATGGGCGCAATAACGGCAAGCGCGATAAAAATCGCCGTCAGAAACGCTTGATAAACGGTGTGGTTGACCTTCTCCGTTTCATTCGCGCCGGCGTAATGGGCGACCAAAATACCCATTCCGATAAAAATCGAAGATATAAAAACGATGACGACGAGAAAAATCTGCCAGCTCACGCCGAGTGCCGCGTTTCCTTTGTCACCGATTAAATTGCCGACGACGATTTGATCGACGATGCCCTGCAAACCGCCGACGGCGTTCGTCAAAACGGTCGGCGCGGCTATTTTCCAAACCGCTTTGCCGAGCGAGCCTTCGATGATCGAACGGTCGTATTTTTTGGCGGCGGGCAGCGTTTTCGTCGAATCAATTTCGTTTTCTGTCGCGGTTTCTTTGAAAGCCATTTATTCTGATTTACTGCTAAAAATTTTTCCAAAAGTTAAATCGAATTTTTTTCTATCGCGTTCAAAGCGATTTTGCCGAGCGCGTTAACGAATTGATTAAAAGTTGCGAAACGCCGGTCTTTGGTAAAACCTTTCGCGTAACGAAAATAAATCTGCTGCGCGATCACGGCGAGCTTGAACGTGCCGAAGGCGTAATAAAAAACCAGATCGGAAACTCGTTTGCCGGATTTTTCTTCGTAAATTTCGATGATCTGCGCGCGAGAAATATTTTCCATCAAAACGCGCGGATTGAACGGCATCGAAAGCATCGCGTCGCCTTCGCGCTTCGACATCCAATACGCGAGGCTCGAACCTAAATCCATCAGAGGTTCGCCGACGGTCGTCATTTCCCAATCCAAAACGGCGACGATTTCGGTCAAATCATTTGGATTTAACATCACATTATCGAATTTATAATCATTGTGAATCAACGCCGCGCCGCTCGCTGCGGGAATGTTTTGATTGAGCCATTCGATTGACTGTTCGAGTTCCGAATGCTCGTCGGTCTGCGCGTTAAAATAGCGTTTCGTCCAACCTTCGACTTGTCTCTGTGCGTAGCCTTCGGGTTTGCCGAGATTTTCCAATCCGATTTTTTGGTAATCGAGCGCGTGTAAATTAACGAGATTTCCGATGAATGATTCGACGACTTTTTTTCTTAAATCGGGCGAACTTTCTAAATTCGAGCCGTCCGCCGACGCAGACGGTTCCGACAAATTGCCGCGAATGATTAAACCTCGACGACGTTCCATCAAATAAAATTCCGCGCCGATCACCGTTTCGTCACCGCAGTAAATCAGAGGCTTCGGTGCGGGCTGATAAACTTTAGAAAGTTTTTCGAGAACGTCGAATTCGCGCCGCATATCGTGCGCGGATTTGACCTGATTGCCGAACGGCGGGCGGCGCAAAACATATTCGTCCGCGCCGATTTTAACGCAGTAAGTCAGATTTGAGCTGCCGCCGGGAAACTGCGCGATTTCGATTTCGTCAGTTTTTTCGTTAAACTTTTCGCGCAGAAAAGTTTGCAGATTTTCAGCGTTCAATTCTTCGCCCGCACGGATGTTTCCGGTGTCGCTCATAGAAATTTATCGGCAAGTAATAATTTAGATTGCGGTAAAAAACTTTTTTATTCAATATCTTCGATCAGAAAAATATTACCATTATTAGACGGTTTGAGATAAAACACCCGTTCGCCGTCATTTTGCCAGATAAAATCCGTTATTAAATCGGATTCTTCGGTTTGAAGAATCTGCTCGACGGCTGTCTTCGTTAAAGTTAAATTTAACGGAAAGCGGGAAAATCCGTCCTTTTTTCTGGAAACGATCCATTTTTCATCGGGAGAAATGCTAAAGCCGTAGCCGTCAAAATCACGCTCGGAGATTAATTTGCCCGCCTGATTACGGTCAAAGGAAACTGTTTTGAGCTTTGTTTGATACTTTGAATTTGCGGCGGTCGGCTGGACGAACAAATATGCCAGATATTTTCCGCCGCCGAAGAATTTAAGATTGCCGATTCGCGGTTCAGAATCATTTTCGAGCGTAAACGGCGAAGGCGCGCCGCCGTCAATAGACATTTTAAGCCATTTTGATGACTGCTCGGCTAAATCGTGGCGTGTAAAAATGACGGTTTTGCCGTCCGGCGTGATCGCTTCAACCATATCCGGTTCGGTCGTCAACTGAACCGGATTGCTGCCGTCCGCATTCATCCGCTTGATACCTTTGTCAGAATTAATTATTTCCTGATAAAGAATATATTTTCCGTCATCTGTGGCAATCGGTTTCAAACAGGAATTCTCGCAATGGGTCAATTGTCTTTGATCGGTGCCGTCTAAATTTGACGAAAATATTTGCGAGGGTTTTTGTTTGTAATCAAATTTTCCTTTTCCCGTTTCGTGAGTGACAGAGATATTTTCCGTCTGTTCGACAGATGCTTTGGCGAAAATCAGTCTGCCGTCCGGCGTTTGTAAAATTCCCGAACCCATATTGCTGTCTATTCCGAAACTACCGTCAAAAATCTGTTTGTTCTCTTTGGTTTTCGGATCAAAAGACCATAATGCCGGATAGCGTCTGACGGTTGACACAACCACGGTTTTTCCGTCTTTGGAAGCGTCGAACGAACTGAATTCATCAAGTTCGGATTGTATTTTTACGATTTTGCTAAACCAGGACGGCGGTTGAAAAGACAAATCAAAAAACCCCAATGAAAACAGCGAGTTATTTTTCGTCCACTCGATTTGCTCGCCCAATCCGATCCGAACATTTTTGCTCTTCGCGGTTTCATATGTTTCTCCGCTTCCGGAAGTTTCGTCAAAATTAGTCCAACCGCGAACCGTAAATTCTTCGCCTCCGTTTTGCCAGAAAACATTATCGAATTTAGTGAGTCTGGTCTTTTCGGTCGTCAATTTTTCAATTACCGCAGAGTTATCCGAATACACTCCGGCTGAAGAGATAATTACCGAGCTTCCGCCTTCTTTGTGCTGTCTGATAAAAGCGAAATTCTTTCCATCGGGCGAAAAGCTCACGCGCGAGTCAACATTTGTGATTTGCGGACTCGAATACATTGAGCCGTGTTTATAATCAACCCCGTATAAAATTCCGTTGCCGTCTTTTTTAACGACGAAAAAGATTTGACTTTCGACGGGTGAAAAAGTCGGCTGAAGAATTTCTCCCTCGGCGATTGAAATTGCTCTTCTTTCAATGCCCGTTTCCAGTTCGCGCACGATTAAATCCCGTTTACCGTTTGCTTGACGCACGAAAGCCAGCCATTTGCGGTCATCAGAGACGGCGGCACAGCAGGCGGCGGCATCATCGGTTATCTGCGTAATCCGCGTTTTTTGAAACCGGTCGTAATAATAAGGAAGAAAATATTTCTCCGATAAAAAATAAAGAACGGCTAGGGCGATGAGGGATAAAGCGATTGATGAAAATAAAAATCGTTTTTTGAGCCGGAATCTGCTTTTTTTATTCACCGCGTTTTTACTTTCGTTGTCAGTAAAATCGTGAATAAAATTTTCTTTTTCTTGATAAACCGATGCTTTTTCATCGGTGATGCGGGGAAGAAATTCGACGGTTTTCTGATTGGACTCTTCAAAAGTAATGCGTTTAGTCAAAACGTCGTTTGACAACCGCCGCCGGACATTTCTTAAATCGTCGCTGAAATGTTTGATGTTTTGATAACGCTGCGCTAAATTTTTCGACAGGGCATTTTCGATGATGATTCCCAACTCTTCGGGTATGTCGTCGAGATATTTGCCGATTGATTCCGGTTCGAGATGTAAGATTGCGGCGACCGAATCGCTGACGGTTGCGCCGTCAAACGGGTTTTTCCCGGAAAGCATTTCATAAAGGACGACTCCTAAGCTCCAAACATCGGTTCTTTCATCAATTTCCAATCCGCGAGCCTGTTCGGGCGACATATATTGGACGCTTCCGAGAATCAAACCGTTTTGTGTTTTAACCCATTCCAAAGTTTCGGCATCGTCGGTCGAAAGAGAAGTCGCATTTCGTTTCGCCAAGCCGAAATCAAGCAGTTTGACGTAACCGTCATCACGAATAATGATGTTTTCCGGCTTGATGTCGCGGTGTATAATATCGGCTTTGTGCGCGACCGCCAAAGCGTTGGCAACTTGTTCGGCGACGTTGATACACTCTGCGACCGTAAATTGATTTTTCTTGATTTTTTCCCGCACGGTTTCGCCTTCGATAAATTCGTAAGCGATAAAAAGATTTTCCTGTTCCTCGCCGATTTCATAAATCGTCACGATATTCGGGTGATTCAGCGCGGACACGGCTTTGGCTTCGAGTTTGAAACGACGAATGCGTTCGTCGTCGCGGGCAATTTCCGGCAGCAGAACTTTCAGCGCGACGTTTCGTTCGAGCTGCGGATCGCGCGCCAGAAAAACTTCGCCCATTCCGCCCGCGCCGATTTTTTTCAGGATTTTATAACGGCTGAGATGATTTTCATCTTTCCCGCCGGAAATCTCTTTGATTTGAGCGGTAAAACGATAGCCTCGTTTGGGAACGGTTTCGATATAATTTTTACCGACCGCGTTTTTGCCGAGAGCTTTTCGCAGAGCGTGAATACAAAAACGCAAATTCGATTCTTCGACAAAAGTTCCCGACCAAACCGCCTGCATCAAATCTTCGCGGCTGACGAGTTCGCCGTTCCGCCGGATAAAAACGATCAGCATATCGAAAACTTTCGGCTGCAGCGAAATAATTTCACCGTCGTGCAAAAGATATTTTTGTTCAAGGTCGAGCTGAAATTTATCAAATTCGTAGATATGCATTTCCAATTTCTCCTCCGGCGTTAAATTCATCCTGAAAAATTTAATTTGGTCGAATTCCAAAATATCAGAATACTTATTATTTGAAGCATAATTTTCAGAGTTTTTGCATTTGATTTTCGTTAGAAAATCGTTAGATTTTTGTTTAAAGTTACAGCAGCTAAAGAACTTGCAGATTCAAACGGTTTTTATTCGGCGATTCGGGAAGATTATTTTATTCGTCTCCGATCATTTTTGTATCGCGCATAAAAATTTTCGGCGGTGATTATCAACAAAAAACCGCCGAAATAGGCAGCGAAATCGAGCCATTCAAAAGTCCTCCCCAAAGCGGCGGAAAGAATCCGGTTGTTTTCCAAACCGAGCATTTTGACGTAATCGAAATACTGCAAAACTTCGATCAGCGCGGCGAACACCAAAACCGCGAACGCCGCTTTGAGATAAGAAACTTTGAGAAAAATTCTTACGAAACAATAAATCAGGACGACGACCAAAGCGTCGCCGACGAACGGGCGGACGAATTGGTCGTTGACGAACCGCGCGATACAAATTTCGACGGCGAGCAGCAAAACGGTCAAAATCAGATATTTCAAATTGAAAGTCAGAGACATACGACGCGCCGGTTTTCACTTTTCAAAAACTTTGGTTATGATTTTGCTTTCGAGACAATTTAAAAAACGCAAATATGGACTTCAATTATTCAACGAAAACGCTCGAACTGCAAAAAACTTTGCAGGCATTTATGGACGAAAATATTTATCCGAACGAGAAAGCGTATCACGACGAAATAAATTCCGGCGACCGCTGGCAGCCGTCCGCGCTGATCGAAGATTTGAAACAAAAGGCGCAAGCCGAAAAACTCTGGAATTTATTTCTGCCCGAAGTTTCCGGTTTAACAAATCTGGAATACGCGCCGCTCGCCGAAACGATGGGCAAAGTCGTCTGGGCTTCGGAGGTTTTCAACTGCTCCGCGCCCGACACGGGCAATATGGAAGTTCTTGAACGCTACGGCAGCGACGCGCAAAAAAAGGAATGGCTCGCACCGCTTTTAAACGGTGAAATTCGCTCGTGTTTCGCGATGACCGAGCCGGATGTCGCTTCGTCCGACGCGACTAATATCGAATCTTCAATCGTCAAAGACGGCGGCGAATATGTTCTCAACGGCAGAAAATGGTGGTCAACCGGCGCGGGCGACGCGCGCTGCAAACTGGCGATTTTTATGGGCAAAACCGATGCAGCGGCGGCGAAACATTTGCAGCAGTCAATGATTCTCGTGCCGTTGAACGCGGACGGCGTAAAGGTCGAAAGAATTTTGAATGTTTTCGGTTTTGACGACGCGCCGAACGGACACGCGGAAATTTCGTTTGAAAACGTCCGTGTTCCCGCGTCGAATCTGCTTTTGGGCGAAGGTCGTGGTTTTGAAATCGCGCAGGGTCGCCTCGGTCCCGGTCGCGTGCATCATTGTATGCGCCTGATCGGAATCGCCGAACGCGCGCTCGAACTGTTGAAAAACCGCGCCGAAAATCGCGTCGCTTTCGGGCGCAAAATTTCCGAACAGGGAACCGTAAGAAATTGGATCGCCGAAGCGCGTCTGGCGATTGAACAGGCGCGGCTGCTCGTCTTAAAATGCGCTTGGAAGATGGACGCGGTCGGCAACAAAGCGGCGCGCGGCGAAATTGCGATGATCAAAGCCGTCGTGCCGCGAATGACTTTGCAAATCGTTGACCGCGCGATTCAGACGCACGGCGGCGGCGGCGTTTCGCAGGATTTTCCGCTCGCCCAATTCTGGATCGCGGCGCGTTCGTTGCGTCTCGCCGACGGTCCCGACGAAGTGCATCTTGAAACGATTGCGAAAATGGAGTTGAAAAATGATTATCAGAAATGTTGAATTAGACGACGCGGCGCAGATTGCCGAGATTTACAATTATTATATTTTGCAGACGCATCATACGTTTGAAACCGCTGCTTTGAGCGCGGACGAGATGCGCGAGCGAATCGTGGCGAACGGCGAAGATTATCCGTATCTGGTCGCCGAAATTGACGGCGAGATTCAGGGTTATCTTTACGCGACGCAGTTTAAGCTGCGGCAGGCTTATAAACATTCGGCGGAGGTTTCGATTTACGTCCGGCAAGATGTTAAACAGAAGGGAATCGGCTCGGCTCTTTATCAGAAGTTTTTTGATTTGATGAAAGAATCGAACGTTCACGCGTTGATTGCCGGAATCGCTCTGCCGAACGACGCGAGCGTCAAATTTCACGAACGGCTCGGTTATGAAAAAGTCGCGCATTTCCGCGAAGTCGGCTATAAGCTCGGCAGATGGGTTGACGTTGGCTTTTGGGAATTGATGAACAGATTTTAATGTCGAAGCCAATTATTCATTTCGCGCACGCCAACGGTTTTCCCGCCAAAACCTACACGAAACTTTTTTCGTCGCTCGCGGACGATTTTGAAATAAATTTTCTCGAAAAACACGCGCACAATCCGCTTTTTCCCGTCACCGACAACTGGGCGCGTCTGCGCGACGAACTCAGACAGGAAATCGAAAATCGTTACACGGAAAAAATCATCGGCATCGGACATTCGCTCGGCGGCGTGCTGCATTTGCTCGTCGCCGCCGAACGACCAGAGCTTTACGAACGAATCGTTTTGCTCGACGCGCCGATCATCAGCCGTCTGAGCAGCTTCGGCATAAAGATTCTGAAATTGACGAAACAGATGGAGAAATTGCCGCTCGTCAAAACCACTCGATTCCGCCGCTCGCTCTGGCAATCCAAAAATGAAGCGTTCGAGCATTTTAAGAAAAAAGAAAAATTCGAAAATTTTGACGAAGATGTTTTGCGCGATTACGTCGAACACGGCACGGTCGAAACGGAAAAAGGCTTTGAATTGAATTTCAGCCAGAACGTCGAAGCGAAAATTTATCAAACGCTGCCGCATAATCTGCCGAATCTGCGCGGTCGGCTCAAAATTCCAATCGCATATATCGGCGGCACCGACTCGTCGGAAGCGAAAATGGCGCGGCTCGCGTTTATGCGAAAACATTTTCCGATTGATTTTCGTTTCGTCGAAGGCTCGCATCTTTTTCCGTTTGAAAAACCCCGAAAAACGGCGGAAATTATCAAAGAAATTCTTAAATCTTAGATGGAGCGTGGAATCAATCCTCGTCCGCCAACGAAGCGCGAAAGCGCGAGACGCGACCGTTATAAACGAGTCGTGCAATTCTAATCAAACAACATCGCTTGCACTCGTTGGCGGACGAGCCGTCCGCGCTCCGATTCGTTCAAATTGATTGATCAATACGTCAATCTGGAAATAATTTTGTCAAAATGCGTTAAACAAATTAAAAAACTGTTGACAATCGTTTATAACTTAAGTTAATTTAATTAAGTGCTGACGCGACAAGCGTCGAATCCTATCGCCACCGAAATTGAAGTTTTCATCAAAACTGAAAAAGATAGAGAAAATTAAAAGCCTTCAGCAAAAAAACGATACAGGTATTTTGGCTCTGCAATCGGCTTAACTCATTCGAGAAGCGTCCTGCTTGAGCTGTCGTTCGACAAGGTGGCACAAAATCCTTCGTGGAAAGCCAAGAACCTGTTATCGTCCCTGCAAATGAACACTACAAAATTTAGCGATTGGCAAAAACAAAAGCCTAAAGGAGCGGATAAAAATGTTATTCGGTAAAAAGAAAACGGTTGCCGGTTTAGATGTCGGTTCGAGTTCGATCAAAATGGTCGAGCTGGACGGCAAAATGAACAGCCTGAATTTGGTCGGGCTGGGATTTGAAAATTTGCCCGACGACACAATCGTTGACGGTCAAATTATGGAGTTGAACGTTGTTTCAAGCGTCATTCAAAGCATCTGCGCGAATCATCAGATGACGGCTCAACAGGTCGTGACCGGCGTAAGCGGACATTCGGTCATCATCAAAAATATCGTTCTGCCGCCGATGAGCCGCGAAGAACTCGAAGAATCTATTGACTGGCACGCCGAAGAACATATTCCATACGATTTGGCGGATGTCAGCCTCGATTATCAGGTCACATCGGAAACCGCCGAAGCAACGACCGTTTTGATCGCGGCTTGTAAACGCGAAAGAATTGACAATATGAAGCAGGCGGTGCAGCTTGCCGGAAAACAGCCGGTCGTCATTGACGTTGATACGTTCGCTTTGCAGAACTGTTACGAGGTCAATTATCAGCCGGACAATTCGCAGGTCGTCGCGCTTCTGAACATCGGCGCGTCAACGATGAACGTCAATATCGTGCAGGGCAACCGCTCGCTTTTCACGCGCGACATCACGGTCGGCGGCAGTCAGTTCACCGACGTTTTGCAGCGCAGTCTGGGCATCAGCTATCAGCAAGCCGAAGCCGTCAAACGCGGCGTGATGGACGCGGCGGAAGGCGTGGAAGAAAAATCTATCGAGCCGTTAATCAATGACGTAACGGAAATCGTGGCGATGGAAATTCAAAAGACGTTCGATTTTTACCGCGCGACCACCGAAGAATCGGAAGTCGTCGTGCAGAAGGTTTTGATTTCCGGCGGCGGCTCGAAGCTCGCGGGATTAGCGCAGGAACTTTCCAAACGCCTCGAATTGCCGGTCGAAGTGCTTGACCCGTTTCGCAATATCAAAGTAGATACGCGCAAATTCGACCCGGATTATTTAAGTGAAATTATGCCCGAAATGGCGGTCGCCGTGGGATTGGCGGTGAGAGGAGTTGAATTGAGATGATTAAGATAAATCTTTTAGATTCAGTAACCGAGCGACAAGCCGGCGCGGTCGTCGTCGTCGAGCGCAAATTAGGCAGCGCGGCTTCGCGTTTGATCGTAATGGCTGTATCGGTCGCCGTTTTAACGATGGCGGTCATCGGCTGGGATGTGATCAGCACGCAGATGGCGAAGACGCAAGCCGAAAACGAACTCGCCGAACAAAAGCGCGTCGAAGCCGAGCTGGAAACGGTCAGCAAGGAAATGAAGGATTTGGAAACGAAAATCCAGAACATAGACACCAGAATCGCGGCGATCAAAAAACTGCGCGATTCGCAAGCCGGACCTTCCGCCGTTTTAGAAGCGATGCGCGAAAGAATTGCGATGGTGCCGGGACTCTATTTGGAAAGCATCGAGCAGACGAACGACCAGTTGACGGTCAAAGGCAATTCGCCCGACGAATCGGCGGTGACGCAATTCGGTCGCAGTCTGGAATTTTCCGGCGGTTTGTTCTCGAATCTGAACATCGAAACGCAGCGCAAGGAAAAACCGAATCAACCCGCGCCGCCGACGACGAACGGTGCGGAAGCTCCGCCGAAACAGGAAATCGTCGGTTTCTCGATCAAGTGCGCCTATACGCCTTCCAAAGCGAAAAACTCGCAGAGTATGGCGACGACCGCTTCAAGCGTCGCGCCGCCAGCGACGCAGCAGTCGCAAACACCGGCGAAGACGATTCAGGAAGCCGTCAAACAGCAGTTGCCGAAACAGCAAACAACGCAGTCGGACGGCGCAACGCCGCCGCAGGTCGCCAAAAACTAACAATTTTAGGATTTAGTTTTAACGCATAAAAAAGCTAAAAAAAGAAAAGGAAATCGAAATGTTAGAAAAATTTAAAGCCCAACCTTGGCATATTCAATTAGTCGTTTTAGTCGGCATCGGGTCTTTGCTATATCTCGGAGTCTGGTATTTTTTCACGAGCGAAACACGCGACGAAGTAGCGGCTCTCAACGAACAGATTTCAGCGTTGACCGCTAAAAACGAAGCGGCGAAGGTCGCCACGCAGCGCATCAACGAATTTCGCTCGCTGTATGCCAGCAAATCCGCGGAATATGACGAATTGAAAGTTCTGCTTCCCGAAGAGCGCGAAATTACGAATGTTCTGCAAGGCTTGCAGGATACGGCGGGTGAAAGCCGCCTGATCGTCAGCCGGTTCAGCCCGCGCGACGACGTGATGCAGGATTCGATGATGGCGAAACCGGTCGAAATCGAAGTGGACAGCAATTTCAACAATCTGCGGGCATTTTTCGACAAAATGGCGAAGCTCCAGCGCATCGTTTCGATCAGCGATTTCAAATTGAACCAGCTTGATAAACAATCGGCTGACCGCACGCTGCACGCGCAATTTTTGTTGACGGCTTATTACGCCGCGCCGGAAAATCTGGCGAACGCGAACGTGCCGCCGGGAACCGCCGTCGTGCCTGGTGCGCCCGTCGTTCCCGGCGCGGTCGCTCCGAACGGAACAACGCCGCCCGCCGCCGCGCCTGCCGCGCCAGTCGCCAAATAAAGTTTATTGAAATAGATAAGAAAATTTTTTGTTCGAGAGAAAAGTTATGATGAACAATTTGAAAAAGACGAAAATCAAACGCTTTCTTAGCCTGGGTTTAGCCTGTGCCGGATTTGTTTTGGTCGGCGGAAGTTTCACCCACGCGAACGCTCAAACTTCGCGCGATCCGTTTCAACTGCCCGAATATATGAGACCGCGCAACACGAATCCGAATCCGAATCCGAGTCCGAATGCCGGTCGAGGCAAGGGAAATGCGGTGAATCCGAACGGTCCCGCGCCGATTGGGGTCGTCACCGCGCCGCCCATCGAACAGCGCATCAATTATTACAAAAGCATCCGCGAATCGGCGGCGGCAAACGGATTGGAGTTGCCCAAAGTGACCAGCGTTTTGACGCTCGACGAACTTTCGGTGATCGGAATTTTTCGCACGCCGCGCGGTTACGCCGCGATGGTCGAAGCCAAGCCAATCAATCTTTCCTACACGATTTATCCGGGCGAAAAGTTTTTCGACGGTCAGCTCGTTGCGATTGAAGACAACCGTCTGGTTTTCCGCAAGGTGACGAAAACGAGCAACAACAAATTTACGTCGTCGGTCGAAAACAAAACTCTGCGTCAATACACGGTCGAGCAGGAAGTAAACGGCACCGCGCCGAATCAGCCCGCCGCGCCGCCCGTGCGAACCGAAGAACAATCGAACACGGTCGTCGCACCGGCGAACAACGCGCCGAAGGTTTCCAACGCGCCGTCAATGATCGTTTCGCCGCTCGACGAAATGAATCGCCAGCCAATCGAAATGCCCGCGAAAACGGCGAAGGAAAAAGACACCAAAAAAGGTAAAAAGCCCGTGAAGGTCGCCAATAACAAAAAAGACGACAATCAGAAATAAAAAATTATCAAGGTCGGAGCGAAAACCCTTTTCGCTCTTTTGCAAACATCTTTTCGCGCCGTTCAAACGGTCAGTCGAAATAAAAAAAGCGCGGCGATTTCCCGCAAGCCGCGCGGTTCATTCAACTAAAATTTTCAAAATAAAACGTCTCTCTGTAATTTTTCAGAAAGATAAATTTCTAACGGAGGAAACATGGATTCTCTTCAAAAATTAAGCGGTTTCGGCAAACGCGCCGTCTTTGCTTTAATGATTATCAGTTCTTTTGCCGTCGCGCTGGCGGCGCAGACCGTCGCGCCGACGCAGCAGGGCAAACGCTTCGGCGATCCGGGTTTCGTCGGCGAGCCGATCAATTTGAACGTCGTCAACGCCGACATTCGGGATATTCTGAATTACATCACCGAACAATACGGAATTAATTTCGTGATTGATAAATCGGTTAAATCAGTGCCGGTGACGATCAACGTCAGCAACGTTCCCTGGAACATCGCGCTCGAATCGGTTCTGCAGTCGCAGGAACTCGGCGTACAGGCGAACGGTCCGATTCTTCGCATCGCCGAGCAGAAAACGCTTGCCGACGAACAAGCCGTCGCTCAGAAAATCCGCGATAATCAGCTCGATACTTCGATGCTTTATACGGAATTTATTCGTCTTAATTATGCGCGCGCGTCCGGCACTTTAGGCAGCACGGCGGGTGGCGCGGGACAATTTACGGCGGGTGTTACCAGCGGCAGCTCGAACGCGGGCAGCACCAGCAATGCAAGCGGCGACGATCAGGGAATTTTGGGCATCGTCAAACGCCGTCTCTCGCGCCGCGGGGCGGTCGAAGTTGACGGACGCAGCAACACTTTAATTATCACCGACGTGCGCGAAAATATAGACGCGATTCGCCAGCTCGTCACTCTGCTCGACCAGCCCGAACCGCAAGTCGAAATCGAGGCGCGCATCGTCGTCGCCACGCGCAACTTCAGCCGCGATCTGGGCGTTCAGTTGGCTGCGCTCGTTCTGAGCAACGGTCGCGGCGGTTCGTTTTCAACTTTACCCGGTTCACAGACGACGGGCAGCACGACCGGCGGCAATACAACCGGTTTTGCGCCGGGCGGTATTCCGAACGGAATCGGACAACAACCGAACAACAGTCTGCTTTCTTCGATTCCGAACACGGTCATCGGTTTGACGACCGGAATTTTCGGCTCGGCGCAGATCAGCGCATTGATTACCGCCGGTGAAGCGAAGGGTCAGGCGAAAACAATCGCTACGCCGCGCATCACGACTTTGAATAATCGTCCGGCGCAAATCGAAAGCGGTTCGCAGATTCCGGTGACGACGATTCAGCCGGGCAGCAGCTCGGCAGGCGGCGGTGCGATTATTGCGACCACCGAATACGTTTCAGTTCCGCTTCGTCTGGCGGTGACACCGCAGATTACCGATGTCGGCACGATTCTTCTTAACGTCGTCGCGGAAAACAGCGCGGCGGTCGCCAGCGGCGGAGCGGCTCCGGCGATTTCGACGCAGAGAATGCAGACGCAGGTGATGGTGCCGGACGGCGGCACGACCGTCGTCGGCGGAGCTTTACTAGACAGCGAACGCGAAACGCAGGACCGCACGCCGGGGCTTTCGAGAGTTCCCGTGTTCGGCAATTTGTTCAAACGCAAAGGCGTTTTCCGCGATTCGACCGAGCTTTTGTTCTTTATCACGCCGCGCATTTTCCGTCCCGATTTTGAAGGCAACATCACGTCCGGCAAAGTCAGCAACGAAACGCGCACGACGACGATTCTGCAGCCCGTTCCGCTCGGCAATCCGCCGACGAACTCGACCGATCCGGCGCAGAACGTGCAACCGGCGGTGCAGAATCAGCAAAACTTACAAAACCCGAACGTTCCGCTCAATCAGGTTGTGACGACGCAGCCCGCAACTCCGAGTAAACCGTAATTTACGAGTCCGACATCGAGAGTTTGCGCCCGGAAAACTTCAATCTCCAAAGCGCAAACTTTATAATGCCGCCGAACATTCGACGAAAATGTTCAGGTAGTATGACAAATCAGAACTAAGTTTCTTCCATTTTAAACCCCGTCAGATAAATTATTTGTCTGACGGGCATTTTTATCCGAATTAAAAACCGCTCAAAAAAACTTTTCCCGCTCGCAATCTTCAAAAATACCAGCCGCCGCTCTTCACTTTCGATAACTCGAACAAAAAAATTATGTAAAAACATTGTTTTTTATGAAACAACTTGGTTATTCAATATATTGTGATATAGAGAATTCTCCCGGACGGCAATTGCCGGCGGAAAATAAAATGTATAGCACAGAGAAAAACAGCAAAAATAAACAACAAAAAGGCTTCAGCGTGCCGGAGTTGGTGATAGTTCTGTTGATTATCGCAATTTTGGCGGTGCTGGCTTTGCCGCAGCTTATTGCGTCCCGACGCTTGATGCGTTTTTCGGGAATCCAGCGGCAAATCGTTTCAACACTGGTTGAAACCAGACAGGCGGCGATGGCGCAGCGCAAACCGATC
The DNA here is from genome assembly GCA_964237235.1 of uncultured Pyrinomonadaceae bacterium. Lineage (GTDB taxonomy): Bacteria > Acidobacteriota > Blastocatellia > Pyrinomonadales > Pyrinomonadaceae. The sequence goes on from CAXSGY010000021.1 coordinate 70,454, forward strand.
ACCTTTCAATATGACGATTCCGCCAAACGAATCAACGTTTTCGGCGGCAGCTTCGGCGCGTTGGGCGACACGCGCAACGTCTTCGTCGAATTAACGGGCGCGGGCTTGGAAACCGACGAATTGGCTTACGGACGCGCGCCGAGCGCGACGACCGCCGCACTCGCCGACACTTCAAATTTTACGCCGTTGACCAACAACGCCGTCACGATAATTTTTCATTCCGACGGTTCGGTGATTGACGCGACCAACACGCCGCAAAATAACGCGCTGTTTTTCTACGACGCGAATTTTCCGGACGAAATGGCGTTCGGCGTTTCGGTTCTCGGCGCGGGCGGACGCGTAAAGATTTGGCATTACAGCGCGGGCATTCAACAATATGTGGAATAAAAAACAAGCGAACCGGAAAAATTCTGCGAACGGCGAAGCCGGTTTCACTCTGGTGGAAGCGGTGATCGCCATTTTCATTTTGACTATCGCACTGGTCGGCACCGCCGCCGCCATCACTTACGCGCTCGAATTCGGAGCGATCAGCCGCAACGTGACGAACGCCAAATCTATGGTCGTCGCCTCGATTGAAGAAGTCGAAACTTTAAGAAATTCGCGCCGCCTCGATTTCCAGCAAATCGCCAACGTCGGCGCGGTCAATAACACCAATTCAAAAAATCTTTTCGACGGTTTCAGCGTCGGCTTCAAAGACGTTTCCAAAGAGCCGGGACCCGACGGCGTGAACGGAACAAACGACGATTTAATGAACAAAGGCTTGGACGCGATTTTCGGAACGGCGGACGACTTTGAAGACGCGAATTTCGTTCGTCCGGGTTATCAGAGACAAATTTCAATCACAAATTTAAGCGATTCGCTCAAAAAGATCGAAGTAAAAATCAGATACGTCGGCAGCGGTAACAAAATGGGCGAAATTACCGGAGTCGGTTATTTGAACGACGAATTCCGCGTGACCAGATAAATTTTCCGGCAATCTAAAAATCAAAATGCGTTTTAAAAATATAAAAACCAACACGAACAAACTGCCGAACAGAGAGCGCGGCGCGGCACTCGCCATTGCGATGATCGTCGTGGCGATTTTGGCGGTCATCGCTTTGACGGCTCTGGCTTTTTCCTCGACCGAAACGCGCATCGCGGCGAGCGATCTGCAGCGGACGCAAACCTTCTACGCGACCGTCGCCTCGATGGAAAAGATGACCAACGACTTCAGCAATCTTTTTCACGTCAAGATGCGCCCGACGACGGACGATATGACGGTCATCGAAAACAATGCGCCGACCGAATTGCGCGACGAAGGATTTAATTTCACACAAACGCTCGTCGAAGACGCGGAAAAGTTAAACGAAATGCGGGCGAAGCAAAATCTGCCCGGCACGACTTACCCGCGCGTCAACATTCCCGACGGACCTTACGCGGGACTCAATTCGAGTATCATTCCGTATCGAATGACTTCGACCGGCGTGATGGAATCAACCGGCGTAGAAGTCAGTCTGGAGCGCGAATTTAACAATTATCTCGTGCCGCTTTTTCAATTCGGTATCTACAGCAACGAGGATTTGGAGTTCGCGCCCGGCACGCTTTTGACGTTTAACGGCAAAATTCACAGCAACGGCAATATCTATGCGCTCCGAAACTTGAAATTTTTCAACCGTCTTTCGATGGCGGGCGAATTTATCCGCGACGCGACGCGCGGCGGCTTGCCGAACACGGCGAGCGGCTCGAACAACGTCTGGTTTCAGGTCAACGGAATTGACGCGCAGAGCAGCAAAGGAAGTATGGAATCGGACGGCACGAACGTCGGCGGACCCTGCATCTCTTCGGCGACGACGGGACAACGCGGTTTTTGTCCGAACAGCGAAAGTCCGTTCGGTGTGCCGAATCCGAATTGGGAAACCGATTCGATCCAACCGGCAAACGGCGAAAACAATAAATTCGGCGGGCAGGTTGTGACCGGCACGACCGGCGCGAACCAGTTAAGAACGCCGCTCGAACTCTCCGGCAATTCTCCGGCGGAACTGATTAAACGCTCTCTGCCGTCGGACACGGAAATTCTTTCGACTTCGCGCTATCAGAACAAATCGCAGATCAGAATTCTAATTGACGACGAATCAGCCGGCGGCGGCGCGGGCAACGTCGCCGGCATTACGCCGGGCAAAGGCGTTCGATTGTCCGACTTTATTCCTTCGGTTCTCGGATCGCCGGGCGATGTGCTGCGTCCGGTCAGCGACGGCGGATTAGTCGGCGGAAGCATCATTCAGCAAACGGACGAAAACGGAATGTCCGGCACGGCGGCGACCGTGCGCGGAACGCAGAACGATTATAAAAAATCGAGCGGTTTTTATGTGCCGCGCGGCGCGAATTTGCAGGGCAGAATTTTAATCGAAATCGTCAAACCCGACGGCACGACCGTTGATGTGACGCAGGAAATTTTGAGTATGGGCGTGACCGAAGGCGAACCGAACGGCATCGTTTATTTGCAGCGTCCGCTGTGGGCGGCTTTCACGCAGGGCAGCCGCGACCGCAGCGGCGGCGGTTTCAACTTAACGGATTTAACGAACAATTCGCAATCAATCGCCGACGGCGAGATTACCGATCCGATTCCGTTTTTCGACGCGAACCGCGGGTTTATCACGTTCCCGTTTGTCGCCGATGCGGACGAAGACGGCGGTTCGTTCGTCCGCGATGCCGCGCCGAGCGTCGGCAGCGGTTACAACGCCATCGCGCCGATCAACGTTTATAACGTCCGCGAAGGCTGGATCAACAATTCTTTGCCGAAGGATGAAGTTTATAAAGACCGCGGCATTACGAGCGTCGTCGAATTGAATATGCGAAATCTTTCGCGCTGGCTCGACGGCGTTTATGACGGCAATTTGCTGGCGGGAACGAACGCCGTCAGCCCGAACGTCAAAGGCGAAGAAGGCTATGTCGTTTATGTTTCAGACCGGCGCGGCGATCAGGTCAAAGGCGAATATCTGAAAGACGGCACTTCTTATTCAAGCACGAACGGCACGGTTGACAACGAAGACATTTACGGTCAGAACGGCGTTCTCGACGACGGCGAAGATGTCATAGATTTCGGCTGGGATTCAACCAAAGGCGGCGCGAGTAAAAAGGGAACTTTGCAGAAGGACATCAACGAATTGCCGGACAGCAGCTCGACGACCGCCAGCGTTCCGGCGAACGCAACGGCGGTTGACCGCCTGCCGCGCGGGCGTGAAGCGATGATGTATTCGACCAATTATTTTCGCCGTTCGGTGCGTTTATTCAACGGCGAAAAGCTGAGTCTGACCGCGGCTGCCGGAAAATTGTCGCCGACCAAAGGCATCACCGTCGCGTCGGAAAATATGGTTTACATCTGGGGCAATTACAACACGACCGGCGTAACGGGAATCCCGATTGACGGCTCGACTTTGAACAACGGCGGATTTATGGGCAATCAAATTCCGACCTCAATCGTCTGCGATGCCTTTTTCCCTTTGTCCAAAACCTGGTTCGACGGCTTGAGCGCGATGTATGCCGAAGGCAGCTCGGATTCCGGCAATTTATCGGGCGAGGCGTATCGAATGGCGGACGATAATCTGGCTTCGGTTTCCGAAGGAACAGCGGTGCGCTCCGCAATTATCGCCGGAACGACGATTTCCGGCTTAATCGGCACGCCGGGCAGAAACGCCGACGGCTTGCGCGGCAGCGGCGGCATCATCAATTATCCGCGCTTTCTCGAAGTCTGGAATATCAACACGGTTGACGACGAAATCGTTCACTCTTGGAATTATACCGGCTCGTTTATTCCGCTTTTTCACTCGACGCAGGCGATTTCGCAGTGGGAAAACAGCACGTCGGTCATCTACACGCCGCCGCGCCGCAACTGGAGCTTTGACCAGACGTTTCTCGATCCGAACCGTCTGCCGCCCGGCACGCCGTTTTTCCAATACACGCAGGCGACCGGATTCAGACAATCGCTGCAATAAACTTAATTTTCAGGGCTTTCGGAGAATATGAAAACATTATCTGAAAAAAATCAGGCGGGATTTTCGCTGATCGAACTGCTCATCGTGATCGTCATAATGTCGGTCATCATCGGCGCGACGTTTTCGCTGATGCAGGGAACGATCACGACCGCCAATACGAATTTTGAATTGACGACCGCCTCGCAGGGAGTCCGCAATTCGCAGGAATTTCTCACGCGCGACATTTTGGTCGCGGGCGACGGTTTGAAGGGCATTTCCAACGTCTGGCTGCCGACGCGGTTCGTGACCGATTATTTATCGTCGCGTCCCGCCGTCGCACTCGACCCGTCGAATCTCGGATTCGTCAGCATCGGTTCGGTCGTCTCCGACGACCAGGTGCCGGCGGGCGTAAATGTCAAAGATTCGAACCCGGCGACGACCGTGCGCGAGGCAACCGACCGTTTGACGATGCTCGCGGTTGATCCGGGCTTTCTGCCGATAGACGTTCCGGCGGGCGCGGCAAATTCGGCGACCGGCGAAATTCGCGTTCCAGTCGCGCGCACTGCCGAATTTACCGTCGGCGAAATTTATTACATCACCACCGGCGGCACGGGGGCGTTCGGCACGATCACGAAAATTGATGCCGGCAGCGGCTCAATTTTTTGGGAAGAAGGCGATGCGTTCGGCTTAAATCGTTACGGAGCGACCGGCGCGCTCGGAGTCGGCACGCGCAACGGCGCGGATACGGCAACACTGCGCCGCGTCGAAATCGTTAATTATTTCGTTGATGCCGAAAATCATTTGATGCGCCGCGCGTTCGGCGTGCCGAAAAACGGCTTCGTGGACAGCGTTATCGCCGAACACGTCATTGATCTGCAGTTCAGATACACGCTCAAACCGAGCGCGAGCGGAACTATTTTTGAACAGCCGCGAACGCAAATCGAATTAAGCGACGCGCCAAACGTCCGCGTCATCGAGCAGAGCGTTTCGGTGCAAACCGCTTATCCGCTGCAAAGCGGCGATTACGGTCACGTTGACGGCACGACACAGATCGGCGTTCGCAACGTACAATTTTTAGAAGCTCCCGTGCCGGTTGATCCGTCGGGCAACACGAGCCTGCCGAATCCCGAACCGACACCGCAAGTTACGCCGACACCGGAACCGCCGTCACCGACTCCGACACCGGAGCCGCCGACCCCGACCCCGACTCCCACGCCGGAGCCAACACCAGAATCAACGCCAACGCCGTTGCCGACACCAACGCCGCAACCGACCTTAGAGCCGGAAGGCTCGCCGACTCCCGAACCAACGCCGACCCCGGAGCCGACGATTGCTCCAACGCCGCCGGTGATACCTCCAACGCCCGAACCGACGACAACGCCCCAATCCACGCCGACCGCTTCGCCGACCCCGAGGCGAACGCCAAGACCCGGCGACGGCGACGGTTAATAAAGGCGAAAGGCGAAAGGCAAAAGTGAAGAAATAAATTCCGAACTTTTGCCTTTCGCCTTTTTACTTTGCCTTTTAAAAACTACTGCGCGATATAACCGCCCGGAACCGGCGCGTCGCCGCTTGTGCCGAAGAACACCGAATAAAAAGAGCCGTCCGCACTTTTTAAAACATACCAGAAATTGTCTCGGAAAACGGCGATGTCGGTTTTGCCGTCACCGTCAAAATCCGCCGGCACGGGCTTATCGGTCGCCGTGCCGAACTGTATGCCGTAAAAACCGTCGCGGCTGCGCTGTATGAACCAGAGTCCCTGCGATGGGCGATAAACGGCGATGTCGGTTTTGCCGTCGCCGTCATAATCAGCCTGAACCGGTTTGTCGTTCACATCGCCGAATTGAACGGCTAAAAATCCGTCGCGGCTGCGGTTGATATACCAGAGTCCCTGCGATGGGCGATAAACGGCGATGTCGGTTTTGCCGTCACCGTCATAATCGCCCTGCGCGATTTTGTCGCCAGCTGTGCCGAACGGTGTCGCCGTAAAAGCCGAATTTGAGCTGTTGATAATATACCAGTAACCGTTCGACGGACGATACACGGCAAAGTCCGCCTTCAAATCGCCGTCGTAATCGCCGACGACCGGAACGTCGCCGTTTGAGCCGAGCTGAATCGCCGTCGAGCCGCCCGAGCTTTTCTGAATATACCAAACGCCGTTTGACGGTCGCCAGACCGCGTAATCGGTTTTGCCGTCGCCGTCGTAATCGGCGGCGACCGGCTTATCGGTGCTGATGCCGAACGGCAAACCCTGCAAATTTCCGTTCGTGCTGTTGAGTGAATACCAAAAACCGGTTGAAGGACGAAACACCGCGACATCGGATTTGCCGTCGTTGTCGAAATTGGAAATCGCCGTGCCGGTCAGAACGCTTTTGGAAGTTGTGTAAATATAATCGCCGTTGGTCGTGCCGTCGCTGTTGGCGGCGTTGCCCGCCGCGTAAAAGCTGACTTTTCCGGCTCTGGTCGCGGGCGCGGTCCAGGTGAACGTCCACGATTTTGTGTCGAAAACCGTCGGCGTGATGCCGTCAACCGTGTGTTCGACATACGAGCGTTGGTTGCCGCCGACGAGTCCGTTGATAATCTGTGTCTGCGCGGGCGATTGCGTCGGCAAAGTGAATGTTCCGATTTTTTTACCCTGACCGTCCACCGCCGTCAATTGAAAACCAAAGACGACCGCGCCGTCCTGATTGGTCGTCACGGTAATTGGAATTTGTTGATTCGGCAGGTAGTTAGCGGGCAGCGCAGAGATGTTTACGCCGCCGCCGCCGCTGTTAACCGGGTTGGTTGTGTGGCAGGAAGTGCAGTTATTTTCGCCCGGCGCATTCGTGTGCGAAGCCGACGGACCATACGCCGACGCACTGACTTTTTCGTATTTAACGGAGAGCCTTTGAAATCCGAAAAGGGCGAAAATCGCCGCGCACGCGACGACGCAAACCTTTAATAAAATCGTTTTACGGGAAATAGACGGCATTTTTGGAAAACTCCTTGAAATTGCGGTATGACAAAGTGGAATAAGAATTTTAGACGGCTGATGCCGCGTAAAAGTTGACTGAATTTATAATTAAGGGGAAATTTAATCGCGTCCGTCTTAAAAAATCGAAACGCTCGATTTCAGAAAACGGCTCAATGCGAAAAATCGTGTGATTAAAATTTTACTTTACAGCTAGTTTAAACCTCTGATAATTTTACCATAAATCCGACTTAAAAATTAAAATTTATTGAGTAAGAAACAAAGGTTTAAGCAAATTTTGCCGTAAAGATTCGGGCAGAACAGAAAATTACAGGCTTTCGTCAAAGATAATTCTGTGTGCGGTAAAAATTATGTGCTATATTTTCTGTTAAAATTCAAATTTGATTGGCGAGGTTAAAGTTATGGAAGACAAGGAATTGAAAAAGCGTCTGAAAAAAATTCCCGATGTGGACAAAAACGGCGATCCGATTTATAAAATTGATACAATAAAAAATTCGCCGCCCAGAACAAGCGATAAAAAGGCGAAAAAATCTAAATAGATTTCTGAAACGTCGAAAAAACCTTTATGAGCGAAAAATCCCTGTCAGAACAATACGGGATTAAATTTTATATTAAAACCGACGCGGAATTAGAATTAGAACTTCAGTCGAACAAAGAGCTTAACAAAAATCTCGCGCCCGAATACAGGCTGCCCGAAAGCATCGTCGAATACGCCGAGCGGCTGATCGTCGAAAACAAGCGCAGCATCGAATCTATTGCGAAAGAAAATATTCCCGATTTCATTAAAGTCGAACGACTCAAATATTTACAGAAACACGAACAGATGCTCGTCGAATGGCTCGATAATCTAAAATTGGCGTGATTTCTCCGATAAAAATAAACAGAAGCAAAATCGGCATCACAAAAAAAACAACTGTTCGCAATTCCCAGTTAACTGTTCACTGAAAAACAGGAAAGCCCTTTTAACAGTGACCAGTTAATAGCGAATTGCGAACAGTTAAACCACTGCAAAAGCTGATATTTTCCCCTTTGCCAAGCAATTTCTACAAATCTTTCTCGACAAAATACATTTGCGAATCGAACGGCGCGTCTTTTTCGCTTAATTGAATTTTCGCGTATTTTCCGGTGGCATCGAGCGTATGCGCGTTGGCGGTGTCTTTGAGATAAACGTCGAGAATTTCTTTTTTAATGTAATTTCTGATGATTTTGTCGTTAATCGGCACGACGGCTTCGACGCGGCGGTCGAGATTGCGGTGCATCCAATCCGCGCTGCCGATGTAAATTTCCGGGTCGCCGTTGTTGGCGAAATAGAAAATACGGCTGTGTTCGAGAAATCTGCCGACGACGGAAGCGACGCGAATGTTTTCCGAAACGCCTTTGATGCCGGGACGCAAAACGCAGATGCCGCGCACGATCAAATCAATTTTCACGCCCGCTTGCGACGCTCTGTAAAGCGCGCGGATAATTTTATCGTCGGTTAAACTGTTGATTTTAACGATGATGCGCGCCTTTTTTCCGGCGCGGCAATTTTCCGTTTCGCGCTCGATTAAACCGAGAAATTTTTGCCGCATATTGACCGGCGCGACGAGCAGTTGGCGATAATCGGTTTGATACGAAAAGCCGGTCAGAAAATTAAATAAATCGGTCGCGTCTTTGCCGATTTCCTCGTCGGCGGTCAAAAGTCCTAAATCCGTGTAAATTTTTGAAGTCGTCGGGTTGTAATTGCCAGTCGCCAAATGAACGTAGCGGCGCAATTCATCATCTTCCTTGCGGACGACGAGCGTTACTTTGGAATGCGTTTTCAATCCGCGCATTCCGTAAATAACGTGAACGCCTTCGTTTTCCAAACGCCGCGCCCACTCGATATTGTTTTCTTCGTCGAATCTCGCTTTTAATTCGACGAGCGCGGCGACCTGCTTACCGTTCTGGCTCGCCTTCATCAAAGATTTGACAATCGGCGAATCCTTTCCGGCGCGATACAGACAAATTTTGATCGCGCGCACGTCTTCGTCCTTCGCCGCCGCGTTGATGAAATCGGTGACGGTGCTGTAAGCCGTGTATGGATGATGCAGCAGAACGTCCTGTTTTTTCAAAACGTCGAAGATATTTTTCGCCCCGCGCAGAGCTTTCGGAATCGAATAGCGAATCGGTTTATCCTTCAAATCCGAGCGGTCAATCGAATAAATCGTCATTAGATCCGGGATATTCAAAAATCCTTCGACGCGGTAAACGTCTTCTTGGTTGACACCGATTGATTTGGTCAGATTGGCGACCATTTCGGCGGGCATCGAAGCGGCGACTTCGAGGCGCACGGGAAAACTAAAACGCCTCTGATGATGCAGCTCGCGCTCTAAAGTCCGCAAAATATCGCCCGCTTCGTCTTCGCGCAGCTCGATGTCGGCATCGCGCGTCAGGCGAAACAGGTGACATTTGTTCGTCCGCATATTCGGAAAAAGCTTGGCGACGTTGGCGGCGACGATTTCGCCTAAAAGCGCGTATTTCGTTTCGCCGTCCAGCACCGGAATCAGGCGCGGCACGTTCGGCGGCAGCTTGATACGCACAAAGCTGTTTTGCTTGAAAAGATATTCGAGATTGCCGTGATCAACTTCCGGGTTCGGCTCGACGATCAAGCCGATGTTTAAACTCAAATTTGAAACATACGGAAACGGATGGCTGACATCAACCGCCTGCGGCGTGAGAACCGGAAAAATGTTTTTTGAAAAGTATTTTTCGAGCCGCTTTTTGTCGTCCTTTTCCAAATCTTTGTAAGCGACGAGATGGATGCCGTTTTCGGCAAGCCGCGGCAAAATCTCTTCGTTGAGACAGCGCATCTGTTCGGCGAGCAGCGGGCGCAGACGCTCGCGGATTGCCTGTAATTGCTCGTTCGCCGTCATTCCGTCGCGCGATTTTTGCGTCACGCCTTCGATGATTTGCTCTTTCAAACCCGACACGCGAATCATAAAAAATTCGTCGAGATTCGTCGAGAAAATCGAAAGAAACTTTAACCGTTCGAGCAGCGGCGTTTGATCGTTCAAGGCTTCTTCCAACACGCGGCGGTTAAATTCGAGCCAGCTTAATTCACGGTTCGATAAATATTGATAATCGTCAACGGGAAGCGGTTTATCGGCTTTTTTCGACGCGGCTTCAGTTTTTTGAGCAGTCGGGAACATATCTGAATTTTAGTAAAGATAACGGGTGAAAGGCAACAAAAATCGTGTTAAATTTTTGGCGAGCCGGTTATTCGGACACATCCGACATAATATCGGACTAACTTTATAAACGTTGAATGTAACTTGAAATCGTGAGTTTATCCATTTAAGGAAAAGGCTTCGTTGGTATTCACGAAGCCTTTTTACGTTACAAAACAATTTCAATCAAAATTGAATTACTGAACAAACGAAGCCGGAACAGCTAAATCCGACGAAATTCCAAACGAAACGCCCGTGAAACCGGCGGTCGAACGCTGCATATACCACGTTCCGCCGCGGAAAACCGCGATGTCGGCTTTGCCGTCGCCGTCATAATCCGCCGCCGCCGGAGCGTCGCCCGTTGCGCCGAACTGCATCGCTGTAAAGCCAGCCGTCGAACGATTTAGATACCACGTTCCATCCGACGGACGGAAAACTGCGACATCGATTTTGCCGTCGCCGTCATAATCCGCCGGCACGGGTTTATCGTTCGCGTCGCCGAATTGTATTCCGGTAAAACCGGCGGTCGAACGCTGTATATACCAATTCCCGCCCGCCGGACGGAACACGGCGAAATCGGCTTTGCCGTCGTTATCGTAATCGCCGACGACCGGTTTATCGCCGTTCGCGCCGAATTGCGCGCCGGTGACGGCATTATTGACGAGATTGTAGCTATACCAGATGCCGTTTGACGGTCGCCATACGACGAGTTCGGCTTTGCCGTCGCCGTCAAAATCGGCGGGCTGTAAAACGTCGCTCGCGTCGCCGAACGGAATCGCCGTGAAACCGGCGGTCGAACGCTGTATATACCACGTTCCGCTTCTGAACACCGCCAAATCGGTTTTGCCGTCGCCGTCATAATCCGCCGGCGCGATCTGGTCGCCGTTCGCGCCGAATTGCGCGCCGGTAAAACCGTTCGTCGAATTCAATAAATACCAGAATCCGCCGTTCGGACGAAAGACCGAAACGTCGGCTTTGCCGTCGCCGTCGAAATCAAATTTCGTGCGGGCGACGGTCGGCGTATTCGCGCATTCATAACTGCTGAGCAGAGTGCCGCCGGTCATCGCAACATCGTCAACTTTCAAACCGGGCGTTCCGCTGGCGGTTGTGTTGGTGTCAGTCACACCGCGCCACCGCAGATTAATTTTCTGACCGTTGACCGATGCGGGCAGGTTGACGACCGTATTGACGAATGTGCCGGAACTGCCCGACCAAGCCTGCCGCGCGCCGAGCGGACTCGAAGCGTTCATCGTCGTATTATAACCGCCGCTGATGAAGCTGCCGCCGACCGCCGTAATGTCTTGATACGCGCCGCCGCCGATCTGAATTTCCAGAACCATTCCGTCCCAGGTGCTTTCCGTGTTATAGAAGGTTTTGAAACTCAACTGCGCCGCCGCTGAACTGATATTGGCGGTCGAATACAAACTCGCTTCACCAGCCAGGTCGGGCGAAGGAGCGAACGCCGTGTTCGGCACACTGTTCGGCGCAGTCGCGCTGGTTATCCAGCCGGTATTCGCTCCGCTGTTTTCCTGCGTCCAGCCGGACGGCAGAGCAGGAGCGGTGACCGTATCGAAGGTTTGCGCCGTCGCGCCGAAAATTGGTTTGCCGAGCGTAAACGAGCGCGTTTGCGTCGTCGTCGTGGCGACGTTCGTGCTTGAAATGACGAACGTTACCGTATATTTACTGCCGCAGGCGGCGTTTGACGGAATCATAAATGAAATCGCCCGCGTTACCGTCTGACTATTGGCAACATCGCCGTAATTCGCCGTGCCACCGCCGTTGACGCTGACCGTTACGCCGGTTAGCTGATTTCCCGTATTGTTGATGACCGGAACTGTTAACTGGACGGTTTCGCCCGGTTCGGCAAAGCCGTCGTTGTCGCCGCCCGGAGCCGGATCGGAAACTGCAAATCCGGTGTCAGCCAGCGAAGCGTTCGGCAGTTCAAAGTTTTCGACGACTGTATTGCCGGTCGGATTCGTCGCGTTTGCGCCTAATCCGCGCAGAGCGAAACCCGCCCACAAATCGCCGACATCGCCGCTGTTGCCGTTGGCTAAAGCGGCGGCAATAATCGCGTTGCGTTCCTGAATCATCGTGGGATTCGACGGCGAAACTTTCATACCGTCCATTACGAGCTGGAGAACTTTTTTGCTGCCCGCATCAAAGCCGAGCCGCGTCACGAGACGGGCGCGAACTTCCCAAAGCATACTGCTCCAGATTTCGCCGCCGTCGTGGACGGCGGTCGCCGAACCGGTGAAAGCGGGCGCGAACGCGCCGTCCGTTAAGTTCATCTGCGCCGGATCAATGTCGGCGAAAGTCAAAGGATTGTGCGGGCGATTATTCGGTCCGCCGGTATAGGCGAGAACCGCCTTCGGAAAACGACGAATGCCGTAATAATAATTGCCGACGTTGCTGAACGGGGCGGCAGAGCGCAGGTTAAGCGTCGAATACGCTCCGGTCACATAAATGCCGTTAATCGGGTCGGTCGGATTGGCGAGCAAAACGTGCGCGAAGAAATCCGAATTTCCTTCGTTCATCTGTCCGGCTTGCGTTCCGCCGACTCCGTTATGCAAGCGTCCGAAAACACCGTGCGTTAATTCGTGAACGATAATTTCCGCGTCTAAATCGCCGTCGCGCTGCGGAGTCATCAAGCTCCACAGATACATCTGCATTCTGCCGCGCGTGCCGTCTGCCGGAGCCGAAAAATTTGCGTTGTTGTAACACGGCGCGGCTGAACAGGACGAGCCGACGGTGTTATCCTGCGCCTCAGCGGAAATACGATCTGCGCCCGCGCCGCCGCGTCCGAAGTTGTCGTTTTGGAAATTTTTGGCTTGTTCGGTAAAGCCGAGCAGATAAGTCGCGTCGTGATAGCGGTTGGTCACGTAAAAAAGATTCGTCGCCGCGCCGTTTTGATAAGCGGGCAGCAGCGGCGAATCGCCTCCGCTGTTGTTCACGCCCGCGCTCGGCGTGTAATTGAAATCAAAGACGCGGTTCGTTCCCTGAACGGTCGCGTCCACGCCGTTGGTCGTGTCGCGGTCGACACCGGCTTCGGCGTTGTTGCCGTCGGTTACGCCGTTCGTGCCGTTCGTATTATCGGTAATCCAGCCGAGATTATTAAATGTGTTTGGAGCTTCGTTGCCGACGAGCGTGACGCTCGTGCGCGGCTGTAGAACACCTTGCGTGCCGGTTGCCGGACTCGTCGGATTAGTCGCCAGCGGCGCGGGATTCGGCATCGTTTTCAACATATTCGTCGAATTGGCATAAACGTTGAAGGTTGCCGCCTGCGTTTGGTCGGCGGTAATGTTTTCGCGATAAAGCATCGTGCCGGTCGCCGTGTCAACAATCACGTAATATGCGTTAACCGGCTCCCAAATCAAAACGCGCCATGCCGGACGAGCCACGCCGATTTCTGTCGGAAAATAAATTTTTTCGGCGGTCGTCGCCCAATCGCCCTGCCCGAAAACCGCTTTCAAATCGGTCGTCGCCGCGTCATTGCGAATCGTTTCGTTTGACTTCAAAGTGTAATCGAGATAACCGGCGGCGCGGTTGACGGCTTCGCCCGCATCGCCGAAATCGGTCGAAAGCAGCGTTTCGTCGAGTCCCGGCGCGAGGTTGTTGACGGCGCGAAACATCTCGCCGTTCCTGTTAAATCCGGCGCGAATCTCCGCGTGAAAAACCGGAATGCCGTTGGCGGTTTGTTCGAGTCGGGCGAACGAAAGCTCGCCGTTCGGATTCATGTAATCGGCGGCGACTTTCAATTTGTCGAGCTGATCGCCGCGCAGAGCAACCAAATCGTTGTTGGCTTTGGCAAACTCGCGCAAAATCGCCGCGCGGCTCGCGCTCGACGGCGCGGTCAAAGCGGCGCGTCCCTGCATCATGTCGGGCGCGATGACTTCGGGATTCTGCAGTTCCTTGTTGTATTCGATTTTTAAGGTCGGCACGAACTGGCGGAGACGTTTTTCCGCCGTGACGAAATTGTCGCGCACGTCGGCGTTTTCAACCGCGTCGCGGTTCGCCGTCTGCCGGAAGCTCAGCAAAGTTTCGGCGGCGTTTTTATCGCTGCGAATATCGTAGTATTCAAATTTTTCGTAAATGCTCTGCGAGCGGTCGGCTTTCTGTTTGTTGGCGGCGGAAGAGCCGAACAGATAAGGCATAAAAACGCTGGCGGCGATTGCGCCCGAAACTATTAAAGCAGTCAGAAGACTGCGGCGATTGTCCGCGCCGTCGGTTTTTTTCATTTTGGATTCTCCTAAAAAGATTTTAATAATTTGCTGAATTTTGACGAAAGATGTTGTATCGAAACTTAAAACAGAAAATGAAAATGATTGCCGTCTAGAGAACTTTTTCCAAACAATTTGTTATGATTATTTATTAACTCGAATACAATCGGGGTTGGATCATATTATCCATAAAAACCCGCTGCTAGTCAAATCAAAATCGCAAAATAAGGCACAAATAAGTGGAAGAAATTTTCGGCAAAAACGGACTCATCGCCAAATATCACAAAGATTACGAATACCGGCACGGGCAGATAAAAATGGCGGAAGCCGTGCTGCGCGCGTTCGAAGAAAAAAGGCATTTAATCGTCGAAGCGGGAACGGGAACGGGAAAAACGCTCGCGTATCTCGTGCCGGCAATCGCCGCCGCGCTCGGACAGAAAAAACGCATCATCATTTCGACGGGAACGAAAAATTTGCAGGAACAGTTGATGGAAAAGGACATTCCGTTTCTGCAAAAAGTGATGCCGAAGAAGTTCACCGCCGCGAATATGAAGGGGCGCGGCAATTACGCCTGTTTATATCGCATTGCCAAGGCGGAAAATCAACCGATTCTCGAAGGTTTGGACGAAATGGATTCGTTTGAGCAGATCCGCCACTGGGCGCGCGAATCGCAAACGGGCGACCGCGCCGAACTGACGAATCTGCCGGAGAATCTTTCGTTCTGGAACAGAATCAACGCCAAATCGGAAACTTGTCTCGGACAAAAATGCCCGGATTTCGAGCCTTGCTTTATCACCAGAATGCGCGCCAGAGCCGAAGAAGCCGATATTGTCATCGTCAATCATCATCTGTTTTTCGCCGATTTGAATATTCGCGGCAACGAATACGGGCGCGTCCTGCCCGATTATTCCGCCGTGATTTTTGACGAAGCGCATTTGGTCGAAGACATCGCCGCCGATTATTTCGGCTTTCAGATTTCGACCTTTCAAATTGACGAACTCATCCGCGATGCCGAAAATTTGCCGATTACCGACGCGATTGCGACTAGAGATTTAACGAAGCTCGGCGCGCGCATCATTGGGCTTGCCGACCAATTCTGGACGCGCTTCGTGCAAGGTCGCGGACAGGACGGACGATTTCCCCTTTTGCCGAATTCGTTCGCGCAAAAAATGACGAACGGCGATATTCAAGCGACTCCTTTGGGCGAAGCGTATTTCGCGCTCGATTCCGCGCTCGAAAGATTAGAATCGGCGATTGACGTTTACTCCGAAAAAATGACCGAAGCCGAATCGCTTCTGCGGCGCACGCGTCAAACTCGTTTCGACCTGGATTTCGTCTGCTCGCAGGCGGAAAAAAATTACGTTTACTGGTTGGAGCGGCGCGGGCGCGGAATGTTTCTGCGCGCGTCGCCGATTGACGTTTCAAAGCTTTTACAGGAAAAGCTGTTCGATAAACTCGAAACCGTCGTGATGACTTCGGCGACGCTTTCGACGAACGGCAAATTTAATTTCATCAAAGACCGACTGGGCTTGGACAATTCCAAAACCGAAACGCTGCTCGCGCCTTCGTCGTTCGATTATCAAAAACAGGCGATTATTTATTTGCCGAAGGGAATGCCCGAACCGCGCGCGCCGGAATTTAATCAAATCGCGGCGAACGAAATCATCAAGATTTTGACCGTCACAAACGGACGCGCCTTCGTTCTTTCGACGAGCAACGCCGCGATGAACGCGCTTTACGAATTAGTTTCGATGCGCGTCAATTTTCCGTGTCTGATTCAAGGTTCGATGTCGAAAGCCGGACTGCTTGAAAGATTTCGCAAAACGCCGAACGCCGTTTTGTTCGCTACGTCGAGCTTCTGGCAGGGCGTTGACGTGCAGGGCGAACAGCTTTCCTGCGTCATCATCGACAAACTTCCGTTCGCCGTCCCGACCGACCCGATTGTCGCCGCGCGAACGCGCTTTATTGATGACAACGGCGGCAAATCGTTTTTCGATTACAGCGTTCCGCAGGCTGTTATAACTTTAAAGCAGGGAATCGGACGCTTAATCAGAAGCGCGAACGACAAAGGCGTGATTGCGATTTTAGACTCGCGCCTGAAGACGAAAGGCTACGGCAAAGATTTCTTAAACAGTTTGCCGCGTTGTAAAATAACCAGTGAATTGCAGGACGTAGCGCAAATTTTTAGCGAAGGCGAAAAAAATGCAGCCAATTTTAGATGAAACTATCGAAAAGACAGCACAATTTTCTGAAGAAGAACGCGGCGAATTGACTCGGATTTTGCAAGAGCAACAAAATAAGCCGATTTAATTGTCGAGCTGCGGCAAGTTTGATGAAGGCGCGTTCAGGGCGGCATCCCAGATGATGTTTTTCCGGCGGAAAAAGATGATCAGCCGATACCCGTCGTCAGAGTCATTCAATATGCTTTTTCGACTTATTAAAAAATGAAAAGTTTTTACGAAGTAATGATCGAACGCCATTTCTCGAGCGCGCATCAACTGCGCGGCTATAAAGGGAAATGCGAAAATCTGCACGGGCATAATTATAAAATCGAGATTTTCGCGCGCGGCGCGGAATTGAATAATATCGGTTTGCTGATTGATTTCGGCGATTTGAAATCGGTGGCGGACGAAATCGTCAATTATCTCGATCACCGCAACATCAACGAATTGCCGCCGTTCGACGAAGAATTAAATCCTTCGGCGGAAAATCTCGCCCGCTATATTTTAGAATACATCGCGTCGCGCGTTGACGACGACCGCGTAAAAGTTTATAAAGTTCGCTGTTACGAAACTCCGAACAGCGTGGCGACGTATCAGACCGAGTAGTTAATTCAAATTCTCCCAGACATTAAATTTATGAAATATTTTACGATTTTACCGCTCGTCTGCATTTTCGCCGCGGGTGTTTCGGCGCAAACCGAACAGAAGACCAAAACGCCCGCAACGGCGCAGACGACGAACGCGGTCGCCAAAAATGCCGCGCCGATGGATTTGGCAAAAGCCGCGCTCGCGGCGCACGGCGGCGATAAATTTAAGCAAATGAAATCGCTCGTCGTGCGCGGCACGGCGGATGTTTCCGGCTCGCCGACGATGACTTTTCCCGCGCCGTTTATAATGACTTATGCGGGCGACAAATATCGTCTGGAAATTTCCACGCCGTTTCTGCAATTTAAACAAATTTACGATGGCGAACAAACGCTTTCGACGGCGAAGGATTTCAGCTTGCCGCCGATCAACCGGCTCGGTCTGCCGCTTTTGCCGAAAATCGGCGAAAAGGATTACACGGTTTCCGCTTTGCCCGAAAAAAGCAAAAAGAAACTCGGTTTTCGCATCACTTCGCCCGAAGGTTATTACACGGATTTTTTCGTTGACGAGAAAACCGGACAGGTGAAAAGTTACGAAGCGAGCTATGAATTTAACGGCAGAACGATTACGACTTCGGTCGAGATTGATAAAGTGCGCGAAGTCGAAGGCGTGAAGATCCCCGAGCGTTACGCGCAGCGGTTCGAGACGGGAAACCTAACCGTCTATGCGGATTTCAAAGCCAAAGAAATTTCCGTCAATACGACGATTGCGGACGACATTTTCACGATGAAATAAACCTCTCTCGAAGTTAAAAATTTTGCAAAAATAACTTTTTTCAACGATTGAAAAAGTGTAAAATTCAAAGTGATTTTTTGAAGGAGTTTTCAAACAATGGCATTGATTCAATTCGTCAATAATTACCAGGATTTATCAACCGACAAAGGTTATCAGTTTAAGTTTCACTGCGATAAATGCGGCAACGGCTATATGTCGAAATATCAGCCGTCGTATCTCGGAATGGCGGGCGGTTTTTTGAACGCGGCGAGCGATTTACTGGGTTGGGGACGTTCCGCCGGAAATTCGGCTTATGAGATGCAGCGCACGGTCGGCGGTTCGGCGCACGATTCGGCATTGCAGACGGCGGTTGAAGAAGGCAAGCAGCATTTTCATCAATGTTCGCGCTGCGGAAAATGGGTTTGCCCGGAAGCCTGTTGGAACGAACAGGCAAATCAATGCGAAAACTGCGCGCCGCGTTTTGATGAGGAAATGGCGGCAATCCACGCGCAGGCGAAAGCCGACGCGATGCGTCAGCAAATACAGGAAAAAGCCCGACAAACCGATTACGCGTCGGACGTTGATATGAGCGCGAATTCTTACGCGACCTCTTCGCAATCGGTCAAGCCCGGCGCGCCGAGCGTCGTCGCCTGTCTCGCCTGCGCTTATCCGATTTCGCCGAACGCCAAATTCTGCCCGGAATGCGGAACGACGACCAAACAGGAAAAAGCCAAATGCCCTTCGTGCAGCGCGGAAACCGAATTTACGACCAAATTCTGCCCCGATTGCGGAACGAAAATGCGCTAAATTAATTAAAAATTAAAAGTTAAAAATTAAAAAAGCGCATAGTAAGTCAATTTCTTTTACTATGCGCTTTTTTAATTTTTAACTTTTAATTTAACTACACGCTCATAATTTCCTGTTCTTTGGTTTTGGCGAGTTCATCAATTTTGCCCGTGTAAGTGTTGGTTAATTTCTGAACTTCGTCTAAACCGTAACGCTCGTTGTCTTCGGAAATCTCTTTGTCTTTGGTCATAGACTTGAGCATATCGTTGGCATCGTGGCGCACGCCGCGCACGGCGACTTTGTGTTCTTCGGCGATTTCGTGAACTTGTTTGGCGAGCTGCCGGCGGCGTTCTTCAGTCAGAGGCGGAATCGAAAGACGGATAATTTTGCCGTCGTTGGAAGGATTAAAGCCGAGATTGGCATTGTTAATCGCTTTTTCAATTGCGCCGATTTGACCGGATTCATACGGCTGAATCGTCAGTAGTTGCGGTTCGGGCGCATTGACCGAAGCCATCTGTTTCAACTGCGTGGGAACGCCGTAATAATCAACCATCACACCGTCGAGAACGCCGACCGTCGCGCGTCCCGTCCGCACATTGGAAAGTTTGCGCTTTAAGTCTTCGATTACCGCTTCCATATCCGGTTTTGTTTCATTCAATACAATATCTACGCTCATATTTTAATTATTTTCCAAAAGTTTTTTCAATCTTTCAATCTCGGCTTTCAATTCGGTATTTTCATCGCCGAGTTGATTGACGGTTTCGGAAAGTTCTTCGGGCGTTTTCAGAAACTCGTTTTTTCGCGCGTCGAACAGGCGCAGAGTTTTGCCGAACGCGACTAATTCCAAACTCAAAGCCTCGCTTCGCACACGATTGTTAAAAATTTCCAATGTCTCGTAATCGCCGTTAGTCAGGCGAAAGGCGACGAATGACGAATCGGAATTCAGTTCGAGCGGATTGAAAATATAATATTCCTTTACGCCGAGTGCCGCATACAAGGCTTTTTTCTCAACGCGGTCTTTGCGCCACGTGCCGCGCGAGGAAAGCTCGATAACGACCGACGGCACGACATCGTTTTCTTCCCAGGTTTTATAACTCGTGCGGTCGCCTTTGGGAATGCCGAAACAAACCATCACGTCCGGGGAGATAACTTCGGTCGGCTCGCCTTCGACGTAATAAAACATTATATTGCCCGTAACATAAACGTCTTCGCGCTCGGCGAAAAAAAATTCCAGAGCCTTCCGCAGATCAATCAGAAGATTTGCGTGAACATCAGTTTCTGCCATCGGTTCTCCGTCGGTTTCGGGGTAGAACATTTCGCCGCCGCGTTTCGGCAAACGAATCGTCGAGGATTTGGCGTTAACGTGCAAATTCATAAAGCAATATTAATGAATTTTAAACAAAATTCGCAATCTGCTATCCGGCGGTTTGAGTTTTGCCGCTGACCGTGACGATTGTTCCGATAGATAAATCGCCCTGCACGGCGCGCAAAATATTGCCCGGCTCGCGCAGTTTGAAAACCATCACGGGCAGATTATTGTCGCGGCACAGCGAAATCGAAGAAGCATCCATTACGCGCAGATTTTTTTCCAGAACTTCCTGATAAGAAATTTTCTCGTAGCGCGTCGCCTCAGAGTCGAGAAACGGATCGGCGGAATAAATGCCGTCAACCTTCGTGCCTTTTAAGATAATGTCGGCTTTGATTTCGAGCGCGCGCAGAGCGGCGGCGGAATCGGTCGTGAAAAACGGATTGCCCGTTCCGGCGGCGAAGATAACGACGCGCTTTTTCTCAAGATGCCGCATCGCGCGGCGGCGGATAAACGGTTCGGCAAGCTGCGGAATATCAACCGCCGACATCACGCGCGTGAAAACGTCGAGCTTTTCGAGCGCGTCCTGCAGCACGACGGCGTTCATCACGGTCGCCAGCATCCCGATATAATCTGCGCTCGAGCGGTCCATATTGCCCGCCGATTTCGACACGCCGCGAAAGATGTTGCCGCCGCCGACGACCACCGCGACTTCCACGCCGAGTTCGTAAACCGTTTTAATTTCCCGCGCCACCGTTTCGGCGACATTCGTGTCAATGCCGTAATTCTGCTCGCCCATCAAGGCTTCGCCGGAAATTTTCAGCAGAATGCGGTTGTATGCAGCGTTCATATTCCAAATTCCAGGTTTCAGGTTTCAGGTTTCAGGTTCCGGATTCCAAAAAAATATTCATAAATTTGGAATCCGGAACCTGGAACCCAAAATTAAAACTACCCGACCATTGAAGCGACTTCGGCGGCGAAATCGTCTGTTTTCTTTTCGATGCCTTCGCCCATTTTATAGCGCGTAAAGCGTCGAATCGTAATATTTTCCTTAATTGAAGAAATTTTTTCCGTTACCAAATCGCCGATGGTTTTGCTCGGGTCTTTGACGAACGGCTGATCAATCAAAACATTTTCCTCGTAGTATTTGTTGACGCGACCTTCGATGATTTTGTCTAAAACATCAGCCGGTTTGTTGGCGTTTTTCGGATCGTTTTTCAATTGCTCGCGCAAAATTTCGCGTTCTTTATCGAGAATATCAGCCGGAACTTCTTCGCGGCGGGCATATTTCGGATCAACCGCGGCGATGTGCATTGCGACATCTTTAACGAGTTGCTGAAATTCTTCGCCGCGGGCGACGAAATCGCTTTCGCAATTGACTTCGACCAAAACGCCGACCTTTCCGCCCATATGGATATACGAACCAACTGCGCCTTCCGCCGTTACACGACCCGATTTTTTATCGGCGGTCGCCATTCCTTTTTTACGCAAAATTTCAATCGCTTCGTTTTCATTGCCGTTCGCTTCGACGAGCGCGTTTTTACAATCAATCATTCCCGCGCCGGTTTTTTCGCGCAGGCTTTTTACCGAACTTGCCGTGATTTCTGCCATATTTTAACTCCAAAAATAATTTTTAATATTTCTAATCCGTAATTTGCAAATTTGCTTATAAAAAAGCGCAGCCCGCTTGCGAAGAAACGAAAAAGCCGCGCTTTTTGAAGTGAAATTTAATTGTTTAGCGAGCCGTCGCTTCGTTCTGCACCGCTTGACCGTCAGCCGAATTGTCAGCCGCCGTATTTGCCGCATTATCGTTACCGCTCGCGCCGTCAACGGGGGCGGTGCCTGCCGCCGGTCGAGCTTCGTCAACATTCGTCGCATCGGCGGTGGCGAATGATTTGTCCGCAACCTGAACAGTCGGTTCGGTTTCCGCGCCTTCGTCAGAATCGTTTTTCGGCGTTGCTTCGCTCGCCACGCTTCCTTCGGTAGCAATTTGCTTGCCTTCGAGAATTGCGTCCGCGATGCGCGATGCGAAAAGGCGAATCGCTCTTAAAGCATCGTCATTTCCAGGAATAACCTGTTCGATTCCTTCGGGCGAGCAGTTCGTATCAACGACCGCGACGACCGGAATATTCAAAC